>NZ_JAIWIA010000034.1 GCF_020176695.1 Massilia sp. MS-15 | reverse complement strand
ACCGGCTCGCTGTTGGATGCCGTCCACACCAAGGCGGCAAACCAAAACAAAAGGCAGCCGCAGCCGCATTCGTCCCGCATGAAAAACGCCTAGGGTCTGTCTGACTAAACGCGACTGAACTTAATTTGGATTGGGTGGTCGTAGGGCGATGAGCCGAACTGACCTTACCGAAAAGCAGTGGAGCAAACTTGAGCTCCATCTGCCACCCAACCCACATCATGGTCACGTCTCTATGTCGAGCATCGGCATGTGATCAATGGCATTCTATGGCGCCTGCGTACAGGCGCCCCTTGATGCGACATTTCCTCACGCTACGGTCCCTGGCAGACCTGTTATGACCGATTCGTCCGCTGGTCCCGGAATGGGACTTGGCAGCGTCTTCTGAAGGTGATGCAGGCTGCCGCTGACGAGGCTGGCCTGGTCGACTGGGATGGCGCAGCGCTCGACGCCAATCATAGGTCAGAAATGTCTATCGGAGTTGGGGGAAGTCCACATAGAGCCGGTAGGACGGCCCACCGAGGCAAGTGTGAGGTCGCCAGGCCTTGGCCCTCATCGACGATGATTTCATCACTCGAGCGGTGCGGGCCGTGCTCGCGTAGTTGTTTGGCTCTGACATACATGGCGGTGAGTCTGGCACCCTTTGAGGCGAGGCAAGTTGAAGCAGACACAGCCGACGGACAATGCCGATTCCAAAACAATGGAGGGTATATGCCGCACGTGTATGCGAATGTCAAGGAACTGGAAAAGAAAGACAAGCTGGGGAATGGGACTGTGTTGCCTTGGTTCAAAGTCTTACGGGTGTGGGCCATACGAGCACGTGGCGGCCAGGAGAGCGCGTGATGGACGCCAAGAATATTCCAGTCGGGACCGTTATCGCTACGTTTGAGGACGGCCGCTACCCAAACAGGTCAACAGGAAATCATGCGGCGCTGTTCCTTTATTTTGGACCGAAAAGCCTAAAGACCGGCAAGCCGTCGTATATTGCTGTTATGGATCAGTGGAGGTCCAAGCCAAAGATCAGTGCACGTAGTATCTGGCCAAGGGGCAAGTCTCACGCTGAAGGGGGGTGGGCTGATGATTCCGACAATGCTGAGACGTTCTACGTGGTTAGATGAGAAAGCTACTTCTTTGCGCGCTGTTCCCCAGCCTCGCATTCGCTGCCGAGCAATTTAGCTGCCCCGCACGATTCCCGAGCGAGGATATCGTTTTGGCGACACCAAAACCGAAAGCCAGCGAAGGGCGGATCCTAAGCGGAAGTCTCTTAGTCGGCGGTGGCATGGCCATCGGACCCACGGCGCTGCGCGGTGATCTTCGCGGACGCGACCGTGAGACCAAGGGTGGTTGGGAGAGCGAATACGCCTTCAATCGCAACGAAGAGCCGCCCGAGAAGTGGGCGTTCTGTAGTTACGCGGGGGGGGATTTGCGCTGGTACCGACGGGTTGCAGACGACGCTACGAAGTGCACGATTTCGGTCAAGCGTCGCAAGGGGCGGGACCAGGTAACCGTGCGCGTCGAGTGCAGTTAATGACGGACAGTCTAGATAAGCCAAGTGTCGTCATGAATTGAACAGGCTCTCCGCTACAGAGCACGGGGCAGAATCCCGCAGCAGCGCGCAGTGTTGTGCTCACTACAGCGCATGTTCGGCTCCGGGTCGGAAACAGGAACGGCCGAAGAGGCGGTCGAACATCAAAGTGAAGACATAGCTGGGCGGCTTGAGCAGCCGGCAGGCCACTTTTGAGGACATCTTCGACCATTCGACTCGAAGGATAAAGGTCAATCGGGCATTCTTATGGATGTTCATTCGGCTGGCTTCCTTGAGAACCGGGGGTTTGGCGATTTCCAGTTTCTCAAACCCAGTCCGAACGAACTAGAACAACCTATTGAAACATCACACCTAGCGCGGTAGTACGGAGCTCCCCATGAGGAATTCGTCGACCGCACGGGCGCACTGCCGGCCTTCACGGATGGCCCACACCACCAGCGACTGGCCGCGGCGCATGTCGCCGGCCGCGAACACCTTCGGCTTCGAGGTCTGGTAGGAGCGCTCCCCTTCCGTCGTGGCGCGGACGTTGCCGCGCGCATCCTTCTGCACCCCGAAGGCGTCCAGCACGGTCTGCACCGGCGACACGAAGCCCATGGCCAGGAACACCAGGTCGGCCTTCATGTCGAATTCCGAATCCGGCACTTCGCTCATCTTGCCGTCCTTCCACTCGACGCGGCAGGCCACCAGCTTGTCGACTTTGCCGCCCTTGCCTTCCAGGCGCTTGGTGGCCACCGCCCAGTCGCGCTGGCAGCCCTCTTCGTGCGAGGACGAGGTGCGCAGGCGGGTCGGCCAGTAGGGCCAGACCAGCGGCTTGTTCTCGTGCTCGGGCGGCATCGGCATCAGTTCGAACTGGGTGACAGACGCCGCGCCGTGGCGGTTCGAGGTGCCGACGCAATCGGAACCGGTATCGCCGCCGCCGATCACGACCACGTGTTTTCCGGTGGCCTTGATCTGGTCCTTCAGCTTGTCGCCGGCATTGACCCGGTTCTGCTGCGGCAGGAAGTCCATCGCGAAGTGCACGCCCTTCAGCTCGCGTCCCGGCACCAAGAGGTCGCGCGGCTGCTCGGCGCCGCCGGCCAGCACCACGGCGTCGAATTCCTGCTCCAGGTCTTCCGGGAAGATCGTATCGCGCGCCATGTTCGATACGCTGGCAGGGAAGTCCTTGCCAACCAGGACGCTGGTGCGGAAGGTCACGCCTTCTGCCTTCATCTGCTCCACACGACGGTCGATCAGGCCCTTTTCCATCTTGAAGTCGGGGATGCCGTAGCGCAGCAGGCCGCCGATGCGGTCGCTCTTCTCGAACACGGTGACCTCGTGGCCGACGCGCGCCAGCTGCTGGGCGGCGGCCAGGCCGGCCGGACCGGAGCCGATCACGGCGACCTTCTTGCCGGTCTTGCTGGCGGCCGGTTGCGGCACGATCCAGCCATGTTCCCAGCCGCTGTCGGCGATCTTGCGCTCGATCGACTTGATGCCGACCGGGTCGTCGTTGATGCCCAGCGTGCAGGCCGATTCGCAGGGGGCCGGGCAGATGCGGCCGGTGAACTCGGGGAAGTTATTGGTCGAGTGGAGGTTCTCGACGGCCGCGCGGTAGTTGCCGTGGTAGACCAGGTCGTTCCAGTCGGGGATCTGGTTGTTGACCGGGCAGCCCGTGTTACAGAACGGGATGCCGCAATCCATGCAGCGCGCGCCTTGCACCTTGGCCTGGCCATCGGTGAGGGTCAGCACGAATTCCTTGTAGTTCTTGACGCGTTCAGCTGGTTCGAGGTGCCCCTCTTCCTGCCGTTCGAATTCCATGAAGCCGGTAATTTTGCCCACGTTGTGTTCCTTCCTTCTCTTGCAGGTCTGCTCAGGCAGCCAGTTCGATCTTGTCGTTGGCTTCTTCCATGCTCGAGTTGTGCATCTCCTCGAGGGCGCGCTTGTAATCGGTCGGGAAGACCTTCACGAACTTGCCGCGGCTGTTGGCCCAGTCGTCCAGCAGGTTGCGCGCGCGGGTCGAACCCGTGTGCTTGAAGTGGCGCTCGATGAGGCGGCGCAGGATGGTTTCGTCCGACTCGCGCTCGCCGTTGCGGGTCTGGCTGTGCCAGCCGGCCTTGTCGTCCTGCTGGCGCGTGGACAGCACCGGTTCCAGGTTCACCATCGTGGTGTTGCACTTGCCGGCAAACTCGCCATTCGGGTCGTACACGAAGGCCACGCCACCCGACATGCCCGCCGCGAAGTTGCGGCCGGTCTCGCCCAGCACCACGACCGTCCCGCCGGTCATGTATTCGCAGCCATGGTCGCCGCAGCCTTCCACGACCGCCACCGCGCCCGAGTTACGCACCGCGAAACGCTCGCCGGCCACGCCATTGAAAAAGGCTTCACCGGAAATCGCACCATACAGCACGGTATTGCCGACGATGATGTTGTCCACCGCCCAGCCGCGGAATTCGGTGTTCGGCCGCACGATGATGCGCCCGCCCGACAGGCCCTTGCCGACGTAGTCGTTGCCCTCGCCGACCAGGTCGATCGTGATACCGGCCGCCAGGAAGGCCGCGGCCGACTGGCCGGCGGTGCCCTGCAGCTGGATGTGGATGGTGTCGTCGGGCAGGCCGGCATGGCCATAGCGCTTGGCCACTTCGCCCGACAGCATGGTCCCCACGGTGCGGTTCAGGTTCTTCACCGGCGAGATGAAGGAAACCCGCTCGCCCTTTTCCAGCGCGGCCTTGGCCTGGGCAATCAGCTTGTGGTCCAGGGCGCGGTCCAGGCCGTGGTCCTGAACGTCGGTGTGGAACAGCGCGCGCGGTGCGTCCAGCTTCGGCTGGTAGAAGATCCTGGAAAAATCCAGGCCCTGCGCCTTCCAGTGCTGGATCGCTTTCGCCTTGTCCAGCAGGTCGGTACGGCCGATCAGTTCGTCGTAGCTGCGGATGCCCAGCTGCGCCATGATCTGGCGCGCTTCCTCGGCCACGAAGAAGAAGTAGTTCACCACGTGTTCCGGTTTACCCTGGAACTTGGCGCGCAGCACCGGATCCTGGGTGGCCACGCCCACCGGGCAGGTATTCAGGTGGCACTTGCGCATCATGATGCAGCCTTCGACCACCAGCGGCGCGGTGGCGAAGCCGATTTCATCGGCGCCCAGCATGGCGGCGATGACGACATCGCGGCCGGTACGCATCTGGCCATCCGCCTGTACCCGGATACGGCTGCGCAGGCCATTCAGCACCAGGGTCTGCTGGGTCTCGGCCAGGCCCAGTTCCCAGGGCGTGCCGGCATGCTTCACCGAGGACAGCGGCGAGGCGCCGGTGCCGCCGTCGTGGCCCGCCACCACCACGTGGTCGGCCTTGGCTTTCGAGACGCCGGCGGCGACGGTGCCGATGCCCACTTCCGACACCAGTTTCACCGAGATCGAGGCGTGTGGATTCGCGTTCTTCAGGTCGTGGATCAGCTGCGCCAGGTCTTCGATCGAATAGATGTCGTGGTGCGGCGGCGGCGAGATCAGGCCCACGCCCGGCACCGAGAAGCGCAAGGACGCGATGTACTCGGACACCTTGTGGCCCGGCAGCTGGCCGCCCTCGCCCGGCTTGGCGCCCTGCGCCATCTTGATCTGGATCTGGTCGGCCGCGGCCAGGTATTCGGCCGTGACGCCAAAGCGGCCCGAGGCCACCTGCTTGATCTTCGAGCGCAGCGAATCGCCTTCTTCCAGCGGGATGTCGGCCATCACGCGTCCGGCGCCCAGCACCGAGGCCAGGGTCTCGCCCTTGCTGATTTTGATGCCCTTGAATTCGTTCAGGTAGCGCGCCGGGTCTTCGCCGCCCTCGCCGGTATTGCTCTTGCCGCCGATGCGGTTCATGGCGATGGCCAGCGTGGCGTGGGCCTCGGTGCTGATCGAGCCAAGCGACATCGCGCCGGTGGCGAAACGCTTGACGATCTCCTTGGCCGGCTCGACTTCTTCGAGCGGAATGGCTTTCGATGGATCGATCCTGAACTCGAACAGGCCGCGCAGGGTCAGGTGGCGGCGACTCTGGTCGTTGATGATCTGGGCGTATTCCTTGTAGGTGCCGTAGTTGTTGGCGCGCGTGGAATGCTGCAGTTTCGCGATCGCGTCCGGGGTCCACAGGTGGTCCTCGCCGCGCACGCGGAAGGCGTATTCGCCGCCGGTGTCGAGGGCATTGGCCAGCACCGGGTCGTTGCCGAAAGCCAGGCCATGCAGGCGCAGGGCTTCCTCGGCCACTTCGAACAGGCCGATGCCCTCCACCGTCGAGGAGGTGCCGCGGAAGTACTTGTCGACCAGCGACTTGTTCAAACCCACGGCCTCGAAGATCTGGGCGCCGCAATACGACATGTAGGTGGAAATGCCCATCTTCGACATCACCTTCATCAGGCCCTTGCCGACCGCCTTGGTGTAGTTGGTGATGGCCTTGTCGGCATCCATCTCGTGCGGCAGGTGCCGCGCCAGGTCGCTCAGCGTTTCCAGCGCCAGGTAGGGGTGCACGGCTTCCGCGCCGTAGCCGGCCAGCAGGGCGAAGTGGTGGGTCTCGCGCGCCGAACCGGTTTCCACCACCAGGCCGGTGGAGGCGCGCAGGCCGCGGCCGACCAGGTGCTGGTGGATCGTCGAGGTGGCCAGCAGCGCGGGAATCGCGACCTGTTCGCTGGACAGCCTGCGGTCCGAGACGATCAGGATGTTGTGGCCGGACTTCACCGCATCGACCGCTTCCGCGCACAGCGAGGCCAGGCTGGCTTCGATGCCTTCCTTGCCCCAGGCGACCGGGTAGCAGATGTTCAGCTCATACGACTTGAACTTGCCGCCGGTGTGCAGGCTGATCGCGCGCAGGCGGGCCATGTCGTCGAAGCCGAGGATGGGCTGCGACACTTCCAGGCGCATCGGCGGATTGACGTTGTTCGTGTCCAGCAGGTTGGGTTTTGGTCCGATGAAGGACACCAGCGACATCACCATGCTTTCGCGGATCGGGTCGATCGGCGGATTCGTCACTTGCGCAAACAATTGTTTAAAGTAGTTATACAAAGGTTTGAGCTTGTTCGACATCACCGCCAGCGGCGAATCGTTGCCCATCGAGCCGGTGGCTTCCTCGCCCAGCACGGCCATCGGCGCCATCAGGAACTTCAGGTCTTCCTGCGTGTAGCCGAAGGCTTGCTGGCGGTCGAGCAGTGCGATGGGCGCCTTTTCGCCTTGCGCATCCTGGGCGCGGTGCTGGGCCAGCTGGCTCTCGGACAGCTTGATCTCATTGAGCTTGATGCGCACCGACTTGATCCAGGCTTTATAGGGCTTGGCGTTCGAGTAGGTGTCCTTCAGTTCCTTGTCGTCGACGATGCGGCCGGCTTCCAGGTCGATCAGGAACATCTTGCCGGGCTGGAGGCGCCACTTCTTGACGATGCGCGATTCGGGGATCGGCAACACGCCGGATTCGGAGGCCATCACCACCAGGTCGTCCTCGGTGACGACGTAGCGCGCCGGGCGCAGGCCATTGCGGTCGAGGGTGCCGCCGATGTGGCGGCCGTCGGTGAAGGCCATGGCGGCGGGGCCGTCCCAGGGCTCCATCATCGCGGCGTGGTATTCGTAGAAGGCGCGGCGGTTGTCGTCCATCGCGGTGTGGTTTTCCCAGGCTTCCGGGATCATCATCATCATCGCCTGGGCGATCGGATAGCCCGCCATCACCAGCAGTTCGAGCGCATTGTCGAAGCAGGCGGTGTCGGACTGGCCTTCGTAAATCAGGGGGAACAGCTTGCCCAGGTCTTCGCCCAGCACGGCCGACTTCAGCATGCCTTCGCGCGCGCGGGTCCAGTTGAAGTTGCCCTTGACGGTGTTGATCTCGCCGTTGTGCGCGATCAGGCGATAGGGGTGGGCCAGCGGCCATTCCGGGAAGGTGTTGGTGGAGAAGCGCTGGTGCACCAGGGCCAGGGCGGAGATGCAGCGCGGGTCCTGCAGGTCCTTGTAGTAGACGCCCACCTGGTCGGCCAGCAGCAGGCCTTTATAGACGATGGTGCGGGCCGACATCGAGGGCACGAAGAACTCCTTGCCGTGCAGGAGTTTCAGCGCCTGGATCGCGTGGCCGGAGGATTTGCGGATCACGTAGAGTTTGCGTTCGAGCGCGTCGGTGACCATGATGTCGGGCCCACGGCCGATGAAGATCTGGCGGATCACCGGTTCCTTGGCCTTTACAAAAGGCGACATCGGCATGGCCTCGTCGACCGGCACGTTGCGCCAGCCGAGCACCACCTGTCCTTCGATGCGCACGGCGCGCTCGATCTCCTGTTCGCAGGCGATGCGCGAAGCGTGTTCCTTCGGCAGGAACACCATGCCGACGCCATATTCTCCGGGCGGCGGCAGCTCCACCCCCTGCCTGGCCATCTCGTCGCGGAAATACTGGTCGGGGATCTGGATCAGGATGCCGGCACCGTCGCCCATCAGCGGGTCGGCACCGACCGCGCCGCGGTGGTCGAGGTTCTTCAGGATCTGCAGGCCCTGCTCGATGATGGAATGGCTTTTGTTGCCCTTGATATGGGCGATGAAACCGACGCCGCAGGCATCGTGCTCATTGGCTGGATCGTACAAACCTTGGGCAATCATGAGGCAATCTCCACAACTTTTCGGGGGTCGAAAATCGAGAATAGTGCAATGCAACACAATCAGCAACAAGAACAATTAGGGTCAGAGTCAAATTGTTTGATAACTTCTTGATTCTTTATTTAATTAGGGACAGAGTAAACCAGCGTGTGCAGCCATGCTCCCGTTCACCTATAAGACGTTGATTTAAAAATAAAAATTTGCATTCCTTAGACCTGTTCCGCGTAAAAAAACGGCACGCATGGCGTGCCGTTTGATGACTTTCATCCTTGGGTGCGAATTATGTACTCGGCAGCGGCGGAATTGGTTCCCGGAATGGACGTCCACGCTTGGCCGGCAGGATCTGGCGCTTGGTCTTGCGCTCGAGTTCCGCCTTGAAAGCGTCCGAACCAAGGGGCTGGTTCTTCAGGACGGCCGTGGTCACGAAGTCGACTTCATCCTGTGGGATGCCCTGCATGACCAGTTCCGAATACGCCGCTTCACGCTGGAAGGGAGTGTTGCCCATGCCCCAGTACAGGAGATGATCGGTGATCAGCCCGTCGGTGCGCATGCCGGTATGGTGGGCATAGCTGGACCAGGGGTAATCGAGGGGAGCGGCCACCAGACCGGCGCGCACCGGGTTGAGCTCGATATACCGGCTGCAAGCCAGGAAATAGCTGTCCGTATCGATCAGCGAGGTGCGGAAGCGCCCTTCGAACAGGCCGCCCGTGCGTGCGTACTTGTGGTTGAACCAGGGAACATAAAAGCGCCCGACCTTCTGCATCATGAGCGCCAGGCCGAGCTTGTCGGATGGCGTCGCCAGCAGGTGGATGTGGTTGGGCATCAGCACATAGGCGTGGATCGCCACCTGGTAGAAGCGCGCCGCTTCCTTGAGCCAGGCGAGAAAACGCTGGTAATCCACCTCTTCCCGGAAGATGGGCTGGCGGTTGTTGCCACGCTGGATAAGGTGGTGTGGCTGCTGCGGAATGACGAGTCGGGGGAGGCGTGCCATGGCGTGCTCAAAAGTTGAGCAGGCATTTTAGCCGAGAAGTTTTACTCTGTCCCTCATTAACCTCAAACTTCGGGAGAATGCTGTCGACTGTGTCCCCAATTAAGAAGATGCATGCCATGCATGCCCCGCTGGGAAGTATACTGAGCAATTGCTCAATAATTCGACACTGACCCCAATCTATTTCGGATCAATTGCTCGGTAATTGCACTCTGACCCTCTTTGAATCGGAGGGCATCTTGGGAAATTGTCTGGAAATTCGACTCTGACCCCGAGGGGTCAGGAGAGGGTGAAGCCGGCGGAAAGGCTGTAGCCTTCGCCGTAGGCGCTGCGCAGGGGGAGGTCCTGGCCGAGGCCGGAGCGGGCCTTCTTGCGCAGGCGGTACACCAGCATGTCGACCCGGCGGCTGGCATCCGGGTCCTCGCCGCCCATGCCGGCGACGATCACCTGGCGCGGGACCGGACGGGTGTTGATGGTCAGGAGGTGCAGGAAGTTGCACTCCTTTTCGGTCAGGTCGATCATCTTGCCACCCAGCTCCAGCTGGCGCGCGCTCACGCGCAGCGTCCACTTGCTTGGCGCCGGCGCCGGATCGGCGGGGCGCACGCGGCGGTCCAGGGCTTCGATGTGGGCCGCCAGTTCAGGGAACTTGATCGGCTTGGTCAGGTAATGGTCGGCGCCCAGGCGCAAGCCCAGGATGCGGTGGTCGAACGCGACCCGCCCGGTCAGCACCAAGAGGCCGATCTCGGGATACAGCTGGCGCATCCGCGGAATGACATTGAAGCCGTCTTCATCCGGCAGGCCGAGGTCGAGTACGACAACCGCTGCCGGGGTGCGCGTCAGCGCCGCCCACATCTCGCTCGCGGTCTTGGCAATCGTGACGTCATGATCGAGCTCCCTCAGGAACTCCGCCATGTCGTCGGCATATTCGCCATTGTCTTCAACAATCAGTATCTGCGTCATGGATTGGCCATGTTAATGATCGGTCCGATTATCACTGCTGGGCGGAGATGAGGCAAGTTGTTGTTGTCCGCCCATATGCTGTGCGGGCAGCCAGAGCCGGAACTCGGCACCCTGCTTTCCGTCCCGCTCGCCCAGGCGCAACATGCCACCATGGACATCGACGATCGAATGCGCCATGTACAGCCCGAGTCCACTGCCCGGCAGGCCGACCGCATTGCTGCCGCGGTAGCCCTTGTCGAAGATGTGCGCCGCATCCTGCGCCGGTACGCCGGCGCCTTCGTCGCGCACAGTGAATTCAACGCCGCTGCCGCTGCGCCGCACGCCAAGTGCGACCGGCGTGCCGGCCGGCGAGAACAACAGTGCATTGTCGACCAGGACCTTCAGCGCCAGCCGCAGCCCTTCGGGCTCGCCGCGCAGCGCCGCCGCATTCTCGTCGCCGTCCACCTCGACCACGGCCTCGCGTCCGGCAGCGCGTAGCTGCTGCACGCCCGCTTCCAGCAGCTCGCGCGCGACGATCGTGTTCGGCTGGCGCAGCTTGCCGATCGCCGCCATCCGGTCCGGCGACAGGTATTCGTCCAGCATCGCGATCAGGCGGTCCACCGCGACCGCGATCTTGCGGTAGCGCTGCCGCACCGCTTCGTCGGCGCCGTGCGCGGTCGCCTCCAGGCGCTGGATCGCGCCGTCGATGGTCGCCAGCGGCGTGCGGAATTCGTGGTTCAGCAGGCTCGCGAAGCGGCGCTGGTCGGCCAGGTGGGCGCGCTGCGGCGACAGGTCGCGCAACAGGGCCAGCAGCGTGCTGCTGCCATCGTCGTTCTGGACGACCCTGGTGATCACCTGCAGCCCGAGCGGATGGCCGTGCGCGTTGCGCACCTCGACTTCCTGCACCAGGCGTTCACCCGGCGCCCCTGCCGCGCCCGCCGCGAGCTGCCGGCCGAGCGCACCCAGCGCTTCCTGTGCGCCGCCACCGGCCAGCACTGCCTGCAAGGCGGCGCCATCGGCGCCCAGTAGCGTGGAAAAGCCCGGGCTCAAGTAGCGCAGCGTGCAATCCGGCAGGTCGATGCGGACGGCGATGTCGCCGCCGAGTTCGGCAAGTAGTCGGAAATGGTCAGCAGCGCCAGGGCGATCGGAGCTGGCCGCAATGGTGGGATCGGCAGCCGGGCGTGGAGTCATCTGGACTTTCTGTTAGCGGTCAAACAATGAGAGTTGCCAGGAGTATATCGTTGATGCCGCCCTCTTGTATAGTGACGCCTGGCGCGGCGGCATGCGGACCGATGAAAATTGCGCCATACGGCGCCCAGTTGGTGGATAATTCGCGTCTATGAACGATACCGCTACCCTCCCCCCACTCCCGGACCGGCTCTCGATCGACCCGAGCAGCCCTTTTCATGACCGCGATGTCTTCCAGCGCGACATTGGCATCCGCTTCAACGACAAGGATCGCCACGACGTGGAAGAGTATTGCATCAGCGAAGGCTGGATCAAGGTTGCCGCCGGCCGCACGCTCGACCGCAAGGGCAAGCCGATGCTGATCAAGCTGAAAGGCAAGGTCGAGGCGTTCTACAAGTAAGACGCTTCAAAACAAAAGGCGGCTGGTGCAAACCAGCCGCCTTTTTCACGTCCTTCTACTGGCGCGTGCCTATTCTTCCAGCGGCGCGAAGATCGCCTGCAGGTCTTCCTGCGTCAGTGCCATCTTCTGCGATTCGCCTTCGGCCAGGATCGACTGCGCCAGCTCCGACTTCTTCTGCTGCAGCAGCTGGATCTTTTCTTCCAGCGTGCCCTTGGCAATCAGTTTATAGACGAACACGGGTTTATCCTGCCCGATGCGCCAGGCGCGGTCGGTGGCCTGGTTCTCGGCCGCCGGATTCCACCATGGGTCATAGTGGATCACGGTATCGGCCGCGGTCAGGTTCAGGCCGACGCCGCCCGCCTTCAGGCTGATCAGGAAGATCGGCACCGCGCCCTGCTGGAACGCGGCGACCTGCGCCGAGCGGTCGCGCGTCTCGCCGGTGAGCAGCGCATAATGGATGCCGCGCGCGGCGAGCTCCTCTTCGATCAGGAACAGCATGCTGGTGAACTG
The DNA here is from genome assembly GCF_020176695.1 of Massilia sp. MS-15. Classification (GTDB taxonomy): domain Bacteria; phylum Pseudomonadota; class Gammaproteobacteria; order Burkholderiales; family Burkholderiaceae_D; genus Telluria; species Telluria hydrophila. The sequence goes on along the minus strand of NZ_JAIWIA010000034.1, from coordinate 132,216 downwards.
CGAGAACACCAGGATCTTGCGGCCTTCGCCCAGCAGGTCTTCGACCATCTGCATCAGGTCGGCCAGCTTGGCCGATACCGGCTGCGCATTCTTCTTGGCCGGCATCGCCTTCACCAGGCGCGGGTCGCAGCACACCTGGCGCAGTTTCAGCAGCGCTTCGAGGATCACGATCTGGCTGCGCGCCACGCCCTTGCGGTCGATCTCGTCGCGCACCTTCTTGTCCATCGCCAGGCGCACCGTCTCGTACAGGTCGCGCTGCGGACCGGAGAGCTCGATGCGGCGTACCATCTCGGTCTTTTCCGGCAGCTCCTTGGCCACGTTGTCCTTCGTGCGGCGCAGCAGGAAGGGCTTGATGCGGCGGTTGAGCAGGGTGCGCCGCACTGTGTCGTCCTGGCGCTCGATCGGGTGGCGGAACTGGTTGTTGAAGCTCTTCTCGTCGCCCAGCAGGCCAGGCATCAGGAAGTGGAATTGCGACCACAGCTCGCCCAGGTGGTTTTCCAGCGGCGTGCCGGACAGGCACAGGCGATGGTTGGCATTGAGCGAACCGGCCGTCTGCGCCGCCTTCGAGCGGGTGTTCTTGATGTAGTGCGATTCGTCCAGGATCACCAGGTGATAGTGGTGCTCGCGCAGCTTTTCCTCGTCGCGCGGCAGCAGCGCATAGGTGGTCAGCACGATGTCGGCCTGCGCGATCTGGTCGAACAGGTCCATGCGCTCCTTGCCCTGCAGGAGCAGCACCTTCAGGCTGGGCGCGAAGCGCGCGGCTTCGTCGAACCAGTTGGTCATCAGGCTGGTCGGGGCGATCACCAGCGCCGGGCTGGTCAGGCGCCCTGCTTCCTTCTCGGTGAGGATGTGCGCCAGGGTCTGCACGGTCTTGCCGAGGCCCATGTCGTCGGCCAGGATGCCGCCCAGGTCGTACTCGCGCAGGAACTGCATCCACGACAGGCCGTCGAGCTGGTAGTCGCGCAGTGTTGCCTGAAGTCCTGCCGGCGCCTCGACCTTCTTCACCGAGCCGAACTGGCTCAGCTTGCGGCCGGTCTCGCGCAGGCGCTCGCCGCCGGTCCAGCGCAGCTCGAGGCCGCGCGCCAGGTCTTCCAGGCGCGCCGCGTCCAGGGTCGACAGGCGCAGGCGGTTCTTGATCTTGTCGTTGAAGTACAGCTCACCCAGGGTGGCGAGGATGGGCTTGACGCGGGCCCAGGGCAGCGCCACGCGCACGCCATCCGGCAGGGTGGCCAGCATCTGGTCCTGCCCCTCGTGCGCGGCCAGCACGGCCGGATCGAATTCGAGCGGTGCGCTGCGGATCAGCTGCACCAGCACCGGCAGCAGCGGCACGCGCTTGCGCGCCACCACGATGCCCAGTTCCAGCTCGAACCAGGCGTTGCCCGCCTCTTCCGGCTCGTCGATGTCGGCATACCAGTCTTCGACCGGGATCACGTCGTAGCGGTACTTGGCCGACTTCTGCACGTGCCAGCCGGCGTCGGACAGGGCGTCCAGGTCGGCTTCGGCAAAGCGCAGCCAGTGCGCCTGGCTGTCCAGCACCAGGGCGCCGGCCATCGCGTTGAAGGGGGCGCTGGCCGGCTTGCGAAAGCCCATCTCGTTGAGGGCGTTGAGCGCCGCGGCTTCAGCTTTCGGATCGCGTTCGATGACCTCGGTGATGTCGCCGATCTGGCGCACCACGCGCTGGGCCGGATCGAAGGAGACGCGCTGGCCGTCGTAGTCGTAGGCCAGCACGGCGAAGTCGTGCCAGCGCGGGCTGCCGCCATCGGACATCTGCACGGAATCGAGCAGCAGGTGCGGTATCGGTTTGACGTCGTTGCGCAGGCGCTGGGTCAGCGGCTGCGGCAGCGGCATCAAGGTCTGCAGGCCGTGCGCCAGCAGCAGCTGCGACACGCGTTTCTTGTCGGTGCCGGACAGCGCCGGCGCCTGCGCCACCAGCGCCTGCAATTCGGCCAGCGAGATGTCGACCCCGCCGCGATTGAGTTCGAGCGGACCGATCGACAGGTTGTCGATGTACCAGGGCGGATCGGTCGGCAGCATGTAGTCGATCAGGTCGGCCCCGCTGTGGGTGGCGCCCTTGGCCGGTTCCACCGACCATCCAAGCTTGGCCACGCGGCCCTCGTCGCGCCAGGCCAGGCTGGCCAGGCGGGTCGGGCCGGCCTGCAGCGGATAGACCAGGCCACCGGCCATGTCGGACCACGAGTTCGCCCACAGCAGCTTGCCCTGCTCGAGCAGCATCTGGAGCAGGATGGCGCCCACTTTCCCTTTCGGTTCGGTGGCACTGGTGCCCTGGGCCGAGCCGCTGCGCATGGCGATGAAGAAGCGCACCAGGTCGACGTCCTCGCCTTCCAGGTAGGCGGGCGGCGCGGAGAGCAGCGAGAACACTTCGCTCACCGGACTGGCGGCGGCGACCTCGCCGTTCGGACGCAGGCGCGCCTTGCACAGGCAGATGGCGACGTGGCGCCCGCCGCTGGTCGGGGCCATCACGTAGACGAACTTGTACTGCACGGCCTTCGGATCGGCGATCTCGTCGCTCAGTTTCGGCTGCGGGTGGGCAGCCGCTTCGACCCTTTGCAGCCAGCTCACCACCGGTGCGGGCAGGGCGGGAGCGCGTGCGGGAACGCGGGCGACGGCGGGTGCCTGCGCGGGTGCCAGCGCGGATGCGTCGGCGGCGTTCTCGCGGTGATCATCGACTGTGTGCATGGGTCTTGTGACTCGTATCAAAAACGACAATAAATACCATTATCCTTCATACGAGCGCTTCTGTTTTGTTCGGAATCGCACGTAGCAGGCAAAACTTGCAGGAGGCGCCGCGATGCGCGCGCGCAGCCGACTGTTCTCGCATGTTCAGGTGCGGCTGTCAAGACTGGCGTATCGTCCGCGTTTGCGTATCATTGTTCGCTTGACCTTTTTGCGATCGCCTGATTCACGCACCATGCTGCCCTCCATCGAACAACGCCTCGCCCTCGAACTGTCCGCCAAACCGGCCCAGGTGGCCGCCGCCGTCGCCCTGCTCGACGAAGGCGCCACCGTCCCCTTCATTGCGCGCTACCGCAAGGAAGCCACCGGAGGCCTGGACGACATCCAGCTACGCCTGCTCGAAGAGCGCCTGCGCTACCTGCGCGAGCTCGAGGACCGGCGCGCCGCGATCATCGCCTCGGTCACGGAGCAGAACAAGATGACACCGGCGCTGCTCGACGCGTTGACCCACGCCGAGGACAAGACCCGCCTCGAAGACCTGTACCTGCCCTACAAGCAGAAGCGCCGCACCAAGGCGCAGATCGCGATCGAAGCGGGCCTGGCGCCACTGGCCGAGGCCTTGCTGGACGATCCAGCGCTGAACCCGGAAGAAACCGCCGCCAGCTACCTGCGCGAGGCCTTCACCAACGCCGATGGCGGCGCCAATCCGGGCGTGCCCGATACCAAGGCGGCGCTGGACGGCGCGCGCCAGATCCTGATGGAGCGCTTCGCAGAGGACGCCAGCCTGCTGCAGTCGCTGCGCGAATACGTGCAGGAGCACGGCGTGGTCGAGTCGAAGGTGGTGGCAGGCCAGGAAGACGCGGGCGAGAAATTCGCCGACTACTTCGACTATTCCGAAACCCTGTCCACGATTCCTTCGCACCGCGCGCTGGCCTTGATGCGCGGGCGCCGCGAGGGCGTGCTGGACGTCGTCCTGCGCCTCGATTCGGAGCCCGAGAAGCCGAAGTGGGACGCGCCGCACAATCCCTGCGAGAGCCGCATCTGCGCCGCCTTCGGCATCAAGGCGCAAGGCCGTCCGGCCGACAAGTGGCTGCTTGATACCGCGCGCTGGACCTGGCGCGTGAAGACCTCGGTCTACATCGAGACCGAGCTGATGGGCGCACTGCGCGAGAAGGCGGAAAGCGATGCGATCAACGTCTTCGCGCGCAACCTGAAGGCCCTGCTGCTGGCGGCGCCGGCCGGCCCGCGCGCCACCATGGGCCTGGACCCGGGCCTGCGCACCGGCGTCAAGGTGGCGGTGGTCGATGCCACCGGCAAGGTGGTCGATACCGCCACCGTCTACCCGCACCAGCCGCGCAACGACTGGGACGGCGCCCTGCACGTGCTGGGCCAGCTGGCGGCGAAGCACCATGTTTCCCTGGTCTCGATCGGCAATGGCACCGCCTCGCGCGAGACCGATAGGCTGGCCGCGGACCTGATCAAGCAGAATCAAGAGCTCAAGCTCCAGAAGATCGTCGTCTCGGAAGCCGGCGCCTCGGTGTACTCGGCCTCCGAATTCGCCTCGCGCGAGCTGCCGGAACTGGACGTCTCGCTGCGCGGCGCGGTCTCGATCGCGCGCCGCCTGCAGGACCCGCTGGCGGAACTGGTCAAGATCGATCCGAAGTCGATCGGCGTCGGCCAGTACCAGCACGACGTGTCGCAGACCCAGCTCGCGCGCTCGCTCGACGCCGTGGTCGAGGACTGCGTGAACGCGGTCGGCGTGGACGTGAACACGGCATCAAGCGCGCTGCTGGCGCGCGTCTCGGGTTTATCCGGCAGCGTGGCGCAGAGCATCGTGCACTACCGCGACATGCAGGGCGCATTCGCCTCGCGCGCGGCGCTGAAGAAGGTGCCGCGCCTGGGCGACAAGACCTTCGAGCAGGCGGCCGGCTTCCTGCGCGTGATGAACGGCGAGAACCCGCTCGACGCCTCGGCGGTCCATCCGGAATCCTATCCTGTGGTCGAGAAGATCCTCGGTGATATCAAGCGCGACATGCAGGCGGTGATCGGCGACAGCGCCCTGATCAAGTCGCTGAATCCGGCCAAGTATGCCGATGAAAAATTCGGCGTGCCGACCGTGACCGACATCCTGAAGGAACTGGAAAAGCCGGGCCGCGACCCGCGTCCGGAATTCACCACCGCCACCTTCAAGGAAGGCGTGGAAGAGATCGCGGACCTGCGCCCGGACATGATCCTGGAAGGCGTGGTGACCAATGTCGCCGCCTTCGGCGCCTTTGTCGACATCGGGGTGCACCAGGATGGCCTGGTGCACATCTCGGCCCTGTCGAACAGCTTCGTGAAGGACCCGCACACGGTGGTGAAGGCCGGCCAGGTGGTCAAGGTCAAGGTGCTGGAAGTGGACCCCAAGCGCAAGCGCATCGCGCTCACCATGCGCCTGGGCGACAGCGCGCCGCAGCCGGGCGCACGTCCGGAACAGCGCGGCGACCGCAACGACAGCAAGCGCCTTGCCCAGCACCAGCGCCAGGAACGCCCGGCGCCGGCCGCCGGCGGCGCGATGGCGGCCGCTTTCGCCAAACTGAAAAAGTAATGGCGGCGGGCGTCGCGCGGCCCGCGCTCCCGGTCTGCCTTGGCCGCCAGCCCGTCAGCGGCTGTGCTTGAGGAACAGGCCGACCATGTACACGCTCAGGAAGCCGAAACCGATCATCAGCATGCGTGCTTGCGGCATGGCCGGGCGGCCGGTCTTGCGCATGGTGAGGGCGTCGCGCAGCAGCAGCAGCGCGTAGCCGAGCGCCGCCGCGCCGCAGATGATTTCGCCCACGCCGCCGCGCAGGATGCCGCCGGCGAGGTTGATGACGCCGGGGATCCCGAGCAGGGCGGCGATGAGCAGGTTGATGCCGGCGGAAGGGCCGCGGCGCGGTGGCTGTTGCATGGTTCAGGCCTGGAGTCGATGGAAAACCGCGCGATCATACCGCAGTCGCGCGCCGGCGATGCCAGGTGAAGGGGCTCAGGCTGCGATGCGCAGGGCGATGGCGCCCACCTTCACCATGAAGCACAGGCAGAACAGGCCGAAGCAGGCATAGCCGACCAAAGTCGTGCGGCTCGATCCGAGGTCGGCGCGGCGCTGGCGCCAGGCCTGCACCGCGCAATACAGCAGGAAGCCGCCCGCCAGCAGCTGGGCCGCGCCGAGCATCCGGTCTTCCGGGGGCTGGTCGGCGCCGGGCAGCAGCACGTCGTACAGCCCGGGCAGCGTGAACAGGGCCGCCATGATCCACAGCAGCGGCGTTGGCATGGACGCAAAACCTCGGTAGGTGCTCATGGCGGCTCCAGTCTTGGATGGCGTGCGACCATCATAGCGGCATTTTCGGCGGCGAAAACACGTGGATTGTCACATCCGGCCGCGGCTGCATGCCTGCCCTGCCGAATTCTTATAGAATGTCGGCATCCAACCATTCCCACTGAAGGCACACACATGAGCGACGTTCAAACCTGGATCAAAGAGACCGTGACCAACACCCCGGTGGTGCTGTTCATGAAGGGAACCGCCCAGTTCCCGCAATGCGGCTTCTCGGGCCGCGCCATCCAGATCCTGAAAGCCTGCGGCGTCGATAACATCGCCACCGTCAACGTGCTGGAGGACGCCGAAGTCCGCCAGGGCATCAAGGATTACTCGAACTGGCCGACCATCCCGCAGCTGTACGTGCGCGGCGAATTCATCGGCGGCTCGGACATCATGAACGAAATGTACGAATCGGGCGAACTGCAGTCCCTGCTGAAGAACGGCTGATCCATGACCGCCCGGCCGCGCGGTGAGGACCGGCGCCGCATCGTCGTCGCCATCACCGGCGCGACCGGCGCGGTCTATGGCGTGCAGCTGCTGCGGCGCCTGCATGCGATGCCCGGCGTCGAGACCCACCTGGTGGTGTCGGACGCCGCCTCCCTCACCCTGCACCAGGAACTCGGCCTGCAGCGGCGCGACGCCGAAGCGCTGGCCGACGTCGTCCACCGCAACCGCGACATCGGCGCCTCGATCGCCAGCGGCTCCTACCAGACCGACGGCATGGTGATCGCGCCCTGTTCCATGAAGACCCTGGCGGCGGTCGCGCACGGACTGTCGGACAACCTGGTCACGCGCGCCGCGGACGTGATGCTGAAGGAGAGACGCAGGCTGGTGCTGATGGTGCGCGAGACGCCGTTCAACCTGGCCCACCTGCGCAACATGACGGCCGTGACGGAAATGGGCGGCATCGTGTTCCCGCCCCTGCCGAGTTTCTACCAGCGGCCGGCGACGATCGAAGAAATGGTGGAACATACGGTCGACCGTGCGCTCGACCTGCTGGGACTCGACAATGCCCATGCTCCCCGATGGGCCGGGATGAAGGATACGGCCCACGGCCGGGACGGCTGATCCGCCCCGTATCCGCCTCAGCGCTTGTCGCCGTCGAACATCGGATCGTCGGCCTTCTTCGCCTCGCGTGCTTCCTCGATCATCCGCCGCCGGGCATTCCGTTGTCGCATCACCTCGGCATGGCGCGCCGCCGTCATCGGCGGGGCGGTCATCAGTTCCTTGAGCTGGGCGGTGTTGGCGTAGTTGTTTCGCATACGGCGGCTGCTCCTCGATGAGTCCGTGACCCTGTGGCAGCGGACCCGCTTGCCACAGGCTGATTATGACCCAGCTCCAGCCGTTTGTGCGCCCTCAGGCGTACGAAAAGTGCAACTGCGAAACTATTTTTGCTCGGGCTTCTGGTGGTTCATGCGCACCAGCATGCGGATGAACTCGCGGGCCAGCTGGCGGTGGTGGTCATCCAGGCGCTGCAGGTCCGCGATCAGCTTGACGTCGGCCGATTCGAAGCGGGCGCCCTGGCTGCTTTCGCCGCCGTTCGCCTGCTCGACACCGCCAAAGCGCAGCCAGTCGGCCGGCACGCCCAGCCACTGCGCGATCATGCGCAGCTTCTCCTGGGTCGGGATGGCTTCTCCGACCAGCCACTTGCGGGCGGCGTGGACGGTGATCGGGCGGCCTTCGAAACGGATGTTGAATTCCCTGGCCAGGCGGGTCGGGCTATCGGGCGAGTAGTGGGCGTTCTTCAGCGCCTGCTGCAGGCGCTCACTGAAGCTCTCCCGTTCATTTGTCGAATTCATTGTACTTACGATTCATGTCAGATGGCCGGCTCCGGACTGCTGAGCACCGGCAACGGACAATCATACCCTTAAAAAGTAACAAAGATGTGATTATTTAATAGAATTTCCATGCTAAAAGCCCATGAAATTCCGCTCTCATTCCCCATTTGGGGTATGAAAATATATCTTATTGGAAAGAATATGTCATATGCCACGTGATTGTGGCATTGATTTCGATAATTTCTCAGGCGCGCTGGACGCGCACCACGCCATCGGCGCCACGGCTGCGGCGCAGCAGGCCTTCGTGCCACAACTTGTGCAGGTGGGCCAGTGCCTCGCCCAGGGCAAAGCTGAGCTGGTGGGCGTCGAGCTGGCGGCGGAACATCAGGGGCACGATGTCCACCGCCGACATCGGCGTGGCGCAGGCGACCAGGACCTCGGCCAGGCGCGCCGCATGGTGCTCGCGCAACTGACGGATCCGGGTATGCAGGCCGCGGAAGGGCTTGCCGTGCGAAGGCAGCACGAGCGTGTCTTCGGGCAAGTTTGTGAATTTCTCCAGCGACTCAAGGTAGAGCGCCAGCGGATTGCCTTCCGGCTCGACCGCAAACACGGAGACATTGGTCGATATGCGCGGCAAGACCATGTCGCCGGAAATCAGCACGCCCAGAGCCTGCGCATACAGCGCGGCGTGCTCGGGCGAATGGCCGAAACCGGTGATCACCCGCCACTGCACACCGCCGACATGGACCAGGTCGCCATCACGCAGGCGGGTGTAGGCTTCGGGCACGGCCGGCACCAGGGAAGGATAGTAGTTCTTGCGGCTGCGCATCTGCGCGAGCATGGTCGGATCGACCAGGCCATGGCGCTCGAAATGCGGGATGGCCGATGGACCGTCGACGCCCGGCAGGGCTGCCGCCATCATGCGGGCAAAGGCGAACTCGCCGGCTGTGGTCCAGAATGGCGCAGCCGAGCCGGTGCCCACGCGCTCGCCCAGCCAGCCGGACAGGCCGACGTGGTCTGGATGGCAATGGGTGGCGAAGATGCGCAGCAGCGGCGCGCCGTCCAGGCCGTGAGCGAGCACTTGCTCCCATGCCGCGCGCGTGGCGTCGGTGGCGGCGCCGCAGTCGACCACGCTCCAGCCAGCCAGCCCCTCCTGTTCGTCGCGCAGCAGCCACAGGTTGATGTGGTCGAGCGCGAACGGCAGCGGCATGCGGATCCAGGCCAGGCCGGGCGCCAGTTCCTGCACGCTGCCCGGCAGGGGAATGGTGTCGCCAAAGGGATAGTGCAGCTGGGCTTCGAGCGGATTCATGGAAAACTTTCGTGTTCGTCGACAAGCGGTCGCGCTACAATGCATTAACGTTAACGTAAACGGAAATGCGCAACCGGGATTGTAAGCCATTTGCGCATGCCGCTTTCCTGTCCAGGTTTTCTACCCTAGCACCATGGTTACCTACACCATCGCCGAACTGGCCCGCGAATTCGACATCACGGCCCGCGCCATCCGCTTCTACGAAGACCAGGGGCTGCTCAGCCCCAAGCGCGAAGGCGTGGGCGGGCGCAACCGCGTCTACACCCCGCGCGACCGCACCCGCCTGAAGCTGACCCTGCGCGGCAAGCGCCTCGGCCTGACTCTGTCGGAAATCAAGAGCATTGTCGACATGTATGAATCGCCGCGCGACACGGTGGCCCAGATCGACCGCTTCCTCGGCGTGCTCGCCCACCAGCGCGTGACGCTGGAGCAGCAGCGCGCCGACATCGAGATGGCGCTCGAAGAAATCTCGGCCCATGAGGAAGAATGCCGCCGCCTGCTGGCCGACAACAGCGCGCGCCAGGACGCGGCCTGAGCGAACGGAGCAGCAGCAGGCTCCGCTTTTTTTGCCCTTTGGTTGACGTTTACGTTAACGTAAGAGGCGAGTATCATGCACTTTTCATTCCCGCTCAACCACCGTTCACGTGAGGACGACCATGCTGCATCTCCCAGGCCTGACCTTTGACCATGGCGAAGACATCGCCGCGCTGCGCGAAGCCGTACAACAGTTCGCCCAAAGCGAGATCGCACCGCGCGCCGCGGAGATCGACCGCACCGACCAGTTCCCGATGGACCTGTGGAAGAAGATGGGCGAACTCGGCCTGCTGGGCATCACCGTGGGCGAGGAATACGGCGGCGCCAACATGGGCTACCTGGCGCACATCGTCGCCATGGAAGAAATTTCGCGCGCCTCGGCTTCGGTCGGCCTGTCCTACGGCGCCCACTCGAACCTGTGCGTCAACCAGATCAAGCGCAACGGCAACGAAGAGCAGAAGCGCAAGTACCTGCCGAAGCTGATCTCGGGCGAGCACGTGGGCGCGCTGGCCATGTCCGAGCCGAACGCCGGTTCCGACGTCGTCAGCATGAAGCTCAAGGCCGAATTGCGCGGCGACCGTTATGTGCTGAACGGCACCAAGATGTGGATCACCAACGGTCCGGACGCCGACACCCTGGTGGTGTACGCCAAGACCGACCTCGAAGCCGGCCCGCGCGGCATGACCGCCTTCCTGATCGAAAAAGGTTTCAAAGGCTTCTCGATCGCCCAGAAGCTCGACAAGCTGGGCATGCGCGGCTCGCACACCGGCGAGCTGGTGTTCCAGGATTGCGAAGTGCCGGTCGAGAACGTGCTGGGCGGCGTCGGCAAGGGCGTCAACGTGCTGATGTCGGGCCTGGACTTCGAGCGCACCGTACTGTCTGGCGGTCCGCTGGGCATCATGTCGGCCTGCATGGATTCGGTGGTGCCGTACATCCACGAGCGCAAGCAGTTCGGCCAGGCGATCGGCGAGTTCCAGCTCATGCAGGGCAAGATCGCCGACATGTACTCCACCATGATGGCCTGCCGCGCCTACGTCTACGCCGTGGGCCAGGCTTGCGACCGCGCGACTTCGCCGGAACAGGTGCGCGCCCTGCGCAAGGACGCCGCCGGCGCCATCCTGTACAGCGCCGAGAAGGCGACCTGGATGGCTGGCGAGGCAATCCAGACCCTGGGTGGCAATGGCTACATCAACGAGTATCCGGTCGGCCGCCTGTGGCGCGATGCGAAGCTCTATGAGATCGGCGCCGGCACCAGCGAGATCCGCCGCATGCTGATCGGCCGCGAGCTGTTTGGCGAGACGATGTAATGTAGGGTGGGTGGATGCTCCGCCCACGCGTTCAACGCTACATGGCGCGCGAGACGAACGATGACCCAGCAAGCCTTCCCCAAACTGCTGTCTTCCCGGATCGCCTTCGACGTCGCGCGCACCATCCTCGACGGCTTCGACAAGCACTACCGGCTGTTTCGCCAGGCCAGCCAGGAAGCGCGCCGCCATTTCGAGGCCGCCGACTGGCGCACCGCACAGGCAGCCGCGCGGGCGCGCATCGACTTCTACGACCGGCGGGTGCAGGAATGCGTGCAGGTCCTGCAGGACGGCTACACGGCGGAAGAACTGGGCGACCCGGTCTGGCGCGAGATCAAGCTGCACTACATCGGGCAGCTGGCCGGCCACAAGCAGCCGGAACTGGCCGAGACCTTCTTCAACTCGGTCAGCTGCCACATCCTGCACCGCAGCTACTACCACAACGATTACATCTTCGTGCGGCCGGTGATCTCCACCGAGTACATCGAGACCGAGGAACCGCAGCCGACCTACCGCGTGTACTATCCGGCCGCGGACGGCCTGCGCACGGCCCTGCGCCGGGTGCTGACCAACTTCCAGTTCGCCGTTCCCTTCGCCGACCTCGAACGCGACCTGGCGCTGGTGGAGGCGCGCATGGTGCAGGCCTGCGGCCTGGAACGGGCGGAACCGAACCTGCAGCTGCAGGTGCTGTCCAGCCCCTTCCTGCGCAACAAGGGCGCCTATGTCGTCGGACGCGTCATCAATGGTCCGCGCGACTATCCGTTCGTGATCCCGGTGCTGCACGACGCCGGCGGGCAGCTGGTGCTGGACACGGTACTGCTCGAGGTCTACCACATCACCCTGCTGTTCAGCTTTACGCGCGCCTACTTTTTGGTGGACATGGAGGTGCCCTCGGCCTATGTCGCCTTCCTGCGCAGCCTCATGCCGCGCAAGCCGCGCAGCGAGATCTACACCGTGCTAGGCCTGCAGAAACAGGGCAAGACCCTGTTCTACCGCGATTTCTTGCAGCACCTGAAGCACAGCTCCGACCTGTTCCGCATCGCGCCCGGCATCCGCGGCCTGGTGATGCTGGTATTCGAACTGCCTTCCTTCCCCTACGTGTTCAAGGTGATCAAGGACTGGTATCCGCCGCCGAAGGAAACCACGCGCGCCCAGGTCAAGGAAAAGTACCTGCTGGTGAAGCACCACGACCGGGTCGGGCGCATGGCCGACACGCTCGAGTATTCCGACGTCGCTTTCCCGCTGGCGCGCTTTTCCGAGGAGCTGCTGGCCGAGCTGCGCCAGCACGCGCCCTCGCTGGTCGAGATCGAGGGCGAGCGCATCGTGCTGCGCCACCTGTACATCGAACGGCGCATGGTGCCACTCAATCTTTACCTGGCAGAGGCCCAGGCCGCGGGCGACGACGAGCGTGTCGAACACGGCATCGTCGAGTATGGCAATGCGATCAAGGACCTGGTCGCCGCCAACATCTTCCCGGGCGACATGCTGTACAAGAATTTCGGCGTTACCCGCCATGGGCGCGTTGTGTTTTATGATTACGACGAGATCGAGTACCTCACCGACTGCCAGTTCCGTGATATTCCCCAGGCGCGCAACGAGGAAGACGAGATGGCCTCGGAGCCCTGGTACCCGATCGGCAGGCACGACGTGTTTCCGGAACAGTTTGGCCGCTTCCTGCTTGGAAATCCGGGCATCCGGCACCACTTCATGCAGCATCACGCGGAACTGTTGACCCGCGCGTATTGGCAATCGCACAAGGACCGCATCCTGGCAGGCGTCGTCGACGACGTCTTCCCTTACCCACAGCAGATCCGTTTCTGTCATCCAGCAAACCCCACCACGGCGCACACCATGCATGCTCACTCACCCGCTGCAGCGCCACCCATTTTGGAGAACCTGAACCATGAATGATCCAGTCGTTATCGTTGGCGCCGCCCGTACCCCGATGGGTGCCTTCCAGGGCGATTTTTCGTCGAAATCGGCGAGCGACCTCGGCGCGGTGGCGATCAAGGCCGCGGTGGAGCGCGCCGGCGTCGCTGCCGACAGCGTCGAACACGTCTATTTCGGCAACTGCCTGATGGCCGGCCAGGGCCAGGCCCCGGCGCGCCAGGCGCTGATCAAGGCCGGCCTGCCGCTGTCCACCGGCGCCGTGACCCTCTCCAAGATGTGCGGTTCGGCCATGCAGGCCGCGATCTTCGCCCATGACCAGCTGGTCGCCGGCAGCGCCGACATCGTGGTTGCGGGCGGCATGGAATCGATGACCAACGCGCCCTACCTGATCCCGAAGGCGCGCGGCGGCTACCGCATCGGCCACGCGCCGATGTTCGACCACATGATGCTCGACGGCCTGGAAGACGCCTACTCGCGCAACGAAAAGACCGGCGAAGGCCGCTCGATGGGCACCTTTGCCGAAGAGTGCGTGGCCACCTACCAGTTCACCCGCGAAGAGCAGGACAACTTCGCGATCGAATCCGTGAAGCGCGCACAAGCGGCCAGCAACGAAGGCTGGTTCAACTGGGAAGTCGCGCCGGTGAGCGTTGCCACCCGCAGCGGCGAACTGGTGGTCGAGAAGGACGAAGGCCCGCTGAAGGCCAAGGTCGACAAGATCCCGTCCCTGAAGCCGGCGTTCAAGAAAGATGGCACCGTGACCGCCGCTTCGTCCTCGTCGATCAACGACGGCGCCGCGGCGCTGGTCATGATGCGCGAGTCGAAGGCCAAGGAACTCGGCCTGACCCCGATCGCCCGCGTGCTCGGCCACGCTACGTTCGCCCAGGAACCGAACCTGTTCACCACCGCGCCGATCGGCGCGATGAAGAAGCTGTTCGCCAGGACCGGCTGGAAGGCCAGCGACGTCGACCTGTTCGAGATCAACGAAGCCTTCGCCGCGGTGCCGATGGCCGCCATGCGCGACCTCGACATCCCGCACAGCAAGGTCAACATCCACGGTGGCGCCTGCGCCCTGGGCCACCCGATCGGCGCCTCGGGCGCGCGCATCATCGTCACCCTGCTGGGCGCGCTCAAGCGCACCGGCGGCAAGCGCGGCGTGGCGTCGCTGTGCATCGGCGGCGGCGAAGCGACCGCGATGGCGATCGAATTGGTCTGAATGGTAGGGTGGGCGCAAGTCACGCCACCGGCGTGACTTGCCCTGCCCACGCGGTCAACCAAGCTTTCGTGGTGAGGCGCTTGTTCGATCCGCGATCGCATGTCGACCGCGTGGGCGGAAAACCGGCCCACCCTACGACAATCCGTACAAGGAGTCTGCAATGCCTACCGCCCTGATCCTCGGCGCCTCGCGCGGCATCGGCCGCGAGATGGTGCGCCAGTACCGCCGCGACGGCTGGCGCGTGATTGCCACCGCGCGCTCGGCCGGCGACTGCGACGCCCTCACCGCCGATGGCGCCGAATCGCACCAGCTGGACGTGACCAGTGCCGACTCCATTGCCGGCATGGCCTGGAAGCTGGACGACGAGAAGATCGACGTCGCCTGGCTGGTGGCGGGCGTGTACGGCCCGTCCGGCTCGGGCTTTCCGACCGGCCCCGAATTCGACGCCGTCATGCACACCAACGTGCTGGCGGCGATGCGCCTGCTGCCCATCGTGGCGCCGCTGGTCGCCACCGCGCGCGGCAAGCTGGGCGTGCTGTCTTCGAAGATGGGCTCGATCGGCGCGCGCAATTCCACCGAAGGCACCCTGTACCGCGCCAGCAAGGCCGCGCTCAATTCCGTATTGAAGGACGCCGCCATCACCTACGGCGCGCAGGGCGCAACCTGCGTGGCCTTCCATCCCGGCTGGGTGCAGACCGACATGGGCGGCGCCGGCGCCAGCCTCACGGTGGAAGAAAGCGTGCGCGACCTGCGCGCTACCCTGGCCCGGATCGACGCGTCCAGCAACGGCGCCTTCCTTGACCACGACGGCTCGCCGCTTCCCTGGTAAGCCAAGCAAATAACAAAACACGAGACACGATGATACTGAGCGAAGAACACCAGATGATCCGCGACGCCCTGCGCAGCTATGCACAGGAGCGCCTGGCCCCCCACGCCGCGCGCTGGGACCGCGACCACTATTTTCCGAAGGACGAGCTGAAGGAACTGGCCGGCCTGGGCGCCTTCGGCGTCGCGGTGCCCGAGCAGTACGGCGGCGCGGGCCTGGACTACGTGTCGCTGGCGCTGGTGCTGGAAGAGATCGCGGCCGGCGACGGCGGCACCTCGACCATCATCTCGGTCAACAACTGCCCGGTGTGCTCGATCGCCATGATGTATGCGAACGAGGAACAGAAACAGCGCTACCTGGTGCCGCTGGCGCGCGGCGAGATGCTGGGCGCCTTCGCCCTCACCGAGCCGCACACCGGCAGCGACGCGTCAGCCCTGCGCACCACGGCCGTCAAGGATGGCGACCACTACGTCATCAACGGCAGCAAGCAGTTCATCACCAGCGGCAAGTACGGTGACGTGGCCATCGTCATGGCCGTCACCGATAAAGCCGCCGGCAAGAAGGGCATCAGCGCCTTCTGGGTCGAGACGAACACGCCCGGCTACATCGTCGCCGGCCTGGAACAGAAGATGGGCCAGCACTCCTCGGACACGGCGCAGATCGTGTTCGACAACTGCCGCGTGCCAGCCAGGAACCTGATCGGCGAGGAAGGCATGGGCTACAAGATCGCCCTGTCCGGCCTGGAAGGCGGGCGCATCGGCATCGCCTCGCAGTCGGTCGGCATGGCGCGCGCGGCCTACGAGGCTGCGCTGGCGTATGCAAAAGAACGCGAGAGCTTCGGCAAGGCCATCTTCGAGCACCAGGCGGTGCAGTTCCGCCTGGCCGAGATGGCAATGCAGATCGAGGCCGCGCGCCAGCTGATCCTGCATGCGGCCGCGATGAAGGATGCGGGACTGCCCTGCCTGAAGGAAGCCGCGATGGCCAAGCTGTTCGCCTCCGAGATGGCCGAGCGCGTGGTCTCCAGCGCCATGCAGGTGTTCGGCGGCTACGGCTACGTGGCCGACTTCCCGGTCGAGCGCATCTACCGCGACGTGCGCGTGTGCCAGATCTACGAGGGCACCAGCGACATCCAGAAGATCCTGATCGCGCGCGCGCTGTGACGCCATCCTTGACCACGATCCGTCCCGCCACGGCGGACGACCTGCCAGCCCTGTTCGCCTACCTGGGCGAACAGCTGGCCGAGAACGGGCGCGATGGCGTCCTGTTCCAGCCGATGGCGCCCACCGAGGCCGGCGTGCCGCTGGCGATGCGGGAACGCTTCGCGGCCGGCGTTGCCACGCCAGCCGGCCAGCCGGGCTGGCGCCAGGTGTGGATTGCGCTGGACGACAGCGGCGCGGTCGGCGGCCATGTCGACCTGCGCGGCCGGCCGGAACCGGCCTGCGGCCACCGTACCCTGCTCGGCATGGGCGTGCGCCACGACCTGCGCCGCGCAGGGCTCGGAACGCGCCTGTTGCAGGAAGCGCTGGCCTGGGCCCGCGCCCGCGGCTTCACCTGGGTCGACCTGGAGGTGCTGTCACAGAACCACAAGGCGCGTGCGCTGTATGCGCGCAGCGGTTTTGATGTGACCGGCGAAGTGGCGGACCTGTACCGCATCGGCGGCTGCCAGGTTGGCGCTGTATCGATGAGCATTCAGGTAGATTGAAGAAATCGACCATCACCCGAGCCAGCCATGCCGATCAAGCGCCTGTCCATTGTGTTCCTGTCCTGTCTGGCCCTGTCCGCGCCGTCGCGGGCCGGCGAGCCGGCATTTGCCGGCAAGTCCGACTGCCGCGTCGCCCCCGTCGAACCTGCGCCCACCCGTGTCGGCCTGTCCTGGAATGGCGCCTGCAAGGATGGGTATGCGGAAGGACAAGGCGTGCTTGAATGGTATGGCGCGGGCGACCGCGGCAAGCGCCGCCTGGAAGCGAACCTGGTGCGCGGTGAAGTCAGCGGCGCCGGCAAGCTGGCCTACCCCGGCGGCAGCTATCTCGGCAGCTTTCGGCGTGGCGTACCACACGGCGCCGGTTATTTCGAGTACCGCGATGGCGCGCAATACGAAGGCGGCGTGGCCGACGGGCAGCCGGAGGGCAGCGGCACCCGCATCAGCGCCGACGGCTCTATCTATGAAGGCGAATGGAAGGGCGGCAAGCGCCATGGCCGCGGCAAGGAAAGCTTCACCCTGGGCGGCCGCTATGAAGGCGAATGGCGCGACGACGAATTCAACGGACAGGGATCGATCGTGTATGGCGGCAGTGGACGGCGCTGGAGCGGCGAATTCCGTGACGGTTTCGCAAGCGACCTGAAGCCGCGCCTGCGCCGCGATTCCCGCAAGGACGACGTTCGCAACGCCGACGACCTGGCATGGGAGGCCCTACCGGCCGCGGAGCAGAACGCGCTACGCAACAGCTATCCTGCCCTGGATGACCGTGACGAGCCCCCCTACCCGCTCCCCGGCCAGCAGGGCAAGCTGAAGGACGCACTCAGCGAATTCTACAGCCGCTACGCGCGCCTGGAGCTGGAAGGCCAGACGCTGGTGTATGTCACGGTCGGACCTGACGGCATACCGGCTTCGGCCAAGGCCTACAGCGCACCCCACCCGGATTTTGGACGCGCCGCGGCGATGGCCATGATGATGCAGCGCTATAAGCCTGCCCTGTGCGCAGGCAAGCCCTGTGAAATGATTTATCCGGTCAAATTCCTCTTCACGCTCGAATAGCGCGTGGTGTCAGGAAACCGCGGGTTCGAGCAGCGTCACCGTCTGCGCTGCCGTGTCGAGCCGCGCCCGCACACCGAGCGGCGCCGTGAATTGATGGCGGATGTGGCCGATCGGGTAGCCCGTTACCGCCGGGATCGTCAGGGGCCGCAGGTGCTGGTCGAAGGTCTGGTCCAGGCTCAGTGAGCGCTGCCCATCCTCGGGCGCGCAATCCTCGCAGACGCCGACGATCACCCCGGCCGCATTGGCAAAGCCGGTCGACAGGTCGAGCTGGGTCATCCAGCGGTCCAGCCGGTAGGGCGCCTCGTCCACTTCTTCAAGGAACAGCAGGCTGTCGCGGAAGTCGGCCGCGTAGGGCGTGCCCGCGAGCGCCGCCACGATCGACAGGTTGCCGCCCAGGAGCCGGCCGGTGGCGACGCCCGCGGTCACGGTGCGGATGCCGAAGTGCGGCATGGTCCGCGCCTTGACGGCATTCTCGGGCGCCATCGGGATCGTGTACGTCGACCGTGGATCGCACAGCACGGCCAGCATGTGCTCGCGCGGGTAATCGGCCAGCGTGGACGAGGCCACCGGGCCGTGGAAGGTGACCAGGCCCGCCATGTTGTGGATCGCCAGGTGCAGCGCCGTGATGTCGGAGTAGCCGAGCAGGATCTTCGGGTTGCGGCGGATCAGGGCGTAGTCCAGCTTCGACAGCAGCGAGATGCAGCCGGACCCGCCGCGCACCGGCCAGATCATCTTCACTTCCGGATCCAGGAACATGGCGTGCAGGTCGGCCAGGCGCTGCTGCACCGAGCCGGCGTAGTTGCCGAAGCTGGCGCGCAGGTAGCGTCCGGTCCTGGCGCGCAGGCCGAGCGCCTCGATGTTGCGCACCGATTTCTCGATCAGGCGGTCGTCGACCACGCCGCCCGGGGCAAGCACGCCGACCAGGTCGCCCGGCCGCAGGCGCGGCGGCTTGAGCAGACGGGAGGAAGGCCCGGAAAGCGGGCCGGCGGCCGCCAGCCCGGAGGCGGAAAAGCCGGCGGCGGCAAGTGCGCCGAAGCGGCGTCGGCTGAGGGTCATACGCGATACGCTCACAAAAGAAAAACGGCCCGCGTCGCGAGGCTTGCGCCTCCCGATGCGGGCCGCCGGTTCACTCAACGCGGCGATCGGTTCAGAAGAACTTGTAGGTCGCCATCAGGGTGAAGGAACGGCCACGCGGGTCCGCCACGCGCGGTTCCCAGGTGCTGCCCGCGCCGGTGTTGTCGTCGTAGGTGATCGCGAACGGCGGATCTTCGTCGAAGATGTTCTTGATGCCCGCGGTCAGCGACAGGTTCTTGATGCCAGTGTACGTCGCCGTCAGGTGGAAGATCGAGTAATCGTCCACTTTCGGGTTCAGGTTGACCGGCTTCACCAGGCCGTTGGCCACGCCCGGCAGCACGCGGTCGGTGTAGCCCGAACGGTAGATGTTCTGCAGCATGGTGCTCCAGTTGCCGTACTTGTAGGTGGCGTAGGCGCTGTGCTTCCACTTCAGGCCCAGGTCGCCGGTGAACACGAAGCGACCCACCTCGCTCTTGCCGAATTCGGCGTTGGTGGTGGCGCGCGACTTCTTCTCCAGCAGGCGCGAACCGTCGATGCCGGCGGTCCACTGCGAACCGGTGCTGAACTTGCCGTTGAAGCGGGCGCCCAGCTCCAGGCCGCGGGTGATGCGTTCGCCGGCGTTGACCCAGCGCTGGTCGATGATGGCGATGTTGCCCGCTGCATCACGGATGAAACGGTCCGAGAACAGGTTGTAATTCGCCACCATGGTCGAGGTGCTGAACGAATCGATGGTGTTCTGCTTGCGGATCTCCCACAGGTCGGCGTTGGCCGAGAACCAGCTGAACGGCTCGATCACGATACCGACCGTGCCCTGCTTCGCGGTTTCCGGACCCAGGTCGCTCTTGCCGCCGGTGTAGATGTTCGGGGTGATCGATTCGCAGCCAGGCTTGGTCGCGTCGACCAGGCCGGTCGGGCAGCGTGCCGGATCGACCAGGTCCTTGCCGGCATACGGCGATTCGGTGATGCCGTTGTACAGCTGGTTGAACGACGGGGCGCGGAAGCCTTCGTTGTACGAACCGCGCAGCAGCAGTTCAGGAATCGGCTGGTAGCGGAACGAGATCTTCGGGTTGGTGGTGCTGCCGATGCCGCTGTAGTGGTCGCGGCGGATTGCCAGCGTCACGTCCAGGTTCTTGACCACCGGGATCAGGAGTTCGGCAT
Source organism: Massilia sp. MS-15 (assembly GCF_020176695.1). Taxonomy (GTDB): domain Bacteria; phylum Pseudomonadota; class Gammaproteobacteria; order Burkholderiales; family Burkholderiaceae_D; genus Telluria; species Telluria hydrophila. Next base: position 112,344 of record NZ_JAIWIA010000034.1, on the reverse strand, counting down.
AGACCGCCTTGATATCGCGGTGCACGTTGTCCAGCGCGTTGGCGTCGTCGAACGGCGCGTTCAGGATCACCGGACGGGCGGCCGCGGCGCGCTTGTCGCCGTTGAACTTGTATTCCTCGCGACGCAGGTCGAAGCCGGCCGCGCCCATCACGACGCCGGCGGGCAGGCTGAACAGCTCGCCCGACAGCGCACCGTCGACCTGGGTCAGCACGGTCTTGCCGCCGTACAGGGTGACACCCGCGGCCGAGGTGCTGTTGATCAGGGCGATCGCTTCCGCCGACTGGGTCTGGCCCGGCAGCAGGAAGGGGTTGATCTTGCCGCTGCCGAGGGCGCTGGCGAGGGCGGCGGTGTAGTTGTAGCCGGTGCCCAGGCGCGATTCCGACTCGCTGAAGGCGCGCGAGGCGCCGACGCGGTAGTCGAAGCTGCGGCCGAACAGGTTGACCGGGCCATCGGCGCCGATCAGCAGGCGCGCGGCCTTCGATTCGGTCACGATCTCGCGGTTGCCGCACTCCATGCAGCGCCAGCGGTAGGCGATCGGCAGGCCATAGTTGGCGGCCACGGTCGGGAATACCTTGACCAGCGCGTTGTACACGGTGTCATAGGCCGCGCCGGTGCTCGGGTAGAAGGAAGTGGCGTTGAAGGTGCTGGTGCCCGGCGAGATCTGGTTCGGCGAGAAGCGCTTGGACACTTCGACGTTCGAGGCCACACCTTCGATGAAGAACTGGTGGTCGCCCGACTGGAAGGTGGCGCGCGCCAGCGCGTTGTTGTTCTCGACCGGCTGCTGCAGCACGGCCGCGCGGCCGGTATCCCAGGCGCAGCCATAGGCGGCGCCGGCGCTGTTCCACAGTTTCTCGTCGTACGGCCCCATGCCGTCGATGCTGGTGCAGCCAGCGCCGCCCGGCAGGTCGAGGATGCTGATGCCGCTATAGGTGGTGGTGCCGCCGCCCGGCAGGGTCGGGCCGGTGCCGGTGCGCGACAGCAGGGTCGGCGCGATGCTGGTGGCGAACACGTTCGCGTGCGGCGAGCCGCGGGTATCCACCGAGACGCCGCGGTCCGGCTGGAAGGTGTTCACGAAGTCGCGCTGGTCGCCGCGCAGGGCCTTGTTCTCGCTGCGCGCGAAGGTGGCCAGCACGTTCCAGCCGTCGGTCTGCAGGTCGCCCCAGCCGCCGGTGATCGAAGCGCGGCCGATCTCGCTGCCGCCCGCTTCGGTCACGTCGATGAAGGCCTGGGTTTCCAGACCCTTGTAGTTCTTCTTCAGGATGAAGTTGATCACGCCGCCAATCGCGTCGGTGCCGTAGATCGCGGAAGCGCCGTCCTTCAGCACTTCGACGCGCTCGACCGCCGCCATCGGGATCGAGTTCAGGTCGACCGCCGAACCCTTCATGCCGTGGGTCGCCACGCGGCGGCCGTTGAGCAGCACCAGGGTCGAATCCGAGCCCTGGCCGCGCAGGTTGGCCGAGGAAGCGCCGTTGTTGCCGCGCTGGGCGCCGGAAGTCACGTCGGCGTTCGAGGCCAGGTTGTCGGAACCGTTGCCATTCACGTTCAGGGTCGCGATCAGCTGCTCGGCGGTGACGATGCCCTGGTCCTGCAACTGCTTGGCCGTGATGGTCTCGACCGGCAGCGCGCCTTCCTTGGCAATGCGCTTGATGCTACTGCCGGTGATCTCGACACGCTGTATCTTGCCGGTGACAGGCAGGTCCTGTGCGACGACCGGGCCGACCGCTCCCATCAGGGCGATCAAATGGGCGAGCTTCTTTAACTTCACGCGTTTCTCCTAACGTTTTCCCTTGGCGGCCGGGGAAGTCCTGGCCGACTGCTCTTGTCGTAATGTGTAGCCATTACTTCATTTTTATGATTTCAGGGTATGCGCAGCCTTGTGCTGCTTTCCAATGAAATATCCGGAGGCAAGTATAACTAAGGGGAATGTTTAAATTAGGAAAAACTCACGGAAGCTCACGTGTCCCTCTGCCAGAGCGTGCCCTTTGCGCAACATCGATATCCAGATAGCGCCAGGTCGTGAATTCGACCGGGTGCCGTTTGTAGTTTTTCAGCCACGGATGACGCAGGTCACCCGACAGCACATGGGTCAAGGGCACCCAGGGGTTATAGGCATGGATCAGCTGGTTCAGCTCGAAGTACAGCTGCTGGCGCGCGGGTCCGTCGGCCAGTTGGCGCGCCTGCTCGTAGCGCACGTTATACGCCGGCAGGTTGAAGCGCGCATAGTTGGCGCGGCCGGCATTCGGGCCATACAGCAGCTGGTAGAAATTGTCGCCGTCCGGGAAGTCGGCAATCCAGTTACTCTCGAACATCTGCACCGTGCCAAGGCGCGAAGCCTTGATGATCTCGGTCTTCTTGTCCGACCTGAACACGACGCGCAGGCCGATCGCGTTCAGGCACTTGCGCCACAATTCGTCGCGCAGGCGGCCGCCCACCGTGGCCTCGCTATGCATGGTCAGGGTCAGGGGCACGGTGTCGCCGGGGCGCCCCGGCGCCGGCTGGCGCCGGAAGCCATCCGGGTCGCGCTTGCCGTAACCGTAGCGGTCCAGCAGGGCGTTGGCCAGCGCGGGGTCGTAGGGCACCGGGCTGCGGTAGGCCGGGTCGTAGCCCAGCACATTCGGCGGCAGCGGCGACTCGGCCCTGATCGCGAAGCCCTTCTTCAGGAGCGCGATGTCCTCGGCATTGTTGTAGGCGAGCGCGATCGCGCGGCGCAGCGCGACCCGCTCCTTGCCGTAGCCGCCCAGCACCGGATCCTCCATGTTCATCCACATGTAGTAGGTCTGCAGCACCGGGAAGCGCGACAGCACGATGCCGCGCGCCGCCAGTTCGGGTTTCAGCTGGCCGTCCCGCACCACCATGTCGGTCATCGATTCCGGGATCTGCTCCAGGTAATCGTATTCGCCGTTCAGGAAGCCCAGCATGCGGCCCTGGAATTCCTCGGCGATGCGCACCTCGACCCGGTCCACGCGCGGCAGGCGCTTGCCCGCCAGGGCGGCGGCGATGGCGCGGTCTTGCGCGCTGTAGCGCGCCTGCGCCTCGGGCGCGGCCTCGAACACGGCGCTCGAATCAGGATTCGCCAGCAGCACGATGCGGTCGCTGCGCTTCCACTCGCCTACCATGAAGGGACCGGTGCCGACCGGGTGGTTGCCGGCCTGGCCCGGATGGGCCTCGATCACTTCACGCGCTACCACGCCGCTGGCGGGAATGGCCAGGTAGAACAGGAAGTTCCGGTCCGGCGCGGTCAGGCGGATGCGCAGCGTATAGCGGTCGGGCGCCTGCAGGCCGGCCACCGGGCGGTCCACATCGTAGTCCTTCCTGAGCACCTCGTCGCCTGCGATCTTCCCTTCGAACATATAGGCCCAGGGCGACTTGAGGGCCGGGTCGTACAGGCGCTTGATGCTGTAGACGTAGTCCTGGGCCGTCATCTCGCGCCCCTTGCCAGTCCCGCTTCCGAAGGCCGGATGCGGCGTGAAGCGGATGCCGGGACGGATGCGGAAGGTGTAGGTCAGGCCGTCCGCGCTCACTTCCGGCATGGCGCTGGCGGTGTTCGGGCGCAGCTTCGCCGGGCGCGCCAGGTAGTCGTAGCGCAGCAGCGGGTCGAACAGGTTTTCCAGCAGCGACAGCGTGGCGTTGTCCGAGGCCACGGCCGGATCGAGCCCGGTTTCGCTGGTGGACAGGAACATGCGCAGGACTTTTTCCGGCGCCCTGGCCGGCGGCTGCGCGCTGGCGCTGGCGGCGCACAGCAGCGGGAACAGGAGTGACAAGGCGGTCAGGCGGAACAGCATAATCTCTTGAAAAAAACGGTGGACGGCCTCATTGCTTGACCGGCTGCAGCTCGAGCTCCTGCAGCTTCGGCTCGCGCTCGGGGGTGAGGGTAAAGCGGACCTTCACCGTGCCGCGCTCGCCGACCAGCGGGAAGCTGCCGCGCAGGGCATTCTCGGCCGTGATCGGACCGACCGAGCGGACCTTGCCGATCGGCGCCAGGGTTTCGCGCGCCTGCGCGATCCAGTCCTCGCGCGAGCGGTCGAGGAAGAAGTTGTCGGCCACGAGCGTGCTGCCCAGCGCTGCATCCCAGGACTGGACCAGCCGCGCCACCTGCTGCTGGCGCGCCGCCAGCACCGGCGACACCGCCACCGGCCGCGGGCCGAGATCGGCGCGCTCGGTCAGCATGATGAGCGTACGGTTGGTCAGCCCGTAGACGTTCCCGTAGCGCAGGTTGGAAAAGGCAAAGGTGCCGACCCCGTGTTCCGGCGCGAACCGGTACTGGCTGCCGAAGCCGGGCAGCCCACCCGCATGGCCCACGGTGACCAGGTCGCGGCTGTCGCGGGTCCAGTCCAGTCCGTAGTTGTAGAAGTGGACGCGCGGATTCAGCGTCTTGCGGTCGCTCATGGTGGCCTTCGCCGCCAGGCTCGCAAACGCCTGCGGCAGGTGCATTTCGCGCACCGAGGCGCGGCGCAGCGGTCCCTGGTCCGGGTCGTTGCGGGCCGGCCAGGCGTCCAGGTGGAAGGCGATATAGCGCGCAAAGTCGTCCGCCGTCGTGATCAGCCCGCCCATCGCGGCGCCGTCGCCGTCGGGCAGGATCGGTTCCGGCGCCCAGTGCCCGCGCTCCCGGCGGTAGCCGAGCGCGAGCTTGCCGGGAGCGGCCTGACGGTATTCCCAGCGCGTGTTGTGCATGCCCAGCGGCCGCAGGATCCGGTCGGTGACATAGTCCTGGAAGCGCATGCCCGCGGCCTTGCTCACTACCTTGCCCAGCAGGATGTAGCCGAGGTTGCTGTATTCGAAGGACTGCCCGGGCGCGCTCGAGAAGGACAGCCCGGCGCCGGCCAGCTGCTCGAACCAGGCGTTGGAACGCGCCATCTGGCGATCGCCCCAGGGATTGTCCTCGGGCAGGCCGCTCGACATGGTCATCAGGTGGCGGATCGTCAGCGCGGGCGAATCGGTGGTCGGCAGCTGTAGCTGGCGCAGTTCGGGCAGGTAGTCCGCAACCGGGTCGTCGAGGCGCAGCCTGCCTTCGTCGCGCAGCTTCAGCGCCGCCATCGCCACGAAGCTCTTGGTCATCGAGGCGATGCGGAATTCCGTGGAGCTGTCCACCGGGATCTTGCGCTCCACGTCGGCCAGGCCGAGCGAACGGACGTGCACCAGCTTGCCATCGAGGACCACGCCGTACACCAGCCCGGGCAGGTGTTCCTTGGCGGCAAGCTCCGCGTAGGACTTGTCGATCTCGGGCACCAGGGCGGCGACCCGTTCGGCGCGGCTGGCAGCCGGGGCTTGCTGCGCAGCCGGGGCCGGGGCGTCGGCATGGGCCTGGAGGGCGGCAAGGCTGCCCAGCACGTACACGAGGCTGCACAGGCTGGAACGGGATGGACGCTGCATGCTGGTCTCCGGTAAGCGTGGCGATAGGAAAAGATTATGCCCTGATTCTTCCTGCCATTAAAAGAATGAAGTCCCGCTCCGGCTCCGGGCGGCGCCCTGCCGGAAGCATCCTGCCCTATGAGAACCCATGCGCTCATAACTTTTGAACATGGCGCCGTTGCATTCTTTCATCCTTGCAGCTTATTCCCGGCCTATACTCTCGCTGCACAATCGTAGGACTCAGCGGCGGCAATCACATGGCACTCAATTACATCTGGACCGGTTTTTTCCTCGTCGGCTTCGTGGCGGCACTCGCGCAGTGGCTGTTCCTGGGCGACTCTGAAATCTTCAAGCGCATCATCGACGGCACCTTCTCGTCAGCCAAGATGGCGGTGATGGACATCGCCCTGCCGCTGGCCGGCGTCATGACGCTCTGGCTCGGCATCATGAACGTGGGTGAAAAGGCAGGCGCCATCAACCTGTTCGCGCGCGTCATCGCGCCCTTCTTCTCGCGCATCTTCCCCGGCGTGCCGAAGGACCACCCGGCCAACGGCCACATGGTGATGAACTTCTCGGCCAACATGCTGGGACTGGACAATGCCGCCACGCCGTTCGGCTTGAAGGCGATGGAAAGCCTGCAGACGCTCAACCCCAACAAGGATGAAGCCAGCGACGCCCAGATCATGTTCCTGGTGATTCAGACTTCCGGGCTGACCATCATCCCGCTGGCGATCATGGCCCAGCGCGCCATCTTGGGGGCGGCCAATCCCGCCGACGTTTTCATCCCGACCCTGATCGCCACCTACTGCTCGACCATGACCGGCATCATCGCGGTCAGCCTGCGCCAGCGCATCAACCTGCTGCACCCGGCCGTATTCGGCTGGATCGGCGGCCTGACGGCGCTGATCGGCGTGCTGGTCTGGTACTTCACGGTCTTCCTCGACAAGGCGCAGATCCAGCTGGTGTCGGTGGTCGCCGCCAACCTGATCCTGTTCTCGATCATCGCCGCCTTCATGGTCGGCGCGCTGGCAAAGAGGGTGAACGTGTTCGAGGCCTTCATCGAAGGCGCCAAGGGCGGCATCGAGACCTCGCTGCGCATCATCCCCTACCTGGTCGGGATGCTGGTGGCGATCAGCGTGGTACGCAACTCGGGCATCCTGGGGATCATCGTCAGCGGCTTCGCCTGGATCTGCACCGCGCTCGGCCTGCCCACCGACTTCGTCGGCGCGCTGCCGACCGCGCTCATGAAGCCGCTGTCGGGCAGCGGTTCGCGCGCCATGATGATCGATGCCATGACCACCTACGGAGTCGACTCCTTCGTCGGCCGCCTGGCCAGTATCCTGCAGGGCGCGGCCGACACCACCTTCTACGTCGTGGCCCTGTATTTCGGCTCGGTCGGCATCCGCAAGACGCGCTATGCGATCGGCTATGGTTTGCTGGCCGACCTGGCCGGCGTGATCGGGGCGATCTTCGTCGCCTACCTGTTCTTCGGTTAAGGAGTGTCCATGCTGCGCCGCCTCATTCTCGCCTCCCTGCTGTGCGCCGCGTTCGGCGCGGCCCATGCCCAGCTGCCGGCACCGGTAGCGCAGATGCTGGCCCAGCAGGGCTTGCCGGATGACGCCCTCGGGGTGCTGGTGCTCAAGGGCGACAGTGTGCTGCTGTCGCACGGGGCCGACCGGCCGATGCAGCCGGCATCGACCATGAAGCTGGTGACCACGCTGGTGAGCCTGGAACGCCTGGGCCCGGCCTTTCGCGCCCGCACCGAGCTGCGCACCAGCGGCCAGGTCGATGGCAGCGTGCTGCGCGGCGACCTGTTCCTGAAGGGCGGCGCCGACGCCGATTTTTCCGGCGAGGCCCTGGAAACCATGCTGCGCTCGCTGCGCTACCGGGGCATCCGCCGTATCGAGGGCAGGCTGGTACTGGACCGCAGCCTGTGGCAGCCGGCCCGCATGGATCTCGGCCAGCCCCCCTTCGACGAGTCGCCCGAGGCCTATTACAACGTGATCCCGGACGCGCTGCTGGTGAACAAGAACATGCTGCAGATCGACCTGCGCTCCACGGCCAAGCGCCTGCAGCTGCAGATGCAGCCGGCGCTGGACCGGGTCTCGATCGGATCGAGCATGACCCTGGTCGACGCCGACTGCGCCAAGTGGGAAGACGGCTGGAAGCTGCCGGAAGCGGTGCGCCAGCAGGATGGCCGGATCAAGGTGCTGCTGCACGGCACCTTCCCGAAGGACTGCGCGCGCAGCTACAGCATCAATGTGCTGGACCGCGACGACTACCTCGAGCGCCTGTTCCGCCAACAGTGGAAGGAGCTGGGTGGGAAGTTCAGCGGCACGGTGGTGGCCGGCAGTACGCCGGCGGATGCGACCCTGCTGGCCGAGCACAGCTCGCGCCTGCTGCCGGAGCTGGTGCGCGACACCAACAAGCCGTCCGACAACCTGCTGGCGCGCACCCTGTTCCTGAGCCTGGGCAACCTGGCGCCGGAAGCGCCGGCGGGCAGCGCCGTCCTGCCCGCGGAGGGCGAGACGAGCTTCGCGCGCGCCGACGCCGCGGTGCGCGGCTGGATGCGCGCCCAGCGCATCGACGATACCGGCTTCGTCATCGAAAACGGTTCGGGCCTGTCGCGCCTCGAGCGCATCACGCCCCAGCAGATGGCCTACCTGCTGCAGGCCGGCCTGCGCAGCCCGTGGATGCCGGAATTCCTGGCCAGCATGCCGATCGCGGGCATCGACGGCACCCTGCGCCGCCGCCTGCAGGGCGGCCCGGCGTCCGGACGCGCGCGCCTGAAGACCGGCACGCTGCGCAACGTGGTGGCGCTGGCCGGCTACGTGCCGGACGCGAACGGCGTGCAGAACGTGTTCGTTGCGATGGTCAACAGCGAGCAGGCCGGCAACGGACGCGGCCGCGCGGTGCTCGATGCGCTGGTGGACTGGGTGGCGCGTTCCGGCGCCGCGCCAGGGGCGGACGCGGTGCCTGTGTCCGCCATGCCTGCCGTACCAGCCACGGCCGCGGGGCGCTAACGAGCGAAAAACGAGCGAGAAGCGAGCGAGCACCTTCTCTCTATCCCGCGGCTCGCTGTCGAGCGGGTTATTGAAGTAACGCAACATTTTCTGATTTTGGTGTCATTGAGCAAGCATTCGACTGCACACTTGTCTTCCCGGAGAACGACACAGGAGCACACATGAAGCTTGCCAAGACTGCAGTACTGTTGGGACTGGTCCTTGCCGCGCATGCGGCCGGAACCGCGGCTGCGGCTGCCCAGGCAACCAAGAAAGAGGCGGTGGCGCTGGTCGAGAAAGGCGCCGCCGTGCTGCGCACCGAAGGCAAGGCGCGCATGATCGAGCGGATCAACGCCAAGGACCCGGCCTTTTATCTGAATGACGGCGCACTCTACCTGCACATGCGCGATGCGAAGACCGCGGTCATGCTGGCGCACCCGGCCAACCCGGCCCTGATCGGCAAGGACCTGCTCGACGCGCCCGACACCAACGGCAAGTACTACCGGCGCGAGATCGTCGAACTGGCCGCCACCAAGGGCAAGGGATGGGTCGACTACACCTACAAGAACCCGGCCTCCGGCAAGATCGAGCCAAAGACGACGTATATCCTGCGGGTGGGCGACGTGACGCTGGAAGCGGGAATCTACAAGAACTAGGCGTACATTGCCGGGCGGCCGCCCGCACGCCGCTATTGCTTCACCAGTTCGACGCGCCGGTTCTTCTCGCGGCCAGCTTCGTCATCGTTCGACGCGACGGGCGCATAGGCGCCCACGCCCTTGGCGCTCAGCCGCTTCGCGTCGATCCGGTATTCCGAGGCCAGGATGGCGACCACCGCTTCGGCACGCTTTTGCGACAGCTCGATGTTGTGCGCCGGCGCGCCCTGGTTGTCGGTATGGCCGACGATGTGCACCTTCAGCTTGCCGTCCTGCTGCAGCAGTCTGGCCATCTCGCCGAGCGCTTCCTTCGATGCCGGTTTCACCGCCGCCCGGTTGGTGTCGAAATACACGCCATACACGGCCGCCCGCCCTTGCGAGGCGATGCTGCGCGCCATCTCGTCCGCGCTCAGGGTGGCGGCTACCTTGCCGGTCTCCATCGGCTTGCCTTCGACGATCTGCAGCGACACGCCACCCAGGTCGCCACGCAGCGGCGGCGCGACCAGCAGCGCCACGTGAACGGTGGTTCCGTCGGGTTTCGCGCCTTTCGCCACCAGGTAGCGCGGTTCGGACAGGCCGGAATGGAAGGCATTGCGGAAGGTCGAGCTGTTCAGGAAGCCATCCCTCAGCAGATAGCTACCGTTGTAGTACGACCCCAGGTAGCCGCAGGCTTCCTTTTCACAGGTGTACACCACTTTCATGCCGGCCTTCGCCAGCGCTGCCTGGTAATTGCGGAACACCTCCAGGCCGGAACGGTCCGTTGGAAACACGTAAGCGATGCGCGTGTATTTTCCTTCGAGTTTCAGGGCCTGGTCGAGCAGCAGCTTGTTGCTCCTGAAGTAGGGGCGACCAGTGGGAAGCTCCGCCTCCTCGTACTGCATCTCGTTGTACCCCACCATGACCGATCCGCTGAAACGCGAGAGCAGCGGATGGTCCTTCCCGCCTTTCACGTCCTGGAACGCCAGCTGGGCAAGAGCGCCCGGCGCAATGGCGGCACTGCACAACAGGACCAGCAAGGGATGCATGCGCATAGTGATCTCCTATCAGTGAAAGAAATGGATTCTATTCACAAAGATGCAATATTTGCAATTCCCGGCGGGTAGGGGAATGATCGGGATTGTCGTGGATCAGAGCACGCGGCGGTAGGTGGCGCGCACCAGCTCCCGGTCGCCGCAATCGAAGTGCCACCATTCGGTATTGATGCCGACGAAGCCGGCCTGCAGCATCGCGCTGCGCAGCAGGCGCCGGTTGGCCAGCTGTTCATCGCTCAGTTCGCCAGTCAGGAGGAAACCTTCCTCCAGCGCCGGGTGCGACAGGTTGGTCATGTCGTCGAAACCGGTGCCCATGTCGAGCTCGCGGCCCGCCTCGTCCAGCAGGGTGATGTCGAGCGCCATGCCATACGAGTGGATCGAGCCGCGCGCCGGATTGGCCAGGTACATCTGCAGACCGGTGCCGGCCAGTGTGTCCCACAGCTGCTGCTGCACGCGCTGCGGGCGCAGGGCGTCCAGCACCAATGCCTTGACTCCGGGCCGGTGCCCGGCCAGCCAGGCCACCACCCGTTCCAGCGCGGCCGCCGCATCGCGGTGCAGCCAGGCGCAGTCGAAGGGGGAATACAGGTCGCGGCCGACGAAGTTGTTGCTGCTGGCGTAGCGCAGGTCGATCGCGATACCGGCGATGCTGGTGAGGTGGCGGAATTCAGGGCTGCCGGCGATGTCCTCGCTGGCGACGGTCAGGCTCATATGCAATCTTCGGTTCAGGCTTTGTCGAGACAGGCGCGCGCGGTCGCGCCGATGCAGTTGGCCAGCTCGCGCGCCCCGTGCGACAGGGGGGAATGGCTGGCGCTCAGCAGGTACAGGTGGACCGGCATGGTCGGCGACCAGGTGCGGCACTGGACCTTGCCCGGGTCGGCCGAGGCGGCCGTGAACGGATCGAGCACGGCCAGGCCGGCCCCGGCTTCCACCAGCGAGCGCGCGATCTGGTAGGTCTGCACCACCGTGTGGTAGACCGGCTGCACGCCTTGCGCTTCGCAGGCCGCCACCACGATCTCGCCCAGCGGGTCGCCGTCGTTCAGGCCGATCAGTTCCCCCCGCAGGCCGTCGGCGGTGAAGGGTTTGGCCAGTTCTTCCGCGCTCCAGGTGCCGGCGGGCGCCATCACGGTAAGGTTGCCGTGCGCAATCGGCTCGGCCACGATGCCCGGGTGGCGCGGATCCTGCAGCGACAGCGCCAGGTCGGCTTCGCCCAGGCGCAACGCGTTCACGATCTCGCTGGTGTGGTGGGTCGCCAGCTCGCAGCGCGCCTGCGGGAAGTCGCGCCGCCACACCGTCATCGCCTGCGGCAGCACGCTGATGGCGATGGTCGGTGTCGACACCAGGCGCACGGTCTCGACCGCGCGCCCCTTCAGGCTGGCGGCCAGGCGGCGGATGCCCTGCAGGTCGCGGTTCAGCTTCTCGGTTTCGGCGAACAGGCGGTGCGCCTCGGGCTTCGGATACAGCTTGCCGCGCACGCGCTCGAACAGCGGCATGCCCAGCTGCAGCTCGGCGTGCTGCAGCACCTTGGTCACCGCGGGCTGCGAGATGTGGAGAACCTGGGCGGCACCGCTGATGGTGCCGACCTGCATGATGGCGTGGAACACTTCGATATGACGCAGGCGCATCGCTTTATCCTTCAGTAGAGACTCCGCGCGCACGGCGCGGATTTTCCGAAGGATACAGGGAAAACACGGACGCGGCGACCGTCATGGGGTGTTCACGGCAGCCGGCGTGGCTGGCACGACGGCCGGCGCCGGGACTGGCGGCGTGGCCGGGGCCGGCACAGGCGCGGGTACAGGCGCGGGTGCGGGCAGGACCGCGGGCGGCACCGGCAGCGGCGCGGCCGGCGCCGGCGCCGTTTCGGGCACCACCGGCACTGGCGGCGTGGCGGGCGGCAGCGGCGGCACCGGCGCGGTGGTCACCGGCGTCGGCACCACCGGCAGCGGCGCATTGGCCGGCGTGGTCAGCACTTCGAGCAGGGCCGCGGTCTCGGCATCCGGATTGCCGGCGAAGTCGGAAGGCCGGTACTTCATCTGAAACGCGGACAGCACGGTGCGGGTCTGCTGGTCCAGCATCCCGGTCTGCTGGATCGCGAAGCCGTGGGTGGCCAGCTTGCGCTGGAACCAGAACAGGTCGGGCAGCGTCGCCTCAAAGATCGGGCGCACGGTGGCGACGCGGTTCGCGTCCGGCCACAGCACCAGGCCTTCCTGGGCCAGGCGCTGCCAGGGGAACAGCGGCCCCGGGTCCTGCTTGCGCAGCGGCGCGATGTCGCTGTGTCCGAGCACGTTCTCGGGCGCGATGCCGTGGCGCTGGACGATGTCCTTCAGCAGCGGCAACAGCACATCCATCTGCTCCTGCGGGAACGGATAGAACAGGCGCCCGCCTTCGGGCGTGCTGGTCCAGCCGGGGTTCACGATCTCGATGCCAATCGAGCTGTTGTTGAGCTGCGTGTAGTTCTTCCAGCTCGACACGCCGGCGTGGTAGGCGGCACGGTTCTCGTCCACCAGGCGATAGATCACCGGCTGCGGTCCGTTCGTGACCAGGTAGTGGGCGCTGACCTGCTGCTCGGTCAGGATCTTGATCGAGCTCGGGTTGTCCGACACCGTGTAGTGCAGCACCAGGAAGCGCGCGCGGCTCGACTGGCCCTTGGCCGTGTAGGTGGTGTCGATCTTCGGGCCGGGCGGCGCGAGCGGCGTCGGTGGCGTGGTGGCGCAGCCGGCCAGCAGGGCCAGGAGGGCGGGGACGAGCAGCTGTTTCATCGGATGAAATCCTGTGGGTTCATGGGTTCAGGGTGATGGATTCGGCCGCCAGGCGCGCGGCGGCGTAGTGGGCGCGCAGGCTGGCCTGTTCCAGCACCGTGTCGGGCGGCAGCGCCGCCCGCATGGTGGTGGCGATCAGCGGGTGCAGTTCGGCGGCGCGTCCGGCCAGCGCCACCGGGCGCGGGCCGAAACGCCCGATCAGGGCCTGCGCCAGGCGCGCCAGTTCGCGTCCCGCTTCCTGCAGGATGGCGGCGGCGGCCGGGTCGCGTCCGGCGGTGGCGGCCACCGCGATGGCCAGCTTGCCGACTTCGCCGCGCGCGCGGCCATAGATGAACTGGCGCGAGAACGACCAGTCGGCGCCGCCCACGTGCTGGAACACGGCATGCGCCATCGGCGAGGCTTCCCAGGCACCCGGGCATTCGTCCTCACGGCGCCAGATGTGGCGTAGCGCTTCGCGCGCGATCCAGAAGCCGCCGCCGCCATCGTCCAGCACCACCCCGCGCCCGCCGGCGCGATGAAAGCCATGGTGCTCGTCGATGTAGGCGCCGATCGAGCCGGTCCCGGCGTACACCAGGTAGCCCTGGCCGGGCCGGAAGCTGGCCAGGTAGGCGATCTCGATGTCGTTGCTCAGCACCACCGCGCCTGGCGCCAGGCCGAGCAGCTCGCCCAGGCAGCGCTGCAGCGCGCCGCCGTCCTCGCCAAAGCCGGTGATGCCGGCGCGCACCGCGGCCGGACGGCCGTGGGCCAGCACCGCGCGCGCGATCGTCTCGAACACGGTGCGCACGGCTTCGCGTCCCTCGGCACTGCCCATCTGCAGGGCCGACAGGCCGGACGCCGTGCCCTCGGCGCGGATGCGCCCGTCCGGGCCGGCCAGGGCCCAGCGGGTCTGGGTGCCGCCGGCATCGATGCCGAGGCCGAGGGGACTGTCTTGCTGCTGGTCGGGTGGATGCATGGCCAGATCTTACGACGGCTTGCGCCACGCGTGCACGCGCGCGCCCTCGTTGCCGAGGCGGTCGATGGCGCTCACCACCACCTGCTCGGCGGGACCGAGGCGGGCGTCGTCCGGCACCGTCCAGTCCACGCGCGCGGCCGGCACCACCGTGAAGCGCCATTGTCCGCCGTGGCGCGCCCAGACCGCATAGCGGGCCGTGGCCTTGCCGGCCTTGAGCCTGAGCGCGATGCCGTCCTTGCCGCGCGTGGCCGCGACCAGGGGCGTGCCGGGTCCCTCGGACTTGAGCCAGGGCGTGGCCGGCACCAGGGCCTGGCCCTGGTAGATATTGGCGCGCAGCTGGTCGCTGATGCCCTTGCGGTTCTGGCTCAAGGCCACCATGCTGAAGTGGACGTGGCCGCCCGCCCGCGGGCGCTGGCGCGTCAGCGCGATCTGTTCCACGATCTCCTGCGGCTCGTAGTTCACGGTCGGCGCCGGCGCGCCGATGCGGCTGGTGAACAGGCCCGGCCACATGTGGCGACCCAGCGGGTTCTGGGCGATCCAGTAGTCGAGCAGCACCGGATAGGACTGGGCGGTCTGGCGCACCGGCCAGTACAGCTGGGGCGTGAAGTAGTCCAGCCAGCCCTTCTCCAGCCACAGCTCGGCGTCCGCATACAGCTTGTCGTACTGCGAGAAGCCGGCGATGCCGGGCGGGCGCCGGTCCGGGCGGCCCAGGCCGAAGGGACTGATGCCGAAGCGCACCCAGCTCTTCTCGCGGTGGATGCCCTTGTACATGGCTTCGATCAGGCGGTTGACGTTGTCGCGCCGCCAGGACGCGCGATCGAGCTTGCCACCCCCTAGCAGGTAGCGTTCCCAGGCCGGGCCGTCCGGGAAATCGAGTTCCGCTTTTGCTGTGGGCTTGCCATCCAGCGCCTGGGCGTTGCCCGCCACGTCCGGCGCCTCGATCGGGTAGGGATAGAAGTAGTCGTCGATGTGCACGCCGTCGATGTCGTAGCGGCGCACCACGTCGAGGATCACGTCCATGGTCTGCTTCGAGGCCGCTTCCTCGCCCGGGTCCATCCACATGAACTTGCCGTAGCGCTTGACCGCGGACGGGTTGGTGTTGGTGATGTGGTTCGGCGCCGCCGGCGAACGCGCGTTGTCGTGACGCGCGCGGTAGGGGTTGAACCAGGCGTGCAGCTCGAGGCCGCGGGCATGCGCTTCCTTGACCCAGAACGCCAGCGGGTCGTACATCGGCACCGGCGGCTTGCCCTGGGCGCCGGTCAGGTATTCGGTCCAGGGTTCGATCTTCGACGGGTAGATGGCGTCGGCGGCCGGACGCACCTGCAGCACGATCGCGTTCAGGTTCAGCGCCAGCGCGCGGTCGAGGATGGCGAGCGCTTCCTGCTGCTGGACGGCGGCGGGCAGGCCCGGCTTGCTCGGCCAGTCGATATTCGCCACCGTGGAGACCCAGGCGGCGCGGAATTCGCGCGGCGCCGGCGGCGGCAGCTCGGCGGGGACCGGTTCGGACACGGTCGGCTGGGTGGTGCAGGCGCTGAGGAATCCGGCCAGCGCCAGCGCGCCACCGAGGGCGCCGAGCGTGAACGCGCGTTTGTTCAGGTTGGGCTTCACATGCGTTCCTTTGTACGTTCTAGACTTTGACGAACCACCGCTTGCGCCACATGGCATACGCGATCGCGAACATGCAGGCGTTGAAGACGATGGCATATAACAGGGAAGTATTGGCGGCGCCCAGCGGCAGCGCCTTGAGCGGCGCGTACAGCACCCGCCCCAGCGACAGCTGGCTGCCGTCCGGCTGCGCCAGCTTGATAAAGCCGAGCATCTTGGCGACGAAGCCGGAGAAGGCGAAGATGAACAGCGCATTCATGCCATAGATGACGAAGGGCCAGGCCCAGGCGGCAGCGCGGGCGCGCACGGCCGCATGCGGGTTGGCGTCGAGCAGCCAGTAGAACAGGCCGAAGGCGAGCAGCGCCCAGCCGTTCATCCACAGGCAGTAGGACACCGTCCACAGGCTTTTATTGATCGGCATGAGCAGCGCATCGAGGGTCGAGCCCAGCGCCAGGAACACCAGGCCGGCGCACAGCATCCACGCCGTCTGCTCGCTGCGCGGCAGCGGCGCCGCCAGCACCCGACCGGCCAGCACGCCCAACAGCTGGCTGCACAGGGCCGGCAAGGTGCTGACCAGGCCTTCCGGGTCCCAGGTTTTACTCTGCACCCACAAGTGGCCATCGAGCAGCAGCCGGTCGACCCAGGCGCCGAAGTCCTGGCCCGGCTCCAGCACGCCGGCCCCGATGCCGGGTACCGGCACCCATAGCATCAGTACCGAATACAGCGCCAGCAGCAGGGCGATCACGGCCAGCTGCGCGCGCCAGCCGAGGTAGACCACGATCGGCGCGGCCAATAGCGTGCACAGGGCGATGCGCTGCAGCACGCCCGGAATGCGCACGTGCTCGAAGTCGAAGCGCGGGACCAGGTTGAGCAGGAAGCCGATCAGGAAGATCAGGGCGGCGCGTTTCGCCAGCTTGGCCAGCAGGCGCGGCTTGTCGGCGCCGGCGGCGGCCAGGCGCCCCAGCGAAAGCGTCATGGCGACGCCGCCGATGAACAGGAAGAAGGGGAAGATGCAGTCGGTGAAGGTCCAGCCATGCCACCTGGCGTGGGCCAGCTGCGGGTGCAGATTGCCCCAGTCGCCCGGATTATTCACGAGCACCATGGCGGCGATGGTGAAGCCGCGGAAGGCGTCGAGCGAGGTCAGGCGCACAGGTGCGTCGGGCATTGCTGGGGCATCGCTTTCGTTCAAGCCTACTTCTTGCCGAATTCAGGGTCGATCTTCACCAGCGCGGCCATGATGAAGGCGGGGATGGTCGACAGGCAGGCCCAGATGAAGAAGTTCTTGTAGCCGAGGTATTCCTGCAGGTCGCCGCTCCACATGCCCGGCACCATCATGCCAAGCGCCATCAGGCCGGTGCAGATCGCGTAGTGGGCCGTCTTGTGCTCGCCCTCGCAGACCATGATCATGTACAGCATCATGGCGGTGAAGCCGAAGCCGTAGCCGAACTGCTCGACCGCGAGCGAGGCGCAGACCACGGCGAAGCTGGTCGGCTGCGCCTGCGACAGGTAGACGAAGACCAGGTCCGGCAGGTGCACCGCGAACACCATCAGCCACAGGCAGCGCTTCAGGCCCAGGCGCGAGATCAGGTAGCCGCCGGCCAGTCCGCCCATGGTCAGGAAGGCGATGCCGATGGTGCCGTAGGCGATGCCGTACTGCTCGGTGGTGAGGCCCAGCCCGCCCTCGACGAGGGGGTCCTTCAGGAAGGGTGCCACCAGCTTGAGCAGCTGGGCCTCGCCCAGGCGAAAGGTGAGAATGAAACCGAGGATCAGCCAGATGTCGCGCTTGCGGAAGAACAGCGCGAAGGTGACGAAGAAGTCGCGCAGCGGGTTGCTGCTCCCGCGCACCTTGTGGTCGCTGTCCGGCCGCGGCAGGACCAGGCCGTGCCACAGGAAGGCGGCGAAGAACAGCGCGGCCAGCACGAAGAACACGATAGACCAGGCCTGGTTGACGTCGCCCAGCTGGGTAGCCAGGTAGCCGGCCAGCACCACCAGCGGCCCCTGGCCGGCCAGCGTGGCCAGGCGATAGAAGGTGGAGCGCACGCCGACGAAGGCCGCCTGCTGCTGCTGGCGCAAGCCGAGCATGTAGAAGCCGTCGGCCGAGATGTCGTGGGTGGCGGAGCTGAAGGCCATCAGCCACATCACGGCCAGGCTGGCGACGAAGAAGTTCGGCAGGTGCAGCGACAGGCCCACCGCGACCAGCGCGGCCGCCACCGCCAGCTGCAGCAGCACGGTCCAGCGGCGCTTGGTGCCGAACATGTCGACCACGGGCGACCACAGGGGCTTGATCACCCAGGGCAGGTACAGCAGGCTGGTATAGAAGGCGATGTCGGCGTTCGACACCCCCATGTCCTTGTACATGACGACAGACAGGCTCATCACCACCACATAGGGGATGGCCTGGGCGAAGTACAGGGACGGCACCCACATCCAGGGCCTGGCGGCATGCGTCGGGCTTTTCGAAGTCTGCATAGTTCTTTCGTGGCCGGCAGGTGCGCTGCAAGGACGTCAGCGCAGGCGGATGCTTACGCGATGGCGTCGCGCACGCTGCCGTGCGCCGCCTCCAGGAGGGCCTGTGCCTGCTCGACACTGGTTTGTTTGGCCAAGGCCACCACCGCCGTCTTGACGTGGTAGCCGCACTGTTCCAGCACCGCCTGGGCCGCTGCTTCCTCGGCACCGGTGGCGAACACGGTCAGTCGGATGGCGCGCCGCACCAGCTTGGCGTTGGTAGCCTTCAAGTCTACCATCAGGTTGCCGTAGACTTTGTTCAAACGCACCATCAGCGCGCTGGAAAAAGTGTTCAGCGCGATCTTCTGCGAGGTGCCGGCCTTCAGGCGGGTCGAGCCGGAGATGACTTCCGGGCCGGTGTCGAGCGTGATGCCGATCTCGGCGTCGGTGGCCACCGGCGCGCCGGGATTGTTGGCGAAGCCGATCGTCAGCGCGCCGATCTCGCGCGCCGCGCCCAGCGCGCCCAGCACGTAGGGCGTGTGGCCGGAAGCCGCGACCAGCAGCACCACGTCATGGGCGTCCACGCCCGCCCCCTTGAGGTCGGCCGCGCCCTGCGCGAAATCGTCCTCGGCGCCTTCGACCGCGACGAACATCGCATCCTGGCCGCCGGCCAGCAGCGCCAGCGCGCGCTCGTGCGGCCAGGAGAAGGTCGGGTACAGCTCGACGCTGTCGAGCACGCCGAGGCGGCCCGAGGTGCCGGCGCCGACATAGACCAGGCGTCCGCCCGCCTGCACGCGCGGCAGCGCGGCGCCGACGGCGGCCGCGATGGCGGGCGCGGCGGCGCGCACCGCGTTGACCGCGCCCAGCTGGTCGTCGACCAGGACATTGACCAGCTCCGCGGTCGGATACTGGTCGAGGGAAGCATGGTCCCCGGCCGGGGTTTCGGTTTTCAGCATTGCCGTATCTTCTAATGCAAAGTCATCGATAAAACCAGTGTAATACCAATTGCGGCAGCCGGCTCATGAAAGCTGCACCCGTCATCATGCCGAAAAGTTATGCAGGGCGGCGCAGTTCTGCGACGAAGTCGTAGTGGTCGCTCAGGCAGTAGGAATGGGTCAGCTCCACCGGCTCGCCCGATTCCAGGTAGCCGACGCGGGTAATGAACAGCACCGCCCGTCCTTCCGGCACGGCCAGGTAGGCCGCCAGCCAGGCCGGCGCGTTCATTGCGCGCAGGTGCTGCAGCGCGCGCACCGGCTGGTGTCCGCTCCTGGCCAGGTGGGCGTACAGCGAGCCGCCGACCTGCTCGGGGCGCGCCAGCACGCTGGCGGGAATCACGCTCACCTCATAGGCCATCACCACGCCGTCGGCCAGGCGCAGGCGCTCCAGGCGCGCCACCCGGCTGTTGGGCGACAGGCCGAGCGAGAGCTGCTCGTCGGCGTCGGCCAGCACGATCTCGCGCCGCAGCCAGTGGCTGCCCGGCGTGTAGCCGCGCTGCTGCAGCTGTTCGGAAAAGCTCGACAGGTCGGACAGCGGCTGCTCGATGCGCGGCGCGATGTAGTTGCCGGAGCCGCGCCGGCGCACCACCAGGCCCTGCTCGACCAGCTGGTCGATGGCCTTGCGCGCGGTCACGCGCGAGACGTCGAGCTGCTCGGACAGCGTGCGTTCGGAGGGCAGGGCCTGGTCGGCCTGGTAGCGCCCGTCGCGCACGTCCTGCGCGAGCTTGCGCGCCAGCTGCATGTACAGGGGCGAATTGTCGTCCAGGTCGACCTGGAAGGCGGGGCGGCTTGTCATGCGCGTGAGCATACCACTTGATACCAATATCAATGGGTTATGCCACGAGCACCGCTATTCATTTGGCAAGCCTTCCGCTCACTCCGTATGCTGGTCCGGGTGCGACCTATTTTTACCTATCACCAGCCACCGGGCGACGAGGAGACCGCGATGAACGAGCGCAGGCGCAGCCTGCTGGGCATGGCCCTGCTGGGCACGGTCCAGCCACTGTTCGCGGCTGCCCACTCTTGCGCAGCTTCCTCCGCCGCGGCCTCGACCGGTCCGGGCCGCGGCACGTACGGGGCGCTCGATGCCGAACTGGCCGCCATCGTGGACGATCCGTCCATGCAGCTGGCCAGCCTGTCGGTGCTGGCCGTGCGCGGCGGCCAGCCGGTCTATGAACAGGCCTTCGGACGGCGCTGGATCGGCAATGGCGCCCTGCCCGACCAGCCGGCCACGCCGGACACCCTGTTCCGCATCGCCTCGGTATCGAAGATGGTCACCACGCTGGGCCTGATGCGCCTGGTGGAAGCGGGCCGGCTGGCGCTCGACGCCGACGTCTCGGACTACCTCGGCTTCACCCTGCGCAACCCGCACTTCCCGGACCATGCCATCACGCTGCGCAGCCTGCTCACCCATACCTCCTCGCTGCGCGACGAGGGTGGCTACTCCTGGCCGCTGGAGACGGCGCTGCGCGACGTGCTGGTGCCGGGCGCTCCGCTGTACGGCAATGGCGCGATGTGGTCGCCGCGCGCCGCGCCGGGCGCCTATTTCACCTACTGTAATCTCGGCTGGGGCGTGATCGGCACCTTGATGGAGCGCGCCGGCGGCGAACGCTTCGACCTCCTGATGCAGCGCCTGCTGCTGCTGCCGCTCGGCCTGGCGGCCGGCTACCTGCCCGCGGCACTGCCGCCGGCGGCGCTGGCGCGGCTGGCCACCCTGTACCGCAAGCGCAGCACCGACACCGAGGTCTGGAACGCCGCCGGTCCCTGGGTCGCCCAGGTCGACGACTACCATACCCGGCCGCCCGTCGCGCCGGCCGGCCTGGAACGCTACGTCCCCGGCACCAACGCCACGCCCTTCAGCCCGACCGGCGGCCTGCGCATCTCGGCGCGCGACCTGGGCGTCATCATGCGCATGCTGATCAACGGCGGCGTCCACGCGGGCACCCGCCTGTTCGGGCGCGCGACGCTGGAACACATGTTTGCGCGCCACTGGAGCCTGGATGCCGGCGGCACCGGCGGCGCCAATGGCGACTCGCTGGGCGGCTTCTTCAATGCCTGGGGCCTGGGCAACGCCCAGTTCCCGGACCGTCCGGGCATGGCGCTGGTGGACGGCGGAGGATTCGAAGCGGTGGGCCACCTGGGCGACGCCTATGGCCTGCGTTCCGTGTTCGCAACCGACCTCGCGCGCGGCGACGGCATGATCGTGCTGGCCGGCGGCAGCGCGGCCGACCCGGCACAGCAGAAGGGACGCTATTCGGCCCTGGCGCGCTACGAGGAGCGCATCCTCACGGCGCTGTACCGCCACGCCATTGTCGGCCAACGCCCGGCAACATGAAGCCAACGGACACCTATACCTGCGCATATACCTCGGTTATGGCGTGCGGCGCGACTTTCATTGGCCCCCATGCGGGCCTGCGCCTAAGCTCCATCCATCCTACAAGAAGAAGAGTTTAGAATGCAGCAAATCATCGTCATCGGTGGCGGCGTGGTCGGCCTGACCTCCGCCTGGTGGCTGGCGCAGGCCGGCTACCGCGTCACCGTCCTCGAACGCGCCGCGCAAGTCGGTAGCGGGGCGAGCTATGGCAATGGCGGACAGCTCAGCTACCGCTACGTATCGCCGCTGGCCGACCAGGGCGTGCCCCTGAAGGCCCTGCAATGGATGTTCCAGGAAACCGGGCCGCTGCATTTCCGTCCCGAGGCCGACCTGCGCCAGTACCGCTGGCTCCTCAGTTTTCTCGCGCACTGCCGCGCCGATGTCAACCGCAAGACCACGGCCAAGCTGCTGGAGCTGGGCGAACTGTCGCGCCAGGCCATGAAGCAGCTCGAAGTGACGGTGCCGCTCGAGGACTTCGACTGGCGCGATGCCGGCAAGCTGGTGGTGTACCGCTCGCGCGACCTGTTCCAGAAGGCGGCCGGCAAGGCCGGCGCCGGCGAGATCTGGTCGGCCGCCGAATGCGCCGCGCGCGAGCCGGCCCTGGCCGCGGCCGAGCCCCTGCTGGCCGGCGGCATCTACAACAGCGGCGAGGCAGTGGCCGACTGTCACGCCTTCTGCCTGGCGCTGGCCGCGCGCCTGCGCGAGCACCCGAACTTCCAGGGCTTCGTGCAGGGCGAGGCACGCCGCCTGCTGGCGGACAAGCGCGGCATCACCGGTGTCGAGCTCGATACGGGCCTGCTCCAGGCCGACAGCTACGTGCTGGCCGCCGGCATCCAGAGCCGCAGCCTGTCCGACAGCGTCGGCATCAGGCTGCCGCTGTATCCGCTCAAGGGCTACAGCCTGACCGCGCCGATCCGCGCCGACGACGTGGCGCCCGAGATCAGCGTCACCGACTTCGAGCGCAAGGTGCTGTACGCGCGCATTGGCGACAAGCTGCGGGTGGCGGCCATGGTCGACATGGTGGGAGAAGACCTGCGCCACGACGCAAAGCGGGTCGACGGCCTGACGCGCCAGGTGAGGGAAACCATGCCGCGCGCGGCCGACTATTCGCAGGTCTCGGTGTGGGCCGGCCTGCGCCCGGCCACCCCGAGCAGCGCCCCGATCATCGGCGCCACGCCCTACCGCAACCTGTGGCTGAACGTGGGCCACGGGCCGCTCGGCTTCACCTTCGCCTGCGGCAGCGCGAGCCTGCTGGCCGGTGCCATGCGCGGTGAAGCGCCGCCCTTCAGCCTGGACGGCCTGACGCTGCGCACCTGAATCCGCGCAGCTTACCCGCTACGCATTATCCGTCCGCCGAAATGGCGGATAATGCCGGCATGTCCAAAATGACCACCCCCGACGCCTGCCCCTGCGGCGGCCCGTCGCTGGCCGCCTGCTGCGGCCCCTTTATCGCAGGCAGCGCCCTGCCGCCCACGGCCGAGGCGCTGATGCGCTCGCGCTACACGGCCTATACGCAGAAGAACGGCGCCTACCTGCTGGCTACCTGGCACCCCAGCACCCGCCCGGCCGAGCCCATCCTCGATGAAAAAGAGCCGATCCGCTGGCTCGGACTTGAGGTAAAATCTGCTTTACGTTTACGTCAACGTAAAGTAGATTTGCCGGATGATCCAGATAGCGATACCGTCGAATTCGTCGCCCGATTCAAGCTGGGCGGACGTGCGCACCGGCTGCACGAAGTGAGCCGCTTCCGGCGCGAGCCCGACCCGGCCACCGGGGCGCCGCGCTGGTACTACGTGGACGGAAGTTTCCCGGAATAAACAAAAGTCAAGAGACCATAGAGGACGGCAATGCCCCAGATCGAGAGCAAACTCAACCCGCGCGGCGAGGATTTCAAGGCAAACGCGGCGGCCATGCAGCTGATCGTGGACGACCTGCGCGCCAAGGTGGCGCAGATGGCGCAAGGCGGCGGCGAAGCCGCGTCCAGCAAGCACGTCGCGCGCGGCAAGCTGCTGCCGCGCGACCGCGTGCAAATGCTGCTCGATCCGGGCACGCCCTTCCTCGAGTTCTCCCAACTGGCCGCCTACGAGATGTACGAGGGCGCGGCGCCGAGCGCCGGCATCATCACCGGCATCGGCAGGGTGAGCGGTCAGGAGTGCGTGATCGTCTGTAACGACGCCACCGTCAAGGGCGGCACCTACTACCCGATGACGGTGAAGAAGCACCTGCGCGCCCAGGAGATCGCCGAGCAGAACCACCTGCCCTGCATCTATCTGGTCGATTCGGGCGGCGCCAACCTGCCGAACCAGGACGACGTGTTCCCCGACCGCGACCACTTCGGACGCATCTTCTATAACCAGGCGAATCTTTCGGCAAAAGGCATCCCGCAGATCGCGGTGGTGATGGGTTCCTGCACCGCCGGCGGCGCCTACGTGCCCGCCATGAGCGACGAATCGATCATCGTCAAGGAACAGGGCACCATCTTCCTGGGCGGCCCGCCCCTGGTGAAGGCAGCCACCGGCGAAGTCGTCACCGCCGAGGACCTGGGCGGCGGCGACGTCCACACCCGCCTGTCGGGCGTGGCCGACCACCTGGCCAAGGACGACCTGCATGCGCTGTCGCTGGCGCGCACCATCGTCTCGAACCTGAACCGCGTGAAACCGGTGCAGGGCGCGCTGCGCGAAAGCGCCTCTCGTGGCCCGGTCGAGCCGAAGTACGCACCGGAAGAACTGTACGGCGTGATCCCGGTCGACACCCGCAAACCCTTCGACGTGCGCGAAGTGATCGCGCGCGTGGTCGATGGCAGCGAGTTCGACGAGTTCAAGGCGAGATACGGCACGACCCTGGTGTGCGGCTTCGCCCACATCTACGGCATGAAGGTCGGCATCATCGCCAACAACGGCATCCTGTTCTCGGAGTCGGCGCTGAAGGGCGCCCACTTCATCGAACTGTGCTGCCAGCGCAAGATCCCGCTGGTGTTCCTGCAGAACATCACCGGCTTCATGGTCGGGCGCAAGTACGAGAACGAAGGCATCGCCCGCAACGGCGCCAAGATGGTGACGGCAGTCGCCACCGCCTCGGTGCCGAAGTTCACCGTGATCATCGGCGGCTCTTTCGGCGCCGGCAACTACGGCATGTGCGGCCGCGCCTTCTCGCCGCGCTTCCTGTGGATGTGGCCGAACGCGCGCATTTCCGTGATGGGCGGCGACCAGGCCGCCTCGGTGCTGGCGACCGTCAAGCGCGACGGCATCGAAGCGCGCGGCGGCCAGTGGTCGCCCGAGGAAGAAGCCGCCTTCAAGCAGCCGATCAAGGAACAGTACGAGCACCAGGGCCACCCGTATTACGCCAGCGCGCGCCTGTGGGACGACGGCGTGATCGACCCGGCCGATACCCGCACCGTGCTGGGCCTGGGTTTATCAAGCGCGCTGAACGCGCCGATCGAAGAAACGAAGTTCGGCGTATTCCGCATGTAAGCGCGGATGTAAAGGATACTTGACAATGGAATACCAGACCCTCACCGTCTCCATCGACGACAAGGTGGCCGCCGTCACCCTGAACCGTCCGGACCTGCGCAATGCCTTCAACGAGCATGCCATCGCCGAACTGGCCCTGGCGTTCGAAGAACTCGGCCGCATGGAGACCGTGCGCGCCATCGTGCTGGCCGCGAACGGCCCGGCCTTCTGCGCCGGGGCCGACCTGAACTGGATGAAGAAGATGGCCGGCTATTCGCACAGCGAGAACCAGCAGGACGCCGCGCGCCTGGCCGACATGCTGCGCACCATCTACCTGTGCCCGAAGCCGGTCGTGGCCAAGGTGCAGGGCGACTGCTACGCCGGCGGCATGGGCCTGGTGGCGGCCTGCGACATCGTGGTCGCCAGCGAGCTGGCGCACTTCTGCCTGTCCGAAGTGAAGCTGGGCCTGATCCCGGCCACGATCTCTCCCTACGTCATCAAGGCGATGGGCGAGCAGGCGTCGCGCCGCTACTTCCTCACGGCCGAGCGCTTCGACGCGATCGAGGCGCGCCGCATCGGCTTCGCCCACGAAGTCGTGGCGCCGGAAGCGCTGGACGCCACCGTGGCCGGCATCGTCAAGGCCCTGGTGGGCAACAGCCCGAACGCCGTGCGCGAGGCGAAAAAGCTGGTGCGCGAGGTCGTGGGCCAGCCGGTGGACGACGCGCTGCTGCTTGACACCGCCGGCCGCATCGCGGAAATCCGCGCCTCGCTGGAGGGCCGCGAAGGCGTCGCTTCCTTCCTCGAGAAGCGCAAGCCGGGCTGGCTGAACTAGGACCGTACCATGCACAAGCCGCAGAGCTCTTCCGACTGGATCGCACGCAGCCTGCGCAGCGTGTGGCACCCGTGCACCCAGATGCAGCACCACGAAGAGGTGCCGCTGATCGCGGTCAGCCATGGCAAGGGCCCGTGGCTATACGACCATGAAGGCCGGCGCTACCTGGACGGCATCAGCTCCTGGTGGGTGAACCTGTTCGGCCACGCCAACCCGCGCATCAACGCGGCCCTGAAGGACCAGCTGGACAGGCTGGAGCACGCGATGCTGGCCGGCTTCACCCACGAGCCGGTGATCGCATTGTCGGAAAAGCTGGCCGCCCTCACCGGCTACAATCTCGGCCACGCCTTCTACGCCTCGGACGGCGCCTCGGCGGTCGAGATCGCGATGAAGATGAGCTTTCACTTCTGGCGCAACGGCGGCTATTCGGCCAAGCAGGAATTCGTCTGCCTGCAGGGCAGCTACCACGGCGAGACGATCGGCGCGCTGTCGGTCACCGACGTGCCCCTGTTCAAGGACGCCTATGGTCCGCTGCTGCGCGCCGCGCACGTGGTGCCGGCGCCGGACGCGCGCAATGCCCAGGAAGGCGAATCGGCCCAGGACGTGGCGCGCCGCGCGATCGGGGACGTGCGCAGCCTGTTCGAGCAGCGCGGCGACAGGATCGCGGCGATCATCGTCGAGCCGCTGGTGCAGTGCGCCACCGGCATGGCCATGTACGATCCGCTCTACCTGGAACTGCTGCGCGAACTGTGCGACCAGCATCACGTGCACCTGATCGCCGACGAGATCGCGGTCGGCTGCGGACGCACCGGCACCTTCTTCGCCTGCGAGCAGGCGGCCATCTGGCCCGACTTCCTGTGCCTGTCGAAAGGCATCAGCGGCGGCTACCTGCCACTGTCGCTGGTCTTGAGCAGCGACGCCGTCTACCAGGCGTTCTACAGCGAAGACATCACGCGCGGCTTCCTGCATTCGCACTCGTACACGGGCAATCCGCTGGCCTGCCGCGCGGCCCTGGCCACGCTCGACATCTTCGAGCAGGACGACGTCTTGAACCGCAACCGCGAGCTGGCCACGAAGCTGACCATCGCGCTGGCGCCGCTGGCCGAGCATGAGCGCGTCCGCCACTTCCGCCAGCGCGGCATGATCTTCGCGTTCGATGCGGTCGAGCCCGATGCCGCGCGCGCCTCCAGCTTCGCGCGGCGCTTCTTCACGGCCGCGGTGGAGCACGAACTGCTGCTGCGCCCGATCGGACGCACCGTCTACCTGATGCCGCCCTATGTGCTGGACGAGGAAGAAGTGGCCGGCCTGGCGGCGCGCACGCAAAAGGTGTTCGACACCGTGATCGCGCACTGAGATGAACCTGATCGACGCCGTCAACCGCAAGCTCGACACCCTGGCCGCGCACAGCCTCACGCGGCGCCGGCGCGTGGCCGACAGTCCCTGCGCGCCGCGCCAGGTGGTGGACGGCCGCCCGCTGCTGGCCTTCTGCAGCAACGACTACCTGGGCCTGGCTGCCCATCCGGCGGTGGTCGAGGCACTGCGCGAGGGTGCCGCGCGCTATGGCGCCGGCAGCGGCGCCTCGCACCTGGTGAGCGGCCATAGCCGCGCGCACGCGCTGCTGGAAGCGCGCTTCGGCGACTGGATGGCGCCCTACATCGAGCAGGCGCGCGCGCTCTACCTGTGCACCGGCTACATGGCCAACCTGGCCGTGTTGACCGCGCTCGGCGCGGACGCCGACGCGATGATCTTCTCGGAAGCGCTGAACCACGCCTCGCTGATCGACGGCGCGCGCCTGGCACGGGCCGGCGTCAGCATCTACCCGCACGGCGACCTGGACGCGCTCGATGCGCAGCTGGCCGCCAGCAGCGCCGCCACCAGAATCGTCGTCACCGACAGCGTGTTCAGCATGGACGGCAACCTGGCGCCGCTGCCGGCCCTGCTGGCCCTGTGCGAGCGCCACGGCGCCTGGCTGGTGGTGGACGACGCGCATGGCTTCGGCGTGCTGGGCGCAACCGGGCGCGGCGCCCTCGAGCACTTCGGCCTGCATTCACCGCAGCTGGTCTACATCGGCACCCTCGGCAAGGCGGCCGGCGTGGGCGGCGCTTTTGTTGCCGCGCATGCCAGCGTGATCGGACTGCTGGTGCAGCGCGCCCGCCCCTACATCTACACCACCGCCGCGCCGCCGGCGCTGGCGCATGCGCTGCAGGCCAGCCTCGACATCATCGGCGGTGCGGAAGGCGCGCAGCGCCGCGCCCACCTGGCGGCGCTGGTGGCGCACCTGCAGGACGCCCTGCGCCCGCGGCGCTGGCGGCTGCTGGCATCGGGCACCGCGATCCAGCCGCTCATCATCGGCGGCAACGACGATGCCTTGCGCGTGGCGGCCGGCCTGTACGAGCAGGGCCTGTGGGTGCCCGCGATCCGTCCGCCTACCGTGGCGGCGGGCACGGCGCGCCTGCGCGTGACCCTGTGCGCGGCGCATACCCACGACGAGGTCGCGCAGCTGGCGCGCGCGCTGAACGAACTGGAAAGGGCCACCGCATGAACAACCTGAACGAACCAGACCAGCCGGTCGCGCTGACGCCGATCGTGACGGCTCCGGCCACGACCGGCCCCGCGGACGCAGCGGCCACGGCGCCGCAGCCGGAGGCGCTGGCGGCCGATGGCATGCCCACGCGCTTCTGCTGTTTTGTCACCGGCACCGATACCGAGATCGGCAAGACCCTGGTCTCGGCCGCGATCCTGCACAAGCTGGCCGCCAGCGGCCGCCGCGCCTGCGGCATGAAGCCGGTCGCGGCCGGCGCCGCGCTGGTCGATGGCGAATTGCACAACGAGGACGCCGACCTGCTGCGCGCGGCCGGCAACGTGCACCTGCCCTCCAGCATCACCACGCCCTTCATGCTGAAGGAAGCGGCCGCGCCCCACATCGCCGCCGCGCTCGAGGGCGTGACCATCGAGCCGGTGCCGATCCTGGCCGCCTACACCGAGATCCAGGCGGCCTCGGATGCCGTCGTGGTCGAGGGCGTGGGGGGCTTTCGCGTGCCTTTCAACGACGACTTCGACAGCGCCGACCTGGCCGCGCAGCTGAACCTGCCGGTGATCCTGGTGGTGGGCCTGCGCCTGGGCTGCATCAGCCACGCGCTGCTGACCGTCGAGGCCATCGTGGCGCGCGGCCTGGTGCTGGCCGGCTGGGTCGCGAATACCGCCGATCCGGACATGCGCTTCGCGCGCGAAAACATCGAGGCGCTGGAACAACGCATTCCGGCGCCGCTGCTGGGCCATGTGCCCCGCCTGGAAAACCCGACGGCGCAAGCCGCCGCAGAATACATCGACCTCGCGGGATTGCCGGGCTGGCATTCTCCGCGCGTCCAGACCTGAGGAAGAACCGAGATGTCCCACACCAATACCGCCGCCCAGAACACGATCGCACTACATCGCCCGGTGAGCATCAAACAGCCCGACAACGCCACCTGGCCGTTGGCCGATGTGCTGGCCCTGTTCGAGCTGCCTTTCAATGAACTGATGCACCGCGCCCAGGAAGCGCACCGCGCCAGCTTCCCGGACGGCGACGTCGAACTGGCCACCCTGTTGTCGATCAAGACCGGCGGCTGCGAAGAGGACTGCGGCTACTGCCCGCAGGCCGCGCGCTACGACACCGGCGTGGAAGCGAAAAAAATCCTCGACCTGGACACCGTGCTGGACGCGGCGCGCCAGGCGAAAGCCAGCGGCGCCACCCGCTTCTGCATGGGCGCGGCCTGGCGCAGCCCGAAGGAGCGCGACATGGAGAAGGTCGAAACCATGGTGCGCGAAGTGAAGGCGCTGGGCATGGAAACCTGCGCCACCCTGGGCATGCTGGAAGAAGGCCAGGCCGAGCAGCTGAAGAACGCGGGCCTGGACTACTACAACCACAACATCGACACCGCGCCCGATTTCTACGACAACGTGATCTCGACCCGCGAATACCAGGACCGCCTGGATACCCTGGGCCGCGTGCGCAGCGCCGGCCTGAAGGTCTGCTGCGGCGGCATCGTCGGCATGGGCGAGACGCGCACCCAGCGCGCCGGCCTGATCGCCCAGCTGGCCAACCTGAACCCGTATCCGGAATCGGTCCCGGTGAACCACCTGGTGCAGGTGGAAGGCACGCCGCTGCACGGCATCGAGAAGCTCGACCCGATCGAATTCGTGCGCACCATCGCGGTGGCCCGCATCACCATGCCGCAGGCGCGGGTGCGCCTGTCGGCCGGCCGCCGCGAACTGGGCGAGGCGGTGCAGGCGATGTGCTTCATGGCCGGCGCCAATTCCATTTTCTACGGCGACAAGCTGCTCACCACCGGCAACCCGGAGGCGGACGACGACCGCGTGCTGCTCGAGAAGCTGGGCCTTAAGACGCGCGCCGCCACGCTCGACGCTGCGCCGAAGGCGGCCTGCGGCTGCTGATCACGCAAACCATTCGAACAACCAGAAGCGAAAGACCAACGCATGTTCACCAAGATCCTCATCGCCAACCGTGGCGAAATCGCCTGCCGTGTCGCCGCCACCGCGCGCCGCATGGGTATCCGCACCGTCGCCGTGTATTCGGAAGCCGACGCGGACTCGAAACACGTGGCGGTCTGTGATGAGGCGGTCCTGATCGGCCCGGCCGCCGCCAAGGACAGCTATTTGCGCGGGCAGAAGATCATCGCGGTGGCGCTGGCCACGGGCGCCCAGGCGATCCACCCGGGCTACGGTTTCCTGTCGGAGAACGCGGAGTTTGCGGAAGCCGTGCAGGCGGCCGGCCTGGTCTTCATCGGCCCGCCGGGTTCCTCGATGCGCGCGATGGGTTCGAAGTCGGCCGCCAAGCAGCTGATGGAAGGCGCCAACGTTCCCCTGGTGCCGGGCTACCACGGCGACAGGCAGGAACCCGCTTTCCTGCGCGAACAGGCCGACCGCATCGGCTATCCGGTGCTGCTCAAGGCCAGCGCCGGCGGCGGCGGCAAGGGCATGCGCGTGGTGGAGCGGTCGGAAGACTTCGAGGCCGCGCTGGCGTCCTGCAAGCGCGAAGCGATCAGCTCCTTCGGCGACGACAAGGTGCTGGTCGAGAAATACCTGATCCGCCCGCGCCACATCGAGATCCAGGTATTCGCCGACAGCCACGGCAACTGCGTCTACCTGCACGAGCGCGACTGCTCGGTGCAGCGCCGCCACCAGAAGGTGCTGGAAGAAGCGCCGGCGCCCGGCATGCCGCCGGAGCGCCGCGCCGCCATGGGCGAAGCGGCCGTGAACGCGGCGCGCGCGGTTGGCTACGTGGGCGCCGGCACCGTGGAATTCATCGCCAACCAGGACGGCTCCTTCTACTTCATGGAGATGAATACCCGCCTGCAGGTGGAACACCCGGTCACCGAAATGATCACCGGCACCGACCTGGTCGAGTGGCAGCTGCGCGTGGCCTTTGGCGAGCCGCTGCCGAAGCGGCAGCACGAGCTGGCGATCCACGGCCATGCGATCGAGGCGCGGGTGTACGCCGAAAATCCGGAAAAAGGCTTCCTGCCCTCGATCGGTACGCTGCGCCACATGGACGCGCCGCACGCGGTCGAGTTCGAGCTCGGTGCCGACGGCAGCCATCCCGCCGCCGTGCGGGTCGATTCCGGCGTGCGCGAAGGCGATGCGATTTCCCCTTTCTACGACCCCATGATCGCCAAGCTGATCGTCTGGGGCGCGGACCGCACCCAGGCCCTGGCGCGCCTGTCGCAGGCCCTGAGCGAGTTCCAGATCGTCGGCCTGGCCACCAACATCGCCTTCCTGAAGCGCCTGGTGGAAGGCGAGGCGTTTTCCAGCGCCGACCTGGACACCGGCCTGATCGAGCGCCATGGCGCCACCCTGTGCCCGGCGCCGAGTGCCGCCCCGCTGGGCGCGCTGGCGCTGGCCGCGCTGGCGCTGGCCAGCGCGGAAGCGGCGCCAGTCTCGGGCAACCCGGCCGATCCATGGGCCCGGGCCAGCGGCTGGCGCATGAACAGCGCCTACCGCCGCAGCCTGTCCTTCACCGATGAGTTCAGCGGCGCGCAGGGCTACCAGGTGGGCCTGGTGTACGGCGGCGCGGGCGCGCACGGCTGGCAGATCGACGTCAATGGCGAGCGCCAGCCGGTCACGCTGGTACGCCGCGCCGGCGCCGAACTGAGCATCCGGCTGGGCGAGACCGCGCTGCACGGCAGCGTGCGCCGCGACGGCGAGCTGTTCCACGTGTTCACGGGCGGCCGTCATTACACGCTGGCGTACAATGACCCGATGGCCCACGCCGGCGAGCTGGAAACGGCCGGCGGACGCCTGACCGCGCCGATGCCGGGCAAGGTGGTGGCGGTGCTGGCCTCGTCCGGCCAGGAGGTCAGGAAGGGCGAGCCGCTGGTGATCATGGAAGCGATGAAGATGGAGCACACGATTGCCGCGCCGAGCGACGGGCTGGTGGAAGACGTGCTGTACCAGGTCGGCGACCAGGTCGCGGACGGCGCGCCGCTGCTGGCGTTCAAGGCGGCGGCATAACAGCAACCGACAACAAGGGGGAGACATGCGCATACTCCTGTACCGCGGCGACGGCGTGATCGAGCCCTGGGCGCGCGAGTTCGCCGCCGCCATGCCGCAGGTCGACACCGTCGCCTGGCATGAAGGCGACAGCCTGCCGCGCTGCGACTACGCGGTGTTGTGGAGCCCCACCCCGGCCCTGCTCGACCAGCTGGCGCACGTGCGGGCGATCTTCCTGATGGGCGCCGGCGTCGATGCCCTGCTCAAGCTGGGCGATGCCCTGCCCCCGGTGCCGATCGTGCGCCTGGGCGACGCCGGCATGGGCGTGCAGATGGCGGAATACGTGGCGCACGCGGTACTGCGCTACTACCGCCACTTCGACGACTACGAGCAGCAGGCGCGCCACGGCGTGTGGGATCCGCTGCCGCTCACGCCCAAGCAGGATTTTTCGGTGGGAATCATGGGCCTGGGCCGGCTCGGCCTGCCGGTGGTCGAGGCGATGCGCCTGTTCGGCTTCCCGGTGCGCGGCTGGAGCCGCACGCCCAAGGACATCCCGGGCGTCGACTGCTTCCACGGCAACGACGGGCTGGATCCCTTCCTGCGCGCCACCCGGGTGCTGGTCTGCATGCTGCCGCTCACCCCCGAGACGGCCAACCTGCTCGACCGCCACAATCTGGGCAAGCTGCAGCCGGGCGCCTACCTGATCAACGTCTCGCGCGGGGCCATCCTGGCCGAGCCCGACCTGATGACCCTGATCCGCTCCGGCCACATCGCCGGCGCCACCCTGGACGTGTTCCGCCACGAACCGCTGCCGGCCCCGCATCCGTTCTGGAACGAGCCGCGCATCAGCATCACCCCGCACATCTCAGCGCTCACCGTGCGCCACGACGCCGTGCGCCAGATCCTGGACAAGATCAGGAAACTGGAGAGCGGCCAACCCATCGACGACGTCGTCGACCGCGACCTAGGATATTGAAAGCAATGACACAGCAAGCCAGCCTGCCGCAGCGGGTCAAGATCGTCGAAGTGGGGCCGCGCGACGGCCTGCAGAACGAGAAAGAGGCCTTGTCGGCCGATGTGAAAATCGAACTGGTGAACCGCCTGGCGCGCGCCGGCATGCCGAATGTCGAGGCGGCCTCGTTCGTGTCGCCCAAGTGGGTGCCGCAGATGGCCACCAGCCGCGAGGTCATGGCCGGCATCGAGCGCCTGCCGGGCACGATCTACTCGGCACTGACGCCGAACATGCAGGGCTTCGAGGCGGCACTGGCGGCGAAAGCCGACGAAGTCGTGATCTTCGGCTCGGCCTCGGAAGCCTTCTCGCAAAAGAACATCAACTGCTCGATCGCGGAATCGATCGCGCGCTTCGCGCCGGTGGCGCAGGCGGCCAAGGCCAGTGGCCTGCGCCTGCGCGGCTCGATCAGCACCGCCTTCGGCTGCCCCTACCAGGGCGAGGTGCCGCTCGATGCCGTGGCCGACGTGGTCAGCCGCATGCGCGAACTCGGTTGCGACGAGATCGACATCGCCGACACCATCGGCGTGGCGACCCCGCGCCAGACCCAGGCCGTGATGCTGCGCGCGGCGCAGGAATTCCCGCTGGCGCAGCTGTCGGGCCACTTCCACGACACCTATGGCCAGGCACTGGCGAACATCTACGCGGCGCTGGAAGTTGGCGTGGCGATCTTCCACTCCTCGGTATCGGGCCTGGGCGGCTGCCCGTATGCCAAGGGCGCGACCGGCAATGTCGCCACCGAGGACGTGCTGTACATGCTGAATGGCCTGGGCATCGAGACCGGCGTCGATCTCGACCAGGTGGTGGATGCGGGACAGTTCATTGCGCAGGCGCTGGGTCGCAAGGGCGCGAGCCGCGCCGGCAACGCATTGCTGGCCAAGCGCGCCGGCTGAACAGGGTGGACGGCTGGCGCCGTCCATGCACCTTCCACAAACGAAAAAAGCCGACAGCGTGGCTGTCGGCTTTTTCCTTGAAGCTGGTCGGAGTACAAGGATTCGAACCTTGGACCCTCTGGTCCCAAACCAGATGCGCTACCGGGCTGCGCTACACTCCGAGAAGAAAGATCATACCCTGCCGGGGTGACGCGGTCAAGGCTTACCGGCAAAATAAGCCCGGACGCCGCATTCTTCGGCACACACCGGGCGGCGGCTATAATCGCCACTACCCGCAACCACCAGGAACCCAGATGGCAAAGAAAGAAGAACTGGACGAAGAAACGCTGGCCTTCATCCAGTGGTGCACCGAAGTAGAAGGCTTCCTGGTCGCCGGCGGCGCCACCGTGCGCCAGGCCCAGGACCACATCGAGGAACAGGTCGAGTGGTTCATGGACCAGTTCTACGATGGCCTGACGCCCGAACAGGCCGCCAAGGAGGCGCTCGCCTGAGCCCTCCCCGGCGCGGGCTCAGGCCGGCGCCAGCAGCCTGACCGGGTTCTCGTTCGCTGCACCCTCGCCGGCCGCCGCCATCGTTCCCGGCACCCGCAGGCGGAACGTGCCTACCGCCTGCGCCAGGCTGTCCGCCTCTTCGCGCAGGGCCTGGGCCGCGGCCGAAGCCTGCTCGACCAGGGCCGCGTTCTGCTGGGTGGCGTGGTCCATCTGGATGATGGCCCGGTTCACCTGCTCGATGCCGGCGCTCTGTTCCTGGCTGGCCGCCAGGATCTCGCCCATGATGTCGGTGACGCGGCCGACGCTGCCCACGATCTCTTCCATGGTGGCGCCGGCCTGCTCGACCAGGGCCGAACCTTCGCCCACGGTGCGCACCGACGCGTCGACCAGCGCCTTGATTTCCTTGGCCGCGGCGGCGCTGCGCTGCGCCAGGCTGCGCACCTCGCTCGCCACCACCGCGAAGCCGCGCCCCTGCTCACCCGCGCGCGCGGCTTCCACCGCCGCGTTCAGGGCCAGGATATTGGTCTGGAACGCGATGCTGTCGATCACTCCCGTGATGTCGCCGATGCGCCCGGCCGAGGCATCGATCGCGGCCATGGTGTGCACCACCTGCGCCACCACCTGCCCGCCCTTGTCGGCCACCGCCGACGCCGACTGCGCCAGTTCGTTGGCCTGGCGCGCATTGTCGGCGTTCTGGCGCACGGTCGTGGTCAGCTCCTCCATCGACGCCGCGGTCTCTTCCAGCGAGGCGGCCTGCTGCTCGGTGCGCGCCGACAGGTCCAGGTTACCCGCCGCGATCTGGCTGGAAGCGGTGGCGATGGTGTCGGTGCCGCCGCGCACCCGGCCGACAATGGCCGCCAGGCCCGCGTTCATGTCGCTCAGGGCCTGCATCAGGCGGCCGGTTTCGTCGCTGCCGCCTATCCGGATCTCACGCGTCAGGTCGCCGTCGGCCACGGCGCCGGCGATGCGCACCGCCTGTTCCAGCGGCGCCACGATGCCGCGCACCAGCACGGCGCCGATGACGCCGGCCAGCAACAGGCCCAGGGCCATGCCGCCCAGGCAGACCACACGCACCAGTTCATAGCGCTGGCGCGAGGCCTCGTAGGAATGCCTGGCTTCTTCCAGGTGTAGCTGGATCAGCCCGTCGATGCCGGCCGCCGCGGGCCTGAACAGTTCGACCAGCGGACCGTGCACGAGCTGTTTCGCACGCTCCAGGTCGCCGGCACGCAAGGCCGCCACGGTTGGCTCCAGGCCGCGCTCGACGAAAGCGCTGCGGGCCTGCAGGAAGCGCTCGGCGGCTTCGCGCTCGCGTCCGGCGAGGCCGCCGGCGGTATACGCCGTCCATTGCGCATCGATCACGGCGCGGTTGCGCTCGACGTCCTCGAGCAGGGCCGGCACGGAGCCGGGATCGACGGTCAGGGCTTCGGTGACGTCGAACTGGTTGCGGTTCAGCCTGCGCACGACCTGGTCGAGCTGTCCCAGGCGCACCAGGCGGTCGCTGTACATGGCCTGCAGCGCGTCGTTGGCCTGCCCCAGGCTGAACAGGCCGACGGCGGCGCCGATGAGCAGCTCGGCCCCGAGCAGGCCGATGACGAGCAGGAGACGGACTTTGATGCTGAGTTGATTGAATAGACGCATGAGCATGTTGGACTAGGGTTGAACGACAGGATGGGGTGATGCGCTTGAACACACGCCCGGGGCCTGCGCCAGCAGGCGCGCGATCTCGTCGGGCCAGGCCGGCCGGCTGAAGTAGTAGCCCTGGACCTCGTCGCAGCCGTTCTCCTTCAGGAAGGCCACCTGCTCGGCCGTCTCGACCCCTTCCGCCACTGCCGACAGGCCGAGCGAATGGGCCAGGGTGATGATGGCGCGGACGATCGCCGCGCCGGTGGCGTCGCCATCCAGGTCGCGCACGAAGGCGCGGTCGATCTTCAGCACGTCGAGCGGAAAGCGCTTCAGATAGCTCAGCGAGGAATAGCCGGTGCCGAAGTCGTCGATCGACACGGTCACGCCCAGCGCGCGCAGCGAACGCAGCACGTCGGCAGCATCCTCGGTGTCGTGCATGACGGTGCTCTCGGTGATCTCGAGTTCGAGCGCGGCCGGCGCCAGGCCGCTGTCGGCCAGCACGGCGCGCACCCGCTGCGCCAGGCCCGGCTGCTGGAACTGGCGGGCCGACAGGTTGACCGACATGCGGCCGCTGAACAGGCCCTGCGCGCACCAGGCGGCGGCGCGGACGCAGGCTTCGCGCAAGACCCACATGTCGAGTTCGTTGATCAAGCCGCTTTCTTCGGCCAGCGGGATGAAGCGCCCCGGCGCCAGCAGGCCGAGCTCCGGATGGCGCCAGCGCACCAGGGCCTCGACCCCGACCATGCGCCCGTCCATCATGCCGATCCGCGGCTGGTACTGGAGCACGAATTCGCGGCGCGCGATCGCCTGGCACAGCATGGTTTCCATGCCGATGCGCTCGCGCATCGCTCCCCCCATGCGCGCCGTGTAGAAGCACAGGTGGGCCGGGCCCTCGTGGCGCGCGCTGGCGCTGGCCAGCTGCGCCATCTGCAGCAGCTGGCTGGCCTGGCAGGGTTCGGCGGGCAGCAGCGCGATGCCGGCGCTGGCCGACAGGAACACGCAGTGGCCGCCCGGCGCGAAGGGCAGGCGCATCGACTCCTGCAAGTCGCGCGCGAGCGCCGCCGCCTGCTCGCGGTCGGCCTGCCGGCACACGACGATGAATTCGTTGCCGCCCTGGTGCGCGAGCAGGTCGCCCGCCGCCAGCCGGGCCGACAGCCGCGCCACGCATTCGTGCAGCACCTGGTCGCCGCTGCCCCAGCCATGGTGGCTGTTGATCTTGCGGAAGCCGTTAATGTCGAGCACGATCACCGCCACCGAACCGCCGTCGCGGCGCGCGGCGGCGATGGCGCCGGCCAGCGCGTCCAGCGCACGATAGCGGTCCGGCAGCGCGGGACGCGGGGCCGGCGCCGACGCCGGCTTCGCGCGCTGCTGTTGCTCCTGCTGTTGCTCCTGCTGTGTTCCGGCGAACAGCGCCCGATGCAGGCACAGGAAAGCCAGCAGCTTGTACAGGTGGGCCAGCAGGTCCGATGGCGCGTCCGGCGCCGGATGCAGCGTGAAGCTGATGCCGCTCAGTGCCGTCACGGCCGCCGCCGCCGCCAGGTAGTACCAGAGGCGCGAACGATGGCGGCGTGCGCGCCGCGCCAGCAGCAGGGCGGCACCGAGGTCGACGCCCACCAGCGTGCATTCGAAGGCGCGGGCAAAGCCGGTCATGCCGATGCCGGCGATGAAGGTCGCCGGCAGCAGCCCGGGGCGCACCAGCGCCAGCCAGTAGCCCGCCGCCGCCACCGCGAAGGCACCCAGCATGCACAGGGCCTGCGTGGCGGGACCAGCGCTGCGACCTTCCGGCAGCAGGGCCGCGGCCAGCAGGACCAGCGCGCCCAGGCCATGCGCTACCAGCCAGAAGGCGGCACCGGCGTTGGCCGCGGCCAGCGTATCGCTCCCGGCCGGTGCCGGCACCGACAGCAGGTGGCCGATGCCGAGCAGCGCCAGCGCCAGCGCGGCGGACGACAGCAGCGCCAGGGTGGCCGGCATGCGCCCGCCCGCCCGGTGCGCGCCGAGCGCGAAAACCAGCAGCGCCAGCACGATCACGCATGCCTCGAGCACGGCGTGCAGCGGGGGATACCAGTGCGGCGACCAGGGCAGCAAGCGGGTACCACCCCAGGCCAGCGCCGCCAGCAGGACGACCGGAAGCGCCAGGCGCAGTGCGCCCGGCATGCGGTAGGGCAGCGTGTTCATGCCGCCGCGTCCACGCATCCCTGGCGCAGCATGCGTTCGATCTCGTCCGCCGGCACCGGCCGGCCGAAGCGGTAGCCCTGCATCCGATGGCAGCCATGCGCTTCCAGGAAGGCCTGCTGCGCCGCGGTTTCCACGCCCACCGCGACCACGTCGAGCTTCATCGAACCGGCCAGCGCGATCACGGCATGCACGATGGCGGCCGCGTCGTCGTCATCCGGGATGTCGGCGATGAAGGAACGGTCGATCTTGATGCCATGGATCGGGAAGCGCCTGAGGTTGGCCAGGCTCGAGTAGCCGGTGCAGAAATCGTCGATCGCCAGCTGGATGCCCAGGCGCGACAGGCGCGCCATCGTCTCGGCCGCGGCGCCGGGGCTTTCCATCAGGAGGGTCTCGGTGATCTCGAGCGTCAGCGCGCCCGGGTCGCAGCCGGTGTCCGCCAGCAGGCGCTCGACCCCGGCGGCGATGTCCTGCTGGTGGAACTGGCGCGCCGAGACGTTCACGCTCATGCGCAGCGGCGCCGGCGCCAGGCGCGCGAACGCCGCCAGCTGGCGCATCGCGGTCGCCAGCGCCCATTCGCCGATCGGCACGATCAGGCCGGTTTCCTCGGCCAGCGCGATGAACTCGGCGGCCGCCAGCGCCTCCCTGCCGCCGGCCTCCCAGCGCAGCAGGGCCTCGAGGCCGACGATGCGTCCGCTGGCGACGTCGAACTGGGGCTGGTAGTGCAGCCGCAGTTCGCCGCGCTGCAGCGCACGCTGCAGGCGCGCCTCGACGAGCAGGTGCTCCTCGGCACGCATGCCCAGGTCTTCGGTATAGAAGTGGAAATGGTTGCCGCCGTTGGCCTTGGAACGGTACATCGCCGTATCGGCCGCCTTCAGCAGCGCGGTCGGGTCCTGGCCGTCGCGCGGATAGATGGCGATGCCGATGCTCCCGGTCGGGAACAGCTCGTTCCCCGCCAGCATCAGCGGCTGGAACAGCTCGCCCAGCACCTTGCGCGCCACCATCGCCGCATCGTCGGCGCCGGCAAGGTCCGGCAGCACCACGACGAATTCGTCGCCGCCCTGGCGCGCCACGGTGTCGCTCTCGCGCAGGCTGCGGCTCAGGCGGCGCGCGATCTCGATGATCATCTGGTCGCCGGCCTCGTGCCCGAGGCTGTCGTTGACGTGCTTGAAGCGGTCGAGGTCGATGAACATCACGCCCACCAGGCGCCCGTTGCGCTGGGCCTGGGCGATCGCATGCGACAGCCGGTCCTGCAGCAGGATGCGGTTCGGCAGCCCGGTCAGCGCGTCGTGGTTGGCCATGCGCAGCAGGGCTTCCTCGGCCTGCTTGCGGCGCGAGATGTCCTCCACCGCGATGATCAGGCGCAGCTCGCCGCTGAGGGCTTCGCGCATGGCAGAGGCGCTGACCGTGACCCAGATCGGACTGCCGCGCTTGGAGACGAAGCGCGTCTCGCGCCGGAAGTCGCGGATCTCGCCATCGATCAGCTGGCGCAGCAGGGCGCGGTCTTCCAGCAGGTCGTTCTGGTAGGTGATCTGGTGCACGAAGCGCTGCAGCAGTTCGATCTCGGTATAGCCGACGATCTGGGTCAGCTTGCGGTTGACCCGCACGAAGCGCCCTTCGCGCGACAGCAGGGCGATCCCGACCGCGGCCTGGGTGAAGGTGAGGCGGAAGAATTCCTCGCTTTCCTGCAGGCGCAGGCGCGCCTGGCGCCTGAAGGTGATGTCGTGCCCGATCAGCAGCAGGATCTGCTCGTCGGCCTGGCGCGTGCGGCGGATATTGAATTCGAAGTAGCGCACGCCGTCGGCATGGCCATCGACGGTGATCACTACCCCATCCTGTGGCGCGCCGGATGCCAGCGCCGCCTCCATGCGCTCGGCCAGCTCGGGAGACGGCAACAGCGCGTCGAGCGCGGGCTGTCCAGCCAGCGCGTCGTCCGGGATGCCGAGCATGTCGCGCATCGTCTGGTTGATCGAGCGCACCCGTCCGCCGCCGTCGGTGACGATCAGCCCGGCGGGCATGCCGCCGATGATCTGTTCCAGGTAGTTCTGGTGCTGCACCACGCTGCGCTGGTCGGCATGGGCATAGGTGTCCAGGGCCAGGCCCATGTCGAGGCACACGACTTTCAGCACGCAGTCGCACATGGCGCGAAAACGCGCGGGGTCGGCATGGAAGTGCGACCACAACAGGTCGAACATGCCGGACACGTACTTGCGGTAGGCCCCGATGTACCACTTCGGCTCCAGCCCGATGCGCTGGTGTACCAGGCCGACCCGCAGGCGGTCGCGGATGTAGCCGCCGTCGTAGTCGCCCGCGGTCAGGCTGCGGAAATACGCCGCCTGGGCGTGCTTCAGGCGCTGGATGGTGCTGTCGTCCCCGACCAGGCCGCGCAGCTGGGGAAAGGCCAGGATGTGCTCGTAGAAGCCGTCGGAAAAGGTGTCGCTGTCCTGCTCCGCCAGCGCATGCAGTTCGCGCAGCAGGACCAGGTCGTCCGGACGCAGTTCGAGGAAGGCCATGCGTTCGGCCACCTCCTGCTGGTCGAGTCCGATTTCACGTCCGATCGTGTCGACCGTTTCATCGAGTGTGGTGGCCGGGATCGGACTCTCAAGCTGCGCGTGCTGCACCATGGCGGTTACCCGTCGTCGTTGATTGAACTGCTGCCGGCTGGCATGGCGAACGAACGCCAGGGCCACCAGGTCCCTGATTACTCAGCAATCGGTCCGGAACGGTGCTCGGACGAGCGGGGCTTGCCTGCGAAAGACATACGGTAACGATGTTGAGTTCTCATTGCGACACACTCACCAATAATTCCCTTGGGATACTTAAGTGAATGCAAGGCAATATTGTAGGCATGGCATTTATGCCAATCAAACCAATTACTTGATCTGAATCAAAAACTCATTAACTAAATCGTCATCAAGTTAAAGATGTGACAAGCCGTCACGCTGCTGGCACGGCGTCAACAGAAACAGGAGTCGTCGCGCCATGTGGTCAGCGGGCGCGACGGGACAGGCGGGCGGCTTATTCGCCCTTGATCTGCAGTGCGCGCTCGTACAGCGCGTTCTTCTTGCGGCCGGTGATCTGCGCCGCCAGGCCGGCCGCCTGCTTGACCGAGCACTCCGTCAGCAGGATCTGCAGGATGCGTTCCGCTTCCGCATCCTCGGCATCGGTCGCGCGCAGCGCACCTTCGACCAGCACCACGAATTCGCCGCGCTCGCGGTGCTGGTCGGCCTTCACCCAGGCCAGCGCCTCGCCCAGCGGGCAGCGGTGCACTTCCTCGAACATCTTGCTCAGCTCACGCGCGAACACCACCTGGCGCGTCGGCTCGAACACGCTCGTCAAGCCCTCCACGCACTCGACGATGCGGTGCGGCGCTTCGTACAGCACCAGGGTCGAGGTCTCGCGCACCAGCGCTGCCAGCGCGCTCTCGCGCTGCTTCGGCTTGGCCGGCAGGAAGCCGACGAAGTGGAAGCGGTCGTTCACCAGGCCACTGGCCGACAGCGCCGCGATCGCCGCCGACGGTCCCGGCAGCGGCACCACGTTCAGGCCCGCCGCGCGCACCGCGTCCACGATGCGCGCGCCGGGGTCGGACACGGCCGGCGTGCCCGCATCCGACACCAGCGCCACCCGCTGGCCCGCCCGCAGGCGCTCGACGATCTTGTCGGCCACCTCGCGCTCGTTGTGCATGTGGGCGGCGATGGTCTGCTTGTTCAGCCCGAAGCGTTGGAGGAGCGCGCCGGTCTTGCGCGTGTCTTCGCAGGCGACGACATCGGCCAGCGCCAGCAGGTGCAGGGCGCGCAGCGTGATGTCGGTGACGTTGCCGATCGGTGTAGCCACGACATACAGCGTTGCGGTAGGATAGGATTGCTGGGCCGCTTCGCCCATGACGGGAAGCCGGGCGATGTCGATGGTCTGCTGTTCTGTCATAAGGGGTTCCGATGCTGAAGAAGAATATCCGGGCACTGCTGGCAAGCGCCACACTTGGCCTGTTGGTGGGCAGCTTGTCTGCCTGTAGCAGTACACCTTTGCCGCCAGACACTGGCTGCGGCGTACCGGGCGGATTTTGCGCGCCCGCCGCGCCGAGTGCAAGCCCGGCGCCGGCCGAACCGGGCTACGTGCCGCCGCCGCCGGCCGCCCCGGTGGTCACCAACCCGATCGACCTGCCGCCCTCCGCCGATGGCCGCCCGCTTGCCGCCGACCCGCAGCGCAGCGGTCCTGCCACCCGCATCGCCCTGCTGCTGCCGCTGCAGTCCGATGCGCTGGGCCAGCCGGCCGAAGCGCTGCGCGCCGGCTTCATGGCCGCCTATGAGCGCGAGCGCGGCGGCGTGACCGTCAACGTGATTCCCACCGGCGACTCGGCCCAAGCCACGCTCGACGCCTACGCCCGCGCCGCAGAGCAGAATGACATCGTGGTCGGCCCGCTGGCCCGCCCTGCCGTGGCGGCACTTGCCACCAGCGGCGCCGTCACCCGGCCGACCATCGCCCTGAACCATCCGCAGACCGGCGGTCCGCTACCGCGCCAGATGCTGGTCATCGGGCTCTCGCTCGAGGACGAGGCGCACCAGGTGGCCGACTGGGCCGCGGCGGAACAGCCGGCCGGCCGCGCCCTGGTCCTGACCGGCAAGGCGGCCTGGCAGCAGCGCCTGTCCGGCGCCTTCGCTGCGCGCTGGTCGCAGCTGGGCCTGAATCATTCGACCGTCGAGCTGCCCAGCAGCGGCGGCTACGTGGACGGCAATGCGCTGGCCGAGCTGCGTGCGCGCCTGCAGGTCGATCCGCCGCAGCTGGTGTTCGCCGCCCTCGACGCGGCCCAGCTGCGCCAGGTGCGCAGCGCCCTCGGCACCTCGCTGCCGACCTATGGCACGGCTTCGGTCAACCCGGGCCGGGACCCGGCCGCCCTCGCCCCGGAGCTGAGCGGCGTGCGCATCCTCGACCTGCCCTGGACGGTGCAGCCCGACCATCCGCTGGTGGCCAGCTACCCGCGCTGGGACGATGCCGGCGGTGGCTTCGACATGCAGCGCCTGTACGCGCTCGGCATCGACGCTTTCCGCATCGCGCGCGAGCTGGCGCTGCGCCCGGGCGGCGCCTTCGAGCTGGACGGCGTCACGGGCCGCCTGTCGGTGGACATGGGCGTGGGCAGCACGGCCGCGTTCCGCCGCGTCGAGACCGGTTCGGTCTACCGCGACGGCATGTTCGAAGCGGTGGCCTTCGGGCGCTGACATGTGGCCCGTGCGCCTGTCCACCAGGCAGGCCCAGGGCCGCGACTGGGAGCAGGTCGCCCTGCTCCACCTGCAAGGCCAGGGCCTGCGGCTGGTCGAGGAGAATTTCCGCTGCAAGGGCGGCGAGATCGACCTCGTCATGCGCGATGGCGAGACCCTGGTCTTCGTCGAGGTGCGCCAGCGCGCCGACAGCGCCCACGGCGGCGCGGCCGCCAGCATCACGCCCGCCAAGATCCGGCGCCTGGTGCGCGCCGCGCAATACTATCTGCTGCGCTTTCCCGCCCTGCCCCCCTGCCGCTTCGACGTGGTCGCCATCGATGGCGAGGCGCTCAGCTGGCTGCAGGATGTGATTGAAGTGTAAGCAATATTTTCCGTCCTTGCCCGACCCCGGATGCCACTGCACTATAATCCTCGCCTATGAATACTCAACGCATCCTCGCTCACTTCCAGGAGAGCGCCGATCTCAAGATGAAATCGGCCGCCAGCCTGGCGCAACCCATTTCGCAGGCCGTCGAACTGATGTTCCATGCCCTGTCCAACGGCAACAAGATCCTCGCTTGCGGCAATGGCGGTTCCGCCGCCGACTGCCAGCACTTCGCTGCCGAGCTGGTCGGACGCTTCGAACGCGAGCGCTTCCCGCTGCCGGCCATTGCGCTCACCACCGACACCTCGATCATGACGGCGGTTGGCAACGACTACAGCTTCAAGGAAATCTTCTCGAAGCAGGTGCAGGCCTTCGGCCAGGCCGGCGACGTGCTGCTGGCGATTTCGACCTCGGGCAACTCGGCCAATGTGCTGGCCGCTGTGGAAGCGGCGCTGGAGCGCGAGATGCGCATCGTGGCATTCACCGGCAAGGACGGCGGCGCCCTGGCCAAGCTCCTGACCGACGCCGACATCCATATCAACGTGCCGCACGCACGTACCGCGCGCATCCAGGAAGTCCACCTGTGCGCGATTCACTGTATCTGCGACGGCATCGACGTCGCACTGTTCGGAGGAGAAGAGGAATGATGAATACGCGCCCGCTGACCGGCCTGATGTCGAAAATCGTACTGGGCACCGCACTGGCGGCTTCGCTCTCGGGCTGCGTGGCCATGGCCGTGGGCGGCGCCGCCACGGCGGTGCTGTCGGCGAATGACCGCCGCACCCTCGGCATGCAGACCGAGGACAAGGCGATCAACGTCAAGGCCGAGATCAAGATGCAGCAGCTCACCGGCGAGAATGGCCACGTCAACGTCACCAGCTACAACCGCAAGGTACTGCTGACGGGCGAAGTGCGCGACGAGGCCATGAAGCAGGCCGCCGAGCGCGAAGTGCGCGCCATCGACAACGTGGTCTCGGTGATCAACGAACTGGAAATCGCCGGCC
Source organism: Massilia sp. MS-15 (assembly GCF_020176695.1). Classification (GTDB taxonomy): domain Bacteria; phylum Pseudomonadota; class Gammaproteobacteria; order Burkholderiales; family Burkholderiaceae_D; genus Telluria; species Telluria hydrophila. Next base: position 67,643 of record NZ_JAIWIA010000034.1, on the reverse strand, counting down.
CGTCGAGCTATACCTCGCGCTCGAACGACGCCCTGATCACCACCAAGGTCAAGGCCAGCCTGGTCGACAAGAAGACGGTGTCGGCCACCGCCTTCAAGGTCACCACCGAGCGCGGCGTGGTCTACCTGCAGGGTCTCGTCACCCAGCGCGAGGGCAATATCGCGGCCGACGTCGCCAAGGGCGTCGCCGGCGTGAACCGTGTCGTCAAGATCTTCGAATACATCGCCGAAGAAGACCCGCGTGCCAGCCAGCCCGCACCGAGCCAGAGTTAATGCCAACGGCGGGACTGCGGTCCTGCCGTTTTTTTATGCCCTTGCGACATGACCGCTTCCACCGACTCCCCACGCTCCCGCCCCTGGATCAAGCCGGCCGCCGCCTGCGCGCTGGTGCTGGCCCTGGCCGGCATCGGCTACACCGTCTTCGACAGCGGCACGCCGGCGCCGAACGTCACCTTCATCAGCATCGCCGGCGACAAGATCAGTACCGAGTCCCTGCGCGGCAAGGTGGTGATGGTGAACTTCTGGGCCACGTCGTGCACCACCTGCGTGAAGGAGATGCCGCAGATGGTCGAGACCTATAACAAGTACAAGGCACAAGGCCTGGAATTCGTGGCGGTGGCGATGCAGTACGACCCGCCCAACTACGTGCTGAACTTCACCGAGACGCGCAAGCTGCCGTTCACGGTGGCGATCGACTCGGCCGGCGACATCGCCAGGCAGTTCGGCGACGTCACCCTGACCCCGACCACCTTCGTGATCGACAAGCAGGGCAGGATCATCAAGCGCTACGTGGGCGAGCCGGCCTTCCCCGAGCTGCACAAGCTGCTCGAGAAAGAGCTGGCTTCCTGAAGCCGCTCAGGCCTTCGGATACAGGATCATCTGGGTGCAGCGGAACAGGGCGATGGTCTTGCCGCTGTCCTTGTCCGTCACCGTCGCATCCCATACCTGCGTGGTGCGGCCCAGGTGCACGGCGCTGGCCACCACCGCGATCGTGCCCTGGCGCGCGGTGCCCAGGTGGTTCGACTTCAGTTCGACGGTGGTGAAATTGCTGGCCCCTTCCGGCAGGTGGGCCACGCAGGCATAGCCGGCCGCGGTATCGGCCAGGGTGACCACGCTGCCCGCGTGCAGGTAGCCGTTCGGCGCCAGCAGGTGCGGCAGCACCGGCAGTTCGGCGCACACGCGGCCTTCGGCCACTTCGGTGATCTCGATGCCGAGGTGGCCGGGCAGGAAAGCCTTGCCGAATGCGTTGAAGGAGTCTGGGGTGTACTTGGGATTCACGGTGCGTCGCCTTACTGGAAAAGGCGGCATCGTACACCCTGCGCCCGGATCCTGCAGCGCTGCGTGGAGTCAGCGGCGGCGCTTGCCGCTCCGTGCGCCGCCTGAGCCACCTGAGCCGCCGCGCTGGCGCGCCGCCGTGTTCTGCTGCTGCAGGATCGCATCCACCCGTTCCGACGCTTCGCGCGCCAGCTGCTGCGCTTCGGCGATGCTCGGGAAGTATTCCGGCTCGCGGTAGCCCAGCCAGGCATAGGCCGAATACATGCGGCAGGTGTCTTCCACCTCCTGCAGGTTCATGTAGAACAGCTCCTGCGGGTGCGGCTGCAGCCTGCACACCTTCTTCTTGGCCAGCGACAGCGCCCAATGTTCCCAGGCGCTTTGCAGCACCGGCACCCGGCTCGAGATCGGCACCAGGGACAGCATGAACTTCTCCGCCACCGACAGCGGCAGCGTGTCGAGCCATTCGGCGCGTTCGTTCTGCTCTTCGGTGATGCGCGGATAGAAGAAGCCGTCCGGCACGTCGATGTTGTGCACGAAGCGTTTCAGGAGCTTCACCAGCGAGGTCTCGCCGGTCACCGAGGAGATGCGGTGCAGCTGTTCCAGCGAAGGCGCGACCGCGAAGCCGGTAGCCGCCACGGGCGCGATCTTTTCCTTCATCAGCGCACGCATCACCTGGTGCGTGTCCTCGTCGTAGCCGGCGACAAAGCCTTCCTCGTGCACGCCGTAGCGCCCTGCCCGGCCCGCGATCTGCTTGGCCAGCGCAGCGGAAATCTCTTCTTCCTCGACCCCGTTGTACTTGACGGTGGTGGTCATCACGATGCGCGCGATCGGCATGTTCAGGCCCATCGCCAGCGCGTCGGTGCCGACCACGATGTCGGCCTGGCCCTCGCGGAAGCGCTCGGCCTGGGCACGCCGCACTTCCGGCGACAGGTTGCCGTACACGGTGGCCACCGACAGTCCCTTCTCGGTGATCATGTCGCGCCACATCAGGACGTCGCGCCGCGAGAAGGCGATCACGGCGTCGCCGCGGCGCAGGTTGCCGAGCTTGCGCACCGGCGCGGGCTCCATCGCCAGCGGCGCCATGCGTTTCAATACGTGCACTTCGAGCGGCACCTCGAGCCGCTCGGCCAGCGCCTCGATCGCACGCCGTGCTTCCGGCGCGCCGACCAGGAACACGGTGGCGGCAGGCGCGCCGCACACGGCGGCGGTCCAGGCGGCGCCGCGGTCGCGGTCGGCCAGCATCTGGATCTCGTCGATGACGGCCACTTCCACCGCGGTTTTCGTATCCAGCATCTCGACGGTGCTGGCGACGTGGGTCGCGTCCTCGGCGATGCGGCGCTCTTCGCCGGTGATCAGGCTGACCTTGATCTCTTTTCCGTGCGGGCGCGCGTTCTGCAGGCGCTCGTAGTTTTCCAGCGCCAGCAGGCGCAGCGGCGCAAGATAGACCCCGCTGGCGGCCTTGGCCAGCGCTTCCATCGCGCGGTGGGTTTTACCTGAATTCGTCGGGCCGAGCAGCGCGATGAACTTGCGCTGCATCTTGCTGGCGACCTCGAAGGATTCGGGGTACTCGGCCAGGTTGATGCTTTCCTTGGTGCGGGCGGCGTGGCGCTCTTCCTGCTCGCGCTCGACGGCGTGCGTCAGGCGCTGCGCGATGCGCTGGAACACGTATTCGGCCGGCTCCGAGGTTTCCAGCTCGTCGAGCACCTGCAGGAACAGCATCGGGTCCCAGCCGAAGTCGTCGGCCTGTTCCGCGATGTCGCGCACGAAATCCTCGGCCTCGGTCTGCAGTTGCTCGATGGCGTCCGGGGTGGCGCGCTCTGCCAGCAGGTTGCGCCGCGCCAGCATGTCCATCTTGCGCCACTTGCTGGGCTTGGCCAGCACGCCGCGCGACGGGACCAGGCAGTAGGGCACGCGCAGGCCTTCGTAGCGCACCTCGCCCGAGAAGCGCAGGAAGACGCGGCCTTCCATCTTGACCAGTTCGATGCCGCGTTCCGCGAAGTCGAGTTCGCGCTCGAGGAAGGCGTCGTCGTGTTCGGTGTCGTCCGGAGGGGTTGGATTGTGATTCATGCTTGCTTGCGCGATGTCTGGTTGCCATCAACTATATCGCGGAAGCGGCGCACGCACTGTTCGGGTATGCGCGGGACACGCACGCGGGACAGCGGCGGCGCCGTCCCGCGCGCTCAAGCGGATCAGGCGGCGACGCCTGCTTCGTGCGCCTGCTGGTCGGCGTGGTAGGACGAACGCACCATCGCGCCCACGGCGGCGTGCACGAAGCCCATCTCGTAGGCCTTCTCTTCGAACATCTTGAAGGTATCCGGATGCACGTAGCGGCGCACCGGCAGGTGCGAGTTCGACGGGGCCAGATACTGGCCGATGGTCAGCATGTCGATATCGTGCGCCCGCATGTCGCGCATCACTTCCAGGATCTCTTCGTCGGTCTCGCCCAGGCCCACCATCAGGCCCGACTTGGTGACCGCGTTCGGGTACTTCTTCTTGAAGTCGCGCAGCAGCACCAGCGAGTGCTGGTAGTCGGCGCCCGGGCGTGCTTCCTTGTACAGGCGCGGCACGGTTTCCAGGTTGTGGTTCATCACGTCGGGCAGGCCGTCGGCGAAGATGTCCAGCGCCTTTTCCAGGCGGCCGCGGAAGTCCGGCACCAGCACCTCGATCTTGGTGTTGGGCGACAGCGCGCGGGTCTTCTGGATGCACTCGACGAAGTGGCCGGCGCCGCCGTCACGCAGGTCGTCGCGGTCCACCGAGGTGATCACGACATACGACAGGCGCAGGTCGGCGATGGTCTTGGCCAGCTTGCCCGGCTCGTTGACGTCGAGCGGGTCCGGGCGGCCGTGGCCGACGTCGCAGAACGGGCAGCGGCGGGTGCACTTGTCGCCCATGATCATGAAGGTCGCGGTGCCCTTGCCGAAGCATTCGCCGATGTTCGGGCAGCTCGCCTCCTCGCACACGGTCACGAGATTGTTGGCGCGCAGGATGTCCTTGATCTCGTAGAAGCGCGAGGAGGCCGTGGCGGCCTTCACGCGGATCCAGTCCGGCTTCTTGAGGCGCTCGGTATCGGCGATCGGGACGATCTTGATCGGGATGCGCGAGGTCTTGCTGGCGCCCTTCTGCTTTTCGGTGGCGTCGTAGGCGGCGGCAGTGCCGGTAGTCGTTTCGGTAGTCATTGGCTCGGGCCCTGGCGGGCTTCCATTCAGAGGTTGTTCGGTTCCGGCACGGCCGCTTCGGCCGTCGCCAGTTGGCGCACGAGTTCCTGCGCCAGCGCCTGCTGGACATCCTCCAGCGGGGCGTCCACTCCCACCGCGCGCATGTCGACCGTGGCCAGGCCGGCGTAACCGCACGGGTTGATCCAGGTGAACGGGGACAGGTCCATCGCCACGTTCAGCGACACGCCATGGTAGGTGCAGCCGTTGCCGCGCACCTTGAGGCCGAGGGCAGCGATCTTCGCACCCTTCATTGGGCCGTCCGCCATGTAGATGCCGGGGGCTCCGGCCACGCGTTCGCCCGCCAGATTATACGCCGCCAGCACCTCGATCACCGCCTGTTCGATTTTCGCCACAAACTGGCGCGCGTACAGCTTGCCGCCCGGCTTGTTGCGGCGCAGGTCCATCAGCAGGTAGACCACCGCCTGGCCGGGACCGTGGAAGGTCACCTCGCCGCCGCGGTCGGTCTGGACCACGGGGATACCATGCGGGGCCAGCACATGGGCGCGGTCGGCGCCCAGGCCCAGGGTGTACACGGGAGGATGCTCGACGATCCACAGTTCGTCGCGCGTCTCGGGCGTGCGCGCGTCGGTGAAGGCGCGCATCGCGGCGAATGTGGGCTCATAGTCGACGCGGCCAAGCGCGCGGACCAGCGGCGGGACGGGACGGGATGCGGACATTGGGTATAGGGCGGGAATATGGACAGCCCTGTCATTATAAGCCAGCGCGATCTGTCGTGCCGGCCGGCTTCCAGGGACCTACAGGACCATCTTGACCATGTGGTGCGAGGACAGGGCGCGGTAGACGTCGTCCAGCATCTCGCGGCTGGTGGCGCGCACCGTCACCGTCAGGCCGGTGTAATTGCCCTTGGCCGAGGGACGGCTTTGTACCTTGCCGGCATGGAAGGTCGGGTCCAGCTGCATGACGACCTCGACGATCGTCGCCTCGAAGTCGGCGTGGGTAGCGCCCATCACCTTGATCGGGAAGTCGCTCGGGTATTCGATGAGGGAGTCTTTCGGGTCCATGGTTTCGTCCTGTGCAAAGCGGCATTGTAGCCGCTCCCAGATGGAGGCGCATGGGCGGAAAAAAAGAGGCCGGCGCTGTCGGCCGGCCTGAACTATTTCTATCAGCTAAAGAAATAGCGGGACATTCGGGCCGCTCGGAGCAGCGCTGCTGCCTGCGAGCGAGTGATGCCACTGTAGCGGTTTGCCGGCCATGGCGCGAACGGAATGTGACGAACGGTCGATTGGGGCGACAGACGACGCAAAGCGCGGATTGGACGGGGCAAGGGCAGGACGCACCAGAAAAAAGGGCCGGATACGGCATCCGGCCCCTTGCATCCAAGCTGTTTTTCGTCAACGCATCTTGTCAGGCCGCCGGTCGCCGTCCGGCGTTTCGGTCCGTTGCTCGAAGCGGCCCCGGCCCGGCGGCGGCGCCGACGGTGCCGTGGCGGGTGCCGGCATCGGCATGGCGCGCGGTGCCGGCGGCGCGATCGCCTGCGGCGCGGCCGGCACCTGCATGGCGGGCTGCGGCATCGGTGCCATCGGCTGTGGACGCTCGCGCCGGCCCTCGAAACGCTCAGTCCGGTCTGCCCGGTCTGCCCGCTCACCCCGGTCACCCCGGTCACCACGCATGCCGCGCTCGCCCTGGAAGCCGACGCCCGGCTGGCCCGGCTCTGGCCGCGGCTGGGCCGGCGGCGTCACGACAGGCGTGGGCAGCGCAGCTGGTGGCGTCACCACAGGAGGCTGGACCGGCGCTGCCACTACCGACGGACGCTCGCCACGCGCCGCGCGTTCGTCACGCCCGCGTTCGCGCCACTGGTTATTGCGCGCACCGTCGTGGCGCTCCGCCACGTTCGGGATGCCGTCGCCATCGCGATCACGGTCGAAACGGTTGCGGATGCCATCGGCATCGCGGTCGCCCCGGGTGCGGACGGGGGCATTGGCGCGCGCGTCGTCGCGGCTGTCGACCCGGTTCGGGATGCCGTCGCCTTCGCGATCACGGTCGAAACGGTTGCGGATGCCATCGGCATCGCGGTCGCCCCGGGTGCGGACGGGGGCATTGGCGCGCGCGTCGTCGCGGCTGTCGACCCGGTTCGGGATGCCGTCGCCGTCGCGATCACGGTCGAAGCGGTTGCGGATGCCATCGCCATCGCGATCGTCCCGGGTGCGGACGGGGGCATTGGCGCGCGCGTCGTCGCGGCTGTCGACCCGGTTCGGGATGCCGTCGCCATCGCGGTCACGGTCGACGCGGTCGGGGATGCCGTCGCGGTCGCGGTCGGCGATCGGCCGCGGATTGGCGCGTTCGCGCCAGCCCTGCGGCGCGCCCGGAGCGGTGCCCGGCGTGGCCGGCAGCGCCTGCGACGGCGTCGCACGCGGCGCGTTCGGCACCACCACCGAACCGCGCTGGCCGAAATGCGCCTGCGGCACCACGGTCAATCCCCGGTTGCGGTAATCCGGCCGCCCGTCGCCGTCGCGGTCACGGCGCCCGCGCCCCTCGCGCCAGCTCCAGCTATTCAGGCGGCGCAGGCGCTCGTCCGACAGGCGGTAGTGCGGGACGTAATGGTCGCGCGGGCCGAGCGGATACCAGCCGGTGGCCGGCCGCGTGCCGTGCTGGTGGAAGTTGACGCTCCAGCCGCTACCGCCGACCCAGCCGACCAGCGCCGGCGCCCACATCGGACGGCGCTCGACCCGGCCCGGCGCCCAGGCCCAGCGGTTCCTGACCTGCACCCAGCGCCCGTAGTGGAAGGGTGCATAGCCCCAGGGCGCGTTGTCGACCCAGGTCCAGCCCCAGGGCGAAATCCAGCTCCAGCGGCCGTCGCGGTAGGGCACCCAGCTCGTGGCCACCGACGGGATCCACAGCGGACCGTATTCGAGATCGTCCTGCCAGCTGCCGTAGCGGTCGAGTTCCTCGTAGCCGGTCATCTCGGTGCCGACGTAGCGCGCCGAACGGGCGCCGTCGAGCGCGCGGTCGCGCTCCAGCGCCCAGTCGTCGAAGCCGTCGCGCTGTGCCTGCAGGGTACGGACGTCGTCGTCGCGCAGTTCCGCGCTGCGGCCGGCGCGGATCGTCAGGCTGGCGCCGCCGCCCTCGACCCGGGCTTCGCCGTCGAACACGCTGACCACGCTGGTGTCGGCCACGCGCTCGGCATCCACCCGCAGGCGGCCGGGCCTGAGCATGCGCACCCGGCCCTGCGGCGTGCTCAGCTCGAATTCGGGCAGCACCTCGTCACTCAGGATGCGGATGCTGGCGCTGCCGTAGTGCAGGCGCAGGCGCAGGCTGTCGTCGTCGAGTTCCGTCACTTCCAGCGAGCTGTCGCCGTCGACGCGGATCGCGGTCGAGCCAACCCGCACTTCGGTGCGTCCGCCGGGCGCGGTGGTGATCAGGTTGCGGCTGGTGACCGGCCAGTTCACCAGGGCGTCGGTGGCGCTGTCGCCGCCGCCGCTGATGCTGACCTTGCCCTGGGCGAGCGCGACACGCCCCACCCGGCCGGGCGGCTCGCTGTCGAACGCATCCTGCGCCAGCGCGGCAGTGGAGAGGGCCGCGAGCGCGAGCATCACGGCGGTGTGGGCGAATCGCTTGTTCATGGAAGGCTCCGCAAGAGAGGGACGAGGGACGGCACGCTGATTACAACGCAGGCCGGGCTGCCGGACCACGCAAATTACAGAAAGTTTCAACTGCCGAGTGACAGTTACACGGCGCGCTACACGGGTGACTGCGCCGGTGACTGCGCGATAACCGCGCAGGCCCGCGTCAGGCGCGGCGGCCCGGCTCGACCAGGAACAGCAGGGAACCCATCAGCACCAGCACGGCGCCGAACACGCGGTTCTGGATCTTCACGGCGCGCACGTCGCGGAAGAAGCGCTGCATCGAGGAGGCCAGGGCGGCATAGCCGTGCATGACCAGCGAGTCGATGGTCACCATGGTCACGCCCAGGATCGCCAGCTGCGGCAGCAGCGGCGCTTCCTTGGCGATGAACTGCGGCAGCACCGCGACCATGAAGATGATGCCCTTCGGGTTGGTGGCATTGGTGAGGAAGCCGGTCATCACGCGCTTGCCGAAGCCCGGGTGCGCGGGCAGGCCGGCCGCCAGCGCGCCGGCGCCGGGCGCCGCTTCGATCTTTGCACGCCATTGGGCGATGCCGAGGTAGATCAGGTACAGCGCGCCGATGGTCTTGACGATGGTGAAGGCCAGCGCGGAAGCCAGCAGCAGCGAACCGACGCCGGCCCCCGCGATCACCAGCACCAGGATCAGGCCGAACTGCAGCCCCAGCACGGTGGCGCTGGCCTTCCTGAGGCCATAGGCCAGGCCGTGCGACATCGACAGCACAGCGCCGGAGCCGGGCGAAATGGCGATCAGCGAACCGGCGATGACGAAAGCAATCCAGGTGGTGAAGCTCATGCTGCGGCGAGAAAGGGGAAAGGAAGAGGAGGGGAGCGTGAGAGTGCGGCTGGAGAAGATAGCGTAGAACGGGCCAGCGCGCGCGTCCGGCAGACCGGAGCGCGGCGCGGGGCCTGGGGAAGCGCTTACTTCTTCTTCGGATTGACGGCGGCCTTCAGGGTGGCGCCGGCAGCGAAGCGTGGGCTCTTCGAGGCAGCGATCTTGATCACATCGCCGGTTGCCGGGTTGCGGCCCTTGCGCGCTGCGCGTTTGGTGACCGAGAAGGTGCCGAAGCCGGTGATGCCGACCGTGTCGCCCTTTTTCAGGCGCTCGGTGATGATCTCGATGATCGTGTTGACGGCGGTGTTGGCAGCCGCGCCCGACATCTCGGTGCGCTTCGCGAATTCCGCGATCAGTTCGCCTTTTTTCATAAGTCCCTCCGGGGTTAAAAGAGGAGGAAGATTAGCATAATTATTGCTCTATGTAATCTCGCTACCCGGAGGTGCAGGCAGGCGTGCCACAGGCGCGCCGTTGGCGGCGTCAGGCCAGGCTGGTTTCGGCGCCGGGCACCGCCAGGCGGTGGCGCAGGGCGGCGTTGATCAGGGTCTGGTAGCCGGTACCGCAGCGCTCCGACAGGTTGCGGAATTCGCTCAGCACTTCGTCGTCGAGGTAGATCGTGATACGGGTCTTGCGTTTCGGCGGGCGGGCGCGGCGCGCAGGTGCCGCAACCGGAATGGCTTGCAGGGTCGATTCGGTATTCATGGCATCTCCTTCGGTGGCGAGGCTGCAGTACCGCAGCCAACAGCCTCGCACTATACGTATGTGCAGGATGGGATGCCTGGCAAAAGCGACGAGATGCAGTTTTGCGCGACTGGAATGCAAAAAGTCGCGCTGAACCGTGTGACTGGCTTTCCAGCCTCAGGTAAGATGTGGACATCTTGACATGATTGGAGCATGAACAATGGCTGCAGGTAGTTTGCTGGCATTACTGGACGATATCGCCAGCGTCCTCGACGACGTTTCGGTCATGAGCAAGGTGGCGGTCAAGAAAACCGCCGGGGTACTGGGCGACGACCTGGCGCTCAACGCCCAGCAGGTGACCGGGGTCAATGCCGACCGCGAACTGCCGGTAGTGTGGGCGGTGGCCAAGGGTTCGTTCAAGAACAAGGCGATCCTGGTGCCGGCCGCGCTGGCCATCTCGGCCTTCGTGCCTTGGCTGATCACGCCGCTGCTGGTGATCGGCGGCGCCTTCCTGTGCTACGAGGGATTCGAGAAGCTCGCGCATAAATTCCTGCACAGCAAGGAAGAAGATGCCCAGCACAAGGCCGAGCACGTCGCCCACCTGGCGGCGACCGACACCGATATGTGCGCGCTGGAAAAGGACAAGATCAAGGGCGCGGTGCGCACTGACTTCATCCTGTCGGCGGAAATCATCGTGATCGCGCTCGGCACCGTGGAAAACGCTCCCTTCAGCCAGCAGGTAATGGTGCTGGTGGCGATCGCGCTCTTGATGACCATCGGCGTGTATGGCCTGGTCGCCGGCATCGTCAAGATGGACGACGCCGGCCTGTCCCTGAGCCGCAAGGCCGGCGGCCTGGCGCGCGGCACCGGCAGGCTGCTGCTGGCCACCGCGCCGCGCCTGATGAAATTCCTGTCGGTGGTGGGCACCGCGGCCATGTTCATGGTCGGCGGCGGCATCATCGCCCATGCCTGGGAACCGCTGCACCACTTTGCCGAGGAAGCGGCGCACATGACCGCCGGCGTGCCCGGCATCGGCGGGGTGCTGGCGGCGATCACCCCGACCGTGGTCGATGCGCTGGCCGGCGTGGTGGTGGGCGGCCTGGTGCTGGCGGTGGTGACGCTGGTGCAGCGCCTGCGCGGCAAGAAAGCGCACTGAGCGGCCGCCCGGGCCGGTGCCATCCTTCTTCCATTCGTCCCCGACGCCATGCACGCATGGCGTCACGTTTTTTCCGCCTGCACTAGACTAGCGGCGGCGGCTCAGCGCGGCCCCTGCCGCCAGTCCCAGTGCGAAGCCGGCATACACGATCGCCAGCGATGGTTTCGACAGGTGCTTTTCATAGCCCGGCTGCAGGCGCCTGGGCGTGAGCTTGTAGTCGGCGAAGCAGGCGAAGGCCGAGGTGGCCGCCGCCGCGCTCAGGTAGCCGGCCGGGGTCGTGCGGTCCAGGTAGCGGCCCGCGAAGCGCTCGAACAGCACCGACCAGAAGGTGGCGCTGGCGTGGTGGATCAGGTAGCCCGGGACGGTGTAGCGCAGCGACGGACCGCTGTGGCGCGCCGCCTTGTCGCCATGGATCCAGTGGCTGACCGCATTGGTGGGCGCATAGGCGCTGCCGACCTCCTTCTTGCCCAGCGCCGCCAGCGCGACCGTGGACAGGATGCTGGAGGCGGCGCCGGAGACGAGGCCGCGCTGTAGTGCAGTGTTCCAGTTCTCCATGGAGAAACCTCTTGATGGGCAGCGTACGTGAAAGGAAGCATGGATGCGCATCCTGCTGACGGGCGCCAGCGGCTTCATCGGCAGCCACCTGCTGCAAGCCCTGCTGGCCGAAGGCCACCATGTGGCGTGCGCGGTGCGCCGGACCCGGACCAGCAGCGATCCCCGCCTCGCATTCATCCATGCCGACTTCGCCCAAGATACCGGCAAATCCGCCTGGCTGGCGCGCATCAGGGACATCGACGTGGTGATCAACACGGTCGGCATCTTCCGTGAATCGGGCGCGCAGACCTTCGCCCGCCTGCACACCGAGGCCCCGCGCGCGCTGTTCGCCGCCTGCGCCGAATCGCACGAGGTGCAGATGGTGATCCAGCTGTCGGCGCTGGGCGCGGACGAGGGCGCCGATACCCGCTACCACCTGTCGAAGAAGGCGGCCGACGACTACCTGGCCATGCTGCCGCTGCGCGCCTACATCGTGCAGCCCTCGCTGGTGTACGGGCCGGAAGGCGCGAGCAGCAAGGCGTTCCGGACCCTGGCCAGCATGCCGCTGGGACTGCGCCTGGGCAGCGCGCCGCAGCTGGTGCAGCCGATCCACATCGACGACCTGGTGGCGGCCATCCTCGGCCTGCTGCGGCACCGGCTGCCGCTGCCTTCCGGCGCCGGCACCGCGCTGAGGGTGCCGCTGGTCGGCCCGCGCGCGATGCCCTTCACCGACTACCTGCAGGCCCTGCGCACGGCGATGGGCATGGGGCGCCAGCGCGTCCTGGCGCTGCCGGGCAGCGTGGCGCGCGGGCTGGCGCGCTGCGCGCCCCTGCTGCCGGGCGGCCTGCTCGACGAGGACGCGCTGCGCATGCTGGAGCGCGGCAATGCGGCCGACCCGGCCATGACGACACGGCTGATCGGCCATGCGCCGCGGGAGGTAGGCGAGTTCATCGCCAGCCCCGGCGCCGAGCGCAGCCGCGCCAGGCTGGGCTGGCTGCTGCCCGTCCTGCGCCTGTCGATCGCGGCGGTGTGGATCCTCACTGCGATCGTGTCCTTCGGCCTGTATCCGGTCCAGGACAGCTACGCGCTGCTGGGGCGCACCGGCATTCCGCCCGCGCTGCAGCCGCTGATGCTGTACGGCGCCGCCAGCTGCGACCTGCTGCTCGGCCTCGGAACCCTGTTCCTCGGCCGGCGCCGCAGGCTATGGCTGGCGCAGCTGGGGCTGATCGGCTTCTATACCGTCGTCATCGCAATCAGGCTGCCGGAATTCCTGCTCCACCCGTACGGACCGCTCACCAAGAACCTGCCCATGCTGGCCGCCATCTGGCTGCTGTACGAACTGGAGGAACACTGATGGACTACGTCGTCGTCAAGTGGCTGCACATCCTGTCCTCCACCTTCCTGTTCGGCACCGGCATCGGCTCGGCCTGGTACATGCTGTTCGCCAACCTCAGCCGCGACGTGCGTGCGATCGCCGTGGTCGCCAGGAACGTGGTGGTGGCCGACTGGCTGTTCACGGCGACGACCGCCATCGCCCAGCCGCTCACCGGCTTCTACATGATCCACCTGGCGGGCTACCCGCTGCACAGCAAATGGATCATGTGGTCGATTGCCCTGTACGTGCTGGCCGGCGCCTGCTGGCTGCCGGTGGTGTGGCTGCAGATCCGCATGCGCGACATCGCCCGGCACGCGGCGCACACGGGTACCGGACTCACGCCGCAGTACTGGCGTTACTTCCGTATCTGGGTCACGCTCGGCATACCGGCCTTTGTCGCCTTCGTGGCGATCTTCTGGCTGATGGTCGCCAAGCCGGTGTGACCTCTCACTCCAGGAGAACCCCATGAAGGCCTACCAGATTCTTCCCGGCGCAAACATCGACGCCCTGCGGTGCATCGACTACCCCGACCGCCAGCTCGGCCACGGCGAGGTGCGCATCCGCGTGCATGCGGTGTCGCTGAACTACCGCGACCTGATGGTCGCCAGCGGCAACTACCTCGTCAACGTGGACGATCCGATCATCCCCTGCTCGGACGGCGCCGGCGACGTGCTGGAAACCGGGCCGGGCGTCACGCGCGTGCAGGTCGGCGACCGCGTGGCCGCTTCCTTTTTCCCCTACTGGCAGGACGGGCGCACTTCACCGGAAAAAATCCGCCATGCGCTGGGTGGCGACATCGACGGCATGCTGGCCGAGGAAGTGGTGCTGCACGAGGATGCGCTGGCCAGGATTCCCGCCTCGCTGAGCTTCATCGAAGCCGCCACGCTGCCTTGCGCCGGGGTCACCGCATGGAATGCGCTGTTCGTCTCCAGCAATGGGACCAAGCCGGGCGACACCGTGCTGCTGCTCGGGACCGGCGGCGTCTCGGTGCTCGGCCTGCAGCTGGCCAGGGCCGCCGGCCTGCGCACCATCATCACCTCCTCGAGCGAAGACAAGCTGCGGCGCGCCCGCGACCTCGGTGCCCACCACACCATCAACTACCAGGCCACCCCCGAATGGCACGAGGACGTGCTGGCCCTGACCCAGGGCCGCGGCGCGGACGTGGTGCTCGAAGTCGGCGGAAAGGGCACGGTCAACCGCTCGGTGGCGGCGGCGGCGATGGGCGGCACGGTGGCGATCATCGGCGGCGTCAGCGGCTTCGGCGGCGAGGTCAATCCGGCCTCGCTGCTGTCCAGCGCCAAGCGCATGGTCGGCATTTTCGTGGGCAGCCGCGCCATGCTGGAAGCGCTGATGCGCTTTGCCGACGTCAGCGGCCTGAAGCCGGTGATCGACCGCGTGTTCCCGTTCGCACAGGCCCAGCAGGCCTACCGCTACATGGAATCGGGCTCGCACTTCGGCAAGGTGGTGATCGACGTGACCAGCCAGGACAACTGAGCGGGCCGCTCAACGCTGCTGCGGCACCAGTTCGATCTCGTACAACCTGGGCCAGAGCTTGCCGGTGACGAATAGGCGCTTGCCCTTGCTGTCCCAGGCGATGCCGTTCAGGACCGCGTCCGGATCGAGGGTGCCGCGCTGGGCGGCCGGCAGCAGGCCCTCGAGGTTGATCACGCCCTTGACCTTGCCCGATGCCGGGTCGATCCGGATGATCAGGTCCGACCCCCATACGTTCGAGAACAGTTCGCCCTCGACCATCTCGAGTTCGTTCAGCTGCGCGATCGGACGGCCCGCATGGGTCACCTGGATACGCCGTACTTCCTTCAGCGTCTTCGGTTCCAGGATGCGGATGAAGGAACTGCCATCGCTCATGTAGACCTGCTTCGCATCGCTGGCCAGGCCCCAGCCTTCGCCGACATACCTGAAGCTGCGCTTGAGCCTGAAGGTTTTCAGGTCGTACACGTAGCCGGTCTGCGAGGTCCAGGTGAGGGCGAGGATGTCGCCGCCGACCGGGGTCGATCCTTCGCCGAAGACCTCGGCCGGCATGTCCTTCTGCTGCAGCACCTTGCCGCTCGCCAGGTCCAGCTTGCGCAGCCACGAGCTGCCGTTGCGGCCGGTCGTCTCGTACAGATGGCCATCGCGGAAGAACAGGCCCTGGGTGAAGGCCTTCGGGTCGTGCGGATAGCTGTTCTTGACCACGAAGCCGTAGACCGGCACCGTCGCCTGGGCGGTGGCGATGGCAGGAACGGCAGCGGCAGCGAGGGCGAGGGTGGCAATGGGTTTCAGCATGAGGGAAACTGTAGCACGATCACCGGCCAGGCATGGCATGCCTGGCTAGAACAGCGACAGGTTCGGCGAGGACTCGGCCGCCTTGTGCACCGTTTGCGGCGCAGCCCAGGTCTTCATCCGCTGCGCCGGATAATGGCGCAGGAAGCTACGCGCCGTCTCCACGTCGCGGCAGGCCAGCCAGTCGTCCAGCTCTTCCGGCCCGATCACGACCAGCGAGCGCTTCTCGTCCCCCGGCTTGTGCATGCGCGCCATCAGCGGGTGCTGGTCCGCGTTGATCGTGATCTGGGTGAACGAGGAGGCGACGCCGCCATCGGTTTCCGTCCACTCGCGCCACAACCCGGCCACCATGAACGGGCTGTCGTCATGCATGCCGATCGCGTGGCGCACGGCGCGTCCGCTTTCGTAGCAGGGCTCGTAGAACCAGGCCATCGGCACCGCGCACAGCTGCAGGCGGCGCCAGGCCGGCGCGAAGGAGCGGCGCTCGCCCAGCGATTCGGCGCGGGCATTCATGGTGTCGAAGGGCTTCACGCCGGGCGGGATGTGGCGCCGCGGCACCATGCCGTAGCTGGCCAGGCAGGCCGACGGGCTGCCGTCGCTGCCGCGGCGGATGATCGGCGCGCTGTAGTCCTTCCAGACTTCGTCGGGCCAGCGCCAGTCGGCCGGCAGCTCGCTGAAGGCGCCGAGGGTGCCGAACTGTTCGCGGGTGGGAGAGTGGTAGTTGACGCACATGGTCCGCCAAGCATAGTGCAAGCGCTAGAAGTATGCCAGCAGCCGTCCGCAAGCGATCACGGCGATCCACAGGCCGAGCGAGAGCAGGGCGTGCAGCAGGGCGCGTACCGGCGCCCGCCGCGGCCAGGCATCGGCCCGGCGATACGGGCCGGCATGGAAGGCCAGCGCATTCAGGCCGGCCGCCAGGATCAGTCCCAGCTTGAGCAGGAAGATGCGGTTAGCAAGCAGCGCCGGCGGATCGGCCAGGAACAGCAGCAGGCCGGTGGGCAGCACCAGGAGCATGCTGCCGGCCGACCAGGGCAGCAGGTGGCGCGCCAGCGCCCTGACCGGCAGCTGGCGTCCGAAGCCGAGCACGCGCAGGTCGAACATCGCGACCGCGCCCACCAGCACCACGAAGCCGAGGATATGCAGCGTCTCGACGGCCGGATACAGCCAGGCGTGCTCGCGCAAGGCGCGGGCCAGGGGCAGGGACGCGGCAACGCTGGCCGCGTCCTGCAGCGGCATCAGCGCAGCTCCGTGGTCTGGTCCTGGATGGTAATGCGTTCGGCGCGCAGCTCGTCCGGCTTGCTGCGGTGCGGATAGCCGACCACCGTGGCATTGCCCCCGGCCGCCAGCCGGGCCTTCGGCAGGCCGCGGTTTTCCATGCGTCCGGGCGGCGCCAGCACCACCAGCCAGGTCTTGTCGGCCGTCTTCAGGCGCACGAAGCCGTGCGGCTGCAGGTAGCCCGATTCGGCGATGGTGCCGGACAGGGTGAGCGGTTTGTCGGCGTCGTATTCGCTCCAGCCATGGTGGGCAAGAGCGGAAGTGGCCAGCAGGGCAGCAGACAGTGCAGCAGGAACAAGCACGCGTTTCATGGGAGCCTCCATGCAAGGAAAGGGCAGCCCGATTCTACGCCTGCGCCCTGCCGCGTCAATCGCCGGAAACCGGCAGCTGGCCCACCACGTCGAGCCGGCCGGGGCCGGGCCGCGCCACCACGATCCCGCCGGGGGCCACGTATTCTCCGGCCAGGGCGCGGATGTTGACGTCGTGCGTCACCAGCACCAGGTTGGAGCGCTCGCGATGCCGGCCGACCCGGGCCAGTACCTCGCCCTGCTTGGCACGCACAGCGGCGTGGCTGTCGCGGAACATGGAATCGAGCATCGGGGCCGGTTCCACCCGGCCGAAAGCGAGACGGGCGGTGTCGAGGCAGCGGCACCAGCGGCTCGACAACACAGGTCCGGTGGGAACGCCGCGGCTGCGCAAGGCCGCGCCGAGCGCGCGGGCCTGGCGCCGGCCCGCTTCCGACAGGTTGCGCTGGGTACCGCACACGCCAAGCCGGAAACCGGACGGATCGCCAATGCCGGGATCGGTGGCCGCGTGGCGGACCAGCAGCACGTAGCCGCCAGCGCGCAGGCCCTGCCACAGCGCCTCGTCGCCCAGCGCCAGGGGGCTGGCCGCCAGGGCGGCACTGGTGGCCAGAAAGCGTCGTCGCTGCATGCCTGTCTCCAAGGAATCGGCCTGCGCACGATTATCCCGCCGGCGCGGCATGGACGCGCGCACGGCAGGCGGATAAGCTGGGGCTTTTCTCCTGCCCGACTCCCATGCCGATCCAGCGCCAGGCCTTCGCTGCCGACATCCCCGCCCTGTGGGCCCTGCGTACCCGTGCCATCCGCATCGGCTGCGCCTCGCACTATGCCCCGGACATCCTCGACGCCTGGTGCGCCGCCGGCCCTCCCGACCGGATGGCGGCCCTGCTGGCGGCAGGCGGCGGCCTGCTGGTGGAAGAGGATGGCAAGATGCTCGGCTATGCGATCCTGGACCTGGGCACGGGCGAGCTGGACGCCGCCTTCGTCGACCCCGCGCACGGGGGACGCGGCATTGGGCGCCGGCTGCTGGCGGCGCTCGATGCCATGGCGGCGCAACACGGCCTGCGCCGCCTGTTCCTGTCGGCCTCGCTCAACGCCTTGCCGTTCTACGAGCGCGCCGGCTATGTGGCGCTGCGGCGCGACACCTATCCGCACCGTAGTGGCGTCGCGCTGGCGTCGGTGTTCATGGAAAAGATGCTTCCCTGCCCCTAGCAGGACGAACGGCAGCCGAAACTGGCCAGCACCACGCTGGCCAGGCCGCTCGCGCGGGGCTGCCGGTAAAAATCAAGCATGTTCGAGCACGATCTTGCCGACCGCGCGGCCGCTCTCGATCAGCGCATGCGCGCGGCGCAGGTTCTCGGCCGAGATGCTGCCGAAGTGCTCGCCCAGGGTGGTGCGCAGGCTGCCTTCGTCGACCATCTGCGCGACCAGGTTCAGCAGCTTGTGCTGCTTGATCATGTCGGGCGTCTCGAACATCGAGCGCGTGAACATCAGTTCCCAATGCAGCGAGATCGACTTGCGCTTGAGCGGCACGGCATCGAGCGTGGCCGGGTCGTCGATCAGGGCGAACTGGCCCTGCGGCGCCAGCACGTCGACAATGGCGTCATAGTGCTGTTCGGTATGGGTCAGGCTGATGACGATGTCCACCGCCGGAAAACCAAGCGCTTCGAGCTGCGCGCGCAGCGGCTGCGTGTGGTCGATGACGTGGTGGGCGCCCAGTTCGCGCACCCAGTTGCGCGTTGCCTCGCGCGAGGCGGTGCCGATCACGGTCAGGGCGGTGAGCTTGCGTGCCAGCTGGAGCAGGATCGAGCCGACGCCGCCGGCCGCGCCGATCACCAGCAGCGACTTGCCGCTGCCGCCGCCTTCGGCGATCCGGAGCCGGTCGAACAGCAGTTCCCAGGCCGTGATCGCGGTCAGGGGCAGGGCGGCCGACTGGGCGAAGTCGAGCGTGGCGGGTTTATGGCCGACGATGCGCTCGTCGACTGCGTGGAATTCGCTGTTCGCACCGGGGCGCAGCAGCGAACCGGCATAGAACACTTCGTCGCCTTCCTTGAACAGGCTGACATTGCTGCCGACCGCGCGCACGATGCCGCTCGCATCCCAGCCGAGCACGCGCGGTTCGGTGACTGGCACACCGAGGCGGATCTTGGTGTCCACCGGATTGACCGAGACGGCGCGCACTTCGACCAGCAGGTCGTGAGGGCCGGCCAGCGGCATCGGCAATTCGGTCTCCTGCAGCGAACGGGGGTCGGCGATGGGCAGGCCGTGCTGGGTATACACCACTGCTTTCATGTTGAATCTCCGGTAAGTGTTGATCGGGGCGCCCGTTTCCTGGGCGGCCCGGTACGGAACAATGCGGCTGAAGAGCGCTGCCGCCCATTGGCGCGCGCCCTCTAGGCCGCTGCGTTCATCTCGTCCGCCAGCATGGCCACCAGTTCACCCGCCGGCATGGCGCGTGCCTGGCCCACATTGGTGCCGCCCCAGTTGACCGAGTAATCCTGGCTGCCCTCCGCGCAGGCCGCCGCATGCAGGGCCTTGGCGGCGTCGTAGGCGATCGGGTAGTCCGGCAGCGGCGGATGGCCGGCCGCGCCGACCTCGGTGAACATCCTGTTGACGATGCCGCGTGCCGGCCGGCCCGAGATGGCGGCGGTGAGCTCGGTGCGCAGCGCCGCGCCGCGGGCGATCAGCGCGCGGTGGTGCGCCGTGGCCATCGACTCCGGGCAGGCGATGAAGGCGCTGCCCATCTGGACCGCGCTGGCGCCGTGGTGGAGCGCGCTACGGATGTGTGCACCATGCATGATGCCGCCGGCGGCGATCAGCGGCAGCGACACCTTGCCGCGCAACTGTTCCAGCAGCGCGAAGGCGGGAAGCGCGGGATCGGGCGCGGCGGGGTCGAACATGCCGCGGTGTCCGCCGGCCTCGATGCCCTGGGCGACGATGGCGTCGATGCCGGCCGCCTCGATCCTCAGCGCTTCGTCGAGCGAGGTCGCGGTGGTAAACAGCACGATGCCGGCCGCCTTCAGCGCGTCGATCCTGTCCTGCGGCGGCAGGCCGAAGTGAAAACTGACCACGGCCGGGCGCAGTTCCAGCAGCAGCTCGAACATCGGCTCGTCGTCCAGGAAGCTGCGGTAGATCTCGCCCAGCGCGGCGGGCGGGCAGGCGCCGAATCGTTCGAAGTGCGGCCGCAGCCAGTCCAGCCAGGCGGCCTCGCGCGCCGGGTCGGCCTGCGCGGGCCGATGGGTGAACACGTTGACGTTGAACGGCCGGCTGGTCTTCTCGCGCACAGCCCCGATCGCCGCGCGCGCCTGCTGCACGGTCGAGGTGCCGACGGCGACCGAGCCCAGTGCGCCGACTTCCGAGACGGCGATGGCCAGCGCCGGGGTCGAGACGCCCGCCATCGGGGCCTGGATGATGGGATAGCGGATGTCCAGTGTCGACAACAGGTCGTGGCGCATGATGGCGGCTTCCTTGGTCAAGTCCAGTCATGAGTATAGCCACAGCGGGGCGCTTACGCTGCGCGCACGAGCAGGCAGGCCAGCACCAGCATCAGCGAGCCGGTCAAGGCTTCGATCGCGCGCCACACCGACGGACGGCCGAGCACGGAGGCAAAACGCCGCGCGCCGAGACCGAGCAGGGAGAACCACAGCACCGATGCGGTCATCGCCCCCAGCGCGAACGAGGGACGGGCGTCGCCGCCAAGGCTGCTGCCCACCGCGCCGAGCAGCACCACGGTGTCGAGGTAGACGTGCGGATTGAGCAGCGACAGCGCCAGGACCGTGGCCAGCGCCCGGCCCAGCGTCAGGGTGTTCGCCTCGGCCGGCAGTGCCAGCGACGCGCCGCCTCGCAGGCTGCTTCTGAAGCAGCGCCAGCCATACCACACGAGGAAGGCGGCGCCGCCGTAGCGCGCCACCGCCATCAGGGTGGGCGAGGCTTCCACCAGCACGCCCAGCCCCGTGATGCCGAGCGCGATCAGCGCCACGTCGACGACGATGCAGGTGGCAACCGTGGCCAGCACGTACTGGCCGCGCACGCCGGTGCGGATCACGTGCGCATTCTGCGCGCCGATGGCCATGATGAGGCTGGCGCCCAGGCCCAGCCCCTGCAGGAAAACCTGTTGCGAAAACATGATGCTTCTCCAAGAAAGACCCCATGCTCGCGGACGCACAGCGATAATTCAAATATATTCATGTTTTCTAAACTTGCTTAAGCAAAACTGATCCAATGCAGATCGATCCCCGCCGCAGCGCTGCATTCATTGCCGCCGTCGACACCGGCAGCCTGGAAGCGGCCGCCGCCCAGCTGTCGATCAGTCCCTCGGCCGTCTCGCAGCGCATCTCGGCGCTGGAGCAGGACTTCGGCACGCCGCTGCTGGTGCGCAGCCGTCCCTGCCGTCCGACCGGCCCGGGCACGCGTTTGCTGCAGTTCCTGCGCCGCAGCACGCTGCTGGAGTCCGAGTTCCTGGCCGAGATGGGCATGGACGAAGGCCCGGTACGCGTGACGCTGGCGGTCAACAACGACACGCTGGCCACCTGGCTGCTGCCGGTGCTGGCACCGGCCCTGGCGAGCGAAGAACTGCTGGTCGAATTCGTGCTCGACAACCAGGGCCATACCTTCGCCTTGCTGGAACAGGGGCGCGTGGTGGCCTGCGTGTCGGGCGAGGCGGCGCCGATGCACGGCTGCACGGCGAGCCCGCTCGGCCAGATGCGCTACCGGATGGTGGCCTCGTGCGGCTTCGCCAGGCAGTGGTTCGCCGACGGGTTCCAGCGCGAGAGCGCGCGGCGGGCGCCGGTGATCGTGTTCGACCGCAAGGACTCGCTGCAGTCGGCCTTCCTGCTGAAACACTTCGGGCTGCCGGAGGGGTCGTATCCTTTTCACTATGTGCCGGCCAGCGACCCGTTCGCGCGAGCGATCCGCCAGGGCATGGGCTATGGCCTGCTGCCGCTGGAGCAGTGCGAAGCCATGCTGCGCGACGGCAGCATGGTGGACCTGGCGCCCGGCCTGCACGTGGACGTGCCCCTGTACTGGCACGCCTGGCGCATCCAGCCGCCGCGCCTCGAACGCATGGGTGCGGCCCTGATCCGGGCCGCGCGCGAAGTGCTGCTGCCCATGACCTAGGACATGGGCGCGGTCCTGGCGCGAGCGCCAGGACCGACGTCAACGATCAGGTACCGATCCTGCCGCCATCGTTCTTGGTGATGACGATGGTCGCCGAGCGCGGACGCTTGCCGGCGCCGTAGCCGGCATTGCTTGGCCACTGGCTGGTGTACCTGGCCGGGTCGCCGACGTTGCTTGATGCGGTATTCTCGCCCGGGTGCTGGATGTTCACGAACAACGCCTTGCCGTCCGGAGTCTCGGCGATGCCGGTGATCTCGCTGCCCACCGGGCCGACCAGGAAGCGCTTGAGCGTGTCGGGCGTGGCGGCCTTGCCGACATAGGTGTCCACGCTCAGGGTGCCGCCGTTGGCGCGCGGGTAGTTCAGGGTGAGCTTCCTGCCGTCGCCCACCTGGCCCGGCACGCCGGCCAGCATCATGCAGTTGGTGACGTCGGTATACGCGCCGTCGTCGGTCTGGATCCAGCAGATGCCGGTGGCGGTGCTGAAGGCCAGGCCGTCCGGGCTCGAGAAGTCCTGGTCGGCGGTGAGGCCGGACAGGTTCACGCTGGCGGCGGCGGCGCCGGCTTCGGCGCCGAACAGGTAGACGTCCCAGGTGAAGCCCGTCGCGGCCGCACCTGCCGTGCCTTCCCTGACGCGGATGATGTGGCCGTTCACGTTGCCCTGCTGCGTGCTGGTCCCCTTCATGTCGGTATACGCGCGCGGGTTGGCGGCGTCCGGTGCGGCCTGGCTCGATCCGCTCGGCTCGGCGCGGCGGTTGCTGTTGTTGGTCAGCGAGAAGTAGACCTCGCCGGTGGTCGGATGCACCGAGCACCATTCCGGACGGTCCATCCTGGTCGCGCCGACGGCGTCGCCGGCCAGGCGGGCATTCACCAGCACGTCGGCCTGGTCGGCGAACTTGTAGCCGGCGTAGGCAGCAATCAAGGGGTTGGCGATCGACAGCTCGATCCACTGGCCAGTGCCGTCGGCGGCGAATTTCGCGACGTACAGCCTGCCGCTGTCGAGGTACTTGTCGCCGGTGGCGATGCGGTCCGCCGGGGCGGCGTCGGCGGCCGACCAGACGGCATTCGACACGTACTTGAAAATGTACTCGTTGCGCGAGTCGTCGCCCATGTACACGGCCAGCGGCTGGCCCACGACCACCTTGCCGAAGGCGGCGCTTTCGTGGGCATAGCGGCCCAGCGCGGTGCGCTTCTTGATCGGCCTGGTCTTGTCGTAGGCGTCCATCTCGACGATGTAGCCCATGCCGTTCATTTCGTTGCGGTAGTCGTCGCTGCCATCGTTTGACGCCCCGGTCTTGCTGATGTTCCAGCGCTGGTATTTGTCGTCCCGGCCGCCAGTTTCCCAGCCGTGGCGCGAGCTGGCGCCCTGGTCGCGGCCATAGCGCTTGAGCGAAACCACGCTCTTGTCGCCGCGCGCGGCGTCGTCCGTGGCGGCGCGGGTGAAGTAGCCCGCCCAGTTCTCTTCGCCCGACAGGTAGGTGTTCCACGGGGTCTTGCCGGTGCCGCAGTTGTTCAGGGTGCCGCGGATCCTGGTGCCGCCGGTCGAATATCTGGTGATCACCAGCGCATTGCCGCGCACCGGACCCGAGAGCTCGACATCGGTCTGCTGGTGGACACGGCGGTTGAAGCCGGAGTCCTTCAGGTATTCCCACTTGCCGCCGTTCCGGCGCACCTCGACCACGGACAGGCCATGCAGCGCCATTTCCTTGTCCACCTCGGCGGCCGGACGGGGCAGGCTCATGGTGCCGCCGTTGGCGTGCACGAAGAACGAGGACAGCTTCTCGTCGGTGGTGGCTTCGTGGTTCATCGCCAGCAGGCCGCGGTCGTTGGCCGTGGTGGACGCGCTGCCGGTGCTCGAGAGCGGGAAGAATTCCATGCCGTCGTGGTGGTCGCCGGCGCGGTTTTCCATGTCGGTATCGGTACCGTCGTTCCTGTAGGCGGGGGTGGTGGCGGTGAGCGGGTCGCCCAGCGCATACAGGACCGATGCGGTCTAGCCGGCCGGGACCAGCACCGTATCCGCCAGGCTCTTGGAGACGGCGCTGAAGCCAAGCAGCCTGTCGGCCGGCGGTATGTTCGCGACGGGTCCGGCCGGCGCGCTGGCGCCGTCCGAGCCGCCGCAGCCGCTCAGGCCGATGGCGCCGAGCAGGGCGGAAGCGGCGCCGGCGGCGCCACCGCGCAGCAGGCTGCGGCGGCTCAGGCGGGCTTCCAGCACGGTACTGAAATGTTCGTTCGACGAGACGTTCGTATCGATGTCGTCGTGGTCGACAGGGATGCGGGCGAAGTCGGTCGGCTTGTTCACGGGGATCCTCTGGATGGTTAAGAAGGTCCGTGCATGGTACGAAGCCAACATGACTGGCCTGTGACGCGCATGAGCAGGCCGGCGCGGCCGGGCGTCATGCAGGCGTTGCTGGCCAGGCTGGCCAGGCTGGCTCCTTGCTCCGACTGCCCGGCCAGCTCAAGCCTGGCGCTGCCCAAAAGCGATGCAGGCGGCACCGGCCAGCGCCAGCGCCACGCCGGCATAGTCGGTCCAGCCCGGCCTGATGCCGTCGACCACCCACAGCCAGGCCAGCGCCGTGGCGATGTACACCGCGCCGTAGGCGGCATACACGCGGCCGCTGGCTGCCGGGTGCAGGGTCAGGAGCCAGACGAAGACGGCCAGGCTGAGCGCGGCCGGCAGCAGCAGCCAGGCGCTGCCCTTCCCGGTCAGCCACAGCAGCGGCAGGTAGCAGCCGAGCAGCTCGGCGATGGCGGTCACGAAGAACAGGCCGGCCATGCGGCCGAAGGAAAACAGGTCGGGAAACATCGGATCGCGCGGGCTGTGGAAAAGCGCCATCTTATCCCCAGCCCGGCGCGACAGGGTGGGAATGGAGGGCATGCGCGCCTGCGCCACCGATCCGCGTTCCGGCGTATCCTTGGCGGCACAATCATTCTGGCGGCGGATACCTTGAGCGAGCGGACACTTTCGGCAATCAAGCTGGGCGCGCAGCAGCTGGCGGACGTGGTCACCCTGTCCGCCCAGCAGCGCTACACGCGCTTCGTGCAGCAGGTGGCGCGCAGCGGCGAAGTCTGGGGCCTGTACCGCGACGGCTGGGCGCTGGCCAGGACCGACGACGGTACCCTGGTGTTCGCCATGTGGCCGGCCAGCGAGTTCGCCGACCTGTGCGCCGAATACGAGTGGGATGGCTACGAGCCGCAAGCCTTCGCGCTCGATGAGCTGATGGGCGACCTGCTGCCCCAGCTGGAAGAAGACGGCGTCCTGCCCGGCATCTTCTACACCCCCGGCGACCGCGGGCTGACGCCGACCGCCTACATGCTGCGGGTGGACCTGGAACGCGCGCTGGGCGAGCACTAGCCCGCGGCCCTATAGCCGGAGCTCGTAGCGCACGTCGTGCCGGTCGTGTTCCTGTTCGCCCTCGGCCAGGTAGGCATCCCAGCCCAGCCGCGCCGCGCCGCCTTCCAGGCAGGCATTGCGCACGTCGGCCGCCCGCAGCACCAGGTTCACTTCGTATTCGAGGGTCTGGCCGGTGAACATCACCAGCATGCTGCGCAGCGCGCGCGCCGCCAGGCCGCCGGGCAAGAAGCGGTCGAAGCTGGCGCGGTCCAGCGGTCCCACCACCAGGCGCAGGCGCAGGTCGCGCTGCCAGATGCGCACGCCCGCCAGCGCGCCGGCGCCCAGCACCGGATGGACGCTGCCCAGCACGCTCTGCTGGCCGGGCGGCACGTCGTACCAGCGGCCGACGAACTGCTCGGCGCGCACCGGCTGGCCGAAGTATTCCGACAGCACGCGCGCCAGTTGCACGCTCGACACCGGCCGGTGCCGCACCGAGGCGGCAAAGTAGGCGATCGACTCGTCCAGCACCGCGCCCTGCGCGCTGCCCACCAGGCGCCGCCGCAGCGCGCCATTGCCCAGGCCGGCCAGGCTCAGGAGCAGGGGCAGGAAAGGATCGTGGCCGTCGCGCTGATACTGCAGCGCCAGCCGGTACTTGCGCCAGGCCTCGTAAAACAGCACCAGCGAGCGGCTCGAGAAGCAGTCGAGGAAGGCGCGCGCGCCCTCGGCTTCGGCTTCTCCCTTGTCGAGGGCCAGCTGTTCGGCGATGCGCTCGGTGTAGTGCAGCGGCAGCACGCCGTGGCAGCCCAGCAGGCCCATGAAGGTCGGCGTCAGCCGTAGCTGCTTCAGGCTGCCGTCCGCCAGCGCCGCGGCCAGGGCCGTGGCCAGGGCCGGCTGCGTGGCCAGCGCGCGCGGTTCGGCCCCGATGGTTTCGAGCTCGCTGGCCGGGAAGGACAGCGACAGCGAGTTCTGGAAGCGCAGGTAGCGCGGCAGCAGGCCGCGCGCCGGCTGGCCACGCCGGCGCAGCCACAGTTCCAGCATGCGCACCGCCTGGAAATACTCGAAGCGGTAGGGCTCGCGGAACAGGCGTTCGATTACAGCAGGCTCAATTCGCCGCTGCGGGGCTGGCAGGTCAATAGCGCTTCTCCGGTATGGGCCGACACGATCACCAGCTGGGTGAAGCTGTTGGCATGCACGTACAGGGCCAGGAAGCGTTCGATCACCTGGGCAAAGGCGTGGATGCCGCTGCCGACGAAGGCTTCCTCGTCGATGCCGAGGCGTACTTCGACGCCGCGCACCATGCAGGTAAACGGGTTCCCGGCCAGCCAGGCGGTGGTGGGACGCTGCGCGATCGTCCTGATGCCGCCGATCTGGCGCTGCGTGGACGGCGAGCGCGGCAGGTCGTACAGGGTCAGCATCTCGCGGAAGGCATCGACCCCGCCTTCGGCCAGCGACAGGTGGTTCAGCGCCAGGTGCGAGACCAGGCGCCAGTGGGCGCCGCGCCCGCGCGCGAAGCGGCAGGAGGCGCTCGGCTTGCGCAGGAAAGACACGGTGCGCGAATTCGAACCGCCTTCCAGGAACAGGTCGCCGCCCGCCTGGCCGTAGGAGAGCAGGGCGGGCAGATCGCGGTTGGTGCAGGTGAGTTCGATGTTGAGGGTATCGGTTTCCACCTGGCCCGGATCGAAGTCGATGTCGACGATCGCGACCTGGGTCTCGTACCCCGGACTGGTGTCGCGCAGGGTTTCGTCGCGCCGGATCGTGTAGTAGTGGCCGGCGTCCTCCGGGGTCTGGGCGTGCTTCAGGGCGTAGAAGGGACGAAAGCGCACCAGCGTCTCGCCCTGCGGCGTCTGGCGCACCAGGTGCAGCGACTCGATCGCATACACCTCGTAGGCGTAGGCGCGGCGCGCATCGGCCAGCACCGGATAGCTGGCGCTGGTATGCGTGACGCGCACCGGTTCGCCGCGCTGGCGGAACAGGTTGATCACCGGCGTGCAGCCCGCCAGCAGGTTGTTCGCGGACAGGGCGCCGAGCATGCGCGCCAGGTTCGAGTCGGCGCGCGGGCCGGACAAGGCCAGGTGCAGGGTCAGTTTGTGCGCGCCGGCCGGCGCGTGCGCGGCCAGCGCATCGAGGTCGATGTCGATGAAGTTGAACTTCTCGGGATAGCAGAAGTATTCGGTCAGCAGGCGGTAGGCGGCATGCGAGCGCGCCGGGAAGTCGATCAGGGCTTCGTCTTCGCCAAAGCCGGCCGGGTGCACGGGAATCGCCGGCAGTGCGCGCCAGATCCCGCCCTGGTCGGCCTCGACATAGGCGGCGACGCTGCGCATGAACAGGGTATCGCGCAGCGCCGCGCAGAACGAGGGTTCGCCGTCGAGGAACAGGCGCAGCCTGCCCGGGCCGGCGCGGCTTGCGCGCTCCTGGCTTGCACTCCAGGCGAATTCCAGGCTGATGCTGGCGCTGGCGTTGCCCGGCAGGCGTACGGCTTCGGGCGCGTCGATCACGGCGCAAAAACCGGCGCCGGCCAGCGCCAGCGGCGCCGCCGCCACCGGATACACGGTGCGAAAGCTGCAGGCCGCGCCGCGGACCGGGCGCGTATTCAGCAGGGTGCCGCGGGCGACCGCGCCGGCGCCGTCCTGGCCGGACTCGCCATCGGCACCGATGCGCGCGATCGAGCACGAAGGGAAGGGCCGCAGGTAATGCGGATACAGCACTTCGAACAGGGCCTCGGTGAATTCCGGATAGTCGTCGTCGAGGCGCTTGGCGATGCGCGCATTGAGCAGCGCGAAGGCCTCGATCATGCGCTCGGTGTGCGGGTCTTCGCAGGTCTCGCCGGCCAGCAGCAGGCGGCCGGCGATGCGCGGATAGCGTTCGGCGAATTCGCGCAGGCTGCGCCGCAGGTAGGCCAGCTCGCTTTCGTAGTACGGCAGCATCTGTTCCATGCTCACCCTCCCGCCGGCACCGGACGCGGCCCCTTGCCGGCACGGCTGACGCTGTACTGCAGGTTCGAGGGCGTCAGCACGGCATCGAAGCTGACCGGCTCTTCCGACATGCTGGCCACCAGCAGGGCCGTGATCGAGAAGTTCAGGCGGTTCACCGCGCCGCGGCCCTGGACGAAACTGGCGCTGGCCTTGCGCAGGCGCGGCTCGTGGCTGGCGATGGTCTTCTCGATGCTGGCGCAGATCGCGGCGCGCTCGAGCGGGCTGGACAGGCAGCGGTCGGCGAAATCGCGCAAGCCATACGCCACCAGCGAGCGGGAACACAGGGGAAAATCCTTCAGCGTTTCTTCCGCCAGGCTGGCGCGCGTGTTGAGCAGGGCTTCCAGGTCGCGCGCCACCGCTTCCTTCAGTTCTTCGATCGTCAGGCGCTGCGGCAGCTGGCGCGCCAGCGACGTGCCCGGGGCGCCGGTGGCGCCGCGCTGCGGCGCGCCCAGCAGGCGGTCGAACAAGCCTGGCGTGTATCCCTTCATCGGCGTCTTTCCCGAATACAAAAGCCGATGTTGCCACGCCGGGCAGCGCCAAGGTTTGAGCAAGTTCACATGCGCAACCCTTTCCAATTGTTATGGTCCTGAAGCGTTGTTCCCATTTCGACCGAACGTGAGGAAGACATGAGCAGCAAGATTCTCTGGGGCGAAGGCCTGTTACTGCGCCCCCAGCATTTCCAGCGGCAGGACCATTACCACGAGCAGCGCCTGCATAAAAGCGTCCGCGCGGTGCACCCGTATGCCTGGGGTGTCGAGACCCTGCAGGTCGACCGCGAGGCGCTGGCCAGCGGCATGCTGCGGCTGCTGGCGCTGGCGGTGCGCTTCCAGGACGGGGAACTGGTCGAGGCGCCGGAAGTCGACGCGCTGCCGGAACCGGTGGACCTGAGCCTGCTGCCGCCTTCGCAGCAAAGCATCACCTATCACATCGCCCTGCCCGGCATGAAGCCCTACCACAGCAATTTCGCGCCGCCCGGCCAGGCCAGCAGCATGGCGCGCTTCGTGCAGGCCAACCAGGACACGCCCGACCTGTATACGGAAGCTGCACCGGTGCAGCTGGCCTACCTGAACAAGGCGGTGCGCCTGGTGTCGGAGGCCGAGCCGCGCGACGCCTATGTCAACTTTCCGCTGCTGCGGCTGCGGCGCGCCTCGACCGGCTTCGAGCTGGACGATGGCTTCCTGCCGCCGATGCTGTCGGTGGGGGCGGTGCCGGTGCTGTTCCAGCAGCTGCGGCGCCTGCTCGACGCGCTGCAGGCCAAGACGGCGGCGCTGTATGGCCACCAGCGCGAGCCGAGCCGCAACGTGGTGGAATTCCGCTCCGGCGACATGGCTTCGTTCTGGCTGCTGCACACGGCCAGTTCGGCCTATGCCGGCTTGATCCACTATTTCCACCATCCGTCCCTGCATCCGGAACGCCTGTACCAGCAGCTGCTCACCCTGGCGGGCGGGCTGATGACGTATTCGAAAAGCTGGAGCCTGGGCGACCTGCCGCCCTACCAGCATGGCGACCCGGGACCGGCGTTCGGCAAGCTGCACGCCATCATCCGTGAACTGCTCGACACCGTGATCTCGTCCAAGTACTTCGCCATCGCGCTCAACGAAGTGCGGCCTTCCTACCATATCGGCGCGCTCGACTCCGGCAAGATCGACGAGCGCACCACCTTCTATATTGCGGTCTCGGCCGCGCTGCCGGCGCTGGAACTGGTGGAGCTGGTGCCGCTGCGCTTCAAGGTGGGGGCGCCGGACGACGTCGAGAAATTCGTGCTGTCGGCGCTGCCCGGGGTGCGCCTGCAGTATGCGCCGCAGCTGCCGCCCGCGGTGCCGGTGCGGCCCGAAACCTGCTACTTCGTGCTGGAAGCGAAGGGGCCGATGTACGAGCGCATGCTCAAGGCGCAGTCGATCTCGATTTATGTTCCGGCGGGCATGTCGGAATTGCGGCTGGAGCTGCTGGCGGTGGCGGCGTGAGGGGCCGGTCCTGACTGGAGCGCCGCCCTGTCCTGACGCCAGATCTTTTCTGGGAAAACGGTCATGAAGCAAGCGGGAACCACGAGCAAGGATGGCTTGCCTGGGCGGGCGACGCAGGAGACGGGCGAAGCGTCGCACGGGTCGCCACCGGAACCGGGCGTTTCATGGCGTGGGGTCATCGTGCGGCCACCGGCGCGGCTGGTCCTGCCGGACGGGACGGAACCTCATGCCCGCTTCGACATCCCTGTCCGCGGCTTTTATCTTGTCAACGTCAGCGACACCTACCGCCATCCAGGGCCCAAGGTGCTGGTGTTCACCGATCTGGAGTCCGGGGAAGAATCCCGCGCAGACATGTTCCGGCAGGGGGGCGAACCGCTTGTTCCGCAAGTGCGCGCCGATCCGGTCGATCCTGCTTCGCCCCAGGCCATGCGCAATTTTTTCAGTTTCAATGTGCGCGATTACGTCAGGCTGCCACTGCGGCCCGCGCGCTATCGCTTGCAAGTTCTGTTTGCCGGTTACACGTCGAATGCGCCGGAAATCGAGGTAGTTCAGTATGAACAGCCCACATGGCCACGAAGGTGGCGCATGTGGGCTGCGTTACGGTATAAAGCCTGACTTCGGCCTGATGAGGCCTGAAGACTAGTCCCGCACTTACTCCACCGTCACCGATTTGGCCAGGTTACGCGGCTTGTCCACATCGGTGCCACGCGCCAGCGCGGTGTGATAGGCCAGCAGCTGCAGCGCGGCCACGTGCAGGATCGGCGACAGTGCGCCATAGTGCTCCGGCAGGCGAATCACGTGCAGACCGTCGCCCGAGGTGATGCGCGAGTCGACGTCGGCGAAGACGTACAGCTGGCCGCCGCGCGCGCGCACTTCCTGCATGTTCGACTTCAGCTTTTCCAGCAGCGCATCGTTCGGCGCGATGGTCACGACCGGCATCTCCTCGGTCACCAGCGCCAGCGGGCCGTGCTTGAGCTCGCCCGCCGGATAGGCTTCGGCGTGGATGTACGAGATTTCCTTCAGCTTCAGCGCGCCTTCGAGGGCGATCGGGTAGTGCATGCCGCGGCCCAGGAACAGGGCGTTTTCCTTGCGTGCGAACTCCTCGGCCCAGGCCATGATCTGCGGTTCCAGCGCCAGCACCGAACCCAGGGCCACCGGCAGGTGGCGCATCATCTTGAGGTGCCCGGCTTCCTGCTCGTCCGTCAGGCGGCCGTTCACCTGCGCCAGGGTCAGGGTCAGCAGGAACAGGGCGGCGAGCTGGGTGGTGAATGCCTTGGTCGAGGCGACGCCGACTTCGACGCCGGCGCGGGTGATGTAGGCCAGCTTGCATTCGCGCACCATGGCGCTGGTGGCGACGTTACAGATCGTCAGCGTATGCGGCATGCCGAGGCTGCGCGCGTGCTTCAGCGCGGCCAGGGTGTCGGCGGTTTCTCCGCTTTGCGAAATGGTCACGACCAGGGTCTGCGGATGCGGCACGCTGTCGCGGTAGCGGTATTCGCTGGCGATTTCGACGTTGACGGGCAGCTTGGCGACGGATTCGATCCAGTATTTCGCGGTCAGGCCGGCGTAGTAGCTGGTGCCGCAGGCCAGGATCAGCACGCGATCGATTTCCTTGAACACGCGGTTGGCGTTGTCGCCGAACAGTTCCGGCATGATGCCGGTCACGCCTTCCAGGGTGTCGCCGATGACGCGCGGCTGTTCGAAGATTTCCTTCTGCATGTAGTGACGGTACGGGCCCAGCTCGGCCGCGCCGGTATGGGCGTGCACGGTCTTGACTTCGCGTTCGACCTGGCGGCCTTCGGCATCGACGATCCAGTAGCGCGCCAGCTGCAGGTCGACCACGTCGCCTTCTTCCAGGTAGATGATCTGGTTGGTGGTGCCGGCCAGGGCCATCGCGTCGGAGGCGACGAAGTTCTCGTTTTCGCCCACGCCGACGATCAGCGGCGAACCCTGGCGGGCGGCCACGACGCGGTGCGGTTCTTCGCGCGAGAACACGGCGATCGCATAGGCGCCGTGCAGGCGCTTGACGGCCTGCTGGACGGTGTCGAACAGGTCGCCGTTGTACATGTGGTCGACCAGGTGGGCGATCACCTCGGTGTCGGTCTGGCTCGTGAAGTTGTAGCCGAGTTCGCTCAACTCGCGGCGCAGCTCGTCGTGGTTCTCGATGATGCCGTTGTGGACAAGTGCGATGCGGGCATTGTCTTCGGTCGGCGAGAAGTGCGGGTGGGCATTGTGCGAGGCCGGTGCGCCGTGGGTAGCCCAGCGGGTGTGGGCGATGCCGGTGAAACCATCCAGGCGCGCTTCGCGCACCTGCGACTCGAGGTCGGCCACGCGCGAGGTGCTGCGCGAACGGGTCAGGCGTCCGTCCAGGTGGACGGCGACGCCACAGGAATCATAACCGCGGTACTCGAGGCGTTTCAGGCCCTCGATCAGGACTGGGGTGATGTTGCGCTTGGCGACTGCTCCGACGATACCGCACATGATGGCCTCTTCAAAATTGACAATGAAGGCTATCGTAGAGCAACTCGTATGAAATAAGCTTTCAGTTTCCCGCTATTTTTGTTAGATTATTTCATCAATAGGAAACCACGAAATATCCTTTCAAATTAAGGATATTTTATTCATTTTATTTCAACGATGTCAGAACCAATCAATCTGGATGAGCTCGACCGTCGCATCCTGAATACATTGCAGACGGATGCCTCGCACACCAACACCGAACTGGCCGAACTGGTCCACGTCTCGCCACCGACCTGCTCGCGCCGTGTCAAGCAGCTGAGCGACAGCGGGGTGATCGAACGCCAGGTGGCGATCGTCGATCCCGCCAAGGTGGGCGCGCGCCTCACCGCCATCGTCGAGATCACGCTCGACGTGCAGGCGGCCGAGCGCATGCATGAGTTCGAAGCCCTGGCGCAGCAGGAAGCGGCGGTGATGCAGTGCTACCGCGTCTCGCCCGGGCCGGATTTCGTGCTGATCGTGCAGGTGGCCGACATGCCGGCCTACCACACGCTGGCCCACCGCCTGTTCACGGCGCACGCCAATGTGCGTAACGTCAAAGCCTATTTTTCCACCCACCGCGCCAAGTTCGATACCCGGATCGCGGTGTAGCAGCCTGTGGACAAGGCTGTGGAAGAAGCCCGGAAAACCACGGGAAAAGCGGATGAATATCCTGTGGTTTTCCTGTTATTAGCCTGTCGATAGCCGGTGGATTACTTCTTCGCCTTCACCGGACGCGCCCATCCTTCGATCGTCATCTGCTTCGGACGCGAGATGGTCAGTTTGCCCGCCGGCGCATCCTTGGTCAGTGTCGTGCCCGCTCCCAGGGTCGCGCCCTTGCCGACGGTGACCGGCGCCACCAGCTGGCTGTCGCTGCCGATGAAGGCATCGTCCTCGATCACGGTACGGAACTTGTTGGCGCCGTCGTAATTGCAGGTAATCGTGCCGGCGCCGATGTTGACGCGCGATCCGACGGTGGCATCGCCCACGTAGGCCAGGTGGTTGGCCTTGCTGTGCGCGGCGACCTGGCTGTTCTTGATCTCGACAAAGTTACCCACATGGACGTCTTCGCCCAGCTCGGTACCCGGGCGCAGGCGCGCGTAGGGGCCGATCTGCGACTGGTCGCCGACCACGGCATCCTCGATATGGCAGAAGGGCTTGACCTGGGCGCCGGCGCCGATCTTCGCGTTCACCAGCACGCAGTGCGGGCCGACCGTCACGCCGTCCGCCAGTTCCACCCGGCCTTCGAACACGCAGCCAACGTCGATCACGACATCGCGGCCGCAGATGAGTTCGCCGCGCACGTCGATGCGGGCCGGATCCATCAAGGTCACGCCCTTTTCCAGCAGCGCATTGGCGATGTTCAGCTGATGGCGGCGCTCGAGCTCGGCCAGTTGCACCTTGCTGTTGACGCCAGCCACTTCCCACTCGGCCGAAGGCTGGGCCGATACCACGGGCACGTCATCAAGCACGGCCTGGGCCACGATGTCGGTCAGGTAGTATTCTCCCTGGGCATTGTTGTTCGACAGGGCCGCCAGCCACTTCTTGAGGTGGGCGGTGGGAATGCACATGATGCCGCTGTTGATCTCGCGGATCGCGCGTTCGGCTTCGTTCGCATCCTTTTCCTCGACGATGCGCACGATCTGGCCGTTTTCACGCACGATGCGGCCCAGGCCGAAGGGATTGGCCTGTTCCACCGTCAGGATGGCGAGCTTGTCCGTTCCGGCGGCCTCGACCAGGCGGGCGAGCGAGTCGGCGGTGGTCAGCGGCACGTCGCCGTACAGCACCAGGGTCGGCGCGCTGTCGTCCAGCTGCGGCAAGGCCTGCATCACGGCGTGACCGGTGCCCAGTTGCGGCTGCTGCAGGGCGGTATCGATCGCCGTGCCGGTATCGCGTGCCAGTTGCGCGAGCATCTCCGGCACCGCTGCGCCGCCATGCCCGTAAATCACGCATAATTTACTCGGCGATAGGCTCCGGGCGGTATCGATTACGTGCCGCAACAGCGGTTTCCCAGCCAATGGATGCAAGACTTTTGGCAGCGCAGACTGCATGCGCTTGCCCATGCCAGCGGCGAGGATCACAACGTTCATAAGCCGTCCTAAAAAAGTTGAAAATATGAAAAATTTTAACACGCCAGACACCTTCTTCCGGCGCACGCTTGCGCTCTGCCTGCTGGTACTGGCCGTCTTCGTGGCGGGCTGCAGCTCGGTGCGTTTTACCTACAACCAGGGCGATACCCTGCTGTACTGGTGGCTCGATTCGTACGCCGACCTGGAAGGCGAGCAGGCCGATATCGCCAAGCGCGACATCGACAAACTGTTCCAGTGGCACCGCCAGACCCAGCTGCGCGACTATGCGGCGCTGCTCGGCAATATGCAGCGCCAGCTGGCCGGTAATCCGACCCAGGCCGACCTGGTCACTGTATATAAAGAAATCCGCCTGCGTGGCGAACGCCTGGCCGGCCATGCCGTGCCGGAGATGACCACCCTCGCACTCTCCATCAAACCGGATCAGATCGCCGATATCGAGCGCAAGTTCGTCTCGAAGAACCAGGATTATCGCCGCAAGTTCATCGAGGGCAGCACCGAAAAACGCCAGCGCGCCCGTTTCAAGAAGGCCATGAGCCAGCTCGAACTGTGGTTCGGCAATTTCAACAGGGAGCAGGAAGACATCCTGCGCAAGACCCTGGATGCGCGCCCGCTCGACAACGAAGCCTGGCTGGAAGAGCGGGTCTGGCGCCAGCGCCGCATCCTCGCCCTGCTGCGCAAGTTTGAGAAGGAAAAGCCGAACCGCGAACAGGCATCGGCCCAGATCGTGGCCATGCAGCGCGAGCTCTTTGGCCGCATCGACTCGCCCGAGCGCAAGGCCTTCTACGACGCCGGCATCGACCACACGACCAGGTTCATCCTGACCGCGATCCGCATCGCCACCCCGGCGCAAAAGAAACATGCGCACGATCGCATGCAGGGCTGGATCAAGGATTTCCAGGCGCTGGCGGCAGGTAAATAGCGCGGAAAAGGACCCTCCGGCAGCATGCTATAGTGCCGCCCATGCACAAGAAGTCCTCCCAACCCCGTTCCCATGGCGCCCCGCGCCTGGCGCCGCGCCAGGTGCGCATCATCGGTGGCGCCTGGAAGCGCGCCCTGCTGCCAGTCCTCGACGCCGAAGGCCTGCGCCCCACGCCGGACCGCGTGCGTGAAACCGTATTCAACTGGATCCGTCACCAGCTCGGCGGCGATTTTTCCCATGCCAGCTTCCTTGACCTGTTCGCCGGCTCCGGCGCGCTCGGCTTCGAAGCGGCCAGCCGCGGCGCCGCCTCCGTCACCATGGTGGACAGCCACGGCGCCGCGGCGCGCCAGCTGGAAGCCAACCGCGACAAGCTCAAGGCAAGCAAGGTCAAGGTGCTGCGCGCCGATGCGCTGGCCCTGGTCAAGGACATGGCGGCGCGTGGCCAAGGTGTCGACGTGATCTTCCTCGATCCGCCTTACCAGCTGGGCCTGCTCAGCCAGGTCTTGCCGCTGTGCCCGGCCATCCTGAACGAGGACGGCCTGGTCTATGCCGAAACGGGCGAACCCCTGCCGCTCGAGGGCGAAGCGCTGCCGGAATGGCTTGCCGACTGGGAAGCCATCCGCGCCGACAAGGCGGGCATGGTCTATTACTACCTGCTGAAACGGCGCTGAAGCGCGCACCAGCCTCAGCCTGGTGTGAACGACTGCACAAGAATGAGGCAAAAGCCGCCCCTCGCCCGGGCGGCTGCCGGATTTTCAGGCATAATGCGCGTTCTGACAGGGTGATTCTCCAAGGGAGCCGTAATGGTTGTAGCCGTTTATCCAGGTACTTTCGATCCGCTCACGCGCGGGCACGAGGACTTAGTGCGCCGTGCATCGGGCCTGTTCGACCGCCTGGTAGTCGGCGTGGCCGACAGCAAGAACAAGAAACCTTTCTTTTCGCTCGACGAGCGCCTGGAAATCGCCAATGAAGTGCTGGGCCATTATCCGAACGTGCAGGTCGAAAGTTTCTCCGGCCTGCTGAAGGATTTCGTGCGCAAGCACGATGCGCGGGTGATCGTGCGCGGACTGCGCGCGGTATCCGACTTCGAATACGAATTCCAGATGGCGGGCATGAACCGCTACCTGCTGCCGGATGTCGAAACCCTGTTCCTGACGCCCTCCGACCAGTACCAGTTCATCTCCGGCACCATCGTGCGCGAGATCGCGATGCTCGGCGGCGATGTCTCGAAGTTCGTCTTCCCCTCGGTGGACCGCTGGCTGCAGAAAAAGATTGCGGCGATCAAAGCGGCGCCGGCAGCCTGAGCGTCCTGGTGTAGTAAAAACAGCGGCAAGGAACCAGCAATACCATGGCACTGATGATTACCGACGATTGCATCAACTGCGACGTCTGCGAACCCGAATGCCCGAACGACGCCATTTCGATGGGCGCCGAGTTCTACCAGATCGACCCGCACAAGTGCACCGAATGCGTTGGCCATTTCGAAGAACCGACCTGCGCGGTGCTGTG
This sequence comes from Massilia sp. MS-15, assembly GCF_020176695.1. GTDB lineage: Bacteria > Pseudomonadota > Gammaproteobacteria > Burkholderiales > Burkholderiaceae_D > Telluria > Telluria hydrophila. Next base: position 30,724 of record NZ_JAIWIA010000034.1, on the reverse strand, counting down.
CCCGGTCGCGTGCATTCCGATCAATCCGGACTGGCGCGAAACACGCGAACAGCTGCAGGCGAAATACGAACGCCTGACCGCAGCCAAGGCAGACGCCTGACCCCAAAGCCGACTTTCGAGTCGGCTTTTTCTTTTCCCGGACCGGCTGCGCGCCCCGCCTGTGTGCGCGCACGCGCATAACGCCTGTATCGACAGTGCTATCCTGATTTCATGGATACGCCTGACGACCGCAGGGACGCCGTCCCGTCTGCTTTCCAGGAACACCTTGGTACGGTGGCCGACTTCTATGCGCGGCACAACGAAGACCTGACGCCGGCCCAACGACTCATCGAGAAGCTCAGTCTCTTCCTTGGCAGCCCCGCCTATGTCGTGGGCAACCTGGTGTTTGTCGTGCTCTGGATCGTCTGGAACCTGGCAGCGCCAGCACTGGGCTTCGACCAATGGGACGAGCCGCCTTTCTTCTGGCTGCAGGGCATGATCGGCCTGAATGCCTTCGTGATCTCCACCACCGTGCTGATTCGCCAGAATCGCATGTCTACCCTCGCCAGCCACCATTCCCACCTCGACCTGCAGGTCAACCTGCTGGCCGAGGAGAAAAACAGCAAGATCATCCGCATGCTGGAAGAACTCCGCCGCGACCTGCCCAACGTCCACAACAAGGTCGACCCCGAGGCCGAAGAACTATCGACACCGACCGATACCGAAGCCGTCCTTTCCATCATCGAAGCGTCGGCCGAGCAGTTCAACTGCGAGCGCAAATAGCTTGACTGCGCACGACCCCCGTATGCCCCCGATGGCACGGCCACAGGCCTTCTCGCCTCAACATTAACCAATACTCATCAATACCGATGGATGAAACGTGAATTGTATTGAACCGCGCCTATCTATATACAATATTTGTCCTTCATGACTTCTATTTCCATCAATTGTCATTTTAAACGCGTTGGGGGACGAAGATATCGAAAGCAGACGGCTATACGCCCATCATCTATTTTCTCCTTGCAAGATGATCTTAATTTCATGCATTCCACGCTTTTTGGCTTGCTCAGGAATCTCACCAAGAAGGGCGCCGTGTAATTCTTCGTGAATTTTGTTAAATAAATGTGCCGAGAAAACCCGGGTGACGAAGAGTCACCGCCGGGCAGACCACGAACGGTCGGCGGCAGGGGTACGACGGCGAAAATGGCCGGAATGCGCCGGCGCAGGCGGGGACGGTAAGGGGAGGGACGGGAGACGGACGTAAAAAAACGCGGCGTCCGGATCGGAGGCCGCGTCAAACGGAGAAAGACGAAATCAGGAACGCTTGACCAGGTGCGTCTTCGGCAGGCGTGGGCGCACGGTCAGTACCGCGGCGCGGCCAATACCGACGAGCAGCGGACGGAAAAACATGGCAACGCCGCCCAGCAGCGCGAGGCCGGTGGCGGTACGGAGGACCTGACCGACGGGAACGGCTGCGGCAGCGGCACCGGCGGTCTGGAGAAGCGTCATTGCGGTAGACATGATGTGGATAAATGTTCAGTTGTGCACAATATAGTGCGATGCAACATATAAATCTAATTTTGTTCACTGATGACGCTTATGCATTCTGTGAATACTTGCGGTACACTGGCAGCACTTCCTGTATTGCCATCAATACCTCCTCATGAGCTTCCTGACGCTTGACCTGAACCTGCTGCGCGTGTTCGACGCAGTGATGACCGAGCAAAACCTCACCCGCGCCGCCGGACATCTCGCGATGACCCAGCCGGCGGTCTCGAACGCCATCAAGCGCCTGCGCGAAAGCCTCGGGGACGAACTCCTGATCCGCACCGCCTACGGGGTGAAACCGACGCCGCGCGCCGAGGCGCTGTGGCCGGCGGTGCGCCAGGCCCTGGCCGCGCTGGAAGCGGCCGTGATGCCGGAAACTTTTGATGTTTCCAAGGCCCAGGCGACCTTCCGCATGGCGATGGCGGACGCGACCGCCGCCCTGTGGCTGCCGTCGCTGATGCGTTCGATCGAAAGCGAAGCGCCGGGCGTGAACATCCGCATGGTGCCGCTGACCACGCGCGAGCCGCGCCCGATGCTGCTGCGCGGCGACATCGACCTCGCGGTCGGCTTCTTCCCGGGCGTGGCCGCCCAGCTGTCCTACGAGACCGGGTCGCCGATCCGCCACGAGCGCCTCTACTCGGGCGTCTATGTGTGCGTGATGCGCAAGGACCATCCGCTGGCCAAAGTTAAGCTCGACCTCGACACCTACTGCAAGGCGAACCATTTATTGGTGAGTTTCTCCGGCCGCGCCCACGGCCTGGTCGACGAGGCGCTGGCGCAGCTCGGACGCGAGCGCCGCATCCTGCTGACGGTGAACCAGTTTTTCACTGCAGGACGGGTGGTGGCGAATTCGGACCTGATCACCGTGCTGCCGAAACACCTGATGGTCTCGACCGGCATGACCGACGCCCTGGTCTGGCGCGAACTGCCTTTCCAGCTGCCCGCCGTCCACCTCGACATGCTGTGGCACGAGCGCGACGGGCGCAGCCCGGCGCACCGCTGGCTGCGCAAGAACCTGGAAAGCATGGCGGAAAGCGCCTCGCCCAAGACGGGCGCGCGCAAGGTGGTCTGAAACGCGCTGCCGGTCAGCGGATCGGCAGCTTGGTCGTGTTCTTGACTTCTTCCATCACCGCATAGGTGTGCGTTTCGCGCACGCCTTTTTGCAGCAGCGTCTTGCCAAGGAATTCGCGGTAGGCGGCCATGTCCTTGACGCGCGCCTTGACCAGGTAGTCGAAGCCGCCCGCCACCATATGGCATTCGAGCACTTCGGGAATCATTTGCACGCTCTGTTTGAATGCATCGAAGACCTCGGGAGTGGTACGATCAAGGACCACTTCGATGAACACCAATAGCGACACATCCAGCAATTGCGGATTGAGCTGGGCCGTATAGCCCGTGATGTAGCCGGATTCGTGCAGCTTGCGCACGCGTTCCAGGCAGGCTGCCGGAGACAGGTTGACCCGTGCCGCCAGCTCGACGTTGCTGATGCGCCCGTCGTTCTGGAGTTCGGCCAGAATCTTCTTGCTGATCTTGTCGAGCATGGTCTGTCTCCTGCCATGTAAATATTATTCGGTCAGATTGTCGCACCAAAAACTATCTTTTGCTAGTCTGTCTTAAAAACAGAATTAATCCAGAAGATTTCCTTCTACAATCGAATCATTCTATTGTGAACGCAGCGCGCCGTCCGCCTACCCAGCGGCACGGCGTTTTTGCTGCGTGACGCACGGTTTCCGATTTCCCTTCTAGAAGAGTCATTATGCAGATTGCCGCTTCCCCGGCTTCCAGTTCGACGGCTGCCGCCACGGCCTCCTTCCTCCCCTTCGACGCGCTCCAGCGCGAAGTCAAGCACGACCAGACCCCGCTGCGCGACGCCATCACCCAGGCCTACCGCCGCGACGAGCGCGAAGCCGTGCAGTGGCTGCTCGCGCAAGGCGCCAGCGCCAACGGCGACGCCTACATGCTGGCCCACCGCCTGGTCTCGAGCGTGCGCGAAAAGCGCACCCGCTCCTCGGGCGTGGATGCGCTGATGCACGAATTCTCGCTGTCCTCGGACGAAGGCGTGGCCCTGATGTGCCTGGCCGAAGCGCTGCTGCGCATCCCCGACAGCGCCACCGCCGACCGGCTGATCGCCGACAAGATCAGCCGCGGCGACTGGAAGAAGCACCTGGGCGAATCGCCTTCGCTGTTCGTCAATGCCGCCACCTGGGGCCTGCTCATCACCGGCAAGCTGGTGTCGACCAATAGCGAAAAGAACCTGGGCTCGGCGCTCACCCGCCTGATCGCCAAGGGCGGCGAACCGCTGATCCGCAAGGGCGTGGACATGGCCATGCGCATGCTCGGCAACCAGTTCGTCACCGGCCAGACCATCGAGGAAGCGCTGCGCAACAGCCGCGACAACGAAACCCGCGGCTACCGCTATTCCTACGACATGCTGGGAGAAGCGGCGCTGACCGAGCAGGATGCGAAGAACTACTACGCTTCCTACGAAGCGGCGATCCATGCGATCGGCAAGGCCTCGAACGGCCGCGGGATCAAGGACGGCCCGGGCATCTCGATCAAGCTGTCGGCCCTGCACCCGCGCTACAGCCGCGCGCAGTATGCGCGCGTGATGGGCGAGCTACTGCCGCGCGTACGCAGCCTGGTCCTGCTGGCCAAGGGATACAACATCGGCATCAACATCGACGCCGAGGAAGCCGACCGCCTCGAGATCTCGCTCGACATGCTGGAGTCGCTGGCTTTCGACCCCGAGCTGGCCGGCTTCGAGGGCATCGGCCTGGTGGTGCAGGCCTACCAGAAACGCTGCCCCTTCGTGATCGACTTCGTGGTCGACCTGGCCAAGAGGAGCGGCCGCAAGTTCATGGTGCGCCTGGTGAAGGGCGCCTACTGGGACGCCGAGATCAAGCGCGCCCAGGTCGATGGCATGCCGGGCTATCCGGTCTACACCCGCAAGGTGTACACCGACGTGTCCTATCTCACCTGCGCACGCAAGCTCCTCGCTGCCTCCGACATCATCTACCCGCAGTTCGCCACCCACAACGCGCATTCGCTGTCGGTGATCTACACCTGGGCCAAGGCCGACGGCATCACCAACTACGAGTTCCAGTGCCTGCACGGCATGGGCGAAACCCTGTACGACCAGGTCGTCGGCGCGGACAAGCTGGGCAAGGCCTGCCGCATCTATGCGCCGGTCGGCTCGCACGAAACCCTGCTGGCCTACCTCGTGCGCCGCCTGCTGGAAAACGGCGCCAATTCTTCGTTCGTGAACCAGATCGTGGACGAGAACGTGGCCATCGACACCCTGCTGGCCGATCCGTTCGACGCGGCGCGCGCCGCCGGCGCCGAGCCGCATCCGGCGATCGCGCTGCCGCTGCAGCTGTACGGCGACGAGCGCAGGAACTCGGCCGGCCTGGACCTGGTCAACGAACACTTGCTGGCCACGCTCGCAGACGGCCTGGCCCGGCAGCGCCAGCACGGCGCCACGCCGCTGGTCGCCGGTCCGGTCGAATCGAGCGGCACGGCGAAGATCGTCAACCCGGCCGTGTCGAGCGACATCGTCGGCACGGTGCAGGAAGCCACGCGCGCCGATGTCGAGACCGCACTGGCGGCCGCCAGCGCCTTCGCCGGCGAATGGCAGGCCACGCCGGTCGAGGCGCGCGCCGCCATCCTGGAACGCACGGCCGACCTGTTCGAGCAGCACGGCACCGAGCTGATGGCCCTGGCCGTGCGCGAAGCCGGCAAGTCGCTGCCGAACGCGATCGCCGAACTGCGCGAAGCGGTGGACTTCCTGCGCTATTACGCGGTGCAGGCGCGTGCGGAAAGCGGCACCCCGAGCGGGCTTGGCCCGATCACCTGCATCAGCCCGTGGAACTTCCCGCTGGCGATCTTCACCGGCCAGGTGGCCGCCGCCCTGGTGGCCGGCAACGTGGTGCTGGCCAAGCCGGCCGAGCAGACGCCCCTGATCGCGCACCGCGCGGTCGAGCTCTTCCTGGAGGCCGGCTGCCCGCGCGCCGCGCTGCAGCTGCTGCCGGGCCGTGGCGAAGTGGTGGGTGCCGCGCTGACCGCGGATGCGCGCGTCAAGGGCGTGATCTTCACCGGCTCCACCGAAGTGGCGCAGCTGATCAACCGCACCTTGGCCGCGCGTGCCGAAAAAGAAGGCGTCGACATCCCGCTGGTGGCGGAAACCGGCGGCCAGAACGCCCTCATCGTCGATTCCTCGGCGCTGCCGGAGCAGGTGGTGCAGGACGTGCTGTCCTCGGCCTTCGATTCCGCCGGCCAGCGCTGCTCGGCGCTGCGCGTGCTGTTCCTGCAGGAAGACATCGCCGACAAGACCATCACCATGCTCAAGGGCGCGATGCAGGAACTGCGCGTGGGCGCGCCGGACCGACTAGCCACCGACATCGGCCCGGTGATCGACGCGGAAGCCCAGCGCAACCTGCTGGCCCACATCGAGCGCACCCGCGCCACCGCGCGCAGCCACTTCGCGCTCGCGCTGCCCGACAGCGTCGCCAGCGCCGGCACCTTCGTGCCGCCGACCGTGCTGGAAATCGGCTCGCTGGCGGAACTCAAGCACGAGGTGTTCGGTCCGGTGCTGCACATCGTGCGCTACCGCCGCGCCGACCTGGCCAAGGTGGTCGACAGCATCAACGCCACCGGCTACGGCCTGACCCTGGGCGTGCATTCGCGGATCGACGAGACCATCGACTTCATCGTGGCGCGCGCCCACGTGGGCAACATCTACGTGAATCGCAACATCGTCGGCGCGGTCGTGGGCGTGCAGCCCTTCGGCGGCGAAGGCAAGTCCGGCACCGGCCCGAAGGCGGGCGGTCCGCTCTACCTGAAACGCCTGCAGCGCAACGCGGTGCCGCTGATGGAGCACAGCCGCGTGTTCGACGCCGGCCTCGACGCCCTGCTCGGCTGGCTGCGCACGCAGGGCCAGGATGCGCTGGCCAGCCTGGCGCAAGGCTATGGTCGCACGGCCCTGAACGGCGTCGAGATGGTGCTGCCCGGTCCGACCGGCGAGCGCAACACGCTGGCCTTCACGCCGCGCGGCACCGTGCTGTGCGCGCCGCACAGCGCCGCCGGCCTGCTGAACCAGCTGGCGGCGGCCCTCGCGGCCGGCAACCGCGCGCTGGTGCTGGCGGCGCCGGAGCTGATCCCGGCGAACCTGCCGGCGCTGGTGAAGGAGCGTGTGCGCTTCATCGGCAGCGACGAGATCGATGCCAGCGAGTTCCAGATCGCGCTGCTGGAAGCGGGCGTGGATGCAGCGCTGCGTGCCCGGCTGGCGGCGCGCACCGGCGCCATCGTCGGCATCGTCGATACCACGGCAGGAGAGCCGGTCGCGCTGTGGCGGCTGGTGGCGGAACGGGCCCTCTGCGTCAACACGACGGCGGCGGGCGGCAACGCAAGCCTCATGACGCTGGGGGTGTAATCATCAGGGGAGCCGCGAGCTCCCCTTTTTTTCGGGCATGAAAGACGCAAGAGGAGTACCGTAGGACCGTCGTTGGAGACATTTTAAAAAGACTCGGAGGCAGACATGCTGGTTGGCGTACCAAAAGAGATCAAGAATCACGAATACCGTGTCGGACTCACCCCAGCCTCGGTGCGCGAGCTCACCGCGCGCGGAGTGGAGGTCATCGTGCAGCAGGGGGCGGGAGAACAGATCGGGCTGTCGGACGGGCAGTACGTAGCAGCCGGCGCCGCCATCGTGGCCACGGCGCAGGAAGTCTTTGCGCGCGCCGACATGATCGTGAAGGTCAAGGAACCGCAGCCGGCCGAATGCGCCATGCTGCGCGAAGGGCAGCTGCTGTACACCTACCTGCACCTGGCGCCGGATCCGGAACAGACGGCCGCGCTGGTGAAATCCGGCGCGGTCTGCATCGCCTACGAGACCATCACCGGCCCGGGCGGCGGGCTGCCGCTGCTGGCGCCAATGAGCGAAGTGGCGGGACGCATGGCGATCCAGGCAGGCGCCGCCCACCTGGAAAAATCCAAGGGCGGCATGGGCCTGCTGCTGGGCGGGGTGCCGGGCGTGGCCGCGGGCCACGTGGTGATCATCGGCGCCGGCGTGGTGGGCAGCAATGCGCTGCAGATGGCGGTGGGCGCCGGGGCGCGCGTCACGGTGCTCGACAAGAACATCGATCGCCTGCGCCAGCTCGACCTCGTGTTCGGCAACCGCATCGCCACCCAGTACTCGAACGCCCAGGCGATCGAGGAAGCGGTGGTCTCGAGCGACCTGGTGATTGGCGGCGTGCTGGTGCCGGGCGCCGCGGCGCCGAAGCTGGTCACCCGCGACATGATCGCGCGCATGAAGAAGGGCGCGGTGGTGGTCGACGTGGCGATCGATCAGGGTGGATGCTTCGAGACCTCGCACGCCACCACCCACGCCGATCCGACCTTCGTGGTCGATGGCGTCATTCACTACTGCGTGGCCAACATGCCGGGGGCGGTCGCCCGCACCTCCACTTTCGCGTTGAACAACGCCACCATCGGGCATGCGGTGGCGCTGGCGACCAAGGGCTGGCGGCGCGCGCTGGCCGACGACCCCCACCTGCGCAACGGCCTGAACGTCTGCCTGGGCAAGCTCACCCACGAGGCAGTGGCCAGGGACCTGCACTACGACTACGTGCCGGCCGAATCCCTGCTCGGCTAGCCTGGACTAGCCTGCCTGCGCCAGATCGCGGCACAGGCGCCGGGTGGTGTGAAAAGCATATTGCGCGGCCACCGATTTCACGAAGCGCATGAAATCGGTGGCCGCGTCTTCATTCGCATTGTCCGACACGGTACGGATCACGGCGCAGGGGACATCCAGCTCGTAGCACACCTGGGCCACCGCGGCACCTTCCATTTCGACGGCCACCAGGCCGGGAAGGGCCGCGTTGAGCATATTCAGGCGCAGCGGGTCGGCCATGAACTGGTCGCCGCTTGCCACCACGCCGCGGTGCACGCGTGGCTGCGCCAGGCGAAATTCCCTGCGCTCTCCCTCGCTGATCGCTGTCTCCAGGTCTTGTTCCAGGAAATCATGGGCGGCACGCGACAGGCGCAGCGACAGCTGCTGGTCGGGCAGGAAGTGCGTTAGCCCGGTGAGCGGCACCTCGAAACGTGGAAACAGTGGACTGGCATCCATGTCGTGCTGGACCAGGGCCTCGGCCACCACGATATCGCCGACCTGGACCGTTTTATCACCCGCACCAGCCACGCCGGTAAACAGGATGTGGGTAACTCCGAACTTTTCCACAAGCGTGGTGGCCGTCATGGCTGCCGCAACCTTCCCAATTCGCGATAAAACGCACACAGCGTCGATTTCCCACAGCTTTCCGGCCCAGTACTCACGTTTGCCATGGATGAGCTTGGCGGGCCCTCTCATGGCTTCCACGAGCCCCAGCTGTTCTTCGTACAAGGCGCTGATGATCCCCAGTCGCATGTTTTCCCTGTTTTTCTTGTGTTTATCTCATCAAGGCTGCGTGTGGAATCGGACCACGCGGCTGCCTGGACTGCTTCTTGCGCTTCGCGCGACAAGCCAGCGACCCGCTCCCAGCCGGCTTGTTCGGCATGTATACACGGGTTTGATCGAGCTCATGAGGCTGGAAACTCCCATGCATGGGTGTTCATTTTGCTTGTCTTAAGCGGGTGAAGCCAGCAAAACCCCGGTTTTTCGCTTTTTCCTGGTTTTTTCCGCCTTTTCCGCGGCGCTGTGCTTCAGCGTATTAGTTAACTAAAGTTTGTATACAAACTGGTAGTAGATAGTAAACGCGGCTTTTTCTGTTGATAACTCGCGTTTACTCCACAGCATCAAGGACTTGCAGGGGCGTTTACTGGCTGAACAAAGCCTGTGTGGAATTTGGACGAAACTTGGACAGATTTTTGAAAGGGTGAACATTGCTGTGTTCTGCACATCTGATCCTGTGGATACCCATCGACTTGTCCACAGTTGTTTCGGCAAAAACGGGATGACAAGCGATTCTGCAGGCGATGTGACAGCGAAATGTCCATGACAGCCGCACTGACTGCCTTATCGGCCTTGTTGTCAACGCGAGCATGTCCAGGGCCGGCAGGCTTGCAGGCCGGGCAGCTTGCGGCTGGAGACGCGTTACCGGTTTTGTTGTTGTAGTAAACAAGTTTGTATACAAACTGGTAGTAATAGTAAACGCGCGCCATGCTGTGGATAACAAGACTTTTCTCCACATGCTCAATGGTTTACGGTCGCGTCAAGCAACTGGACAAGGCTTGTGTTCGAACTGGACGAAACGTGAACAGAATCCTGCTGGCAGCTTGGTCAGGCTGTTCTACACATTCGATCCTGTGGATATCCCAGCAGTTTTCCACAGTGGAAGGATGTGAAGCGAGCTGTTTTGCAGGCCGGCACGCGCAGCAATGCAGAAACCCGCTTGCAGGAAGCGCTGTGGCCAGGACCGCAGCTAGCGAGAATGTTCTGTGGGACTTTGTTGCCTGGATAAGTCCATTGACGGCAGGCGCAAAAATAATTGAAAATTTTTTCCGAGGTTTACAAGCAAAGTCTGTATACAAGAATAGTAGTAGTGGTTAACGACTGCCCCAGCTTGTGGACAAGGTGATGAAGTTCCAATAAATCATTCACTTAGCTGATGCATAAGGCAGTGCATCACTGGCGCATGAAGGCAGCCCGTAAACTGGACAAGATGTTGAAGGCGCCAAAACACCACGGTTCTGCACAAAACACACCTGTGGATATCAAGAGGCTTATCCACAGATGGCCTCTGGACTTCCGTCCACGTTCTGGTAAGCTCTGTTTCAACGAATGGGACACGGAGGCCGGATGGATCTCGACGCGCTGTTTCGACACGTCATGCCGGGTGGGCCAGCCCGTGGGGAGCTTGCTGTGACGCGAGAACACTAGCCTTGGAATCGGCCGGCGAGTACGACTACCTGATCGTCGGCGGCGGCACTTCCGGCTGCGTGCTGGCGAACCGGTTGACGCGTGATCCGAACGTGGAGGTGCTGCTGGTGGAGGCGGGCGGCCGTGACGATTACCTGTGGATCCACATCCCGGTCGGCTACCTGCATTGCATCGGAAATCCGCGCACCGATTGGCTATACCGTACGGAAGCCGATCCCGGCCTGCATGGACGGGCCCTGATCTACCCACGCGGCAAGGTACTGGGTGGCAGTTCGTCGATCAACGGCATGATCTACATGCGTGGCCAGCCTGGCGATTACGACCGCTGGGCAGAGCTGACAGGCGACGATTCCTGGCGCTGGGATGCGGTACTGCCCCTGTTCAGGCGCAGCGAAGACCACTACCTCGGGGCGAGCGCACTGCACGGTGCAGGCGGCGAGTGGCGCGTGGAAAAGCAGCGCCTGTCCTGGAAAATCCTGGATGCTTTCCGCGACGCGGCGTTCCAGACGGGCATCCCGAAGATCGATGATTTGAACGCCGGCCTTGGTGAAGGCTCCGCTTATTTCGAAGTCAACCAGCGGCGCGGCATCCGCCTGAACACGGCGAAAGCCTTCCTGAAACCGGCAGCGGCACGGCCCAACCTGACCATCATGACCGGCTGCCACGTCGAGCGCCTGCTGGTCGAGGAGACGGCGCGGGGCAAGGTCTGCACCGGCATCCGCTTTACCGGCGGCGCCCAAGCCTTTACGGCGACCGCGCGGCGTGAAACCCTGCTGGCGGCGGGGGCCGTGGGTTCGCCCCAGATCCTGCAGCTGTCCGGCATTGGCGCGCCGGAGCTGCTTCGGGGCCATGGCATCACGCCGGTGATGGACCTGCCTGGCGTCGGCGCCAACCTGCAGGACCACCTGCAGCTGCGCACGGTTTTCAAGATCCAGGGTGCGGCCACACTGAACACGCGCGCCACCAACTGGTTCGGCAAGGCCCTGATCGGGCTCGAGTATGCGCTGTTCCAGAGCGGTCCGATGTCGATGGCGCCCTCGCAACTGGGCATGTTCGCCAAGTCTGCGCCCGACCTGGCGGCGCCGAACCTGCAATACCACGTCCAGCCCCTGTCGTTGGACAGCTTCGGCCAGCCGCTGCACCGCTTTCCAGCCTTTACGGCCAGCGTGTGCAATCTGCAACCGACCTCCCGCGGGGAAGTGCGCATCGCCTCCGGCGACAGCGGAGCGCCGCCCAGGATCACGCCGAACTACCTGAGTACCGAAGCCGACCGCAAGACGGCCGCCGCCGCGCTGGCGCTCACGCGCCGCATCGTCGCGGCGCCGGCACTGGCGAAGTACCGTCCCGAAGAGTTCATGCCGGGCACGCAATACCAGGACCAGGACGAACTCGCGCATGCGGCAGGCCTGGTCGGCACCACGATTTTCCATCCGGTCGGGACTTGCCGCATGGGCCGGGAAAGCGATCCAATGGCGGTCGTCGACAGCCGCCTGCGGGTGCGCGGCATTGCAAAGCTGCGCGTGGTCGATGCCGCGATCATGCCTTTTATTACTTCCGGAAACACGAACGCGCCGACCATCATGATCGCGGAGAAGGCGGCGCAAGACATCCTTGCGCAGCAGGGAGTCTGATTTTCGCCCGATGAGCGCCCGGCGTGAAGCTTCAGCCAGGCCGCCTTGCCGTCTTGCCTGTCAGGACAAAGGCGCCCGCGAGCAGGACAAGCAACGCGAACAAGGCCATCAGGATATCGGGTACGCCCAATGCCGTCGGAAGGATCAATGCCTTTTCCGGACTGAGCGGATCGTAGCGGATCCAGATTGTTGTCCCCAGCGTGAATCGCGCCGACATGGCATCGGCATGCTGCCTGTCACGGAAGCAGGCAGCACCGGCATCCAGCGAAAATCTGCTGGAAGTAAACACCTTGTGACTGGCGATATACCGGTAACGCAACTGGACACACCAGGCGCCTGACTTGACGTGCTTGTCCAGGGTGGTCGCGAGCACGTCCGCATAGGTACCCGGTCACGAAGGCGAGCGCAATTTGTCGAGGCAGCCAATGACGGGATGTGTGCGGCGTGTGAACAAGGAGCTTCGAACTGGCAAGGACTGACGTTCTTGTGGATCAGGGCCGGGTATTCTACTGCTCAGTAGAGCAGGGCTCCCTGGTTCTGGCGGCAAGCTTCGGCAGTGCGAAAACAGAGCTGGGCCCGATGCGCTGTGTTCCCCGGCTCGACCGTGGTATGGTAGGGAAACTCGATGCCTTGCTCGAGCGTGGCCGCTGGCGCCGCGACAGGTCGGGCGGCGCACGGTATCGCATACGGAGCGGACATGAAACTGGAATCCCATTACATCGACGTACACGGTTTGCGCCAGCATGTCGTCTGCGCGGGCAGCGGTCCAGCGGTGATCCTGATGCATGGCTTTCCCGACACCCACGCCATCTGGCGCCACCAGATTCCGGCGCTGGCCGCGCAGGGGTTCCGGGTCATTGCCCCGGACATGCGCGGCTACGGCAAGACCGATGCCCCGCCCGCGATCGCCGCTTATGCCATCGAGTTCCTGTGTGCCGACATCCTGGGCCTGATGGACAAACTCGGTCTGGAGAAGGCCGCGCTGGTTGGCCACGACTGGGGTGGCCTGGTCGGCTGGCAGCTGTGCATGGATGCGCCGCAGCGCTTCGAACGGTTCGTCGCGCTGTCCACCGGACACCCGGCGGCGATCGCCAATGCCGGCCTCACCCAGCAGATGCGGTTCTGGTACATCCTGGGTTTCTTGATGCCGGTGGTGGCCGAGCATGCGATCCGTGCCAACGACTGGTTCTTCCTGCGCCAGATGACGCGCCGTCCGGATCAGCTTGCGCTGTGGCGCGAGGCGCTCGAGCCGGAGGGGCGCCTGACGGCGGCGCTGAACTACTACCGTGCCAACATCAAGCTGGGCCGGCCGCATCACTGGCGCCCGGTCGAGGTACCGGTGATGGGCGTGTGGAGCGACCGCGACCCGGCGCTGGGCGAGAAGCAGATGCTCGATTCGGTCCATCACTGCCGCGCTGGTTTCCGTTACGAGCGGCTCAGCGGAGCAGGGCACTGGATGCAGTTGTCGGCGACCGAGCCCCTCAATGCCCTGCTGCTGGACTTCTTGCGTCCAGCATGAGCTTGCAGCACTGTGCTGCGGCGCAACAATATGCCTGCTGGCCGGTTTGCAGCGTTGATGCCTGAAGGAAGCGGCTGCCGTACAATGCGGCCTCCGCATTCCTTCCTTCTGTTCCATGATTGATTTTGCTTGGCTCGGCGTTGCTGCCTTTACCGCCGGCCTGGTCGATGCCGTCGTCGGCGGCGGTGGCCTGATCCAGATCCCGGCGATTTTTTCCGTGCTTCCAAAAGAAGTTCCGGCCACCCTGCTGGGGACCAACAAGTTTGCGAGTATCTTCGGCACCAGCGCTGCTGCCGTGAACTACGCGCGCCGGGTGAGGGTGGCGTGGAGTACCGCGGCACCGGCGGCGCTGGCCGCCTTCGCCCTCTCCTTTGCCGGAGCCTGGACCGTGACGCGGGTCCCGGCCGATTTCGTACGTACGCTGCTGCCGGTCATCCTGGTTGCCGTCGCCGTGTACACCTTCAGGAAAAAAGACCTCGGCGCTATCCACGCGCCGGTGCATAGCGGACTCGCCGAGCGCTACTGGGCCATCGGCATTGGCGCCGCGATCGGTTTCTATGACGGCTTTTTTGGGCCCGGCACCGGCAGCTTCCTGATCTTCCTGTTCGTGCGCTTTTTCGGCTTCGATTTCCTGAGCGCGTCGGCGGCGGCGAAGATTGTCAATGTTGCCTGCAACTTTTCGGCCTTGCTCTGGTTCGGTTACAGCGGGCACCTGTTGTGGCAACTGGGTTTGATGATGGCCTGCTGCCAGGTTGCCGGTTCGCTGATCGGCACCCGCCTGGCGTTGAAGCACGGCAGCGGTTTCGTGCGCAAGCTGTTTCTGATGGTCGTATCCGGCTTGATCCTGAAAACTGCCTACGATGCCTTTAGCAAGATTGGCTGGTGATTGTTCCACGTGAAACAGACAAGCCGGGCACGCCCGGCTTTTTTGTTTTGTTCCACGTGAAACAAAATCTGTCGTTTTCAGGCCGCCAAAAACTTCCACAAGAAAAAAGAATCTATAATCGCGCATTAGTCTCCTCGCCTCACTCTCCATCATGCTATTTCCTACTGAATTCGACGTCATCGTCGTCGGCGGCGGCCATGCCGGTACCGAGGCCGCGCTCGCGTCTGCTCGCACCGGTCAAAAGACCCTGCTGCTGACCCACAACATCGAAACCCTTGGCGCCATGTCGTGCAATCCTTCGATTGGCGGCATCGGCAAGGGCCACCTTGTCAAGGAAGTCGACGCGCTTGGCGGCGCCATGGCGATCGCCACCGACGAGTCGGGTATCCAGTTCCGTATCCTGAATTCCTCCAAGGGCCCGGCCGTGCGCGCCACCCGCGCGCAGGCCGATCGCATCCTGTACAAACAAGCGATTCGTTCGCGCCTGGAAAACCAGCCGAACCTGTGGCTGTTCCAGCAGGCCGTGGAAGACCTGATGCTGGAAGGCGAGCGTGTGGTCGGCGCCGTTACCCAGGTCGGGCTGAAGTTCCGTGCCCGTGCCGTGGTGCTCACTGCCGGCACATTCCTGGACGGGAAGATCCACGTCGGCCTGCAGAACTACTCGGGCGGCCGCGCCGGTGATCCGCCCGCAGTGTCGCTGTCGAGCCGCCTGAAGGAACTCAAGCTGCCGCAGGGCCGCCTGAAGACCGGCACGCCGCCGCGCATCGACGGCCGCAGCATCGATTTTTCTGTCCTGTCCGAGCAGCCGGGCGACCTCGATCCGGTGCCGGTATTCTCGGTGATGGGCAACGCCGCCATGCACCCGCGCCAGGTGCCGTGCTGGGTCACGCACACCAACGAGAGGACCCACGAGATCATCCGCAACGGGCTCGATCGCAGCCCGATGTACACCGGCGTGATCGAAGGCGTGGGGCCGCGCTACTGCCCTTCGATCGAAGACAAGATCCATCGTTTCGCTTCGAAAGAGTCGCACCAGATCTTCCTGGAACCGGAAGGCTTGAGCACCAACGAGTTCTACCCGAACGGGATCTCGACCAGCCTGCCGTTCGACGTGCAGCTGGAACTGGTGCGCTCGATGCGCGGCATGGAAAGTGCTTTCATCCTGCGCCCGGGCTATGCGATCGAATACGACTACTACGATCCGCGCGGCCTGAAGGCTTCGCTGGAGACGCGGGAGATCAAGGGCCTGTTCTTTGCCGGCCAGATCAACGGCACCACCGGCTATGAAGAAGCGGCCGCGCAAGGCTTGCTGGCTGGCCTGAACGCGGCACTGCAAACGCAGGGCAAGGAAGCCTGGACACCGGGCCGATCGGAAGCCTACCTCGGCGTGCTGGTCGACGACCTGACCACGCAAGGTGTGGCCGAGCCCTACCGCATGTTTACCAGCCGTGCCGAGTATCGCCTGTCGCTGCGCGAAGACAATGCCGACATGCGCCTGACCGAGATCGGCCGCAAGCTGGGTATCGTCGGCGATGCCCAATGGGCCGCCTTCGAAACCAAGCGTGAATCCGTCGCGCGGGAGCTTGAGCGCCTGCGCTCGACCTGGGTTAATCCGCGCATCCTGGCCGCCGCTGAATCCGAGCGCGTGGTGGGGCAGGCGATCGAGCGCGAATACAACCTGGCCGACCTGCTGCGCCGGCCCGGCGTGCAGTACGACACGCTGATGAGCATGGCCGGGGTCGAAGGCCAGCCCCTGGCCGGCCCCGGGGTGGAAGACCCGGCGGTAAAAGAGCAGATCGAGATCCAGCTGAAGTATGCCGGCTACATCGACCGCCAGGCACGCGAAGTCGAGCGTCACGACCATTACGAGAACCTCAAGCTGCCGGAAAACCTGAACTACCTGGAGATCCAGGCGCTGTCGTTCGAGGTGCGCCAGAAGCTGGACAAGCAGCGTCCGGAAACCCTGGGCCAGGCTTCGCGCATTTCTGGTGTCACCCCGGCGGCGATCTCGCTGCTGCTGGTACACCTGAAAAAGCGCGGCGCCAGGGGCTTCAGCAACGCGGCAGTGGAGGGGGCCGAATGAAATACTTCGACCGCGCCGCCCTGGCGCAGGTACTCGCTGATGGTATCAAGGACATGCAGCTCGACGTATCGGCAGCGCAGCAGGAACAACTGCTCGATTACCTGGCGCTGATGAACAAGTGGAACAGCGTCTATAACCTGACGTCGCTGCGCGACCCGATGCAAATGGTGACCCATCACCTGCTCGATTCGCTGGCAGCGGTGCCGGCCTTTGCGGGCGCACGCAATGTGCTGGACGTCGGGGCAGGCGGCGGCTTGCCCGGCGTCGTGCTGGCGATCTGCCGCCCCGACATGAAAGTGGCGATGATCGACACGGTCCACAAGAAAACCGCCTTCCTGAAACAGGTGAAGGCGGAGCTGGAGCTGGTCAATGTCACCGTGCACACGATGAAAGTGCAAGACCTTGAGGTGAGCGACAAATTCGACGTGATTACCTCGCGCGCATTTGCCGATTTGTCGGATTTCCTGGAGTGGTCAGGGCACCTGCTGCAGGAAGGCGGCAGATTCATCGCGCTAAAAGGCACGGCGCCGGCAGAAGAGCAGGAGCGGGTACCGGCAGCATGGAAAGTGACAGGCCTGCAGGCGCTGCAGGTGCCGAGGCTCGGGGCGGAACGCCACCTGGTGTTCGTCGAGAGATCGAACCAAACAGAATAAACCGTATAAACAGTTTATACCGTTCATACAATATAAATTGTTAAAATGGTTTGTATGATATGAACGGTATGTTGCCTTGTTGCGATCTCCTTTAATAGAACCGCGGATAAAGAACAGATGGCGAAGATTTTTTGCGTAGCGAACCAGAAGGGTGGCGTCGGCAAGACCACCACGTCCGTCAACCTGGCGGCGGGGCTGGCCAAGCTCGAGCAGCGCGTGCTGCTGGTCGACCTCGACCCGCAGGGCAATGCCACGATGGGGGCGGGCATCAACAAGGCGGCGCTCGAAGGCTCGATCTACCAGGTGCTGCTGGGCGAGCTCGACGTCGCCGGCGCGCGCGTGCGCTCCGAGTCAGGGCGTTTCGACGTGCTGCCGGCCAACCGCGAGCTGGCCGGCGCCGAAGTCGAGATGGTGGCACTGGAAAACCGCGAGCGCCGCCTGAAGGACGCGCTGGGCGCGGTGGCGAAGGACTACGACTTCATCCTGGTCGACTGCCCGCCGGCACTGTCGCTGCTGACACTGAACGGCCTGTGCGCGGCGCACGGCGTGATCATCCCGATGCAGTGCGAGTACTACGCGCTCGAAGGCCTGTCCGACCTGGTCAACACGATCAAGAAGGTGCACGCCAACCTGAACACCGACTTGCGCATCATCGGCCTGCTGCGCGTGATGTTCGACCCGCGCATGACGCTGTCGCAGCAGGTATCGGGCCAGCTCGAGCAGCACTTCGGCGACAAGGTCTTCAAGACCATCATCCCGCGCAACGTGCGCCTGGCCGAGGCGCCCTCGTATGGCATGCCGGGCGTGGTATTCGATCCGTCCTCGAAGGGCGCGCAGGCGTACATCGCCTTCGGCGCGGAAATGGTCGAGCGCATCAAGACGATGTGATTACAAAACTAGCACGGAAAGCTGACTTAGAATGGCAACGAAAAAATTGAAAGGCCTCGGACGCGGCCTCGACGCACTGCTCGGCGGTGATAGCCAGCCGGCGCCGGCGAAGGCGCCCTCGACCCTCAAGATCGACCAGGTCCAGGCCGGCAAGTACCAGCCGCGCACCCGCATGGATGAAACCTCGCTGAGCGAACTGGCCGCCTCGATCAAGAACCAGGGCATCATGCAGCCGGTGCTGGTACGTCCGCTGCAGGAGGGCGCCCCGGTACCGTATGAAATCATCGCCGGCGAGCGCCGCTTCCGCGCCGCCCAGATGGCCGGCCTGGACGAGATCCCGGTCCTGGTGCGCGAAGTCGACGACCAGTCCGCCGCGGCCATGGCCCTGATCGAGAACATCCAGCGCGAAGACCTGAATCCGCTGGAAGAGGCGCAAGGCATCCAGCGCCTGATCAACGATTTCCAGTTCACCCACGAGCAGGCAGCAAGCGCCGTCGGGCGTTCGCGCAGCGCGGTATCGAACCTCTTGCGCCTGATAAACCTGGCCCAGCCGGTGCAGACCATGCTGATGGCCGGCGACATCGACATGGGCCATGCGCGCGCCCTGTTGGCGGTGGACAGCGCGCACCAGATCACCCTGGCCACCCAGGTGATCGCCAAGCGCCTGTCGGTACGCGAGACCGAGAAGCTGGTCGCGCGCGCCCTCGAGGAGCAGGCGAGCCCGGCAACGCCGGCCCGGGCCAGGGAAAAGCCGGGCGACATCGTGCGCCTCGAGGAAGAACTGTCGGACAAGCTTGCCACCCCGGTGATGTTCAAGATGGGGGCGAAGGGCAAGGGGCAGCTGATCATCGACTTTGCCGACCTCGATATCCTGGACGGTGTGCTGGCGCGCCTGCGTGCCTGAATTGTGTCTTGCGCGGTGCGCCGGATGCGCGTCCGAGTGACGTATGCATGCCACGTTTCCTAACGGCCAGCATGGCATGGACGCGCGGGCGGCGCAGCCGTCCATCCCACGCGAGTCAGTACTGACTCATCAGTTAAGTGACTGAAAATATGGGAAAAAGCGCAATTCGTTTGTTGCTTTCAGCACATCTTTACGCAGCAGTTATAAGCGCGGAATCGTTTGACTCACGTCCGTATAACCACTTATAATCCCGCTGATTCATGTAATTACCACATCGTAACTGTCTGATTGCGCGGCGAGAAACCATAACAATATGTTGCGCATCGTCTCCCTGCAATTGATTGCAACAGTAGCCGCTGGCGTCATCGCCGCACTGCTGGGGGGATGGTCTGCGATGTTTTCGGCAGTACTGGGCGGTTTGTGTTGTGTAGTGCCCAACGGCATCATGGCAGTACGGCTGTTCGCCAACGCCCACCGGGCCGAAGGCGCCAGTCCTGCAACATTTTTCATCTGGGAATTTGTAAAGATTGCACTGACGGTCGCGCTCCTGTTCGCGGTCGCGAAGCTGTACCACGATCTGAACTGGTTCGCCCTGGTGGGCGGCTTCATCGTGGCGCTGAAGAGTTACATCATCTTATTATTTAGGCACTGACAATGGCGACTCCAACCGTAGAAGGCGCAGCACACGCGCCCACCCCATCAGAATACATCACCCACCACCTGGGTCACCTGTCGAACAAGCACCAGGACTTCGTGGTCGACTTCAGTGTCTTCAACTACGACACCATCTTCTGGTCGATCTTCGCCGGTGTGGTCGGCTGCCTGATCATGTGGATGGCCGCCCGTAAAGCGACTTCGGGCGTACCGGGCCGCTTCCAGGCTGCCGTCGAGATGCTGGTCGAGATGGTCGAAGACCAGTCGAAGTCGATCGTGCACGGCAACCGCGCCTTCATCGCGCCGCTGGCCCTGACCGTCTTTGTGTGGGTCGCCATCATGAACTCGCTGGACTTCCTGCCGGTCGACATGTTCGCCGGCCTGTTCAGCCTGCTGGGTGTGGAAAACATCTTCCCGTACCACCGTGTCGTGCCGACCGCCGACCTGAACGGCACCCTGGGCATCTCGCTGGGCGTGCTGGCACTGATGCTGTACTACAGCGTCAAGATCAAAGGCCTGGGTGGTTTCATCCATGAACTGTTCGCAGCACCGTTCGGCATCTGGATGGCGCCGTTCAACCTGCTCCTGAACATCATCGAATATGCAGCAAAAACCGTGTCGCTGGGTATGCGACTGTTCGGCAACATGTACGCCGGTGAGCTGCTGTTCCTCTTGATTGCTCTGCTCGGCTCCATGGCCACCGCATTTGGTGTGATCGGTCACATCATCGCGGGTTCGATCTGGGCGATCTTCCACATCCTGATCGTGTTCCTGCAGGCATTCATCTTCATGATGCTGACGCTGGTGTATATCGGTCAGGCCCATGAAGGCCACTGATCGGCGCCGCAAGCATCGAACAGATAGTGGTTGTAAAGAAGTTGTAGTTTTTAATCTAGTTTTTAAATTAACTTTTGGAGTTACACATGACTGACCTTTCTTTTGTTGCACTGGCTTGCGGTTTGATCATCGGCCTCGGCGCTATCGGTGCTTGCATCGGTATCGCAATCATGGGCGGTAAATACCTGGAAGCTTCTGCACGTCAGCCAGAACTGATGAACACCCTGCAGACCAAGATGTTCCTGCTGGCTGGTCTGATCGACGCGGCATTCCTGATCGGCGTTGGTATCGCCATGCTGTTCGTCTTCGCACGTCCGTTCAGCTAATCAAGCACGACTTGATCTGAAGAGCCGAACCGTCCCTGGTTCGGCATCCGTTTTTGTGAGAAGGAATTTACCGTGAACTTGAACGCAACTTTGTTTGTCCAGTTCGTGGTCTTCTTCATCCTGGCGGGCTTCACGATGAAATTCGTGTGGCCGCCACTGATGAAAGCGCTCGACGAGCGCGCCGAGAGGATCGCGAATGGCCTGGCCGCCGCCGACCGTGGCAAGGCCGACCTGGCCGCTGCCGAAAAGCGTGTGCAGGCCGAAATGGCTGGCGCCCGTGACGAAGTCCAGAAGCGCATCGCCGACGCTGAAAAGCGCGCCGCCCAGATCATCGACGCAGCCAAGGCAAGCGCTGCCGAAGAAGCTGCCCGTATCGTCGCTGCCGCCCAGGCTGACGCCGAGCAGCAGGTGACCCGTGCCCGCGAAGAACTGCGTGGCCAGGTGGCCGCACTGGCAGTGCAAGGCGCCGAGCAGATCCTGAAGCGTGAAGTGAACCCAGCGGTCCACGCCGACCTGCTGTCGAAACTGTCGACCGAGCTCTGATCATGGCTGAACTCGCAACCGTCGCCCGCCCTTACGCCGAAGCGCTGTTCCGTGTCGCCCAGTCCGGCGACATGGCCGCCTGGTCGGCCGTTACGTCCGAGCTGGGCCAGATCGGCGCCAACCCGGACGTACAGGCTTTCGCCGCCAACCCGAAGGTCACCGCCGCTCAGCTGGCCGACACGATTGCGTCTATGGTCAAGTCGCCGCTGAACGCTGAAGCGAAGAACTTTATCGCGATGCTGGCCGAAAACGGCCGCGTCAACCTGCTGCCCGAAATCGCCGCCCAGTTCGCGGCACTGAAGAACGCCAACGAAGGCGCCGCCGATGCGGACATCGTCAGCGCCTTCGAGATCTCGGGTGACCAGCTGGCCCAGCTGGTCGCTACGCTGGAAAAGAAATTTGGCCGCAAGCTGAACCCGTCGGTGACCGTGGATCCTTCGCTGATCGGTGGTGTGCGCGTGGTCGTCGGCGACGAAGTGCTCGATACCTCGGTACGCGCCAAGCTGCAACAGATGCATGTTGCGCTGGTGTCGTAACGAGTTGAATCGACAGCAATCGCACTCGCCGGCCACAGCGCCCTTGCCCTACGCATCAAAAACATTTGGAGTTAGCACTCATGCAACTTAATTCTTCTGAAATCAGCGAACTGATCAAGAGCCGCATCCAGGGTCTGGAAGGTTCGGCTGAAGTTCGCAATCAAGGCACGGTGATCTCCGTCGCCGACGGTATCTGCCGCATCCATGGTCTGTCGGACGTGATGCAGGGCGAGATGCTGGAATTCCCTGGCAACACCTTCGGCCTGGCGATGAACCTCGAGCGCGACTCCGTCGGCGCCGTCATCCTGGGCGCCTACGAGCACATCTCGGAAGGCGACACCGTCAAGACCACCGGCCGCATCCTGGAAGTGCCGATCGGTCCGGAGCTGCGTGGCCGCGTGGTCAATGCACTGGGCCAGCCGATCGACGGCAAGGGTCCTGTCAATGCGCAACTGACCGCGCCGATCGAAAAGATCGCTCCGGGCGTCATCGCCCGTGAATCCGTCTCGCAGCCGATGCAGACCGGCATCAAGTCGATCGACGCGATGGTGCCGATCGGCCGTGGCCAGCGTGAGCTGATCATCGGCGACCGCCAGACCGGCAAGTCGGCCGTGGCTGTCGATGCGATCATCAACCAGAAGGGCCAGGGCGTCACCTGCGTGTACGTCGCCATCGGCCAGAAGGCATCGACCATCAAGAACATCGTCCGCTCGCTGGAACAGCACGGCGCGATGGAGTACACCATCGTTGTCGCCGCTTCCGCTTCGGAATCGGCTGCAATGCAGTACATCTCGGCCTACTCGGGCTGCGCGATGGGCGAATACTTCCGCGACCGCGGCGAAGACGCGCTGATCGTGTACGACGACCTGTCGAAGCAGGCCGTCGCCTACCGCCAGATCTCGCTGCTGCTGCGCCGTCCGCCGGGCCGCGAAGCCTACCCGGGCGACGTGTTCTACCTGCACAGCCGTCTGCTCGAGCGCGCAGCCCGCGTGAACGCCGACTACGTCGAGAAGTTCACCAACGGCGCCGTCACCGGCAAGACCGGTTCGCTGACCGCACTGCCGATCATCGAAACCCAGGCAGGCGACGTCTCGGCCTTCGTTCCGACCAATGTGATTTCGATTACCGACGGCCAGATCTTCCTGGAGACCTCGCTGTTCAACGCCGGTATCCGTCCTGCGATCAACGCCGGTATCTCGGTGTCGCGCGTCGGTGGCGCAGCCCAGACCAAGGTCATCAAGGGCCTGTCGGGCGGTATCCGTACCGACCTGGCGCAGTACCGTGAACTGGCTGCGTTCGCGCAGTTCGCATCGGACCTGGACGAGTCGACCCGCAAGCAGCTGGACCGCGGCGCGCGCGTGACCGAACTGCTGAAGCAGCCGCAGTTCTCGCCGCTGTCGACCTCGCTGATGGCCGCATCGCTGTTCGCCGTCAACAAGGGCTACCTGGACGACATCGAAGTCAAGAAAGTGCTGCCGTTCGAGCACGGCCTGCACAACTTCCTGAAGTCGAGCCACGCTGCCCTGCTGTCGAAGATCGACGAAACCAAGCAACTGGACAAGGACGGCGAAGCTGCGCTGGCCGCCGCCATTGCTGATTTCAAGAAATCCGGCGCATATTAATCGTCAAGCCGGCGCTGCCCGAGGGCGGCGCCGGTGCGCGGAAGGAGTAAGGACTCATGGCAGTAGGCAAAGAGATTCGTGGCAAGATCAAGAGCGTAGAGAATACGAAGAAGATCACCAAGGCGATGGAAATGGTCGCCGCATCGAAAATGCGCAAGGCGCAGGACCGCATGCGCGCCGCCCGTCCCTACAGTGACAAGGTTCGTACCATCACCGCCAATCTGGCCGGCGCAAACCCGGAATACACGCACGCATTCATGGCGCAAGCCAAGGACGTGAAGGCGAAGGCCGTGGGTTTCATCGTCGTCACGACCGACAAGGGTCTGTGCGGCGGCATGAACACCAACGTGCTGCGCCAGGTGACGATGAAGGCGCGCGAAGTGGAACAGGCAGGCAACACCGTCGAGGCGGTTGCTATTGGTAACAAGGGCCTCGGTTTCCTGAACCGCATGGGCATGAAGGTCGTGTCGCAAGCGACCCAGCTCGGCGACACCCCGCACCTGGACAAGCTGATCGGTCCGGTCAAAGTGATGCTGGACGCGTACCAGGAAGGCAAGCTCGACGCTGTCTACCTGTGCTACACCAAGTTCATCAACACGATGAAGCAGGAACCGATGGTCGAGCAGCTGCTGCCGCTGCCGGCGAAGCACCTGGAAAAGGATGCGGGCGGTATCAGCTGGGACTACATCTACGAACCGGAAGCACAGGTCGTCATCGACGAACTGCTGGTGCGTTACGTGGAAGCGCTGGTGTACCAGGCGGTTGCAGAAAACCTGGCGTCCGAGCAATCGGCGCGCATGGTCGCGATGAAGGCCGCGAGCGATAACGCCGGCAGTGTCATCAGCGACCTGAAGCTGGTCTATAACAAGACCCGCCAGGCTGCGATTACCAAAGAACTGTCCGAAATCGTGTCGGGTGCGGCTGCTGTCTAAGCAAGCGAACGCCCTTGGGGAAAGAGTTAAGCGAGCAAGGCGAGCGGTACTCTGTCCCCAACCGATCAAGCATACAAGAATTTAACTATATCTGAAGGAACGAAAATGGCTGATGGCAAAATCGTTCAGTGTATCGGCGCTGTGGTCGACGTGGAATTCCCGCGTAACGCCATGCCGAAAGTGTACGACGCACTGAAAATGGAAGGTTCGGAACTGACCCTGGAAGTCCAGCAGCAGCTGGGCGACGGCGTGGTCCGTACCATTGCACTGGGCAGCTCGGAAGGCCTGCGCCGCGGCATGATCATCCAGAACACCGGCAATCCGATCATGGTTCCGGTCGGCACCCCGACCCTGGGCCGCATCATGGACGTGCTGGGCAACCCGATCGACGAATGCGGTCCGGTCAGCCACGAGCGCATGGCATCGATCCACCGCGATGCACCGGCCTACGACGAACTGTCGCCGTCGACCGACCTGCTGGAAACCGGTATTAAAGTGATTGACCTGGTCTGCCCGTTCGCAAAAGGCGGCAAGGTCGGCCTGTTCGGCGGCGCCGGCGTCGGCAAGACCGTCAACATGATGGAACTGATCAACAACATCGCAAAGGCGCACTCGGGTCTGTCCGTGTTCGCCGGCGTGGGTGAGCGTACCCGTGAAGGTAACGACTTCTACCACGAGATGGCGGACGCCAAGGTCGTCGACCTGGAAAACCCGACCAACTCGAAAGTGGCGATGGTCTACGGCCAGATGAACGAACCGCCGGGCAACCGCCTGCGCGTCGCGCTGACCGGCCTGACCATGGCGGAAGCCTTCCGTGATGAAGGCAAGGACGTTCTGTTCTTCGTCGACAACATCTACCGCTACACCCTGGCCGGTACCGAAGTGTCGGCACTGCTGGGCCGTATGCCGTCCGCGGTGGGCTACCAGCCGACCCTGGCCGAAGAAATGGGCCGCCTGCAAGAGCGCATCACCTCGACCAAGACCGGCTCGATCACCTCGATCCAGGCCGTGTACGTCCCTGCGGATGACTTGACCGACCCGTCGCCGGCAACCACCTTCGCCCACCTGGACTCGACCGTCGTTCTGTCGCGTGACATCGCTTCGCTGGGTATCTACCCGGCAGTGGACCCGCTGGACTCGACCTCGCGCCAGCTGGACCCGCTGGTCGTCGGT
The DNA here is from genome assembly GCF_020176695.1 of Massilia sp. MS-15. Classification (GTDB taxonomy): domain Bacteria; phylum Pseudomonadota; class Gammaproteobacteria; order Burkholderiales; family Burkholderiaceae_D; genus Telluria; species Telluria hydrophila. Next base: position 5,138 of record NZ_JAIWIA010000034.1, on the reverse strand, counting down.
GAAGAGCACTACAACACCGCGCGCGCCGTGCAGGGCACCCTGCAGCGCTACAAGGAACTGCGTGACATCATCGCGATTCTGGGCATGGACGAACTGGCGCCGGAAGACAAGCTGGTCGTCGCACGCGCTCGCAAGATGCAGCGTTTCCTGTCGCAGCCGTTCCACGTCGCTGAAGTCTTCACCGGCTCGCCGGGCAAGTACGTTTCGCTGAAGGACACGATCAAGGGCTTCAAGATGATCGCGTCGGGCGAACTGGACCACCTGCCGGAGCAGGCCTTCTACATGGTCGGCACCATCGAGGAAGCAATCGAGAAGGCCAAGAAGCTGGCTGCCTAAGCCGGATTCTTAACCCGAAGGACAGACATGGCAAACACCATTCAAGTGGACGTGGTCTCGGCCGAAGAGCAGATCTTCTCCGGCCTGGCTACCTTCGTCGCGCTGCCGGGTGAAGCGGGTGAGCTGGGTATCTACCCGAAGCACACCCCGCTGATCACGCGCATCAGGCCAGGTGCCGTCCGGATCCAGACGGCTGCCGGCGGCGAAGAGTTCGTCTTCGTCGCAGGCGGTATCCTCGAAGTGCAGCCGAACGGCGTGACCGTGCTGGCCGACACCGCGATCCGCGGTGGCGACCTGGACGAAGCGAAGGCACTGGAAGCAAAGAAGCAGGCCGAAGAGCTGATGCTGAACAGGGAATCGAAGATCGACTACGCGAAAGCCCAGGCCGAAATGGCCGCGGCGATCGCGCAGCTGGCGGCGATCCAGAAGCTGCGTTCGAAAGGACGCTGATTCAAGGCATCCGCGTTTGCGGCACCAAGAGGCAGCCTTCGGGCTGCCTTTTTTATTGGCACGTTGCGCGCTCGCCTGGCGATGGCGGCGCACCGTTAGCTGGCAGACGGGTGCGTGGATGGTTGGGTTCGTAGGGTGGGCGGCTCCACCCGAGGACGTGGCTCATCCGCATGATCACCGCCGCCCACGCGTTCAACGCTCCTGCGCGCAGATGGAACGGCGATGCACGACCCGGTTGAACGCGTGGGCGGCGCCAGGAGCGCGGCTGCTTACATGTTCAGGTAGAGCCGACCACCCTACATCTGCCTGAATTGCACTTCCCTCCTGCAAGTTTCCACCGTCACGCATGCCGTGCACGGTTCGCTGGCGCACAGGTGCGCGCCGGTTTCCGGCTTAGTATGGCCTCTTCCAGCATGAGACTCATCGGGCCGGACCATGGCACTTCTTCCAGAATCGCATCAACCCCCAGCCCTGCCGGCGGACGACCGCTTCGGCCAAACCCTGTACCGATTTCTTTTTTTCGACTGGCTGTTCCGCGACGTGAGCAGGGCGCGCAATGTGTACGAGCGCCACGCCGCGCGCGAGCACAACCGGCGCATGAGGCGTTATTTGCCGGTTTACATGCGGCGCTGGTCGGTGCTGGCCGCCTGCGACCTCGTGCTCGGCTTCCTGTTCGAGCGCGTGCTGTCCGCCACGGTGCTGTCGGCCCTGTTCTTCACCGGTACCTGCGTGACCATCACCGGCATCCTGGTGATGACCGTGATCTGGCTGTTCCTCGCCGCCCGCCTGCCATGACGCCTCCCTAGGCGGCCCGTTCGCCCCCGGATAGCCACCACTCGACCCATCCGAACGACCGCTGATCGGCTCCCGATTGCGGCCGACCCGGCCCCGTACGTACAGTCACGGCATCCAAAACAAGAAAGGAATGCCGACCATGTTCATCCGTACCGCCATCTGCGCCGCCGCGCTGCTCCTGTGCACGCCGCAGGCCGCCTTCGCTGCCGACGCCAACCAGGACAAGCCGGTGAGCAAGCGCGCCCTCGCGGACCTGTCGGCGCGCCTGCACGCGACCATCGCTCCCTACTTTCCCGCCGAGGCGCCGGGCGGCGTCGTGCTGGTCGTCAAGGATGGCCAGACCGTCCTGCGCCGCGCCTACGGCATGGCCGACACGATCAAGGGTGTGAACATGGCGCCCGAGATGGCCATGCGCATCGGCTCGATGACCAAGCAGTTCACCGCCACCGCCATCCTGCTGCTGGCGGACGAGGGCAAGCTCTCCGTCGACGACGAGATCACCAGCTACCTGCCGGACTATCCGACCCAGGGCAAGCGGATCACCATCGAACACCTGCTGACCCATACCTCGGGCATCGTCAGCTATACCGGCAAGCCGGGCTTCTCGCAGCGTGCGCCGCAGGACACCACGGTGACGGCGCTGATCGACTCGTTCAAGAACGACCCGCTGCAGTTCGAGCCGGGCAGCGCCTGGCGCTATAACAATTCCGGCTACTACCTGCTCGGCGCCATCATCGAGAAGGTCGCGGGCATGCCTTACCACCAGTTCCTCGCACAGCGCATCTTCACGCCGCTCGGCATGGACCACACCGCCTACGAGGGCCAGGAGCGCGCCAGGTGGCCGAGCGCCGCAGGCCATTCGCCGGCGGAGAACGGTTTCGGTGCGGCCCGCCCGCTGGGCAGGAACCAGTCCTATGCCGCGGGAGAGCTGGTCTCGACCGTGGACGACCTGGCGAAGTGGGATGCCGCGGTCGGCAAGAAGCTGCTCACGCCGGCCACCTGGCAGCGCGCCTTCACCTCCTACCGCCTCAGCGACGGCAAGGACAGCCACTACGGCTATGGCTGGGAGCTGAGCCTGATCCAGGGCGAAGCGGTCATCGGCCACAGCGGCTCGACCCGTGGTTTCCGCTCCTACGGCCTGCGCGTGCCCGCCAAGGGCGTGTATGTGGCGGTGCTGACCAATGGCGACGGCGGCACCGTGGTGCCGGACGTGGTGGCGCGCCGGGCGGCGGCGGTCGCCATCGGCAAGCCGCTGCCGGAATTTCGCGAAGTGGCGCTCGATGCCGCTGCGCTGGATGCGGTGGCAGGCGTGTACACCCTGGATGGCAGCCGCCGCGTGTTCTGGCGCGACGGCGACTTCCTCTCGGTGCAGCGCCCGGGCCGCGGGCCGCTGGTGCTGAAGGCCATGTCGGCCAACGCGTTCTTCGTGCCGGATACGGCCGACTGGTTCGTGTTCCAGCGCGAGGGTGGCGCCGACACGGGCAAGGTGACCGGCGTGACCTATTACCAGGACGGCAGGGCGCTGGTCCACACCCGCAGCAGCGAGCCGCCGCCGCCGCCGCGGATCGTGGCCAGGATCGCCGACGCCGCCTTCGATGCGCACGCCGGCCGCTACGAGATCCAGCCCGGCATGGTGCTGGAAGTGAAGCGCGACGGCAGCCGCTACTTCGTGCAGCCGAGCGGCCAGCGCCGGCTCGAGATCTTCCCCTTGAGCGAAACCCGTTATTTCGCGCGCGATATCGATGCCGAGATCGGCTTCGAAGGCCAGGCCCTGTCGTTCAGGCAGGGCAGCCGCAGCTTCACCGGGCGCCGCCTGTAGTCCACGCTTGCCCCCCTTCGTGGTGATGCCAGCCACGCGCGGGGGGCGATATAGTGAACCACGCCAGGACAACAACAGAAAGGGATGCCGACCATGCTGCTCCGTTCCGCCATCTGCGCCGCCGCGCTGCTGCTGTGCCATCCGCATGCCGCCTTCGCCCAGGATACGGCAGCCTCCACACTGGTCCAGCAAGACCTGGCCAGCCGCATCGACGCCGCGCTCGCGCCGTATTTCAGCGCCGGGATGCCGGGCGCCACGGTCATCGTGGTCAAGGACGGCAAGACCGTGCTGCGCCGCGCCTACGGCATGGCGGACACCGCGCAAGGCGTGCCGATGACGCCCGACATGGCGCTGCGCCTCGGCTCGATCACCAAGCAGTTCACGGCGGCGGCGATCCTGCTGCTGCAGGAAGAAGGCAAGCTGTCGGTAAGCGACGACATCACCAGGCACCTGCCTGACTACCCGACCAGGGGCAAGCGCATCACCATCGAGCACCTGCTGACGCATACCTCGGGCATCGCCAGCTACACGGGCAAGCCGGACTACGTCAATCGCATGGCGCAGGACCTGACGGTGGCCCAGATGATCGACTCGTTCAAGAACGATCCGCTCGACTTCGAGCCGGGCAGCCAGTACCGCTACAACAATTCGGGCTACTTCCTGCTCGGCGCGATCATCGAAAGGATCTCCGGCCAGCCCTACCACGCCTTCCTGGACCAGCGCATCTTCACGCCGCTCGGCATGCACGACACCCATTACGAAGGGTTTGGACGCGGCAAGGCGCCGGTGGCCGCCGGCCATACCCGCGGCGCGGCCGGTTTCGGCGCCGCCAAGCCGCTCAGCATGAGCCAGCCGTACGCGGCGGGTTCGCTGGTGTCCACCGTGGACGACCTGGCGCGCTGGGACGCGGCCATCGGCGCCGGGCGCCTGCTCAAGCCGGCCAGCTGGCAGCGCGCCTTCACCTCCTATCGCCTGGACGACGGCAAGCCGACCAACTACGGCTATGGCTGGGATGTCAGCAAGGTGCAGGGCGAGACCGCCATGGGCCATGGGGGCGGCATCAACGGGTTCAGCACCCATGCGCTGCGCTTCCCGGACCAGAAGGTCTATGTGGCGGTGCTGACCAACAGCGATAGCGGCCCGGCCAATCCGGCCGTGGTGGCGCGCAAGGCGGCCGGCATCGCCATCGGCAAGCCATACCGGGAACTGCGCGAAGTGGCGCTGGACGGCAGGGCGCTCGATGCCGTCAGCGGCGCCTACGGGATCGAGAAAGGCGTGCAGCGCGTGTTCCGGCGCAGCGGCGAGGTGCTCACGATGCAGCGTGGCGGCCGCCCGCCGGTGATGCTGAAGGCTGCCTCCGCCACCGAGTTCTTTGTGCCCGGTGCGCTCGACTGGTATGCGTTCCAGCGCGACGCCGGCGGCAAGGTCACCGCGGTGACCCACCACCAGGATGGCAACACGGTGCCGTATCCGCGCAGCGGCGACGCGGCCCCGGCACGCCAGGCGGTGAAGATCGCCAATGCGTCCTTCGACGCGCGCGCCGGCCGCTACGAGCTGGCGCCGGGCTTCGTGCTGGAACTCATGCGCGACGGCGACCGTTACTTTGCCCAGGCCACCGGACAGGGCAGGCTGGAGATCTTCCCGATGAGCGAGACCGCCTTCTTCTCGCAGCAGGTGGATGCGGAGATCAGCTTCGAGCAGGTGGCAGGAAGGGAAGGGCAGACGCTGGTGCTGAAGC
>NZ_JAIWIA010000033.1 GCF_020176695.1 Massilia sp. MS-15 | reverse complement strand
TTGAACTTTTCGCCGCTTTTCAGCACGCCGAAGGCGACATGCAGCATCTTGCGCATCATGGCTACGATCATTGTCATCGGGTTTTTCCCATTACGGGAGAGTCGTTCAAGGAACTGCCTTCCCCAAGTCGTCCGATACAGCGTGTACATTGCAGGCATGTACATCAGTTTTCGGACGACGCTGTGTCCGAAGCGGGAGATGTGAGGACGACCACGAACGCTGCTGCCCGATTCGTGTTGACGAGGATCGAGGCCGACGTAGGCCGTCACCTGTCGGGCATTCCTGAAGCGCTCTGGCGTAAGTGAAAAGGCTAGCAGCATCGAGATCGTGCGCTCGCCAACGCCTGGAATACTCTCGAGCAGCTCCTTTCGTTGCCTCAAGCCTGGATCGTCATCGATGCTGTTGCGGATTTTCTTGGCCAGATTCTTGATTTCGTTGTCGAGCCATTGGATGTGAGAAGAGATTTCCTCTCGCACCACATCGCGCGCCACTGCAAGCCGGTTGCTCTCCTGCTGGCGCATCTCCTGAAGCGCATCAAGACGAAGCACCATTGCCCGTAGCGCCTGCTCCTGAGCCGACGGCGCCTTCCAGGCTTCCGGCTGATTTTCCTTGCAAAAC
>NZ_JAIWIA010000032.1 GCF_020176695.1 Massilia sp. MS-15 | reverse complement strand
TGGCTACGCAGCACGTCCTTGGCCGTCATCTCGATCACTATCCCATCCTCCCCTGGAACGCATCCTAGGGGACATCTCTACTTAGCGGAGAGGGGACATTACTACTTAGCGCTAACAATCAGCGCGCGGGGGCTTGCGCAGATGAAAATCGCTGGCTATAATCATGCCTCTCTTGGCCTGGTAGCTCAGTTGGTAGAGCAGAGGATTGAAAATCCTTGTGTCGGTGGTTCGATTCCGCCCCGGGCCACCAAGATTCAAACAAAGACGCCAGCCCTCGGGTTGGCGTCTTTGTTTTTATTCTTCATCTTTACCGGAACCAGCCATGACTGCCCTGCCCCCTTGCCCCGCCTGCAACTCCACCCTGACCTATGAAGACGGCAGCGGCAACTACGTCTGCCCGGAATGCGCGCATGAGTGGCCGGTCCAGGGCGCAGCCCCGGAAGAAGACACGCAGCGCGTGTGGCGCGACGCCGCCGGCAACGTGCTGCAGGATGGCGACGCCGTCACCGTCATCAAGGACCTGAAGCTGAAAGGCGGAGGCGGCGTGGTCAAGCAGGGGACGAAGGTCAAGAACATTCGCCTGGTCGATGGCGACCACGATATCGATTGCAAGATCGAGGGTTTCGGTGCGATGAGCCTGAAATCGGAATTCGTCCGCAAGAGCTGAGCCGATCGCGGCCCGGGATGTTTTTGCAAACACGTTTTGCATCGCGGCAAATACAGTAAGATAGTGGCATCCGTCCTGTAGAACAGCCAAGGGGTAGGCGTTCCGTGCCAATCCATTTCGCCCGACGCCTCACCGGCCACCGGCGCAGCGCCGATGCCAACCGCCATCTGGGCTTTGCGCTGGCGTTCATCGCCGGCGCGATCAATGCCGGCGGCTTCCTTGCCGTGCAGCAGTACACTTCGCACATGACCGGCATCGTGTCCGGCATGGCCGATCACGTGGCCCTGGGCAGCTACGGCCCGGTTCTCGCCGGACTCGGCGCCATCCTCTCCTTCCTGATGGGTGCGGCCTGCACCGGGCTGATGGTGAGCTATGCGCGCCAGTACCGCCTGCACAGCGAATACGCCCTGCCCCTGCTGCTCGAAGCCCTGCTCCTGCTCGGCTTCGGCCTGCTCGGCCTGCGCCTTGCCGCGGTGAAGGGCCTGTTCGTGCCGGCCACCGTCATGCTGCTGTGTTTCATCATGGGACTGCAGAATGCGGTGATCACCAAGCTGTCCAAGGCGGAAATCCGCACCACCCACCTGACCGGGACCATCACCGACATCGGCATCGAGCTGGGAAAGCTGGTCTTTTGCAGCGTGACGCGCGCCGATACGGGCAGGGTGACGGTGAACCGGGCGCGCCTGCGGATCCATGCCACGCTGGTGGGGTGTTTCTTCCTGGGAGGGGTGAGCGGCGCGCTCGGCTTCAAGCACCTTGGCTATCTGTCGACGCTGCCGCTCGCGCTGCTGCTGAGCGCACTGGCGATCGTGCCGATGGTGGACGACCTGCTGCGCCTGCGCCGCCGCCTCGCACGCAAATGAGCCAGGGCCGGCGCCGGCCCTGGTGTATCCGCGCTTGCCTTACTTGCGCTGCGCCGCGCTCTGGTCGCGCGCCGTGCGGAACTCCGAATCCGACGCCCAGTTCGGCCAGGTAGTGGAATTGGCCAGGTCGCTGCCCAACGCATACAGCAGTCCCAGTTCGCGCGCCATGCCGGTGAAGCTCCAGTTCGGATTGAACTCGTCCGAAGGCTGGTGGTAGTTCTTCTCGGTATACGCTTCTTCCGATGCCTTGCCCGCCTTCACGCCGCCGTCGACCCAATCGTTACCCGAGCCGAAGGACAGGGCTGGCACGCCACGCTTGGCGAACGGGAAGTGGTCGGAGCGGAAGAAATAGCCGGCTTCCGGTTTCGGGTCGGGCGAATACGCCATGTTCCAGCCTTTCGCCTTGGCCACCAGCTGGTCCAGCAGGTCCAGCTTGGCGCTGCCCGAGATCGTGAAGTTGCGCGCCGGGCCATACGGGCTGAGGGCGTCCATGTTGATCACCGCCACCGTCGACGCCAGCGGATAGACCGGGTTCGACGCGTAGTATTCGGAGCCGAGCAGGCCTTTTTCTTCCGCCGTCACCGCCAGGAACACCACGCTGCGCTGCGGCGCTGGCTGCTTGCCGTAGGCGCGCGCCAGTTCCAGCATCGCCGCAATGCCGGTGGCATTGTCCACGGCGCCGTTATAAATCCTGTCGCCGCGCGCATCGGGCTGGCCGACGCCCAGGTGGTCCCAGTGACCGCTGTAGATCACGTACTGGTTCGGCTGCTGCCTGCCCTCGCGGATGGCAACCACGTTCTTCGACTTGATCACCTGCGCATCGACAGCGTAGTCGGCCGACAGCGTGATGTCCTTGAGTTCGACCGGCTTGAACTCGCGTGTCTGCGCCGCCTTCTTGGCCGCCTCGAAATCGACACCGGCCGACTTGAAGATACTGGCGGCCAGGTCGCGCTGGATCCAGGCTTCCATCGGTGCGTGCGACTTGAGCGGCTCCTTGCGCACCACGTCGTACATGACGTTGGTGTTGGAGTTTTTCACGGTCGGCCAGCCATACGAGGCCGGTGCGGTTTCGTGCACGATGATGGTGCCGAGTGCGCCGCGGCGCGCCATTTCCTCGTACTTGTAGGTCCAGCGGCCGTAATAGGTCATGGCCTTGCCGCCGAACTCACCCTGGCCGGTCTCGAAGTCCGGGTCGTTGATCAGGACCACGGCGAGCTTGCCCTTCAGGTCCATGCCCTTGAAGTCGTCCCACTTGCGCTCCGGCGCGGTAACACCATAGCCAACGAAGACCAGGGGCGCATTCTTGAAGCTCACCTGCTTCATGCCGCTCATCGAGGCGCGTACCGCCATGTCCTCGCCCTGGCTCAGGCTGCGGGTCTTGCCGCCCTCGTTCAGCGTGAGCTTGACCGGTCCCTTGATCTCGAAGCGGCCGAGCGGCACGTCCTGGGTCCAGGCGCGCTTGCCGTTGGCCAGGTCGCCGCCAGGGTGCATGCCGGCCGCCTTGAACTGCTGGACCAGGTAATCCACCGTCTTGGTTTCGCCCGCGGTGTTGGGGGCGCGGCCTTCGAACTCGTCCGAGGACAAGGTCTTGACATCATGGGCCAGGCGCTTCGGATCGAAGCGCGGACCGTCGGCGGCCTGCGCGGCACTCACCGCAAGGCCCATCAGAACTAGGGTAGCGTATTTCAAACCAGTCTCCATGTAGTCATGATTAGCAGTAGTACTTTCAGCCTGCCGCCGGGTAGGTGTAGGTTGAGCCGACGCCCAGCGGGATGTCCAGCGCCCAGAAGCCCAGCAGGAAGGAAGTCCAGCATACCAGCATCGCCACCGAGTACGGCAGCATCAGCGCGATCAGCGTGCCGATGCCGGTTGACTGCACGTATTTTCGGCAAAACACGATGATCAACGGGAAGTAAGGCAGCAGCGGCGTGATGATATTGGTCGAGGAGTCGCCCACGCGGTAGGCGGCCTGGGTGAAGTCAGGCGAAACGCCGAGCTCCATCAGCATCGGCACCATGACCGAGCCAATCAGCGCCCACTTGGCGGAAGCCGAACCGACGAACAGGTTGACGCTCGCCGTCAGCAGCACGATGCCGGCCAGGGTGACGCCCATCGGGAAGGCCATCTCCTTGAGCCACAAGGCCCCCTTGATCGCCAGCAGCGCGCCCAGGTTTGACTGTCCGAAGGCGAAGATGAACTGGGCGCAGAAGAAGGCCATGACCACGTAGTAGCCCATGCCGCTCATCGCATGGCTCATCCCCTTGACGATGTCGCGGTGGTTCTTGGCGGTGCCGGCGACGTAGCCGTACACCACGCCCGGGATCAGGAAGAAGACGAAGATCAGCGGGACGATCGACTGCATCAGGGGCGCCGAGGCGTGGGTGATCTGGCCCGTGTCGGGTGCGCGCCATGCCGAGCCTTCCGGTACGATCGACCACACCAGCAACGCCAGGCTGGCGACCATCGCGATACCGGCCCAGCGCAGGCCCTTGCGCTCCTGCGGCAGCAGCGCATCCATCTTCGGCAGGTCGGTCGGATCGGCGTCGATGACGGCGGTTTTTTTCAGGCGTGGCTCGATGACTTTGTCGGTCAGGAACCAGCCGATGAGGATGACCAGGAACAGCGAGGCCGTCGTGAAGTAGTAGTTGTTCAGGGGATTGATGACAATCGCGGCGGCGGCCGGATCGGACGAGAGCCGCGCGGCCACCTGGGTCAGGCCGGCCAGCAGCGGATCGAGGCTGGAAGGCAGGAAGAAGGTGGCCGAGAAGCCGCCGGAGACCCCGAAGAAGGCGGCCGAGATGCCGGCCAGCGGATGGCGTCCTGCCGCGTAGAAGATGACGGCTCCCAGCGGGATCACCAGCACGTAGCCAGCATCGACGGCGACGTGGCTCAGCACGCCCACGGCGACCAGCACCGGCGTGAGCAGGCGCAGCGGCGTGATGGACAGGATCTTGCGCAGGCCGGCATTGATAAAGCCGGTATATTCCGCCACGCCCAGGCCCAGCATCGCCACCAGCACCACGCCCAGCGGCGGGAAGGTGACGAAGGTATTGACCATGCGCGATGTGAAATCGGTCAGCGCGGTCGGCGCCAGCAGGTTCTTGACCTGGATCGCCTGGCCGGAGCGCGGATCGATGTCAGTAAACACCATGCTGGACATGGCCCAGGAGGTGAGCCACACCACGGCCAGCAGGAGGGCGAACAGGATCGCCGGATCGGGTAGCTTGTTGCCGACCTTCTCGATGAGGTTCAGGATACGGTTCAGTGCACCGGTTTTCGCGGCAGGTGCTTGCGCTTGCTCCGGTATTTGTTCAGCCATTGCTTCCCCTAGTGTTCAGGTGACGAAAGTCAAGTATGGAAAAAATCAGTCGGCGACGCGCTTGAGGACGAACTCCGCGCGAGGCTTGCCGTGCCGGTCCAGGCGATAGCGCAGCACGCTGCCATCCTGGCTGAGGCTGACGGTCCAGACATTGGTATCGGCGCCGGGCACGAGCCGGGCCGTATACGCATCGGCCAGGAAGGCCTGGGAGCGCGCGCTGCCGCCCTCCTTGGCCATGCCGCCGTACATGGTCACCGCATCCGGGGTACCGTCCTCGTGGCGGTGGTCATGGCGCAGTTCCAGGCCGGCCGCTGGACGGGTGAAGATCCAGGTACGCGACCGGTTCTCGCCAACCTGCACTGGCATGCGCACCGCCTGCGCCGCGCACTGCACCTGGGTCGAGATCTTCTTGCCGGCGAACTCGCTGTTGGGATCGATCGCGTAAGATAGCCCACCTTCGAAACGCTGGCCGCACATGCCCTGCAGCGTGGCCATGAACCCGTCGCGGCTGTCGGCTGGCGCCACCGAGGCGCAGGCCGACAGCAAGCCGCAGGCGAACAGGGGGAAAACAAAACGGATCATGCTGGCGCTCCCTTGGCAAAGATTCAGGTTAGCACAGTGTCATGGCAATCCCCACCTTCCCGCCTCAGCTGGAATAACGGTTCACCCTAGCCAGAATAGCGGTTCAATTATGCAGCCGCCTCGGATTTGAACCGACTAATGCGAAATAATTCGCACTATTTAATGGACATTACCGGAACGAACGCATAAATTTAATGCATTTAAGCGGTTCAACCCACCCCAAGGAGATCGAGATGAAGAAAATGGTATTCGGCCTTGCAATGGCATTGTCCCTGTCCGCGGCGCAGGCGGCAGATATCGTGGACACGGCAAAATCGGCAGGCAGCTTCAATACCCTGGTTGCCGCCGTGCAGGCGGCGGGCCTGGTCGACACGCTCAAGGGTCCCGGCCCGTTCACCGTGTTCGCGCCGACCGACGAAGCCTTCGCCAAGATCCCGAAGGCCAAGCTGGATGCGTTGCTGAAGGACAAGGCCGCGTTGACCAAGGTGCTGACCTACCACGTGGTGCCGGGCAAGGTGATGGCGGCGAGCGTCAAGCCGGGCCCCGTCAAGACCGTCGAAGGCAGCAACCTGACCGTCAGCGCCGCGGGCGGCACGGTGTCGGTGGACAAGGCCAGGGTCGTCAAGACCGACGTCGTGGCTGACAACGGCGTCATCCACGTCATCGATTCGGTGATCATGCCGAAGTAAGCGTTTTATCTGTCTTCTCAAGGCAATCCCGGCCGGCGCTCCCGGCCGGTTCGTGTACTGTACCAACATCGATTCACATTGCAACTTCCCCGCCCCGATTCCTGGCTCTACAATGAGAGATATGGAATCTTCTCTCGGCATTAGCGATACCAGGCTCACCGATCTGCTGCTCGATGCCGTTTGCGTCGTCGATGCCGATGGCAGGTTTCGCTTCGTCAGCGCGGCGGGCGAACGGATCTTCGGCTACCCGCCCCAGGAGATGATCGGCATGGCGGTGCTCGACCTGGTACTACCGGCCGACCGCGAGCGCACCCGCGCCGCCGCCCAGGCCGTGATGGATGGGCGCTCGCACCTCGCCTTCGAGAACCGTTATGTACGCAAGGACGGCAGCGTCGTCCACCTGATGTGGTCGGCGCGCTGGTATGCATCCGAGGGGATCCGGGTGGGTGTGGCGCGCGACGTTACCCAGTTCAAGCGCGCGCAGGCGATGCAGGCCGCCCTGTACGCCATGTCCGAAGCCGCGAATGCCAGCGTCGACTTGTCCGAACTGTTCCGGCGCAGCCACGACATCGCCGCCGGCCTGCTGCCAGTATCCGCACTTGCCATCGTCCTGCAGGAGCAGGGGCAAGCCGCGCCGCACCTGGCTTATCACGCGGGCGACCCGGGACAGGAAGCCTGCCTGCTCGCCCTGTGCGACCGGGTGTGGCGGGAGGGCGGAGTGGCGGTGCAGAGGGATTCCTGTGTCAGCCTGGTGGCTGTGCCGCTGAGCGCCGGCGAGTCCCGCCTGGGCGTGCTGGCGCTGGCGCGCGCTTGCGGCGGGGAGTACGACGCCGAAGAGCGCGAGCTGCTGGCCTACATTGCCGGCCAGCTGGGCGCGGCCGTGCAGCGCAGGGAGCTGCAGTCCAGGATGAAGTTCATGGCCATGCACGACGAACTCACCCGCCTTCCCAACCGCCGCCTGTTTCACGACAGGCTGCAGACCGCCCTCGCCCGCGCCCAGCGCCAGGACAGCCGCTTCGCCCTGCTGTTCATCGATCTGAACCGTTTCAAGCAGGTCAACGACACCCATGGACACCTGGCCGGCGACCGCCTGCTCGAACAGGTGGCGCGCCGGCTGGCTTCCTGCATCCGCGACGCCGACACGCTGGCGCGCCTGGGCGGAGACGAATTCGTGGTCCTGCTCGAGAATATCGCCTCGCGCGCCGATGCCGACATCGTCGCCGACAAGATCGGCCTGGCGCTGGCCGCGCCGTTCGAACTGGGCGACGGCCTGACGCTGGCCGCCACGGCCAGCATCGGCATCGCATGCCGTCCCGAACACGGCGACAGCATGCAGGCGCTGATGGCGCGCGCGGACAAGGACATGTACCGCGCCAAGCACGGCACGGCTCCGTGCGCCTCCCCTTGACCAGGCCGCACCGGAATACGGCCCTGGTCCTGCTTACCAGAAGATCACGCGGTCCTTCGGATCCAGGTACATCTTGTCGCCCGGCTTGACGCCGAAGGCGTCGTAGAAACCCGGGTGGTTGCGCAGGCTGCCGTTGACGCGGAATTCGGCCGGCGAGTGCGGGTCGGTCTTGACCTGCGAGATCAGCGCCGCATCGCGCGCCTTGCCCTTGCGCGCCTGCGCCAGGCCCATGAACAGGCGCTGCTCGGCGGTGAAGCCGTCGATCACCGGACCAGGCTTGCCTTTCAGGTAGATCTGGTAGGCGCGGCTGGCCATGATGGCGCCGGCGTTGTCGGCGATGTTCTCGCCCAGGGTCAGCTCGCCGTTCAGGTGATAGCCCGGCAGCGGGCTGTAGCCGGCGTACTGGTCGACCAGCACCTTGCCGCGCGCGGCGAATTTTTCCTCGTCTTCCTTGGTCCACCAGTTGCGCAGGTTGCCGTCGCCGTCGTACTGCGAGCCCTTGTCGTCGAACGCGTGGCTGATCTCGTGGCCGATCGAGATGCCGACCGAGCCGTAGTTCACCGCCGGTTCGGCGTCGGCGTCGTACAGCGGGTACTGCAGGCGCGCCGCCGGGAACACGACCTCGTTCAGGGTCGGGCTGTAGTAGGCGTTGACGGTCTGCGGCGACATGCTCCATACGGTGCGGTCGACCGGCTTGCCGAGGCGGGTGACCATGTAGTCGTGACCGAACTCGCGCGCGCGCATCATGTTGCCGACCAGGTCGCCGCGCACGATCTTCAGCTTGGCATAGTCGCGCCACTTGTCGGGGTAGCCGATCTTGACGTTGATCTTGGCGAGCTTGGCATGTGCCTGCTTCTTGGTCTCCGGCGACATCCACTCGAGCTGGTCGATGCCTTCGCCGAAGGCGGTGATGAAGTTCTTCGCCATGTCCAGCACTTGCTGCTTGCGCTCGGCCGGGAAATGGCGGGCGACATAGGCCTTGCCCACCACTTCGCTCAGGGTGCGGTTCACCTCGGCGATGGCGCGCTTGTCGAGCGGACGGTTTTCCTTCGATCCGGACAGCACGGTGCCGCGGAAGGCGAAACTCTCGTCCACGAACGCCTGCGACAGGTAGGGCGCGTAGCTGCTGAGCGTGCGGAACGCGAAGTAGGACTTCCAGTCCTCCACCGGGGTGGCGGCAATCAGCTTGTCCAGGCCTTCCAGGTAGGACGGCTGGCTGACGATCACCGTGCGCTCCTTGCCGGCGCCGGTGCCGTTCAGGTAGGCGTTCCAGTCGAAGCCCGGTGCCAGCGCGCGCAGCTCGGCCAGGGTCTTCCTGTTGTAGCGCTTGACCGGGTCGCGGTTCTCGACCTTGGTCCACTGGATGCGCGCGATCCCGGTTTCCAGCGCCAGGATGCTGGCGGCCTTGGCGGCCGCATCCGGCTGGCCGGCCAGGGCCAGCATCTTCTCGATGTGGGCCTGGTACTTGGCGCGGGTGTCCTTCAGGCGCGCATCGCTGTCGTTCAGGTAGTAGTCGCGGTCGGGCATGCCCAGGCCCGACTGCGAGACGCTGACGACGTAGCGGGTCGAATCCTTGTTGTCCTGGCCGACGTACATGCTGACCGGGCCGCCGACGCCGATGCGGTCGAGGCGCGCCATCAGGGTCGCCAGGCCGCGCCTGTCCTTCAGCGCCGCGATGCGCGCCAGTTCGCCCTTCAAGGGGGCCAGGCCGAGCTGGTCGCGGCGGGCCTGGTCCATGTAGCTGGTGTACAGGTCGCCGATCTTCTGGGCTTCCGAGCCCGCCCTGGCATTCTTCTGTGCGGCCGATTCGGCGACGATGGCGGCGATCTGCTGCTCGACCTTGTCCTGGGCGATGTTGAAGGCGCCCCAGCTGGAACGGTCGGACGGGATCTCGACGTCCTTCAGCCATTTGCCCTGGGTGAAGCGGAAGAAGTCGTCCTGCGCGCGCACGTCGCGGTCCATGGCCGTCAGCTCGATGCCGGACTGCATGCCGGCCACGGCGGCCGACGGCGCAACGGTATTGGCCGCCGCACCGGCAGGGTTGCCCGCAGGCGCGCTCTCATGGGCACCGGCGTGGGCGCCGGCCTGGGATGCGACTGCGAACAGGCCCGCGATCAGGGTGCTGCACAAGCTACGCTTCATCTCTCTCTCCGTCTTGTTGGTATGGGAACCGGACGATCCTAATCCAAGCGGCAGAGCAATGCCAAGCGCATTTTTGTATGCGGATTGTTTCAAGGGCGGCCGTGCCTGCGGGCGCCACGGCCGCCACGGTTACTTTCCGCGCACCACCAGCAGCTTCACCTTGCGGCCCTGGCGGTAGGTGTACAGGGTCATGGCGGCGTCGCGCAGGTCGCCCTTCGGATCGAAGGCGATGCTGCCGGTGACGCCTTCATAACGGATCGCCGCCAGCGCCGGCAGGAAGCGCGCCGGTTCAACCGAGCCGGCCTTGCGCATCGCCGCCGCGAACACCATCACCGCATCGTAGGCATATGGCGCGTAGGTCTCGACCGGGCTGCCGTAGCGCTGGCGGAAGCGTTCCGTGAACGCGGCAAACGCCGCTTCCTGGGCGCCGCTGACGCCGCCCGCCACCGCGCAGAACACCTTGTCGTCGCCCAGCGCGTCGCCAGCCAGCAGCGGCAGTTTTTCGGAACAGACGCCATCGCCGGACACGAAACGGGCCTGCAGGCCGAGCGTTTTCATCTGCTTGAGCATGGGTCCGGCCACCGCATCCATGCCGCCGTAGAAAACCACGTCCGGTTTCCGGGCCCGGATCTGGGTCAGGATGGCGCTGAAGTCGGTGGCCTTGTCGTGCGTGAACTGGCGGCTGACGATGGCGGCGCGGCCGCTGGCACGTACCTCGCGCGCGAACTGGTCGGCCAGGCCCTGGCCGAAGGCGGTACGGTCGTCGATCACGGCGATCCGCTTCGCCTTGAGCGGGCCGAGCGCGTGGCGCGCCAGCGTGCGTCCGATCAGGTTGTCGTTGGCGACCACCCGGAATGCGGTCCTGTAGCCCTGGTTCGTGTAGACCGGCGTGGTGGCGGCTGGCGAGATCTGCGGGATGCCGGCACCGGCATAGATTTTCGAGGCAGGCACGGTGGTCCCGGAATTCAGGTGGCCGACCACGGCCGCCACGCGGGCGTCGACCAGTTTCTGGGCCACCGCGGTGCCGGTCTTCGGATCGCTCGCATCGTCCTCCGCCTGCAGCACCCACTTGATCTTCTTGCCGCCGATCGCGATGCCCTGCGCGTTCAGGTCGTCGATCGCCATCCGGGCGCCGTTCTCGATATCCTTGCCCTGATGGGCGCCCGGGCCGGACAGGGGCGAGGCGGTACCGATCCGGACTTCGGTCTGGGCCGCGGCCGGCACGGCGGCGAGCAGCAGGGATGACAACACGAAGGCACAGCGCATGGCACCCTTTCTCGGTTGGATGCGTTCGATTGTACTGCCGTGCCGGCGCGGCACCAACCGCCAGGCGTGCGCATGGCGGCCGGCAGCTTGAAACGAAAGACCTAGTGAAGGACCTCGGGCGTGCGCTTGATGATGACGGCCTCCAGGTATTCGGCGGGCAGCACCAGCGCGCTGTCGCCCGCCGTGTTGTGGCGCTCGATCAGGGCCAGCATGTCCTGCTCCAGCGCCTGTTGGCCGTTCGGATCGAGTGCGGCAAAGGCCTTGAGTACGGGCCCGTAGAAGTCGCGGAATACCTGAAGCATGTGGGCCGGCGACAGGTAGCGGAAATTGAACATCCTGGGCTGGGCGCGGATACTGGCCGCCTCGGCACCGAACAGCTGGCGCAGGTAGTCTTCGGTGCCCCACAGCGCGGGCGAGGACACGCCGGCCGGTGGGGGCACGTAGCGGCCGACCGTCTTGAACAGCTGGCCGATGAAACCGGCCGGCGTCCAGCTGGCAATGGCAATGCGCCCGCCGCCGCGCACCACCCGCATCATTTCGCCTGCGCAGCGTGCATGGTCGGGCGCGAACATCACGCCGAAGGTGGACAGTGCGACGTCGAAGCTGCCGTCGTAGAACGGCAGCGTCTCGGCATCGGCTTCGCGAAATGCGATGTCCAGGCCTTCCGCAATGGCGCGCTGGCGCCCTTTGTCGAGCAGGGCCGGCACATAGTCGGTCGAGGTCACGCGCGCGAACCGCCGCGCCGCGGCCAGCGAGGCATTGCCGTTGCCGGCCGCGATGTCGATCACACGCTCGCCGGCGCGGATGTCGGCGGCCTCGGCCAGCGACTCGCCGACGATTTGCAGCGTGACCCCGATGATGGCGAAGTCGCCGCTGGCCCAGGTAGCCTGCTGGCGCTGCTTGATGGCGGCATAGTCGGGCGTGAGCGCGGGAACGCCGGCGCCCTCGGGTGGCTGGCGCGGTGAAGGTGGGGACGTACTGGCTTGGGTCATGACAAGTCTCCTCAGAAATATCCGGCAGCGGATGCACGCCTGGACAGCCCAGGAAAAACAAGCATGCGGCGACTCCCTGCCGGACATTCCAGCTTAGGCCGCGAGCGGCGGAAGTCCAGGCTTGCCACAGCTCATTTCTTGTGTGCGCACAGCAGGCCACGTCGGTGCGCCGGGGTTCTGGAAGCGGCGATATACTGGATTCATAGCCTGATCAACATGCACCCAAGCATGCTGATTGCCGCGCCTTATTCTGTCTCCAATGCGCTATTAAGCAAGTGCGCGTGTGGACGACACCAACAATTCACTACTGACAGGGGGTAGCATGCCAACAACCTGGATTCTTTCGGCCAATAACGGCCGCGCAAGGTTCTTCGCCGAGTCCACCTCGGCCGAGCCTTTGCAGGAAATCGAAGACATGATCAACTCCGCAGCCCAGCTGCGCACGGTCGATACCGAGACTGACCGCCTCGGACCGCGCGCCGCCGGCGACAGCCGGCACAGCGTCGGCGGCCACCAGCCCGCCGGCTTCCAGCATAATGCCCAGGCTGGCGCGCCGACCAGCATGTACCAGCCGGCGCAAACGCCGGACCAGCATGCAGCCGACCTGTTCGCACGGGACGTCGCAGACTATCTGCTGAAGGCGCAGAACGATGGCCGCTACCAGCAGCTGCTGATCTCTGCTTCGCCGGATTTTCTGGGCGTGCTGCGCACCAAGCTCGATCCTGCAGTCCAGAAGCTGGTCAAGGCCGAGTACAACAAGGACTATACCCATTCGAACCCGCAGCAGCTGCGTGAGCAGTTGAAAGCCCACCAGGCCAAGACCGCCGAGTAGGATCCAGGGTAGGCAGGGTCATTTCGGGACAATGCCAGGAATGACAAACGCCTATGCTGTGATCGTTGCCATCAATGGCCGTATGGGCTGCAGTACTGCGCCTTGACCGCGTGGGCGGGTGACCCGCCCACGCTACGGACGAGCGGTCGCTCTCAAGTGACCGGCATTCAGCTGAGGATGGCGTTTCTCGTTTAGCGGGCCAGTGCGCACTGTCGTCCCGTCTCTTCCGCACAAATCCGGTTGCGCCCGCTCTGTTTGGCCACATACAGCATGGCATCGGCACGCAGGAACAGTTCGTTCTCGCTGCGGTACGCGGGATAGCACGCCACCCCGCCGCTGAAGGAGAAATGGCGCAGGTCGCCAGGGGCAACCTCGAAGGGAATGGCGCAAAAGGCCTGGCGCAGCGCGTCGAGCCGGCGCCGGCCCTGTTCCAGATCGCAATCCCAGAACACCATGACGAATTCCTCGCCGCCGAAGCGGCTCAGCAGGTCCGACTCGCCCATCTGCGGCGCCAGCGTCAGCGACAGGCGCTTGATGACGATATCGCCAAAATAGTGTCCCCAGGAGTCATTGATGGTCTTGAACTTGTCGATGTCGATCACGCCCAGTGCCAGCGAGCACCCCTCGTGGGCGGCGCGGCGGATCAGGTCCTGCGCCTTCTTCTGCAAGCCGACCTTGTTGAGCAGGCCGGTGGCCCGGTCCTTGCCGATCAGGTCCTTGTTGATGCGGATCTTGTTGGCGCGGCTGAGCAGCTGGGCTTCCAGCAGCCCCGGCTCACCCGCCGCCAGCACGGCGTCGAAGCCGTCCGCCAGCGCGCGCCGCGACAAGGCCAGGTCGGGACGGCACTGCAACAGGGCGATCTCGCGCACCGGGTCAGCCTCGATGTTCTTCTGCAGCACCCGTACGATGGCATCGGTGCGGCGGTATTCGGTGTCGGTCACCAGCACCAGGTCGGGCTGCAGTTCTTTCACCCGCAGGTGCAGCGTGTAGGCGTCGGCATGCCGGAGCACCTCGACGCGGCGCTGCAGCAGCCAGTCCTCGTCCAGCCCGGCCTCGCCCAGCACCACCATGCGCACCAGGTCGCCGCGCTTCTTCTGCACGAACAGGTTGAACAGCTTGTCGACGAACACGTCGTTGGCGATCGGCTTTTCGGCATACGCCAGGCAATGACTGTCGACCAGGCGCTGCTGCAGCAGGAAACGGCTGCCCTGGCGCGCGCTCTGCAGGTAGACGTAGCTGTGGTCGGCCGGGAGTCGCTGCAGCAGTTCGCCCAGCATCAGGGTGCGGCGTCCGTCCGGCATGTCGGCCTGCATGTTGTGCAGGGCGTCGAGGTCGATCACGTACAGGTTGTCGCCGCTGTCGCCCGCCACCGCCTCGACGAAGCGCGACACGTCGTCGAAGAACAGGATATCGAAGTCGTACTTGTGGGCGTGCAGGAGCAGCTCGGCCCGGTTGTCCTTGATGAAGAAACTCTGGGATAAGAACAGGACATGGCTCCTGTACAGCTGTACGGCTTGCGTCATGGTTCCTCGACTTCCTCGCTGGATTGCCCCGGCCTGTCCTGCTGGCAGCCGGTTTCCTTCACTGCCGCCCTGTTGTTTATTGCAGGAATGTCATTGTGTTCCCACCAGCTACAAAAGGCAAGATAGCTTCTCCCTCTGTCTGCCCGACAACGCGACCGGCGAGCCTGTAGCGCCCTGTTACAGAGAAGCGCTTTGCAGCCGTAATCGCCGCTGCTATAGTAAATCTTCGCGGCAGGGGCCTTTTCCTTCTGCCGCCTTCCAGAACGCTGACCTGCGGTCGGCGTTTTCACTTTGTAGCTGGCTTATCCGACTGTCAATGCAGCACGCATATCGCGCCACGATTTGCAAGGCGGCGTTCGATGCGGCCGCTCCATCCTGTCACCTCGAATGTTCACTTCACGATTGCCCATGCGCGGCATGGGACGCGCCCTTCCCTTCCTGTGCGGCCTGGCCGCCGCCTGGCCAGGCCTGGCGCGCGCCCTGCCGGCGCCGGCCTCTGGCGCCGAGCAACTGACGGCCCTGGTGAACGCCTACCGTACCGCGCCAGGCAACTGCGCGGGCCGCAGCGCCGCACCGGCGGCCGCGCTCACGGCCCATCCGGCCCTGGCCCAGTTACGCATCGGCCCGGCGACCTTCATCGAGTCCGCGCTCGAGCGCGTGGGTTATGTCGCCGACCTGGCTGAGTCGGTCAGCGTCAGCGGACCCGAGACTGCGCCGGAAGCCATGAAAGTCCTGCAAGACAAATATTGCGGCACCCTGCTCGATACGCGCTTCTCGGCCGTCGGCAGCTACCGCAGCGGCAAGGAATGGACGGTGGTGCTGGCGCGTCCGGCTCCGGCCCTGCCCTCCGACACCTTCCCCGACTGGCAGGAAGCCGGCAAGGCCATCCTGGCCGGCGTGAACGCGGCGCGCGCCAGCGCCCGCAGCTGCGGGGGCGAGCGCTTCGCGCCGGCGCCGCCCGTGAGCTGGAATCCGCGGCTGGGCCAGGCGGCGCTGGCCCACAGCCGCGACATGGCGGCGCGGCGCTATTTCAACCACCGGGCCAAGGACGGCAGCCAGGCGGCCGAACGCGCGGCGCGCGCCGGCTACGCCTGGCAGCGGGTTGGCGAGAACATCGCCTTCGGCCAAAGCACGCCGGACGAAGCGGTGGCAGGCTGGCTCGATAGTCCCGGCCATTGCGCCAACATCATGAACCCCGGCTTCACGGAAATGGGCGCGGCCTACGGCGTCGCGGCGGAACGGCGCAGCGGCTTCGTCTACTGGACCCAGGTCTTCGGCCGGCCGCGCTGAGGCGGGCAAGACGTGCACGAACGTGGCATGCCCCAGCCTTGTCCCGGTCAAGCGGGTGCGTCCGGCGCTCCATTGCGCTAGACTCCTCCCACCGGCGCCGCGACCTGACGCGTACGATTATCAGCCAGGAAACCCATGTCACCGAAGCTTGGCCTCGTCTGCATTACCAGTTCGAAAGATGTTCGCTACCGCACCGTGACGCGCAAGCGCCTGCTCGAGCACAGTCCGGATGCCCAGCGCAAGCTGCTCGAAGACCTGTACCGCGACAACATCCAGACCTTCGACAATGCGCTGCGCTTCTGCGAAAGCGAAGGCATTCGTCTGTACCGCATCCCTTCCTCGATCTTTCCCTTCGCGGACGAAGACATCGGCCGTGAGGTGCTGGCGCCCTTCGGCCCCACCCTGGCCCGTTCGGGCCGGCGCGCGCTGGAGCGTGGCATCCGCCTGGTGATGCATCCGGACCAGTTTGTGGTATTGAGTTCCGACTCGGAAGGGGTGGTCGCGAACAGCGTCAAGATCCTGCAGATGCACGCCGACATCATGGACCTGCTTGAGCAGCCGCGCTCGTCCTGGGCCCTGCTCGAGATCCACGGCGGCAAGGGCCAGCGCGCCGATGCCCTGGTCCAGCGCATCGCCGCCCTGCCCGAGGCGATCCGCTCCCGCCTCGGGCTGGAAAACGACGAATACGCCTATGGAGCCCAGGAAATCTACGAGATCTGCGTGCGCGCCGGCGTGCCGATGGTGTTCGACGCCCACCACCATGTGGTGCACGCGAAACTGGCGAGCTACGAGGATCCGAGCGTGGCCGAGATGCTGCACAAGGCGCGCGCCACCTGGGCCGATCCCACGCACCAGCTGGTGCACATCTCGAACGGCCGCGAAGGCTTCAACGACCGCCAGCATGCCGACCTGATCGCGGTGATGCCCTCGTCCTACCGGATGGCACCCTACATCGAGATCGAGGCCAAGCTCAAGGAAGAAGCGATCCGCGGGCTGCGCACCTGGTCCACGGCCGCCGCCGGCTAGGACTGCGCGGCGACCCGTTCCAGCCAGGGCAGCAGCAGGTCCAGCAAGGCGTCCGGCGCCTCGATCGGGATCATGTGGCCGCAATCCTCGATCACGGCCAGTTCCGCACCCGGAATGCCGGCCTGGATTTCCCGCGATTCCTCCCGGCTGCGCAGCCGGTCCTGCGCGGCCGCGATGACCAGGGTCGGGCAGCGGATCTCATGCAGGCGATGGCGGTCGTCGCTGCGCACGATCATCGACTGGCGCCGGAACACCTCGCCGCCCAGGCGCACGCCCATGGCCCGCACCCGTTCCACCAGCGCCCCGTTGCCAGCCTGGGCGGGATGCAGGGACTGCGCGATCGCGGTCTTGCTCAGTCCCGAGAACGAGACCGAAGCGGCGGCCTTGCCGACCGTGCCGCGGCTTTGCCGCAGCGCCGGCGTGTCGGGCCGGGTGGAAGTGGCGATCAGGACCAGGGCCTGGACCCGTTCAGGCGCCAGGCGGGCGATCTCGCGCGCCACGTAGCCACCCATCGAGAAGCCGACCAGGATGAAGCGCTCGGGCGCAGCGGCCAGGGCGCGCGCGGCCATGGCCTCGATGCTGGTGTCGTGGCGCAGGTCTGCGTGCAGCAGCGGACCGAAGCCGCCGAGCGGCGCGGCCACGTCGTCCCAGAGCGTGGCGTCGGCCATGTAGCCGGGTACGAACAGGATTGTCATCGCGCCATGATAGCAAACGGCGCCGCTCCCTCAGGTATTGCGCGATTGCGCCTGCGACACGTTGCTGCCCGGCGGGACGCTGTGCGTGAGCCACACGTTGCCGCCGATGCTGGAGCCGGCGCCGACCGTGATCCGGCCCAGCACCGTGGCGCCCGCGTAGATCACCACGTCGTCCTCGACGATCGGATGGCGCGGCGCGCCCTTGACCAGGCTGCCGTCGTCGCCCACCGGGAAGCGGCGCGCGCCCAGCGTCACCGCCTGGTACAGGCGCACCCGCTCGCCGATCACCGCCGTCTCGCCGATCACCACGCCGGTACCGTGGTCGATGAAGAAGCTGGCGCCGATCCTGGCCGCCGGGTGGATGTCGATGCCGGTCAGCGAATGCGCGATGTCGGCGGCCAGGCGCGCCAGGAAAGGCACGCCCAGGCGGTGCAGGCAATGCGCCAGGCGGTGGTACAGGATGGCGATGGTGCCCGGATAGCACAGCATGATTTCCGCCACCGACCGGGCCGCCGGATCGCCCGCCAGCGCGGCCTGCACGTCGGACACCAGCAGCGCGCGGATGCCCGGCAGGCTGGCCGCGAAGGCGCGCGTGATCGCCTGGGCCCGCTCGGCCAGCTGGGCGTCGCCGGCATCTTCGTATTCCGGAGAAAAACGCAGTGCGCGCCTTACCTGGCCAACCAGGCGGTCGAGGGTCACATTGAGCGTGTCGCCGACGAAATAGTCGATGCTCTCGTCATTCAGGTCGGGCCTGCCATAGTGGGTGGGAAACAGCGCCGCCGAGACGCCGTTGACCACCGCGGTCAGGATGTCGCGCGAAGGCAGTTCGCGCACCCGTCCCTGGTGGCGGATGTTGTGGGTCGATTCGCGCGAGGTGCGCAGCGCGTCGATGACGGGGCCCAGGTGCCATTGCACGGAGCCGGACGCGGTGGGAAAGTCGCTGTTCATGGGCCGAGCCTACCCGATCCGGTACGAATGGCAAACGATTCAGATCACACTGCGATACAAGCAAATCATCGTTGGGCGCTGTGGCCGCCGCTGGCGCCCCGGCTGGTGTGCGTCGGTCGATCGCCGGGCGGGCTACCATCTGTGCTCAACCATTTCCAGGAGCACGCATGAAGACGACCCTGCCTGCATTGCTGCTGCCCCTGCTGCTCGCATCCGCCCCTCTTGCCCAGGCCGCGGACGGGGCGGCAGGCGCCGCCGGCCCACTCTCCACGATTCCTTCGCTCGACGTCAAGCGCTACATGGGAACCTGGTACGAGGTCGCCAAGTTCCCCAACGATTTCCAGAAGAAGTGCGTGGGCTTCACCACCGCCACCTACAGCCTGCGCGAGGATGGCCGCGTGGACGTCCTCAACCGCTGCCGGCGCGCCGACGGCAGTACCGACGCCGCGGACGCCATCGCGCGCCAGGTCGGCGGCGCCACCTCGCCACGCCTGGAAGTGCGCTTCGCGCCGGCCATCCTGTCCTGGCTGCCCATGGTGTGGGGCGATTACTGGGTGATCGACCTCGATCCGGAATACCAGCTGGCCGCCGTCAGCGAACCGAAGCGCGAATACCTGTGGATCCTGTCGCGCACGCCGAAAGTCGATCCAGCCGTCTACGACGCCCTGCTGGGACGCCTGCGCGCCAAGGGGCTGGACATGAACAGGCTGGTGCCGACCAGGCAGGCGGAATGACGCGCGCAGATGCGCACTACCGCTGAGCTGAGTCTTGTGCTAGAATGCGAGCCCTTGGCCTGGTAGCTCAGTTGGTAGAGCAGAGGATTGAAAATCCTTGTGTCGGTGGTTCGATTCCGCCCCGGGCCACCAAGAACTTCAAAGCGAAAACGCCAACCCATGCAGGTTGGCGTTTTTGTTTCGGCATTCGTATCCGGTCCATGTCCGGTAAGCTATGCAAGTCAGAAGCGCCAGACTTTCCACCATATCGCTTTCCGCGCCTAGCTGCCTACCATGAAAATCCTCGAGTACGTTGATTTCTCCCCTCCACGCAACAAAGCCCAGTACGCGAGGATCCGCGACGCGATCGAGCGCGACGATTTTCGTGCGGCCGATGTCAAGAAATTGTCGAACCTGACTCAGGGGAAGTTTTACCGTGCGAAACTCGACTATGCCGATCGCTTGCTGTTCTCGATTATCCGCTTCAATGGGGAAGCGTACGCGCTGTTGCTGGAAGTGATCGAGCAGCACGCCTACGACAAGTCCCGCTTCCTGCGCGGAGCCATCATCGACGATGCCAAGATTGCAGCGGCTGATTCGATCGAAGCGATCCGCGAAGCCGAGCCGGTAGGCTTCCTGAACCCGAACCGGTCCCAGGTACACTGGCTCGACAAGGTGATCTCATTCGACGAGGCCCAGCAAGCGGTCTATCATCAAGCCGCGCCCCTGATCATTGTCGGTAGCGCGGGCAGTGGCAAGACCGCGTTGACGCTCGAGAAAATGAAGCAGGCACAAGGCGACGTCCTGTATGTCACCCTTTCGGCTTACCTGGCCCAGTCAGCCCGCGACCTGTATTACGCGCATGGGTTCGAACGAGAAGGACAGGCTACGGATTTCCTGTCCTTCCGGGAATTTCTTGAGTCGATCCGCGTCCCGCACGGCCGCGAGGCCAGCTGGCGTGATTTTGCCGCCTGGTTTGCGCGCATGCGCCAGCAATTCAAGGGTATCGACGCCCATCAGGCATTCGAGGAAATCCGCGGCGTGATCGCTGCCGACGCCGGCGGCGTGCTTACACGAGAGCACTACTTGGCACTCGGCCCACGGCAGTCGATTTTTGCGCCGACGGAACGCGCTGCGCTTTACGACCTGTTCGACAAATATCGGACTTGGCTGCGGGAAGCCGGACTGTTCGACCTCAACCTAGTGTCGCACGACTGGCAGCCGCAGGTGCAGTCGCGCTACGATTTCGTGGTGATCGACGAGGTGCAGGACCTGACGCCTGTCCAGCTGGCACTGGTGTTGCGCACGCTGAAAAAGCCGGGACAATTCCTGCTGTGCGGAGACTCGAATCAGATCGTCCATCCGAACTTCTTTTCGTGGAGCAAGGTCAAGAGTCTATTCTGGCATGATCCTGAACTGGCCGAACGCCAGCAGCTCCACGTCCTGCAAGCTAATTTCAGGAACGGCAAGCAAGTCACACGGATCGCCAACACGCTCCTGAAGATCAAGCACAGGCGCTTCGGCTCGATTGACCGTGAGAGCAATTTCCTGGTCGAGGCCGTGAACCAGGACGCCGGCGCCGTCAACCTGCTGGAGGACAGCGACGGGGTGCGGCGCGACCTCAATGCGCAGACGCGCCGTTCGACCCGCTCTGCCGTGCTGGTACTGCGCGACGACGACAAGGCCGAGGCAAGAAAACACTTCGACACGCCACTCATCTTCTCGGTGCACGAAGCCAAGGGTCTCGAGTACGACAGCATCGTGCTGTACCGTTTCGTGTCGGACAACCGCGCTCAGTTCGCCGCCATCGCGGAAGGGGTCAGCGTGGCTGACCTCGCTGGAGACGCGCTGCAGTATGGCCGCGCCAAGGACAAGAGCGACAAGTCGCTCGAAATCTACAAGTTCTACGTCAACGCACTGTACGTGGCATTGACGCGGGCCATCCGCAGCGTGTACCTGGTCGAGTCGGACAGCGGGCACCCACTGCTGCGCCTGCTCGATATCGCACAACTGAATGCTCCCAGCAATATTGCCAACCAGGCGTCAAGCCTGGAAGAGTGGCAGAAGGAAGCGCGCAAGCTGGCATTGCAGGGCAAGCAGGAGCAAGCCGACGCGATTGAACGCATGATCCTCAAGACCGAGCCCGTCCCATGGCCGGTGCTCGATGAAGCCAGGCTACGCGAAACGCTGTCGAAGGTTTTCCGCGACCGGGCGCCGGGCAGCAAGGCCAAGAGCCAACTGTACGATTACGCGACCTGTTTCGACGAGCCGATCCTTGCCTATTTCCTGGCGCAGGACGCCGGCTTCGGCCAGGCGCGCGCCTTCCCCGTACATGGAGCCGTGTTCGGCCGACGCCACTACCAGCCTTATTTTGCGCGCCAGTTCAAGGACATCCTGAAGCTGTGCGACAAGCACGGGGTCGAACATCGCACGCCGATGAACCAGACACCGCTGATGGCGGCCGCGGCGGCAGGCAACGTCCCCCTCGCGCAGGCCTTGCTCGAACGCGGCGCCGACACTAGCGCCATCGATCATCTGGGCCGTAACGCGCTGCACTGGGCGATCGGGACTGCGTTACGCGACGATGCCTACGCGAAAGGACCGTTCAGCGCGATCTATCAGCTGGTGGCGCCTCCCAGCATAGACTTGATGACAGGAGAGCGTCTCGTGCGTATCGACGCGCGCCAGTCCGAATACCTGATGTTGCAAACGATGTGGGTCCTGTTCAAATCGACCTTCGGCAATGCAGATGCCAGCGACCGGGGCGGTTTTGACGCCGGAATGCTGCTTGGCGCTTACGAAAGGATGCCAGCCGCACTACTGCTCCCGGAACGCAGGAAACGGACCTTCATTTCGAGCGTGATGGCACGCAACGAAGTCGACCGTGACTATGCGTACAACCGGCGCCTGTTCAAACGCGTTGCGAATGGCGTCTACCAGTTGAATCCGGAAATGTCGCTGCGCCGTCGCGGTGCTGACGGCAACGACGAATGGGTACCGGTGTATTCAGCCCTTAATCTTCCTCTCGTCAAGGAGTTGGCCGATCCTCGCTATGACAGGCGCATCGATGATCTGCTCGCGCTTGCCGGATTGCCGGCCACGGTGGAGCCGATCATCCGCCGTGCCGGCCGACGTTAAGACCGCCTGATCGGCCGAGACGCGGCAGGATCCTTGAAAATCCTTGTATCGGTGGTTCGATTCCGGCCCGGGCCACCAGAAATATCATTCACGCAAGGCCCACGGATGCAGCAGGCGTTGTCGTTTCTGAGACCTGCAGAATTCGGCTGCAGTGCATGCCCGGCGCATCGACCGGGCTTCCGGCATCGGCCCGGCCGTCCGCACCGCCACGGATACGCGGACTTCATGAAGACCAAGCCAGTGGGTGTATGCTTGCCGGATCAACCACCCAAAAAGGACATCTCCATGCACGCTTCGATTCAGGGCGTCCGCCGAGGCGCGCGGCCTTGGCTGGCATGCCTGGCAGCCGTGTCATCGCTAACGGTGCCTGTGACCAGCCATGCAGTCGAAGAACCCGCCTACACTCGCCTGCGCACGTTCCCCGAGTTTGAAATTCGCCAGTACGCCGCCTATACCGTCGCCGAGGTCCTGGTACCGGGTTACGCCGGCGATGCGGCGAATCGCGCCTTTCCTATCCTGGCCGGTTACATCTTCAGAAAAAACAAGGGCGAACGCAAGCTCGCCATGACCGCGCCCGTGACGCAGGCCGCCACCCCCATGAAACTGGACATGACGGCGCCGGTGACGCAGAGCACCGCGGCAGGCGGCATGGTGGTGCAGTTTGTCCTTCCCAAGGACATCAACATGGAGAATGCGCCGGAACCGCTCGATGCACGCGTGACGCTGCGCGAAGTCGGCGCCAGGCAGGTGGCGGTAATCCGGTACGCGGGCTTCTGGTCGCAAGCGAATTACGAGAAGCATCTCGGCAAGCTCCAGGACGGACTGCGCGCAGCCAATATTGCCTGGAGGGGTGAACCGGTGCTTGCCCGCTACAACGGCCCCTGGACCCCCTGGTTCATGCGCCGCAACGAAATCTGGCTGAACCTCGACTGACCGCAGGCGCGGCTGGCAGCGGGCTGGCGCCACGCGCCGGATATCTCCGGTTTACCGGGAGGGCGGAACGAAGCGCCGCCACTTGCGCAGGCCAAGCACGACGAACACGGTCGCCAGACCAAGCAGCCCCGCGAGCTCCATGCCTACCTCGCTCAGTGTCGCGCCCATCTGGTTGGTAGCCACGAAGCCCTGGATGGCTGCGGTCGACGGCAACAGCCAGCCC
Organism: Massilia sp. MS-15; assembly: GCF_020176695.1. GTDB lineage: Bacteria > Pseudomonadota > Gammaproteobacteria > Burkholderiales > Burkholderiaceae_D > Telluria > Telluria hydrophila. The sequence goes on along the minus strand of NZ_JAIWIA010000032.1, from coordinate 17,198 downwards.
AGGACCTGCAACGGGGCCGGGATGGCGCTCGCGGGCCAGGTCAGACCCGACAGGAACATGATCGGCAGCGAGGTGGCAACCAGCAGCTGCATGCTGCGCTCCCGGGTGCGGAAGAACATGCCGATCAACATGCCGAACGCGGCCACGCTGTAGGCGAACAGCAGCGTCAACAGGGCGCTGGCCGCCAGATTGCCGCCCCTCGGATAGTCCTGCCACCAGAAGACGAAGCCGAAGAAGTACATCGCGTTGAGTGCGACGACGAGCGCGAACGCCGTCAGTGCACCGCAGTAGGACGCCGCATCCTGCGTGTAGGGAAAGGATTTCTCGCTCGACCAGCTACCGAACAGCAGTCCGATGCCGAGCAGGAAAGTCTGCTGCATGATCAACACTACCACCCCTGGCACGACATACGACCCGTAGCCCTCGCGCACGTTAAACAGTGCTACTGCCTCAACGCTGAGCGGCTGGCGCGAAGCCTCGGCCTGCATGGCGGACGGCGTTGCGGCCCCCAGGCGCTTCAGTTCGATTCCGGCTGAAACGGTGCCGGCGACCTCGGCCAGGCCATTGAGCACGACCTTGTTCAGCAGCGGGTAGGAACCATTGCCGCTGAGCTCGATTTCCGGTTGCAATCCTGCCAGCACTTTGCGGCTGAAATCGGCGGGAATGAACATTGCACCGGCAGCCCGGCCCTGCCAGACCAGCGCCTGCGCCGCTTCCGGCCGGGTGCTGACGTCGACGACCAGGATCGAGGGATGCGCCCCCGCGTAGCGAATCAGCTGGCGCGACAGGGCCGAATGGTCCTGGTCGACAATCACAACCGGCACCCGGCGCACCGTTTCCGGACTGTAGGGAAGCGGATAGAAAAAGGAATACACGACGCCGGAAATGAAGAACAGCAGCAGCGCGGCCTTGTCGCGCACGACCGATTGCCAGGTCAGCAGGAAAGCGCGCGACGCTGCGCGTAGGGCGTTCATGCCTTGCCCCAGCTGGCGGGCTGCGTGACGCGCCGGGCCAGGCGCATGCGCGCTGCCGCTCCCAGCACGACCACGAAGGCCAGCAGCACCGCAATCGTCCCGAGCCCGGCATGCAGCGGCGCGCCGGCCATCCAGGTATTGTTCAACAACTTCAGGTAATGCGTCAGCGGCAGGGCTTCGGCCCAGATGCGCGCGCCGATGGGCATGGCAAGCAGCGGAAACCCCTGGCCGGCGAACGCGAATGCGGGCGCTGTCACAAAGGCGCAGGCCGACAATGCCGAGCGCAGCGACGATGTCAACGCGACGATGGCGGCGCCGATCGCGAGGTAGGCCGCGATAAACAAGGCGGTAGCCGCCAGGATCGCCGTCGCACTCCCGCGCACCGGCCAGCCCAGCACCGCGCCGAACAGTACCAACAGCAGCAGTGCATGCACCGCGAACACGGCGAAGGGGATCAGCAGCTTGCCCAGCAGGGCCGGCCCCAGCCTGCCGCCGGCGGCGGCGAGCCAGTCGGCCACCGTAGCGGCGCGCAGTTCGCGGCCCAGAGCCGTCACCGCCGCGAGCGTCACGAAAATATGCAGCAGGGTGAACGCCACCGGCATCGCCAGCGATGGGATATAACTGCCGTTTTCATTGAACAGCGTCGTCGCCCGGAGGCGCACCGGCTCGACCTGTTCCATGGCCTGCCCTGGCCCGGCGCCACGGCTGGCGCGGCCCTGCAGTTCGATGCCGGCCGACAGCGTCGACACCACCGTTCGCACATCGCGCGTCATGGCGCCCGCGTGCGCGGCGAACTGGGCGTTGTAGGCCCATTGCACTTTGGCGCCCTGCCCGCTGCGGAGCGCTTCCTGCAAATCGGCGGGAATCGATACGATCCCGAACGCCGCGCGCGCGCGGATCATCGTGAACGCTTCGGCTTCGCTGTTGACTGCCCGCACGACCTTCAAGCCCGGCGCGGCGTCGAGCATGCGGATCAGGCTGCGCGATATCGCCGACTGGTCGCGGTCGTGCACCACCAGCGGCAGGTCGCGCGCCACGCCAGCGGAAAATATCCACCACGTTAGTAGGTAAAGTGCCAGCGGGATCGCCGTCAGCATCGCGGCATCCCATGGATCGGCGCGCAGGCGGCGCCATTCGCGCCGCAAGGATGACTGGATGGCGCCGGACAAGGTCATCGCGAACGCTCAGCGATCGAACACGACCGTCATGCCCGGCCGCAGCCCGGGCACGGCGGTCGTCGGGCGCAGCCTGACTTCGAAGGTGCGCAGATCGGTGCCGCCCGGGCGCGCCGCGCGCCAGGTGGCGAACGCCGGCAGCGCCGACACCGCGCTGACCTTGAACTGCGCCTTGCGCCCCAGCGCAGGGATGGTGGCCTGATGCAGGGAATCCTTCGCGTACGGCGCGAATTCGTCCTCGCGCACCGCCACCACGGCCCAGATGTCGGACAGGTCGACCAGGGTCACGACCGGAAAACCCTGCGGCGCCAGCTCGCCGGCCTGGATCGCCAGCTTCGCCACTTCCCCCGCTGCCGGCGCCGTGATGCGCGTCTCGTCGAGCGCGGCCCCGCTCTCGGCCAGGACGCCGGCCACCTGGCGCAACTGCGCTTCGGCAGCCAGCTTGTCTTCCGGCCGGGCACCCCGGCGCGCCATGTCGTACTGGGCCCTGGCCGCGGTGGCCAGCTCGGCGGCCGAGCGCGCCTGCGCTTCGGCATCATCGCGCTTCTGGCGCGCGACGACGCCTTCGGCGTACATTGCCGCGATCCGCTGGTGGGTCAGCCTGGCCAGCCTGGCGCCCGCCTCGGCGCGTTCCCAGTTGGCGCGCGCGGCGACGATTTCCTCGGGCCGCGCGCCGGCCTGCACTTTCTGGCTGGCCGCGCGGGCCGCATCGCGCGCGGCCTCGGCCTGCGCCACCTTGGCCCGCACCTCCGGGCTGTCCAGTTCGAACAGCAGGTCGCCGTGCTTGACGGTCTGCCCGAGCTGCACATGGACCCGTCCCACCCGCCCCGGCACCTTCGACGACACATTGATTTCCTGCGCTTCGACCTGGCCCTGGACCGGATCGCGGGGCGGCTGGAAAGCCTGGTACACGCCCCACCCCAACAGGGCCAGGACAACGACGGCGGCAACGGCGGCCAGGCGCCTGGTGCGAGCTTGTGCCATGATGATCAATCTTTCGTGAAGTCGACGGTGTGCGTCGCCGTCCTGGCGAGCGCGGCCAGCCGGTCCGGATCGCCGGCGGTGCCGAGCAGCCTGGCCAGCGCCATGACGTACTCGTAGGCCGCCTGGGTGCGCTCGAGCGAAGACCTGGTGACATTGAGCGAGGCATCGGCTACCTCGCTCGAGGTGGCCTGGCCATTGCGAAACGCCACTTGCGCCAGGCGCAGCGTCTCCTCCGCCAGTGCGATGGCGGACCCCATCGCCAGGTAACGCAGCCGCGCATCCTCCATGCTGCGCCACTGGCTTTCCGCCAGGGTCGGGATATCGCGTCCCGCCTGTTCGGCGGCGACCTCGACACGCTGCTGCTCGAGGCGGGCGGCGGAGATCATCTTCGCGCGGTCGATGCGTTCGACCAGCGGGACGCTGACCGACACCCCAACCAGCCAGTTGGCGCGGCTGGAACTGCCGCGATTGAGATTGTAGTTGGCGATGCCGATCACGGTGGGGCTGAAAGCGCGGCCCTGCAGCTGCAGCGCCGCGTCGGCCTGCTTGCGCTTGCTGGCGATCTGTTTCCATGCCGCGTTCGAGGCCATGGCCGCGTCGATGAACGAGGCCAGCGAACCGGGCGGCTGCGCATGCACGAACAGCGGCGTGGTCGGCAGGACGGCGTCGGATGCGTCGAGCAGGCGGCGCAGCGCGAGCTGCGCGATCTCGAGGTCGCTGCCCGCCTTCGCCGCTTCCCTGAGCGCATTGTCGAGGGCGACATCGGCTTTCAGGCGCTCGACCTTGGCGATGAGTCCGCTACGCTCCATCTTGAGCGCCATGCGCTGGTGTTCCCTGGCCACGTCCACCGCGGCGCTGCGCAATTGCCAGGCCTTCCTGGCCAGCTGCACCGTGAAATAACGCTGGGCCAGCTGTGTCGCGGCCTCGTCCTGCGCCGACTGGACGCTTGCGCCGGCCTCGTCGGCGCGGCCGGCGGCGATCTGCTTGACAGCATCGAGGCGCCCGCCAGTGTAGAGCGGCCAGACCGTGCTCAGGCCGAGCGAACGCACGTCGAACACGCGGTCGACATTCAGGACCGGCGGAATGTCCGGCAGGTTCAGCCCCGGCAGCGGCGGCAGGGAGTCGAGCACCGGATTGGCCAGCTGCGCGATGGCGCCGGTGTCGACGCTGAGGGTGGTCGAGACCCGCCCCGCAAAGCCGGACAGGCGCACGTCCGGCCCGTCGATGCGGCGCAGCGCCTCGGCCTGCAACTGCTTCGCCTGGAAATCGAACCGGGCGCCGTTGACCGATCCGGCACTGGCCAGCACCCGGCGCAGCGCCTCGGCGTAGTCGATGCCGGCCTCGGCGTGCGCCGCCTGGGCCAGCGCCAGCAGCGCTGCGGCCGCGACCACTCTTGGCAGGATCACCTTCGCACTCATGCATCCCTCCGGTAGTTGATCGTTGCCAGCCATCGCCAGCACGCACCAGCGCGTCACTCATGCATCACGCATGAGTCGTATTGTAGCCTGAATGATAACACTTCGCGCGTCATGGCAGCTGCCGTTCACGTGCGCCGCTCAGGGCGAGGGCGCATCGGCGCCTGACAGCCAGTCCTGTTCGCGCAACCGTTCCACTGCCCAGGCGGCGCTGGCGGACAAGGGCCACTCGGCGCGGCACACCAGCCACAGGCTGTCGACCACCGGCGGCGCCGTCTCGACCACCCGGATCGCCTGCTGCCGGGGATAGGCCTGGACGGCAAAGCGCGGCAGCACCGTGAAGCCGAGGCCGCGCGCCACCGGGTCGAGGATGGTGCCGATCTGGTTGGTGAAACCGCGCACCGGCAGCTGGTCGATGCGCCGTCCCGGGTGCACCCGCGCCAGCAGCCTGCGGCCCATGTCCATGCCATCCGGGTGGTCGATGTAGCCGAGCCGCATCAGCGCGGTCCAGCCGGCATCGTGCTCCTGCGCCGGCACCACCAGACACAGGCTCTCGCGGGCGAACAGCTCGGACTTCAGCCGCTCGTCATCGGGCTGGTGCGTGACGATTCCCAGTTCGGCACGGCTGGCCAGTACGGCGGTGATGATCTCGGTGGTTGGCGCCGCCCGGTAGCTGACCGACAAGCCGGGATGCGCCACCTGCAAGGCCAGCAGCCGCGGGTAGAGCAACAGGCCGATGCTGCCGGGGCAGGCGATCGAAATCTGTCCGGTGTAGGGATCATGGTCGGCCAGCGCCAGCCTGAGCCGAGCCTGCGCCTGCGCCATGTCGCGCGCGTGAGCAAGCACCTTCACCCCGGCCGGCGTCAGGCTGGCCTGGCGCGTACGCCGGATCAGCAAAGGTCCGCATTCGGCTTCCAGGCGCTGCACCTGCTGGCTCACCGCGGCCTGCGTCAGGTCGAGCATGGCTGCAGCGCGGGTAAAGCTGCCGGTGTCGCACACTGCCGCGAAGGCCCGCAGCCAGGCCGGGTTCAAGTCGCTATTCATAAATATTTTTTATGAAAAGTATTAGTTCGCATACGTTTCTATTATAGATTGCGCTGTCTATACTGGGCTTTTCCCCGTACAGGAGCAAGCCATGACGTACCCCCGCAATTTTTCCCATATCGGGATCACGGTTACCGATCTCGACGCCGCCGTGCGCTTCTATTCCGACGTACTGGGCTGGTACGTGATCATGCCGCCTACATTGATCACAAACGACGATTCGGCGATCGGCGTGATGTGCACCGACGTCTTCGGACCCGGCTGGACCTCGTTCCGGATCGCCCATTTGTCGACCGGCGATCGCATCGGCGTCGAACTCTTCGCGTTCCCCAACAGCGAGCCGCGCGAGAACAACTTTGAATTCTGGAAAACCGGCGTGTTCCACTTCTGCGTCCAGGACCCCGACCTCGAAGGACTGGCCGCGCGCATCGTCGCCGCCGGCGGCAAGCAGCGCATGCCGGTACGTTACTACTATCCAGGAGAAAAGCCCTATCGCATGGTGTACATGGAAGACCCGTTCGGCAACATCCTGGAGATCTACAGCCACAGCTACGAGTTGACTTACGGCGCCGGCGCCTATCAGCAAGCCGGCTGAACCGGCAAGATCCGGCAAGTCTCAAGACGACTGGTCTAATTCAGGTTATACTCGTCTCCATGAGTACTGACCAGCACAGCGTCCGGCAGCATATCCTCGCCACCGCCCAGGCGATCATTACCGGCAAGGGCTTTTCCGCTGTCGGCCTGAACGAGATCCTGTCGGCGGCCGGCGTGCCGAAGGGTTCGTTCTACCACTACTTCAAGTCGAAGGAACAGTTCGGCGAAGCCCTGCTCGCCGATTACGTCGGCGTTTACCTGGCCGAACTCGACGCGCTGCTGGCGCCCGACGGCAGCCCGGCCGCCGCGCGGCTGATGTGCTACTGGACCGGCTGGCTGGCGCTGTCGGACAATGGCTGTGCCGGCAGCAGGTGCCTGGTGGTCAAGCTCAGCGGCGAAGTGGCCGACATGTCCGAAGCGATGCGCGCCGTCCTGTTGCGCGGCACGAACGACATCGTGAGGCGGCTTGCAGCCTGCATCGAGGAGGGATATGCGGACGGCTCGATTCCGGCCGGCTCCGATCCGCAGCAATGCGCGCTCGCCCTTTACGAAATGTGGCTGGGCGCTGCGCTGCTGACCAAACTGCGGCGCGAACCGAGCGCGCTGGATGGCGCGCTGCGCGCCACCCGTTCGCTGCTTCGACTGCCGCAAACCACCCAGGCCTGAGCTCCGGCTTCCGTCGCGCAGCAACGCCGCCCTTTTTACCGATTTCTAGACGACCAGTCTAATAGAAGGAGCAATACATGTTGAATTTCGAGTTCCACAATCCAACCCGCATCGTCTTCGGGGCCGCTACCGTCCCATCGCTGGCGCAGCTGGTGCCGCCAACGGCGCGCGTGCTGGTCCTGTTCGGCGGCGCCAGCGCCGAAAAGACCGGTACCCTGGCCGAAGTGCGCCGGGCCCTTGGAACGCGTGTCGTGCAGGAGTTCGGCGGCATCGAGCCGAACCCGAGTTATGAAACCCTGATGCGTGCGGTGGAACAGGTACGTCGCGAACAGCTCGACTTCCTGCTCGCCGTCGGCGGCGGCTCGGTGATCGACGGCACCAAGTTCGTCGCCGTGGCGGCCCAGTATGAAGGCGATCCGTGGACCATCCTGGAAACCGGCGGCGCCACCGTCAGCGGCGCGCTGCCCTTTGGCACGGTGCTGACCCTGCCCGCGACAGGCTCCGAGATGAACAACGGCTCGGTCGTGACGCGCAAGGCCACGCAGACCAAATTGCCGTTTCGCAGTGCCCATGTGTTCCCGCAGTTCTCGGTGCTTGATCCGACCAAGACGTACACGCTGCCTGAAAAACAGATCGCCAATGGCGTGGTCGACGCTTTCGTCCATATTACCGAGCAGTACCTGACCTATCCAGTGCAGGCGCTGGTCCAGGACCGTTTTGCTGAAGGCCTGTTGCAGACACTGGTCGAGATCGCGCCGCAGGCGATCGCCGCCCCCGAGGACTACGCCACCCGCAGCAACCTGATGTGGACAGCAACGCTGGCCTTGAACGGCCTGATCGGCGCCGGCGTGCCGCAGGACTGGGCCACCCACATGATTGGCCACGAACTGACAGCCCTGTACGACATCGACCATGCGCGCACGCTGGCGATCGTGCTGCCGGCCCTGCTCGACGTACAGCGCGACAAGAAACGCGCCAAGTTGCTTCAATACGGGCAGCGCGTGTGGGGTATTTCGAATGGAAGCGAAGAACAGCGCATCGACGCCGCCATCGAGGCCACCCGCGGCTTTTTCGAGGGCCTCGGCATCCCGACCCGTCTTTCCGCCTATGGGCTGGGGATGGCGGCAGTCGACAACGTCGTCGGCCAGCTCGGCGCGCACGGCATGACCCGCCTGGGCGAGCATGGCGATGTCGACCTTGCACTCAGCCGCACCATTCTTGAAACCGCGCTCTAAGGAAAGGATGCGAACCATGCCGCAAACCCCGACCATCAACCGCAGCATCGTGTTGCAGCAGCGGCCGCATGGCGGGCCGGACGCCAACACCTTCCGCCTGGCCGAAACGCCGGTGCCGGTGCCGCAGGACGGCCAGGTGCTGCTGCGCACGCTGATGCTGTCGCTCGATCCCTACATGCGCGGGCGGATCAGCGACGCCAAATCGTACGCCGAGCCGGTCGCCATCGGCGCCGTGATGGTCGGTGGCACGGTCGCGCGCGTGGAAGCGTCGCGCCACCCCGATTTCGAGCCTGGCCAGCTGGTGCTCGGCTACAGCGGCTGGCAGGACTATGCCTTGTCCGACGGCACCGGCCTGAACAAGCTCGGGGACGACGTCGGGCTGGCCTCGCGCGCGCTCGGCGTGCTCGGCATGCCTGGCTTCACCGCCTATATGGGCTTGCTCGACATCGGCCAGCCGCAAGCCGGCGACACCGTCGTCGTCGCGGCCGCCAGCGGCGCGGTCGGCTCGCTGGTTGGCCAGATCGCAAAACTCAAGGGTGCGCGCGCGGTCGGCATCGCCGGCGGCGCCGACAAATGCCGCTACGTGGTCGAGGAGCTCGGCTTCGACGCCTGCATCGACCACCGCGCGCCGGATTTCGCGGAGCAGCTGGCCGCGGCCTGCCCGGCCGGCATCGACGTGTATTTCGAGAATGTCGGCGGCGCCGTCTTCGACGCCGTGCTGCCCTTGCTGAACCCGAAAGCGCGCATCCCCGTCTGCGGCCTGATCGCCGACTACAACGCCACCGGACTGCCGCCCGGCCCTGACCGGCTCGGCCTGCTAGCGCGCACCATTCTCACCAAGCGCATCAAGATGCAGGGCTTCATTATCTTTGACGATTACGGGCCGCGCTATGGCGAGTTCTTCGCCCAGATGAGCGAATGGCTCAAGGAAGGCAAAATCAAGTTCCGCGAAGACATTGTCGACGGTCTCGAGAATGCGCCGCAAGCCTTCAACGGCCTGCTCGAAGGGAAGAATTTCGGCAAGCTCGTCGTGCGCGTGGCCGCCAACTAATTACCCAACAGGAGAAACGCATGAAAGTATTGATGGTAGTGACCTCGCACGACCAACTCGGCGATACGGGCAAGAAAACCGGCTTCTGGCTGGAAGAGTTTGCCGCGCCGTATTACGCCCTGAAGGATGCCGGCGCGGACGTCACCGTGGTGTCGCCGCTGGGCGGGCAGCCTCCGCTCGACCCGAAGAGCGACGAGCCGGACGCGCAGACCGACGCCACCCGCCGTTTCAAGGCCGACCCCGCCGCGCAGGCCGTGCTTGCCAGCACCGGCAAGCTGGCCGTGGTGAAGGCGGACGACTTCGATGCCGTATTCTATCCGGGCGGCCACGGTCCGCTGTGGGACCTGGCCGAAGACAAGGCATCGATCGCCCTGATCGAAGCGATGGCCGCTGCCGGCAAGCCGGTCGCCGCTGTGTGCCATGCCCCCGGCGTGCTGCGCCATGTGAAAGCTGCCGACGGCAGTCCCCTGGTCAAGGGCAAGCGAGTAACCGGTTTCACCAACACCGAAGAAGAAGCGGTCGGCCTGACCGCAGTGGTGCCCTTCCTGGTCGAGGACATGCTCAAGGAAAACGGCGGCGAGTATTCGAAGGGCGCCGACTGGCAGTCATATGTGCTCACCGATGGCAAGCTGATCACCGGACAGAATCCGGCCTCATCGGAAGAAGGCGCAAAAGCGTTGCTCAAGCTGCTAGCCTGATCGAAGGCGGCGCCATCGGCGCCTTGCCCCGGACACGAAACTTGGAAATCCTTGTGTCGGTGGTTCGATTCCGCCCCGGGCCTCCAGGAACAGTGTCATATAAACGCCAACCCATGCAGTTTGGCGTTTTTGGGCCTGCGCGGCACTGCGCCTCGAAGGCGGGATGTGGCCGCATCCGGCCTCTCGCGTGCCCACCGTTTTTCCGCCTGCGCGAACGCCAGCTTTGACTATACTGGAAGTGGCGGGCGCGATGCCCGCACTTCCAGAAGGAGTGGATCATGACGCGTAAGTTCATCGATTGCCGCGAATTCCCAAGCGACATGCACTGCACGGTCGCCATCTCGGCCGACAACGAGGATGAGTTATTGCAGGCCGCGGTCGACCATGCGGTGTCAGTGCACCGCCATCGCGATTCTCCGGAGCTGCGCCAGCAGCTACGCCAGATGTTCAAGGACGGCATGCCCCCCGAGCAGGCGCCCACGGGTGGCCAGGCGGGAAAAGCCGGTACCACTAGCTCAGCATTACATTAAGGTTCGACGCATGAACGCTGCGCGCGCAGGCCTCAATCCTTCTTTTCCCTGAACTCCCCGTCGATCACCATGCCATCGTCGCCGCCGCGGCCGGAAGCAGGCCGGCCGGTGAATGCGCGCACCGACGACAGCATGCGATCGAACATCGCGCGCCGCAGCCAGGGAAAGGCAAGCAGGAAGGCGGTGGCGAAGCCGGTAAACCCGGCCGCCACGTAATCGCCCCACCACAGGAAGTGCAGCAGGCACAGCACGAGGAGGCCGGCAATGAAGGGCCGGCGCGCCGGCGGGGGCAGCACCCCGACGATGCGCAGCTTGCCCTGGCGTATCCAGGGAAAACGCGCGAGGAGCGCGGCAAGCAGCAGCCCTGCCGTGACCCGGCCCACCTCGAGATAGGTGGCGACGACCCCGACCACGAGGAAACCGGTATAGCTCAGGGTACTGGCCAATGCCGCCAGGACCAGCAATGCGACAGCGATCGTCCGCCTCGGCATGCGGATCGCTGTCCTGATGAGAAAGCCTAGGATTTGTGTACTCCAGTAATGTGCATGCAAGACTGCCGCACATTCTAGCACCGCCGGTCAGGGCGACGGGCGTGCGGCCTGGGCGCGCTCGAGGTGAGCCCGCAGTTCGGCAAAGCTCACGGTGCCGCGCTGGCGGGTGTCGATCGCATCGAAATGGCGTTCCACGTAGCCGAAGCCCTTGGCTTCTTCGCGCGTCAGGCGCCCGTTCCCATCGGCGTCGGCGGCGCGGAACTGCGCCTCCAGCTTGGCCAGCGCCTGCGCGCGCAGCGCCGCGCCCGCCGCCGGCGCCGGCGCGGCCGGGCGGTTGCGCAGGGAAGGCGGCAGCTGGGCATCGGCGCCCGGCTGGGCCTGCGCCTGCGCGGCCACGCCCAATGCCAATGGCAGGATCAGGAGATGCATGGTCTTCATGGTGCCACCGATACACTGTTGTAGAAGGCACGCAGGTCGGCCTTCTGGAGGCGGCGCACACGGTCGTCGAGGTAGCTCATGTGCCCGCTGTCATAGTTGCGGATCTGGATGCCGGTGCCCGGGCCCAGCCGCGCCAGGTCGAGCTCGGTCTGGTAGAAGGGCGTCGCCAGATCATGATAGCCGCTCATGGCGATCACTTTCAAGGAGGGATTGAGGGTCAGGGCCGCGGCCAGGTCCGGTATCGTGTCCGGCAATGCCTTGCCGTCGTGGCTGAAATTCCACAGATTCAGGACGCTGTTGTAGCCCAGGTAGGGCGTGCTGGCCGTGTACCGCAGCTCGTTTTCCAGGTAATTGCGGATGCTGCCGGTGAAGGCGCCGCCCACCACCGTCAGCGAAGGATCGCCATCGACCGTGAGCGCGCTGCCGCTGGGCGCGCGCACGCGGGCGTCGTAGCGCCCGATCATCTGGCCCGGCAGCAGGCGCGCACGGTAGGCGCCCGGCACCATCGAGAAATCCTGGCGCCAGGTTTGCGCCGCCAGTCCGGTGTACGCGGCCAGCTGCGCCACGGTGGCCTCGGCCGGCGCGGCGCCGCTGGCGAGGAAGGCGCCGACCTCGTTGCGGTAGGCGCCGGCGGCGAAATCGCGGGCACGCTGCAGCACCGAGCTGAAGTCGTCCGGCAGGCTGCCCGCCTGGTGATAGGCCGAGACCGCCGCATAGCTCGGGATATAGCCCTCGCAGCTGGCCTGGCCGGGATTGAACATGCCGCAGTTGCTGAAGTAATTCATGGCGGCAGATTGCAGCATGACGCCGGCCACGCGCACCCCGGCGCTTTCCAGCAGGTTGGCCAGCACCGCCGTGCGCGGCGCGCCATAGGATTCGCCGAACAGGTAGAGCGGCGAGGCCTGCCGGTTGTTCACGGCCAGGTAGCGGCGCACGAAATCACGGAAAGCGGCGGCGTCCTGGTCCACGCCCCAGAACTGGGCATTGGTGCGCGGCGCCACCGCCTGCGAATAACCGGTGCCGATGGCGTCGACGAAGACCAGGTCGGAGTGGTCGAGCAGGGTTTCCTGGTTGTCGACCAGCTGCCCGGCGACCGCCGGCGGCGTCGTGGCCGGGAAGCTGGTGGCCAGCCGCCTCGGCCCGAACGAACCCAGGTGCAGCCAGAGCGAAGCCGAGCCGGGACCGCCGTTGTAGAAAAAGGTCACGGGACGCTGCGCGGCCGGCTGGGTGCCGGCGGTATAGGCGACGTAGAAGAAGGAGGCGGCCGGCTGCCCGGTCTGCAGGTCCATGGCCGTCAGGTGACCGGTGGTGGCGGTGTAGTCGAGCGGGCGGCCGTCGAGGGTGATGCGCGCCTGGACCGTCGCGGCGCGCTCGTCGGCGCCCGCCAGCGCGGCCGTGGGGGCGCCCGAGTAGATGACCGGGTCGGAATAGCTGCCCGGCAGCGCCACGATCGGCGGCTGCACCACAGGGGCCGGGGGCGGCGCGCCGCCGCCCCCGCCGCAGGCGCTCACGAGCGCGGCAAGGAGTGTGGAGAGGAGCGTGCATGCCCACGGCGGGTGGGTACCGGCATGGCGCGGCTGGCGCGCGGAACCTGGAGTGGCCATGGTCGTCCTGTCGAAATCTGCGGGGCTGGGGCCGATTATGCGCCACCCCATCAAAAACTCAACAGTCATCGGAGCGGGCGCGGCGCCGCCAGTCCGCTGGCGGCCAAGGCGCCTGCCGGACCGCTATTTGCCGCCTGGCCTGGCGTCCTGCGTACGCGCCAGTTCGAGCGCGGGCAAGGTCACCGTCAGGAAGGACGACACCTGCGCGGCCAGGTCGGCCGATTGCTGGCGCAGCTGCGCCATCTGCAGGATCGACAGCTCGGCCTGGCGGATGGCGTGCTGGATCAGGGTGCGCCGCTGCAAGAGCGCGTCCTGCAGGCCGGCGTCGGCGCCGGCGGCCAGCCGGGCGACGACAGCCAGCACGGCGCCATGCAGGCCCAGGCTGTGCGCCGACGCCTCCAGCTTGCCGGTCGCCGCCTCGCTGTCCACCATGAAGCGCAGTAGCTGCGAACGGGCGGTGTCCAGCGCCGGCTTGTAGTCGGCCGGGCCGGGCGGGCGGCGAAACAGCCTGCCGAACACGCCCGCCGGTTCCCTGGTGCTCGCCAGCGCGGCGTCCAGCAAGGCAGGCACCGCCATCTGCGCGAACTGCAGCACCAGCGCAGCCACCTGCTGGAGCAGCACCGCCTGCTCGGCCAGGGCATCCTCGCCCCACTCCGTCACCAGGGACAGCCGGACCGGCAGGATGCGCCGGAACAAGGCCGCCAGGCGCTGCTCCGCCTGTGCGGCCAGGGCGGGATAGTCGGCCCAGGCCAGCGCCAGCGCGTCGCGCACCGCCGGATGGTCCTCGCTGTCGAACAGCGGCCTGGCCGCGGGGCTGCGCGCTGTGCCGGCCGGCCCCGGCGCGGCAGGCCCGTCGAAGTTCAGCGCCGTGGGCGGGCCGGCAGGTGCCGGGGTGGGCCCGGCATGCTGCGTCTCGTCGAACTCGAATGCCCTGGGCGCGGCAGGCGCAAGGGGAGCCGGCGGCGCTGGCTCCTCGCCGAAATCGAAGGCCTTGGGTGAGCTCATCGGCCAGCTGGGTGCACGGCGCCCGCGCGGTTCAGACGGTGCCGCCGAGCTTGCGGATGAAGGCCGCCAGGTTCAGCCGGAAGCCGGCGCCGACCGCCTGGAAACGCCATTCGCCATCCTTGCGGTACAGCGAGCCGAACTGCAGTGCGGTCTTGTCCGAGTAATCCTCGTCCAGGTCGTATTCAGCCAGCACCTCGCCGGTCTCGTCGTTGTACACCTTCACATAGGCATCGGTGACACTGCCGAAGCTCTGCTTGCGCACATCGGCTTCGTGGATGGTCACCACGATCGGCATCTCCACCACTTCCGCGTCCACCCTGGCCAGGTCGACGGTGATGACTTCATCGTCGCCATCCTTGTCGCCGGTGCGGTTGTCGCCCGAGTGCACCACCGCGCCATCCGGGGACGTGGTGTGGTTGTAGTAGACGAAATGGGCATTGCTGAGCATGACCGGGTGCTCGTTCGCGTCCTTGCGGCACAGGAACACCGACGAGTCGAGGTCGAAGGCATGGCCCGCGGCCGCGTTGACCTTCCAGCCGAGACCGATACGCACGCGCTTGAGCCCCGGTGCGGTTTTCTCGAGATTGATGCGGTGGCCGGTGTGGAGCGTCGTCGACATGGACTTCCCTTCTATGATGAAAAAATGTTCGGACTGGTGCCGCCTCAGGCCGCGGCGGTGGTGGAAAAGCGCGCGATCAGCTCGCGCTCCAGCTCCTGCAGCTTGGGCAGCTCGTCCTTGCGGCGCTGCTGGCCCTCCTGCGAGATCTGCTCGAGCTTGTCGAACGCGCTGACCAGCTGGGCCTGCACATGCTGGGCGGTCTCCAGGCTGACCAGGGAACGTTGCCTGGTACGGGCCACGGTCTCGGTATTTTCCAGCAGCATGTCGGCCTGGGCGCGGAAGGCCGCATCGGTGGCGTCGTAGGCCGCATTCGCGACCGCCGCGCTCTGCTTGGCTTCCAGCTGCAACAGGTAGAGCGAGAACACATTGCGCCAGGCCGGGATCGACACGTTGACGATGTCGGTGAAGGTGTCGGTCAGGGCGCGCGCATTGTCCTGCGACAGGCGGATCTGCGGCACCATTTGCGTGGCCATCAGCATGGCCCGCTTGAGGTCGTCGATGCGTTTTTCGAGGCGCTCGAGACGGCGCTTGAGCTCGGTTGCCTGCTGGGCCTCGAAGGCGTTCACGGGCGCGGCCTGCTGGGCGATCGCCTGCCGGATCTGCCCGGCCCAGGCTTCGCCCTTCTTCACGTCGGCATCCAGGCCCTGGTAATAGCTTTCCAGGCCCTTGTACATCTCATCGAAGTCGTGGATGCGTCCCCGGTGGACGCCGGCATGGCGCGTCATCTCGGCCACCAGGGTATCCATGCGCGATTCGACCACCTGGTATTGCGACAGCATTTTTTCCTTGACCGAGCCGAACATGTTCGTCAGGCGCGATACCAGGCCACCCGAGCGCAGCTTGGCCGGATCCAGCCCCTTGGCGGTGGTGATCAGTTCGTTCAGCTGCGCGCCGAACACATCCGCATCGGAGGCGCGTACGGTGCCGAGCAGCTTGGCCGATACCTTGGCCACACTGGCGCCGGTGGCGCTGCCCAGGGCCTCGATCGCCTTGTCGTCGATGCCCGAGACATCGACCCGCACCTGCGGGCTCGCGCTCGCCTCCAGCCGCGCTGCGGGCAGCAGGTCCGACGGGCTGGCGGGGATCAGGGGCGCCACAGGCAGCGCGGAGGCTGCGTTCGCTTCTTCGTCGGAGGAGAACAGCGGTTTCATGGTATTCCTTCAGGGGTGAAGTGGAAACATGAATAGCTTACCATTGGACAATCCGGCTGGGTGAGGATCGCCGGCCGCCGCATGGCGAGGCGTCGAAGCCGATGAGAAGCACCTGAGCTGGCGCAACATAGCGCAACTAACGGCAGCCTCCGCGGCACGCACAGGCGAACATGGTGCGCCTTTGACCGAGATTTATCAATTGCGTGCGCGTGCCGCAAGCTCAGGACTTGCTGAGTGCCTCCGCCTTGTGCGCGGCCTCGGCGCCGGTCTTGTCGCTGGCCACCAGGTATTCGGGATGCTCGGGCGAGGCGGCGACGTGGTGTCCCCTGATGTCGGTCGGGGCGCTCAGTTTCTTCTTGACGGTGCCGTGCACCGTTCCCTGCGCCGACTGCCATTGCACCTTGTCGCCGGGTTTGAACGGGTCTGCCATGCGGTGTCCTTTCCTGTGCGGGGAGGCCCGGCGACCCGGCCATGCACTGCGCCGGGAACGCGATGAACCGGAACCGGCATTGGACCACAAGCCGTCCCTGCCCTCCGCACGGATGCTTCAGCCAAGCCGCCCCGGCATCGGCAGGCCTTCCGCCAGCGCCAGCCTTTCCATGGCCGCCTCCAGCACCATGCGCGCGCGGCCCGAGGCCAGTTCCAGCTCGCGGTGCAGGCGCGCATCTTCCTGGTTGCGCGAAGCGCACTGGGCGCTGTAGCGCTCGAAGCTGCCGACCATCATGAGGATCTCGGAAAGGTGGCGCGGACACTCGCAGGACAGGCGATTGCCGGCCGCGATGATGGCCGACAGCGCCTGGTCGTCGAAGCGGCGCGGCGCTACCTCTTCGGCGGGCGCCTCGGCGGCGGGCAGGCCCTGCCCGGCCAGCGACGAGCGGCACAGCAGCACCAGTTCGCCGATCTCGGCGGGCACGCGCGCCACCAGGCAGCCTTCCGCGCGCAGCGCGCGGATCGTGGCGCTGCCGCAGAAGCGGTACAGCACCACCGTGGCCGCCGGCTGCAGCAGCGTGCGCGCCGCCACGACCTGGGCCACGGAGGACTCGTCGAGCTCGGACGATTCGATCAGCAGCACATCCAGCGCCACGCCATCGCCGAGGGACTCGACCTGGCCGAGCCGTGCGCAATGGCCCCTGACCTGCAGGGCTCGGCCGTCGCGCCCGCTGGCGGAGATGCGGCGCGCCAGGCTGTCGCCAACCACGAAGGCCCGCATCGGACCGCTGACCTCGGCCGCGCGCGCCACGTTCGGCGCGATCATCTCTTCCAGCCGCTCCACCGGCAGGCCGGTCAGGACGCCAATCGGATGTCCCATGTCGACCAGCTGCTTGAGCAGTCCCAGACGCCGTACCTGCTCGGCCGTGTAGAGCCGCTGGCCATGCGCCGAACGCTGCGTGTCCGACAGGGCATAGCGCCGCTCCCAGACGCGCAGGGTTTCCACCGGCAGACCGGCCAGGCGCGCGGCGACACCGCTGCGGTAAGTCACCTCGCGTTGCGCGTCCCGTTGTTCACTCATGTTTTCACGGATAT
>NZ_JAIWIA010000031.1 GCF_020176695.1 Massilia sp. MS-15 | reverse complement strand
TCACCTCGCGTTGCGCGTCCCGTTGTTCACTCATGTTTTCACGGATATGAGCCGACATTGAACTGCCCTTTAAAAGATTTACCCATTGCATCAACGGGACGGAACGAGTTTAACTCAAAATCGTCAAAGATCGCAGTTCAAACCCGCTACATATCACCAAGTGAAATCGTCTGGAATCTTGAAGTCGGCATAGGGATCGTCGGCATCGACTTGCGTCGTGGTCTGCTTGACCTGGATGACGCTGGCCGGATCGCGCTCGGCAATCTTTTCGCCGATGACCTTGGGCACCAATTCGTAGTTCCCGTTCAGGAAGACGATCACCAGCCGGCCCGCCACCAGGTGCTGCTGCACCTGTTCGGATACATAGATGCGCTCGATCTTGCTGCCATGGGTGAAGTTGTAGGCAATATCGCCTTTGCCGCTCTTCGCGCGCGGCTGGCGGTTCTGCTGCACCAACTGGGCGATCTGCGCCCTGACCGCCTTCTGGGCGGCGGCCGCGTCGCGCTGCGCGTTCAGTTCGCGTGCCCGCTCGGCATTCTGGCGCTGCATCTCCAGCGCGGCCTCGCGCGATTCATTGACCGATTCGGCGCCGGTGCGGCGCTCGATTTTCTTCTGCTTGCTTTTGTCCTGGTTGACCTTCTGGACCTTTTTCTTGTCCACCAGGCCGGCTTTCAGCAACTGCTCCTGCAGCGACACCATCTCGTACTCCTTGCAAAGGCTGGCCGGCACGGCGCCGGCCGGCGCGAAGCCGCTAGCATAGCAAACCGTTTCCCTGTCAGGATCCTTTACATGGAGACCCACGGCCACTTTTCCTGCATCCGCTTTATTTGTTAAATCAATACCTTGCAGGCATGGCACAGTTCCTGCTGGTTGCTCTCTATCCAATGAATTGCGACAAGGAGGCACTGCATGATGAAGAAGCTGATACTGGCCCTGGCGTTTGCAGCGGCGATATCGACGGCGCAGGCGGCGGTCGTGGTCGAGGAAAATTTCGAGAAGGTCGAGGCGCTGGCTGGCCAGGGATGGCTGTTCCAGACCCGCAGCATCCCGAACGGGGCATCGTCGGGATGGACCCAGGGCCTGGCCGCGATCTTCGAAGCCCATACCGCCCCTTCCGACGCGTATATCGCCTCGTCGTTCGAGCTCGTCCCGGAAGGCAGTTTCGTGGACGACCGCCTGTTCACGCCGGCATTCTCGGTTGCGCATGGCGCAAGCGCGACCTTCTACCTGCGTGGCGAGCAGTTCGAGGATTTTTTCGACCTGCTCAGCTTCGGCTTCACCAATGGCAGCGGCACCGAGCTCGAGGATTTCATCCTGGTCCAGACGATCATCGTGCCGACCGACGACTGGACCGCGTTCACCATCACCCTCGGCGCGCAGGGCCCGGGCGCCATGGCCCGGCTGGGATTTCGCCACTTCGGTCCCTACGATACCGCCAACATCGTTGCCCTCGACACGCTGCGGATCGAGATACCGGATGCCGGCGCCATCCCTGAACCCGCCACCCTGCTGATCATGGGACTTGGCCTGGCGGGCCTGCCGCTGGCACGCCGCCGGTACTGAATCGTGCATACATCCTTGCCTGAAACGGGATGGTTCATTGACCGGGAATTAACATAACGTTGTATTTATCACGCATAAAGCGCCAAAGTATGGACATGCCGTAAGGAAACACCATACTCGTCAATATGAATCTGCCTGCCGGCCACAAGCGGCAAGGCGCATCGCCACTTTTCTTATTGACGAGTATGCCCATGAAGCTTGAACAGATGAAGCTCCGCAGCCTGTTGACACTCGGCTTCGGCACCGTGCTGGTACTGATGCTGGTACTGACAGGTATCACCCTTTCCACCATGCACAGCGTCAATGAAATGACGCATGCGCTCACCCGCGAAGGCATCCGCAAATCCAACCTGCTGCAGGAATGGAAATCGGTCATCGAGGTCAACGCGGCGCGCACGATCGCGGTGGCCAAGCTCAGCGACCCGGACGCCGAAAAATTCTTCCTGGACGCCGTCGCCAAATCCTCGGAGCGCGCCAATGAACTGCAACGCCAGGTGCAGGAAGCGGTGGCAAGCGACCCCGAAGGGCAGCGCCTGTTCGCGCAAATCGTGGCCAGCCGCGAAGCCTACCGCAAGGCCCGCGCCGAGGCTTTCCGCCAGAAAAAGGAAGGGCAGCAGGAATCGGCGGCGCGCTTCTTCGAGGCCGAGATGATGCCAAGGATAAAAGCCTATGTCGGCAGCCTGGAGGCCATGGTCGCCTACCAGCAGCGCGCCGTGGCTGCCCAGGGCGAGGAGATCGACGCCTACGTCGTCTTCAGCCGCCGGCTGCAGTTGGCGCTGAGCGCCGCCGCGGTCCTCGCTGGCCTGGCCTTCGCCTGGCTGATCACGCGCGCCATCGCGGCGCCGCTGCAGCGCGCGCTCGGCATCGCACAGACCGTGGCGCGCGGCGACCTCGGTGGAAGGATCGAGGTGGACGCGCGCAACGAAACCGGGCAGCTGATCGGCGCCCTGCGCGACATGCGCGACAGCCTGCGCGACATCGTGGGCGAAGTGCGGCGCGGCACCGACACCATCGCGTCCGCCTCGCACCAGATCTCGGGCGGCAACCTGGAACTGTCGGCCCGCACCGAGCAGCAGGCCAGTTCGCTGGAGGAAACCGCGTCGTCGATGGAAGAAATCACGGCGACCGTACGCCAGAACGCGGACAACGCGCAGCAGGCCAACGCACTGGCACGCGCGGCGTCCGACAGCGCGGCACGCGGCGGCGACACGGTGGCCGACGTGGTGCGCACCATGTTCGACATCAGCAGCGCTTCGCAAAAGATCGGCGAGATCGTCGGCGTCATCGACGGCATCGCCTTCCAGACCAATATCCTGGCGCTGAACGCCGCAGTGGAAGCGGCGCGCGCCGGCGAACAGGGCCGCGGCTTCGCGGTGGTGGCGTCGGAAGTGCGCGCGCTGGCCCAGCGCTCGGCCACGGCCGCCAAGGAGATCAAAGGACTGATCGCGGACTCGGCCGGCAAGGTCGAGCAAGGCAGCCGCCTGGTGTCTCAGGCTGGCAGCACCATGGAGGAAATCGTGGCCGGCATCGCCGGCGTGTCCGCCATCATGGCGGAAATTGCCGCAGCCAGCGGCGAACAGACGCTCGGGATCGAACAGATCAACGGGGCGGTCGCGCAGATGGACCAGGTTACACAGGAAAATGCCGCGCTGGTCGAGGAAGCGGCGGCCGCGTCCGACGCGCTGCGCGAACAGGCCGAAGTCCTGCAGCAGCTGGTGGGCAGTTTCAAACTCGGCGGCAGCGAGGCCCTGGGCGCGCCGGTCAAGGATGCCGGCCTGCCGCAACGCATCGGGCAGGCCAGGCCGGCCCTGGCCGCGTAAATCGGCCCTGGGCCGCGCTGGAACCGCTTCGGTGAAGCGGGGAACGCGGGTGGATCAGTAGCCGCGGCCGGTGGTGCCGGTGGTGCCGGTGGTGCCGGTGGTGCCAGTGGTGCCGGTGGTGCCGGTACCCATGCTGCCACTGGTGCCGGTGCCCATCGAGCCGCTCGCACCCGACGAGCCGCTGGATTCCCAGTTGCTGCTACCGGTCGAACCGCTCGAACCCGACGAGCCGCTGGTCGAGCTACGGGTTTCCGGCTCGCTCGAGCGGCCGGTGCTGGTGCGGCCGGCTTCCACACCCGAGCTGCCGGTGCCCATCGCACCGCTCGAGCCGCTCATGCCGCTCGATCCGCTCATGCCCGATGCGCTGGAACCGCTCTGGCTGGAGCCGCTCATGCTGCTGCCCGAATGCTTCTTGTGCTTCTTGTCGTGCTTCTTCTGCCAGCTGTCGGTGGCGCCAGCCGACGAGCTGCCGCTGCTCTGGTCATTCATGCTGCCGCTCTGGCCGCTGGTGCTGGTGCTGGTGCTGGTGCCGGTGCTGGCGGTGCTGCCCGACTGGCCGGCGGTGCCGGTCGATTGTGCATGCACGGTGGTGGCGCCGAACATGGCAGCGGCAACGGATACGCCCAGCAGGCCTTTCAGTAGCTTGTTCAGTTTCATGTCGATCTCCTCAATTTGTCTTCGGGGCTGAATGCTCAACAATATCAACAAGATATTGATATTGATTAGGGCTCCGAGTGTAGAGAGGGGTTTTCGAGGAAGGCGCACGGTAGCCTTCCGGAAAATCGGTGGCGCGTGCTAGCGCGGCGCCGGCGCAGCGCCGGATCCCGCCGCCTGTGCCGACAGCGTGCCCAGCCTGGTGTACAGCGCCAGCACGTTGCTCTTGTCGTCCGGATAGACGCGGTTCGACAGGAAGACATAGAAACTTCCCGAGCGCGGATCGACCCACAGGATGCAACCGGTAAAGCCGGTATGGCCATAGGAGCCGACCGGGTACAGGGTTCCGCGCGGGCGCTGGGCATAGGGCGAATCGATGTCCATGCCCATCGCACGCAAGGCCAGGCCAGGCGGTGACTGCGCACGCGTGAGCAGGCGAATGCTGTCCCGGCTCAATATGCGTCTGCCTTCGAGTTCACCGCCCGCGAGCAGCATGCGGCCGAAGCGGGCCACGTCGCGCACGGTCGAGAACACGCCGGCGGAGCCGCCCACGCCCCCCATGCGGCGCACGGTCGGGTCGTGCACCACACCGGCCAGCAGCTGGCCGGGCGCCAGGTCGCCATGCAGGGCCGCATCGCTCCCTTCCCTGCCGCGCTGGGTCGGCGCGATGCGCGCGGCCGCCATCCGTTCCAGCGGACGATAGCTGCTGTCCCGCATGCCGAGCGGCCCGAAGATGCGCTCCTGGGCGAAGCGCTCGAGCGGCTGGCCGGAGGCCTGCTCGACGAGCCGGCCCAGCAGGATGTAGTTGATGTCGGAGTAGCGGAACAGGCTTCCCGGCGCATGCGTCACGGCCTGGCCACAGGCCAGCTGGTGGGCGGCCTGCCTGCCTTCCCAGGCCGGAGTGGCCGGCAGGCCCGCCGACAGGCCGGACGAATGGGTCAGCAGGTGGCGCAGGGTGATCGCGTCCTTGCCGCCGTTGGCGCATTCGGGGAAATAGCGCGCCAGCGGCGCTTCCAGGTCGAGCTTACCCTCCTCGGCCAGCATCAGCACCGCGGGCGCCGTCACCAGCACTTTCGACAGCGAGGCGACATCGAATACCGTGTCCAGCCCGACCGCCCCGGCGCCCTCCTCATGCGTGAAGCGCCCGTACGCCTGTTCGTACACCACCCCCGCGCGTTCCAGGTGGAACACGGCGCCGGGCAGGCGGCTGGCGGCGATGTCGTCAAGGATGGCGCGGTCGATTTCCGCCAGCCGCACCGCATCCAGGCTTGCCGTGCTACCCACCGGCAGGCGGGCGCAGCCGGCGGCCAGCAGCGTCAGGCAGAGTGTGGTGAGCAGGGCTCTCCGGCGGCGCGGCGGGGTCGGGAATCGGGACATGGGCAAGAAGAAGATCGTCGCTGGCGTATGCACTGATCATAAGGACGGCTCCGCCATGGGTCAATCTTTACAGCACGGCAATTTCTCACCTGCGGAACACGTGAAAAAACGCATCGGCGTATCATGCACGGATGATCCCATTCTCGATACTCGACCTCGCGCCCATCACCGAAGGCAGCGACGCGGCAACCTCTTTCCAACGTTCACTCGACCTCGCCCGGCATGGCGAGCGCTGGGGCTACCAGCGTTTCTGGCTGGCCGAACACCACGGCATGCCCGGCATCGCCAGCGCCGCGACCGCGGTCCTGATCGGGCATGTAGCGGCCGGCACCTCGACGATCCGGGTCGGCGCCGGCGGCATCATGCTGCCCAACCACGCTCCGCTCGTCATTGCCGAGCAGTTCGGCACCCTGGCTTCCCTGTTCCCGGGACGTATCGACCTCGGCCTTGGCCGGGCGCCCGGTTCCGACCATACCACCGCGCGCGCGCTGCGCCGCAACCTGGAATCAAGCGCCGACGCATTCCCGCAGGACGTGGTCGAGCTGCTCGATTATTTCGCCGATGCGCCGCGCCGCCCGGTACGCGCGGTGCCGGGCGCGGGCCTGGATGTGCCGGTCTGGATCCTCGGCTCGAGCCTGTTCGGCGCCCAGCTGGCGGCGGCGCTCGGCCTGCCGTATGCCTTCGCCTCGCACTTCGCGCCACAGATGATGCTGCAGGCGATCGACATCTACCGCTCGACCTTCCGGCCGTCGAAGCAGCTCGACAAGCCCTACGTCATGCTCGGCTATAACGTGTTCGCGGCCGACACCGATGAAGAAGCGCAGCTGCTGGCCAGCTCGATGCAGCAGGCCTTCGTCAACCTGCGCGCCGGCCAGCCGACCAGGCTGCAGCCGCCGGTGCCGGGCTACCTGGAACGCCTGGGCACGGCCGAGCGCATGATGCTCGACAGCGTGCTGTCCTGCACCGCGATCGGTTCCCCGGCGACGGTGGAAAGCCAGCTGCGCAGCTTCATCGCGCGTACCCGCCCGGACGAGCTGATGATCACCTCGCAGGTATTCGACCACGCGGCGCGCCTGCGCGCCTACGAGATCACGGCCGAGATCAATCGCAAGGGCTGACCCGCCGCGGCGGCTCAGGCATCGCCGGTGCCCGCCTGCAGCATGTCGATCAGGGCGCGCGTCGAGCGCACCCTGCCCATGCGCGGGAAAATCTTGCTGACGGCGAAGCGGTGCGCCTCGGCATCGAAGCTGCTCATCGCGTCTTCCGCGAACACCAGCCGGTAATTGCGGTCGAAGGCCGCGCGCGCGGTCGACTCGACGCCGAAATTCGTGGCGATGCCGCCCAGCACCAGGGTATCGATGCGGCGCCGGCGCAGCAGCTGGTCCAGCTCGGTGCCATAGAAGGCGCCCCACTGGCGCTTGACGACCACGATGTCGGTCGCCTCCACGTCGGCCATGGCGCTCAGTTCCGACGCATCGTAGGCTGGCGCGGCCGCGCCCGGCGAACGCATCGGCGCGTCGGCCAGCGGCGCCGGCAGCTCGCCCACCAGCACCCGCACGTACACGATCATCGCACCGCGGGTGCGCATTTCCTGCGCCAGCAGCACGCAGTTGCCGACCGTTTGCTCGGCGCTGTAGGGCGCGAGTTCGCGCTGGACGTTACTGTTCTGCAGGTCGATCAGGACCAGGGCCGTGCGCGCCAGGTCCAGGGATGGTTCGTTCATGGTGTCCTCCTGCGCGCAGTATTGACGATTCGCGCCATCTTCGGCGCACACCGCTACAATGCCCCGACCGATTCTTCCTGGAGCAAGCATGCATCGTCGCCAGTTCATCCGTCTTTCCTCGCTCGCCGCTTCCGGCTCCCTGCTGTCCGGTTGCGCCGCCCTGGCCCGGCTCGGCACCGTCCCGCTGATCGAACGCCAGCTGCCCGCCGACTTCAGCGGCGTCGCCGCCGTGCGCCAGGATGCGCGCTCGACGCTCGTGGTCCAGGCCCGCGGCCAGGCCCTGCGCGAGGAAAACCAGCCGATCACCAGGGACACCCGCTTCCTGGTCGGCTCGATCACGAAGTGGATCACCGCCGTCACCGTACTGCGCCTGGCCGACATGGGCACGCTCGCGCTCGACGCGCCGATCGCGCGCCACCTGCCGGAGCTGCCGGCCGCGAATGGCGCGGTGACGCTGCGCCAGCTGATGTCGAACCGCAGCGGCATCCCGAATGGCCTGGCCGAAGCCCTGAAAAAGGACCGGGCGGTCGAGAAGCTCGAGATCGGGCCGGTCGAAGCCGCCCTGCGCTTCGGCGCGGGCGCCCCGGTCGCGCGGCCCGGCGAGCAGTGGGAGTATTCATACACGAACTGGATCCTGGTGGCGGCCGTCGTCGAGCGTGCGCGCAGGGAACCGTTTACGGAGACCGTGGAAGAACTGGTGCTGGCCCCCACGGGCGTGCGCGACACCAGCTTCGCCGCCACCGGCTACGAGGACGAAGTGGGCATGGCGGTGGCCTACAGCGCCAGCGGCCAGCGCAAGATCCCGGCGGTGCCGCCGATGGTGGCCGCCAGCGGTACCCTGTACAGCACGGCCGCCGACCTGGTGAAGATCGCCGACGCCGTCTATCGCACGCCGCTGCTGTCGGAAGGCGCGCGCAAGGCGCTGTCCACCGTGGTGGTGGCGCAGGAAGACTATGCGCTGGGCGGCAAGGTCAAAACCCTCGCCACGAAACAAGGCGCCCGCTCCCTGGCCTGGGAAGCGGGCGCCATTGGCGGCTACAAGACGCTGCTCGCCTACGATCCGGCCGACGGGCGGGCCGTGGTCCTGCTGAACAATACCGACATGCAGCAGGCGGAGCAGGCGAAGATCGCGCTGGCCCTGTTTGACGACATGTAGGATGGGCGGTCAAGCCGCCCATCCTACAAGCGCCATCTAGCCGCGCTTCGCGCTTACTGCACAGGCTTGCCGTCGGCGTCGATCTTGCGGACTTCGCCGATGTTCAGCGCACGGATGCCCGCTTCCACCTTGCTCATGTCGCCGATCACGACCCACACCAGGCGGTCCGGCGTGAAGCTGCGGGCCGCCAGCGCATTGGCCTGCGCCGGGCTCAAGGAAGTCGCCTTCTGCGTATAGGTGTTGTAGTAGTCGTCCGGCAGGCCGTACTGCACGATGTTGGTGTAGGCACTGGTCAGCTGGCCGGCCGTTTCGAAGCCGCCCGGCAGGCCCAGCGTCCTGTTGTCGACCGCGCCCTTCAGCTCTTCCGCCGTGATCGGCTTGCCGCTCACGATATCGCGGTACTCGCGCACCAGTTCCTGCAGCGATTCACGGGTCTTGTCGGTCTGCACCGGCGAAACGCTCATGAACGGACGCTGGCCCAGGGCCGCTTGCAGGTTGCTGCGCACGCCGTACGACCAGTGCTTGTTTTCGCGCAGGTTCATGTTGATGCGCGAATTGAAGGTGCCACCAAAGACGTCGTTGACGATTTCCAGCGGCAGCGCATCCGGATCGTTGCGCGGCGTGGACAGCTGGGCGCCCACGATCACGCTCTGCGGCGCGCCCGGACGGTCGACCAGGTAGACCACGCTCTTCTCCGGCGCGGCGACCTTGGTCAGGACCTTCTTCGGCACCTCGCCGGCACGCCAGGACGCGAAGGCCTTCTCCAGCATCGGCTTGACTTCGGCCAGGGTGGTGTCGCCCACCACCAGCAGGGTGGCGTTGTTCGGCTTGAACCAGGTGGCGTGGTACTTCGCCAGGTCGTCGCGGGTCATGCGCTTGACCGCTTCCTCGGTGCCGGTGCCGGTGAATGGCTTGGCGTAAGGATGGTTTTGGCCGTACAGGATGCTCGGCACGATGCGCGCGGCGAGCGACTCCGGCACGGTCTTCTCGCGGGCGATCGCGGCCAGGCGGTCCTTCTGCAGGCGCTCGAACTCGTTCTGCGGGAAGGACGGGTTCAGGATCAGGTCCGAGTACAGGTTCAGCGCCTGTGGCAGCGTGGCCTTCAGGGCGTTCATGTACACGATGCCGCTGTCCAGGTTGGCGCTGGCGCCGAACTGGGCGCCCATGCCTTCGAAGGCTTCGCCGATTTCCAGCGACTTGCGGGTCTTGGTGCCTTCTTCCAGCATGCGCATGGCGAGGCTGGCCACGCCCGGCTTGTCGTTCGCGTCCGAGGCGTAGCCGCTGTCGACCAGCAGCTGGAAGTTGACCACCGGCGCTTCATGGCGCTCGGCCAGCACGACCTTCAGGCCGTTCGACAGCGTGGTCTTCTGCATTTCCGGAAGCTTCAGGGCCATCGGCTTGCCGAGTGCCGGCTCCTTGCTGCGGTCCACGCCCGGCTTGGAAGCAAGCAGGCCGGTCGGGAACGGATCGACCTGCACGACCAGGTCACCGTCGCTCAGCCAGTCGTTCATGGCCTTCCTCACGGACGCCGGCGTGGCGTCCTTGACGCGCTGCAGGTAGCCCTTGTAGCAGTCCGGATTGCCGGTGTAGGTCTGGCACGCGGCCAGCAGGTCGCTCTTGCCGCCAAAGCCGCCCACGCGTTCCATCATGCGGGTGTACTGGGCCAGGATCGTGGTCTTGGCCAGGCGCAGTTCTTCCTCGGTCGGGCCGTTCTTCAACAGGGCTTTCAGCTCTTCGTCGGCGATGCGCTCCATCTTGGCGACGTCTGCGCCCGGACGCGCGGTCAGCATCATGCTGAACAGGCCGCCGATTTCCGAACCGTTGTTGCCGCCGACGGCGCTGGTGGCGATCTGGTCCTTGTACACCAGACGCTTGTACAGGCGCGAGGTCTTGCCGCCGCCCAGCACCTGGCCGCCCAGCTCGAGCAGCGCTTCTTCCGGGGTATTCACGCCCGGCACGTTCCAGGTGCGGTAGATGCGCGATTGCGGCACGGGCTCTTGCATGGTGACGCGGCGGGTGCCGGTGCGCTTGGCGATCCAGGCTTCATGCTTGACCAGCGGCGGACCCGGAGGAATGTGGCCGTAGTACTGCTCGACCTTCTGGCGCGCCAGTTCCGGGGTGATGTCGCCGGACAGCACCAGCACGGTGTTGTTCGGGCCGTAGTTCTTCTTGAACCACTCCTGCACGTCGGTCATCGAGGCGGCGTCCAGGTCTTCCATCTTGCCGATCACGGTCCAGGAATACGGGTGGCCGACCGGGTAGGAGTTGGCGAGCAGTTGCTCATAGACCTTGCCGTAGGGCTGGTTCTCGCCCTGGCGCTTTTCGTTCTGCACGACACCGCGCTGCAGGTCGAGCGTCTTCTTGTCGACGGTGCCGAGCAGGTGGCCCATGCGGTCGCTTTCCGCGAACAGCGCATAGTCCAGCATCGAGGTCGGCACGTTCTGGAAGTAGTTGGTGCGGTCCTGGTTGGTGGTGCCGTTCAGGTTGGTCGCACCGACGCTCTGCATCGCGCTCAGGTAGGTCTTCTTGAAGTTGTCGCTGCCGCCGAACATCAGGTGTTCGAACAGGTGGGCGAAGCCGGTCTTGCCCGGCTTTTCGTTCTTGGACCCGACGTGGTACCAGGTGTTGATCGCCACCACCGGCGTCTTGTGGTCTTCGTGGACCAGCACCGTCAGCCCGTTCTTCAGGGTGAACTTGGTGTACTTGACGTCAGGGATGGGGATGTCGGGTGTGCTGGCCGAAGACTTGGCCGGGGCCGCGCTTGCGGCGGATACGCCAGTGGCGAGCGCGAGCGCTACGGCCATCTGGAGAGTACGACGAACGGATACTGCCATGCTGCCTCCAAAGGATCATCCTGGTCAGGATGGAAAACGGCAAATGCCGCAAACCGGCCACGCCAGTGCGAGCTGGCGGGCCGATCCTTGCATTCTAGGCAGCTTTCGTTATTGCAACAAAGAATAAATTACATACATACAAAGAATCCATGCAGGGCGCATTGGCCGGCCGCTCAATCGGGGACGATCCGCAACAGGCTGCCCTTCGCTTCATCGGTCAGCGCATACAGCTGGCCATCCGGTCCCTGGCGCACGTCGCGTACCCGCTTGCCGATCGCAAGGCGTTCCTGCTTCACCACCCTGCCCTGGGCATCGAAGGCGACGCGGCGGATGTCCTCGGTGGCCAGGCCGCCCGAGAACAGGCTGCCGCGCCATGCCGGGAAGGCCTGGCCGGTGTACCAGGCCAGGCCCGATGCGCCGGTCGATGGGGTCCAGACAACGATCGGCTGCACCATACCCGGTACCACCTGCCTGCCGACCGGCTCGCGGGTCTTGTAGTCCAGGCCGTAGCTCTGCAGCGGCCAGCCGTAGTTCTTGCCGCCTTCGATCACGTTGATCTCGTCGCCACCGCGCGGCCCGTGTTCGCTGGCCCAGACGCGCCCGCTTTGCGGATCGGCGGCGATGCCCTGGATGTTGCGGTGGCCGATGCTCCACAGTTCCGGCAGCGCGCCCTGCTGGCCGGCCAGCGGATTGCCCGGCGCCGGGCGGCCGCTGTCGGTCAGGCGCAGGATCGCGCCGTTGTGGCTCCCGACATTCTGCGCCTGGTCGCGCGCCAGCATGTCGCCCACGCGCTGGGGCGGATTGCCGCCATCGCCAATGCTCATCAACAGGGTGCCGTCCTTCAGGAACACGATGCGCGAGCCGAAGTGCTGGCCGCCGCTCTTCGACGGCGAGGCCGTGAACAGGGTCTTGATGCCGTGTACGCGCTTGCCATCGAATACGCCCTGCACCAGCACCGTGCGGTTCGCGTCCGACGTGCCGCTCGCCATCGTCATGTAGACGCGCGGATTCCGGCCTTTGTCGCGCGGGTGCACGGCGATGTCGAGCAGGCCGCCCTGGCCTTCCGTGAACAGGGCCGGCAGGCCTTCCACCGCGATGTTCTCGACGCGCTTGCCATCGACCAGGTGCAGCGTCCCCTTCTTCCCCGTGACCAGCAGGCGGCCATCGGCCAGCCAGGCCATGCCCCAGGGCTGGGGCAGGCCGTCGGCAACGGTTTCCAGCTTCCAGCCGCTGGCCGCCGGCGGTTCGGCCACCGGGGCGACGCCCTGCGCCAGTACGCCGGCGCAGACCAGCGTGGACAGGCTGGCAAGGAACCCGGCAATTCGTTGACTTCTTAGCATGAAATATCTCCCTGGATTGGTCGAATGATTAACAAAGTGGCCTGTTTACCGCATTTTGCTGCATTTTCTCTGCACGTTTAACACAAGAGGCGTAGAATTCACATTTGAGCGAACCAGCCATAAGGATTCCATCCGATGATGCAACGCCGAGCATTCCTGAAGTCCTCCCTCATCCTTGCAGCACCGACCCTCAGCCTTCCAGCACTTGCCAAAACGGCACAAGCCGCTCCCGGCGAGCGCAGCCTGCGTCTGTATAACACGCATACGGGCGAGAAGCTGCGCAGCGTATTCTGGGCCGAGGGCGAGTTCATCCCGGACGCGATGAAGGACATCAACAAGGTCTTGCGCGACCACCGTAACAACAAGGTGGCGCAGATCGACCCTGCGCTCCTGCTGCTGCTCACCCAGCTCAACGACAAGCTGGATAACCAGCACGAGCTGCACATCATTTCCGGCTACCGTTCGCCCGAGTCGAACGCCAAGCTGCATGCCGCCAGCGGTGGCGTGGCCAAGCGCAGCCTGCACATGGACGCCAAGGCGATCGACATCCGCCTGCCGGGCAAGGACCTCAAGATGCTGCACCGGGCGGCCATGTCGCTCAAGGGCGGCGGTGTCGGCTACTATGCGGATTCGCAGTTCGTCCACATGGATACCGGCCGCGTCCGTTATTGGTGATGCCATGGCGCGGCTCCGGTTCCGCGTCATCCCCGGCCTGGCGATCCTGTATGGACTCGCCGGCCCCGTCCCCGTCCTGGCGCAGGCCGCCGGGCAGCCCGCCACCGTCACGGTGCAATCGACCCGTGACCCAGTAGACAAATCCTACAGAAAAATGATCAAGGGCATGGAACGCTTCGAACGCGAGCGTGCCCTGGCCCCGCAGGCGCCGCTGCGCTTCCAGCTCCTGCCGCGCCTGCCGAACGTGAACATGCACGGCATCACCTTGCGCGTGGCCGGCAACACTGTCAGTGTGCCGGTCGAGGTGGCGCCGGACAACAGTTTCGTGCTGCCCCGCCACGCCCAGGCGCTGCGCGAAGACGCCGCCGTGCTGGCCAACCGCAAAACCACCTCGATGACCTGGCGCGCCCTGATCGTCACCCCCGGCCTGCCCCCCGGCACGCGGCGTCTGGGGGACATGCGCCTGGAGTGCCTGGTCGGGGTCGAGGCCGGCCTGGTGTCCAACAGTTCCCCGCTGTTCGGCTGGATCGCGAACGCCTTGACCACGCCCGAACAGATCTGCAACAGCCCGGACGGGAACTACCTGTTCTTTGCCGAGCGTCCCCTGTTCTCGGTGCGCCTGCGCGCCGGGAGCGGTCCCGATGCGCGTGTCGAGACCCTGCCGTTCAAGATGCTGTACGCGGGCGGCGAGCAGAGCAAGGCCGACCTGCAGTACTGCGATTGCCAGGTCATGCTCGACCGCACCTTCTATGCGCCGATCTGGGACAGGTCCTGGCCCGACGACACCCTGGTCGAATTCGAATACATGGAGGACAGGCCATGACGCGCACACGCCTCGCGGCCCTGGTTGCAGCGCTGGCGCTGGGGGCCTGCGCCGGCACGCCGGCGCCGCCCGGCGTCCAGGTGTCCGCCGAGCGCCTGCAGCATGCCATCATCCCCGGCAGCACCACCAAGGCCCAGTTGCTGGCCGCGTTCGGACCGACGAAATCGGTCGTCTTCGACAGCGGCTACGAGGCCTGGCTGTACCAGTCACCCGCGGGCGGCGGGCGCTTCGCGGAATTCGTCGTCCTCATCGATCCCGCCGGCACGGTGGCCAAGACCCGCACCCGCGCGCCCGGCCCGCCCTGAACGCCACCGGCGCTCCACCGCGCCGACCGTTTCAGGCATCAAGCCTGCTGCGTGCCTGCCGCCGGGACCGCAGGGCAAGGCCGGCGGCGCCAAGCACGCCACAGCCCAGGCACAGAAGGTGCAGCGCGCCGAGCGGAATCGCCCCGAGCAAGGCGTTTCCTTCCGCCAGCGGCCACCATGGCCGCATGTCGGCATGCATGAGCGCATCGAGCATGACGTGCGAATAGGTCCCGATGAAGGCCCCCGCGACCGCTGCCCGCCAGCGCAGGCGGGCATGGTCGATGGACAGCAGGCGCAACACCCATTCGCTGGCTGGACGCCCCAGCAGTGCCGCGGCGATGCCGATCAACAGCGCGCCTGCCAGCGTGTGGGTATGGCCGTGCAGGATGGGCTGCTGTCGCAGCAAGCCGATCAGCGGCTCGATATCCATCAGCACCTGCGCGCCACCAAATACCATGAAACTGAAATGCCGGCCGCCGACGGCCTTGCAAAGCGCTCCGGGGCCCAGGTGAAATGGTGTGAACGGCATGTCAGGCGAACACCTGGTCGAACACCTTCATCAGGTAGGCGTGCACATGTTCCTTCAGCTCGAAGACTTCGGCGGAACGCGCCTTCGAAATGGCGAAATGCGCCAAAAAGGTCACTGCGGGAAGGACTTTGCTGCCATCGAGTTCAGCGCTGAAGGACATGGCACACTTTCTATCGAAGGACATTGCTGGCAATGGTTCCGGTGCGAACCCGGCAGCGGACCCGGGCTGCTGCCGACCTGCACCGGGTGCAGTGTAGGGCCCCGCTTGCGCCCGCGGCAAGCGCAATGCCGCTTTCATGCATGCGGCGTAAGCCTGTGCTTCCCGGGCCGCGCACGGCTGGCGAATCCCGTGGCGCGGCGCGCGGATTCGCTGCACAATGCCGGGACCGATGTGCTGGCGAACTGGTGGAATCCCGGAGGCTGTCATGCGTAGGTGGAAGCGCTATCCCTTGCTCTTGCTGGTGTTCGCCATCCTTGGCCTGGCGGCCTGCGGCGGAGGCGGCGGCAATCCCGGTACGCCGGGTGCGCCCACCCAGCCGCCCGCCGCCACGACCGGTTCGCTGGCACTGGTCGCCAGCGGCCTGCCCGCCGGCGTCAACGCCTCGGTGCGGGTCAGCGGGCCAGCCGGCTTCCAGCAGGACCTGGGCGGCTCGCAGACCCTGGCGGGCCTCGTCCCCGGCAGCTACAACGTGGCGGCGGCGCCCGTCACCGCGGGCGGCATCACCTATACCCCAACGCCCGCCACGCAAAGCGTCGTGGTCGTGGCCGGTGCCACCGCCAGCGCCAGCGTCGCCTACGGCGGCGCGGCAGTGAACATCGCGCTGAGCCAGGTCGCGGCCAACCTCGACAACCCCACCTACCTCACCGCGCCGCCAGGGGACAGCCGGCTGTTCGTGGTGGAGCGGCCAGGACGCATCCGCATCGTCGAGAACGGCAACCTCCTGAGCGCGCCCTTCCTCGACATCAGCGCGCGCGTGCTCACCGCGGGCGAAGGCGGCCTGCTGTCGATGGCCTTCGATCCGGATTACGCGCGCAACGGCTACTTCTACCTCTACTACACCGATGCCCAGCAGAACATCGTCATCGAGCGCCTGAATGCCGGCAGCAATCCCAACCTGGCCGACCCGACCTCGAACCTGGTGATCCTGCGCATTGCGCACCCAACCTACACCAACCATTTCGGCGGCCAGCTCGCCTTCGGGCCGGACGGCAACCTCTACCTTGGCACCGGCGACGGCGGCGGCGCAGGCGACCCCTTCGGCAATGGCCAGAACCTGAATTCCCTGCTGGGCAAGCTGCTGCGCATCGACGTGCGCGCAGCCAGCGCCACCCAGCCCTACGCCATCCCGGCCGGCAATCCGTATGCGGGCCAGGCCGGACGCCGCCCCGAGATCTGGGCCGCGGGCTTGCGCAACCCCTGGCGCTTCTCCTTCGACGGCGCCCAGCTCTACCTGAGCGACGTCGGCCAGGACCGGCGCGAGGAAGTCAACATCAGCGCCGCCATGGCAGGCGGACTGAACTATGGCTGGAACACGATGGAAGGCACGCTGTGCTACAACGCGAGCAGCTGCGAGCGCAGCGGCCTGACCCTGCCCGCCTTCGAGTACGAGCATGGCAGCAATGATGTGAACGGCTGCTCGATCACCGGCGGCTTCGTCTACCGCGGCAGCGCGATTCCCGGCCTGCAGGGACGCTATTTCTATTCGGATTACTGCCGCGGCTTCCTGAAAAGCTTCCTTGCCTCGGGCACGGGCGTTGGCGAACAGCGCGAGTGGAACGTCGGCAGCATCGGCAACGTGCTCTCCTTCGGCCAGGATGGGCAGGGCGAGCTGTATGTGCTGAGCGCGCGCGGCATTGCCTATAAAATCGTCCGGTCGACCACGCCCTGAGCTTAGCTTAAAATAGAGAAATGGCACGCTTACAACTTAACTTCCCCGAAGACCAGTTCTACTATTCCACCCCGATGTCGGTCCGCGTCACCGACATCAACGCCGCCAACCACCTCGGCAATGATTCGATGATCTCGATGATTTCCGAGGCGCGCGCGCGCTTCCTGTTCGAGTTCGGCGTGGCCGAGACCGAGCGCGACGGCACCGGCATCATCGTCACCGACCTGGCCACCACCTACCGCGCCGAAGCGCATGCGCGCGACCAGTTGCTGTTCGAAGTGGGCGTCATGGATTTTAATAAGTACGGCGGCGACATCATCTTCCGCATTTCCCGCCCGCTCGACCGCAAGCTGGTTGCCATGGCCAAGTCCGGCTTCGTCTTCTACAACTACAAGACCAACCAGGTCGTAATGATGCCGGAGGACTTCCGCGGCAAGTTCGACCGCGTGAACTGGATCGACTGACACGCCCTCAGGACCGCACTTCCAGTTCAAGCGCCCGTTCCCGCTCGGGTTCCGGCTGGTCCTGGCAATTCTCCAGCTTGTCCTCGCCCGCATCGACCGGGCCATACCACTCGCGCACGCCGGCAAGGCCGCCGGTGCGCAGGATCCACAGCTTGCGGCTCGCGGTATTGAACAGCACCTTGTGCCGGAACCCGTCGCTGACGAAGGTCGGCGCGGGAAGGCGCAGCTGCAGCATGCGTCCCGTGCCTGATCCGTCCGGCCCTGCCGCCAACGGGATCGGGCTGGTAAACCCGGCGAAGGTGATGCCAATGCGCCGGGCCAGCACATCGAGTTCCGGGCAGGCCTGCGCCTGCACGGACATCGTGACCATGCCGACAGCGACAGCGAGAGCGATCGGTTTCATGCTGCTCCATGTGGGAATGCGGTGCAAATACGATAGCAGTTTTGTCGCGCTCCGCGCGGTTTTCTTTCCCTTCCAAAAATAGTTGGAACTTTTCGGCGGTTCCGGTGGAATACAGGTAAAACACGACCACCACGACCATGACCGCCGCCATTGACACCGCCGACCATGAACTGCTGCGCCAGACGCATGCCGGCCGCGCCGATGCCTTCACCGCCTTGTACCGGCGCCACCAGGGGCCGCTGTACCGCTACGCCCTGATGCGCTGCGGGGCGCCGGAGATGGCTGCGGATGTGGTGCAGGACGCCTTCATGGGCTTGCTGACCGGGCGCTTCGCCTTCGACCCTCTACGCGGACAGTTGCAGCATTTCCTGGTCGGCGTGGCGCGCAAGCTGATCCTGAAGCTGGAAGCGCCGCGCCAGTGCCAGGTGGCGCTGCCGGAACCGGACGAGGACGGCGAGCTGGACCTGGATGCGGCCGCCGAGGGCGCCGAACCCCTGGCCCGCCTGCTGGGCAATGAGGCGGCGGAGGCGGTTCGCCAGGCACTGGGCCTGTTGCCGCCGCACTACCGCGACGTGGTCATCCTGTTTGAACTGCATGAGCTGTCGTACCAGGAGATCGCCGCCGTCTGCCAGCTCGACATCGGCACCGTCCGCTCGCGCCTGTCGCGCGGCAGGGCGGCCCTGGCGAAGCGCCTGAAGGCGCACGCCCCCCTGCCGTGCCTGGCGCATTGATGGAGTACATGAATGGACACCCAAGACACCCACGAACAACTCGCCCCCTGCTTCGCCGCGCTGCGCGCCGAACTGGCCGGCATCGACGCTCCGCGCTGCGTGGAAAAGGAACTGATGCAGGCCTTCCAGCAGCAGTTCAAGCCGAAGCGGCGCTGGTTCCAGGCCCTGAGCCTGCCGCAATGGGGCACTGCCGGCGCCCTGTGCTCGCTGACGGTGGTGGTGCTGCTGCTGGCCCGGTCGCCGCACCAGGCGGTCAGCGTCAGTGGCCAGCCCCTGGTCGGCTTCGATGGCGGCGCCGCCTTTGTCGCCCTCGATTCGCTCGAGCGCATCGCCGCCGAACCGGATGCGCAGCTGGTCGAGGCGGAGGTGCCACGCACCGCGCTGGCGCCGCTCGGCGTGCCGCTCAGCCCCGAGAACGCGGCCGACACCGTGCGCGCCGAAATGCTTGTCGCCGCCGACGGCCACCCGCTGGCCGTGCGGCTCAGTTCTGCCAACTAATCAACACCATCAACCCACCGCGAGAGGAAGTGAAGATGACCAAGAAGATCCTGATTGCAGCACTGCTGGCCTGCGCCTTCGCCCCGGCCATGGCCGACGACATGGGTGCGGAAGACGATCCGCGCATGGAGCACCGCATCGTCACCCGCAGTGGTGGCGACCGGCACCTGGAGCTGCGCGAAGGGATGCACTTCGTGGACGCGACCGGCAGTGGCGCCACCATGGTGCACATGGCCGGCGCCCGGATGGTCAAGAATGCGCCCTACAGCGCCGAGATGGTGTCGGAACGCATCCAGACCCTGGGCGACGGCAACCAGATCGTCCGCAAGACCAGCTCGCTGAGCTACCGCGACAGCGCAGGCCGTACCCGCACCGAGGTGCGCAACGACGCCGGCGAGGTCATCACCATCACCATCCACGACCCGGTGGAAGGCGCGCGCTACATCCTGCGTCCGCGCGACAAGAGCGCGATCAAGGTCTCGGCGCCGCAAGGCACGGTGGCCGCCGCGCGCGAAGCGGCCCGCGCCGCCGCCATCGACGCGCGCGCCGCGGCCGCCGAAGCGCGCGTCGCCGGCGTCCAGGCCAGGGTCGCGGCCGAGCATGCACGCGCGCGAGTCGAGGAACTGCGGCGCGAGGGCAAGCTGCCCGACGGCGAGCGTGTGATCATCAAGCAGGTCGAGCGCCCGGCTGGCCCGGGCCAGCAGCGAGATGTACAGATCCGCATCGCCCAGGTCGGCGCGGCCCAGGCCGCGGCGCGGATGGCGCCGATGCTGGCCGGCGCGATGGGCGACCACAAATGGGCCATGAAGGCGGAAACGAAGGAGCTCGGCACCCGCGAGTTCCAGGGCGTGAAGGCGACCGGCATCCAGCGCAGCTACACGATCCCGGCCGGCGAGATCGGCAACCGCCAGCCGATCGTGGTCAGCACCGAGACCTGGACGTCGCCCGAACTGCAGGCGGTGCTGTACCAGAAGCGCAGCGACCCGCGCAGCGGCGACTACGTTTTCCGCGCCGAGAGCCTGAAGCGCGAGGAACCGGCCGCCGCCCTGTTCACCGTGCCGTCCGACTATACGGTGAAGGATCCGGGTATGCTGGCCAGGGAAGCGCACGAGAAGGCACGGGCCAGGGCCGGCAGGAAGGATTGACGCTGGGGACAAGAAAAACCGGCGCATCGGGCGCCGGTGTGCTTCATGCTCGCGCCAGGGCGCCTCAAGACCGCTTCTGCAGGATGGTCTTGTTGAACCAGTCCTCGACCATGCGCTTCTCGTAGCGCAGGCGGTCGCCGTCGGACACGCGGTTGATGCGGTTCAGGTAGTTCATGTCGGTCAGCTTGGCGTTGCCGCTGCTGAGGACCTGGCCGTTGGCGCTGAGGGTATAGCGCAGCTCGATGATCGGCCAGTCTGCCCCGCCCTTGAGCACCCGCAGGTCGTGCGCGCCGCGCGAATTCGGGTATTCGCGGCCGGCCAGGTCGATGTCGGTCACCTCGATGACCAGGTCCTGCCCGGCGGGCAGCGACTTGCCCAGTTGGGCGAAATAGGCGGCCAGGTCGTCCAGTACTTCCTTGCGCTCCCAGGGCGCGAACGGCAGGTCCGCAAACTTGTCGGAATCCACATAATTGACGGTCACGCCCGCCGAGGCGGCGCCGGCACCCAGCGCGAGCAGGCCTGCGAGGGCCACTTTGCCAATCACCGATTTCATCGCTTTCCCTTTCACTCTGTCGGATTGCTGCATGTTCCGAATATACGCCCTTTAACTGGGCTTTCCAGCACCCCTTTGTCGAAGTTTTGTATCCAAATGTTAGGCCCCGCACACCGGCCCGTTGCGGCCGAGCCGACAATGGCGGCAAGGAGGCTGCATCGTGCCGGAAGGACCATCGCTCTACATATTGAAGGAACT
Source organism: Massilia sp. MS-15 (assembly GCF_020176695.1). GTDB lineage: Bacteria > Pseudomonadota > Gammaproteobacteria > Burkholderiales > Burkholderiaceae_D > Telluria > Telluria hydrophila. Next base: position 31,042 of record NZ_JAIWIA010000031.1, on the reverse strand, counting down.
GCTCGCCGGTTTCGCGGGCCAGGAAATCGCGCACGCCAGCGGCAACGTGCGTGCGATCGATCCGGCGCGCCTGGTGGGCCAGCGCATCGGCGCGATCCATACCTGGGGCAAGCACCTCCTGATCGACACGCAGGCCATGGTGGTGCGCGTGCATTTCCTGCTGTTCGGCACCTACCGGATCAACGAAGGGCGCGAAGGCAAGACGCCGCGCCTGTCCATCGAGACGGCCGGCGGCGACGTACTCAACCTGTACGCCTGCCAGGTCAGGGAAATCGACCGCGCCACCTACGCCGCCTACGACTTCAGCGCCGATGTCATGTCCGAGGCCTGGGATCCGAAGAGGGCGAGAAAGAAGCTGCGCGCCCAGCCCGACCTGCTGGCCTGCGACGCCCTGCTCGACCAGGACATCTTTTCCGGAGTCGGCAACATCATCAAGAACGAGGTGCTGTTTCGCATCCGCGTTCATCCGCTATCGACGATGGGCGCCCTGCCCGCACCCAAGCTGCGCCAGCTGGTCGATGAAGCGCGCCAGTATTCGTTCGACTTCCTGGCCTGGAAGCGCGCCTACGTGTTGAAGCAGCACTGGCTGGCGCACGCCAAGCGCACCTGTCCGCGCTGCCACATCCCTTTCGTCAAGCAGAACCTGGGCAAGACCAAGCGGCGCAGCTTCTACTGCGAACGCTGCCAGAAGCGCTACGCCTGAGCGCTTGTCCGCGGTTTTTTAAGCATTTGGCATGGCTTTGGGCCAAGGCATCTCGTTAACCAACACTTTTATTGTTGCCTGTTGTTAAGGGCTAGTGGCCGTACTACAATCGTTTTGACTTGCGGCTACCTTTTACACGATTCTTGCCGCTTTACTTTGCGATTAATCAACCCAAGTTAACGGTAAGCCTATGTCCTTCCTCTCCAACGCGGCCCCCAAGCTGGCTCCATGGAAAGTCCTGCTGGTCGACGACGAGCCGGACATCCATGACATCACCAAGCTGACCCTGTCCCGCTTCCGCCTCGACGGCCGCGCAATCAGCTTCGTGCATGCCTACAGTGGCGAGGAAGCCAAGGCCATACTGGCGCGCGAAAAGGACATCGCGCTGGTGTTCCTGGACGTGGTGATGGAACGCGAGGACAGCGGGCTGGAAGTGGCGCGCTGGATGCGCCAGGACCTGGACAACCAGTTCACCCGCATCGTGCTGCGCACCGGCCAGCCGGGCCAGGCGCCGGAAGAGCGCGTGATCGTCGACTACGACATCAACGACTACAAGGAAAAGACCGAGCTCGACCGCACCAAGCTGTTCACCACCACCTTCGCCGCCCTGCGCGCCTACCGCGATATCATGAAGGTCGAAGAGGCGCGCCGCGCCCAGCAGACCTACCGCGAAGGCCTGGAGCGGGTGATCGCGGCCTCGACCCACATCTTCCAGCAGCGTAACCTGAAGGACTTCGCCAACGGCCTGCTACAGCAGGTGGTGGCGCTGCTGCGCCTGGAGCAGAGCATGCTGCTGCGCCTGAAGGGCGCCAGCGTGATCACGGGTGAAAGCCAGTACGAAGTGCTGGCCCAGATCGGCGACATGGAAGGCCACGAGATCGGACCGGAACTGGTGGCCCAGCTGGATGACGCACGCCATAACCGCATCGCGCGCCTGCACGGCGATACCTATGTCGGCTACTTCCCGAACAGCAGCGGCAAGGCCTCGCTCCTGGTGCTCAAGGGCGTCGAGGAAATCATCGAGATCGATTCCCAGCTGCTCGAAGTGTTCTGCTCCGGCGTGGCGATCGCCTTCGACAACATCCTGCTGAACCAGGAAATCACGGATACCCAGGCCGAGCTGATCCTGCGCCTGGGCGATGTGGTCGAATCGCGCTCGAACGAAGCGGGCAACCACGTGCGCCGCATGGCCCAGGTCTGCCACCTGCTGGCCCAGGCTTCCGGCATGCCGGAAGACGAGACCGCGACCCTGATGCACGCGGCGCCGATGCACGACGTGGGCAAGATCGCGACCCCGGACTCGGTGCTGCTCAAGCCGGGCAAGCTGACCGAGGACGAGTGGGAAATCATGAAGCAGCACCCGACCGTGGGCCTGCAGATCCTGGACGGTTCGCAGCGTCCGATCCTGAAGGCGGCGGCCGTGATCGCCCACCAGCACCACGAGAAGTTCGACGGCAGCGGCTATCCGCAGGGCCTGCGCGGCGACGCCATCCATCCCTACGCGCGCATCGTGGCGGTGGCCGACGTGTTCGACGCCCTCAGCCACAAGCGCTGCTACAAGGACGCCTGGCCGGCAGCGAAGGTGACCGAACACCTGCGCGAGGTGGCCGGCCACCACCTCGATCCCTATTACGTGGACCTGCTCATCAAGAACATGGACAAGGCGCTCGAGATCAATGCGCGCTGGCCTGACTGATCCGCCCCTGCTTCTTCAATGAGCGCGGAAAGCGCAGCTGGTAGCGCAGCCCCTCGCCCGGCGCGCTGTCCGCCTTCACCGTGCCGTCCAGCGCCCCCGTCACCAGGTTGTGCAGGATGTGCGCCCCCAGGCCGCTGCCACCCGTGCCGCGCTTGGTGGTGAAGAAGGGATCGAACAGCTTGCCCAGGGTCTCCTGGTCCATCCCCACCCCGTCGTCGGCATAGTCGAACACGACCTGCTCGCCTTCGAGCCGCGCACGCACCACGATCGTGCCGGCCTGCCCGTGCTCGAAGCCGTGCAGCAGCGAGTTCATGACCATGTTGGTCAGGATCTGCGACACCGCGCCCGGCGAGCTGTCCAGCACCAGGTCGGATGGACAGTCGACCTCCACCTTCACCTTGCGTCCCTTGAACTTCGGCTGCAGTGACAGCAGCACTTCGTGCAGGTAGGCGTACAGGTTGAAGTGGCGGATGTCGCCCGAAGCGCGGTCCACCGCCACCTGCTTGAAGCTGCGCACCAGGCTTGCCGCGCGCTGGGTATTGGTGGTCATGATGCGCAGCGACTGGTCGACGATGTCGAAGAAGGATTGCAGGCTGTCCTCGGTCATCTCGCCGGCCGCCAGTTCCTCGCGCGTGAGCTTGAGTTCCTGCACCAGGTGGCTGGTGGCGGTCACGCAGATCCCCAGCGGGGTGTTGATCTCGTGGGCCACCCCGGCCACCAGTCCGCCCAGGGACGCGAGTTTTTCCTGGCGCACCAGTTCCGACTGCGCTTCCTGCAGCTTGTGCAGGGCCTCGTTCAGGGCCGCATTCTGTGCTTCCAGCGCTTCCTTGGTCTTGCGGATCCTGCGGTCGGCCTGCATGCGCGCCAGCGCCACCGCCACGTGGCTGGCCATGAAGGCCAGCAGGTCGAGCTCCACCTTGGTGTAGACCACCGAGGGATCGTAGCTCTGCACCACCAGCACCCCATAGGGCTGGTCGTGCACCAGCATCGGCGCGCCCATCCAGCTGGCAATGCCGGTATTGCCGAGCGGCTCGCGCACCAGGCCGTTGGCGACCAGGTGGCTGAAGCTGGTGGCGTCGTGCAGTTGGGCGTGCTTGCTGCTCAGGACATACGAGCACATCCCCTTCCCGAGCGGGAAACGCCTGAGCGGCGCCTCGGCGTCCTTCTCGTCGACGAAATACGGGATGCTGATTTCCTGGGTGTCCGGGTGATACAGACCGATCAGGAAGTTCTTCGCCACCATCAGTTCGCCGATGATGCGGTGCAGGTTGGTGGTCAGCACCTCGGTATCGAGCGCCTGGGCCGACAGGCTGGCGATCTGGTACAGCGCATGCTGCACCTGCTCCGCGCGGCGCCGCTCGGCCACCTCGATCGCCAGCGCGGCGGTGCGCTCCTGCACCGCGCGCTCGAGCCGGTCCATGCTTTGCAGGCCCTGCAGCGCGTTCGACACGTGGTTGGCGATCTGCGAGAACAGCGCCTGGTCCTCCTCGCTGTAGGTCACGCCTTTCGTATAGCTCTGGATGACCATCGCGCCCAGGGCCTGCTGGTGGCGGTCGAGCAGCGGCGCCCCCATCCAGTGCTCGGCGGTCGCGCCGTGTCCCCACTGCATGCCTTCGCGCTCGCGCGCCTCGAAGTCGCCGGCGGTGATCATCAGGCGGCGCTTGTTCACCACCACCCACGAGGTCGGCGACTGCTGCGGCGCGGCCAGGGCCACCCGGTGGCCGGCCACCGGCACCTCGACATCCACCTCGTCGACGAAGTACGGGAACCAGAGCGTGCCTTCCTCGCGGTCGCACAGCGCCACATAGAAATTGGCCGCATACATGATGCGGCCCAGCGCACGGTGTACCGCGCCGATGAATTCGGTAATGTCGCTGCAGCTGGTCGACAGCTCCCCGATGTCGAGCAGGATCGACTGGACGGCTTCCAGTCTGGCGAGACGGTCCATTGATTCCCCAATATGAATTACTGAATAATGCACATGGGAAATATTAGCAGTTCGGGACCGCCAGCCGAAGCCTCTTCGCGCAAAATCGGCGGATTGTGGCTTTTCGGCGTGCCGGCTTTGCGCCTTATCCGCGCGGCGCGCGGAAACCGTTGGCGATCCAGGCTTCGGCCGAGGCCGCGGTCAGCTTGAAACCGGCAGGCACCCGCACCTTGGCAAGCTGCTCGCCCATCATGTCGGTGGCGGCCAGGATGGCGTAGGGATCGTCGTCGTCCGGCACGATGTCGAGCGTCACCGTGAGTTCGCCATCCTCGGTGGCAACCGTGGTTTCCTTGTGCAGGATGGCGTGCAGGTGCTGTTCGTGGCGACGGATGACCTCGGAGGCGGTCTTGACCAGGGTATTGAAGGCGTTGACGTCGAGCGGTTTCGGGTTTTTCTTGTCGCGGCCCATGGTCCAGGGCCCGACCAGCGCCGGCTCCGGCTCGCCGTCCTTGTACATCGCGACGGCCCAGCCTTCGTCGTCCTCGTTCTTGATCACGCGCGCGGTCCAGCCATTGGCCTGCCACAGGCGGGCTTCCTGGACCGGCGCGCTGTCGTCCCTGTCCTCGCCTTCGTGTTCGATGCTGTCGTTCATGTGCGGTTTCCTCGTGCTTCAAAGCACAGATCATAGAGGAAACCGGCGCCCCGAAGAAGCGCGATTCGGGTTGGCCTGGCGCTGCCTGGAACAGCTTGATGCTACTCAGGCGTAGCGCGGGCAGCGCCAGTCCGGGCCGCGCGGCGGACGCAACGGCGGACCGACCGGGATCGGACGCGGATCCACCGCCGGCGGCGGCGTTTCCTGGTTGAAGGGATTGATGATGATCGGCGGAATCGTGGGCGGCGCCGATGGCGGGCCCTTGGGACCGCTGTTGGCCACGCCTGCATGACGAACGGCCAGCTGGTCCCCCCTTTTCTGAATGACTGCGTGCATGGCTTCCCCCTGTGACGGAGCAGGCTGTCAGTATAGGAAAGGAGATAGGCATTACAAGGCCAAACCGACCACTGTTCTTGCCCCGTGGATGCATTGCGCAGGGCCTGCCAGGCACAGCTCGGCTTGCCATTTATCGTGTCTGCACGCGTCCCGGCGCGCAAAAATTGCATCCTGTCGCAAAGCCATGGCCGCTGTGAAAGCGTGCGCCTACAGTAGCACCATACCGCGATGAAACGCGACCTTCACCAGACCAACCGACGAGGCCCGCCATGAAAAAATTTGCTCCCTACATCATCCTGTTCCTGTTCGCCTTGCTGCTGTGGGGTATCGCCACCGATGCCGACTTCATGACGCTCAACATCGACGGCGAGGAAGTCGGCGGGCCGCTGGGCGCCTTCCTGGGCATGATCTTCGCGGGAGGCGGCATGCTGATCGCCGCCGTGGTGATGCTGGTAGTGGCGATCGTACTGGCGGTGGTGTTCGCCGGCGTGGGCGTGATTTTACTCGGCGCCCTGTGCGTGGCCGCCGCCGCCCTGGCGCTGGCGATCTCGCCCCTGCTGCTGCCGCTGCTGGTGCCGGTGGCGATCATCTGGTTCCTGGTCGCCCGCAGCCGCAAGGCGCGCCTGGCTGCGCCGGCCGTCTCTGCCTGAACGACTCAGCTGCCGTCCCTCCCGCTTCCTCCTTCGGCCGGGCTTGCCCGGCCGTTTTTTCATTGGCGCCGTGCTGCGGCGTGCACCGGGAACGTTTGCAGGCACTGCGGCGCGTCCGGCGCTCGGTAATGCAGTCCTGCTCCACACGCCACTCAGCAATCTGTTGCTAAACGGTAACAAAGATCGAAATGTTTGATTATCCAGCATCCATTCGTCAATAATAACATTGCATTAAAAACACTTAATTATTATGGGTGTTAATTTAACAATTTACATTTGATGAGTGGCCCTTAGTGAAAAACAGGTATGTAACTGGCAAGGAATATGTCCTGCAAGAGCGTGAAGCAGTGGTCTCGAAGACTGACTTACACGGAAATATTACCTATGTGAATAGCGATTTCGTCCGTATCAGCGGTTTTTCCCAGGAAGAGTTGTTGGGTGCTCCACAAAATATCGTCCGCCACCCTGATATGCCAGCCGAGGCCTTCCAGGATTTCTGGCAAACGATCAGATCAGGCAAAGCATGGACCGGACTGGTGAAGAACCGTTGCAAGAACGGGGACCATTACTGGGTCGAGGCGAATGCGGCGCCCCTGATCGAAAACGGGCAGATCACCGGATACACATCGGTGCGGGTGAAGCCAACCCGCGAGCAGATCGCCAACGCCGAAGCGGCCTACCGGCGCATCGCCGCGGGCGACCGGAAACTGGCCCTGCGCGAAGGCGCCGTCATTCGCCAAGGCCTTCTTGCGAAAGCGGCGCCCTGGCAAGCGATGACCTACAAATCGACGATCTACGCCTGCACCGGTGTGCTGTCGCTTCTCTTCCTCGTCCTGATCCTGCCATCGGTCGCGCAGAGCGCCTGGTTACGCAACCTCCTTGCAGCCTGCGGACTCGCGGGCCTGGCTGTCTATTGCTTCCTGATGCAGAAGACGCTGGTCGCGCCCCTGGCGCGCGCCAGGCAAGACATCGAAACGATGAGCGCCGGCGACCTGACCGGACATATCCGCGCCAGCGGCTCCAACGAGCTGTCGCAGATACTGCAGGCGCTACGCGTGCTGCAAACCAACGTCAAGCTGCTGGTCGGACAGATCAAGGAAAGCACCGAGGTGGTGCGCGGAGAATCCGGCGCCCTTGCCAAGGGTACGGCGGACCTGGCGCAACGCAGCGAAAGCCAGGCCGGCACGCTGGAGGAAACCGCCTCGTCGATGGAAGAACTGGCCAGCACCGTCCAGCAGAATGCGGACCGCGCCCATGACGCCCGCGACCTCATCGCCCTTGCCAGGAAAACCGCTGTCGATGGCGGACGGGATGTGATGGAGGTTGTCGATACGATGGGCGCGATCCGCGAAAGCTCGCGACGTATCGTCGACATCATCGCCATGATCGATGACATCGCGTTCCAGACCAACATCCTGGCGCTCAATGCAGCGGTGGAAGCGGCACGTGCCGGCGAACAGGGACGCGGCTTCGCCGTCGTGGCCTCGGAAGTGCGCGCGCTGGCGCAACGCTCAGCCATCGCCGCCAAGGAAATCAGCGGCCTGATCACGAATGCCGCCGAGCGCATCGAAACGGGCACCCTGCTGGCGGACCATGCGGGGCAGACCATGGGCCGGATCGTCGCAAGTGTCGAAAGGGCTACGGCGCTGATGGAAGAAATCGCGACCGCCAGCCGCGAGCAGAGCATCGGCCTGGCGCAGGTCTCGGCGGCCGTCAGCGCAATGGACAGCGACACCCAGAAAAACGCGCGCGTGATCGAGCATGCCGCCGGAGCGACGTTCGAGCTGCGTGACCAGGCCGAACACCTGGCCTCGCTCGTCACCCTGTTCAAGCTGGTGAGCGCGCCCGCGGCATCCAGTGCAAGTGAATTGCCTGCCCGACAGGCACCGCGCCTGCCACGGCCCGCCCAACCCGCCTGACCGGTTCAGCCGGCCGGGTCTGCGAGGTACTGCTCGTAGCCGCGCGCGCGCAGCGCGCAGGCCGGGCAGGTGCCGCAGCCATGCCCCCAGGGATGGGCCGCGCCCCGCTCGCCCAGGTAGCAGGTATGGGTATCGAAGCGGATCAGGTCCACCAGCGCGTCGCCGCCACAGTCGTGCGCCAGCTGCCAGGTCTGGGCCTTGTCGATCCACATCAGCGGCGTTTCGAGCTTCAGGCGGGTGGCCATGCCCAGGTTCAGTGCCACCTGCAGCGCCTTCATGCTGTCGTCGCGGCAGTCCGGGTAGCCGGAGAAATCGGTCTCGCACATGCCGCCCACCAGCACGTTCAGGCCGCGCCGGTAGGCGACGGTGGCCGCCACCGTCATGAACAGCAGGTTGCGGCCCGGCACAAAGGTGTTCGGCAAGCCGTTTTCCTGCATCGCGATGGCCACGTTGCTGGTCAGGGCGGTGTCCGAGATCTTGCTGATCAGGGACAGGTCGATCATGTGGTCTTCGCCCAGGCGCGCATCCCAGCCGGGATCGAGTGCGCGCATCTTCGCCAGCAGTGTCGGGCGCACCGCGAGTTCGATGGCGTGCCGCTGGCCATAGTCGAAGCCGATGGTTTCCACGCGCGCATAGCGCTGCAGCGCCCAGGCGAGGCAGGTGGTGGAATCCTGGCCGCCGCTGAACAGGACGAGCGCGGTGTCATTCGTGTGCATGGTCGAAATCCGTGAAATGAGGCGCCGGGCGCCGTGATAAACCGCGCATTCTGGCATAAAAGCGGGCCCCGCGCGTACCCCGCCGCCTGCACGGCAGGGCTAGCGTCCGGCAACGTTTTTGCCAATCCGCTAAGATTGCCATGAACTTTTTTATCGGAGCGCCATGTTTCTAGCGAGATCGATTTCCTGCCGCCTGCGTCCCCTTCCCCGCCTGCTGGCCGGTTTCGGCGCGCTGGTGTTCGCCACGGCGCTACATGCCCAGGGTATCGATTACCAGGTCCGCATCGACGCCCCGCGCCAGCTCGAGAACATGCTCGAGGAAAACCTCGACCTGATGCGCTGGCGCGGCAACCCGCGCGTCGACCTGGATCAGCTGCAACGCCTGGTGAAGGAAGCCCCGGCCCAGGCCAAGACCTTCATCGCCACCGAAGGCTATTATTCGCCGCGCATTTCGGCCGGGCTCGACACCAGTGGTGCACGGCCGGTGGCGCGCGTCATTGTCGACCCGGGCGAACCCACCGTGGTGGGCGAGGTGGACCTGGTGCTGCAGGGTTTCGTGCCCTTCGACCAGGGCAGCGCGCCGTTCGACGGCGCCGCCCTGCGCCAGCGCTGGCAGCTGCCGGTGGGCGCGCGCTTCCGCCAGGCCGACTGGGAAGCGGCCAAGCGCGAACTGCTGCGCGAGGTGGCGCAGACCCGCTTCCCGCGCGCGCGCCTGGTCGAGACCAGCGCCACCGTCGATCCGGACGAACGGCGCGCCCTGCTGCGCGTGGTCATCGACAGCGGTCCCGAGATGCGCTTCGGCGAACTGCGCATCCGCGGCCTGAAGCGCTATCCGCGCGAAGTGATCACCAACCTCAACAAGATCAAGCCGGGCGACGAATACAGCGAGGCCGCGCTGCAGGCCCTGCAGTCGCGCCTGCAGGACACCGGCTATTTCAGCGGCGTCGAAGTGAGCGCCGACATGCGCGCCGTGCTGGCCGCCGAGATCGAGGACCTGAAGGATGGCGACGACGACCCGGACGGCAATCCGGCCACCCCCGACCCCGGCGCGGCGCCTGGTCCGACCGTGCTGCCGGTGCTGGTGCGCGTGACCGAGAACAAGCGCAAGAACGTCGAGGTCGGCCTCGGCTTCTCGACCGACACCGGAGGCCGCGCCCAGGCCAGCTACGACGACCTGAACGTGTTCGGCAAGCGCATGAAGAGCGACCTGATCTACGAGCAGAAGCGCCAGACCGCGCGCGTCGACTTCTTCTGGCCGACCACGCCGAAGGGTTACAACGACAGCGTCGGCGCCGGCGTCGAGCGCAACGACGTGCGCGGCGAGATCACCACCCTGGCCACGGTCGCCGCGCGGCGCCAGTGGGGCACCCCGCTGCTCGAGCGCAGCCTGACGCTCGAAGCCCTGGTCGAGAAGCGCGAGGTGCCGCCGCAGGAAGCCACCACCACGCGCAGCCTGCCGCTCACCTACAGCATCACGCGGCGCAAGCTCGACAGCCTGATCCAGCCGACCAACGGCTACGTGCTGCAGGGCCAGCTGGGCGGCGCCCTGCTGCCGATCCTGACCGACGAGAAATTCCTGCGCCTGTACACGCGCGCCCAGATGTTCAGGCCGATGGGCGATGCCGGCACCCTGGTGCTGCGCGGCGAGTTCGGCGCCGTGGCGGCCAAGGAAAAGCTGGGCGTGCCGTCCACCTTCCTGTTCCGCGCCGGCGGCGACCAGTCGGTACGCGGCTACGGCTACCGCGAGCTGGGCGTGCGCGAGAACGGCGCCATCGTCGGCGGCAAGTACCTGCTCACCGCCAGCGCCGAGTACCAGTACTACTTCCGCCCGCCCTGGGGCGTGGCCGTGTTCTACGATGCCGGCAATGCCGCCGACAAGGTCGGCGACCTGAAGCCGAAATCGGGCTTCGGCGTCGGCGCACGCTGGCGCAGCCCGGTCGGCCCGATCAACGTCGACCTGGCCTATGGCCACGCGGTCAAGAAAGCGCGCCTGCACTTCTCCCTGGGATTCACCTTCTGATGGACACTCACGATCCTTCCACGGCGCCGGCTGGCAAGGCGCCTGCGCAGCGCCCGCGGCGCTGGCCGCGCCGCGTTGCCATCGGCCTGGTCGCCACCGGCGTCGTCGTCGGCGGCGCGCTCTGGTACCTCGGGCGCGAGACCACGCTGCAGATGATCGCGCAGCGCGTCGCCGCCTCCACCGGCGGCAAGCTCACCCTCACCGGCGTCACCGGCTCGCTGTACGGCACCATGCACATCGACCGCATCGTCTGGCGCACCGACGAGCAGCTGGTGGTCGCGAACAAGGTCGACCTGCGCTGGTCGCCCTCGCAGATCGTCTCGCGCGGCATCCTGGTCAACCAGCTGAAGGCGGCGAACCTGCGCGTCGAGACCCTGAAGGAAACCGACGAACGCTCGCCGATGCCGGCCTCGCTGGCGCCGCCTTTCCCGGTCTCGGTCGACGATGCGCGCCTGGCCCAGGCGGTGTTCGTCAGCAAGGGCGCAGAGACGCGCATCGACAACATCCGCCTGCGCCTGCACGGCGACAAGACGCGCTGGACGGTGCGTGACGCCGCCGCCGCCACGCCCTGGGGTGACGTGGCCGCCAACGGCAGCATCGGCGCCCAGCGTCCGTTCAAGATCGACGCCAGCGCCAGCCTGACCCAGTCGCAGGCCAAGGCCGAAGGTGGGGTAACTTCGCGCGCCGCCCAGCTGCGCCTGAAAGCGGGCGGCGACCTGGAAACGACCCTGGTCGAGGCCAGCGGCCAGGCCGGACGCGCCGTGGGCGAGGCCCGGTTCGTGCTGTCGCCCTACGCCGACATCCCGCTGCGCGAGATGCGCATCACCGGCCGCAATGTCGACCCGGGCTTCTTCAATCCCTCCCTGCCGACCGCCGACCTGGACTTCGCCGTCAACGGCAAGCTCGATGCGAACCGCAACATCAGCGGCCGGGTCGATATCACGAACAGCGGCCCGGAAGGCACGCTCGACCAGCAGCGCCTGCCGCTGCGCAGCCTGCGCGGCCAGCTCGGCGGCAACCTGAGCGCCCTGCAGGTCTCCGAGGTGCTGCTCGATTTCGGCGCCGCCGGCCGCTTCACCGGCACCGGCGGCCTGCGGCGCGAGGAAGACCAGGAAGGGCTCGGCACCGCGCGCTTCACGCTGCATACCGACCGCTTCGACTTGAAGGGCATCCATGCCAGCATGAAGCCGACCGCTATCCGCGGCGATATCCAGGTGACCAATGCGGGCACCACCCAGACCCTGCAGGCCAACCTGGCCGACCAGGCCCTGCGCCTGACGGCGCTGGCGACGCTGGCCGACAATGTCGTCACGCTGCGCGAAGCGCGCCTGGCGCGCGGCGGCAGCCGGATCGACCTCACCGGCAGCATGCGCCTGCTGGACGACAAGGCCTTCAAGGCCAGCGCCAGCGCCAGCCGCTTCAACCCGGCCGATTTCGGCGACTTCCCGCAGGCCGACATCAACGCCGGCATCAACGCGGCCGGCGCGCTCGCGCCAGCCTGGCGCCTGGATGCCGACTTCGCGCTGCGCGGCAGCCGGCTGCTGAACCAGGCGCTGTCGGGACAGGGCAAGTTGCATGCGGACGCAAAACGCATCAGCGGCATCGATGCCGACCTGGCCCTGGGCCAGAACACGGTGGCCGTGAACGGCGCCTTCGGCGGCGCCGGCGACCGCCTGCGCTGGCGCATCGACGGACGCCAGCTGTCGGCGCTGCGCGGCGACCTGTATGGCGCGCTCACGGCCAGCGGCGTCGCCACCGGCAGCATGAGCGCCCCCCGCACCAGTTTCGAGCTCGAAGCGAACGGCCTGGGCTGGGTGGCGGCCCAGCGCAGGAACGCCAACGGCAGCCTGCGCGCCAGCGGCGAAGCCTGGCTCGCCGGCGGCGCAGGCGCGCGCTTCGTGGAAGCGAAGCTAAGTGGCGCGATGGCGCGCTTCAACCCGGCCGCCTTCGGTTCGCCGCTGGCCGGTTCCGTCAATGGCAATTTCACCGCCAGCGGCCGCAGCGGTGCCGACTGGCGCGGCGCGCTCGACCTGCGGGTGCAGGATTCGACGCTGTCGAACTCCCCGCTGTGGGGCCATGCCAGGATCAGCGCCGACCGCCGCCACATCTCGAACGCCGACGTCGACCTGCACGTCGGCGCCAACGTGGTCGCCGCCAAGGGCAGCTTCGGCGCGGGCGGCGACCAGCTGGGCTGGCGCATCGACGCGCCCCAGCTGGGCGCACTCGGCCCTGACTTCGGCGGCGTGCTGCGCGGCCAGGGAACGCTGTCCGGCACGATGGACGCGCCGTCCCTGAGCGCCGCGCTGGAAGGCCGGAACCTGCGCCTGCTCGGCACCCACAGCATCCGCGCGCTGCGCGCCAGCGCCAGCCTGGGTGCGGGGCGCGGCGCGCGCGACGCGCTGGCCAGCGACATCCAGGTCACCGACTACGTGGGCGGCGAACCCGGCAAGGAAACCCGGGTCGCCTCCGCCAGCCTGAAGACCGAAGGCACGCGCGGCGCCCACACGCTGCGCGCGGCCGCCACCGGCGACGCCTTCGACGCCAACCTGGAAGTGCGCGGCGGCTGGAATGGCGAGACCTGGAGCGGTACCCTGGCCGCCTTGCAGAACCGCGGCCGCTACGCGATGGTGCTGCAGGCGCCGGTGCCGCTGCGCATCGCCGGGCCCAAGGGGAGCGGCGTGATGGGGCTGGCTTCGCCGGAAACGATTGCCTTCAAGGGCGCGGTGATCAAGCTGCCGGCCGGCAGCGTCACGATCGACTCCCTGGTCAAGAACGGCCCGCGCTGGGCCAGCCGCGGCCATGCGGACAACGTGCCGCTGACTTACCTGGCCCAGTTCTCGCCCACGCTGCGCGACAACGCGCGTGGCGACCTGACGCTGGGCGCGCAGTGGGCGCTCGACCTGCGCGCGCCCGCCGCCGCCGGCGCGGCGCCGGCACTGGACGGCATGCTCCACGTATTCCGCGAAAAGGGCGATGTGATCGCCGGCAGCGACACGCCGGTGCCGCTCGGCCTGCGCACCTTCGATGCGCGCGCCGACGTGGTCGGCGGCGCCCTGCGCGTGCGCGTCAACCTGGACGGCGCCCGCACCGGCAGCGCCAGCGTGGACGGCACCGCCCAGCTCTTGCGGGGCCGCCTGGACCCCGACAGCCCGCTGCGCATGACGGCGAACGCCGACATGGCCTCGATCGCCTGGCTCGCCGCTTTCGCCGGGCAGTCCGGCCTGGAACTGGATGGCGCCCTGCGCCTGGCCCTCAGCGGCAGCGGCACCATCGGCACGCCGCGCCTGGACGGCAGCGTGCAGGGTGACCGGCTGGCGGTGCGCTGGCCCGAGCAGGGCGTACGCCTGCAGAACGGCGAGCTGCGCGCCAGCCTGGCGGGTGACCAGCTGCAGCTGCAGCGCCTGCGCTTCCAGGGCCGCCAGGGCAGCGCCTCGGCCGAAGGTTCGCTGCGCTTTTCCAGCGGCCTGGCCGCCGCCGACCTGCGCCTGAGCCTGGACAAGCTGGAAGCATTATCGCGTCCGGACCGCACCGTGGTCCTGAGCGGCACGGCCTCGCTGGTGCGCAATGCCGAGCGCTTCGCCCTCGAAGGCAAGGTGCGCGCCGACCGCGCCCTGATCGAGTTCGCGCCGCAGGGCCGGCCCACCATGTCCGACGACGTCATCGTGCTCGGCCAGGGCGGTGCCCGGCCGCAGCCCTCGAACAAGAAGGAAGAACTGCCGCTGACGATCGACTTGCGCGCCGACCTGGGCGACGAGTTCCGCCTGCGCGGCCTGGGCATCGATGCCACCCTGGCCGGCAACGTGCGCATGCGCAAGGTCGGCGCCGGCGCGCCACGCCTGAACGGCAGCATCCGCGCGGTCGAGGGCAACTACGCGGCCTATGGCCAGAAGCTGGAGATCGAGCGCGCCGTGATCACCTTCAGCGGCGCCTATGACAATCCGGCGCTCGACGTGCTGGCCGTGCGCCGCCGGCCGGAAGGGGAACAACTATCAGAGACCAATGTGGAAGCCGGCGTACAGGTGCGCGGCACGGCCCAGGCGCCACAGGCGCGGCTGGTGTCGACCCCGAACGTGCCGGACAGCGAGAAACTGTCCTGGCTGGTGCTCGGCCACGGCATGGAAGGCACCAGCGGCAGTGAAAAGGACGTGCTCGCCGCCGCCGCCGCTGCCTTGCTCGGCGGCAAGGGCGGCAGCGGCGGCATCACCCAGAAGCTGGCGAGCTCGCTCGGCGTGGATGAACTGGGGCTGAAACAGGCCAACGGCACCGCGTCCGGCCTGGAAAGCACGGTGGTCACGGTGGGCAAGCGGATTTCCTCGCGCGCCTACCTCAGCTTCGAGCAGGGCGCGACCACGGCCTCGAGCCTGGTGCGGCTGCGCTACAAATGGAGCCCGAAGATCACCCTGCAGTTCCAGACCGGGACCAATACGGCCCTCGACGTTCTGTATTCCTGGGCCTTCGACTAACAGTGCGGGGAAGTGCCAGGGACGATCAGATGTCGAAAAAATTTACATGTTTTTCGCGGAAGAAAGAATTTACATCGGGCAGCATTCTTTCCTTTTTGTAAGTGCTTGTTTCAAAACAAGAAAATTCCACGAGGAAAAGACTGGCACAGTTCCTGCTTATACTGACGCCAATAACTGGTTCGGTGTCTAACTTAGAAAGAAGCCTATGAACACTCGTAAAATTTTCGCTGCTGCTGCTGGATGTGCCCTGGCCCTCGGCCTGTCCGCGCCTGCGAGCGCACTGGTCCTGGTCGCCGGCGATCTGAAGATCACCATCAACTCCTACAACGCCAGCACCGTTAATTATGGCAACACCGCTGGCGTGAAATGCACGACCGTCGCAACGTGCAACAGTGTTTCCAAGATCAAGAAGGCACCGAAGGCCGTCGGTGGCGAAGATACCTGGGGCATCTTCTCGGTGCAGAGCATCTCGCGCGTCTCGAACGGCAGCCTGATCTATACCGCCGGCCAGAACGGCGAATACCTGACCGGCATGTTCGGCGGCATCCAGGATACCTACGTCGAAGTCGACGGCATCATGTCGCCGAGCACCCTGGCGCTGGGCACCGGTGGCTGGCTGAACATGTACCTGAACAACCAGAACTACAACGCCTCCTACGGTCCGGGCGGCCGCATGGGCGCCGAAGGCTACAAGGGCGTCACCAACATCGGTGGCGAGCTGGCCTTGTCGGCCAATTTCGGTAGCGGCGTGCTGGGTGGCTATTCGGATTACACCTACCTGTCGTCCTTCGCCAACAACTCGATCTCGGGCAGCGCGCAAGCCTACCTGGATGTGACCGGCGGCCTGTGGAAAGACCTGTTCGACACCAATGCGCAGCGCGATCCGAACGGCGGCGCACACGACCTGTTCATGAAAGTCACCTACGGCCAGACCGGTGCATCGAGGGGCGCGGGCTGGACGGTTGACGTCTCGGGCGACGTCATGGGCAAGGTCGCTGGCGAAGCACCGGAACCGGGTTCGCTGGCGCTGCTGGGCCTGGGCCTGGCCGGCCTGGGCGCCCTGCGCCGCCGCCGCGCCTGAGCGCTGCACGCTTCTTCCAAAAAACTGCATGGCTGAGCGCCATGCAGTTTTTTTTTGCCCGCGCCAGGCGTGTCGGGAAACTTGACAGTGCGCTGGCCGCTCAGGCGAACATGCTCGGCTTGGGATCGGGCACCGGGTCTTCGTCCTGGGGCAGATGGGTGTGGCCGGGCTGGTGGTGCGGATGGGGCGCGTCGAAGGGTTCGGGTGCCGGGTCCTCGGGCGGTGCCGGATCGGGCGCGCGGTGCGCGCGGATGGGAGAAACGGGGAATTCAGCGGACGACACAGGATTCATGGCGGAAGTCTCCTTGGAAGCGGCGAAGTAGCCACCTTACCATGATGGGCGCGGCGCCGACGCCCCGGTTACAATGGCGGACTGGCCACTCTCACCGTACCATGGACATCTCGATCACGACCCTTGCCCTCCTCGTCCTGACGCCACTGCTCGTGTGGCGGGTCTACAAGCGCATCCAGGCCCGCATGACGCGCCAGCGTTCGATCGTCTCGCGCCACTACACGGGCGTCCTGGTGTTCGGCGCGATGATCGCGGTGCCGCTGGTGCAGCTGCTCGATAACCCGACCAACCTGGCCGCGCTGCTTGCCGGTGCGGCGCTCGGCACTGGCTGGAGCGTGTACGCGCTCAAGCGCACCCGCTTCGAGGACACGCAGCAAGGCTACTACTTCACGCCACCGGCACGCTTGGGCATCCTGTTCGCCATGATCCTGGTCGCGCGCATCCTGTACCTGGGGGTCGAGGTCTATGCGAACCAGGGCAAGGGCATCCCGGCCCCGAAGCTGACCGACGACACGCTCACCATGCTGTGCGTCGGGCTGACGGCCGGCTACTTCGAATGGTACTCGGCCGGGCTGCTGCAGTGGCGGCGCAGGCTGCGCAAGGCGATCGACGCCGAATGATGCCGTAAAACAGAAAGCGAGCCGCTGGCCAATGCCAGTCAGTTAAGGACAATCGTAGGGTGGGCGGCTCGTGATCCGGTCCACGGGACCGGATCACCCCACGCGGTGATCGTTGTGATATGAACAGTCGCATGGGCTGCACCTCTTAAGTGACGGGCATGGAGCCGCTGGCTCCCTTTCTGTCCTACGCGGCCTTCGCCTCGTCCTTCCTTCTCTGCAGCACGAAGATCGGCTGCGCCCACTGCACGTCCTTCTTCTTCTTGCTGGTAATTAATGTCAGCTCGGACGGGTCGTACACGTCGGTGTTGTGCGTCAGCGGCGTCGTCATCAGGTACTGGGCGTCGGTGTTCTTCAGGAACTCGCCAACCAGCTGGATGTTGCGGATGTCCAGGTGGGCGAAGGGTTCGTCGATGAAGACGAAACCGCCCGAGCCTTCTTCCGACTTCAGCAGGCCAATGAGCAGCACCAGCGATTTCATCACCTGCTGGCCGCCGGAGGCCTCGCCGTCGTTCATCCCGATCTGGTCCTTGCCGTCGAACTTGAAACGCACATGCAGGCCGGCCTGGGCCAGCTGGACGTCGTCGTTCTCCAGGCGCACCGGGTCGGCCTGCACGTCGATGCCGGCCAGTTCGCCCAGCTCCTTGATGTTCTTCGAATAGGTCTTGATCGTGTAGCGCAAGCGCTCGATGTAGGCCCCGCGCGCGTTGGCGGTGGCCTCGATCGCGCGGTTGTTCTGGTAGCGCCGTTCCTCGGTTTCGGATTGACGGCCACTGAGCTGGTCGTTCAGGCGCGCGTACTGGTCGATCACGGTGCCGTCCTGCTCCCAGTCGTCGCGCGCCAGCGCATGCTCGAGCGTCGACAGGCGCAGGTTGACCTGGTGCGCGTTCTGGTGCTTGTCCGCCAGGGCGGCGCGCCAGATGGCGTTCTTCCAGTTGCCCGGCACCTGGCGCCAGCCGCGGCGCAGGCCGAGCAGGGCCTTGGCATGCTCGGCGCGCTGCTCGATGGTGCGGCGGTTGTTCAGGCGCATGCCGGCTTCCGCTTCAGACAGGGCCATGCGCGCGTTCTGCCACACGGTGTCGGCGCGGGTGCGCGCCACCGTCGCGTTCTTGGTCAGCATCGACAGCTCGCCCAGGCGCGCGCCCACTTCCAGGCGCTCGGTCCTGAGCGGCGCCAGCGCGCGCGTGGCTTCCTCGAACTCCGCCTGGCGCGCGGCCAGTTCCTTGGCCGCGTCCACGCCGGCGATGCGGCCCTTCAGCGCGCCCACTTCGGCGGCGAGCTTGCTGATGGCCAGCGTCAGCGCGTCTTCCTGCGCCTCCAGGGCCGGGAGCGACTTCTGGATCGCTTCCAGGCGCTGGGTCTTGCCGGCCGAACCGAAGCGGTAGCGCGACGGCTCCACAAATAACGAGCGCCCGCCGCGGCGTTCGCGGTGGTAGGCGTCCGGCGTGATCCATTCGTCCGACTTCGACTTGAAGCCGGCATCGACCGAGTCGACGCGCTCGATGCGTTCCAGCTGGTCGATCAGCCAGCCCGGCGCCTTGCTGGAGAAGCGCACCACCGACAGCAGGCTGCTGTCCTTCACCACCGGCGCCTCGACGCAGTCGGGCACGATGAAGTGGCGGTAGCGCTCCTTCTCGGCCAGGCGGTAGGCCGCCGGGGCATCCTTGGCTTTCTCGAGCAGCACCACCGAGGCGTAGCCGCCCAGCACGCCCTCGACCGCGCCCTGCCACTTCGGATCGAGCACTTCGACGATGTCCGACAGCATGGCGTGGGCGATACCCTCGTCGCGCAGCGCGCGCCGCATCTGGCGCTGGGCTTCCGGCTCCGGCATCGCGCTCTTGCCCTGCAGGGCCGAGATGGTGGCCATCTCGCCGGCGATTTTCACCGCGATGTTCTCGCGCGCCGCCTTCTGCCTGGCGAGTTCCGCTTCCTTGTCGTTGAGCTGGTTGGCCACTTCGGCCAGGTCGGCGCCGGCATCGAGCGACAGCTTCTGCAGGCGCTCCTTCTGTTCCAGCAGGCTTTCCAGTGGCTTCAGTTTCTGGTTGAGCTGGGTGAGGCGGCTGGCCAGTTCGGTGGCTTCCTGTTCCAGCGCGGTTTCCTGCTTCTGCGCTTCGGTCAGGGCGCGCTGCTGGGCGGCCAGCTGCTGGCGTTTCTCGGCCAGGATGGAGTCGGCCGCCAGCAGGGGCTTGCGCGCTTCGCGCATCGCGCGGCTGATGGCGGCGGCCTTCTCGCGCGCCTCGATGTATTCGAGCGCGGGCAGCACCTCTTCCTGCAGCTCCTTCTTTTCCTGGTGCAGGTCTTCCCACTGGTGGTAGTTGGCCACGCGCAGGCGCAGGCCTTCCAGGTTGATGCGCGAGGTTTCCAGCTCGGCCTCGAAGCGCTTCAGCTCGGTCTCGGTGTCGCGCTGGTGGCGCTTTGCTTCGTCGTAGGCGTCCAGCACTTCCTTGTCGCCGAAGACCTGGAACACCAGGTCGAGCAGCTGGCGCGGCGCGTATTCGCACAGTTTGTCGGTCTCGCCCTGCTCCAGCGCCAGCACCTTCGACATCGCCGGCGACAGGCCGGCCGAGGCCAGGCGCTTCTTGTAGTTCTCCACGCCCAGCCAGTCGGTGGCCTCGGTGACTTCCTCGATCTCGACGTTCCCCGGACGCATCAGGTACTGGCGCTTCCAGTCGCCGCCGTTCTTCTGCACCTGGCAGAACAGGGTGACTTCGTCGTCGGCGAAGAAGCCGGAATGGCGGAACGGCCGGTTCGACAGCTGGCGGCCGACCGGCTTGTTGTCGACCACGGCGCGCAGCCAGGCGCTTTGCTGGCCCGAGTGGCGCGCATAGTGCTTGTAGGTGCGGCCCATCGAGCAGTCCAGGCCGAACAGGGTGCGCAGCGCATCGAGCAGCGTGGTCTTGCCGGAGCCGTTCTGGCCGGCGATCGTGATGATCTTGGCGTCCAGCGGGATGTTCTTGATCCGCTGCCAGTAATCCCAGTGGACCAGTTCGAGTGATTTGATGTGGAACATGGGCTACCTCAGTTCGGGCTCAGTGGGGTCGGTTCTTCGTCGGTGGCTTCCACCACGGCGTCGTTGGCGGCATCGCTATCGGTCACGATGCGGCGCGGCGCGGCGGCCAGCGGCGCGCGCTTGAACACGTCGGCCAGGGCGCCGTTGATGATGCGCTCCTTCAGCAGGTCGGTGTCCATCATCAGGTCCAGCAGCGGGCCTTCCAGGATCACGTCGCCGCGGCGCTCGATGAAGCCGAGCTTGGACAGCACGCCCAGGTTCATGTCCATGCGCGTCTTCTTGCCCAGCTTGTCGCCGAAGTCGGACAGCAGCGCGGTATACGAAATGCCGATCGAGGTGTCCTCGGCGCGCGGGATCGGCGCGTCCTTGTCGAACATGTCGGTCTGGTCGTCGCTCACCGTGACGTGGGTTTCCTGGCGCTCGCGCTTGGGCAGGATGATCTGGGCCCACAGCACCACCAGCAGGGCCACGCCGTCGCGGGTCAGGCCGAAGTTGTTGTTCTGCCAGATGTCCTTGGCGCCGAAGATCTTCGGCTCGACATTGCGGTGCAGGGCGATCGTGACGTGGTCGGCATAGACGTTGTCCAGCAGTTTCAGGCCGCATTCGAGCAGGCGCTTGTCGACTTCGATGCGGAAGGCTTCGTCCGACAGCGCGCGCTTGACCATCTTGTCGTCGCGGCGCAGGGTCTGGTGCGTCAGCAGGCGCGCGATCAGGATTTGTGCGTCGTCATTCATCGGGGGTAGCGCTTTCAGGATTCAGTGAGAGGGTGGCGATCGACATCGCCGCCACTTCCGGGTCGTCGAGCTGGATCATCTCGTCCGTCGGTTCGAACTTCACGGGAAGGCGCGCCAGCTCGGCGGTCGCGCCCTGCAGGCTGGCCTCGGCGGCGTCGCCTAGCAGCGGCAGCAGCGAAGCGCGGTAGGACGCCACCGCGAAGCTGGCCGGCAGCAGCGACTCGTGCAGGGCCACCTTCTTCGGGCCACTGTCCGAGAATTCGGGGAAGTTGCCGAGGTTGGCGAAGTCGGCCAGCTTGTTGATCCAGTCGTTCAGCTCGGCCTGCATGGCCGGATTGTCGTTCACCGTCAACGGCGCATCCTGGCCGCTCGGCAGGCCCTTGGGGCCGGTGGAGGTCACGCGCTCGAGCAGCAGCTCGGTCTCGGCCACGTCGATCATCTCGGCCGGGGTGCCGAACAGCGGCACCACCGGGCGGTCGATCGCGTCTTCGGCCAGGCTGGCCAGGTCGTCGTGGGCCAGCAGCCAGCGCTTGACGTCGGTGGTGGACAGGCCGGACTGGCCCAGGTGCACGCGCTGGCGCTCGATCTGGTTCAGGGCGCGCGAGAACATGCCCTGCATGTTCAGCAGCGCGCTCTGGGCGCGGCCGATGGCCTGCGCCGCCTTGTGCGTGGCCGCGTCGGCGGCCGGGTCCTGCGTGATGGCGCGCAGGATCACCGAACCCTTCTCGACCCAGTCGCAGGCCATGTGCCACTTCGCCTGCGAGGTGCGCAGGCGGAACTCGGAACCGGAAGCGATCGCGTCGCGGAATTCCTCGGTCAGTTCCACCAGGCGCCCCAGCAGGTGGCGCAGCTGCTCGACGGTGACGCCGCCCACGGCCTGGGCGCCGGCCACCTGCGACAGCAGGAAGCCCATCTCGGCATCGTCTTCCTGCGGCTGGGCCAGGGCGATCAGGGTGTCGAGCGCGGACAGCACATTGCGCGCCAGCGGCGTGATGCGGTACACGGCGGCGGGACCGTCCCAGGCCAGCAGGCCGTGGCCGCGCAGGCGGTTCAGCACCGTTTCCAGGCTGTCGGCGGCGAGATAGGCCAGCTTGTTGTTGATGTCGGCGCGCGAAAAGCTAGAGGTGGCGGTATCGCTGGCCAGCTCGCGCAGCACCAGCAGGCGCACCAGCACCCCGTCCTGCGTGCCGTGGAACAGGGCGGTAAACGCCGACAGCATCGGCTGCGCCCGTTTCAGGTGATACACCTGCTCGATCTCGTCGGGCGCGACGCCGCTCTGGAAATGCGCCTGCAGCGGGTCGTCTTCCGGCTGGTGCGAAAGGGAATCTGCGGCGAGCGCCGCGCCGCCAAGGTGGTCGATCATGTCAGGATACCGTTCTCTGGCGCGGATAGGCTCAGCCATCCGCGGGGGCGCCAGTATAACAGTTTAGGCTAGGCAATCAGCACCCTCGCCCTGCCCTTCATTGCGTGAAAGACACACTGACATCGTATCTTTGTTTCAAGACAATATTGTCTGGAATGGGCGGATTGTTTACTTTTTTGAAACAGTCGCCAGGGTCTGTTCAACCTGTTCCTTGTCGCCATCGGCATAGCGCAGCCGCACCGGATACCAGTCGTGCCGCGGCGCCAGCCAGATCTCGAGCGACTGGTCCTGCTTGTCCGGCAGCGGCTGGCGCGCCAGCAGCACGGTCTCGACCTCGCCCAGGCCGGTGTGGATTTTTTCGCGCCTGACGACCTTGAACACCCAGGTCTCGGCATCGCGCCGGCCGGCAACGAAGAACGGCCATTCCGAGCCGGTCCGGAATGCGGCGCCGGCGCCGCGCGCGACGGCGGCCAGTTGCCAGGTGACCGAGACCCGGTCCTGCTCCCCGCCCTTGAGCGGATAGGTCTCCCGGCTTTCGCTGAAGCGCAGCAGCCTGGCCTCGCGGTCGAAGGTGGTGGTGGTCGGGTCCTTGCGCATGCGCTTCTCGTGGAACTCGGCCGGCGCCAGGCCATGGGCATCGACCGCGCCGCTGCTGCGGTCTTCGGTAATGGTGCCCAGCAGCGGCAGCTTCGACGTGGCGCTGACGCTGTATTCCCTCTCTCCCGCGCGCCATACGATGACGGCTTCGCCCTTCAGTCCGAAGCCGCGCTGGCGGGCGCTCAGTTCATAGCGCAGGTCGGCCGAGGGCGGCAGCTGGAAGGGACGCTTGACGGCGGCCGGCGCCTCCTGCGCCGCCGCCGGCGGCGCGGCCAGCAGCGAAGGCGGCAGGAACAGCGGCAGGGACAGCAGCAGGCCGACAGCGGCCCTGGATAAGTCGATGGCTTGCATGGATCACAGTCCTGGTTGGGTCATGGCGATGTGCTTCGCCGTTTGGGTGGTGACGGCGCCGTTGGCTTCGCTGCTGCGGATCTGCACCGGCAGCCAGCCATGCGCGGGCGCCAGCCAGATGTCGAGCCGCGACTTGTACGAGCCCTGCTTGGGCGGGCGCGCCACGCGCACGGTCTGCAGGCGGCCCATGGGGGTGTCGATCTCTTCCGGGCCCACCACGTTGAAAGTGTACACGCTGCCCCAGCGATCTTCGCCGACGAACATGTCGATGTCGCCGGACAGCTGGGCGCGGTCGCCACGCGCGATCGCTGCCAGCTGCAGCGGCACCGTCGCCTTGTCCTGCGCCCCCGGCAGCAGCGCATACTGGTTCTCCGAGGCGGAGAAGCTGACCTTGTTGCCGGGCCAGTCGAAATGGGTGGCGGTCAGGGCGCGACCGCGCCGCTTTTCCGTCATCTTCACCGGCGCCAGGCCGGTGTTGCCGAGGTGGCCTTCGCTGGTGAGCGCCACCAGGTTGACGCGCGCGAACACGATCTTGATGCCGGCCTCGAAGCGCATCCGGTAGGACTGGGCATCGCGCTGGAAGGACAGCAGGGCCTGGCCGCTCCAGGTGGTGCCGTCGGCATCGACGCGGGCGACGTCGTAGGTGAGCTCGGCAGGCGGCGGCACGTCCACCGTGTAGCGGCGGATGGTGTGCACGATCGGGGGCGGACCGGGTTCGGATTCCGGCGCAGCCGCCGCCGCGGTGGCGGGCGGCGCACTGGCGGGCGCAGGGGGCACAGGCGCGTCGGGCGGCGCGACCGGTTGCGCGGGCGGCCCCGGCGGCAGGGGCTCGCCCACCGCGTCCTCGACCACCGCGATCTGCGGCAGTGCCGGCAGCGTGGGCAGCGGCGGCTGCACCATGGGCGGCGCGGGCGGCGGCACCGGTTCCGGCACGGGCGACGGCGGCGTGGACAGCAGCTGCGCCACGCTCAGCAGCGGTTCTCCCTCGCGCCCCGGCAGTGCGATGCCGCGCGTGCCCGCGGTGAGCAGGCTCAACACCAGCCAGTGCAGCAGCACGATCAGCGTGCCCAGCACCAGTGCGCGGCGCCGCTGGGGGAGGAAAGCGGGACTCATGCCCCTAGTGTAGCCTGAGCGCCGCGCCCCTGCAGCGACCGGGCTACCTGCCCTGCGCTGGCGCAGGCGCTTTGTGGCATGTTAGTTATCTGCTACGCTTAGGCGTCCACCAACGGAGAACACCGATGTCCACGCCTTCCCCGCAGTCCGCCGGCATGACCGATACGCTCGAATTCGTGAAGAAGCTCTGGGGCAGCATGAACATCCCGGGCACCGGGATGCCGGGCATGCACAGTCCCACCCTGTCTGTCGACGAGCTGGACAAGAAGATCGCCGACCTCAAGGCCGTCGAATCCTGGCTCAACCTGAATCTCGGCATGCTGCGCGGGACGATCCAGGCGCTCGAGGTCCAGCGCGGCACCCTGGCCACCCTCAAGGCGATGAGCGACAGCATGGCGCAGGCGATGCAGCGGGCCGGCAGCGATCCCGCCATGGCGGCGCCGTTCGCGCAGTTCTTCGCGCAGCCGGGTAAAGCGACGCCTGCGCCTGTACCAGACAGTGCCGCGCCGCAGGCCCCGGCGCCGCAGCACGCCGAGCGCCCTGCCACCCCCGCCTCCGCTGCCACCGACGCACCCGCCAGTCAGGATCCGGCCGGCCCGGCCAGCGCCAGTGCGGCGATGCCGGCTGCAGTGGCTTGGTGGAACCTGCTGCAAGACCAGTTCCGCCAGGCTGTCGCCGGTGCCATGCCTGCGTCAACGGCCGCGGCGGACACGCCCGCTGCCGTACCGGGCGGCGGCGCAGCGCAGCCGGGCGGCGCCAGCCCCGCCGGAGGCTCGCCGCTGGATGTCTCGGGAGGCGCGCCGCCAGCGGCGCCGGTGGACGCGGTCGGATCCAGGCGGGTGGGACGCAATCCGCGCGGCAAGGCCGACAAGGGCTGAGGGAGCCGCCGCGCGTCAGCCGGCCGTAGCGGCAGCGCTGGCCTCCACGGCAGCGTCGTCCTTCGGCACCAGCTGCATCAGCTGTTCCATCAGGCGCGCGAAGCGCTGCTGCCCCGGCTGCAGCCGGTCGACCCGCGCCAGTACCTGCTGGGCCTCGTCGTAGAGCTGCGCCTCGTAGCCGCGCTGCTGCATGACCGAGACCAGGATCTGCGCCGAGTTGAACAGGATGCGCACATTGTTCGGCAGCGCCGCGCGCGCATGGCGCATCCACTCGGTCGCTTCGCCCAGCTTGCCGGTCTTCCACAGCAGCACGCCCTGGTTCATCAGGTCGACCGCTTCCTTGCGCGCGCCGCGGATCAGCGCCATCCCCTCTTCTCCCATGCGCGCCTTGTCGAACACCGCCTGCACCTCGTCCAGCAGCAGCGTGTTGTCGTGGTTATTCCGAATCACGTAGCACAGCAGGTCCACCGGCGCTTCCTTGACACCCACCGCGAACAGCAGGGTCGCCATCTGGATGCAGGTCGGCACGTCGGGCCGCTCCGGAGTCGCCTGCAACAGCGCTTCCAGCTCGTCGCCGGCCTTGCGCGCGCGGCGGTAGTCGCCGCTCTCGTGGTAGACCAGGCCTTCGGTGATCTTGGCGCGCAGGCCGATGTCGGGATGCTCGGCGCCGAACTCGCGCTGGGCCGCCTGCAGCAGCAGCAGCGCTTCCTTCGGGTCGTTCTTCAAGCCGCACACGCGCGCCAGGCCGAGGTAGGCGTCGGGCGTCTTGCGGATCGAATACTCGCCGATCGCGATGCACTTGCGGAAGGCCCGTTCGGCCATGGCGACGTTGCCCAGCCTGAGGCAGGCCTGGCCCAGGCTGCGCTGGCGCGGCACCGAGTTCGGCGACAGCTTGGCGGCGCGCTCCAGCACCTGGAAGGCCTCCTCGTGGCGGCCCATGTTCTGCAGGGCCAGGGCCAGCTGGTCGTAGGCGTCGATGTAGTAGCGGTTCTCGGCGATCACCGACTGCAGCATCTGGCGCGCGCCCTCGAAGTCGCCATCGGCCAGGCGGATCCGGGCCAGGCCCGCGCGCGCCCACTGGTATTCGCGCTGCGCCAGCACCCGCTCGTAGGTCTCCCTCGCGCGTGCCGGCTCGCCGCTGCGCTCCATCAGGCGCGCCTTCATGCGCAGCAGATCGATCTCGTGCACCTTGTTGGCCGCCGCCCCCTCGTCGCACAGGCGCGCCGCGCGCAGGTAGTCCTTTTCGGCATAGGCGCGGTCGATCGGGCTGAACACCTGCTTTTTATGCCATACCCGGTTCAGGCGGGTGAGCAGCACGCCTTCGGTGATCGGCTTGACCAGGTAGGCGTCAGGCTGGTGCTCGGCCGCGCCCATCACCGATTCCACGCTCTTTTCGGCCGACACCATCAGGAACACGCTCGAGGGCAGCAGCAGGTTGCGCATGCGCGCCTCTTCCAGCACCTGCTGGCCGTTCTTGCCTTCACCCAGGATGAAGTCGCACAGGACGACGTCGTAGCGGGTGCGCACCAGCAGGCCCATGGCTTCGCCGCCACTGGCCGCCTGGTCGATGTGGCGCGCGCCCAGGCTGCGCAGGGCTTCGCGCAGCAGCTGGCGCACGCCGATGAAATCGTCGACCACCAGGTAGGTCCGGGATGCCCAGTCGACCCCGTCCTGGCTGGCGCCGTCCGCGCCGGGCGCCGTCGCGCTCATGGCAGCGCCAGGATGAAGCAGCCGCCGCCGAGGCGGCCGCCGTTCTCCAGGCGCACCGCGCCGCTGCGCCCGCGGTGGCGGTGCATGCGCGCTACCTCGCGCGAGAAATGCAGGCCCAGGCCGGCGCTGTTGGTGGAAAAATCGAGGCCGCCCAGGCCGTCCATCCCCGCGTCGTGCGCGGCCAGCAGCGCGCCCGGGTAGCCGGCGCCGTTGTCCTCGACCCGCAGCTCGAGCCAGCCGTCGCGCACGCACGCCGCCAGCAGGATGCGGTCGCGCGTGTAGTGCACGGCATTGTTGACGGCATGCGAGAGCACCCCGATCACCAGGTCTTCGTCGAGGTGCCAGACCAGCTCGGGCTCGATGTCGAGCGCGATCCGGATGCCGCGCGAGGCCAGCAGCACGCGCCCCAGGGCCAGCACCTGCTCGCCCAGCTGCCCGACCTCCACCGGCTGCAGGTCGAAAGGATAGGCGGCCGTGCCGACCTGCTTGTACAGGGCGAGCAGCTGCATCAGCTTGTCATTCAGGCGCCGCGTCTGGTACAGCATCTGCGCCATCTGCGGATAGGCGTCGCCTGCCGCGGACGGCTTCTCGTCGAGCAGGCGCTCGAGCGTCCCGGACAGGACGCTGATCGAATTCTTCATGTCGTGCGCCGTCGACGCGAGGAACATGGACAGGGGCGAGTGCGGATCTTCCATCGGCGTAGCCAGCCAGCGGCCAATTAGTTACTCTGAATCAATTATAACGACCTCTGGGCGGCAATTCATGACGCCAGGTAATAATTGTTTCAAAGCAACTTATCATGGACCGGACCCGTCTCCTGCCCGCGCTGGCCGCGTCGTGCGCGTAGCACGAAGCGCGCCGGATCGAGCGCATCGGCCAGCGCCGTTTCCAGCGGCAGCGGTTCGCCTTCGAGCTGGGCCGCCAGCAGTTCGGCCGCCAGCGGCGCCCAGATCAGGCCGCGCGAAGCATAGCCGAGCAAGGCGTGCAGGCCGGGATGGCGCGGCACGTCGCGCAGGCGCTCGGTGCCGCCGGCGGCCTCGAAGTCCGGCAGGCGGCCCACCAGCGGCAGACGGTCCGGGGCCACGCAGCGAAAGCCGACGCGTCCCGCCAGCGGCGCATCGGCGCCGGCCCGCGGGTCGGACAGCAGGCCGCGCAGGCGCTCGATGTTCTCGGCCTGGCTCGACGCGCGCAGCTGCGGGTCGGCATCGAGGTCATAGGTGGCGCCGGCGCAGACAATGCCGTTCGCTGCCGGGGCGAGGTAGGCTTCGCGGCACAGCACCAGCGGCAGGGCCGGCACGCTGTCCGAAGCCAGGTGGGTAACCTGTCCGCGCAGCGCGGCCAGCGGCAGTGCGCGCGATTGCGCCAGGCTGCGCGCGCCGGCGCCGTTGGCCAGCACCACGGTCGGCGCCTCGGCCAGTACGGCGCCGTCCGCGCCGCATGCCAGCCAGGCGTCGCCTGCGCGTTGCAGGACGACGCTGCCGGCGCCGAAGCGGCGTTCGAGGCGATCGCCGCAGGCGGCCAGCATCGCCGCGCATACGCTGCCGGGACGGGCCCAGCCGCCCTGCGGGAACAGCCAGCCGCCATCAGGCGCCGGTACGCCGAGCAGGCCCTCGGCCTGCGGCGCTTCCAGCCAGCGCGCGAAGCCGGGCGGATACTGCCCGGTGGCCGCGATGGCGCGCGAGACGGCCGCGTGCTGCGGGTCGCGCGCCAGCTGCAGCACGCCGCAGGCCTGGCCCTCGATGGCGGCGCCGATGCCGCCCAGCTGCGCCCACGCGCGCAGCGCATACAGGTAGGCGGCGCGCGTCAGGCGGGTCGGTAGATTGTCGTCGCGCGAAAGCAGCGGCATGAAGATGCCGGCCAGGTTGCCGGAAGCTTCCATCGCCGGGGCCGGATGGCGCTCGACCAGCGTGACTTGCCAGCCACGCGCGCACAGGCTGGCGCAGGCGGCCGCGCCGGCCAGGCCGGCGCCCAGCACGATGGCGCGCCGCTCCGCCAGCGGCGCCAGCGGCAGGCGCGGCTTGCGGCTCATGAACACGGCCTGCGCGCCGCTGCCGTCGAACACGAAGCCCTGGGCCGCCAGCGCGGCGCGCTGTTCGTCATCAAGGCGCGTCGCGAACAGGCGCGCTTCGCGGGCGGCGATGCGCGCCAGCGGCCGCGCGAAGCCGGTACCGGCCGGCGCCTCCAGCAGGAACGCATCCGGCTGCGCGCCCAGTTGCGCCAGGGCGGTATCGAGCGGCGCCGCCAGCAGCGTCAGGCTCAGGCGCGGATCGTCCTGCGGGATGCGGTGAAAGCCCGGCAGCAGGTCCGCCCGAACCGGCACGCAGGCCACGATGTGCAGCCGCGCCGGCCGCGCCGGATCGGCGCGCCATGCCTCCTGCAGCGCGCGCACACGGGCGCCGTCGCCGTAGGCCGCGTCGAACACCGTATAGCGCTCGCGGCCGCGCCAGTGCGCACGCAGGTCCATCGTCAAGCCCCGGCGTGGCGGAAGCACGCGCGGTCGTGGTCGTCCACCACGCCGATGCCCTGCAGGTAGGCGTACACGATGGTCGAGCCGACGAACTTGAAACCGCGCTTGCCCAGGTCTTTCGAGATGCGGTCGGACAGTTCGGTGCGGGCCGGGCGCGCGCCGTCCGCCCAGCTGTTTACCAGCGGCTTGCCGTCGACCCAGCCCCACAGGTAGGCATCCAGCGTCAGACCCTGCGCGCGCATGGCGAGGTAGGCCCGGGCGTTGCCGATCGCGGCCGCCACCTTCAGGCGGTTGCGCACGATGCCCGGATTGGCCAGCAGCTGCGCGACCTTGTCCGCGTCGTAGCGCGCGATCTTTTCCGCATCCCAGCCATCGAAGGCGGCGCGGTAGCTGTCGCGCTTGTTCAGGATGGTCTCCCACGACAGGCCGGCCTGGGCGCCTTCCAGGTTGAGCATCTCGAACAGCGTGGTCTCGTCGTGGCAGGGCACGCCCCATTCGTGGTCGTGATAGGCGAGATAGCGCGGGTTGGCCGGATTGGCCCAGGAGCAGCGGACAGGTGGGTTCATCCGCCTAGTATAAATCCTGGCGCCCTCCATCCCTCGATAGCAGCGCCTGCGCCAGGCGCGCTACGCCTTCGTCGATCTGCGCCGGGGTAAAGGCCGAGAAGCCGAGCAGCAGCCCGGGCCCGGTGGCGCATGCCGGGCCGGCCGCCGGGTGCGCGTAGTACGCGAGCGGACGCAGGTCGATGCCGGCCGCGGTGGCGCGCGCCACGGCGGCCGCTTCGTCCATGCCGCCGGCCAGGTGCACGCACACGTCCAGCCCGGCGTCGGACGGACCGCAGCGCAGCATGCCGCCCAGCCGGCCGTCGAGCGCTTCCAGCAGTGCGGCGCGGCGCGCGCCATAGGCCTCGCGGGTGCGCCGGATGTGGCGCGCAAAATGGCCCTGCTGGATGAAGTCGGCCAGCACCGCCTGCGGCACGATCGCGCTGTGGCGGTCGACCACCGCCTTGGCCTGGGCCAGTGCTTCGGCCAGCGCCGGCGGCGCCACCACGTAGCCCAGGCGCAGGCCGGGGAACAGCACCTTGGACAGGGTGCCGACATAGATCACGCAGCCGCTGCGGTCCAGGCCCTGCAGCGAGGCCAGCGGCGGTCCGGTGTACCGGTATTCGCTGTCGTAGTCGTCCTCGATGATCCAGGCGCGCCGCGCCTCGGCCCAGCGCAGCAGCGCCAGGCGGCGCGCCAGGCTCATGGTCACCCCCAGCGGCAACTGGTGCGAGGGCGTGGCGAAGGCCAGGGCGGCGTCCGGGTAATGCGCCTCGGCGTAGGCCACGTCCATGCCCTCGGCGTCGACCGGCACCGGGCATACGCGCGCTCCGGCCACCTCGAAGGGCGCGGCGGCGCCCTGGTAGCCGGGCGACTCCAGCCACACGCCCTCGCCCGGCGCCAGCAGCAGCTGCGCCAGCAAGTACAGCGCCTGCTGCGAGCCGCTGGTGATGACGATCTGTTCCGGCGTGCAGCGCACTCCGCGCGCCGCGTTCAGGTAGGCGCACAACAGTTCGCGCAGCGGCGCATGGCCGGCCGCGCCGCCGTAACCGAGCGGCAGCGCGCGGCGCCGCCAGTGGCGCGCTTCCAGCTTGCGCCAGACCTCGAAGGGAAACAGGTCGAGGCCCGGCATGCTGGGGCGGAAGGCGCGCAGCGGCTCCTGGTGGTGGCGCACACGCGCCATGCCGGAGGCCAGCGCCAGGCCG
>NZ_JAIWIA010000030.1 GCF_020176695.1 Massilia sp. MS-15 | reverse complement strand
CGGGGCGGGGCCCCCCGGCGGCGCCGGTGCGGCCGGAGCCCCTACCACCGGCAGCGCCGTGTCGACGAAGCTGCCCTGCCCTACCCCGCCGCGCAAGTAGCCTTCGGCGGCCAGCTGTTCGTAGGCCGCCAGCACGGTCTGGCGCGAGACCTGCAGCTGGCGCGCCAGCGTGCGGGTGGCCGGCAGGCGCGCACCCGGCGCAAGCCGGCCGTGCAGGATGGCCTCCTTCAGCCGTGCATAGAGCTGGCGGAACAGCGGCGTGGCGGCCCCGCGCTCGAGCGGGGTGGCGGCAATGAGTTCGTCGGCGATCATGGATTGGTATGCCCATCTTCGCGCGGATTGGCACTTTGAGCAAGCCAAGGCTGGCACTAGGATGGCGGCTCCACATCGCAAGGAGCGGCAATGAAACAGTTCGGGGCGGAGGTGCGCTGGGAACGCGCCGGCCAGGCATTCCTTGACGGGCGCTACAGCCGCGCCCACGACTGGCGCTTCGACGGCGGCCTGCAGCTGCGGGCCTCGTCCTCGCCGCTGTCGGTGCCGGTGCCGCTGTCCGACCCGCAGGCGCTCGATCCGGAAGAAGCACTGGCGGCGGCGGCCTCCAGCTGCCACATGCTGTTCTTCCTGGCGCTGGCCGCGCAGGCCGGCTACATCGTGGACAGCTACCAGGACGGTGCCGTCGCTTACCTCGGCCAGGACGCGGACGGCCGCGACGCCATCACGCGCATCGAACTGCAGCCGGCGATCGTGTTCGGCGGCCCGGCGCCGACGCCGGCGGCGCTCGCCGGGCTCCACCACGCGGCCCACACGCGCTGCTATGTCGCGAATTCGCTCAAGGCGGACATCCTGGTGCTGGAGACGCACTGATGTACCTGCCGACCCGCCACCGCCAGTCCGACCCGCAGGCGATCCATGCGCTGATCCGCGCCCATGCGCTGGGGATGCTGGTTACCCAGGACGATGGCCGGCCGGACGCCGACCACCTGCCCTTTACTTTCGTCCCCGCCGCCACCCGGACGGACACCGAACCGGCGGATCGACCGCAGGACCTGTTGCGCGCCCACGTGGCGCGCGCCAATCCGCTGTGGCGGCGCGCGGGACAGGCGGTGCTGGTGGTGTTCCGCGGCCCGGACGGCTACGTGACGCCGGATCGGCACAAGAAAATCGCCCGGGGTGGACGGGTGGTGCCGACCTGGGACTATCACGCGGTGCACGTGCATGGAACGCTGCGCGCGCTGGACGATCCGGCCTGGCTGCGTGGCTTCCTGCACGCCCAGACGGCGCAGCATGAAGCAAGCCAGCCACATCCCTGGTTGGTGGCGGACGCGCCGCCGGAATACATCGAGGACATGCTGCGCGCGCTGGTCGGCATCGAGATCGCCATCGAACGCATCGAAGCCAAGTGGAAAGGCGCCCCGCCGGCGCCGGCCGACGGCTGCGCCTGAGGGCCGGGCAGCCCTACTTCTTCATCGGTGTCGGCTCCTTGCCGGTGGCGGTGCTGGTATCGTTGCCTGGCGTTCCCGCCGTGCCGGTGGCGTTGCGCGCGGTGCGCGCGATCAGCTCGTCGGCCGCCAGCAGGTGCTGTTCCACGACCGGCCGCATCTTCGTGGCCAGCGCCTTGATGTCGGGGTCCTTGATCTTGTCCAGGTTGTCCTTCAACTGCTCGTGGGTGACGCGGTGATCGCGCCGGCCCGCCTGCTTCATGTAGGTGCGGTCGAAGATGTCGCCGCTCAGGGTCTGCAGCAGCGCGCCCTTGGCCTTGTACTTGACGTTCAGCTCCTTCGGCAATTCGACACCCTTGGCCTGGGCCAGGGCCTGGACTTCGGCCAGGGTCTTGCCGTGTTCGTCGAGCATGCGCTGCGCATAGGCCTTGATCTCGGGATTCACACCCTTGACCAGCGCCAGCCTGGCGTTGGCGATCTCGGCCATGTTGGACTGGGCCATGTCGATGAGGGCGTTGCGGTCCGAACGCTCCAGCTTGGCTGCGGGCTTGGCCGGGGCCGCGGCCGGCTGGGCTGCCGGTGCCGGAACCTGGGCCTGAGATTGGGCCGGGGTTTTGGCCTGAGGCTGGGCTGGGGCCTGGGCCTGCGCTGCGCCGGCGGCGAACAGCGCGCCGGCCAGCGCCAGCGCGGAATGGATGCGCGGTATCTTCTGCATGGAATTCTCCTTGATGCGGCTGCGTGCACGCCTGCGCCCGTCCCGCGCGGGACGGCGTCGCCGGCGTGCCACAGCCTGTAACACTTCAGCCGATCACTTGCCCGAGGTGGTGCCGGACTTGTGCGACGACATCTGCTGGGCCGCCTTCAGGTGCTGCTCGACGGTCGGCATCATCTTGGTGGCCAGTGCCTTGACGTCCGGGTCCTTGGCGCTCTTCGCCCCCTGCTGCAGCTTGCTGTGGGTCTGCTTGTGGTCGGTCACCCCCACGGTCTTCATGTATTCGCGGTCGAAGGCCTCGCCACTGAGCTTTTCCAGCTTGGCCGAGATGGCCTTGTGCTTGGCGTCCAGCTCGGTTGGCAGGGTCACGCCCTTCGTCTGGGCCAGGGCCTGCACCTCGGTCAGGGCCTTGCCGTGGTCATCGACCATCTGCTGCGCGAAGGTCTTCACTTCCGCGTTCTGGCTCTTGCTCAGGGCCAGCTTGCCGGTCTCGACCTCGGCCATGTTGGCAATGGCCATGTCGGTGAGCGTTTTCTTGTCCGCGGCGCTCAGCTTGGCGACGCCGGCCTTGCCGGTCATGTTCGACTGGCTGGTGGCGCTCTGGGCGCTGGTCTGGGCCTGCACACCGAAGGCGCTGAACATGGCGGCAAAGGCGCCCACTGCCAGCATCTTCTTGACAACCTGATTCTTTTGCATGAGCTTCTCCTGTGCTTGTCGTGAATGGGGCAGCCGCCCAGGTCGTACAGGCAGCCTCTCCATTGTTCTGATATCGGCGATGTCGAGCGCGTTCGAGTGTAGCGGTGGGTTTGACGGCACAGCGCACGTTAGCCAGATGGCAATTTCTTGCGTAAGGAGGCGGGTAATGCGGGCGAAACAAGGCCAGTCCGTGGACTGGCGCTGGCCTGGCGATCGGTCGCGCCGCCGGTTCAGCGGAAGCGCAGCGTGGCGCTAAGGTCGCCCGGTGGGCGCTTGGCATGCGGCGACACCACACTCGCCGGGATGTGCGAACCTGGCCCCCAGCGGTCGCCCTGTGGCGGCGCCACGTGGTCCCCACCAGCCGCCATTCTCGTCGAAGGTGACACCACGACCATGTCCTGCCACTGGGGCGACTTCTTGAGGTGTTTGATCACGTTCGCGACTAATATTGCGCGCTGGAATATTTACGCTGGCATCCCACCCGTGCGCCTGGCACGGCTGGCCGGCGTATAGTGGGTTGGCGCGGCGGCCGGCCGCGAAGCGAGGTCATGATGAAAGCGAATTTGTCGCCTGCCGACACCTGGCAGGGCCTTCCCCTGAGCCCGGCGCAAAACCGGGAAGTGCTCAACTATGTACAGCGTTGCCAGCGCGCCGGTGTCGACTGGGACACGCCGGCATTGCAGGCCATGCTGCACGACATGCTCAGTCCGCCCGAAGTGCCGGAAGACAGCGATGAGGACCTGGCCCAGTGTTCGGAAAGCGCCCGTTTCGCCGCTACCCACGAAGAGCCTGGCGACGAAGGCGATGCCTACGGCGGATTTGGCGCGGGCGGCGCAGGCCAGGCTTGAATCGGCTTTCACCAACGGCACGGCAGGCGGTGTGCGTCAAACTCCGGTCATCTTTCATCGTCACAATACAAGTGTTCCTGCAAAGGAACACTGGCGGTACAGGCCGCCCTACCGGCGTCGGCGGTCGGGAAATATACCGGCACCAATTCGATCTACAGCAGCGGAATCAGGATATCGTAGGCGTTGTCGGGACGGTTGCCATCGTCGAGCGAGGGCGTGTAGCGCCGGTCGTAGCGTTCGATGCGCCAGCCTTCCTCGTCCTGCACCATGCCCAGCTGCTCGATGGCGGCGTAGCCGGTCAGATAGGTAGCCTGCACGCGCGTCATCGGTCCGCGGTGCGTCAGCATCGCGTAGCGGCGTTCCGGAATCCGGATGCCGATCATGCCCGCCGGCAGATTGTTCAGGTCCGCGACCTCGGCGGCCACGCATTCGAGGTGCTGGCCATCCTGGTCTTGCAAGCTCACGCTGTAGCGCAGCCCGTTGGTGTCGCCAAGTTCGCTTTCGCGCTCCAGGAAGCTGCTCCAGATATCCGGCATGTCCGCTTCCAGAACCGAAGACGGACCTGCGAGCGGCAGCCCGGCGAGCTTCATTTCAGGCAGGGTAACAGTAGAGATGTGCATGGTATCGGCTACAAAGTGGACACAGAAATTATAGCCTTAACTCCTCGACAATATTGTCACGCACGCAATCGTGCGCACGCATTTTTCATGTTCTGGCAGGACAAGCGTGCAATAGCGCACACAGCGGTATTGACGATGGTCAGCGCCACCGCTTCGCACCCGGGGTCCGGGCTGTGCTGCGACACATATTCCGTCATCGCCACCGCTCAGGCGCGCATTCTTGCAGTTCGTCGCAAACGCCAGCCCGCCCGCGCCGGCCTCCCTACAATGGATGCATACCACTTACCGGAGACCACCATGCAACGCCTGATCCTAGCTACCCTGCTGAGCGCCGTTTCGCTGCTCGCCCATGCCGATGAGCAGGCGCGCAGCCTGCCTCCCTTCAAGGGCATCGCCGTGCACGGTCCGGTCAGCCTGAAGGTGGAAGCCGGCAAGTCGTATTCCGTCAAGGTGTTTGGCGACCCGCGCTTCATCGAGCGCGTCACCAGCGAAGTGGTGGACGGCGAACTACGCCTGGACATGAAGGACAGCAAGCGCAACACCATCGACAGCGAAGACCGCGTGGTCGTCACCATGCCGGCGCTGCAGACCTTCAAGGGCGAAGGGGCCGGCCTGATGCAGCTGACCAATATGCGCGGCGAGCGCCTCGACGTGAACTACCGCGGCGCCGGGCGCCTGGCCATCGATGGCCAAGTGAAGGAACTGCGCCTGCGCGCCCAGGGCGTGGGCGAAGTCGACGCCAGGTCGCTGCTGACGCAACATGCCGACGTCAGCTTCGAAGGCATCGGCGCGGTCCATGTCCACGCCCGCGACAGGCTGGACGCGACCGTGCGTGGCATGGGCAGCCTCAACTACTACGGCAACCCGCGCGTGGTGCACAAGTCGGTGTCGGGTATCGGCAGCGTGGTGGCGGTCAAGTAAGGCCACGGCGGCACCGCTGCGCGCTCAGCGGTTGGCGATCTCGAGCAGCACCTCGGCATGGCAGGGACCGTCGAGCGGACACCAGCAGGCCAGGTTGCGGCCGCGCAGCGCGGTGCGCGCTTCCAGCGCCAGGCACTGGCCGGCGGGATCCTGTTCCACCCAGCGGCGAAACGCGGCCACCGCTTCCGCCACGCTCGGCATGGCGACGTAGCGCGTGCCCACCGGCGTTCCCGGCGCCAATTCCGGCAGTACCGAAAAGGGATTGCCCCAGCGCCCGGGACGCGCCACCGACACCGTGTTCGGCGGCAGCTTCCAGCCCTTCTTCCTGCTCAGTTGCACGCGTACCGGGCTCATGGGACCTCGAACAAAGCGCTTGCCGAAAAAGACACCGCGTGATTGTGGCGCCGGATGCCATGCATGCGCGCACGCTTGACACCTGCTCTACCTGTCCGCGATCGGCAGCACGCGTCGATCCGCAAGCACATGATGTCGGGGTTGGCGCCGGGCCGCTAGTTGGGCTGCCGCACGACCGGGCATCCGGCCCGCAGGGTGTTGTGGACTTCGGCCACCGCATCGGTCTGCGCCAGCAGGCGCTCGATGTCGGCCGCCGGCGCCGGCGAATTCACCCAGGCCCGGTAGCGAACATCGGTGGCTGCCAGCCCAATGCCGGGGAAGGAAGCGCTGGCCTCGACCCGCACGCTGTCGAGCACGATGCCGAGCCGCTGCGCTTCGCGGTACAGGTCGTTGCAATAACAGGTGGCCAGGGCCAGCATCAGGAACTCGCCGCCGTTGACACCGGAACCTGGCCCGCCCGTCCTGGGCGGCACGTCCAGCGGGCGGCGCGTTCCATCGGTGTCCACGGCGACCTGGTGCGCCGCGGACGAATTGTCGACAAGGGCAGTGATGCGCATGAGACCTCCCGGCCCGGCAGGGGCCAGGAAGGATGCTAACCCAGCTGGCGGCGCGGCGCATCCATCGTCGGCAGGAAGACCGCCAGGATGCCGAACAGCGGCAGGAAGGAGGCGATCCGGTACACGGCCTCGATGCCGGTGCTGTCCGCCAGCGCCCCCATCACCGCCGCGCCGATGCCGCTGATGCCGAACATCAGGCCGAAGAACAGGCCCGCGATCATGCCCACCTTGTCCGGCACCAGTTCCTGGGCGAACACCACGATGGCCGAGAACGCGGACGACATCACCAGGCCGATGATCACGCTCAACACCGCGGTCCAGGCCAGGCTGGCAAAGGGCAGTGCCAGCGCGAAGGGGGCCGCGCCGAGGATCGAGAACCAGATCACGCGCTTGCGGCCGATGCGGTCGCCGATCGGCCCGCCGGCGAAGGTGCCGGCCGCCACCGCCGCCAGGAACAGGAACAGGTACATCTGCGCCGCTTCCACGCTGACCCCGAACTTCTCGATCAGGTAGAAGGTGTAGTAGCTCGACAGGCTGGCCATGTAGATGTACTTCGAGAACACCAGCAGCGCCAGCACCGCGAGCGCCCACAGCACCCGCCCGCGCGACAGCCCGGGCCCCGCATGGACCGCGACCGTGCGCGTGGCCTTGCGCAGGTGCCCGGCATACCAGTGGCTGACCTTGAACAGCACCGCCACCGCCAGCAGCACCAGCAGCATCAGCCAGGCGATCCGGCCCTGGCCGCTGCCGATGATGATGGCCGCCGCCAGCAAGGGCCCGAAGGCCGAGCCGAGGTTGCCGCCGACCTGGAACAGCGACTGGGCGAAGCCGAAGCGTCCGCCCGAGGCCAGCCGCGCCACGCGCGAGGCTTCCGGATGGAAGGTCGACGAGCCGATGCCGACCAGGCCGGACGCCAGCAGCAGCATGGCGAAGCTGCCGGCGCTCGCCAGCAACGCGACCCCGAGCAGGGTCACGCACATCCCGGCTGGCAGCAGGAAGGGAATCGGGCGCCGGTCGGTGACCAGCCCGATCCAGGGCTGGAGCAGCGAGGCGGTGCACTGGAAGGTGAGTGTGATCAGGCCGATCTGGGTGAAGCTGAGCGCGAACTCCTGCTTGAGCAGCGGGTAGATCGCGGGCAGGACCGCCTGCACGCAGTCGTTCAGCAGATGTACGAAAGCGACGGAGAACAGGATCTGCATGACTGCCGCCGGCGGCGCGGACGGCGTGGCGGTGGATGCTTGCGGAGGTGGCATGAAGAGGTGCGGCGCAGTGTGGAAAGCGGTACAAGTGTACACTGCGCGGCCCGCCCGCGTCGCCGGCGGCCGGCAAGGCCGGCCACGGCAGCGCAGGCGGCAGGCAACGAAGACTCAGTAGATGGCCTTGCCCGCCGTATCCTTGAGCTGGACCTTCCACACGCCTTCCACCAGCTTCACGACCGATGCCGGCAGCGGCACATAGTCGAGTTCCGCAGCGGCCGCGGCGCCGTTCTTGAATGACCAGCCGAAGAAGTTCAGCACTTCCTTGCCCTTGGCCGCGTCGGCCTGCGCCTGGTGCAGCAGGATATAGGACGCGCCGGTGATCGGCCATGCCGCCTTGCCCGGCTGGTCGGTGAGGATCACGGCCAGGCCTGCCGTCTTCGCCCAGTCGGCATTGGCAGCGGCGGCCTTGAAGGCCTCGTCGTCCGGCTGCAGGAACTGCCCGTCGCGGTTCTGCAGCTGGGTGTGGCTCATCTTGTTCTTCTTCGCATAGGCCCACTCGACATAGCCGATCGAGCCCTTGATGCGCTGGACGTTGGCGGCCACGCCTTCATTGCCCTTGCCGCCGACGCCGGTGACCCACTTGACCGCCGTGCCGGCGCCGATCGTCGACTTGAATTCGGCATCGACCTTGGACAGGTAATCGGTGAACAGGAAGGAGGTACCCGAACTGTCGGCGCGGTGCACCACCGTGATGTCGGTCGCCGGCAGCTTCACGCCCGGGTTCAGGGCGGCGATTTCCGGGGCGTTCCACTTGGTGACCTTGCCCAGGTAGATGTCCGCCACGACCGGGCCGCTCAGCTTCAGCTGGCCCGGCGCGATACCGTCCAGGTTCACGATGGTGACCACGCCGCCGATAATGGCGGGGAACTGCACCAGGCCCGCGGCATCGAGTTCCTCGGCCTTCAGCGGCATGTCCGACGCGCCGAAGTCGACCGTCTTGGCCTTGATCTGCTTGATCCCCGCGCCCGAACCGACCGACTGGTAATTCATTTCGGTACCAGTGGCCGTCTTGTAGGCAGCGGCCCATTTCGCGTAGATCGGATAAGGGAAAGTCGCGCCCGCGCCAGTGATGCTCGCGGCCGAGGCCGACGACAGGGTGAGCACTGCGATTGCGCCTGCCAGCACGGTGTGGATCATCTTCATCGTTACTCCTTGTTGTGGGGGATGGGTTTCGCTGGCGAAGAATGTACGTCCAGAAAATGACCGTTTGATGAACTTTCCACCTTCTTGAAAATATCTTTTTTAATTTCCGTTTTGTAACGAAACTGACATATCCAGGCAATAGGATGGCGGCCATCGCGACCTGCAAGCCCCATCGCGCAACCGTCCTTTTTCCGGAGAAAAGCAATGCAACAAAAACTTCTGGCTGCCGCCCTGTTCACCTGCCTGCCGATCGCGGCAAGCGCCCAGACCAACGTGCAGATATACGGTGTCCTGGACGCCGCCATCGCGTCGGAAGACAATGGTGTCGCCCGCCGCACCGTGCTCAATTCTGGCAACCAGTCGAGCAGCCGCTTCGGTTTTCGCGGTACGGAAGACCTCGGTAACGGCCTGAAGGCCCTGTTCAACCTGGAAGGCGGCGTGGCGATCGACACCGGCGCCGGCGACTCGGCCCTGTTCGGCCGCCGCGCGGTAGTGGGACTCGAGGGTGGCTTCGGTACCGTGACCGTGGGCCGCGAATATTCGCCGATCGCCGCGGTCGCTTCCAGCACCGACATCACCGGCCAGGGCTTCTACGGCAGCAACCTGTCGGCATTCAACTACCTGACCCGCCGCCTGTCGAACTCGGTCAACTACAAGAGCGCATCGATGTCCGGGTTCAAGGTGCTGGCCGCGTATGCCGCCGGCGAAGCCACGCCGGGCCAGCCGAAGAGCAACCTGAAAGGCGTGGGACTGGAGTACGCGCAAGGCAGGCTGTACCTGGGCGCCGCTTACCACACGAATGACAACAACGTGCTTGGCGATACCGAGGAATATGCCTTCGGCGCCGGCTACAAGTTCGGCGAGCTCGACGTCAAGGGCAACTGGCTGGTGCAGGATGCCGCCGGACGGAACAACAAGTTCACCCAGTACAACCTGGGCGCGGCCTATCCGATCGGCGCCGGCAGGTTGTTCGTGAACCTGCAGCAGAACAGGATCGAGAACGGCGCCCGCGGCAAGGGCTGGAACGTCGACTACAGCCATTCCCTGTCCAAGCGCACCAGCCTGTATACCGGCTATGCCCGCCTGGACAACAACGACAAGGGGAACTTCTCGCTGAACTCCTCGTCGGTCAGGCTGGCGCCGGGCAAGATTGGCGTCGATCCTTCGGTGTTCAACATCGGCGTGCGCCACAGCTTCTGACGCGCATTCGCTTCAATCGAACTTGCTGAAGTCCGGCTTGCGCTTCTCGAAGAAGGCGGTGAACGCTTCTTTCGCTTCCGGCGCCACCAGCATGGCGCCGAACTGCTTGTTTTCCACCGCAATGGTGTCCGCAACCAGGGCCGCGCGCGAACGGCGCATCAGGGCCTTGGTGGCGCGGATCGACGCGGCCGGCAGCGCGATCAGCTTGGCCGCCTGCTGCTCGGCGAAGGCGCGCAGTTCGGCCGCCGGCAGCACGCGCGCGACGATCCCCATCTCGAAGGCTTCCATGGCGCCGAAGGCTTCGCCCAGCATCAGCTTCTCGGCGGCGCGGGTATAGCCGGCCGCCTGCGTCACCAGCAGCGAGGAAGCGAATTCCGGACACAGGCCGAGCTGCGTGAAAGGCATCGAGAACTTGGCGTTGTCGGCGCAGTAGACCAGGTCGCAGTGCATCAGCATGGTGGTGCCGATGCCGACCGCGGCGCCGGCAACGGCCGCGATCACCGGCTTGGTGCAGCTTTCCAGCGCGCGCATGAACTGGAACACCGGGCGGTCTTCGGTCATGGCGCCGGCACCCGCGTTGTTCAGGAAGTCGTCGAGGTCATTGCCGGCGGTGAAGATCTCCGGCTTGCCGGCGATCAGGACGACGCGCACGGCCGGGTCTTGCTCGGCATCGAGCAAGGCCTCGGCCATGCTGGTGTACATGGCGCCGGTGATGGCGTTCTTGCGCGCCAGGCGGTTGAATTCGATGCTCAGGAGGCCGTTGGCCTTGTTGATCAGCATGTCCATTGTCAGGAGTCTCCCGTTTATTCTGGGTCTGGATGAACGCGTGGGCAGGAAACCTGCCCACCCTACAAAAGCGGGATTGCCGCAGATCGTAGGGTGGGCGGATCTCCCGCCCACGCGGTGATGGTTGG
The DNA here is from genome assembly GCF_020176695.1 of Massilia sp. MS-15. Taxonomy (GTDB): domain Bacteria; phylum Pseudomonadota; class Gammaproteobacteria; order Burkholderiales; family Burkholderiaceae_D; genus Telluria; species Telluria hydrophila. Next base: position 145,381 of record NZ_JAIWIA010000030.1, on the reverse strand, counting down.
CAGCCGCATCACGTACACGGCGATGCAGCCACTATCCGGAAATTAAACGCGCTCGATGATACCAGCCGCGCCCATGCCGGCGCCGACGCACATCGTCACCATGCCGTACTTGAGGTTGTTGCGGCGCAGTGCGTGCACGACGGTCGCGGCGCGGATGGCGCCGGTCGCGCCCAGCGGGTGGCCGAGGGCGATCGCGCCGCCCATCGGGTTGACCTTGCTCGTGTCGAGACCCAGGTCGCGGATCACGGCCAGCGCTTGCGCGGCAAACGCTTCGTTCAGCTCGATCCAGTCCAGCTGGTCCTGGGTGATGCCGGCCGCGGCCAGCGCGGCGGGAATCGCGACCTTCGGGCCGATGCCCATGATCTCCGGCGGCACGCCGCGCACGGCGAACGAGGAGAACTTGGCCAGCGGGGTCAGGTTGTGCTCCTTCAGGATCTTCTCGCTGACGACGATCAGCGCACCGGCGCCGTCCGACATCTGCGACGAGGTCGCGGCGGTCACGCTGCCCTTGGCGGCAAACACGGGCTTGAGCTTGGCCATGCCTTCCATGCTGGCGTCGGCGCGCGGGCCTTCGTCCAGGTCCACGGTGCGGCGCTTGACCGAGATTTCGCCGGTCGCCAGGTTCGGCGTGCGGGTAACGATCTCGACCGGGGTGATCTCGTCCTTGAACAGGCCGGCCTGCTGGGCGGCGATGGCGCGGCGGTGCGATTCCAGGCCGAAGGCGTCCTGGTCTTCGCGCGAGATCTTCCACTGCTCGGCCACCTTCTCGGCGGTCAGGCCCATGCCGTAGGCCAGGCCCACGTTCTCGTCCTTGAAGGTTTCCATGTTGATCGACGGGTGGTGGCCCATCATCGGGACCATCGACATCGATTCGACGCCGCCGGCGATCATCACGTCGGCTTCGCCCACGCGGATGCGGTCTGCGGCCATGGCCAGGGCGGTGATGCCCGAGGCGCAGTAGCGGTTGACGGTGACGCCGCCCACGGTGTTCGGCAGGCCTGCCAGCACCACCGCGTTACGCGCCACGTTGAAGCCCTGCTCCGCTTCCGGGAACGAGCAGCCGACGATGGCGTCGACGATCAGGGCCGGGTCCAGGTTCGGCACGGCGGCCATCGCGCCACGGATGGCGTGCACCAGGAGGTCGTCCGGGCGGGTCTTGTTGAAGAAGCCGCGCGGCGCCTTGCCGATCGGGGTGCGGGTCGCTGCGACGATGTATGCGTCTTGAAGTTGTTTGCTCATGATTTGTTCGTCCTGTTCGTTCGGCGCTTAGTTACCCGTTTAGTTACGGACCGGCTTACCGTTCTGCATCATGCCCATGATGCGTTCCTGGGTCTTCGGATTGGCCAGCAGCGCGATGAAGGCCTTGCGTTCCATGTCGAGCAGCCACTGCTCGGACACGACGCTGCCCTGGTCGATGTCGCCGCCGGTCACGATCTCGGCGATGGTGTCGCCCAGGTGATAGTCGTAGGCCGAGATGAAGCCGCCGTCACGCATGTTGACCAGCTGGCCGCGGATGGTCGCCCAGCCGTAGCGGCCGGTGACGGTCACCGGACGCTTCGCCGGGGCGCGGTAACCGGCGTCAAACATCGCGCGCGCGGTGGTCTTGGCCACGTGCAGCAGTTCGTACGGGTTGAAGACGATGACGTCGTCTTCCTTCAGGTAGCCCATGGCCTTCGCTTCCAGGGCCGATTTCGACACCTGCGCGGTGGCCGCGTTGGTAAAGCCGGTCTTCAGGAATTGCAGGATGTCGTTGCCCTTCGCTTCGGTGAATGCACGGACCGCCGCTTCCTTCAGGCCGCCGCCGGCCGGCACCAGGCCGACGCCGACTTCAACGAGACCAATGTAGGACTCGATCGAGGCCACGCGCTTCGATGCGTGCAGCATCATCTCGCAGCCGCCGCCCAGCGCCAGCCCCGCGACAGCGGCGACCACCGGGATGTTCGAGTACTTCATCTGCATGAACACGTTCTGCAGGTCGCGCACCATCGGCTCCATCGCCTTGGCGCCGCCCATCATGAAGGCGGGCAGGGCCGACTGCAGGTCGGCGCCGGCCGAGAAGGCGCCGCCTTCGGCCGCGTCGGTGTTCCAGATCACCAGGCCCTTGTAGCCCTTCTCCGCCTCAAGCATGCCGCGCTGCAGGCCCTTCACCACGCCTTCGCCGATGACGTGCATCTTGGTCTTGAGCGAGATGACCAGCACCTCGTCGTCCGCGTGCCACAGGCGCACCGAGTCGTCCTCGAACACGGTGGTGCCGAAGGTCTTCGGATCGACAGTGGTCGAACCCAGCACAGGCGCGCGGAACTGCTGGCGCTGGTAGACCGGCAGGTCGGACACGGGAACGTAGGCGTTCTTCGATGCCGAGAACGAGCCCTCGGCGGTGTGCACGCCCTTCTCTGCCACCGGGCCTTCGAACACCCAGGCTGGCAGCGGTGCATTGCACAGGGCCTTGCCACTATCGATATCTTCCTTCACCCACTGGGCGATCTGGGTCCAGCCGGCGGCCTGCCAGGTCTCGAACGGGCCGACGCTCCAGCCGAAGCCCCAGCGCATCGCGAAGTCGACGTCGCGCGCGTTGTCGGCGATGGTGTCGAGATGGAAGGCGATGTAGTGGAAGGCGTCACGGAAGATCGCCCACAGGAACTGCGCCTGCGGGTTGGTCGATTCGCGCATGGCCTTGAACTTCTTGACCGGGTCCTTCTCTTTCAGGATGCGCGCGACGATGTCGGCGGCCTTGGCGCCGCTCGGGACATAGTCGCCGGTGGCGAAGTCGAGGCGCTGGATCTCCTTGCCGACCTTCTTGTAGAAGCCGCCGCCAGTCTTCTGGCCCAGCGCGCCCTTCTCGATCAGCTTGGCCAGCACGTCCGGGGTCTTGTACAGGCTGAAGAACGGATCGTCCTGCAGGGTGTCCTGCATGGTCTTGATCACGTGGCCCATGGTGTCCAGGCCCACGACGTCGGCGGTACGGAAGGTGCCGGATTTCGCGCGGCCCAGCTTGGCGCCGGTCAGGTCGTCGACCACATCCACCGACAGGCCGAATTTTTCCGCTTCATGGATGGTGGCCAGCATGCCGAAGATGCCAACGCGGTTGGCGATGAAGTTCGGGGTGTCTTTCGCACGCACCACGCCCTTGCCCAGGGTCGAGGTCAGGAAGGTTTCGAGCTGGTCCAGGATCTCCGGGCGGGTGCTGGTGGTCGGGATCAGTTCGACCAGGTGCATGTAGCGCGGCGGGTTGAAGAAGTGCACGCCGCAGAAGCGCGCCTTCAGTTCCTCATCAAAACCTTCGGCCAGCTTGTTGATCGACAGGCCCGAGGTGTTGGAGGCGAAGATCGCGTTCGGCGCGATGTGCGGCGCGACCTTCTTGTACAGGTCGTGTTTCCAGTCCATGCGCTCGGCGATGGCTTCGATGATCAGGTCGCAGCCAGCCAGTACGTCGAGGTTGTCCTCGTAGTTGGCCACTTCGATCAGGGCCGCGTCGTCCTTGTTGCCCAGCGGGGCCGGCGACAGCTTCTTGAGGTTCTCGATGGCGCGCAGGACGATGCCGTTCTTCTGGCCTTCCTTTGCCGGCAGGTCGAACAGCACGACCGGCACCTTGGCGTTCACGCAGTGCGCAGCGATCTGCGCGCCCATCACGCCGGCGCCCAGCACGGCGACTTTCTTGACGATGAAATTGGACATTCTTATTTCCTTGGATAAGTCGTCGCTCCCATGATGGACGGGAGCGACGTGATGGTGGTTAGAACAGGTCTGCGTCCATGGCCAGCAGGTTCGATGCACCCGAACGTGCCTGGCGGATCAGCATCGCGGTTTCCGGATACAGGCGGGCGAAGTAGAAGCGCGCGGTGTGCAGCTTGGCCGCGTAGAACTTGTCGCTAGAGTCCTGCTTGCCAAGGGCGATCTTCGCCATCTGCGCGAAGAAGTAGCTGAACACCAGATGGCCCACGACGCGCAGGTAAGGCACGGCGGCGGCACCGACTTCATCCTGGTTCTGGAAGGCCTTCATGCCGATTTCCATGGTCAGCTTGGTGACCTTTTCGCCGAGTTCGCCCAGCGGGGTCACGAATTCGGACATCGATTCGTCCAGGCCATTCTCTTCGACGAAGGCCTTGATCTTCTCGCCGAAGGCGCGCAGCTTGGCGCCGTTGTCCATCAGGATCTTGCGGCCCAGCAGGTCCAGCGACTGCACGGTGTTGGTGCCTTCGTAGATCATGTTGATGCGGGCGTCGCGCACGTACTGCTCCATGCCCCACTCGCTGATGTAGCCGTGGCCGCCGTACACCTGCATCGCTTCCGAGGTCGCGATCCAGCCGTTGTCGGTGATGAAGGCTTTCACGATCGGGGTCAGGAGCGCGACTTCGCCAGCGGCTTCCTTGCGCACTTCCTCGTCCGGGTGGTTCAGTTCGCGGTCGATCTGCAGCGCGATGTACGAGGTCAGTGCGCGCGCGCCTTCGGCGAAGGCCTTGGCCGTCAATAGCATGCGCCGCACGTCCGGGTGCACGATGATCGGGTCGGCCGGCTTGTCCGGTGCTTTCGGGCCGGACAGGCTACGCATCTGGATGCGGTCCTTCGCATACACCAGCGCGTTCTGGTAGGCGACTTCGGTCAGGCCCAGCGACTGCATGCCGACGCCCAGGCGGGCGGCGTTCATGAACACGAACATCGCCTGCAGGCCCTTGTGCGGCTGGCCGATCAGGGTGCCGATGGCGTTGTCCAGATTCATCTGGCAAGTGGCATTGCCGTGGATGCCCATCTTCTCTTCGATGGCGCCGCAGGCGATGCCGTTGCGCTCACCGATCGAGCCGTCGGCATTGACCTTGAACTTCGGCACCAGGAACAGCGAGATGCCCTTCGAGCCTTCGGGTGCGTCCGGCAGGCGTGCCAGCACCAGGTGGACGATGTTCTCGGCCATGTCGTGTTCGCCGGCCGAAATGAAGATCTTGGAACCGGTGATGCTGTAGGTGCCGTCAGCCTGCGGTTCGGCCTTGGTGCGCAGCAGGCCCAGGTCGGTGCCGCAGTGCGCTTCGGTCAGGCACATGGTGCCGGTCCACTCGCCCGAGACCAGCTTCGGCAGGAACAGCTTCTTCTGCTCGTCGGTACCGTGCTCCTTCAGGCACTCGTAGGCGCCGTGCGACAGGCCCGGGTACATGGTCCATGCCTGGTTCGAGGAGTTCAGCATCTCGTAGAACGAGTTGTTCAGCGAGACCGGCAGGCCCTGGCCGCCGTATTCCGGATCGCACGCGAGCGCGGCCCAGCCGCCTTCGACGTACTGTTTATAGGCTTCCTTGAAGCCCTTCGGGGTCGTCACGGCCTTGGTAGCGGCGTCGAAATGGCAGCCTTCGCGGTCGCCCGAGTGGTTCAGCGGGAACAGCACTTCCTGCGTGAACTTCGCACCTTCTTCGAGCACCTGGTTAATGATGTCGGCGTCGATCTCCTGGTAGGCAGGCAGGTTCTTGAACTCTTCGCTGACGTTGAGGAATTCGTGCAGAACGAACTGCATATCCCGGATTGGCGCGACGTACTGACCCATGGTTTTCTCCTGAACGAAGGTAAAAGTTGTTGTGACTGGCCGGCAGCGGGCGTAGGCCTACTGCATCGCCGGATTGCCTTGCGGCGGAGTTGGATTGCGATAGTTTTCGATCAGCCGCTCGAAACCGCGGCGTGCCCGCTCGACCGCGCCTGGATTGCGCAGGAAGCGTGCGTCGTGGTGCAGGGCCAGGATCAGCCCGTACATTTCATACACCAGCTGCTCGGCATCGGTGCCGGGCCGCAGGTGGCCGACCTCGATCGCCTGGCGCGCGGCGCGGCGCAGCGCGTCCTGCCAGGCCTGCACCATCTTGACCAGTTCCTCGCGGATCGGGCCGGGGCGGTCGTCATACTCGACGGCGCCGCTGATGTAGATGCAGCCAGACGCGATCTCGACCGACACGCGCTGCAGCCAGCGCTCGTACATCGACTGCAGGCGCGGCAGGCCGCGCGTCTCGCGCACGCTGGGGAAGAACACTTCCTGCTCGAAGCGGTGGTGGTACAGCTTGACCACTTCGAGCTGCAGGTCTTCGCGCGAACCGAAGTGCGCGAACACGCCGGATTTGCTCATGTTCATCCGGTCGGCCAGCACGCCAATGGTCAGGCCTTCCAGGCCGTCGCGGCTCGACAGCTCGAGCGCCACGTCCAGGATCGCTGCCCGCGTCAGTTCGCCCTTGCGCATGAATTTGGCTGAAGTAGAGATAGCTGCCCCTGAATCGAAAAAATCCGAACGCTCGTACTATTATCTACCAGAGATGAAATGTCAAACGGGAACTTAGAGGCGAGATTCTATTGATGCAAGACAACGGCAGGCGGCTTGGCGCACCTGCTGGGCATCCCTACCCCGACCTGGCAAGGAGAATGTTGTCGCAGATGTAAAGGTACAGCATTTCGGGGCTGCGTGGCGTATGCGGCAGGTATTCCGGAGCACTTGTTTATTTGCCCCGGAACAGCTTCCAGTACTGCCGCGCCGCCTTATGCCAGCGCGCGCAGCATCAGTCCCGTGATGTAGGCGCAATAGGTGCCCAGCGCATAGCCGAGCACCGCCAGCAGCACCCCAACCGGCGCCAGCGCCGGGTGGAATGCCGTGGCCACCACCGGCGCCGAGGCAGCGCCGCCGACATTGGCCTGCGAGCCGACCGCCATGAAGAACAGCGGCGCGCGGATCAGCTTTGCCACCAGCAGCAGCAGGCCGCCGTGCACGCAGATCCAGATCAGGCCCAGCACGAACAGCCACGGGCGGTCGAGCAGCGCGTTCAGGTCCATCTGCATGCCGATGGTGGCCACCAGGAAGTACAGCATGGCCGAGCCGAGGGTCGAGGCGCCGGCGCCTTCCAGGCTGCGCGCCCGGGTGAAGCTGAGCAGCATGCCGAAGGTGGTGGCGAACACCACGATCCAGAAGAAGGACGAAGTCAGGCTGTAGTCCTGCAGGCGCCACTCCTGCGGCAGGCTGGCGATCCAGCCCACGGTGGGACCGGTCAGTGCGTGCGACAGGCCGGTCACGCCCAGGCCCACGGCCAGGATCACCATCACGTCGTTCAGGCCCGGCATGCGCGCGTGCTCGGCCTGGTAGCGCTCGATGCGCGCCTTGAGGGCGTTGATGGCGGACAGGTCGGCGCCGGTCCAGCGGTCGAACGCCTGGGCGCGGCCGGCCAGGAACAGCAGCACCGCCATCCAGACGTTCGCCACCAGCACGTCGACCGCGACGAACTGGCCGAACAGGGTGGCATCGACCTCGAACACTTCCTTCATGGCCGCCTGGTTGGCGCCGCCGCCGATCCAGGCGCCGGTGATGGTGGTCATGCCGCGCCAGGTCTCTCCCGCCACCGTTTCCGGGTGGATGACGCGCATGATCTCGAACGAGGCGACGGCGCCGAGCATGATACCGGCGGTGCCGGTCAGGAACATGATGATCGCCTTCGGGCCGAGCCGCACGATGGCGCCGAAGTCGATCGCGATACAGAGCAGCACCAGCGCGCTGGGCAGCAGGTAATCGCGCGCCACCGGGTACAGCTTCGACAGGCTGCCGTCGATGACGCCCAGGGTGTTCAGGACGGCCGGGACCAGGTAGCACAGCAGCAGGGCCGGCACGTAGGTATAGAACTTCTTCCAGAAGCCATCTGTCCGGGAAGAAGACCAGAAGACGAAACCGAGGATGCTTGCGAGAATGCCGAGCACGACGGCATCGCTGGTGACGAGAGGAACAGCAGTTTGCATGGAATGATCATCAGGAGCTGCCGGGACATCGACCCAGGCGCAGCCCACGGTGATGCCCGACCGGGAGCCTTGCGGCCGGGAACGGGCATTTTACATTCCCGCCAGAAATTGCAAACTAAAATACGGCCACTACCGCGGCCGGCGCACTCACTCGTCGGAGATGCGGGTGATCGCGCGGCGATCGCGCTTGGTCGGGCGGCCCTTGATGTCCAGGCTCGGTTCCGGGAACAGGCGGCGCGCTGTCTTGTCGTTCTCGCGCCTGGCGATGCTCTCGTCGGTCTCGAAATACAGGGACCGTGCGACCGGCGCCGGGCCGCGCTTGTCGGAGAGCGCGGCCACGATCACTTCCCAGCGGTCGGAGCCGTTGTCGATGACCAGCCTGTCGTTCACCTTGACGTTGCGCGAAGGCTTGATCGGCTCGCCGTCGATCCGCACCCGGCCACGGTCGATCGCATCGGTCGCCATCGAACGCGTTTTAAAGAATCGCGCCGCCCACAGCCATTTGTCGATGCGTACGTTGTTGTCTTCCTTGTCTGCCATCCTGTCCTTGCTTTCCATTCATGCGTAACCGATCGCAAAGATCCGCATCACCAGTTTATACACCATGTAGGCCAACCCGTAGCTCGCACGCCGGATCCAGCCGATGCCGGCGTAATCCTCGGGGCGGACCGGTACGCCGTCCGCGATGCCGCGCTCGATGTGCTCGCGCATGGTGGCCGCGAAGCGCTCGTCCAGCACCACCACGTTGGCTTCCTGGTTCAGGAACAGCGACAGGCCATCGCAGTTGCTGGAGCCGACCGTGGCCCAGTCGTCGTCGACCACCGCGACCTTGGCATGCAGCTGGGTCTTGCGGTACTCGACCACCTTGATGCCGTCGGCCAGCAGCTTGGGATAGAAGGAGTGAGCCACCATGTCCTGGATGACGAACTCCCCTACCCCGATGAGCAAGGTGACCCGCACGCCGCGCCGCGCCGCATGGGCCAGCGCCTTGCGGAACTTGCGGCCAGGGGCAAAGTATGGGGTGGCCAGCAGCACGCTGTCCTTCGCGCGCCCCAGGGCCTGCAGGTAGGCGCGCTGGATGGTGCCGCGGTTGCGCAGGTTGTCGCGCACCACGAAGGCGGCCTTGGCCGGGAATTCGCAGGACTGCGCGGGCTCCTTGCGCATTTCCTTGAACAGCTCGATGCGCTGCCTGAGCTTCAGGCGTCCCGCCCGCAGCCACTGGCCCTGGGCCTCGTCGTGGATCTCGGTCACCAGCGGGCCGCGTACCTGTACCGTGAAATCCCAGCGCGGCGCGGGCAGCCGGTGCTTGTCGGCGTGGTCGCACTGCCAGTCGTCGTTGATGTTGATGCCGCCCACGAAGGCGAGCTCGCGGTCGACCACCACGATCTTGCGGTGCGAGCGCGCGATGCCGCGCCGGCACCAGGGATTGAAGACGCGGTACTGCACGCCTGCTTCCATCAACGCGGTGCCCAGGCGCTGGGCCGGACGGTGCTCGGTACCGATCCAGTCGACCAGCACGCGCACCTTCACGCCACGCCGGGCCGCGCGCACCAGCGCGTCGCGTACTTCGAGGCCGGTGGGATCCTCGGCGAAGATATAGGTTTCGAACAGGACGTCGTAGCGCGCCGCGTCGAGCGCGGCGACCAGTGCCGGAAAGTAGGCGGTGCCGCTTTCCAGCAGGGTGACTTCGTTGTTGTCGACGAAGGTGACGTGGCGCATGGCGCGACGTCTAGGTCAGCTGCAGTTCGGCCACGATCGGGGCGTGGTCGGACAGCTTGGCCCACAGCGCACCGTGCATCACCTGGGCATTATCGATCTTGAAGCCGCGCACATAGATGCGGTCGAGGCGGAACCAGGGCAGCATGGCCGGGAAGGTGCGCGCCGGCGCCAGGCGCGGCTGGCGATGCGGGGGCGGCGCGCGGCCGGCCCAGCTGCGCACCATGTCGCCCAGTGGCGACTTCGGCCCCAGCTCGTCGAACACCTCGGCCACGCCGAGCGCGTTGCGCAGGCGATCGCTCAGGGTGTTGCGCCAGTCGTTGAAGTCGCCGGCGATGATCACCGGCTCGCCGTCGGACGAGCCGTTGACGTGCGCGATCAGGGCATCGGCCTGTCGGCCGCGGCTGCCTTCGAACAGGCCCAGGTGCACCACATAACAGTGGATCCTGCCGGCCTGGGTGTTGAGCACGCAGTGCAGGATGCCGCGCTGCTCGTAGGCATGGTCGGACACGTCGTGGTTGTGCGAGTTCTCGATCGGGAAGGCGCTCAGCAAGGCATTGCCGTGGTGGCCATGGTCGTACACGGCGTTCATGCCATAGGCGCTGTGGTGCTTCTCGTTCTTGAAATAGTCGTACTGGGCCGTTTCCGGCCAGTGGCGGTGCGCCAGGCCTTCCTTGCCATAGCGCGCCTGGAAGCGGTCATGCCGGCCCTGCACTTCCTGCAGGAAGACGATGTCGGCGTTGAACTCGGCGATCGCTTTCTTCAGCGCGATCACGCGCGGCTGGCTGCGCAGCGAACTCACGCCCTTGTGGATGTTATAGGTAGCCACACGAATCTTCATGGGAACATTCTAACAACATCGCGCCCTGCCCCTTGCGCAACCGGACCCAATCGTGCGCTCAGGGAGCAATATGCCTTGGCAACTGCAGGATGGCTTCGGCGTTCGAGGACGAGAAGCAGCGGTCGGCCGCCTCCAGCCAGGGCAGCCAGGCGTATTGCGTGTGCTCGCGCGGGCTCAGGGTGACCGGGATGTCGCGCGGGACGCACACCGAGAACACGTGCTCGGTGTTGTGGGTGACGCCCGGCGCGTAGCGGTGGCGCCAGACCGGGTAGATTTCATAGACGTTCGAGAGCTGCCAGTCGTGCAGGCGGATGGTATCGCCGTCGGCCACGATGCCGGTTTCCTCGAACAGTTCGCGAGCCGCCGTCTCGATCAGCGGCTCGTCCAGCGCGTCGAGCGAGCCGGTGACGGATTGCCAGAAGCCCGGACGGTCGGCGCGTTCGATGAGCAAGACCTCCATGTCAGAGGTGTGGATGAGGACCAGGACCGATTCGGGAATTTTATGGGGCATGGGCAGATAAAACAAACGCGGGCGCAGCCATTATATGGCCGCGCCCGCGTGCGTCGAACGCGTGGGTCATCCGTGCCAGTGGCACGGAGACGAGCCGGCCCGCCGCTTAGGCGACTTTCGGCTCGTTGCGCAGGCGGATGTGCAGTTCCTTCAGCTGCTTCTCGTCGACTTCCGACGGCGCGTTGGTCAAGAGGCACTGGGCACGCTGGGTCTTCGGGAAGGCGATCACGTCGCGGATCGATTCGGAGCCGGTCATCAGGGTGATCAGGCGATCCAGGCCGAAGGCCAGGCCACCGTGCGGCGGCGCGCCGTACTGCAGGGCGTCGAGCAGGAAGCCGAATTTGAGCTGGGCTTCCTCGGCGTCGATCTTCAGCGCGCGGAACACCTTGCTCTGGACTTCTTCGCGGTGGATACGGATCGAGCCGCCGCCCAGTTCCCAGCCGTTCAGGACCATGTCGTAGGCCTTGGCGACGCAGGCGCCCGGATTCGTCTCGAGCATGTCTTCGTGGCCGTCCTTCGGTGCGGTGAACGGGTGGTGGGTGGCGTTCCAGCGATCGCCGTCTTCGTCGTACTCGAACATCGGGAAGTCGATGACCCACAGCGGCGCCCAGACGTCGTCGAACAGGCCGGCCTTCTTGCCGAATTCCGAGTGGCCGATCTTCACGCGCAGCGCGCCGATCGCATCGTTGACGACCTTGGCCTTGTCGGCGCCGAAGAAGATCAGGTCGCCGTCTTCGGCCTTGGTGAGCTCCAGGATCTGGGTGAGGACTTCGTCCGAGATGTTCTTGACGATCGGCGACTGCAGGCCGTCACGGCCCTTGGCCTTTTCGTTGACCTTGATGTAGGCCAGGCCCTTGGCGCCGTAGATGGCGACGAACTGGGTGTAGGCGTCGATTTCCGAACGCGGCATCGATGCGCCCTGCGGCACGCGCAGGCCGACCACGCGGCCGCCCGGCATGTTGGCGGCGCTGTTGAACACCTTGAACTCGACCGACTTCATCAGCTCGGTCAGTTCGGTGAACTGCAGCTTCACGCGCATGTCCGGCTTGTCCGAACCGTAGGAGCCCATGGCGGTGGCGAAGTCCATCACCGGGAACGGGTTCGGCAGGTCGATGCCGGCCGCGTTCTTGAAGACGACGCGCATCATGTCTTCGAACAGGTCACGGATTTCCTGCTCGGTCAGGAACGAGGTCTCGCAGTCGATCTGGGTGAATTCCGGCTGGCGGTCGGCGCGCAGGTCTTCGTCGCGGAAGCACTTGGTGATCTGGTAGTAGCGGTCGAAGTTGGCGACCATCAGCAGCTGCTTGAACAGCTGCGGCGACTGCGGCAGCGCGAAGAAGTTGCCCGGGTTGACGCGCGACGGGACGAGATAGTCGCGGGCGCCTTCCGGGGTCGACTTGGTCAGCATCGGGGTTTCGATGTCGATGAAGCCCAGGTTGTCGAGGTACTTGCGCACTTCCATCGACACCTTGTAGCGCAGGCGCAGGTTGTGCTGCATCTGGTTGCGGCGCAGGTCGAGCACGCGGTGGGTCAGGCGGGTGGTTTCCGACAGGTTGTCGTCGTCCAGCTGGAACGGCACCGGCACCGAGGCGTTCAGCACTTCGAGCTGGGAGGTGTTGATCTCGATTCTACCGGACTTCAGGTTGGCGTTGGCCGTGCCTTCCAGGCGGTTCACCACGGTGCCGGTGATGCGCAGGCAGTACTCGTTGCGCACGTGCTCGGCGGCCTTGAACACCTCGGCGTTGTCCGGGTGGCAGACCACCTGCACCAGGCCTTCGCGGTCGCGCAGGTCGATGAAGATCACGCCGCCGTGGTCGCGGCGACGGTGCACCCAGCCGCACAGGCTGACGGTTTGGCCCAGCAGTTCCTCGGTGACGAGGCCGCAGTAGTTGGTACGCATGGAGGTCATGGTTTTCGTTCCAGGTTGGTTGATTCGTTGTGATTTACTCGGGAGCGACAACGCCCATCGAAACGATGTGCTTGAGTGCCGCGTCCACGGACATGTTCAGTTCCACGACCTTGCTGCGTTCCATCATCAGGAAGAAGCCCGAGGTCGGGTTCGGGGTGGTCGGCACGTACACGCTGACGTAATCGCCCACCAGGTGGTTCTTCACGTCGCCGCCCGGCACGCCGGTCAGGAAGGCGATGGTATAGGAATCCGCGTGCGGATAAGGAATCAGCACCGGGGTACGGAAGGCGTTGCCCGAAGAGGAGAACAGCGTGTCGGACACCTGCTTGACGCTGCCGTACAGCGAGCTGACCACGGGAATCCGCTTCATGATGCGGTCGCCCAGGCGGACGATGTAGCGGCCGACCAGGTTGTTTGTCAGCAGGCCGGTGAGGAAGACGATGGCGAGCGTCAGCACCGCGCCCACGCCCGGGATGTTACGGCCGAACATGGCCTGCGGCGTCCAGGATTCCGGCACGAACAGCAGCGACTGGTCCAGCGTGCTGATGATCGCGCTCAGCACCCAGACCGTGATCACCAGGGGTACCAGGACCAGCAAGCCGGTCAGGAAATATTTGCGCATCGAATTCTCTTGTTCTTGTTCACGCCGCGGCCCAGGGCCGCAACGTCATGAAACATGCCCGCCCCGATCAGCTTGCGCTCTTGTCGCCGGACGCCGCTGGCGTCGCGGCCGGGGCTGGCGCGCTGGCCGCGCTGCCGCTGTCGGCGGCCGCTGCCGGGGCTGCCGGCGCCGCATTGGCGGCGGCGCTACCAGTGGCAGGCGGCGTGCCGCCGCGGAAGTCCGTCACGTACCACCCCGTTCCCTTCAGCTGGAAGCCGGCGGCGGTCACCTGTTTTTTGAAGGCATCCTTGCCGCAGGACGGGCACACGCTCAAGACGGGGTCAGAAATTTTTTGCAGCACATCTTTGGTAAAACCGCATTCATCGCAGCGGTAGGCGTAGATCGGCATCTGATACTCCGCAAAAATCTTCAAAACCCTGAATTATAAAGCTTTTGCGAGCAGGCTTGCCGGTTCCAGCGGCACCGGGTGGCCGATCGGCAGCTAACTGGCACATGGCAGGGTGTCAGGTGTTGTTTTTCTTCATCGATCGCAAGAGTTTCATTTGCTCAAGTTACACCCTGGGTGATTAAATAGCATTTTTCTCCGAACATGATGGCGGTAGGCAAGTTCTGCTGCCCATAGTTAAGAAGAAACAGAAGATTGCGCGGTGCTGCACCGCCGCTGGTCCGTAAAAGAACGCTGTACTTGGGAGCCCGCTGATGCGGGCTTTTTCTTTTGGTCAAGACGTTGACAAGCAGCGCGCCAGGACATTTATTCCTTTCAATCGTCACTTTTTTGCAGCGCAACTATGCGCGCGGAATAATCTTCGCGATGAAAGTCATGTAGAGACGGAATTTCTTGTGGTCAAACTTGCGCCAAAGCTATAGTTTTTACTTGGCGCAACAAGCCACCGTGTCGCCCCCCTTCACCAGCCCATCCTCTTCCTATGCCAAGCGATCTGTTCACCCAATCCATGTCCGGCCAATCCGCTTCCCTATCGCTGGGCACCGCTAAACCGGTGGAGAATTCCGCCGGCATTGATAGTGCTGTGTTCGGCAGCATCTTGCTTGGCAACGGAAATAAATCCGTCGTCCTGTGGAATGACTATCTTGGTGGCGACAAGAATTATTTCGTGACCTTGACCGCGCAAGGCGGCGCCATGACGACGGTGCCCTTGAGCTTCACGGCCGACATGACTGGTGTGGAAGTGAAAATCGCCGCCGTCGGCCAGGACCGGTTCGTGGTGGTGGTGGACGATCGGGGCGATGGCAACCCTCCCTATACCCCTCCCCATTTCCGCTTATTCGACAGTAATGGCCAGGCGGTGTCGGGCGATATCGCCCTGCCTGCCGCTGGCGGGTACGCACGCTATTTCGACGTTGCCGACCTGAAGGATGGCGGCTTCCTCGTTACCTGGTTCAACGACACCGACCAAAGGCACTATTACACCCGCTACGACCTGAACGGTGCGGCAATGCCGGGCCAGTCGGCCCAGCTGTTATCGGGCATCAACGGTATCATCAGGGTGGAAGCCGCGGGTGATGGCAGCGGCGGCTTCCTGTACGCGGCCAGGAAGGGCAACAGCGTCTATGACGGGATGGCACTCACCTACGTCAGCAGCACCGGCGTGCAGACGAGTGCGGGCACGGTCCTCCAGGCCACCGGACTGGAGGGCGACATGGTGTTCGACGGCACCGATTTCTGGTTCTTCTATACCACCCACATCACGGACGAGGTGTACGCGATCAAGGCTTCGTCGGCCGGCGTGACCGGCTCGCCAGTTCGGATCGGCAATTTCTTGTCGAAATTCTCGCCGAAGGCAGAGGTGCTCGCCAACGGCAATTTCCTGCTGACCGACGCCAACGACATGGGCGGAACCGTTTCACGCGCCGTCATCGTCAACAAGTCCGGCACCATCCTGGCCGAAACGACGGCAAAGGCGGGCACGTATAGCACGGCCACCGGGGCGCCCGACGGGGGCGTGTTGTGGGTCGAGAATTTCCCTGCCAACGGCGGTTCGTACGACACGACCATCACGCCGTGGGGCACCACCTTCTTCGAACCGCTCAACACGCCGCCCGTGCTTGCCGCTCCGGCAGCGCTGAGCTACACCGATACGGCCGCCCCCGACACGCTCCCCACCAGGACCGGCAGCTTGAGCGCCACGGACGACAAAGCCGTACTTGCCTATGGCATCACGGGCGGCCAGGCCGGCAACCAGGTCGTCAACGGCATCACCTACAACCTGTCGAAGGCCGGTGCCTATGGCACCCTCTACCTGCGCAGCAGTGATGGCGCGTACGCCTACGTCCCGAACAACGGGGCCATCGACGCCCTGGCCGCGAACAGGACCGAAAGCTTCACCGTCACCGCGACCGATGCCGAAGGCAGCTCGGGCAGCGCCACCCTGACCGTCACCGTCAATGGCGTGAACGACAGGCCTATCCTCGTCAACCTCCACGGCTACGAGGGACAATTTGTTCCTGGCAGCGCCGATCCGGTGACCGACCTCGCCTACATCACGCCCGACAACGTCTCGGTGAGCGACCCGGACTCCGCCGATTTCGCTGGCGGCTACCTGCTCATTACCCAGAACAGCGGCAATACCGACGGCCGTTTCGTCACCGACATGAGCATCGTCATGGCAGGCACCGACCAGGCGTCGGCCGATGGCATCCTGTCCGCCGGCGAGAAGCTGTACGTCGACCTGGCGGCCTGGGGCGGAGCCGGCCTGCCCGGCATGGCCGAAGTGGGCACGATCAGCATCCCCACGCCGGGGTCGCTGCGTATCGACTTCCATCCGAACGCCAACGTTTCCTATCTCAGCTACCTGCTCCAGAACCTCACCTATACCGCGCCGTCGGCAGGGACACGCGTCTTCAGCCTCACCTTGGGCGATGGCGACGGCGGCGTCTCGACGCCGGTGAGCTTCTCGATGACGGGCGCCGATACCGACCCGCCCGTGCTGCAGGCGCTCACGCCACACGACAATGCCACCGCCGTGGCGACGGACGTGTCGCCCCAGCTGAGCTTTAACGAGGCCATCAAATTCGGCACGGGCAAGATCCAGCTGATCCATGTCGGCACCGGGACGGTGGTCGAAGCCTTCGATGTCGCAAGCGCACAGGGCACGGGCAACGGACAGGTCAGCATTGCGGGCAATACGCTCACGCTCAATCCAAGCGCAACGCTCGCCTACAGCACCGCCTACGCGATCCGGATCGACCAGGGCGCCGTGACCGACCTGTCGAACAACGCCTTTGCCGGCATTGCGGACAACACAAGCTTCGACTTCACCACCATCTCGGCCCCGCCGACGCTGACGATCTCCGCCACTCCTGGCGCCCTCAAGGCCGGCCAGGGCGTCACGATCACTTTTACCTTCAGCCAGAAGCCGCACGGCTTCGACGCGCTCGACGTGCAGGCGAGCGGCGGCTCGCTGGGCAGCTTGAGCGCCGATCCGCTGGACGACAAGGTGTACACCGCCCTGTTCACGCCCGACGCCGCCCAGTCCTTGACGGTGTCGCTGTCGGTGGCAGCAGGCAAGTTCACGAATGCCGATCAGCAGGCCAACCTGGCAAGCAACACGCTCACGCTGTCGGGCGACACCCAGTCTCCTTTGCTGACCGCGATCGAGCGCGCCACGCCGCTGGCCAGCCAAACCAACGCCGACACGCTGCGCTTCAAGCTGAGCTTCAGCGAGGCGGTCGCGCTCGCTGCGGCCGATCTCCGGGTACACGGCAGCACCGCTTCCGTTACCCGGGTCGACGCCATCGACGGGTCCAGCTACTACGTGACCGTGGCCGGCGGCGACCTGGCCGGTCTCGATGGCGCGACCGTCTCGCTCGGCTTCGCGCCCGCGCAGGACATCCGCGACAGCGGCGGCAACGCCCTGCTCGACACCAGTCCGACCGGCGCCAACCAGAGCTTCGTCATGGATAACAGCGTGGCCATGCCATCGCTGACCCTGGCCAGCGACACCGGCGCCAGCGCCACCGATGGCGTGACGGCCGCCGGCACCATCAACGTCACCCTCGCGGCCGAGATGGCAAGCTGGGAATACAGCAGCAACGGCGGCGCCGACTGGCACGCCGGCAGCGGCACCAGTTTCGTGCTGGCGCAAGGCGCCTATGCCGCCGGCAGCGTCCTGGTGCGCCAGACCGACCACGCCGGCAATCTCAGCGCAGCGGCGCAGAACGGCGCCGCGATCACGGTCGATCTCCAGGTGCCGGCGCCAACGCTGGCGCTGGCTGCTGACACGGGTGCCAGCGCCAGCGACGGCGTCACCAGGAACGCCACGGTCAACGTGAGCCTGGCTGCTGATGCCGCCAGCTGGGAATACAGCACCGATGGCGGCACCAGCTGGAACGCCGGCAGCGGCAGCAGCTTTACGCTGGGAGCCAATACCTATGCGGCCGGAACGATCCGGGCGCGCCAGACCGACGTGGCCGGCAACCTGAGCGCCGCCGCCACCAACGTGGCAGCCATCACGGTCGACACCGCCGTTGCGGCCCCGGCACTCACCCTGCCCGCCGATACCGGTAGCAGTACCAGCGACGGCATTACCCGCGATGCGACGGTCCAGCTCACGCTGGCGCTTGACGCCGCCAGCTGGGAATACAGCACCGATGGCGGCGCCAGCTGGAACGCCGGCAGCGGCACCAGCTTCAAGCTGGCGGCCGCCAGCTACGCCGCCGGCGCGATCCAGGTGCGCCAGAGCGATATCGCCGGCAACCTGAGCGCGGCGGCCGCGAATGCGGCGGCCATCACGGTCGACACCGCCGTTGCGGCGCCGGTCCTCACCCTGCCCGCCGATACCGGCACCAGCGGCAGCGACGGCATCACCCGCGATACGACGGTCCAGCTCACGCTGGCGCTCGACGCCGCCGGCTGGGAATACAGCACCGATGGCGGCGCCAGCTGGAACGCCGGCAGCGGCACCAGCTTCACGCTGGCGGCAGGCAGCTACCTGGCCGGTTCGATCCAGGTACGCCAGACCGATATCGCCGGCAACCTGAGCCCGGCGGCCACGAATGCGACGGCCATTACGGTCGACACCGCCGTTGCGGCCCCGGTACTCATCCTGCCCGCCGATACCGGCACCGGCAGCAGCGACGGCATCACCCGCGATACGACGGTACAGCTCACGCTGGCGCTTGACGCCGCCAGCTGGGAGTACTCCACCGATGGCGGCGCCAGCTGGAGCGCCGGTAGCGGCACCAGCTTCACGCTGGCGGCAGGCAGCTATCCCGCAGGCGCGATCCAGGTACGCCAGACCGATATCGCCGGCAACCTGAGCGCAAGCACGGCCAGCGGCACGGCGCTGACCGTGGATACCAGCGTGGGCATGCCGGCGTTCGCACTGGCGCTTGACACCGGCGCCAGCGCCAGCGACGGCATCACCAACGCGGCCACGGTCGACGTGAGCCTGGCGCTGGACGCCGCCAGCTGGGAATACAGCCTTGATGGCGGCGCCAGCTGGAACGCCGGCAGCGGCACCAGCTTCACGCTCGCCGCAAGCACCTACGCCGCCGGTTCGGTCCAGGTGCGCCAGACCGATATCGCCGGCAACCTGGGCGCCGCCGCCGCCAACGCGGCGCCGATCACGGTCGACACGGCCGTTTCGGCCCCGGGCTTTGCACTGGCCCTCGACACCGGCGCCAGCGCCAGCGATGGCGTCACCCGGAATGCCACGGTCGCCGTGAGCCTGGCCCTGGATGCCGCTGGCTGGGAGTACAGCACCGATGGCGGCGCCAGCTGGAACGCCGGCAGCGGCACCAGCTTCACGCTCGCCGCAAGCACCTACGCCGCCGGTTCGGTCCAGGTGCGCCAGACCGATATCGCCGGCAACCTGGGCGCCGCCGCCGCCAACGCTGCGCCGATCACGGTCGACACGGCCGTTTCGGCCCCGGGCTTTGCACTGGCCCTCGACACCGGCGCCAGCGCCAGCGATGGCGTCACCCGGAATGCCACGGTCGCCGTGAGCCTGGCCCTGGATGCCGCTGGCTGGGAGTACAGCACCGATGGCGGCGCCAGCTGGAACGTCGGCAGCGGCACCAGCTTCACGCTGGCCGCAAGCACCTACGCGGCCGGTGCGATCCAGGTGCGCCAGACCGATATCGCCGGCAACCTGAGCGCCGCCGCCACCAACGCGGCGCCGGTCACGGTCGACACGAACGTCGCTGCACCGGGCTCCGTCCTGGCCGTCGATACCGGCGCCAGTGCCACCGACGGCATCACCAGGGAGGCCACGTTCGACGTGAGCCTGGCGCTTGACGCCGCCAGCTGGGAGGACAGCCTTGATGGCGGCGCCAGCTGGAGCGCCGGCAGCGGCACCAGCTTCACGCTGGCCGCAGGCAGCTATGCCGCAGGCGCGATCCAGGTACGCCAGACCGATATCGCCGGCAACCTGAGCGCAAGCACGGCCAGCGGCACGGCGCTGACCGTGGACACCAGCGTGGGCATGCCGGCGTTCGCACTGGCGCTCGACACCGGCGCCAGCGCCAGCGACGGCATCACCAACGCGGCCACGGTCGATGTGAGCCTGGCGCTGGACGCCGCCAGCTGGGAGTACAGCCTTGATGGCGGCACCAGCTGGAACGCCGGCAGCGGCACCAGCTTCACGCTCGCCGCAAGCACCTACGCGGCCGGAGCGGTCCAGGTGCGCCAGACCGATATCGCCGGCAACCTGGGCGCCGCCGCCGCCAATGCGGCGCCGATCACGGTCGACACGGCCGTTTCGGCCCCGGGCTTTGCACTGGCCCTCGACACCGGCGCCAGCGCCAGCGATGGCGTCACCAGGAATGCCACGGTCGACGTGAGCCTGGCGCCGGACGCCGCCGGCTGGGAGTACAGCCTTGATGGCGGCGCCAGCTGGAGCGCCGGCAGCGGCACCAGCTTCACGCTGGCCGACGGCCTGTACGCCGCGGGCGCCTTGCGGCTGCGCCAGACCGACCAGGCGGGCAATCTCAGTGCGGCCGGCACCAACGCGGCGCCGCTGCGCATCGATACCGTCGCGCCCACCGCCGGCCCGGTGCTGCGCCCGACCCTGAACCAACCGGGCGGGAACGACAGCTTCACCATCGGCCTTGCGCTTGCGGATGCATCCGCGGGCATCGACGCCGCCAGCCTGGGCGCGGGCGACCTGGTCGTCACCGGTCCCGGCACGGTTGGCACGCTCGCCGTGCTGGGCGCGAGCTTCGACTCGCAGACCGGCATCGCCACCTACACCATCGCAGCGCCGGCTGCGGGCTGGTCCGCCAGCCAGCATGCCGGCAGCTGGACCATCGGCCTGGCCGGCGGACAGGTCGTCGACCTGGCTGGCAATGCCATGGCGGCCAATGCCAACCTCGGGGCCTTCAATGTGGTATTCAACGCGGCACCGGTGATTACCAACCGGGGCGGCGGAACGAGCGCCGAGATCGCCATGGCCGAGAGGCAGGCCGTGGTGGCTACCGTGACGGCCAGCGACCCGGACGGCGACGCGCTCTCGTACAGCATCATCGGCGGCGCGGACAGCGCCCTGTTCGACATCGACGGCAGCACCGGCGTGCTGCGCTTGCGCACCGCCCCGGTGTTCGGTCAGCCGGCCGATGCCGGCCGCGACAACGTGTACGAAGTCGACGTGAAGGTCAGCGATGGCAAGGGCGGCATCGACACCCAGGCACTGCGCATCAGCGTGCTCGCGGACCTCGACGGCGACGGCACCGCCGACCGCGACGACAGCGACCTGGACAACGACGGCCGCCCGAACTCGATCGAGGACGCGGTGCCGGGCGCATTCGGCACGGCGGGCGATGGCAACGGCGACGGCATTGCCGACAGTGCCCAGATCAATGTGGCATCGCTGCCCACCGTGGTCGGCGGCGCGCCGTATGCCACCCTGGCGGTCGATCCCGGCCTGACGCTGAGCGCGGTCAGCAGTGCGCCCGCCCCGGGCGGCCTGCCACGTAACGTCAAGCTGCCGCTCGGCGTGTTCGACTTCACGATCGGCAACGTGGTGCTGGGAGCAGCGGTCGAGATCAGCATCTACGTCGACGCTGCGCTCAAGGTCAACAGCTACTTCAAGCAGGACATCAGCGGCAAGTGGACCAACCTGGCCAAATCGGTCACGACGGTGGGCAGCAAGACCAGGATCACCTTCGAGCTGGTCGACGGCGGCATCTTCGACAGTGACGGCCTGGTCAACGGCAGCATCACCGATCCGGGCGGCGTCGCCGTGATGGCCCCCGTGATCACCAGCGACGGTGGACTGGCGACGGCGCACGCCAGCGTGCAGGAAAACACGACGGCCGTCACCACCGTGCGGGCGGAAGCGTTCGGCTCCGTCACCTATTCGATCAGCGGCGGCGCCGACGCCGCCCTGTTTACGATCGATGCCTTGAGCGGAGCACTGCGCTTCGCTGCCGCGCCCGACTTCGAAATCCCCGGCGGCCAGGCACGCGACAACAGCTACCTGGTCGAGGTCACGGCCACCGATGCCAGCGGCAGCGCCAGCCAGATGCTGACGGTGGCGGTCACGGATGTGGACGAGCGGCCGCCGGTCGTGCACGACACCGTGGACGGCGTCGAGATCCGGATCGGCACCGTCGACCAGCCCGATGGCAGCAGCGCGCGCCTGCTGGATATCCCGATCGTCATCGACACCCGTCACGAACAGGTCGGCAACAACACGGTGGCCGACATCCCGCTGGCATCCCGTGGCGGCCAACCCGTGCTGAGCGCACAGCTGCCGGTCGGCTACGGCTTGCAGGTGATCGGCGACGGCGCACCGAAAGCCGCCGGCGCCTCGCTGACGGACCTGATCCGCGAGATCACCCTGCACACCGAGACCGGCTCGCGCGACCAGCTGAACATGGTCGGCGGCGGTAGCGATTTCCTGTCCGGGATCGCATCCGACGCGCCGCTGCTGGTACAGACCCTGCGGCCGGCCAGTTCCGCGCAAGCCGGCGCCACCCCGCTCGTCATCGCCGGCACGCCGCACGCGCCGGACGCGCCCCTGGCGGCGCTGGTGATCGACACCCGCGCCCTGTCCGCCGGCACGGCCATCGCCCTGCAGGACGTCGCGTTCGCGGCCATCGTCGGCGCAGCCACGGTGACGGGCAACGGTGCGCAGGCGGTATGGGGCGACGGCGCCAGCCAGAGCATCATGCTGGGCACCGGCAACGGCATCCTGCATGGGGGAGGCGGCGACGATATCCTCGGCAGCACGGGCGGCAACAGCCGCATCTTCGGCGACGAAGGCAACGACCTGCTCTTCGGCGGCACCGGCACCAACTACCTCGACGGGGGCAGCGGCCAAGATACCGTGCGCCTGGCCGGCGCCAGCCTGGCCGACTACAGCATGCGGATCGCGCAGGGCAACCTGGTCCTGAGCCACCGCGCCCAGGCTAGCGCCGGCGCCGACACCATCGCCAACGTCGAAACCCTGCGTTTCGCGGCAGCCGGCATGGAAGCGGCCGACGTCTCGTTCAACGGCAGCGATGTCGCCATGCTGGTACGCCTGTACAGCACGATGTTCGGACGCCAGGTGGACGAGGACGGCATCAACTTCTGGCTCGGCTGCGCCGAGGCCGGGCTCGGCATGCGCGAGATCGCCGACAACTTCCTGCAGTCGACGGAGGCGCAGCAGCGCCTTGGCCAGGCCAGCAACGCGGCCTTCGTGGCGCACCTGTACCAGGTCGGCCTGGGACGCTCGGCAAGCGTGGCGGAACTCGCGTACTGGACCGAGGTGCTCGACCGCGGCATGGGCACCCGCGCCGAGGTCCTGGTGGGGTTTGCGGAATCGGCCGAGAAGATCGGCCTGGTCGGGACGATATCGACCACGATCGATACCTTCTGATGCCGCGCCGTGGCGGCGCATGACGCCGGCTAGGCGCGGCGCCGCCAGAGCATCCAGCGCTCCTTGCCGGCAAAGATCGGAATGGAATCCGCCACCGGCGCATCCTCGACGGGATCGAAGCAAGGCGCCAGCAAGGCCGCCAGCCCTGCCCTGTCGATGCCGAAAGGCGGGCCTTTTACCGTTTGGTCAAAAAAGAAGAAGCCGCCCAGCAGGGCGCCCGGCGGCAGCAAGGCGGCCCAGCGCGCCGCCAGCTGCGCCCGCATGGCCGGCGGCAGTGCGCACAGGAAGGCGCACTCGTAGATGAAGCCGGGCGCCTGCGACGGCTGCCAGGCGAAGAAATCCGCCTGCACCACGCGCGCGCCCCACTGGCCCGCCAGCGCCCTGCCGCGCGCCACCGCCTCGGGTGCGAAATCGATCGCGAGCGCATCCCAGCCGGCTGCGCACAGGAAGGCCAGCTCGTAGGCGCTGCCGCAGCCGGGAATCAGGGTGGACAGCGGCGCCGGGTTGCGCGCCACGAAGTCGCGCAACGCCTGCGGCACGCCGCCCCGGTCCCAGGGAGTGAAAGAACGGGCGAAACGCTCGTCCCAGAATTGCGGACTGAGCGGATCGCGGCTGGCAAAGCCGGGTGGATCAGCCGCCATGCAGCACGAAATAGCCGGCCGTCAGGCTGCCCACCAGCACCACCACCGCGCCCAGGAAGGCCAGCAGGCGGTTGGTGCGGCGCTGCTCGACCAGCAGCGCCACCATCAGGTCGGCGTTGGCGACCTGATGGCCATTCTGCGTCGTCATGCTCGAGTGGGCGTGGCGCTCGAGCGTCTGGTGCAGCAGGCGCGGCAGTTGCGGGAAGATATGGGCGTAGCGCGGCGCTTCCGCGCGCAGGCGCTCGACCAGGCCCTGCCAGCCGACCTGTTCGCTCATCCAGCGCTCCAGGTAAGGCTTGGCCGTCTTCCACAAATCGAGGTCGGGATCGAGCTGGCGTCCCAGTCCCTCGATGTTGAGCAGGGTCTTCTGCAGCAGCACGAGCTGCGGCTGTACCTCGACATTGAAGCGGCGCGAGGTCTGGAACAGGCGCAGCAGGATCTGGCCGAAGGAAATGTCCTTCAGGGGCCGGTCGAAGATCGGCTCGCAGCAGGCGCGCACCGCCGATTCCAGCTCGTCGACGCGGGTATCGCGCGGCGCCCAGCCCGATTCGATGTGGGCCTCGGCCACCCGCTTGTAGTCGCGCCGGAAGAAGGCCAGGAAGTTCTGCGACAGGTAGTCCTTGTCGAAGTCGTTCAGGGTGCCCACGATGCCGAAGTCGAGCGCGATGTAGCGGCCAAAGGTTTCCTTCTCCACCGACACCAGGATGTTCCCCGGGTGCATGTCGGCATGGAAGAAGCCGTCGCGGAAAACCTGCGTGAAAAAGATCTCGACGCCATCGCTCGAGAGCTTTTTGAGGTCGACGCCCTCGGCCGCCAGGCGGTCGATCTGCGACACCGGGATGCCGCGCATGCGCTCCATCACGATCACGCTGCTCGAGCAATAGTCCCAGTACATTTCCGGCACCATCAGCAGGTTCGAGTTGGCGAAGTTGCGGCGCAGCTGGCTGGCGTTGGCCGCTTCGCGCATCAGGTCGAGCTCGTCGTGCAGGTACTTGTCGAATTCGGCGACCACTTCGCGCGGCTTCAGGCGGCGGCTCTCGGCCCATACCTTCTCGATCAGGCGGGCGGCCATGTCCATCAGCGCCAGGTCTTCGTCGATGGTCTTGCGCATGCCGGGACGCAGCACCTTGACCGCCACCTCGGTGCCGTCCTTCAGCGTGGCGAAGTGCACCTGCGCGATCGAGGCCGAGGCCACCGGCACCCGGTCGAAGCTGGCGAACAGCTGGTCGGGATGGGCGCCCAGGGCTTCGGTGATCTGGGCGATCGCCAGGTCCGAATCGAAGGGCGGCACCCGGTCCTGCAGCAGCGACAGCTCGTCGGCGATGTCGGGCGGCATCAGGTCGCGCCGGGTCGACAGCACCTGGCCGAACTTGATGAAGATCGGGCCGAGCTCTTCCAGTGCCTGGCGCAGGCGGATCGCGCGCGGCGAGGTGATGCGGCGCCAGAAGAACACCGTGTTCATGAAGCGCGCGGTGCGCGGCGCGTGCAGGCTGGTGACGGCGATTTCGTCGAGACCGTACTTGGTCGCGACGGCAAGGATTTTCAGCAGGCGCAGGAATTTCAATATCATCAGTTATCCGGACTCAGTATCACGCTTGCTGGTGCAGGTGCAGGTGCAGGTGCAGGTGCCAGTCGCTGCTCGAGGCGGGCGATGCGCTTGGCGGCGCGCTCGACGTCGTCGCGCAGGCGCACGACGTCGGCCGCGAATTCGTCCACGGCCGCCGGCCGCACCAGCACCGGGCGCTCTTCCAGCAGAAATTCGGCCAGGTTCCCGGCCAGCCGTCGGCCGCCGCCCAGCACGCCCTCGGCCGCGCCGCGCGCACCACCCACCAGGCGGCGCGCGCCGAGCGGTCCCAGCACGCGCTCAAGGTCGTACTCGGCATCCCAGCGCAAGTCTTTCGACAGCGTCGACAGGGTGTTGGCGAACTCGGCGTCACCCTCGATCTTGACGTAGGAAAAAGCCCGCTCGCGGTTCTGCAGGAGCAGGGGCAGGTCGGCCAGCTTGAGGCGGATGCTCACGCTGGCGGTCTCTTCCCCGCCGGCGGCTTCCAGCATGCCGTCGCGCGCCACGCGCACGCGCAGCGCGAACTGGCCCAGGTCGATGCAGGCCAGCTTGCCGGCATGGCGCGCCAGCGCGGCGCGCGCCCAGGCTTCCTGGGCCAGCAGATGATTGATCGCGGCGACGGCGGGCGTCGCCAGCATGGTGGAACTCGGGAACATGGCAGCACACGTTAATGAAAAAAAACCGCCCGGCTAGGTCGGGCGGTTCGATCTTACCAGTTTGCCAGTCACAAACCCGGCAGCACGAAGCTTTACCGAAAAATAATTACCCAGCGATCAAGCAATCTGCTGGATACCGGCCAGCACCCAGCCACCCTGGCCCGACAGGGGTTTCGACATGTTCCAGACTTCCACGAAGGGCTCGGCCGGCGCGTTCGGGGCGGTGCGGATCATGCCGTTGAACTGCACGCTGGCCAGGTAATCGGTGGCGGTGGTCTCGATGCCCAGCAGCTGGGCGTCGATCGTCACCACGTCGGTGAAGTCGCTGGCGCCGTTGCGCTCCTGGATCTGCAGCTTGAGTTCGGCAAAGACCTCGGGCGTGGTGAATTCGCGCAGGTCCTGGGTGTCGCCGCGGTCCCAGGCGGCCTGCATGCGGATGAACGAGGCTTTCGCATGGCGCAGGAAGGCGTCCTGGTCGAAGTCGGACGGCACGCCCCACTGGCTGTGCGCGGCCGCTGCCGCCGGTACCGCGCCCGGCTTGCCGAGCGAGACGCCGCCCTGCCCTGGCTGGCCCTGGAATGCGGACGGCTGGCGCAGGGCGGAGCCGATTTCCGGCGTCGCCACCGCGCCCGCATGGCCATGCGGCGCGGCGCCGGCCGGCACCGGATTGGCATAGCCGCCGAAGGATGGATTGGCCGGGGTGTCCTTGCGGCGCAGCATGCGCACCACGAACAGCACCGCCAGGGCCAACAGGCCGATCATCAGGATCGCCGAGATGGCGCTGGCCAGCGCGCCGCCGATGCCGAAGTGCGACAGCAGCGCGCCCAGGCCCAGGCCCAGCAGGGCGCCGCCGAGGATGCCCTTCCACATGCTTGGACGCTTGGCCTGCGCGGCGGCGGCACCGGCGGCACCGGCGGCGGCCGGCGCCGCCGCCGGTGCGCGCTGCGGCTGCATGCCCGGCGTCGGGGCGGGGGCTGGCGCCTGCATCTGCTTCACCGGCTGCGACTGGCGGCCGAAGGAGCGCTTGCCACCCATCGGGCGCGCGCTGGCCTCGGCGACCATCGACAGCGCGGTGACTGCCAGTACCATCGTTGCCACGATTTTTTTCATCTCTGCTTCCTTACAGTTTGATACCGGTATGCAGTGCCGCCACACCGGCCGTCAGGTTGTGATACTGGACCCGCTCCAGGCCCGCATCGAGCATCATCGCCCTTAGGGTTTCCTGGTCCGGATGCATGCGGATCGATTCCGCCAGGTAGCGATAGCTCTCGGCGTCGCCGGCGATCTTCTGCCCCAGCCACGGCAGCACCGAGAACGAATACAGGTCATAAGGCTTTTGCAGCGGCGCGATCACCTTCGAGAATTCCAGCACCAGGAGCTTGCCGCCGGGCTTGAGCACGCGGCGCATCTCGGCCAGCGCCTGGTCCTTGTGCGTCATGTTGCGCAGCCCGAAAGCCACGCTGACGCGGTCGAAGTAATTGTCCGGGAAAGGCAGCTTCTCGGCGTCGCACAACAGAGTTGGGGTCACCAGGCCCTTATTCAATAGTCTGTCCCGGCCCACGCGCAGCATCGACTCGTTGATGTCGGTGAGCCAGACTTCGCCCGTGCGTCCGGCCTGTTTCGCGAAGGCCTTGGCCAGGTCGCCGGTGCCGCCGGCGATGTCGAGTACCTTGAAGCCGGGCCGCACGCCCGCCTGGGCGATCGTGAACAGTTTCCAGGCCCGGTGCAGGCCGGCCGACATCAGGTCGTTCATGACGTCGTATTTCGATGCGACAGAATGGAAGACCTTCGCGACTTCCTGGACCTTCTGGTCCTCGGCGACGGTCTTGTAGCCGAAGTGGGTGGTATTGGTCATATGTGCCTGCGGATGAGGGGTTGTCACATTATACAAGCTCGGCCATGTGTCACGCGCCGGCCCCGGCCGCGATGCCAGCGACAGCCAGAACGGCGTACGCCTAACATGCTGCAAAAAAGTGCCATGCACGATTGATTTCCCGCTTCACTTTTGAAAATTAGTGTTTATAATCATTTTTGCAATGTTGAGCACGCCGCTGGTCCCGAACCTCCTGGTTGCGCCGACAACGCAATAAAACAGACAAACTTCGAGAGGGAATTACCATGGCGACTGGCACTGTAAAGTGGTTTAACGATGCAAAAGGTTTCGGCTTCATCACCCCGGACGGCGGCGGCGAAGACGTGTTTGCACACTTCTCGGCCATCAATGCACAAGGCTTCAAGTCGCTCGCTGAAAACCAGCGCGTGAGCTTCGACATCACTGCCGGCCCGAAAGGCAAGCAGGCAGCGAACATCCAGCCACAGGCCTGATTCGCCAGGGCCTGCCTTCCACGGGAGGGCAAATGCGAAAGGCACGTCGTCGACGTGCCTTTTTGTTTTCTGGCGCTGCTGAAAGGGGCGCCGAACGCGCCCAGGGCGCAGCCGCGCACCCTGGGTCAGTGGCGGTGGCCGCAGCCGGATGCGGGCGCCGCTCCCGGCATCATGGTGCCGGGGTCGCGCCCCCTGTCGCCTTCGTAGCCGGCCGCATGCAGGCGCTCGAGGTACTGGCCCCACAGCGCATCCTGCTCGCTGCCCAGCTTGTAGAGATAATCCCAGGTGAAGATGCCGCTCTCGTGGCCGTCGTCGAACAGGGGCTTGATCGCATAGTTCCCGACCGGCTCCACGCCCTGGATGCCAACCTCGCGCTTGCCGAGCTGGAGGACTTCCTGGCCCGGGCCATGGCCCTTCACCTCGGCCGAGGGAGAATAGACGCGCATCAGCTCGAAGGGTATCGCAAAGCGGGTGCCATCGTCGAAGGCGATCTCCAGTACGCGCGATTTCTGGCGCACGGCGATGTCGGTTGGGTTGTGCATGGGGCTCCTCTTATTCCTGGAAACGGTGGGCGATCGCGGCGGACAGCGCCGGCAGCAGCGCGCGGCGCGCGGCCAGCGCCGCCGCATCGGTCTGGCGCACGGCCTGGGCCCATACGGGCGCCGGGAAATGCGCATCGTCCGCATAGCGCGGAATGACGTGCCAGTGCAGGTGCGGCACCACGTTGCCGAGGCTGGCCACGTTGACCTTCAGCGGCTGCATGATTTCACGCATCGCCTGTTCGACCCGGTAGACGGCATCGTTCAGCAGCAGCCGGTCGGCCTGCGCCAGGTCGCTCATCTCGCGCACGTGCTCGCGCCAGATCACGCGGCAAAAGCCCGGGTAAGCCACATCGTCGACCAGGATGACGCTGAATTTTTCTCCCTGCCATACCACGGGCACGGCCAGCTCGCACAGTTCGCAGCCGGGCTCCCGCAACACTTCCTTCATACCAGCACCCTTTCGATCCCGCCGTTGTTGGCGCGCGCCACGTAGTCGGGCATCCAGTTTTCTCCCAGCAGGTGGCGCGCCATCTCGACCACGATGTAGTCGGCCGTCGTGCCGGCGTCGTGATTGTAGCGCGACAGGCCCTGCAGGCAGGACGGGCAGCTGGTGAGCACCTTGACCTGGCCGTCGAAGCCGTCCGCGCGCAGCTTGTCCGCGCCCTGCTCCATCTCGGCTTGCTTGCGCGAGCGCACCTGGGTCGCGATGTCCGGGCGGCTCACGGCGAAGGTGCCGGACTCGCCGCAGCAGCGCTCGTTCTTCTCGATCTTCACGTTATCGAAGGTCGAGACCAGCGCGTTCACGGTCTTGAGCGCGTCCTGCATCTTCATCGGCGTGTGGCAGGGATCGTGGTACATGTAGCGGGTGCCGCTCACGCCTTCCAGCTTCACCCCTTTTTCCATCAGGTATTCGTGGATGTCGATGAGGCGGCAGCCCGGGAAGATCTTGTCGAACTCGTAGTTCGCCAGCGAGTCGTAGCAGGTTCCGCACGACACCACGACCGTCTTGATGTCGAGGTAGTTCAGCGTATTGGCCATGCGGTGGAACAGCACGCGGTTGTCCGTCACCATCTTTTCGGCTTTGTCATACTGTCCGGCGCCCCGTTGGGGGTAGCCGCAACACAAATAGCCCGGCGGCAGCACGGTCTGCACCCCCACTTCCCACAGCATGGCCTGGGTGGCCAGGCCCACCTGCGAGAACAGGCGCTCCGAACCGCAGCCGGGGAAGTAGAACACGGCCTCGGTGTCGGCCGTGGTCTTCTTCGGGTCGCGGATGATCGGGATGACCTTGTCGTCCTCGATGTCGAGCAGGGCGCGCGCGGTCTTCTTGGGCAGGTTGCCCGGCATTTTCTTGTTGATGAAGTGGATCACCTGCTCGCGCACGGGCGCCTTGCCGGTGGTCGGGGGCGGCGCTTCCACCTGCGGCTTGGCCAGGCCGCGCAGCATCTGGTTGCCCAGGCGCTGGGCTTTGTAACCCCAGTCGACCATCAGCTTGCGGGTGGCGTTGATGGTGGTCGGGTCGGTCGCGTTCAGGAAGAACATGGCGGCCCGGTTGGCCGGCTTGAAGCTGCGCTTGTCCATCTTGCGCAGCAGGTTACGCATGTTCATCGAGACGTCGCCGAAGTCGATGTTCACCGGGCACGGCGTGACGCACTTGTGGCACACGGTGCAGTGGTCGGACACGTCCTCGAATTCTTCCCAATGCCGGATCGAGACGCCGCGCCGGGTCTGCTCCTCGTACAGGAAAGCCTCGATCAGGGCCGAAGTGGCCAGGATCTTGTCGCGCGGCGAATACAGCAGGTTCGCCTGCGGCACGTGGGTGGTGCAGACCGGCTTGCACTTGCCGCAGCGCAGGCAGTCCTTGATGCTGTTGGCGATGTCGCCGATATCGCTCTGCTGCATGATGAGCGATTCGTGGCCCATCAGGCCGAACGACGGCGTGTAGGCGTTGCGCAGGTCGGCCGACACCGCCGTCGTATGGAGCAGCTTGCCCTTGTTGAAGCGGCCTTCCGGATCGACGCGCTCCTTGTAGTCGCGGAACTCGCGGATCTCGTCGTCGGTGAGGAACTCGAGCTTGGTGATGCCGATGCCGTGCTCGCCCGAGATCACGCCGTCCAGCGAACGGGCGAGTTTCATGATGCGCTCGACGGCCTGGTGGGCGTCCTGCAGCATCGCGTAGTCGTCCGAGTTCACCGGCAGGTTGGTGTGCACGTTGCCGTCGCCGGCGTGCATGTGCAGGGCCACGAACACGCGCGAACGCAGCACGCGCTTGTGGATGGCCGAACACTCGTCGAGGATGCACTTGTAGGCCGCGCCGTTGAAGATCTGGCGCAGCGGCGCGCGCAGTTCCTGCTTCCACGAGACGCGGATCGTATGGTCCTGCACCACGTCGAACAGGGTTGCCGCCGGCTGGCTGCCGATGCGACCGTCCAGCGTCGCGCTCAGGTGGTCGAGTCCCAGCTCATCGAGCTTGCCGCGCACGTCGCGCAGCGGTGCATCCAGGTTGGCGAGGATGAAGCTCCAGCGCGCCTGTACCTGCGCTACCTGCGCCACCGCCTGCTGCGGGCGGTCGCCCAGGATCTCGGCGCGGTCCACCGTATCACCGGTGGCGTCGTCGCTCTTCTCGATCGGCAGGTGCTCCTGCGCGAGATAGGTGCGCAGCTCGCCGGCCAGCTGCAGCTTGTTCTTGATCGACAGCTCGACGTTGATGCGCTCGATGCCGTCCGTGTACTCGCCCATGCGGTTGAGGGGAATCACCACGTCTTCGTTGATCTTGAAGGCGTTGGTATGGCGCGCGATCGCCGCGGTGCGGGCACGGTCGAGCCAGAATTTCTTGCGCGCTTCCGGGCTCACGGCGACGAAACCTTCGCCGACCCGGGTGTTCGCCAGGCGCACCACTTCCGAGGCGGCGATGGCCACCGCGTTCTCGTCGTCGCCGACGATGTCCCCGAACAGCGCCATCTTGGGCAGCACGCCGCGCTTGGATTTGGTGGCGTAGCCGACCGCGCGCAGGTAGCGCTCGTCCAGGTGCTCCAGGCCGGCCAGGCGCAGCGTGGCAAAGGCCGGGTCGCCGTTCTTCGGCAGGCTGTCGAGGTAATCCTTGATTTCGACGATCGACGGAATCGCATCGCGCGCCTGGCCGAAGAATTCCAGCGCCACGGTGCGGGTGAACTTCGGCATCTTGTGCAGGATCCAGCGCGCCGAGGTGATCAGGCCGTCGGTGCCCTCTTTCTGGATACCCGGCAGGCCGGCCAGGAATTTGTCGGTGACGTCCTTGCCCAGGCCTTCCTTGCGGAAGCGCTTGCCTTCGATCGTCAGGGTCTCGGTACGGAAGGGCTCGCCTTTGGTCGCGCCGCGCGTAGCCGGATGGGTCCATTCGAGCTTGAAGGTGGCCACCGGCGCGTCGTGGATCTTGGACAGGTTGTGGTCCATGCGCGTGACTTCGAGCCAGTCGCCGTTCGGATCGACCATCCGCCACGAGGCCAGGTTGTCGAGCGCCGTGCCCCACAGGACAGCCTTCTTGCCGCCCGCGTTCATCGCGATGTTCCCGCCAATGCAGGAAGCGTGGGCCGAGGTCGGGTCCACCGCGAACACGAAGCCGGCCTTTTCGGCGGCCTGCGAGACGCGCTGGGTCACCACGCCGGCGCCGGTATGGATGGTGGCGTACTCACGGTCCACGCCTGGCAGGCGCGTCATCTCGACCTCGCCCAGCTGAATCAGCTTTTCGGTGTTGATCACGGCCGACATCGGCGTCAGCGGAATCGCGCCACCGGTATAGCCAGTGCCGCCGCCGCGCGGGATGATGGTCAGTCCCAGTTCGATGCAGCCCTTCACCAGGCCGGCCATCTCTTCCTCGCTGTCCGGCACCAGCACCAGGAAGGGGTATTCGACGCGCCAGTCGGTGGCGTCGGTGACGTGCGACACGCGGTGCATGCCGTCGAAGCGGATGTTGCGCTTGTCGGTATAGGCGCCCAGCACCTGCTTCGCGCGCTTGCGCAGGTCGTAGGTCTCGCGGAATTCGCGCGCGAAATCGTCCACCGCCTGGCGCGCGCTGGCCAGCAGCTGTTCGACCGCGGCGCTGCGCGCGGCGGCGCCCTGGCCGTCGCCGTCGGCCGCATCGACCGTCAGGCGGCGCCTGTCGACTTCGGCCAGGCGGTGGTGCAGCGCGTCGATGAGCTTCTGGCGCCGCTTCGGGTTGTCCAGCAGGTCGTCCTGCAGGTAGGGATTGCGGCGCACTACCCAGATGTCGCCCAGCACTTCGTACAGCATGCGCGCCGAACGGCCGGTCTGGCGCGCCCCGCGCAGCGCGTCGAGCAGGCGCCAGGACGACTCACCCAGCAGGCGGATCACGATTTCGCGATCGGAGAACGAGGTGTAGTTGTACGGGATTTCGCGCAGGCGCGCGGGAGCGTTGTCGGCGAGCAGGGTATGGATGTGTACGGGCGCGTTCATGGATTGCCTAGCGTCGGTCGGACCGGTCCGAAGGACGTTCATTCTAGCTTATTGCGATGCACCATGCCGGCGCCGAAGCAAAAAGCACAAGCACCCGCGCAAGAAAATGCTGGCAAGCACTGTCAGTACAAAATTTCCTTTGCACAAACCCGCCTTCGTGCATCGTTCCTTTGCCCTTGGCGGCAGAACTGCAAAGGACCTGCGGGCAAGCGGTTTACGGCGCCGGCGCCTGGCCGAGCAGGCGCTCCAGGCGCGCCCCGGTCTCCGACTGCGCCCCGCCGCTCACCGAGCGCAGGCATTCGACCACCTCGGGCCGCGTCGCCGGACGCGCCGACACATTGCAGGTCAGCGCGAGCTCGACCAGGAAGTTGCGCTCCCCCTGCGGCAGGCGTGCCAGCCCCGGCCAGACCAGGGCCAGCTGCTGCTCGGTATTCGCCGCATGCTTGCTCAGCATCATCCTGGCGCCGAAGAAGCCGAACACGGCCAGCGCAACGAGGATCAGCGCCAGCACCAGCAGGCTGGGCGCCTTCGACGGCTTGTCCATGTCCTTGCCTTCCATGCTCAACCCCAGGGCGTGTAGGCGAAGCCGTCGCCGATCAGGCTGGCCACGGCATCCTGGTTTTCCCGGCTTTCGCTGATGGCGGCCAGCACCGCGGCCAGGTCGGCCTTGCCCTGGTCCAGGATGTCCAGCCAGAAGGCCGTGCCGCCGCTGTCCCCGGGCCGGTGCAGGATGTGCTGGTACAGCTTGTCGATGATCTGGGCATTGTTGGTAGCGCTGCCATACAGGGCCCTGAATTCGTTCTGATCCATGAACAGCTTTGCCACCTCGTGCAGGCTGTAGCCGCCGTCCATGGCCGCGATCCAGTAGCCCAGTCCGCCGCTGTCGGGCACGCGGTCGAAGGCGGCCTGGTACAGGCGGTACACCTGTCCGCCGACGCCGTCGATGTCGAGCGCGATGACGGCATCGTCGAACAGCAGGCGCTCGACGCTGGCGAGGACGTCGGCCGCGCCGCTGGCGCGGTCGGTGACGGTGAAGCCGCCCCCGCTCTTCTCGACCACGAAGCCGGCGCGTGCGCCGCCGTAGCGCAGCAGGTCGGTGCCGGCGCCGCCATCCACCACTTCGCTGGCGGGGCGGTTATGCAGGTAGTCGTTGCCGCCCGCCCCGAACACCAGCTCGGCCAGCGCGCGCAGCGTGTCGCTGAACTGGATGAACTCGACGTTGCGCAGCGCCAGCAGCGGCGCCGCCGCGCCGCCCAGCAACCAGGTGCCGGTGGCCAGCTGCTCCAGCGTGAACTGCCCCTGCGCCAGTCCCAGCATCAGGGTGTCCACCCCGTTGCCGCCATCGACATAGGAGGCGGCGGCGCCGGCCTGGAAGGACACGGTGTTGCTGCCGCCATCGAAGCGGAACAGGCGGCCGCCGTCGGCGATGCTGGCATGGTCTCCGGCCATGTCGACCACCTGCCCCTGCAGTGTCACGCTCTCGCTTTGGCGCGTGCCGTCCAGGCCCGTGCGGATCAGGCCAGTGGCGTCGCGCGTCGACAGGGTGAGCTGCGCGCCACTGCCATGCAGGCTGGCGCCATAGGCGTCGAAGCGGTAGTCGGTGGACAGGACGGCGCCGTCGCGGCTCCAGGTATAGGCCAGGCGCGTGGGGTCCGGCACATCGGCGATGTACAGGCCGGGAATGCGCGCGTCGAGCGCCAGGTAGTCGCCCGCCAGGCGGTAGAAGCTCAGCGCCAGCGCCTCCTTCTGCGGCGCATTGAAGGGCTGGCCCAGGTGCAGCATCTTTGAATCCTGGGTAGCGCGCCAGACCCCGCTGGAGCGGTAGTAGCCGCCTTCGTAGACGCCGACCTTCCCCAGGCTGTCCTCGTAGCCGAGCCAGGCCGCCCAGGGCGGGGACTCCTTTTCACTGGTGACGTTCGGCAGGCGCAGCGGCCCGTTCAGGGGGCTGGAACCGAGCGCCGCATCGACGTATTCGTCGGCCATGCCGGCCACGCTGTGGCCCAGTTCATGCAGCAGGATCTCGGCCGAGGACAGGTTGCCGGTAGTGACCCAGGACAGCGAGCCGCCGGCCCCGCCGTAGGCCTTGGAATTGACCAGGATGATGGTGATGTCCTGCGCATTCTGCGGCAGGCTGGCGCGTACCGTGTCGTACACCTTGGCGCTGTCGCCGTACACCAGGCGTCCGTCGGCCAGGTAGGTATTGGCCTTGAAATAGGTGTCGGCCATGCCCGAGGTGACGTCCCAGCGCGACTGGTTCGAGGCCACGAACAGGGCGTTGGCATTGAAGTAGTCCTGGTACTGCGAGAATGGCGTGTTCAGGGCGGCGTTGCCCGAGTTGAACATGTAGTCGAGGAAGCGGGCCGCATCGGCCAGGAACTTGTCGCGTTCGCTGGCCAGGTAGCCCTCGGCGACAAAGGTGATATCGACACGGGCGGCGGGGGCGCCGTTCGAGCGCAGCGGGGTGACATCGGCCATGGTGGTAAGCGCGGGTTCGGTTGTTGCAAATATTACACTCTAGCACAGCCATTAGCCGATCAGGCGTTCGAAGAAGTCGCCCAGGGTCTTCCAGAAGCCGTCCGGGATGTAGAGCAGTACGACGGTCATGCTGACGTAGCGTGCGAACTTACCGATCGCCATGTACATCACGCTCGGCCAGAACGGCAGGTGCAGCCAGCCGGCCAGGGTGCACAGCGGGTCGCCCACGCCCGGCAGCCAGGACAGCAGCATGGTTTTGGCCCCGTATTTCTTGAGCCAGCCGAACCAGCGGCTCTGGCGCTCCTTGGCGAAGGCGATCTTGGCGCGGTAGCCGATGAAGTAGTCGACCGCCCCGCCCAGAGTGTTGCCGAGCGTGCCCACCAGCACCGCCGGCCAGAACATGGCCGGATTGGCCTTGACCACGGCGAATACGGCCGGCTCCGACCCGAGCGGCAGCAGGGTGGCCGAGACGAAGCTGATGATGAAGATGGAAGTCAGTCCGACGGCCGGCGCGGCAAGGACGTTGAGCAGCCAGAGGACGGCGGATTCGATCATCGGAGAGGGGTCTTGGGCAAGGACGACGGGTGTCCATTATAATGAGGATCACTCATCGTAACGACACGATACGCCGCAGCCCACCCGGCCAGCCGTATCGCCACGACACGCGCCGGTCACCCTCCGAGCCAGTCAGTGTGCGTCGTCCGGACCGCCGGCCCCATTCCCCGCCGGCCCTGCAAACCGATTGCCGACCATGACTACCGACTACCTCAAGAAAATCCTGACCGCCCGCGTCTACGACGTGGCCGAAGAAACGCCGCTCGAATACGCCCCCACCCTGTCGCAGCGCATCGGCAACCGCATCTACTTCAAGCGCGAGGACATGCAGAGCGTGTTCAGCTTCAAGCTGCGCGGGGCCTACAACAAGATGGCCCAGCTGGCGCCGGAAGCGCTGCGGCGCGGCGTGATCTGCGCCTCGGCCGGCAACCATGCCCAGGGCGTGGCCCTGTCGGCGAGCCGGCTTGGCTGCCGCGCGCTGGTGGTGATGCCCACCACCACCCCGCAGGTGAAGGTCGATGCGGTCAGGGCGCGCGGCGGCGCCAGCGTCGAAGTGGTGCTGCATGGCGAGTCGTATACCGACGCCTACCACCACGCGCTGCTGCTCGAAAAGGAGCAGGGCCTGAGCTTCGTCCACCCCTTCGAC
Organism: Massilia sp. MS-15; assembly: GCF_020176695.1. Taxonomy (GTDB): domain Bacteria; phylum Pseudomonadota; class Gammaproteobacteria; order Burkholderiales; family Burkholderiaceae_D; genus Telluria; species Telluria hydrophila. The sequence continues at coordinate 108,368 of NZ_JAIWIA010000030.1, read as the reverse complement.
GACCCCGACGTGATCGCCGGCCAGGGCACGATCGGCATGGAGATCCTGCGCCAGCACGCGGGCCCGATCCACGCGGTCTTCGTGGCCATCGGCGGCGGTGGCCTGATCGCGGGCGTGGGCGCCTACATCAAGGCGGTGCGTCCGGACATCCGGGTGATCGGGGTGCAGACCGTCGATTCGGACGCGATGGCGCGCAGCCTGAAGGCCGGCGAGCGCGTGACCCTGAACGACGTCGGCCTGTTCTCGGACGGCACCGCGGTGCGCCAGGTGGGCGTGGAGACCTTCCGCGTGGCGCAGCAGGTGGTCGACGAGATCGTCCTGGTCGATACCGACGCGATCTGCGCCGCGATCCAGGATGTGTTCCAGGACACCCGCAGCATCCTCGAGCCGGCCGGCGCGCTGGCGGTGGCCGGGGCCAAGGCCTATGTGGAACGTTCGCAGATGGCGCGCGAACCGGTCAGGGGCGAGACCCTGGTGGCGGTGGCCTGCGGCGCCAACATGAACTTCGACCGCCTGCGCTTCGTGGCCGAACGGGCCGAGCTGGGCGAATCGCGCGAAGCCGTGTTCGCGGTGACCATCCCCGAGCAGCGCGGCAGCTTCCGGCGCTTCTGCGCGCTGGTCGGGCCGCGCAACGTCACCGAGTTCAACTACCGCATCAGCGATGCGCGCGAGGCGCACATCTTCGTCGGGGTACAGGTCGGCAGCCGCAGCGAGTCGGGCCTGCTCGCTGCTACCTTCGAGTCGCACGACTTCCGCACCCTCGACCTGACCCACGACGAGATGGCCAAGCTGCACATCCGCCACCTGGTGGGCGGAAAAAGCGCACTGGCGCAAGACGAATTGCTGTATCGTTTCGAGTTTCCCGAACGGCCCGGCGCCCTGATGCGCTTCCTGGACAGCATGGCGCCGAACTGGAACATCTCGCTGTTCCACTACCGGAACCAGGGCGGCGACGTGGGCCGCATCCTGGTCGGCATCCAGGTGCCGGCCGCCGAGATGGACGAATTCCGGCAATTCCTCGCCACCCTCGGCTACCGCTACTGGGACGAGAGCGCCAACCCGGTCTACAAGCTGTTCCTGGGCGCATAAGCACGACCCATTTTTGTACCGCGGCCCTACCCGGGCCGCCGGTATGCAAGCTAACCTGAACGCGGGGCCGGCACAGCCGGCCACCCTACGGGCGCCACAAGCGCCCCTGTTGCCATGAATACTCCTGACCAATCGCCACTCGGTAAATCCTCCGCCTACCAGAGCCAGTACGCTCCCGAACTGCTGTTCCCGATCCCGCGCCTGCAAAAGCGCGAAGAGATCGGCCTGGGCGCCGGCACCCGCCTGCCCTTCTTCGGGGTCGACATCTGGAACGCCTACGAGCTGTCGTGGCTGAACATGCGCGGCAAGCCGCAGGTGGCGATCGCCACCATCACGGCGCCCGCCGACTCGCCCAACATCGTCGAATCGAAGTCGTTCAAGCTGTACCTGAACTCGTTCAACCAGACCCGCCTGGCCGGCACCGACGCACTGGTGGAACTGCTGCGCCAGGACTTATCAAGCGCCTTCGGCGCGCCGGTGCACGTGGCGCTCACCACGCCCGACGCCTTCGGCAGCCTGAGGATGGGCGAACTGGAAGGCACCCTGCTTGACCGCCTCGACATCGAGATCGACGCCTACCAGCCCGCGCCGCAGCTGCTGTCGGCCAGCATGCACGAGGCACCGGTCGAGGAAACCCTGGTCTCGCACCTGCTGAAATCGAACTGCCTGGTCACCGGCCAGCCGGACTGGGGCAGCGTGCAGATCCACTACGTGGGACCGCAGATCGAGCAGGAAGGCCTGCTCAAGTACCTGATCGGCTTTCGCGAGCACAACGAATTCCACGAACAGTGCGTCGAGCGCATCTTCACGGACGTGCTGCGCCAGTGCCGGCCGACCAAGCTGGCGGTGTATGCACGCTATACCCGCCGCGGCGGCCTGGACATCAACCCCTGGCGCGCCAATTTCAGCACCGGCATGCCGGGCAACCTGCGCGGCGCACGCCAGTAAGCGGCGGGCTGTGCGTTTTCAGCCACAGCCGCCGGCCTTGCGCGCCACGTGAACGGCAGCCGAAACGCCCGATCAAAAAACAGGCAGAATACGGGGAAAAGACGGCGCACGGCCCGGTGCGCCGCGTTTGCCACGGTTTGGGTGGGATTTCGTTTAAGAAATTGCGTTTTCCGCAGGTCTGCTTTCCATGGAGAAACGGATGCTTCCGCCACACTTTCCCTGCCTGCTTGACTGTATGCCTGTACAGATGCGAAATCAAATGTCACTGTCCTGAAACAGGCCTATAATTCCGCCTCGCAAGCAGCTACCCTGTGCATCGCACACTAGTCATGACGAACCTAAGCAAAATCCTCTCACTCGAGAACGTGCAGCTCGACCTGGAAGTCTCCAGCAAGAAGCGCGCCTTCGAGCAGGCCGGCCTGATTTTCGAAAACAATTGCGGCATCGCGCGTTCGACCGTCTCGGACAACCTGTTCGCGCGCGAACGCCTCGGCTCCACCGGCCTCGGCCACGGGGTCGCGGTGCCGCACGGCCGCATCAAGGGTTCCAAGAGCCTGAAGTCGCCGCTGGCCGCCTTCGTTCGCCTGAAGGAACCGATTCCTTTCGAATCGCCCGACGGCCAGCCGGTCAGCCTGCTGTTCTTCCTCCTGATCCCGGACCATGTCACCCAGCAGCACCTGGAAATCCTGTCGGAGATCGCCGAGCTGTTCTCGGACGAAGCCGTGCGCCAGGCACTGGCCACCGACCCGGACCCGAAATCGGTCCACGAGCGCATCATCAATTGGCAGCCGAGCCTGCAGGCCCTGGGCTGACTCATAGTAGACTATCTACGCGGCAATGTCGCCGCGTCCTGATGCCATGCCCATGCTGCAGACCCCGCTGACCATCCAAAGGCTGTACGACGATAACCGGGACAGCCTGCAACTGGGCTGGTTCGCGGGTTTCCCTGGCGGCGAGCGGCAGATCGCGGGCGACGCGGCCTCGGCCGCCGACCAGGTCGGCCACCTGAACCTGATCCACCCCGGCCGGATCCAGGTCTTCGGGCACCAGGAACTGAACTACTACCACCGCCTGAAATCGAGCTCGCGTACCCACGTGATCGGCGAACTGATCGGCGGCGGCCCGCCGGCCCTGATCATCGCGCAGGGCCTGGAAACCCCGCCCGACATCCTCGCCATCTGCGACGAGCAGAACATTCCCCTGTTCTCGACCCCGCTACCGGCGGCGCAGGTGATCGACTTCCTGCGCGTCTATCTCTCCAAGAAGCTGGCGCAGCGCGTCATCATGCACGGCGTGTTCATGGACGTGCTGGGCGTGGGCGTGCTGATCACCGGCGAATCGGGCCTGGGCAAGAGCGAGCTGGGGCTGGAACTGATCTCGCGCTCGCACGGCCTGGTGGCCGACGACGCGGTGGAATTCTCGCGCATCGCGCCCAACATGATCGAGGGCCGCTGCCCGCCGCTTCTGCAGAACCTGCTGGAAGTGCGCGGCCTGGGCCTGCTGGACATCAAGGCGATCTTCGGCGAGACGGCGGTGCGGCGCAAGATGCGCTTGAAGCTGATCGTCCACCTGGTCAAGCGCGGCACGCTCGACGAAGAAGTCGAGCGCCTGCCCTTCCACCACCCGACCGAGGATGTGCTCGGCCTGCCGATCCGCAAAGTCGTCATTCCGGTGGCGGCCGGCCGCAACATCGCGGTGCTGCTGGAAGCGGCGGTACGCAATACCATCCTGCAGCTGCGCGGCATCGACACGCTGCAGGAATTCATGGAGCGGCAACGTCAAGCGATGAGCGGCGACTAGGTCCGCAATGCGCGGCAGGTTTGGGTTATCATCCCGGCCATGCACATCGTCCTCATTACCGGTATTTCCGGCTCGGGCAAATCGGTTGCCCTGAATGTCCTGGAAGACGCAGGCTACTACTGCGTCGACAACCTGCCGCCGGCCCTGCTGCCGGCCCTGGTCGACGCGGTCAGCGAGAAGGGCACCGACAGGATCGCGGTCGCGGTCGATGCGCGCAGTGCCGAATCGCTGGTGGAACTGCCGGTGAGCGTGCGCCGCCTGAAGGAAGAAGGCCACAGCCTGAAGGTGATGTTCCTGACCTCGAGCACGCACTCGCTGGTGGCGCGATTTTCCGAGACCCGGCGCAGCCATCCGCTGTCGCACGAACTGCGCCCCGGCGAGAACCCGGCCTCGCGCCGTACCCTGATCGAATGCATCGCCGAGGAACGCGAGCGGCTGTCGGCGATCGAGAACCTGGGCCACGTGATCGACACCTCGGAACTGTCGGCCAACAAGCTGCGCGCCTGGGTCAAGGAACTGGCCGACCTCCAGCACGCGCCGCTGACCCTGTTCTTCGAGTCCTTCGCCTTCAAGGTGGGCGTGCCGCTGGACGCGGACTTTGTGTTCGACGTGCGCGCGGTGCCGAACCCCTACTACGACCTGGCGCTGCGCCCGCTGACTGGGCGCGACCAGCCGGTGATCGACTTCCTCGACGCCCAGCCCAGCGCGACCGAGATGCTGGAGGATATCCGCGCCTTCGTGGCCAAGTGGCTGCCCTCCTTCAAGACCGATAACCGGTCCTACCTGACGGTAGCGGTGGGATGCACCGGCGGGCAGCACCGCTCGGTGTACATGGCGGAGCGGCTGGGGGCGTATTTCGGGCAGAGCGAGCGGGTGATCGTCCGGCATCGGGAGCAGCCGAAGCACACGGCGGGGTAATACGGCCTGCGGTCCTTGACCCAGAAGCACGCCGCGGGGGAATACGGCCTGCGGGCCCTGATCCGTCGCGTAGGGTGGGCGGTCCTCCGCCCACGCGGCGATCGTTGGCTGTCAATCAGCCGGGCCGGCAGATCTTGTGCTGCTTGACCGCGTGGGCAGGAATCTGCCCACCCTACGAAGAACAGCTGTCAGGCCAGGTGGCGCAGCGGATGCGCATGGTCCGGCCACACCGGCTCGAAGAACCGGTCCACCATCTCCTGCGTCACGCCTTCGAGCGTCGGCGGATTCCAGCGCGGCTGGTTGTCCTTGTCGATCACCAGCGCGCGCACGCCTTCCAGCACTTCGCCGTGCTCGAAATTGCGGCGCACCAGGTTGCGTTCCATGCGCAGGCAGTCCGCCACCCCGAGCGCGGCGCCGCGCTGCAGCAGTTCGTGGGTCACGCACATCATCAGGGGCGAGCGCTGGCGCATGGCCTTGAGCGCCTTCTGCGCGAACGGGTTCTCGTCGCGCTCGAGCGAGGCCATGATCGCGCCCACCGAGGCCGCGCCGAAGTGCGCGTCGACCACGCCGCGCTGGGCCTGCAGCTCGCTCGTTCCCGCCTGGGTGGCGAACGGCGCCGCGAAGTCGCGGATGGCCTGCGGCAGCTGCGCGCCCGGTGTCGCTTCCACCAGCGCCATCAGCGCGCCCAGCTCGGCGCCCGGCACGAACACGTCCGCCAGGCCCACGTAGAGCGCATCGGCGGCGCCGATGGTCAGCCCGCTCAAGCCCAGGTACTGGCCCAGCTGGCCCGGCGCATGCGACAGGAAGTGGCTGCCGCCCACGTCCGGGAACAGGCCGATGTTCACCTCGGGCATGGCCATTTTCGTGCGTTCGGTAACGATGCGCAGTCCGCACTCCGGGCCGCCCTGGGCGATGCCCATGCCGCCGCCCATCACCACGCCATCCATCACCGCGATATACGGCTTCGGATAGAAGTGGATCAGGTGGTTCAGCGCGTATTCCTCGGTGAAGAAATCTTCCAGCAGCGCGCTGCCGCCCATCGGCGTGACGCGCCCCATTTCGTGAAAGAAACGGATGTCGCCGCCAGCGCACAAGGCCTTCTCGCTGCTGCTGGTGATCACGACCGCCTCGACGCCGGCATCCTCCTTCCATTGCAGCAGGATGGCGCTCAGGGCGCGCACCATGTCGAGCGAGAGCGAGTTCAGGGCTTTCGGGCGGTCCAGCGTAATGACGCCGGTGCGGTTGGCGACGCGGGTCAGGACGGTGTCGGTCATGATGGGCTTCTGTGGTCGAAAAGACATGCATTCTACAGAAGTCCAGCGCCAAACCGAAGCACTGAAAAGTAACAACTGATGATTTGCGGAAAGCAAAAAGGGCGTCCCTCCGACGCCCTTGCGATTGGTGGCTACAGCCCGTCTTTACGCGGCGGCAGCTTCTCCGTTGTCCGGAAGGCGCTTGTGCGCCACGTGGCTATGGTCTTGCAACATGGATTTGTGTTTCAGAACCTGTCGATCCAGCCTGTCCATCAGCGTATCGATCGCCGCATACAAGTCTTGCGCGGCGCTGGCCACATGCAAAATCTTGCCCGACACCTGGAGGTTGATCTCGGCTTTCTGCCTTTTTTCTTTTTCGGTGAGATTATCGATGGCGAGGAACACGTGGGTGTCGATCACGTGATCGAAATGGCGGGTGATGCGCTCGAGCTTATTCTGAACGTATTCACGGATGGCGGGGGTGACTTCGAGATGGTGGCCGCTGATTGTGAGGTTCATACACACTCCTTTGGAAAGGTGCCCCGCCCGCGCCACAAGGTGGGGGTGGGCAGGTGCTTTACAGGGATTTGCGGAGGCTGACGGGCGGAATCTTGAGCGCTTCACGGTATTTGGCGACCGTCCTGCGCGCAATGACCATGCCTTGTTCCCCGAGCATCTCCGCGATCTTGCTGTCGGAAAGAGGATTCCTAGGGTCTTCTGCTCCTGTCAATTGCGCGATGAGCGCGCGGATCGCCGTCGAGGAGGCTTCTCCCCCCGCTTCGGTGGCGACGTGGCTTCCGAAAAAGTACTTCAGCTCGAACATGCCGTGCGGGGTCAGCATGTATTTCTGCGTGGTCACACGCGAGATCGTGCTCTCGTGTAGGCCTAGTGTATCAGCTATCTCACGCAAAACAAGAGGGCGCATGGCAACCGCGCCGTGGCTGAAAAAGTTGCGCTGGCGCTCGACGATCGCCTCGGCGACGCGCAGGATCGTATCGAAGCGCTGGCGCATGTTCTTGATCAGCCACTTCGCTTCCTGCAGCTGCGCGCCCATCTGGCTTTCGCTCTTGCCCTGCTTGAGCAGGCTGGCGTACAGGCTGTTCACGCGCAGCTTGGGCATCACGTCCGGGTTGAGCGAGACCGCCCAGCCGCTCCTGGCGCGGCGCACGATCACGTCCGGCACCACGTAGTCCGACACGTTCGCGGCAAAGGCCGCGCCCGGGTGCGGATTGCACTGGCGAACCACGGCCTGCACCTCGCGCAAGTCTTCGTCGTCGCAGTCGAGCGCCTTTTTCAGCTTGGTGTATTCGCGCTGGGCGAACCAGCTCAGGTAGCCTTCGACGATGGTCAGCGCCAGGCGCCGCGTCACCAGCGGCACGCCCGGCATGCGGCGCAGCTGCAGCGCCAGGCATTCGGCCGCGCTGCGCGCGCCCACGCCCACCGGGTCCAGGCTCTGCACCAGCGCCAGCGCGCAGCGCAGCTCGTCCATCTCGATCTCGAGCTCGGCCGGCAGGCGCGCATGGATCTCGTCGAGCGGCTCTTCCAGGTAGCCGTTGTCGTCGAGCGCGTCGATCACCAGCTCGGCCAGCGCGCGGTCGCGCAGGCTGCAGCCGGTCAGGCGGATCTGCTCGGCCAGGTGCTGGCGCAGCGAAATGCCTTCGGCTTCCAGCTGCGGGCGGCCATCCTCGTCGTCGCCGCTGCGCGCGCCGCCGCCTTCGCCACCCCAGTCGCTATCGCCCTCCCTGCCGTCTCCGCGCTCGCCGTCGGCGGCGCCGTCCTCGAACCCCTCGCCTTCCTTCGGCGCGCCGGCATCGGCCGCTTCCTGGCCCGGCTGCGGCGCCTCGCCGCTGGCCGGCGCGCTGTTGATGGCGCCGTCAGCCAGCAGCCGCACCGAGCGGTCGAGCGGATCGTCGAGCCGCTCCAGCAAGGGATTGTCATGCAGGAGCTGCTCGATTTCCTGATGCAGTTCGAGCGTGGACAGCTGCAGCAGCCGGATCGACTGCTGCAGTTGCGGCGTGAGCGCCAGGTGCTGCGAGGTGCGAAGCTGGAGGGACTGTTTCATGCAGGAGGCGTTCGTGGCTACATGCGGAAGTGCTCGCCCAGGTAGACGCGGCGCACCGATTCGTCGGCGATGATGTCGTCAGGGCGGCCCGAGGCCAGCACGGCGCCCTGGTTGATGATATAGGCGCGGTCGCAGATGCCGAGCGTCTCGCGCACGTTGTGGTCGGTAATCAGGACCCCGATGTTGCGCTCCTTCAGGAAGCGCACGATGCGCTGGATCTCGATCACGGCGATCGGGTCGACCCCGGCGAAGGGTTCGTCCAGCAGCACGAAGCGCGGGTTGGTGGCCAGGGCGCGCGCGATCTCCACGCGGCGCCGCTCGCCACCCGACAGCGACAGCGCCGGATTCTCGCGCAGCTTCTCGATCTGCAGATCGGCCAGCAGGGTGTCGAGCCGTTCGTTGATCTCGTTCTTCGACAGCGCCTTGCCATTGGCGTCGTGCTGCAGTTCGAGCACGGCGCGGATGTTGTCCTCGACCGTGAGCTTGCGGAACACCGAGGCTTCCTGCGGCAGGTAGGACAGGCCCAGCACCGCGCGCCGGTGGATCGGCAGGCTGGAAATGTCGGTACCGTTGATGTCGATGGTGCCGGCATCCGACGGCACCAGGCCGACGATCATGTAGAAGGAAGTGGTCTTGCCGGCACCGTTCGGACCGAGCAGGCCGACCACCTCGCCGCAGTCGACCTGCAGCGAGACGTCGCGCACCACCAGGCGCTTGCCATAACTCTTCTGCAGGCCCTTGACGATCAGGGTGCTGCAGCCCGCGGATGCTGCCGTCATTGCTTGGCACCCTCGGCAGGTGCCGCGGCCGGGTTGCGGCGCGGCGCGATGATCAGGGTGCCGCGTCCGCCGCCGACCTTGCTGGCGCCGCTGACGTCGTTGCGCACCTGCGCCACCTGCTTGCGGTTGTCGTAGGAGATGAAGGGACCGCGGATCTCGTTGCTCATGCGGCCGTTCTCGAGCTCGCGCACTTCGGCATTCGCGAACAGCTTCACCAGTTCGGCGCGGTCATCGTATTCGATGCGCTGGGCCTGGCCTTCGACCCACAGGTCGGGGCCGCCGTCGCGCTTCTGGCGGAAGGTGGCGGTCTTGCCGCTGTTGGCGGTGAGGGTCACGCTCATGTAGCCTTCCGGCGTTTCCTTCATCAATGCGCGGTCCGACTTGAGCACCAGGGTGCCGCGCGTGATCACCACGTTGCCGGTGAGGATGCGGGTCTGGGTGACCTCGTCCACGTCGAGCGTGTCGAAGGTGATCACGGCCTGCTTGAGCGAATCCGCGCGCTCGGCCGAGGCGCCGAAGGCGGCCAGGCTGAGGAAGACGGCGGCGAAGAGTTTTTTCATGTTGCTGGTCCTGGGTTAACCGCGCGCTGCTGCTAGCGCGCGCGGGGCGGATAGACGATCTGGCCACGGCTGGCCAGGTGCAGCTTCTGGGTTGCGTTGTTGGCCTCCATGCCGGTGCCGTGCACGGTGGCGGCGCCCAGCTGCATCTCGATCGGAAGCCGGGTCCTGAGGATTTCCTCGTCGGGCAAGACGGTCAGGGCCTCGGTGCGCACGCGCAGCGCTTCGCTGGTGGGCGTGGCCGGACGCTGGATGTCGACCTTGCCGAGCAGTTCGACCCGGTGCTCCTCGTGATAGATCTCGGCGCGGCTGGCGACGATGGTCATGCGCGGCCGGCCGGGCGCCATGCCCTCCAGCACCGGCGCCTCGACCCGCGACACGTCGCCCTGCGGCGTGTGCGCCATGCGCCGGCCCGACACCACGTAGTTCGGCTTGCCCTCGGGCGTCATGCGCACGAAGGAGAAATTCTCGACGATGTAGTCCGGCTCGTCGAGCGGCCCGCCAAGGCGGGCGTCGCGGTCTTCGTCGTCCATCAACTGCACCAGCCAGAAGCTGCCGAAGGCGCAGAAGGTGGCGATCATCATGATCGCCAGCAGCTTCCAGCGGTGGGCGGTGCGCTTGTAGTTGACCATGCGTCGTCAGCCGAAATACGGCGCCAGCGCCTGTTCATAGGTGCCCTGGGCACGCATGACGAGGTCGCACACCTCGCGCACGGCGCCGCGGCCGCCCGCGTTCTGCGTGACGTAGTGGGCGCGGTGCTGCACTTCCGGGTGGCCCGAGGGCACGGTGACGGCGAAGCCGACCCGGGTGAACAGCGGCAGGTCGATCACGTCGTCGCCGATGTAGCCGCATTCTTCGGGCGTGACGCCTGTTGCTTCGAGCAGCTCCTTGAAGCCGACCCGCTTGTCGTGGATGCCCTGGTAGACGTGCGAGATGCCCAGGTCGGCGGCGCGCCTGAGCACGATCGGCGATTTGCGCGCGCTGATGATGGCGGTCCGCACGCCGGTCTTGTTCAGCAGCTGGATGCCAAGGCCGTCGAGCACGTTGAAGGTCTTGGTGACCTCGCCGTCCGGGCCGTAGGTCAGGCTGCCGTCGGTGAGCACGCCGTCGACATCGAAGATCATGACCTTGACGCGCGCGGCGCGCTGCATGTGCTGGAGCGGCGTCATCAGATCACCTTGGCGCGGGTCAGGTCGTGGATGTGCAGCGCGCCCACCAGGCGCTCGTCATGGTCCACCACCAGCATCTGGTTGATGCGGAATTCCTCCATCACGGCGACGGCGTCCACCGCCAGCTGTTCCGGATGGATGCGGCGCGGGTTCGCGTGCATCACGTCGCGGATCGCGATGTTCGAGAAGTCGGTCACGCGCTCGATCAGGCGGCGCAGGTCGCCGTCGGTGAACACGCCGACCGGGCGCCGTTCGTCGTCGACCACGGCGGTCATGCCCATGCCCTTCTGGCTGATCTCCAGCAGCGCGCGCGTCAGCGGCGTGTCGGGCGAGACGCTTGGCACGGCGTCGCCGCTGCGCATCACGTCGCGCACGTGGGTCAGGAGGCGGCGGCCGAGGGCGCCGCCCGGGTGCGACATCGCAAAGTCTTCCTCGCGGAATCCGCGCGCGTCCAGCAGCGACACGGCCAGGGCGTCGCCCATGGCCAGCGTCACGGTGGTGCTGGTGGTCGGCGCCAGGTTCAGGGTGCAGGCTTCCTTGGCCACCGAGATGTCGAGGTGGATCTCGGACAGCTTGGCCAGGCGCGAATGCGGCTTGCCCGTCATCGAGATCACCGGGGTGCCCATGCGCTTGATGACGGGCAGGATTTCCAGCAGTTCGGAGGATTCTCCGGAATTCGAGATGGCGATGAAGACGTCGTGCGAGGTCACCATGCCGAGGTCGCCGTGCGCGGCTTCGCCGGGATGCACGAACATGGCCGGCGTGCCGGTCGAGGCCAGGGTGGCGGCGATCTTGCGCCCGACGTGGCCCGACTTGCCCATGCCCGAGACCACCACCCGGCCGGTGCAGCCGTACAGCAGGGCAACGGCGCGCACGAAATGGTCGTCGTCGCCCAGGCGCGCATGCAGCGCCTGGATGGCGTCCGCTTCGATGGCGAGGGTCTCGCGGCCCAGCTCGAGCGCGCGGCGCGCGGCGGCCTCGTCAAAACTTTTCAGCATTATTTTTTCATCGGTTACACTCATGTGGGCAGTATAAACGAATTGGCCAAGCAAAAAACTTGCCAGTCGTAACAAAGCACGACAAAGATAACGACAAAGATAACCAATAGTTAACTGGGGATAATGCATTCCGGACTTGAACTGACCCTGCTCCTGCTGGGCTGCGCCGTGCTCGGCGTGGTCGCCTTCCGGATGCTCCAGCTCCCGCCGATGCTCGGCTACCTGGCCGTCGGCGTGCTGATCGGCCCCCATGCGCTGGCGCTGGCCGACGACAGTCCCGCCACCCATACGCTGGCCGAATTCGGCGTCGTGTTCCTGATGTTCTCGATCGGGCTCGAATTCTCCCTGGCCCAGCTCAAGTCGATGCGGCGCATCGTGTTCGGACTCGGCCTGGCCCAGGTGGTGCTCACCATCGTGGCGGCGATGGGCTTCGGGCTGTTCATCTCCTGGTGGGCGCCGACCCTGCACGTGAGCTGGCAGGCCGCGTTCGCCCTTGGCGGCGCGCTCGCCATGTCGTCCACCGCGATCGTGGTCAAGATGCTGACCGAGCGGCTCGAACTGGAAAGCGAGCACGGACGGCGCATCATCGGCATCCTGCTGTTCCAGGACCTGGCCGTGGTGCCGCTCCTGATCATGATTCCTTCGCTGTCGCGTCCCGCGGAAGACCTGGCGGTGACGCTCGGCTGGGCGGCGCTGAAGGCGGCCGCGGTGCTGGCCCTGTTGCTGTTCTTCGGCCAGAAGCTGATGCGCAAGTGGTTCACGGTGGTGGTCAAGCGCCGCTCGCAGGAGCTGTTCATGCTCAACCTGCTCCTGGTGACGCTCGGCCTGGCCTGGGTCACCGAGCAGGCCGGCCTGTCGCTGGCCCTCGGCGCCTTTGTCGCCGGCATGCTGATCTCCGAGACCCAGTACAAGCATCAGGTGGAAGAAGACATCAAGCCCTTCCGCGACGTGCTGCTCGGGCTGTTCTTCATCACGGTCGGCATGCTGCTCAATGTCGGACTGGTGCTGCAGCACTGGTGGGTGGTGCTGGCGCTGGTGATCTTCCCGGTGCTGCTCAAGTTCGCGATCATCGCGCTGCTCGCCAAGGCCTTCGGCTCGTCGGACGGGGTGGCGATGCGCACCGGCCTGGCGTTGGCCCAGGCCGGCGAGTTCGGCTTCGTGCTGCTCAACCTGGCCATGGGCTCGAAGCTGGTCGATCCGTTCCTGATCCAGCTGGTGCTGGCCTCGATGGTGCTGTCGATGCTGCTCGCGCCCTTCATGATCGAGAACATGGACCGCATCGTGATGAAGGTCGCGGCCAACGAATGGATGATGCAGTCGCTGCAGCTGACCCAGCTCGCCAGCCGCACCATGAAGACCCAGAAGCACGTGATCGTCGCCGGTTTCGGCCGCAGCGGCCAGAGCCTGGCGAACCTGCTGTCCGAGGAAAAGCTGCCCTGGTACGCGCTCGACCTGGATCCGGAGCGGGTGCAGGAAGCGCAGAGCGCCGGCGCCAACGTGTCCTACGGCGACGCCGCGCGCCGCGAAAGCCTGATCGCGGCCGGCATCCACCGCGCCAGCGCGCTGGTGATCACCTTCGCCGACACCCGGCTGGCGCTGAAGGTCCTGCACCTGGTGCACGAACTGGCGCCGAACCTGGCCGTCATCGTGCGCAGCCACGACGACCGCGACCTCGACGTGCTCAAGAAAGCCGGCGCGACCGAGGTGGTTCCGGAAGCGCTGGAGAGTTCCCTGATGCTGGCGTCGCACGCGCTGGTGACGATGGGCGTGCCGCTGCGCCGCGTGGTGCACCGGGTGCAGGCGGCCCGCGACGAGCGCTATGCTTCGCTGCGCGGCTACTTCCATGGCGCGAGCGATGTCAGCGACGACCCGGAGCATGCGCACGTGCGCCTGCATTCGGTGACGCTGCGCGAGGGTGCCGCGGCGATCGGCCGCGCGCTGGGCGAACTGGCGCTGGGCGACACCGGCGCCGAGGTGACGACGCTCAGGCGCGGTGGCCAGAGCCTGTCCTTCGATCCGGCGACGCTCCTGCTGGCGGGAGACGTGCTGGTACTGCGGGGCGTGGGAGAAGCGGTCGACCGCGCCGAAAGCCGCCTGTCGTAGGGCCCGCGCGTCCGGACTAGGCCAGCGACACCACCCGGTTACGCCCGTTCGCCTTGGCCTGGTACAGCGCCGTATCGGCCTGCGCCACCAGGTCCTGCGCCACGCCCTCGATCGCATGGTCGCGCTCGAAATCGTCGAGCGTCGCCACCCCGATCGACACCGTCACACCGACCCGGTCGCCGCCGCTGATGTCCACCGGCGCCGCCGCCACGCTGGCGCGGATGCGCTGCGCCACCGTGCTGGCGCTTTCCAGGTCGGCATCGATCAGCAGCACCACGAACTCCTCGCCGCCGAAACGTCCGAGCGCATCCGACATGCGCAGCTCGGCCTTGATGCGCTGGGCCACTTCGCGCAGCACGTCGTCGCCGCCCTGGTGTCCCACGCTGTCGTTGACCTGCTTGAAGTGGTCGATGTCGATGTACATGCAGGAGATGCGGTAGCCCTGACGGCGCGCGCGCGCGATCTCTTCGACCAGGCGGCGGTCGATGTAGCGGCGGTTATAGACGCCGGTGAGCGAATCGGTCAGGCCGATGAACTTGAGCATCTCGTTGCTGATGACGTTCTCGAGGCAGATCGCGACGATCGATCCCATGTGCTCGATGAAGTCGGTACCGAGCGCCGGCGTGAAGCGGTTCGGGTCGGCGCTGCCCAGGTTCAGGCTGCCGATCAGGCGGGTATTGCGCAGCAGCGGCACCAGGGCCACGCTCTGCAGCCCCTTGGGCGGATGCGGGAACATCGCCCCGTGGCGCGACGGCGCATAGGGCCCCAGCAGCGGCCGCGGCACGCGTCCTTCCGGCGCCTTGAAACCGAGTTCGGCGGCCTGCTCGCAGAACAGCAGGTTGGGCAGGCCTTCGTAGTCCACGCCCAGCTTGTGCATCACGGTATAGATGTCGGCGTCCGGGTCCACCAGCGACAGGGTCACCGTGTCCAGTTCCGAGATGATGGGCAGGGTGCCGAAGATGGTCGAGACCAGTTCCTGGAACGAGCTGGCGCCCACGATCTGCAGGTCGAAAGCCTGGTGCCGCGTCATGATCGAGTGGTTGCGCTCGGCCTGTTCGAGCAGGTACGCCATGCGGGAACGCAGGGTCTCGTTCTCCAGCATCAGTTCTCGCGTCAGCGCATCCGGCTCGTGCATTGAAAATTCCTTTCAGCAATAGCCGTAACATTACGCCATCTTTCCGGGCTTGGAAACGAAAAATCACCCCGCAAGGGCGTTTTCGCGACACTGAAGCCGCCGCTTCTCCCTTCCGGAGGCTGGTCAGGATCGCGTCAAAATGCAATGGCGGCGTCGAGTTGCTGGTCGACGCGCAGCGTCCCGCCCGCCCCGGCCGTGACGATGCAGTTCATGCCCATGCAGACCGCGCCTTCCATGCGCGGGTTGGCGCGGTAGGCCTGCAGGATGTCGAGCGGATCGGGGCCGGGAATGCCGGTGGCCTGGTCGATGGCCGGGATCGGGCAGCGCGCGCAGGGTTTCACGGGACGCAGCGCGACACCGCCGTCCGAGAGCGAGGCCAGGTAGTCTTCCTCGAAGGCGTCCAGGCCGCTCACGACCAGGTTCGGGCGGAAGCGGTCCATCGGCAGCGGGGCGCGCCCGGCCAGCGCGAGTTTCGCATTGAGGTCGTCGAGCGAGGCCTGGCCGATCAGCAGGACCGGGTAGCCGTCGGCGAAGCGGGTCTCGGCCGGCACGCCGCCCGTCCATTTGATGCTGGTCGGGCGCCGCACGTCGGGGCGGAAGCGCACCAGGCGACACGGCGCCTGGAGCACATCGGCGAACCAGGCCGCCGCCGCGTCGCCGCAGTCGGCGGCTGGCACGCTGCTATCCCAGACCTGCACCGTCATGCTTGCCGCCAGCGCATCGTGCGCGAGCGGCAGGCGCAGCGGCGGCATGCCAGGCGCGCTGACCTCGACGGCGTCGCCATCGATGCGCGGCGTAATGCAGGCCATGCGCGGATACTCGCGCTGGGTCAGGAACTGACCCTCGCGCGTGACCAGCATCCATTCGCGGTCGTGCACGCCCCCGGCCACCAGGCCGGAGACGTGGAAGGCGGCCTCCGGCACCGCGATGCCGGCGCAGGATTTGATCGGATAGATGTGGAGTGCGGCGATGCGGGTGTCGGTGGCCATGCTGTCAGCGCTTGCGAACAAGAGGCCGACAGTATGGCAGCAATCGCCGCCTGCCGCACCGCCTCAGCGGCCGCCGGCCGCGGCCTTTTCCGTACGTTCGCGCTGCAGGCGCGCTTCCAGATTGCGCCCTGCCCCGGCGGCCAGCTTGCGGCAGCCATCCGGGTCGATGAAGGGATTGACCTGGGCGCTTTTCGCCGCCGCCTTGCCGAAGACGTCGCTGAAGCCCGGGTGGGCGGCGATGACGATGTCGCACTTCAGGCTGGCGATGCGGTCGATGGTCTTGCGAAAGCTCGCCGAGCGGTCCGGATAGCCGGCACCCCCGGTGTAGTGGAAGCCATCGGTGGAGACCGCGGTCAGGCTGTCGGCATACACCATGTCCAGGCACTTGCCGCCTTCGCAGGATTGCCAGGTCCAGGTGGTGCCGCCCGGCGTGTGGCCGGGGCTGTAGTGCACGGTGAAGCGCAGCGGGCCGACCGCCAGGGTTTCGCCGTCGGCCACTTCCCTCACCTTCTCGACCCTGGGAATATAAAAGCGCTCCTTCGGGTCGTACTGCGGATCGTCGGTGCCGGGGGTACCGTCGCGCAGCACCTGCGCGCCATGCGGACTGTGGGCCACGGTCGCCCCGCTCGCCTTCTGCAGCGCGGCGATGCCGCCGGCATGGTCGAAATGGGCGTGCGAGTTCAGGATCAGCTTCACGTCCTGCATCCTGAAACCGAGGGCTTCGATGTTCTTCCGGATCAGCGGCGCCGACTGCGGCAGCGCGCCATCGAGCAGGACGTGGCCCTGCGGACCGGTGACCAGGACGGCGGACAGGCCGGCGGTGCCCACGTACCAGGCGTTGCCGTGGATATTGAAGGGCTTCGCCGGCTGGTTCCACTCGGCGCACTGCGAGCAGTCGATGGCGTCCTGCGCCAGCGCGGCAGGGGACGTAGACAGCGCCAGTGCGGCGCCCAGGAGGCTCAAGGTCTGGAAGGGCATGCGGTTCTCCGCTGGGTCGTGGAAAAATGGTTCAGGGCTCGCCGTCATCGTCGGCAAGGGGGGCGCCGGGCACGTAGCGAATGATGTCGCCGGGCTGGCAATCGAGGCGTTCGCAGATCTTTTCCAGCGTCGAAAAACGGATGCCTTTCACCTTGCCGGATTTCAGCAGGCTGAGATTCTGCTCCGTGATGCCGACGTACTGGGCCAGCTCCTTCGATTTGACCTTGCGCTGGGCCAGCATCACGTCCAGGTGCAGCACGATCGCCATCAGACGAAGCCCTCGTTGTCCTCGGCGATCCGGCGCGCTTCGTGCATCAGGGAGGCGAGCACGAAGAACAGCACGCACATCAGCACCAGCATCCATTCTTCGGACGAGACGCCGATGCTGAAATGCTGGGGGCTGCTGTCCATCGCGAAACGCCAGGCCGCGGCGCGCAACAGGGGCTCGAAGATGGTCAGCACCAGGGTCGCCAGGATGGCGCCGGTGAAAGCCTTCATGTGGCCGATCGTGGCCAGCGCGAACATCCGGCCCTGGACGCAGGCGCCGAGCATGCGGTCCAGGCGCAGCAGCGCGTAGCCGAGTGCGAGCAGCGCAGGCAGTGCGAGTGCGGCGCCGGTCCAGCGCAGCGCCGGCGCCAGGCTGGCCACCGCGCCTGCTTCCATGCCGCGCGGATAGAAGGCCATGGCCACGGAACCGGCGTGCAGCGACACGGGCGGAAACCAGGACAGCAGAAAATAAGCCAGCTGCATCAGGCCCAGCACCACGGCGAGGACCCGCGCAAGATAGCTCAAACGGTGGATTGACTTATCGTTTAACATTAATTTATTATCGTTTAAAGTTAATTGATTATTTATTTACGATCAGTATATCCCAGGAGATCCCATGCATCATCCTTGCCTTGCCCTTTCCCTGCTGGCCTGTGCCGCGCTGGCTGGATGTACCCAGATGCGCGTTACAGAACGCCATTTCATCCGGCCTGATCCGCCGGGCACGGTGCTCGAAAAACGCTTTGCGGGTGAAGCCGTGCGCGATCTGTCGGTCGTCGCGCAGGATGGCGTGCTGCTGAACGGGATCCTGGCCGAGCGGCTGGACGCCCGCAACACCGTGCTCTACTTCGGCGGCAACATGTTCCACCTGGACCGGCACGCGGACACGCTGCTGGCGACACTGGGTTCCTGCCGCACCAACGTGGCCGTCTTCGATTACCGCGGCTACGGGCGCAGCGGCGGCGCGCCCACCGTGGAAAACATGAAGGCCGATGCGCTGTCCCTGTTCGACAGCCTGAATGCGCGCTACCCGGGCCGCGTGATCGTGCATGGGCAGTCGCTGGGCAGCTTCATGGCCGCCTACGTGGCGCAGGCGCGGCCGGTGCTGGGGACGGTGCTGGAAACCACGGCCACCAGCGCCACCGAACTGGTGGACGCGAAGATGCCCTGGTATGCCCGGCCTTTCGTGCGGATCGAGATGGACGCGTCGCTGCGGCAGGTCGACAACCGCATCGCTGCCAGCGGTGTGCGCTCGCCCACGCTGGTGATTGCCGCGGGCAAGGACGAGATGACGCCGGCCTGGATGGGCAAGGCCGTGTTCGATGCGATTCCGGGGCGGGACAAGCGCCTGCTCATTCTCGAGAAGGCCGGGCATAATAACGCCTTGCGCAGCGAGGAAGCGATCGGCACGTATTGCGGCTTCGTGCAGGGACGATGAGACACGGGACATGAAGCCGGGGTCGACAGCTTTCCGGAGGATATATCCCTACCCCTTTGATAATGCCATGCAAAATTTCCGCCTCCGTTTAGCAAGCGCCGCCGATGCCGCCTCCATCTGCGCCATCTACAATCTCTACGTCGCCACGACGACGATCACGTTTGAAGAAGAAGCTGTCGGAGAACAGGACATGGCGCAGCGCATTGCGGAGGTCGGCGCCGCCAGCCTGCCCTGGCTGGTCCTGGAGATCGACGGCGCCGTGCGTGGCTACGCCTATGCTACGAAGTGGCGGGCGCGTTCAGCCTACCGTCACTCGGTCGAGAGTACCGTCTACCTGGACCAACAGGCCGCTGGCCATGGGTTCGGACGTGTGCTCTACGGCGCACTGCTGGACGAGCTGCGCAAGCGCGAACTCCATCTCGTCATCGGCGGTATCGCACTGCCGAACGAAGCCAGCATCGGCCTGCACGAGGCACTGGGCTTCTCCAAGGTTGCCCATTTCAGCGAAGTGGGCAGGAAGTTCGGACAATGGCTCGACGTGGGCTACTGGGAGCTGAAGCTTCAGTCAATGCGCTGAAGGCCGGCGGCGTCCAGCCGCCCCCCCTTCAGCGCGCAGTCAAGCCGGCGTAGAGTCCGCAAACGGCAGCAGCGAATCGATCTTGCTGTTCGGGCAGGTCGGCAGTCTGTCGAGGGTGTCGGCAAGCCAGCGGGCCAGGTCCAGCCCATTGAGCTTGGCGGTGGCAAACAGGCTCTGGATGGCCGCGGCGCGGCGGCCAGCCCGCTCCGAAGCAGCAAACAGCAAACAGCAAACAGCCAGTTTTTCTCGCCAATGGCGATCGGGCGAATCGCATTCTCGACCGGGTTGTTGTCGATCGGTAGGATGCCGGAGCTGGCGTAGCGCACCAGGGCTGGCCAGCGTTTCAAGGCGTGCTCGATGGCCTTTCCCATCCCGCTGCCGACGGTGCGCTGCGTGGCCAGCAGCCAGGCGTGCAGTTCGCCCAGTGCAGGCACGGCGCGCGCCGCGCGCACCTCGAGGCACCCGGCAGGGCCCAGGCTGGCGGCGTTCTGCTCGATGGCGTACAGCTGCGCGATGCAGCGTAGCGCTTCCTCGGCCAGGGGGCTGCCGCTGGCGGCCTGCAAGCAGCTGCGCTGGCGCAGCAGCTCTCCCAGCCGCTCAGCCAGCGGCTGCAGGGCCACGCCGATGCGCCCGATCCACTGCGCCAGTGTCGAGCGTGCCAGCGGCACGCCCTGGCGCGCGGCGATTCTCTCGATCCGCTACAGCGGCAGGTGATCCAGGTACTTGCTGGCGGCACCCCAGGCCAGCAGGCCGGGTGCAGCCAGGCCGCCGTCGATCACCGCGGGCGGTACTGGCGCCGCCGTCACGCTTTTGCTGTGCCTGCTGCTGCTCGACCAGTGCGCACACCTTCCCCATCATGGCGGGATCGATATCGGTGCGGGCGAGTTCATCGCGCAGGTTCATGGCGATGTGGTGTAGCGAGCTGCGCAAACCGCAAACGTTTACAAGCAAAACAGTTTACGTCTCGTCCCTACAACCGCCACTGGGAAGGCGCCTGTGTCGACAGGCGCCAGCCAGACGAACTGGCCACGGTGCAGGCGGCGCAGGCACATCCATACGCCGGTTCCACATGCGTAGGCCGGAGTGCCTTTGGCCTCCCCCGTGGGGTGGGTGAGCCGCCTGGCTGCATAACTTCCGAGCGCCATGGCCCCCACCAGAAACCGCGGGTCTGTTGTCATAACAACTAAGACGTGCAATCCTCCACGGGGCGGCCTTTGCGGTCGCGGTGGTGATCGTGGCTCTCGTACCCCCGTTCTACGTCCCTGCATTACGGACTGTGGCGGCGCCGACGCAAGCGCGCAATGCAGCCGGCCAGTCCAAGAGAAAACAGCGCAATACTCGATGGCTCAGGAACGCTTTGCATCGGCTCTGCATACAGAAAATCGTCCATGACTACCACGTCGTCATTCGGGTTGCCCAGTAGCCCATTGGAAACGACGGTGTTCAGGCCCGATGTGAGCCGAACCCGGCTGATCATCTCGCCCGCATCGGCAACCCCACCGACGAAGCTCAAGCCCTGGTTCCCCGCGACCATGACGTCTCGCGTAAAAATGAGCGCATCGTTCCGGTCGAAGAACTCGATCTTCGTCAGGTTGGCCACTTCGACGTCGACGAAAATCGCAGCGAAGGCACTGGTGGTGGCCGCCGTCATCGTGCCTGGTACAAAGAACGTCAC
Organism: Massilia sp. MS-15; assembly: GCF_020176695.1. Classification (GTDB taxonomy): domain Bacteria; phylum Pseudomonadota; class Gammaproteobacteria; order Burkholderiales; family Burkholderiaceae_D; genus Telluria; species Telluria hydrophila. The sequence continues at coordinate 87,633 of NZ_JAIWIA010000030.1, read as the reverse complement.
GTCCGTGATGTTGCTGTTGACCGCAGTGAACAAGCGCTGCGCACTGAAGGCCTGGAAGTCGTTGGGAAAACCGAATAAAGTGGGGGTGGCCAGTCCGGCGTTGGCGCTCACGAGGAAGCCCGTCCCGGGCGTGCTGAATACGACCCCGCGTGGTGAATTGACGTGGAAGAAGTTGCCAGGCAAGAGATTCGGGTCGGCGACCGTGTCGGGCACGCCGTCCCAGTTGATTTCGCGGCGCAGTCCGCCGAAGGAACCATTCGCGCCGGCCACTGCGCCGCCGCCGAGTGCGCTACGAAAGGCATCGCGCTTCGCTGTGATCGCAGCGGGACTGTTTCCGGCGGACTCAAATGTGATGAAGCCAGCCCAGGCCGACGGGACCGTCAACAATGTGGCCAGGAAGGCAGAGGCAATGCGTAGTTTCATGGAAACTCCTCGTTTTTAACCTTGGAAGATTCCCAAACCCTTTATGACTTCTCACTGTGGGAGGAAGTGAGGGGACGGTAGTCATGACTGCGACCTAAGCTCGCACGGTATTGACGACCGTGAGGCGCGTTAATGGTTGTAGCACCATCTGTGCCAAAGGTTAAAGGCACCGATAACAGGCTGAATTTATTGTGGTTTTTCTGGAGGGCAGAAGCTGGCACGCTTGTGCCGCCACCATATGTAATGTTTTTCGACAGCCTCGGTCACGTATACGGATCCAAACACTGTCTCGGGGGACCTACTCATCCGCGGGCGGGAAGGCTTTAGCGTAGCAGCGCGGGCAATACAAGTAGAAAGTTCGGCCGGTGCTTAGCGTGAGTGAGCCGGCGCGATACTGCTGGATTGCCCATGTCCCGGTAACGCCATTCTTGAAAACGACATATCCGCTCGCATAGCAGGGCGACCAGTCGAGCATATGGAAGTAATCGTGTTCGGCGACTTCAGCTGCTTTGCTGATGTACTCGCCGATCTCCTGAGCGCTGAGCTGGAAATCTGCGCATTGCTCTGCCGGCTTCTCTGACGCTGAAGACCTTGCACCGTTGTTCCGGATAGTGACTGTACTGATCGGCGGGAAATGTGTCATGTGCATTGTTGGTTCAATATCTGAACCATCGCCGTTCTCTATGGCCGCGTTTGCCATCATGGCAAGGATGAGTGCCGTGATTACCATGATGCGCTCTTTGCTTCAGTCGGATTCTTGCGGGAGACGACTGGGTGCTTGAATATTTCAGTCATCGGTATCCCGAAAGTCGAGGCGAGTTCACCAATCAGCCAGCGAAGAGATGTCTTTTGCTGGCCATTCACCGGCTCATAGATTCCATGCTCAGCGGGGTTTAGACCTTTGCCGACGAACACAGCGCCAACGATCTCAATCCCAACACTATCTTCGTTCGAAGGATAGCGCTGAGGCACTTCCTTGGCCATTTCCATCCGGTGTTCATTTTTTGGATTGAAGTTTTTGAGTACTTGAAGCTCGGTCGGGCTGCATCGATGTTCGGCGCGACATCGGGCGCGCAATCGCCCCACATGTGAAGTCCGCCGCAACATCGACGCAGTCTGATAGATCGTTCCGTCCTTATCGATCAAAAAATGCGTGCCGTTGGCGTTCTGCATCGCGTAGCTAGTCAGGCTTGACGCGCCGGACGAGCCACCGGTCTGGTGAACGATTATTCCTTTGATCTTTTGCAAAGCTCCGCGCTCAATGAGTGGGCGCGGTGTCCGTTTCACACGTGCGTTAATGACGTAGCCCTGCCTGTCTAGAGAGAACACCACTCACCTCCGTCTTGCCACGATTATGTTAACAACCCAAAGTTGGTACAAATAACTTGGTGATGTCATATACCGTACGCAGTGCCTTTAGAAAGACTGGAAGGCCATCGAGTCGCCCAGGATCACGCTGCGACTGAAAGGCGTCGTGCGCGGTCGCCGCTCTTCTACGGTGCGCAACCCGTCGACCATTTTCGACCGCCGAAGAAAGGGAAACTGTGTGGCAAATCAACTTCCGCGAGTATCAAGGCGACTTGGCGTTCCAGATAGAAAAAGCGCCGGCTCTAGAAAGAAGCCGGGGCTTTCGTTATTCACTGGAATCCGTCGGATTCCGACCTCTTGCTTAGACGTTGAACAGGAAGTTCAACACATCCCCATCCTTGACGATGTATTCCTTGCCTTCCGCCCGCATCTTGCCCGCTTCCTTGGCGCCCGCCTCACCCTTGTAAGTGATGTAGTCGTCGTAGGAGATGGTCTGGGCGCGAATGAAGCCGCGCTCGAAGTCGGTGTGGATCACGCCCGCGGCTTGCGGGGCGGTGGCGCCGACCTTCACGGTCCAGGCGCGCACTTCCTTCACACCTGCGGTGAAATAGGTCTGCAGGCCGAGCAGCTTGTAGGCGGCGCGGATCAGGCGGTCCAGGCCCGGCTCTTCCATGCCCATGTCGGCCAGGAATTCCTTCTTGTCCGCGTCTTCCATCTCGGCGATTTCCGATTCGATCGCGGCGGAGATGGCCACGATCGGCGCATTCTGCTTCTTCGCGAACTCGGTCAGCTTGTCCAGCAGCGGATTATTGGTGAAACCGGTGTCGGACACGTTGGCGACATACATCGCCGGCTTGGCGGTGATCAGGTGCAGTTCGCGGATCAGGGCCATCTCGTCGGCGTCCAGGCCCATGGTGCGGACCGGCTGGCCTTCGTTCAGGTGCGGCAGTATGCGTTCGCAGATGGCCACCAGCTTGGCCGCATCCTTGTCGCCCGAGCGCGCCTTCTTGTTCTCGCGGTGGATCGCCTTCTCGACGGCGCCCATGTCGGCCAGCGCCAGCTCGGTCTGGATGACTTCAATGTCGTCGATCGGGCTGACCTTGCCGGCCACGTGGATCACGTTATCGTCTTCGAAGCAGCGCACCACGTTGACGATCGCGTCGGTCTCGCGGATGTGCGACAGGAACTGGTTGCCCAGGCCCTCACCCTTCGAGGCGCCGGCCACCAGGCCTGCGATGTCGACGAATTCGACGATGGCCGGCACGACGCGTTCCGGCTTGACGATGTCAGCCAGCGCCTGCATGCGCGGATCCGGCACCTCGACCACGCCGACGTTCGGCTCGATGGTGCAGAACGGATAGTTTTCAGCCGGGATGCCGGCCTTGGTCAGGGCGTTGAACAGGGTGGACTTGCCGACGTTCGGCAGGCCGACGATGCCGCATTGGAGACTCATGGGAACTCTTTCTAATCTGTGGATGCGGAGCGGAATGAAAGCCCGGCTCCAAAACCCCACATTGTAACCGCGGACGCCCCACACTGCTGAAAAAAACGGCGTGAGGAGGACGCGCCCAGTCGACCTGGAAGCCTGCCTGTTGCTTGTTGCGACCACGCAAAGCCCGTCCGGCAGGCACATGGAATGCTACATGCTGTTTGGCAAGTTTTACGGCCCAGCCCCTCTGGCCAGGGCGTTTCCTGACAAAAGGAGCTTTCGCATGAACACCTCATCGGCACACCTGCGGCTGGCCATCTGCCTGATCGGCATCGCGCTCGCGCTATCGGCCTGCTCGCGCCAGACCGCCCAGGAAAAAGGGACGGAGATGGCCACGGAAAAACTCGACATCGCCACCGGCGTCGGCGATGCGCTGCAGAACAAGGGCGCCGCCGCGGGCGAATCGGTGGCCGCCGGGGTCGGCACGGTCATCAAGGGCCTCGAACGGGGCGTGCTGAAGTCGGGCCGCGAGATCGTGGCCGACAAGTCGCTGCAGGCGGCGGGCCTGTCGATCACGCGGGTGCAGGAGGCGGCGCCGGGCGACAAGCCGACGCACGGCTTCGACGCCTACATCATCGCCAGCGCGCCGGCCGCCGGCACGCTGCGGATGCTGGCCTTCGATGCGCTGGGCAAGGAAATCGGGCGCGCCAGCGTCAAGCTCGAGCTTGGTGCGGACGCGTCCAGCTACCTCAGCTTTCCGCTCGCACCGCAGGTCAGCCTGGGGCTGGTAAGCAAGGTGGCGTTCACCTTCCACGCGGCGGGCAAGCCGGGCGCCTAGATCGGCCGGATCCGCGCCAGGTCCGGCCGGGCCACGAATTCGGCCAGCTCGTCGCGCAGACGCTGCCCTTCCCCGATCGCGCGCTGCCAGTTGCGCATGCGCGCATCGTGGTCCAGGCCGTAGAACTTGAAGTCGGCGCGGTCCGGCAGCTTCGCGCGCGGCAGGCTGCGCAGGAAGTCATCCGAAGGTGCGACGATCAGGACGTTGTCGAGCCAGCCGCGGTGGGCGCGCGCGGCGCGGCGCCACGGGAAGCCCTTGTCGAGCCAGCCCGGCACGATGTGCTGGGTGAAGTGCGGATACAGCACCAGGTCGGACCTGGCCGCTCCCGCTGCCCGCGCATACGGCAAGGCCAGGTGGTAGTCGATGATGCCGCCGTCCCAGTAGCTGCCCGGCGGCAGCTCCTGGATCCCCGTTACCGGCTTCATGATGAGCGGCAGGGTCCCCGATGCCAGCAGGCTGGCGGCGAGGTTGTCGCGCGTCAGCGTACCGAAATGGGTGGTGAAGGCGTCGAAGCGCTCGCGCAGCCAGGGCGCCTGGGCGCGCGCGTCGCCGATCACGACCCGCTCCATCATCCGTCCCAGCAGGGCGCGCGAACAGGCATTGTGCAGGGCCGCGGCGGCGAAGCCGCGCAGTTCGGCGCGTGGATGGGGCGGCGCGGCGAGCCCGCCCTTGCCGCGCACCGCCAGCAGGTGCAGGCGGTAATGGGGATGGCCGACGATGTCGTCCTCGTGGCCGCGCACCAGTTCCGCCAGCAGGTGCTGGATCACCTCGTCGATCTCCTGCGGACTCGGCTTGCGGCTGGCATAGCGCTGGCCGGCGTACAGCTCGCCCAGGCGCGCGAAGGCGCGGGCCGGATCGCGCTGGCAGGCAGCGGCCATGCGCCAGGCGCCGATCGAGGAACCGATCAACACCCGCTCGCGCGGCGCGGCGGGCAGCCATTCGCCGAACATCCAGCTGTCGAGGGACTGGAACACCAGCCCCTTGGGGCCGCCGGCGGCGCCGGGGACGACGGCGATGTCCTGCGCACGCAGTCCCTGCGCGCCGATCTGGGCCAGGGCCAGGGGCCCGGCGTGGAATGTGAGTGCCTTCATGGGGCAAAATTATCGCAGGAAGAGCGCCCTTGCGCTGGCGCAAAGCCAGGCCGGCGGCGCTGCCTAACATGGATCGATCCCCGTCGCGGAGACCGCCATGCCGATACGACTTGCGCTGTTCCTGATCCTGCTGCTCGGCTGCGGCCGCCTGGCGGCAAGCGGAGACGGCAGCGGCCGCCCGGCCGCCGTCGAGCGCCACACCCAGCATTTCACGGTCGAGGAGGACGGGTCCTACCGGCTCGACGCCGAACTGGTGAAGACCCTGGCCACGCCGGCCGCGGTAGAGCAGCATGCCGAGCAATACATCGGCTTCAACGCCTCGCTCGATGAGGTGCTGTCGATCGAGGCCTGGACCACCAAGCCGGACGGACGCCGCCTGCCGGTCGGGCCGCAGGGCATCCGCGAGCAGCAGGAAGCGGTCTCCGCCGAGGCGCCGATGTTCCAGGACACGCGCCTGAAAGTCGTCATCTTCCCCGGCGTGGCGGAGGGCGATACCCTCACCCTGCGCTATACCCTGCGGCGCCACACGCCGCTGTTTCCCGGCCAGTTCGAGGACTTCACGGTGGCCCGGCCGGGGCCCCCGCAGGAATACCGGGAATTCCTCCTGACCTACGACCTGCCGCTGTCGATGCCGCTGCAGGCCGACGCCGCCGGCTTCGTGCCCATGCCTTCCACGAGTCCGCCCGGACGCCGCCGCTACGCCTGGCGCCAGGGCGACGGCACGCCCGCGCGCGGCGAGCAGGATGCGGTGAGCTACCTCGACTACGGCCGCCGGCTGGCGGTATCGACCTTCGCCGACTACCCCGCCTTCGCCCGCGCCTACCGGCTGCGCGCCGCGCCGGCCGCCCTGCCCGATGCCGCGATCGCCAGGCTGGCCGCCGACATCACCCGCGGCATCACCGCACCGCGCGCCCGCGCCATCGCGCTGTCGGACTGGGTCCGGCGCAACATCCGCTATGTCGCGGTCTACCTCGGCCCGGGCGGGGTGGTGCCGCACCCGGCCGCGGCGGTGCTGGCGAACCGCTATGGCGACTGCAAGGACCATGCGGTGCTGCTGCAGGCCCTGCTGGCGGCGGCCGGGATGCCGGCCGAAGCGGCATTGGTCAATGGCGACCATGCCTATCGCCTGCCGGCGGTGCCGACGCTGGGCGTGCTGAACCATGTGATCGTCCATGTACCGGAACTGCAACTGTTCCTCGACCCGACCGCGGCCAGCGTCGCCGGCGGCTTCCTGCCCCCTGCCCTGCTGGGCAAGCCGGCGCTGCTGGCCGGCAGCGGCGAATTCGCGCTGACGCCGGCCTATCAGCCGGCGCGCAGCCGCACGCAGACCCGCTTCGACATCGCGCGCGACGGCAGCAGCCGCTTCCAGGTGCGGCGCACCACGGGCGGCGCGCTGGCGGAATCCTACCGCCAGGCGGTGCGCGCCACGCCCCAGGCCGAGCGCGACGGCTTCGTGCGGCGCATGTTGGCCGGGCTCGGACAGCGGGGCGAAGGCCGCTTCGACCCGGGGGAAACGGAACAGCCGCAACAGGATCCGTCTGGCGACCGGTATACGCTGGCCTTCTCGGGCACGACCGATGGCTTCCTGCGCCTGCCGGGACCGGTCGCGCTGGCCACGACCTACAATTTCTGGGGTGGGCTGGGCGACGCCGTGTTCGACCTGGGGCGCGAGCCGGAGCGAAGCCTGGATTTTATTTGCCCCGCCATCGATGCCGAGGACGAATTGCGCTATGCGCTGCCGCCGCGCACGCGGGTGCTGGCGCTGCCGAAGCCGCTCGTGGTCGATGACGGCAGGTTTTACTATCGCTCGCAGTACCTGCGCCAGGGCGACGCGGTGCTGGTGAAGCGGCGCCTGCAGTTCCGGCACACGGGCCCCACCTGCACCCCGGAAGACTACCGCCGGATGCGGCCCGCGCTCGAACGCATGATGCACGACCTGCGCGGGCAGGTGGTGGTGCGGGGACGCTAGGAGCCCCGGCTGACCTTCAGTCCTTCAGGCCGTATGCAGTTGCATCGTCGCCACCTCCATCTTGCCCTCGCAGCATAGCGGGATGATGCGCAGCGCCTTGTCGATCGATTCCTCGATCAGGGTCTGCTCCTCGCGGCGCGGGCGGTGCAGCACGAAATCGGCCACGCCCTGCTGCAGGTTGAGGCTGCGCGGGTGGCCGATACCGATGCGCAGGCGCCAGTAATCCTGGGTGCCGAGGGCGGCGGTGATGTCCTTCAGTCCGTTGTGGCCGCCCGAGGAACCGCCCTTCTTCAGCTTGGCCACGCCCGGCAGCATGTCCAGTTCGTCGTGCACGACCAGTACTTCATCCGGATTGATCTTGTAGAAGCGCGCCAGCGCGCCCACCGACTGGCCGGAGCGGTTCATGTAGGTCAGCGGCTCCAGCAGCCACACTTCGTTGCCGGCGATGCGGGTCTTGGCCACCAGGGCGTTGAAGCGCGACTCGCGCTGCAGGCGGCAGCCCGGCAGCGAATTGGCCAGGTTGTCGACCAGCCAGAAGCCGGCGTTGTGACGGGTTTGTTCATAGTCGGGGCCCGGGTTGCCGAGGCCGACGATCAGGCGGATGGACATGCTGTCTACTTTGATTCTGGGAAAAACAGGATTATCGCTGAAAACCGCAGCGCGCCGGGCGTCCGTAGATACTGTTATGGTCGTCAAGCGCCGTGCAGTACCGGCTTGAACTTTTCGCCGCTTTTCAGCACGCCGAAGGCGACATGCAGCATCTTGCGCATCATGGCTACGATCATTGTCATCGGGTTTTTCCCATTACGGGAGAGTCGTTCAAGGAACTGCCTTCCCCAAGTCGTCCGATACAGCGTGTACATTGCAGGCATGTACATCAGTTTTCGGACGACGCTGTGTCCGAAGCGGGAGATGTGAGGACGACCACGAACGCTGCTGCCCGATTCGTGTTGACGAGGATCGAGGCCGACGTAGGCCGTCACCTGTCGGGCATTCCTGAAGCGCTCTGGCGTAAGTGAAAAGGCTAGCAGCATCGAGATCGTGCGCTCGCCAACGCCTGGAATACTCTCGAGCAGCTCCTTTCGTTGCCTCAAGCCTGGATCGTCATCAATGCTGTTGCGGATTTTCTTGGCCAGATTCTTGATTTCGTTGTCGAGCCATTGGATGTGAGAAGAGATTTCCTCTCGCACCACATCGCGCGCCACTGCAAGCCGATTGCTCTCCTGCTGGCGCATCTCCTGAAGCGCATCAAGACGAAGCACCATTGCCCGTAGCGCCTGCTCCTGAGCCGACGGCGCCTTCCAGGCTTCCGGCTGATTTTCCTTGCAAAACTCTGCAATCAGTTTTGCGTCGACCTTGTCGGTCTTGGTTCGCACGAGACGCGATGCGCCGAACGCCTTGACCTGAACGGGATACACGACTCTGAAGACGTGGCCTTCATAGGCAAGGTCCTCGGCGATGCCTTCCCAATACACACCAGTCGCTTCCATACATGCGCGCAGTTCGGCCACCTGATAGTCCAGGAGCCATCGGTGCAGCGATTCAAACCCGTTCGGGTTATTGTCGAACACCTTGTGTTTATGTTTCCCGTCCGGCTGGCGCAGCGCGCAGTCGAACTTAGCCTTGGCAACGTCAATTCCCAGATACCACACCTGCATTCTTGTCCTCTTCTGATCAACCTTGTGAATACGGGCTCACGGCTTGGCCGGGCCAAAGATACTTGTCCGATCTTCGAACGAGGGTGAGCAGCTGGTGCGAAATCTACAAATCACTGGCTATTTGCCAAAGGGTGGGCTCGGCATCCAGCTGCTCGAACCCGAGGTGCCCCTCGGGTTGAAGTGAGCGGTTGGCTCAGAAGGGATAATACAAGGGTGGGCGGCTCCACCACCTGGTCGATCAGCCCCTGCGCCTGTGCCGCCCACGCGGTCAAGCAGCGCCCGGGCAGACGAGCGGGCAGCATTGCCGTGGTGTGAACGCGTGGGCGGCGCAAGCCCTGCGGACATGCACCGTCAAGGCTGGAGCCGCCCACCCCACAAAAACGCGGCCGCAACAAAAAACCCGCCGGGCAAGGCCACGGCGGGTTTCTGTTTCCGATCAGCCGCCGCAGCGGCTTTCAGAAGGTATTACTCAGCAGCTTCAGCCGATGCCGCGCCACGCGGGATCGAGGTGGTCACCAGGGTCAGGTTCTGGCCGTGGGTCAGCGCGGTCACGCCTTCCGGCAGGGTCAGGTCACCGGTGTGGATCGACTGGCCGGCTTCCAGCTTGCTCAGGTCGACTTCGATGAACTCCGGCAGTTTGCCCGGCAGGCAAGCCACTTCCAGTTCGTTGGCCACGTGCGAGATGACAGCACCGCTCAGCTTGACGGCTGGCGAGATCTCGGCGTTGACGAAGTGCAGGGTGACCTTGGTGTGGATCGGCTTCGAGGTGTCGACGCGCTGGAAGTCAGCGTGCAGGACCAGTTGCTTGTATGCGTGCATCTGGAAGTCACGCAGCAGGACTTGCTGGGTCTTGCCTTCGATTTCGAGGTCCAGGATCGAACCGTGGAAAGCTTCTTTCTTGAGCGCGTGGAACAGCGCGTTGCCGTCCAGGGCGATCAGTTGCGGGGCTTCGGCGCCACCGTAGATGATGCCCGGGGTCTGGCCAGCGTTGCGCAGGCGGCGGCTCGCTCCGGTCCCCTGCTGAGTGCGGTTGAATGCGACTACTTTCATGTGAAACTCCAAAAATAAACGGGCCCGCATGCCGGTGTCGAAACACCGGCCCGGCAACCCAGTGGTGACCGCCCCGCGACCAGGGCAGTCATGAACAAGCGCCGTACAGCGCGCTCAAGATACGGAAAACCCAAGATGTTACAACGGCGCGCCGGCTTCGTCAGCCAGGCGCGCCGCAAAATACGACGATCTGTTGTTTAGTCGACGAACAGCGACATCACCGAGTCGCCCTTCACGATCCGCTTGAAGGTCTCGGCCAGCAGCGGTGCGCAGGTCAGCTGGCGGATCTTGGTGCAGGCGGCACCGGCGGCGCTCAGCGGGATGGTGTCGGTGACGACCAGCTCGTCGAGCGGCGAATTCTGGATACGGTCGATGGCCGGACCCGACAGCACCGGGTGGGTGCAGTAGGCGATGACTTTCTTGGCGCCGCGCTCCTTGAGCACTTCGGCGGCCTTGCACAGGGTGCCCGCGGTGTCGACCATGTCGTCCATGATCACGCAGTTGCGGCCTTCGACCTCACCGATGATGTTCATGACTTCCGACACGTTCGCCTTCGGACGGCGCTTGTCGATGATCGCCAGGTCGCAGCCGAGGCGCTTGGCCAGGGCGCGGGCGCGCACCACGCCGCCGACGTCCGGCGACACGACCAGCAAGTCGTCATAGTTCTTGCGCTGCAGGTCGCCCAGCAGGACCGGCGACGCGTAGATGTTGTCGACCGGAATGTCGAAGAAGCCCTGGATCTGGTCGGCGTGCAGGTCCATGATCAGGACGCGCTCGACGCCGGCTTCTTCCAGCATGTTGGCGACGACCTTGGCCGAGATCGCGACACGCGCCGAACGCGGGCGGCGGTCCTGGCGTGCATAGCCGAAGTAAGGAATGGCGGCGGTAATGCGGCCGGCCGAAGCGCGCTTGAGCGCGTCGACCATCAGCATCAGTTCCATCAGGTTGTCGTTGGTCGGTGCGCAGGTCGACTGCAGGACGAAGACATCCTTGCCGCGCACGTTCTCGTTGATTTCGACCATGACTTCGCCGTCCGAGAATTTCGAAACGACTGCTTTTCCGAGAGGAATGCCGAGGTTCTTAGCGACCCCCTCTGCTAGTGCCGGATTGGCGTTGCCGGTAAAAACCATCAGGTTTTCGTAAGCCATGGAGGGAGTCCCAAGAGATAACGTTGAATCTGGAAAAACAATCAGCCGGACGAACCGGCTGATTAGCTTGTGGATGCAGGCCGAACGCTGCACCGCTTTCTTTCCCGCCGGAGGCATTCACCTCGACAGCCAGGAAAACTTTGGCAGGGGAACAAGGATTCGAACCTTGGAATGCCGGAATCAAAATCCGGTGCCTTAACCAACTTGGCGATTCCCCTACACGACTGAACTGCTTGCCGTTACATTCTGCGTATTTTACCGCTTAACGTCGCGACAGGCAAAATTTTATTCCATAACTGCTTGATTCTGCAAGAGCGATTTCATCGGGTGGCTCTTCAGCGAACGGGCTTTCCACGCTTTCCACGCGCCCGATCCACCGAGTGGTACCTGCGCCAGAACCTGGTCCGCTTCATGTTCGCCGGAGAAGGCACAGAACACACATGCCCCCGAGCCAGTCATCCTGGCATCGCCGTAGCTTCCCAACCATGCCACCGCCTCTGCTACCGGCGGGAACAGGCGCTCAGCCACGTCCTGCAAATCATTTTTCCCGAAGCCTAACTGCTTGCCTGAAGCAACAAGGCTGCTGGAAAAGTCCGCTATTGTAACGGGTGTCGTGTTCCTCGTCAAATCGGGCGCCGAAAAAATCGCGGGGGTCGGTACCGACACGCCCGGCTCGATCACCACATACCAGCAATCCGGGCCCGGCACGGCCTGCAGCGCCTCGCCCACGCCTTCAGCGAAAGCGGTCTCGCCGAACAGGAAGAAGGGAATGTCGGCGCCCAGCGGCAAGCCGAGATCCATCAGCTCCTGCTGCGTCAGGCCGGCCTGCCACAGGTGGTTGGCCGCCATCAGCGCGGTGGCCGCGTCCGAGGAACCGCCACCGAGCCCGCCGCCCAGCGGCAGGACCTTCTCGACGGCGACCTCGATGCCGGGCGGCGAGTGGCCATGGCGGCGCGCATATTCCGCCTGCAGCAGGCGCAGCGCACGCACGATCAAGTCCTGCTCCTCGGGCACGCCGGGCACGTCGGTACTGCGCACGATGCGCTCGTCCGCGCGCAGGTCGAAGTGCAGGACGTCGCCATGGTCGATCAGCTGGAACACGCTCTGCAGCAGGTGGAAGCCATCGGCGCGGCGGCCGACGACGTGCAGGAACAGATTGAGCTTGGCCGGAGCCGGGCAATGGTGCAGCGAACGCATGTGTCTCTCAGCCCTGCCCTGCCGGATTGATCACGATGCGGATTGCCAGGTCCTGGATATCGCCGACCGCGGCGCGGCTGGCGTGGATCACGCGCGGCGCCGGCTGGGCCGCATCCGGGTTCTGCCATTCGACGAAGCGCAGGCGCCAGCCATCCTGCGTCACGACTTCGTTGCGCGCCGGCGAAGCGGCGAAGCGCTGGCCCTGCGCATCCACCGCATAGCCCTGCAGCCAGTCGCGCAGGCCAGCCACCGGCAGCGGCCAGCCGAGCGTGCGCTGGGTGAGCGTGTCGATGTCGGCTTCGGTCACGGGCGCGCGGCCGGCCTGGGTCAGCGTGGCCGACTGCGGCGTGACGGCGATGGTGGCCACCGTCTGCCCCAACGGGTTCGAGAGCGTGACGTCGACGCGGCCCGGCTGCTGCGACCAGTCGAAGCTGCCGTTCAGCGACTCCACGCTGCCGCCCTTCTGGTAATTGACCGACAGCCGGCCGCCCAGGTCGATGCTGTCGCGGTAGGCGCCCACGGTGGCGAGGTTGGTGCTGGTGCTGGCGCAGCCGGCCAGGGTGGCGAAGGCAGCGCAAATCGCGAACAGGGTGAGGCGTCGGGTGATCGGCATGGACGGCGGCGGCATCGGCTTCAGGGGAGGTTTGCGGAAGCTGGATTATTTCACAAGCTCTGGCGCAGGCGCGCCAGCGTGCTGCGCAGCGTGTCGTTCTGCGGATCCTTCGCGCGCGCCTCGCGCCACAATTCCTGCGCCGCGGCCTGCTGCCCTTTCTGGAACAGCACCTCGCCCAGGTGCACCGCGATTTCCGGATCGCGCCGCAGCGCATAGGCATCGCGCAGGTATTTCTCGGCCTCGTCCAGCTTGCCCAGGCGGTACTGCACCCAGCCCATGCTGTCCATGATGAAGGGGTCGCCCGGCGCCATCTCGAGCGCCCTGGTGACCAGCGCAAGGGCTTCTTCCAGGCGCACGTTGCGCTCGGCCAGCGAATAGCCGAGGGCGTTGTAGGCGTGGTGGTTGTCCGGCGCCAGTGTCATCACTTCGCGCAATGCCTTTTCCATCACGTCGACCCGGCCGATCTTCTCGGCCAGCAGCGCGAAGTCGTACAGCAGGTCGGGATTCTTCGGAAAGCGCCGGGCCGCGCTTTCCATCAGCGAATACGCTTCCAGCACGCGGCCGGCATCGCGCAGCAGCTGGACCTCGGCCACCGCCACCTGGGCCTGCTGGGCCGCTTCGGTCGGCTTCAGGCCCGCCAGCAGCTTGCGGCCGCCGGCCAGGTCGCCCTGCTTGCCGAGCAGCTGGGCGCGGCGCAGCTGGGCGCTGAGCAGCAGCTGCGGCTCGGTGCCGGCCGGGACCTTTTCCAGCCAGGCCTGGGCGGCCGGGTAATCGTCGCGCTCTTCCGCGATCTGCGCCAGGATCAGCAGCGCGCGGGTCGGGTCGCGTTCGTCCTCGGGATCGCGCCCGAGCACGGCGACGAAGCGCGTGAAATAGGATTCGGCGGCGGCCATGTCGTTCATCTGGGTGGCCAGCACGCCCAGCGCGTACAGGTTGCCGGCATCCTCCGGACGCGCCTTGAGCAGCGCCTCGAACTGGGCGCGCGCCTGCGGGTAGCGCTTCTGGTTGACCAGCACCCGGGCGTGCGCCGCGCGCACCTCGCGCGCATCCGGGTGGGTCTGCAGGAAACCTTCCAGCATCGGGGCCACCTTGGCGTCGTCGTCCAGCACCTGGGCCAGCATCAGCACCGCGATCTCGGAATCGGGTTTCGCCACCAGCGCGGCATGGGCCGCGCGCTGGGCCGCTTCCTTGTCGCCCCGTCCCAGCGCCGCCTGGGCGCGCACGATGTGGACCTCGAAGCTGCCGTCGTAGGGCGCGATCACGCGCTCGAGCATGGCGGCGGCGGCTTCCTTGTCCTTGGCGCGGCCCAGCATCTGCTGGATCTGGAACAGCAGCACGCCGCGCTTGTCCGGCGCCGACAGGCGCAGGCGCTCGGCGAAGATCGGCTCGGCGTCCGCGATGTTGTCCGAGGTAACCACCAGGCCGACGAAGTACTGGGTCGCCTCGTCCGATTGCGGATCGAGCTCGCGCCACAGGCGCACCGCGGCCAGGGTATCGTCGCCCTGGCGCGCCGCCACTGCCATCTCGGCCGCGCGCCGCGCCAGGCGCGGGTCGCGCGTCTGCTGGGCCAGCGACAGCATGGTCAGGTAGGGCCCCTGCCAGTCGCCCTTGCGAAATGCGAACTCGGCCTTAAGTAACTGGTTCAGCAGGCTGCTGGTCAGCGCCACCTTCGGCAGGCGCGCCTCTTCCTCGGCGTGCGCCTTCGCCTGCTGCGCTTCCTCGCCGGCGTCCTCGCCAGGCTGCTCGTCCTCGTCCTCCGCGGCCGCCTCGGCAGCCAGGGGCGTATCCGACGCGGCCTGGGCGGCGTCGGCGACGGACGCGGGTGGCTTGGGCGCGACAGCGCATGCCGCCAGGAGACTGGAGAGGGTTACAATGGCGAAAGCGTTTTTCAAGGCAAGTCCGGGATTCTGAGATGTTGTCTGATTCTACGCTCAAGCATGCGCCCGCGTGCACTGCAGAATTTACACGAATCCCCTTCCCCATGCCCGAATTGCCAGAAGTAGAAGTCACCCGGCGCGGTGTCGCGCCCCATCTCGAAGGCCGCGTCGTGCAACAGGTGGTCTTGCGCCGCGAAGGCCTGCGCTGGCCTTTCCCGCCCGCCCTGCCGGCGCTGCTGGCCGGGCGCCGCATCCTGGGCACCGGCCGCCGCGGCAAGTACCTGCTGATCGAGTTCGAGCACGGCACCCTGATCGTCCACCTCGGCATGTCCGGCCACCTGCGTGTGCTGCCGCCGGGCGTCGAGCCGCGCAAGCACGACCATGTCGACCTGGTGGTGGCCGGGCCGGACGCGGGCAGCACGCAGGTGCTGCGCCTGCACGACCCGCGCCGCTTTGGCGCCGTGCTCTGGCATGGCCACGAGGAAGGCGCACTGGATGCCCACCTGCTGCTGCGCGGCCTCGGCGTCGAGCCGCTCGGCGAAGGCTTCTCGGGCGAACTGCTGTGGCGCGCCACGCGCAAGCGCAGCGCGCCGATCAAGCAGGTGCTGCTGGCGGGCGACATCGTGGTCGGCGTCGGCAACATCTATGCCTGCGAGAGCCTGTTTCGCGCCGGGATCAATCCGAAGACGGCCGCCTCGCGCATCAGCCGCGCCCGCTACGAGCGCCTGGCCGAGGCGATCAAGGACATCCTGGCCGCCGCCATCGTGCAGGGCGGCAGCACACTGAAGGACTTTATTGCAGTGAATGGTCAATCCGGATATTTCCAGCAAACATATTTCGTCTATGATCGTGCTGGAGTGCCTTGCCGCAACTGTGGAGAGCCGGTCCGCCAGATCAAGCAGGGCCAGCGCTCGACCTTCTACTGCGCGCAGTGCCAACGCTGAACGGGTCCAGGACGATGCAGGATTTTCAACACTATGGTGCATGGCGCGCGGCCGCCGCGAGCGCGCTGCAGGCGTACGGCGCCGCGCTGCGCGAGACCGCGCTGATCGACGGTGCCGGCGCCAGCCAGCTGGAGCAGGCCCTGGCACGGCTGCGCGAGGAGCGCCTGTCGGTGGCCTTCGTGGCCGAGTTCTCGCGTGGTAAATCCGAGCTGATCAACGCGATCTTCTTTGCCGACTATGGCCAGCGCATCCTGCCTTCCAGCGCCGGCCGCACCACGATGTGCCCGACCGAACTGCTGTACGACCCGGCGCTGCCGCCCTGCATCCGCCTGCTGCCGATCGAGACCCGGGTCCAGCACCTGTCCACCAGCGATTTCCGCGCCGACCCCGACAGCTGGACGGTGCTGGAACTCGACCTCGCCGCGCCGGAGCGCATGGGCGAAGCCTTCCGCCAGGTGAGCCAGACGCGCCGGGTGCCGGCCGCCGAGGCCGAAAGCTACGGCCTGTGGGATCCGGAAGACCCGGACGGCGCCCACGGCCTGGGACCGGACGGCACGGTGGAGATTCCGCGCTGGCGCCACGCCATCATCAACCTGCCCCATCCCCTGCTCAAGCAGGGCCTGGTGATCCTCGACACCCCGGGCCTGAACGCGATCGGTACCGAGCCCGAACTCACCCTGAGGCTGATCCCGAACGCGCACGCGGTGCTGTTCGTGCTGGCCGCCGAAACCGGCGTCACCAGGAGCGACATCGAGGTCTGGCGCACCCACATCGGTGGCGGCCCCGGGCGGCTGGCGGTGCTGAACAAGATCGACGCGATGTGGGACGAACTGCGCACCCCCGCCGAGAACGAGGCCGAGATCGCGCGCCAGCAGGACGAGGTGGCGCGGCTGCTGGGCCTGGACGGTGCGCGTGTGTATCCGGTGTCGGCCCAGAAAGCCCTGGTCGGCAAGATCAACGGCGACATGGGCTTGTACGAGAAAAGCCGCCTGGGCGCGCTGGAAGCGGCCCTGTTCCACGACCTGATCCCGGCGCGCCGCGAACTGGTCGCGCGCCAGCTGCGCGCCGACCTGGCCGTGCTGGCCGCCGGCCAGCAGGCCCTGGGCGCGGCGCGCACGCGCGACCTGGTCGAGCAGCTGCAGGAGCTCAAGAGCCTGCGCGGCAAGAACCAGGGCGTGATCGCGCACATGATGCGCCGCATCGAGCTGGAGAAAAAGGAATTCGACGCCAGCCTGTTCAAGCTGCAGGGCACGCGCGCCGTGTTCGCGCGCCTGTCCACCGAGCTGTATTCGACGCTGGGCATGGACGGCGTCGGCGCGCAGACCGAGGCGGTGCGCGCGGCGATGCAGGCGGCGCGCTTCGCGACCGGCATGCGGACCCCGGTGCGCAGCTATTTCGCGGCGATGCGCGCCAACCTCGATGCCTCGTCCGGTAAGGTGGCCGAGATCGGCGCCATGATGGACAGCATGGTGCGCCGGTTCTCGGCCGAACACGGCCTGAGCCTGGCCAGCCCGATGCCGCTTTCGCTGGAACGCTACGGCCGCGAACTGGACGAGGTCGAGGCCCTGTTCCTGAAGCAGTTCGGCACCGCCACCCTGCTCATGAACAGCCGCGCGACGCTGCTGGCGCGCTTCTTCGACTCGATCGCCTCGCGCGTGCGCGACATCTTCCGCGCCGCCAACACCGACGCCGAAGCCTGGCTGAAGACGATCATGGCGCCGCTGGAAACGGCGATCCGCCAGCACCGCGACGGCCTGCGCCAGCGCCAGGCTTCGATCGGCCGCATCTTCGAGGCCACCGACAGCCTGGAACAGAAGATCGCCGCCTTCGAAGCGACCCAGCTGGCGCTGGAAGGCGAACGCGTCCGCCTGGCCGCGCTGGCGGCGCAGGTCGAGGCGGCGCTGGACGCGCCGCTCGACGCCGCTTCCGTCGCCAGCACCGCACAGGAAACCGAACCCGCATGAACCAACTGACCCGATTCGGCCTGGCCGGATCCGAGCAGCTGGCCGATCCCGGCTTCTCGCAAGCCGTGATCGACTGGCAGCGCGTCCACGGGCGCCACAGCCTTCCCTGGCAGAACACCACCGACGCCTACCGCATCTGGCTGTCCGAGATCATGCTGCAGCAGACCCAGGTGGCGGCGGTACTCGGCTACTACGCGCGCTTCCTGGAACGCTTTCCCACCGTGCAGGCACTGGCCGAGGCACCGGGCGAGGACGTGATGGCGCACTGGAGCGGCCTGGGCTACTACACCCGCGCGCGCAACCTGCACGCCTGTGCCAAGCGCGTGGTGCAGGACTACGGCGGCGTGTTCCCGAGCGACCCGGCGCTGCTGGCCGGGCTGCCGGGCATCGGACGCTCGACGGCGGCCGCGATCGCCGCCTTTTCCAGCGGGGTGCGCGCCGCGATCCTGGACGGCAACGTCAAGCGCGTGTTCGCGCGGGTGTTCGGCATCGACCAGTATCCGGGCGAGAAGCGGGTCGAGGATGGATTGTGGCGGCGCGCCGACGCGCTACTCCCGGAGCGCGGCATGCAAGCCTATACGCAGGGCCTGATGGACCTGGGCGCCACCCTGTGCACCCGCAGCCGCCCCGATTGCGTCCGCTGCCCGCTGCAGGCGCGCTGCGTCGCCTACGCCACCGGCCGCACGGCCGAGCTCCCGGTGCGCAAGCCGAAAAAGACCACGCCCGAGAAACGCGCCGCGCTGCTGGTCGTGATCGACCGCGGCCAGGTGCTGCTCGAACAGCGGCCCGCCAGCGGCATCTGGGGCGGCCTGCTGTCGCTGCCGGAGGTCGACGGCCATCTCGGCGCGGAGCTGGAGGCGGTGTCCGCGCCCGAGGTGCTGGCGGCGGCGGGCGCCTACGGGACCGTGGAAGAGCTGCAGGCGCTGCGCCCGCTGGTGCACGTGTTCACGCACTACAAGCTGCACATCCACCCCTGGCAGGTGACGCTGGCGCGGCGCGGCGGCGCGGGCGGCAGGCACCTGTGGTGGGACCTGCACACGATCGGGGCGGCGCCGCTGCCGGCACCGGTCAAGAAGCTGCTGCAGGAACTGGCAACGCCCGGCCTGTTCAGTTAAGTAGGGTGGGCGGCTCCCCTCATCATGTTGCCAAACCGCGCCGTCAGCGCCGCCCACGCGTTCACATCACGCCAACGCCACCCGCGCGCCCGCCTCAGAAATGGTCGAGCGAGAAGATGCGCCGGTGCTCCCGGATCGCATAGCGGTCGGTCATCCCGGCGATGTAATCCGCGATCTTGCGTGCCTGGCGCAACGGGTCGCCCTCGACCTGGTAGTCGTTCGGCAGCAGCACCGGATCGGCCAGGAAGGCGTCGAACAGCTCGCGCACGATGCGGCTGGCCTTGACCCGCATCCGGTTCACCTGGAAGTGGCGGTACAGGTTGGCATACAGGAAGCGCTTCAGGGCGGTGGTCTCGGCCCGCATCTGCGGCGAGAAGCGGATCAGGGGCTGCGAGGCGCGCACGTCCTCGATGCTCTGCGGCGCCGCCTCCAGCAGCAGCGCGCGCGAGGTCTCGACCAGGTCGGCCGTCATCGCCGTGATCATCAGGCGGATCGTCTCGTACAGCGCGCGCCGGCCCGGCAGCCCCGGGTACTGGGTTTCCACCGTATGCCGGTGGCGCGCGAACAGTTCCACTTCCTCCATCTGCGCCATGGTGAGCAGGCCGGAACGCAGGCCGTCGTCGATGTCGTGGTTGTTGTACGCGATCTCGTCGGCCAGGTTGGTCAGCTGCGCTTCCAGGCTGGGCTGGCTGCGCTCCATGAAGCGCCGTCCCAGCTCGCCCAGCTGGCGCGCATTGGCCAGCGAGCAGTGCTTGAGGATGCCTTCGCGCGTCTCGAAAGTCAGGTTCAGTCCATCGAAGGCGCCGTAGTGCTCTTCCAGCTCGTCCACCACGCGCAGGCTCTGCAGGTTGTGCTCGAAGCCGCCATAGTCGCTCATGCATTCGTTGAGCACGTCCTGGCCCACGTGGCCGAAAGGCGTGTGCCCGAGGTCGTGCGCCAGCGCGGTGGCCTCGACCAGGTCTTCGTTCAGGCGCAGGCTGCGCGCCAGCGTGCGGCCGATCTGCGCCATCTCGATCGAATGCGTGAGGCGGGTGCGGAACAGGTCGCCCTCGTGGTTCAGGAAGACCTGGGTCTTGTATTCCAGGCGGCGAAAGGCCGTGGAGTGGATGATGCGGTCGCGGTCGCGCTGGAACTCGCTGCGCGAGCCGGCCGGCGGCTCGATGTGCATGCGGCCGTGCGACTTCGACGAGTGCGCGGCGTAGGGGGCCAGGTGGGCATCGAAATCCAGCGCGAAGTCCATCGTCACTCCTTGTTCGGGGCCACACAGGCGGCCAGGGTCTCCTTCAGGATCTCCGGCGGCACCGTCGTGATCGCCGGGCTGCCGAGGGGCTTGAGCAGGATGAACTTGATTTCCCCGCCCTCGTTCTTCTTGTCCACCGCCATCAGCTCGATCCAGCGCTCCAGGCCGAGGTCGGGCGCGGCGACCGGCAGGCCGGCGGCCGCCACCAGGGCGCGCACCCGCTCGACGGTGGCCGCGTCGACCAGGCCCAGGCGGGCCGACAGGTCGGCCGCCATCACCATGCCGCAGCCGACCGCCTCGCCGTGCAGCCAGGTGCCGAAGCCCAGGCCGGCCTCGATCGCGTGGCCGAAGGTATGGCCGAAATTCAGCACGGCGCGCAGGCCGCCTTCGCGCTCGTCCTTGCGCACCACCTCGGCCTTGATCTCGCACGAGCGCGCGATCGCGTAGGCCATCGCCTCCGGCTCGCGCGACACCAAGCGGGCGATGTTGGCCTCGATCCAGTCGAAATAGGCGGCATCCAGGATGGCGCCATGCTTGATCACCTCGGCCAGGCCGGCGGCCAGCTCGCGCGGCGGCAGGCTGTCGAGGGTGGCGGTGTCGGCGATCACGGCGCGCGGCTGGTAGAAGGCGCCGATCATGTTCTTGCCCAGCGGGTGGTTGATGCCGGTCTTGCCGCCCACCGAGGAATCGACCTGGGACAGCAGCGTGGTCGGCACCTGCACGAAGGGCACGCCGCGCATGTAGCTGCTGGCGGCGAAGCCGGCCAGGTCGCCGATCACGCCGCCGCCCAGGGCCACGATGGTGGTCTTGCGGTCGCACTTGTTGGCAAGCAGCGCGTCGAACACCAAGTTGAGCGACGCCCAGTGCTTGTGCTCCTCGCCGTCCGGCAGGACGATCTCGACCACGTCGTGGCCCCCGGCGCGCAGCGCGCCGGCCACCTTGCCGAGGTAGAGCGGCGCCACGGTGGTGTTGGTGACGATGGCGGCCTTGCCGCCGTCGATGTGGCGCCCGAGCAGCGCGGCGTCGTCGAGCAGGCCGCGCCCGATGCTGATCGGGTAGCTGCGTTCGCCCAGTTCGACGTTGAGGATGGTGGGTGCTGCCTGGTTCGTTGCGTTCATCGGATCGCTTGCCAGCCGCTGCGAGTGGGAGGCAACATGCGCCGCCTCCCCTGCCGCCAGCTGGTCGAGTATGGTCTGTACCATCGATTGTACGTTAGGTCGGCCGGTATCGATGACCAGGTCCGCAATCTCGCGGTACAGCGGGTCGCGCTCGGCCAGCAGCTGTTCCAGCTTGGCGCGCGGGTCGGCGGTCTGCAGCAGCGGACGGTTCTTGTCGTGCGAGGTGCGCTGCAGGATGCTGCCGATCGCCGCGCGCAGGTAGATCACGGTGCCGCGCTCGGCCAGCAGCGCGCGGCTGGCCGGATTCAACACGGCGCCGCCACCGGTGGCCAGCACCAGGCCCTGCTGGGCCGTCAGGATGCGGATCATGTCCGCTTCGCGCCGGCGAAAACTGGCCTCGCCCTCGATCTCGAAGATCCAGGGTATCGAAGCCCCGGTGCGCGCTTCGATCTCGTGGTCGGAATCGACGAAGCGCATGCCGAGCCGGCGCGCCAGCTGGCGCCCGATGGTGGTCTTGCCCGCTCCCATCAGGCCGACCAGGAAAAGGTTGTTGTTCTTGGGATGAGGCACTGCCAGGTCCGCAGAAATGAAAAAAGACGGCCAGTATAGACTGGCCGCCTTCGGTAACGCCAACATTGCGCGTCGCTTGCTTCGCTTGGTTCGGCTTAGTTCGACTTGAAGTTGAAGCCCGTCACCTTGCCCTTCGGGGTTTCCACGCGCACCATGAAGGTGCCGGACTCGCAGGTCGTGTTCGGCTTGACGGTCAGGTAGTGGATGGTGCCGCCGATCGCATTGGTCGAGGCGACCGTGTCCGGCAGGAAGCTCGACACCGAAATCTTGGTGCTGTCGCTGGCCGTGACCCGGGTGTTGAAAGGCAGCGGGTTGTTGTTCCTGTCGAACAGGCGCACCGCGATCGTCTGCGGGCTGCAGCTGGAACCGGCCACGCCCTGCACCACCGCCGGGTCGCCATCGGCCGCGGTCCAGTCGCGGCAGCCGTCCGTGCTGCAGACCTGGCGCACCATGGTGGTGTCGGAACCGCTGAACACGATCTCGAGCGAGCGGCGGATATAGTTCAGGCCCCACTTGCTGTCGCCGGCCGCGCTGTAGCTGCTGCGGTTGAACGGGAACGGCAGGTCGCCCTTGGCCGCTTCGTAGCTGCCGTCCAGGCTGTCCTTCCTG
The DNA here is from genome assembly GCF_020176695.1 of Massilia sp. MS-15. GTDB lineage: Bacteria > Pseudomonadota > Gammaproteobacteria > Burkholderiales > Burkholderiaceae_D > Telluria > Telluria hydrophila. Next base: position 65,472 of record NZ_JAIWIA010000030.1, on the reverse strand, counting down.
GCCGGCTGGCCGAACACCACGGCGTGGCTGCCGGTGTCGAGGAAGGGATCGCCCTGGTCGACGAAGGGCTCGCCGCCCGAGGGGCAGCTGTCCACCAGCGGACGGTAAGGCGTGCTGCCGCTGTAGCCGGTGCAGGAGTACTGGCCATCGCCGTTCGAATCGGTGAAATCTTCCACGCCCTGCAGGTAGGCCAGCACCGTGACGCGGCCGTTGACCGGCTTGAAGGCCTGGCTGCGCAGGGCCACCGTGCAGGCGCCTCCCTTGGTCACGCAGGCGCCCTGGGCCGAGGTGCCGACCGCGCCGCCCTCGGTGACGAAGTTGATCGCCGTGTTGTCCGACACCGGGTTGCCGTACTGGTCGGCCAGCAGCACCGTGATGTCGGTCGTCTCGTTGTCGTAGTCGAGGCCTTCGATGTTGAACTTCTCGGCGCTCATCGACATGAAGCGCTGGATCGGCAGGCCGGTGGAGACGGTCAGGGTGTCCGACAGGCCGCTGATCTTGACCCCGTTGCGGGTGGCTTCGGCGATCACGCGCACCGGTGTCGGCACCGTGCCCGAGGACACCATGGTCGACACCGAGCCGGTACTGTCGGTGGTGGCGCGGGTCGGCGACACCGTCAGGCCGCCGGTATAGGTAGTGGCGCCGAAGTTCACGTCCACGCCCGCCAGGCCGTTGCCGTGCTGGTCGACCACGCGGAAGGTGATCTGGGCCGCCTCGGTGCGGCCCTGGCCGCCCGAACCCTTCAGCACGATCGAGCTGCCCGACACGCTGCTGCCCGAGAACTGGATCGCGCCGATGTTGGCCGCGCCCACGTCCAGGCTGATGGTCTGGGTCGAGTTGCCGATCGCGACGCTGATGGTGTCGCGCCCGCGCAGGCAGCCGTTATTCGTGTAGGTGGCGGTCTGGATGCCGTTGGCGAAGCTGCCCGGCACCAGGGTGGCGGTGCCGTCGCCCACGCACAGCGAGTTCATGGACAGGCCCGAGATCGAGGCGGCCGGCTGGCCGCCGCTGGTGACCGGGATGCTCAGGGAGACCGTGCTGAAGGCCGGCAGGGTGCCGCTCGGGGCCGGCGAGAAGGACAGCGTGCCGAGCGTCAGCGGCGCCGCCCCCACCGCGATGTTGCTGCTGGCGGTAGCGGTCTTGCCGCCGATGACGGAGGTAGCGGTGATGGCGGTGGCGCCGGCCGAGCTGACGCTGGCCGGCTTGACGCTGACCACGGCCACGCCATTCGCATCGGTCAGGGCCGAACCGGTTTCCGGCGTGAACACGACCAGGCTGCTGGCGCTGGCCGCGAATTGGACGATGGCGTTCGCGGCCGGCTTGCCGGCCGCGTCCAGCACGGTCGCCTTGACGCTGGCGCTCTGGCCGCCGGACAGCGAGGTGACCGTGGCGCCGCTGCCGTCGACCAGCGCCAGCGTGAGCTTCGGCTCGAGCGTGACCGGGGTGCCGCCGCCGGTCCCGCCACCGCCGGTCCCGCCGCCACCCGAGCCCGAGCCGCCGCCGCCGACCGTGGTGCCGGGATTACCGCCGCCGCCGCCGCAGGCTGCCAGGCTGGCCGCCACGAGCCCGATCGCGGTCCAGCGGCCGAGCGTGGCCAGGACCTCCTGTTTCGCTGTATGGTGCATGAATCTGTTCTTCCTTGTTGTTGTGATGTCGCGTTGTCTGGCCAGGGAGGCAAAAGGGACGGATCAGCGCCCGGCTGCGGCGTCGGTCACGATCTTCGGCGTGATGAACACCAGTAATTCGGTCTTGGTGCTTTCGCGGCCGGTGGACTTGAACAGGTAGCCCAGCACCGGCACGTCGCCCAGCAGCGGCACCTTGTTCTCGTTATTGCGCTCGGTCTGCTGGTAGATTCCGCCCAGCACCACCGTGCCGCCGTTTTCCACCATCACCTTGGTCTTCACGTGCTGGGTGTTGATCGCCGGGCCGGCCCGGGTTTCCTCGCCCTTGGAGTCCTTGTTGACGTCGACGTCGAGCACGACGTTGCCGTCCGGGGTGATCTGCGGCGTCACTTCCAGGCGCAGGTTGGCCTTCTTGAACGTGATCGAGGTCGCGCCGCTGCTGGTGGCGACCTGGTAGGGCAGCTCGATGCCCTGCTCGATCACGGCGATCTGCTTGTCCTCGGTGACCACGCGCGGGCTGGAGATGATCTTGCCCTTGCCGTCCGCTTCCAGCGCCGACAGTTCCAGGTTCAGGAAGCGGTTGGCGGCCGAGGAGAACAGGCTGAACGCGAGCGAGGACGCGGGGGTGCCGCCAATCGCCGCCGCCGGCAGGTTGACCATGGTCGTGTTGGTGTAGCCGTCGCCATCGTCCGGGGTCTGGCCGGTGACCTGGCCGACGCCGGTGAGGTTGCCGCCGATGGCGACCCGCTCGTTGCCCTTGACCTGCCAGCCGGAGTCGCCGCCGCGCAGGGTGCGCAGGTCGGCGAAGCCGAGCTTGGCGCCCAGGTTGCGCGAGAAGCCGTCGTTCGCTTCCACCAGGCGCGCCTCGATCAGCACCTGCTTCGAGGCGACGTCGGTCTTCTGGATCAGCTTGCGGATATCCTCGATCTTGGACGCGATGTCGGTCACGAACAGCTGGTTGGTGCGCGGGTCGATGATGGCGCTGCCGCGGCGCGACAGCACGCGGTTGCGGCCGGTGTCGCTGCCGGTGGTGGCGGCGCCGTTGGCGTCCAGGCCGAACACCGTGCGGAAGGCTTCCACCTTCTGGTAGTTCAGCTGGAAGATCTCGGAGCGCAGCGGCTCGAGGTCGGCGATCTGGGCGCGCTGCTCGAGCTCGAGCTTTTCCTTGGTCAGCAGTTCTTCCTTGGGCGCGATCCACAGCACGGTGCCGTTCTTGCGCATGTCCAGGCCCTTGGCCTGCAGCACCACGTCGAGCGCCTGGTCCCAGGGCACGTCGCGCAGGCGCAGGGTCAGGTTGCCGGTGACGGAGTCGCTGGTGATGATGTTCAGGCCCGAGATGTCGGCGATCGCCTGCAGGGCGGCGCGCACTTCGACGTTCTGGAAGTTGAAGGACAGTTTCTCGCCGCGGTAGCCGGTGGCGTTGCCGCCGCCCGGGCGGTTCGGGTCTTCCTTGACCGGACGCACGTCCACGATCAGCTGGGTGTCGCTCTGGTATACCGACTGTTCCCAGGCGCCCTGGGCCTCGATGGTCATGCGCACGTTCTCGCCCTGGGTGGCGGTGCTCACGCGCGTGACCGGGGTGCCGAAGTCGCTCACGTCCAGGCGCCGGCGCAGCGCTTCCGGCAGACCGGTGCGCAGGAAGTCGACGATCACCTGGTTGCCGGCCTGGCGCACGTCGACGCCGACCTGGCCGTGCGGCAGGTCGACCACGACCCGGCCCTCGCCATTGCTGCCGCGGCGGAAGTCGAGGTCGCGCAGGATGTGGCGCGCCGCGGGCGCAGGTGCCGGCGCCGCGCTGGCCATCGGCTGTCCGGCGGCGTTCACGGCCTGGGCCACGGCGCCCGAGCCTTCGATGGTGACCATCACCGACTTGCCGTCGATGGCGGTGGCATAGTTCAGCGGCCGTGCCAGGTTCAGCACCAGGCGGGTGCGCTCGCCGGCCTGGACCAGGTTCAGGCCGCGCACGTCGCCCAGGTTGACGTCCTGGGACTGCTTGCCGGTGGCGTTGGCGGTGGCGCCGAAGTCGAGCGCGATGCGCGCCGGATTGGTGATCGAGAAGCCGATCGGCGCGCGCGCCGGCGCCTCGCGCATGGCGATGTGCAGGACCACGTTGCCGCCCTGCTGGTTGGCCGTGATCGATTCGATGGCATTGCCCTGGGCGGCGGCCGCGCCGGCGCCCAGCGCCAGCAGGAGCGCGAGGCAGAACGAGGCGCCGCGCGCCAGCCAGGCCGGCGCCGCGAGGCGGATGGTACTGCGATGGTTCATGCGTGGGCTCATTTGCTGCTCTCCTTGCTGTCCGCCAGCTCGATGGTCGCCTTGCGCGCCACCCAGTCGCCGGTGGGGTCCTGCACGACTTCCCTGATGTCGATCGCGCCTTCGCTGACGCGCGTGACCAACCCGTGATTCTGTCCGATGCGCTGGCCAGCCTTGACCTGGAAGATCGAGGCATCGATCTGGACCAGCGCGTAATTCACCCCGGCCTTCTGCAGCGTGCCGACCATGCGCATGGTGTCGAGCGGGTAGTTCTCGAGCACTTCGCGCACGCGTCCGGCGTCCGGCTGCAGCGGGTTGGCGCTGTTGGCCGCCACCCGCGCCAGCTCGTTGAGCAGCTTGGTTTCGCTGAACGGCTCGATGGCGGCGCCCGGCTGATAGGCGTAGGGCACGAAATCCTTCGGTTCCGGCAGCGGCTTCACCGCCGGCACGGTTTCGCGCTCGACCTTCTTCATCCAGTCGCGCACCTCCTGCACGTCGCCGTCGCCGCAGCCGGCCAGCAGCAGGGCCGCGCCGAGGGCAGCCAGTAGTCGCAGCCGCATCATTTCCGTTTTCCCTTGCTTGCGCCGGCCTTGCCGTCGCTGTCCGCATCGGCGTCCTTGCCCTTGCCCTTCTTGCCTTTCTTGCCCTTGCCCTTGCGCTCGTCGCGCGCCTTCTTCTGCGCGCTGATCTCGTCCGGATCGAGGTAGCGGAAGGTCTTGGCCACCGCCTGCAGCGACAGCACGCCGTCCTTCAGCTCCATCGCCATGTTGTTGAGCGTGACGATGCGCGGCAGGTTGGCCATGTCGGCGGCGAAGGCGCCCACGTCGTTGTACTTGCCGGTCACCTTGATGTCGATCGGCTGCTCGGCGTAGTAGTCGCGGATCACTTCGGCGCCCGGCTTGAACAGCTCGAACTGCAGGCCGCGGCCGACACCGGCCTGGTTGATGTCAGACAGCAGGTCGGCCATCTCGGACTTGTTCGGCAGCTGCTTCTCGAGGCGCTCGACGTACTGGTCGACCTGCACCTTCTGTTGCTGCAGGGCTTCGAGGTTGATCGCCTGCGCCATCTTGCTGCGGTACTCGGTGCGCAGCGAGGCTTCCTCGCTGGCGCCCTTCTTCTGGCGGGTGAACTGATCGTCCCAGTAGAAGAAGTAGCCGAGGCCGACGACGGCCGCCATCACGCCGGCCGCGCACAGCAGGCGCGGCGCCAGCGGCCACTGGCCGGGCTGGCGTCCCTGCAGATCCTGGAACTGGGCCGCGAAGCGGGCGCCGAGGTCTTTGAGATCGATATTCATGGGTCAGTCGCGCTCCTGCGGCGCCGCTTTCGCGAGCTTGGGCGACGGCGCGCCGGTGCCGTCGGCGGCCGCGTCCTGTTCGCGCGGACGCTTGAGCGCCACGTCCACCTGGAACTCGACGACCTTGCGGCCGGTCTTGCTCTTGTCGAGCGTGGTGGCCTTGATTTCGGTCAGGTTCGGCGCTTCCAGCCAGGGCGACGGACCGGACACGTTGCGCAGCAGTTCGGAGACCCGCTCCTGCGACTGTGCATAGCCACTCAGCGTGACCTTGCGGCCATCCTGGCGGAAGGATTTCAGGACCACTCCTTCCGGCGTCTGGCGCACCAGTTCGTCGAGCAGGTAGACCGACTGGTTGCGGTCGCCCTGCAGGTCCTCGACCGCCTGCTGGCGCGCCTTCAGGGCCTCGATCTCTTCCTTCAGGGTGCGGATCTCGCCGATCTTCTTGTCCAGTTCCGCGCTGGCCGTCTTGAGCACCAGGTTGCGCTGGTTCTGGACCGCGATGCGGCTGGCATTCCAGGCGCCGACCAGCAGTACCACGGCGGCGCCGACCACGGCGCCCGCCGCCAGCAGGGCGACGAAGGCGGCCTGCTTCTGCTTGCGGCGCGCTTCGCGGTGGGGTAACAGGTTAATGCGGATATTCAAGCGAACCTCCGCAGGGCCAGGCCGCAGGCGACCAGGTAGGCCGCGCCTTCCTGGCGCAGCTGCTGTTCGCGCACCGGCGCGCCGAAGGCCATGCCCTCGAAGGGCGCGACGATGCTGCTCGGGATGCGAGTGCGGCTGCCGATCAGCTCGAGCAGGCCGGGCAGCGCGGCGCAGCCGCCGGCCAGGTACAGCTCGTCGATACGGGTGTAGGGCGTGGAGGTGAAGAAGAACTGGATCGCGCGCGTGATTTCCAGCGCCGCGCTTTCCAGGAAGGGCGCGAGCAGGTCGGCGCGGTAGTTCTCGGGCAGGTCGCCGCTCTTCTTGCGGGTTTCCGCCTCCTCGAACGACAGGCCATAGGCACGCACGATGTCCTGGGTCAGCTGGTTGCCGCCGAAGGGCTGCTCGCGCTCGTAGATGGTCTCGCCGTCCTGCAGCACCGACACGTGGGTGGACTGGGCACCGATCTGGAACAGGGCCACGATCTGCTCCGGCTTCGCAATGCCGGCGCGGCCGCGCGTGGCGCGGTCCAGCGCGGCGCGCGCGGCATAGGATTCGATGTCCATCACGATGGCGGTAAGGCCGGCCGCCTCGGCGATCGCGACCCGGTCCTCGACCTTTTCGCGGCGCGCGGCGGCCAGCATGACTTCCATGTCTTCCTGCGCATGCGGGGCCTGGCCGATGACGTCGAAGTCGAGGCTTACCTCATCCAGCGCGAACGGGATGTACTGGCTGGCTTCCGACTCCACCTGCACTTCCAGCTGGTCTTCCGACAGGCCGGCCGGCAGGATGATCTTCTTGGTGATCACCGCGGCCGGCGGCATGCCCAGCGCCACGTGGCGCGCACGGGTACCGCTCTTCTTCCAGACGCGGCGCACGGCTTCGGAGACCTGTTCGATGTTTTCGATGTTGCCGTCCACGACCGCCCCGCGCGGCAGCGGCTCGGCGGCATAGCGCTCCAGGCGCAGTTCACCCTTGCCGGCATCGCCCAGCTCGACCAGGCGCACGCCCGACGTGCTGATATCGAGCCCGACCATCGGCGGACTGGACTTCCCGAACAAGGAACCTAGATTAATCACGAGCGTACTCCTTGACTTCCCTTACCGCCTGATGCGGAAAACCTGATGTTGAACGCCCGGGTGGGAATTTCTCTGTTAAAACCGGTACTTGGTGCATATATATGAGGCACCGCGTTAGATCGTAGCGAAAAGGATGCACCCCGACAAGAAATTTCTGTGAGGGAACACCTCATTGCGGCGCGTCCACGCCACACTCTGGCGCAGGGTGTTATCACCCCTGCCACGACCCTTATTTGCTTGATATCTCGGGGCTTGTCGGGTGGCATTGCGCTGGCTTAAACCTTGGCTCAGCAGTGCGCGTGTCAGCGCCAAAAGGCCTGTCTTATAATGAAGCGTTGCGCACAGCCTATTTGCGAAAGTCAGCATGAAACAGAAACAAGCGTCCGGTACGGCAGCAGCGCCGTCGACATACACTCCCAAGCGCCTGATCCTGATGGCGCTCGGCGCGCTCACGGGCCTGGCCGTCATCGGCGTGCTGGTACTGGCATTCGCGCTCGCGATGGCCTACCCCAACCTGCCCGCGCTCGACACCATCACCGACTACCGGCCCAAGATGCCGCTGCGGATCTTCACCGCCGATAACGTCCTGATCGGCGAGTTCGGCGAAGAGCGCCGCACCCTGGTCCACTTCAAGGACATCCCGGACGTGATGAAGAAGGCCGTGCTCTCGATCGAGGACGACCGTTTCTACGAGCACAGCGGCATCGACTACTGGGGCATCCTGCGCGCGGCCTTCAAGAACGCCACCGGCGGCTCGCGCCAGGGCGCGTCCACCATCACCCAGCAGGTGGCGCGCAACTTCTTCCTGTCCTCGGAACAGACCTTCAAGCGCAAGGCCTATGAAGCCATGCTGGCCTGGAAGATCGAGAAGAACCTGAGCAAGGACCAGATCCTCGAGCTGTACATGAACCAGATCTACCTGGGCCAGCGCGCCTTCGGCTTCCAGTCGGCGGCCCAGATCTACTTCGGCAAGGACCTGCGCGACATCAGCGTCGCCGAAGCGGCGATGCTGGCCGGCCTGCCGAAGGCGCCCTCCGCCTACAACCCGGTGGTCAACCCGACCCGCGCCAGGACCCGCCAGCAGTACATCCTGCAGCGCATGCATTCGCTCGGCTACATCACCGATGCCCAGTACCAGCAGGCGAAGGAAGAACCGCTGAAGATCAAGACCGACAGCACCGCCTTCGGCGTGCACGCCGAGTACGTAGCCGAGATGGCGCGCCAGCTGGTCTACGAACAGTTCAAGGAAGACACCTACACGCGCGGCCTGAACGTGTTCACCACCATCACCAAGGCCGACCAGGACGCGGCCTACCTGGCGGTGCGCCGCGGCGTGATGGAGTACGAGCGCCGCCACCCGTACCGCGGGCCGGAGGCCTATATCGAGATCCCGGGCGACAAGGCGGAGGCGGACGAAGCGATCGAGGCCGAGCTTGCCGAGCACCCGGACAGCGACAACATCGTGGCCGCCATCGTGCTGCAGGCCTCGCCGTCCAAGGTGACGGCCACCATCGCCTCCGGCGAGACCATCGACATCACCGGCGCCGGCCTGTCCTTCGCCAAGGCCTGGCTGTCGGACAAGGCGGCACCGAACCGCCGCGTGCGCCGCGGCGCCGTGATCCGGGTGATGCAGGACGACGAGTCGAAATGGATCATCACCCAGATGCCGGAAGTCGAATCGGCCTTCGTTGCGGCCAGTACCGAGGACGGCGCGATCCGCGCGCTGGTGGGCGGCTTCGACTTCAACCGCAACAAGTTCAACCACGTGACCCAGGCCTGGCGCCAGCCGGGCTCCTCGTTCAAGCCCTTCATCTATTCCGCTTCGCTGGAACGCGGGCTGTCGCCGTCGACCGTCATCAACGACGCCCCGATCTCGTTCGACGCCGGCCAGACCGGCGGCCAGGCCTGGGAGCCGAAGAACTACGACAACCGCTACGAAGGCCCGATCACCATGCGGCGCGGCCTGACGCAATCGAAGAACATGGTCTCGATCCGCATCCTGAACAAGATCGGCGCGCGCTATGGCCAGGAATTCGCGACCCGCTTCGGCTTCGACGCCGAGCGCAACCCGGCCTACCTGACCCTGGCCCTGGGCGCGGGATCGACCACGCCGCTGCAGATGGCGGGCGCCTACGCGGTGTTCGCCAACGGCGGCTACCGCATCAGTCCCTACATCATCTCGAAGGTGACCGACAGCGACGGCAAGGTGCTGTCGGAAGCGCGTCCGGAGCGCGCCGGGGTCGAGGCCAACCGCGTGATCGATGCGCGCAATGCCTTCCTGGTCGACAGCATGCTGAAGGACGTGGTACGCCATGGCACCGCGACCAAGGCCATGGCGCTCAAGCGCACCGACCTGGCCGGCAAGACCGGCACCACCAACGATTCGATCGACGCCTGGTTCGCCGGCTACCAGCCAAAGCTGGTGGGCGTCGCCTGGATCGGCTACGACCAGCCGAAGAACCTCGGCAACCGCGAGACCGGCGGCGGCCTGGCGCTGCCGATCTGGATCAGCTACATGGGCAAGGCGCTCAAGGGCGAGGAAATGATCGAGCGCGAAGTGCCGCCGGGGCTGATCATGGCCAACGGCGAGTACTACTACGCGGAGAATCCGCCGGGCACCGGGGTCCAGGCGCTGGATGTCGGGCCGGCGCCGGCGCCAAGCGAGCAGAAGCAGCGCGATGCGGTCAGGAACGAGCTGTTCTGATTCTTGACCAGTTGGCAAGCATTGGCGGCCCCACGGGCCGCCAATTTTTTGGAACGTTTTCTTGCAGCTTGTGGCAAGAACACAGCAATCCTATCCGCAGTGGATAACTTTTCCCGATTTCGGCAGTTAGGACAAAAGCGCATGGCGGTATAGGTTTAGCTCATGATATGTTGCGCAAATGAATGTTCCCAAAAGGAACTTCTGTTAGCGTACTCCTTCATTGTTTACCTATGGATCGCCTCCCATGGAACTGACCGAAAAATCGGCCCCGGCCGCTGCCCTTGCCTCCCCGTCCAGCGCACTCGTGAGCATCTTCCACGAGCCGAGCGCCACCTTTGCCCGCCTCGCCGCACGGCGCACCACCTGGCTGCCGGTGGTACTGGTCGCCCTCGCCAGCTCCCTGCTGCTGCTGTGGTACTTCCTCGGCTTCGTCGACTATGCCTGGTTCCAGGACCATATGCTGGCCAGCGTGAGCGATCCGGCCGAGCGTGAGCAGGCGGCCACGATGGGCATGGGACAGCAGACCATGGGCATCGTCTCCGGCGTCGGCGCCCTCGTCAGCGTCGTGTTTTCGTATGCGATCGGCGGCCTGTACTTCCTCATCGTCGCCAAGGTCAAGAACCAGGATTTCGGCTTCCGCCAGGGCTTTTCCCTGTGCGCCTGGGCGGCGCTGCCCAACCTGCTGCTGCTGCCTCTCGGCGCGATGCAGATGCTGCTGGCCGCCAACGGCCAGATGCCCCTCGAAGCGCTCAACCCGCTCACCCTCAACCAGCTGCTGTTCCACTACGAAACCGGCCATCCGCTCGCGGGTCTGCTGGAAACCGTCTCGGTCCCGATGGTCTGGGGCACCGTGCTGATGGTGATCGGCTACCGGGTCTGGACCGGCGTGTCGCGCGCCACCGCCCTGCGCGTCGTGCTCACGCCGTATGCCGTCGTGTACGGCCTCTGGCTGGCTTATGCGTTGAGCAAGGCAGCATGAAGCAGGCCAGCAAGCGCAAGCTGGTCGTCGGCCTGGCGGTGGCCGCCCTGCTGGGCGTGCCGGTCGCCACCAAGCTGGTGCGCGGCAGCGGACCAGCCAAGGCGGTCGATACCGAACGCGTCGCCCAGCGCGAAATCCGCTCCTCGATCCTGGCCTCCGGCCACCTGCTGTACGAAGAACAGGTCAAGCTGTCGCCCGAGGTGATCGGCAAGGTCAGCCGCATCTTCGTCAAGGAAGGACAGCAGGTCGCGCGCGGCGACCTGCTGCTGCACCTCGACGACGAAAGCTACCGCGCCGAAGTGGCCCAGCAGCAGGCGGCGGTGCGCCAGCAGCGCATCGTGATCGAGCAGCAGCAGCTGAACGTGCAGAACCAGGAAAAGCAGTACCGGCGCAAGATCGAGCTGCACCAGATGAAGATGATCGCCGATTCGCAGATCGACGACGCGCGCTATGCGCTCGACCTGGCGAAGATCGAGCTGCGCAACAGCCGCACGCGCCTGGAACAGGTGGAAGCGATCCTGCAGCAGGCCAACGAGCGCCTGTCCAAGACCACCATCCGCGCGCCGATCGCCGGCACCATCACCGCGCTCGACATCAAGGTCGGCGAAACGGCGGTGGCCAGCCAGATCGGTATCGCCGGCTCGAGCCTGATGACCATCGCGAACACCGCGACCATGGTCACCGAAGTGAACGTCGACGAAGCCGACATCGCCAAGGTGGGAGTGGGCCAGGAGGTGGCGATCCATACCGCCGCCTATCCCGATACCGCCCTCAAAGGCAAGGTGCTGACCATTCCGCTGTCGCCCAGGCAGGACCCGGCCGCCGCCGCGCAGGGCAGCTCGCGCGCGCGCAACTTCAACGTCAAGGTGCAGCTGGCCGACACCGGCAAGCTTGCGCTGCGTCCCGGCATGAGCTGCCGCGCCGAGATCTATACCGCCAGCAGCGGCAAGTCGCTGGCCCTGCCCTTGCAGGCGGTGCTGTCCAACAATGAGGAAGGCAGCGACGGCGCCGGCAAGGGCAAGGGCAAGAGCGCGCCCGCGCCGAAGAGCGAAAACTGGGTGTTCGTGGCCAAGGACGGCAGGGCGCAAAAACGCATCGTCACCGTCGGCGCCTCGGACGACAGCATGCAGGAGATCCGCAGCGGCCTGGCGCAGGGCGAGACCGTGATCACCGGTCCCTACAAGACCTTGCGCGCGCTGCGCCAGGGCGACAGCATCTCGGCGACCGACAGGCCGGCGCAGGACGCGACCGCAGCAAGCGCGCCAGCGCCGGCGCCAACGAAGTCCGCGACATGAACCAGGCTGTCCCGCTCATCCGGCTCGAAGGCATTACCAGGCACTACACGATGGGAGGCGAAACGATCGCGGCGCTGGCCGGCATCGACCTCGAGATCGCGCGCAACGACTACGTCGCCTTCATCGGCTCGTCCGGCTCGGGCAAGTCGACCATGATGAACATCCTCGGCTGCCTCGATTCGCCCAGCGGCGGCCGCTACTTCCTCAACGGACGCGACGTGGCCGGCATGAGCGAGTCGGAGCTGGCGCGCGCGCGCAACGAGGAGATCGGTTTCATTTTCCAGAGCTTCAACCTGCTGACCCGCGCCACCGCCCTGCAGAACGTGATGCAGCCGCTGATCTACCGCGGCGTGCGCCCCGCCGAGCGCGCGCGCCGTGCGCGCGAGGCGATGGCGCGCGTGGGACTGGAACACCGCATGGACCACCTGCCCAACCAGCTGTCCGGCGGCCAGCGCCAGCGCGTGGCGATCGCCCGCGCCCTGTGCAGCGAGCCGTCGATCCTGCTGGCCGACGAACCGACCGGCAACCTCGATTCCAGCACCGCTGCCGACATCATGCAACTGTTTGACACCCTGCACCGCGAAGGCCAGACCCTGATCGTCGTGACCCACGAGCCCGACATCGCCGCCCATTGCCGGCGCACGGTCAGGCTGGCCGACGGCAAGGTGCAGAGCGACACCCTGAACAGCGCACGCGAGGCCGCCCATGTTTAGCCTGGTCGAGAGCTTCCGCTCGGCCCTGCAGAGCATCTTCGCCCATGGCTTTCGCAGCTTCCTGACCTCGCTCGGCATCATCATCGGTGTCGCCTCGGTCATCGCCGTGGTCTCGATCGTGCAGGGCTTCTCGGCCTCGATCAGCAGCGAGTTCAAGGGCCTGGGCTCGAACAGCCTGACGGTGCAGGCCTATACGCCTTTCGAGGAAGCGCTGCAGGGCAAGGAAAATGTGCTGAGCCTGGGCGACTACGAACGCATCGTGGCCCACATCGACGACATCAGCAACGTCTCGCCCACCTTCGCCCCGTTCGGCAACTTCGGCACCACGGTGCGCGCCGGCAGCCAGACCAGCTTCACCCAGGTGCTGGCCGTGACCGAAGCCTACATGGAGTCGAGCCAGGTGTTCCCGCAGAGCGGGCGCTTCATCCGCGCCAGCGACGACGCTTCGCGCCGCAAGGTGTGCGTCATCGGCAGCAAGCTGCTCGAGAAGCTGCGCCTGCCCGCCGATCCGGTGGGCCAGTTCCTGGAGATCGGCGGCGAATGGTTCAAGATCATCGGCGTCACCGAGGAAAAAGGCGAGGCCTTCGGCTTCAGCAAGGACGACTACATCCTGATTCCGTTCTCGGTCGGGCAGATCGTGGCCGGCGCCGGCACCCGGCTGAACATCTCGATCAGCTTCACCGTCGACGACATCGAGCAGATCGATGCGGTGCAGGGCCGGGTGACTTCGCTGCTGCGCCAGGCCCACCACCTCAAGCCGGGGCAGCGCAACGACTTCAAGGTGCAGTCGGCACAGCAGTTGTCCGATGCCTTCGAGAAGATCGTCGGGATGATGACCCTGGTGCTGGGCGGGATCGTCGGCATCTCGCTGCTGGTGGGTGGCATCGGGATCATGAACATCATGCTGGTGTCGGTCACGGAGCGGACCCGCGAGATCGGCATCTGCAAGGCCCTTGGCGCCCAGCGCCACCACATCCTGATGCAGTTCCTGATCGAAGCGACCACCTTGTCGCTGCTGGGCGGGCTGGTCGGCCTGGTGCTGGGCTACCTGCTCGGCTTCGGCGTGGCCAAGCTGATTCCGGGCTTTCCCGGCGCCGTCGTGCCCTGGTGGGCGGTCCTGATGTCCTTCGGCTTTTCCAGCCTGGTGGGCATCCTGTTCGGCATCATGCCGGCCGCGAAAGCCGCCAACCTGCACCCGATCGACGCCCTGCGCTACGAATGATCTGACAGTGGTTTGTTGGACAACGTACCGCGAGGGAGTCTGGTCGGCAGGCGGGTAGCGCTGAACCGCTGAACCAGGCGCAAATAGCCGATGTCAAACGGTGATAGTCGTTTCTGCCCGAGGCGGCCTGGATGCGAAGGCGATCAGGCTGCTTGAAAAATGGCGGCTCCAGGCCGCCATTCCACACTGTCGCAAGGCTTGCCGCTTGGTCCGGCCTTGCCTGCTCAGCCCATGGCCACCGGCGCCCCGCCCTGCTCCGTCACGTATTGCGACAGCGAGGCGAACAGCTCGCTGTCGTCGCGCGTATTGCGCCACTCGCCGCCCACCCGCTTGTAGTGGTAGCCGCCCGAACGCGCGGCCACCCACATTTCCTGCAGCGGGGCCTGGCTGTTGATGATGATCTTCGACGCGTTGCGCAGGAATTCGACTTCGAGTACGTTGCCGCTGCGCTTGCATTCGACGTCGACCACGTCGTCGTCGTTGAGCTTGTCGAGGCAGGCCTCGATGCGGTCCAGGGTGCTTTCGGCCAGCGCCAAAAATTCGGATTCGGTCATGCTACACTCCAAAGTCTGCTAATCAAACCCCCATTCTAATCGTGAAGTCCACCACCGCACTGCTTTCCGGCGCCGCCCTGCTCGCCGTCCTGAGCGGCTGTGGCCAGACGGGTCCGCTGTACATGCCGAACCCGCCGGCCAAGCCTGCCCCTGCCAACCCGCAGCCGGCCCAGCCCGTTCCATCCAACAACGCCTCGACCCCGGCCCCGACCAAGTAACGCATCCCATGTCGCATTTCCAGTACCAGAACGGCGCCCTGCACGCCGAACGTGTTTCCCTGTCCGCCATCGCCGCGCAGTTCGGCTCGCCGACCTATGTCTATTCCAAAGCCGCGCTGCTGGAAAACTTCGGCGCCTATGCCGACGCCTGCCAGGGCCGCGACGCGCTGGTGTGCTATGCGATGAAGGCGAACTCGAACCTGGCCATCCTCGACCTGCTGGCGCGCGCCGGCGCCGGCTTCGACATCGTCTCGGGCGGCGAACTGCTGCGCGTGATCGCGGCCGGCGGCGACCCGGGCAAGACCATCTTCTCGGGCGTCGGCAAGACCGTCGAGGAAATGCGGCTGGCGCTGGAGAAGAACATCCTGTGCTTCAACGTCGAATCGATCCCCGAGCTGCACCGCCTGAACGAGGTGGCCGGCAGCATGGGCAGGCGCGCGCCGGTGTCGCTACGCGTGAACCCGAACGTGGACGCCAAGACCCATCCCTACATCGCCACCGGCCTGAAAGCCAACAAGTTCGGCGTCGCGTTCGACGACGCGCTGCAGACCTACCGCAGCGCCGCCGCGCTGCCGCACCTGGACGTGGTGGGCATCGACTGCCACATCGGCTCGCAGCTGCTGGACGATGCACCGCTGCTGGAGGCGCTGGACAAGCTGATCGAGCTGATCGACACGCTGGCGGACGAAGGCATCCATCTGCACCACCTCGACATCGGCGGCGGCCTGGGCGTGAACTACGGCGCCGAGGGCGACCAGCCGCCGGTGCCGGTGGGCGACTACCTGGGCCGCCTGTTCGCCCGCATCGACGCCTGGCGCGCCGGCAGGCACGGCGGGCAGCCGATCAAGGTGATCTTCGAGCCGGGCCGCTCGATCGTGGCCGACACCGGCGTGCTGCTGACCAGGATCGAATTCCTGAAACCGGGCGTGGAAAAGAACTTCGCCATCGTCGACGCCGCCATGAACGACCTGATGCGTCCGACCCTGTACCAGGCCTGGATGGGCGTGCAGCCGGTGGTGCCGCGCGAAGGCGACAAGCTGACCTACGACGTGGTCGGCCCGGTGTGCGAATCGGGCGACTGGCTGGCGCGCGAGCGCGATCTCGCGGTCGCGCCGGGCGACCTGCTGGCCATCATGACGGCGGGCGCCTATGGCATGACGATGGCCTCGAATTACAACACGCGCGGCCGCGCGGCCGAGGTGATGGTCGATGGCGACCGCGTGCAGCTGATTCGCCAGCGCGAGCATCCGGCCGATCTGTTCGCGCTCGAGTCGATGCTGGAATAAACCGGGCCGTCCATCCGGATCATGCATTGGCACAGCGCATCCGGAAGCTGAACGCGTGGGCGGGAGACCCGCCCACCCTACTTCCTTGCCACGCGCCAGTACACCCGCAAGCCCAGCAGCAGCGCCACGATCAGCCCGAACACGATTGGCTGCTGGAAGTCGTTCTTCCCCGCCTTCATCCACCAGAAATGCAGGATGCCCAGCACCGCCACCACATAGACCAGCCGGTGCAGCCACTGCCAGCGCTTGCCGCCCAGGCGCCGGATCATGCCGTTGGTACTGGTCGCCGCCAGCGGAACGAGCAGCACGAAGGCGATGAAGCCCACCGTGATGAAGGGCCGCTTCACGACATCCTTCAGCATCGCCGCGATGTCGAAGAAATGGTCGAACCAGAAGAAGCAGCTGAAGTGCAGCAGCGCGTAGAAAAAGGTAAACAGCCCCAGCATGCGCCGCAGCTTGACCACCCAGTTCCAGCCCGTGAGCCGGCGCAGCGGCGTCACCGCCAGCGTGATGCAGAGGAGATACAGGGTCCAGTCCCCGGTACCGCGCGTGAGGAAGGCCAGCGGCTCGACCAGCGCGCCTTGCGCCACCAGCCAGGCCATGCGCAGGAAAGGCAGCAGCGCCATCAAGAACACGGCCGCCTTGATGCCGGCCAGCTGGCGCGGGGAAGGAGTCCAGGCCATCGTCAGAAAAACTTTTTCAGGTCCATGCCGCCGTACAGCGAAGCCACCTGTTCGTAGCCGTTGAACATCAGGGTCTTGCGCTTGGGCTTGAAAAAGCCGTCTTCGCCGATGCGGCGTTCGCTGGCCTGCGACCAGCGCGGGTGGTCCACGTTCGGGTTCACGTTCGAATAGAAGCCGTATTCGTTGGGCGCCGATTCGTTCCAGGCGGTGCGCGGCTGGCGACTCAGCAAACGGATGCGCACGATCGACTTGGCCGACTTGAAACCATACTTCCAGGGCACCACCAGGCGTACCGGCGCGCCGTTCTGGTTCGGCAGCACTTGTCCGTACATGCCCAGCCCCAGCAGCGTGAGCGGATGCATCGCCTCGTCCATGCGCAGGCCTTCCACATAGGGCCAGTCGAGCACGGGACTGCGCAGGCCGGGCATCTGCCGGTTGTCGGCCAGGGTGGTGAACTCCACGAACTTCGCATTGCCGGTCGGCTCGACCTGCTTCAGCAGATGCGACAGCGAGTAGCCGACCCAGGGAATCACCATCGACCAGCCCTCCACGCAGCGCAGGCGGTAGACACGCTCTTCCAGCGGCGCCAGCTTGAGGATGCGATCGATGTCGAGCGTGACGGGCTTTTTCACCTCGCCCTCGATCGTCACCGTCCACGGCCGGGTGCGCAGCGTGTGCGCGTTGCGGGCCGGGTCGTCCTTGTCCAGGCCGAACTCGTAGAAGTTATTGTAGGACGTGGCGTCCTTGAACGAGGTCTGGGCTTCCTGCGTGGACAGGGCCGCGTTGCGGACCGCGGCCAGCTTCGTGCCCTGGGCGAAGGCTTCACGGTTGGCCATTTCCCAGATTCCCGATCCGACCGCGGCCGTGGCGGCGATACGGGCGATGAATTGACGCCGGCCTTCATAGACCTCGCGCGGTGTGATCTCGGAAGGATACGGGAGATCCATTCCATTCGGACTGCGTTTGAAAAGCATGCTTGACTCCGCTTCAGAGAGATATCAGGTTACACCAGCCGCCTTGGGCGCACGTTAGTACCGTGCGCCAATCGGCGAGGATGGCCCTGCCGCGCTGGACAAAAGCGTGTCAGGGGCCGCGTCCTGCTTACCCGGTGGGAAAAGCAAGGACAAAACGGGTTTCGGGACCGTTCGACTGCAGCGTCGCCTTGCCACCATGCAAATTCAGGATGGCGTTGACGATGGACAGGCCCAGCCCCGTGGAACCCTCCGCGTCGCTGCGCGCACTGTCGACGCGGTAGAAGCGGTCGAACAGGTGGTCCAGGTGTTCTTGTGGAATCGCCGCGCCCACGTTGGCCACGCTCAGCTCCAGCATGCCGGCACGCGGCTCGGCATGCAGCGTGATCGTGCTGCCCGCATCGGCATGGCGCACGGCGTTCGAGACCAGGTTGGCCAGGGCCCGCCGCACCAGCGCCGGGTCGGCGGCAAAGCTGCCCGCGCCGCTGCAGCGCAGGCGCAGGCCGCGCTCCTCGGCCATGCCTTCGTAGAAATCCGCCACCCGCTCCAGCTCGTCGAGCGCCACCAGCGGCTGGCGCGCCAGGACCACCTCGTCCTGGCCGGCGCGCGCGAGGAAGAGCATGCTCTCGATCATGCGCGCGAGACGCTCGAGTTCCTCGATGTTCGATGCCAGCAGGGCCTCGTATTCCTCACGGCTGCGGCCCTGCCCGAGTGCGACCTGGCTTTGTCCGATCATGTTCGTGATCGGCGTCCTGAACTCGTGCGCCAGGTCGGCCGAGAAGCCGGACAGGCGCGCATAGCCGTCCTGCAGCCGTTGCAGCATGGCGTTGAACGCGTCGATCAGCGGACGCAGCTCGGAGGGCGCGGCGACGATGTCGAGGCGCTGCGCCAGCGTGCCCGGCTTGATGAAGGCCGCGTGCTCGGCGACCTCGCGCAGGGGCCGCAGGCCATGGCGCAGCATCAGCGCCGCCAGCGCCGCGGCCAGCACGGCGCCGACCGCGCAGGCGGCCAGGATGCGGGCGCGGTAGCGCGCGAACATGGCGGTGCGCTCGGCATAGGCGCGCGCCACCACCACCGCTACCTGCGCCGTACCCAGGCGGGCACTGCCCGCTACCACCTGGCCGGGCGTGCCGTCCCGCGTGGTCCAGGCGGCGATGGCGCCGCGTCCCGGCGCCGGTCCGGCGTCCGGCGGCGTGGGGTAGCGCTCGCCATGCGGATTGATATCGGCCAGCACTGCGCCCCCCGGCCCGACGATGCGCACCAGCGAGTTCTCCTGGCCGCTCATGGTGTCGCGGAAGAAGTCGGGTTGCGCCACCAGCAGCTCGGCCGCGCCCGGCCGGCCCAGCACGATCTGCACCTGGCGCAGCTTGCCCAGCAGCTGCAGGTCATCGCGGCGCGCGATCTCGGCCACGAAGGCGCGGTACAGGTAGATGCCCAGGCCCGCCGCAATGAAGGAAACGATCAGCACGAAGGCGAGCGTCACGCGCAGGGTCAGGGAATGGCGCCAGGAGGATGTCATGCCGGGTCCTGCGCGTCGCAGACATAGCCCATGCCGCGCCGCGTGTGGATCAGTTTATGGGTGTACGGGTCGTCGATCTTGCGCCGCAGGCGGCGCACGGCGGCGTCGATGACGTTGGTATCGCTGTCGAAATTCATGTCCCAGACCTGGGATGCGATCAGGGCGCGCGACAGCACCTGGCCCTGGCGCCGCGCCAGCAGGTGCAGCAACGCGAATTCCTGGGCCGTGAGCGCGATCGTCGCGCCGCCGCGCCGCACGCGGCGGCGCAGCACATCGATCTCGAGGTCGGCGATCCGGATCAGTTCTTCCTCGCGCACCGGCCCGCGCCGCAACAGGGTGCGGATGCGCGCCACCAGCTCGACGAAAGCGAAGGGCTTGACCAGGTAATCGTCGGCGCCGAGTTCAAGTCCGCGCACCCGGTCCTCGACCTCGTCGCGCGCCGTCAGGAACAGCACCGGGAGCTGTTCGGTATCGGGGTCGGCGCGCAGGGCGCCGAGCACCTGCCAGCCATCCATGCGCGGCAGCATCACGTCCAGTACGACCAGCGCGATCTCGTCCTCGCGGACGATGGCCAGGCCGTCGCGGCCATTGCGCGCGAGGCGCACGGCAAAGCCCGACTCGGCCAGGCCGCGCTGCAGGTAATCGCCGGTTTTCGGCTCGTCTTCGATCACGAGGATGGTCATGGCGCTGGCAAGGGGAACAAAACCTCATTCTAGGCCGATGCCATCGCTTCCGACATGACAGGATTGTCATCTGGCGGTCAGGCTGGCGTCGCCAGGTACATGCCAGGATGGCGTCCATCCCACCACGAAGGAACACCATGTCCAAGCAACTTGCCATCCTCCTCACCGCGCTGGCCGCGGCACCGGCCGGCGCCGCACTGCCCCGGCATCCGGATCTCGACCTGGAAGCCGCCAACCGGCTGGCGGCGCGCGCGATCGCATCCTGCCGTGCAGAAGGCCGTGCGATCGTCGCCGCCGTGGTCGACCGTGGCGGCAACCTGGTCGCCCTGCAGCGCGACGACGGCGTCGGACCGCACAACACCGAGGCCAGCCGGCGCAAGGCCTATACCGCGCTGTCGACGCGCAAGCCGACGCTGCTCCTGGCACGCGATGCGCAGGCCGTCCCCGACACCCGCAACCTGGCGACCCTGCCCGAACTCCTGCTGCTCGGCGGGGGCATACCGCTGCTGGTAGAGAAGCAGGTCGTCGGCGCCATCGGCGTGGCCGGTGAAGGCGGGCCGCTGAACGACCATGCCTGCGCGCAGCGCGCGATCGGCGCCGTGCCCGGGCTCGACCAACCCACCCCGTGAATTTCTTGTCTTAACCTAGGAGAACACCATGCAAACCATCCACCGACTCGCCCTCGCCAGCCTGCTGGGCTGCGCCAGCCTCGCGGCAGGCGCCGCGCCGAATCCGCTCAGCGTCCATGTGCTCGACCTGCAGAGCGGCCAGCCCAGCGCGGGTATCGAAGTCACGCTGGAACAGCGCGCGGGCAGCGGGTGGCGCGAACTGGCGCGCGGCGTCACGAACGAGCAGGGCCGCATTCCTGCCCTGTATCCGGAAGATACACCGATGGCGGCGGCAAGCTACCGCATCGTGTTCAAGACCGGGGAGCACTACAGGCGCAAGGGACAGGCCAGCTTCTTCCCGCAGATTCCGGTCGAGTTCACGGTGGATGCGCCGGCCCAGCATTACCACGTTCCCCTGCTGCTGAGCCCTTACGGCTACTCGACCTACCGGGGCAACTAGGCTTACAGCTCGCCGTAGGAGTGCAGGCCCGACAGGAACATGTTCACGCCCAGGAAGGCGAAGGTCGTCACCAGGAGGCCCACCACCGACCACCAGGCCGCTACGCGCCCGCGCAGGCCCGACATCAGGCGCATGTGCAGCCAGGCCGCGTAGTTGAGCCAGACGATCAGGGCCCAGGTTTCCTTCGGGTCCCAGGACCAGTAGCCGCCCCAGGCCTCGGCCGCCCACAGGGCGCCGAGGATGGTGGCGACGGTGAAGAAGGCGAAGCCGACCGAGATCGACTTGTACATCACGTCGTCCAGCACCGCCAGGGACGGCAGGCGGTCTTCCAGGATGCCGTGCGACTTGAGCAGGTAGGCGCAGCCGACCATCGCGGCCAGCGCGAAGGTGCCATAGCCGATGAAGTTGGCCGGCACGTGGATCTTCATCCACCAGCTCTGCAGGGCCGGCACCAGGGGCTGGATCTGGGCGGCGTCGCGCGAGACCGTGTACCACAGCAGGAAGGCGACGGCGGCCGCGATGACCAGCAGCACGAAGGGCCCCAGCTGGCGGGTGCCGTAGCGGGCCTCGTAGTACAGGTAGAACATCGCGGTGATCAGGGAGAACAGGATGAACACTTCGTACAGGTTCGACACCGGGATGTGGCCCACGTCCGGTCCCAGCAGGTAGGACTCGAACCAGCGCACCATCATGCCGGTCCAGCCCAGCACCACGGCCGCCCAGCACAGCTTGCTGCCGACGGCACCGCCGAAGTTCGAACGGCTCACCAGCCCCAGCCAGTAGAACACGGTCGAGAACACGAACAGGGCGCTCATCCACAGGATGGCGGACTGGCTCGACAGCATGTACTTGAGGAAGAATTTCTGGTTGGCCGCATCGATGGCGCCGCCATACTGCGCGATCGCCCACAGCGCCAGCACGGCCACCAGCGGGATCAGCCAGCGCACCGGCTTCCAGTGCCAGCCCAGCAGGGCGAAGGTGGGCGCGCTCAGCACCAGGATCACCTGTTCGTAGATGTCCATGTGATGGGCGTAGCGGTTCAGCGCGAACAGCGCCGCGGCCAGCAGGGCCGCACCGTACAGCCAGTCGATCGCGTTCAGGCTGCGGAAAAAGCCCGGCTTCTGCACATAGGTGCCCGGCTGCACGGTCTTGGATTGCGACAGTTCCATCTTGGTCTCCTTGCCGCGTTCAGGCCCGCTGCGGCAGTTTTGCTTTCAAATCCTCGAACTCGCGCTCGAAGTCGAGCGTCTTGCGCTGGGTACTCATGGCCATCAGCGCATGGGCGCCGCCATCCGCATTGCGCACCCAGACCCACATGCGCCGTTCACGAATATAAAACATTGCGAACACGCCCGCCACCAGCAGCAGGCAGCCGAAGTAGACGATGCCCTTGCCCGGGGAGCGGGTCAGCTGCAGCACGGACGCCTTGACCTCGGTGAACTCCTCCAGCTGCAGGTAGACCGGGGCGCCATAGAACACGCTGTCGGACAGGGCATTCGTGGCCAGCTGCAGGTAGCGGCCGTGGGCCTCGGTGGGCTCGACCGGCGGCTCGCCCGCGCGCGCATTGGCGGCCTGCCACAGCTCCCACAGGGAGCCGTTGAGCATCTTCATGAAGATGGCGGCGGCCTTTTCCTGCTCGGCCGGCGGAATCTTTTCCAGGAATTGCGAGACGCCCACGAAGCCGCCCCGTCCGCCGCCCGTACCTGCCCCTGCCCCTTCTCCGGCGAAGATGGCCAGGGTGCGCGCCGCCGATTCCTCCAGCTGGCCGCTGAGCTTGTCCTGTCCCGGCGCCAGCGCGCGCGCCGCATAGCGCCGCGCCGCGTCCTGGCGCAGGGCCGGATCGGCCAGCGCCGCGCGCAGCCGCATCCAGGTGCGTACGCTGTAGGCGTCATCGGCCGGGATGCGCAGGAAGCTGAAGTTTTCCGCCGGGCTGGCGCGCACGCCGGCCAGGTACACCTGCGCGCCCTCGAGCGTGACCGGCTGCATGTAGTTCAGGAATTCGCGCGCCTGCCCGGTCTTGTCGCGCAGCTTGTACTGCACGCTCGGGCCGACATTCTTGAGGTCCTTGTTGTCGTGGTTCTTCGCGGCCGAGCCGGAAGCCTTGCCCAGGGTGGCCGCGAACTGCTGGTCGAAGGGCGTGTTCTTGGCCACCGCGCGCGCGTCCTGCCCGGCCGCGACGTTCTCGACGTTGAAGGGGCGGAAGCCCGACCATTCGACGGTCCAGGCCTCGCCATCCTGCTTCAGCTCGGTCGTGGAACCGACCGTGCCTTCGATCAGGAAATCCTTGCTGGCGCTGCCGCGCATCGGGAAGCCGGTGAGCTTGAGCTTGCTGCCGCCATCGTCAAAGCTCGACTGGTAGACGGCGATGCCCTTGTAGATCAGCGGATGGTTGACCTTGATGGTGGCCGGGAAGCGCTTGCCGTTCTCGGGATCGTGCACGATGACGTCGCTGGCGAACAGCTTGGGCATGCCGGTCGAGTAGAAATCGATGTGGAATTTCTTCAGCTCGATGGAAAACGGCAGTTCCTGCACCAGGACGCCCGACGCTTGCGGCAGCAGCGCGGTATGGCTGGTCTGGCCTTCGGCGATCAGGGTATTGCCGCGGAAGCTGGGGTTCGACACGCTCAGGCGGTGCTGGGCCGGGATATCGGCGATCACGCCGCTGCCGCCGAACGGCGTCTTGCCCAGGAACCACTGCTGGAACTTGACGGGCAACTCCGAATCGAGCATGCCGCCCAGCAGGATCACGATGATGGCCGTGTGGGCGAAGATATAGCCGAACTTGTTGCCGGCGCCCTTTTTCGCCGCCACCAGGATGCCCCGTTCCTTCTCGACCAGCTTCACGGCATAGCCGGCATGGCGCAGCCGTTCGGCGGTCTGGCCGGCGAGCGCGGCCTGGTCCAGCGGCGCCTGCCATTCGAGCTTATGGTGGAAGTTGCGCAGCGACTCTTCGCGCACGTGTTCGCGCCAGCTGCGCATGTCGCGCAGCATCTTCGGCGCGTTGCGCACCACGCACAGGGCGGTGGACACGATCAGGACGACCAGGATCAGCAGGAACCACCAGCTGGCGTACACGCTGTACAGGCCGAGTTTGGCGAAGATCTCGAACCAGAAGGGACCGAACTGGTTCACGTAGTTCGGCATCGGCTCGTTCTGCTTGAGCACCGTGCCGATGACCGAGGCGATCGCCACGATGGTGAGCAGGCTGATGGCGAAGCGCATCGAGGATACCAGCTCGACCGCTTCGGCGAGCCCGCGGCGGCGGGTGTTCAGTTCAATTCCGGTGGTACTCATTCGTTACAGCTTTCGTGAAGCGCCAGCAAATCATCGAGCATACCGCAATGCAGGGTGGGCGGGTCTTCCGGCCCACGCGTTCAAACTTCGGCGATGCTGCCTGTGCGGCTGCTCATCTTCTGGCTGAACGCGCGGGCGGCACAGCCGCCCACCCTACGAACAACGAGACGTCGCGAATTCCTTCCCTGCGCTGCTTATTTCAAGCCCGCGATATAGTCGGACACCGCCTTCATCTCTTCCGCCGACATGCGCTGCGCCAGCGTGGTCATCTGGATGCTGTTCTTGCGCGCGCCATTCTTGAAGGCGTCCAGCTGGGCATAGGTGTAGTCCTGGTGCTGGCCCGACAGGCGCGGGTACTGGGCCGGGATGCCATTGGCGGTGGCGCCGTGGCAGCTGGCGCAGGCGGCGACGCCCTTCTCGGCGATGCCACCGCGGTAGATCTTGCGGCCCAGTTCCACGGTGTCCTTGCTCTTGGCGGCGCCCGGCTTGGCCTTCTGGGTCGAGAGGTAGGCGGCGATGTCGCGCTTCTCGGCCTCGGTGAGCATCTTGGCGTAGGTGCTCATCACCGGGTTCTGGCGGTTCGGCGTAGTGAAGTCGACCAGCTGCTTGTGGGTATAGGCATCGATCTGGCCGGCCAGCTTCGGATTGGCGACGATGGTCGAGTTGCCGGCGGCACCGTGGCAGGACATGCAGGCGGGCAGGCCGCGCGCGGCATCGCCCGAATCGTACAGGGTTCCGCCCTTGGCCGGGTCGGCCTTGGCAACGGCGGTGTGCGGTGCATCGGCCGCGGACACGCTACCGCACAGGGCCAGGCTTGCAACCAACAAGGACTTCAAAAGCGGAAACGTCAAACGATTCATTCAAGCACCCTGAAAAAGTCAAAAACAGATTTTGGAATTTACAGTGAAACAGTGCAGCAGTCTTCTTGGCGCCCCCCCGGGGCGGAGCATGGATCAACCCCTTATTGTACAATAGCTTTGTTTCCCTATCGCCATTTCGTTGTCATTTCAGCCTGCTTCCAGGTCTCCTCT
This sequence comes from Massilia sp. MS-15, assembly GCF_020176695.1. Taxonomy (GTDB): domain Bacteria; phylum Pseudomonadota; class Gammaproteobacteria; order Burkholderiales; family Burkholderiaceae_D; genus Telluria; species Telluria hydrophila. Next base: position 40,365 of record NZ_JAIWIA010000030.1, on the reverse strand, counting down.
TATGTCCAAATTATGGCAAGCCCGGTTCTTCACGACCGTTAACCAGTTGCGCGACCTGCCGGGCACCCAGGTTCCCGAAATCGCCTTCGCCGGGCGCTCGAACGCGGGCAAATCCACGGCGATCAATATTCTCACCAACCAGAAGGGCCTGGCCTTCGCGTCCAAGACGCCGGGCCGCACCCAGCACATCAATTACTTCTCGATCGGCGGCGCCCACGTGGGCCAGCACCGCAAGGACCCGACCATCGTCGACGAGATCCGGGCGCTGCTGGTCGACCTGCCGGGCTATGGCTACGCCGAAGTGTCCGGCACGGCCAAGCTGCACTGGCAGAAACTGCTGGGCGACTACGTCCAGCGCCGCGAACAGCTGGCCGCGCTGGTCCTGATCATGGATTCGCGCCGCCCGTTCACCGACCTCGACGTGCAGATGCTCGAATGGTTCGCCCCCACGGGCAAGCCGATCCACTGCATTCTCACCAAGGCCGACAAGCTCAATCAGAACGAAAAGACCAATGTCCTGCGCCAGGCGCAAAAGATCCTCGACAGCTACGTCGACGAGGAAGGCGAGGGCTTTCCGTTCACGGTGCAGCTGTTCTCGGCGCTCAAGCGCATCGGCATCGAGGAGGCGGACGCCAAGATCCTTGCGCTGCTCGGCCTGGACCGGGACGCCGGCGAAGCAGAAGAACCTGATGACAGCGCCCAGGATCATCCGGATTCACAATAATCCTCAAGTCCCGTATTGTTTTTCTTGATAAGAGACGCCATGACCATCATCACCCCCGCCAGCTACCCGGCCGCGCGCATGCGCCGCATGCGCCGCGATCCGTTCTCGCGCGCCCTGATGCGCGAGAACGTCGTTACCGCCTCGGACCTGATCTACCCGGTGTTCATCCTCGACGGCCAGAACCAGCGCCAGCAGGTGGCCTCGATGCCGGGCGTGGAACGCCTGTCGGTCGACCTGCTGCTGAAGGTCGCCGAGGAATGCGTGGCGCTCGGCATTCCGATGCTGGCGCTGTTCCCGGTGGTCGATGCCGCCCTCAAGACCTATGACGGGGTGGAAGCGACCAACCCGGAGGGCCTGGTGCCGCGCGCCGTGCGCGAACTGAAGCGCCACTTCCCGGAACTGGGCATCATGACCGACGTGGCGCTCGACCCCTACACGACCCACGGCCAGGATGGCTTGCCGGACGAGAGCGGCTATATCGTCAACGAGAAGACCATCGAGATGCTGGTCAGGCAGTCGCTGGCCCAGGCCGCGGCCGGCGTGGACGTGGTGGCGCCCTCGGACATGATGGACGGCAGGATCGGCGCGATCCGCAACGCCCTCGAAGAGCAGGGCCACATCCACACCCGTATCATGGCCTACTCGGCCAAGTATGCATCGAGCTTCTACGGCCCCTTCCGCGACGCGGTCGGGTCCAGCGCCAACCTGGGCAAGGCGGACAAGAACACCTACCAGATGGATCCGGCCAACAGCGACGAGGCCCTGCGCGAAGTGGCGCTCGACCTGGCCGAAGGCGCCGACATGGTGATGGTCAAGCCGGGCATGCCCTACCTGGACGTGGTGCGCCGCGTGAAGGACGAGTTCAAGGTGCCCACCTTTGCTTACCAGGTCAGCGGCGAATACGCGATGCTCAAGGCCGCCGCCCAGAATGGCTGGCTGGACCATGACAAGGTCATGATGGAAGCGATGATGGCCTTCAAGCGCGCCGGGGCGGACGGGGTGCTGACCTATTTCGCGCTGGACGTGGCGCGCAAGCTGAAGGCGCAGGGCTGATTCGCCTGCGGCCAGCATGTCAACACGGCGCTCGATGCGCCAATGCGGTTTAGTGAGAGCACAAGCGTAGGGTGGGCGGCTCTGCCGCCCACGCGGTCACGCGCCGTTTCCAAGCCCGCACCGTGGCGCTCGAACGCATGCTGACCGCGTGGGCGGCGTAGCCGCCCACCCTACAATCGTTCTTGTCAACGCCACTGTTGCGGCGGCTTGTATTCCGGGAACATTTCCTTGAACAGGAAAGTCATCAGGGCATCGGTGTCTTCCACGCGGGCACTGAGCTTCACGATCCGGCCCAGCCGGTGCGAATCCCACTCGAAGTCGCCCTTCTTTTCGCGCCGGATCAGTTCGATCATCTTCTTGACCACGGCGATCTCGACATCCGCCTCGCTGCCCTGCTCCACCGTCACCTGCGTCAGCCAGCGCCGCTGGAAGTTCGGGTTCCAGCCGCGGAACTTCAGGTCCATGCTGTGGAAGGTCTTGTTCGACACCGAGAACACCCCGCCGGTCTCGTTGCGGTCTTCGCGGCCGCGGCCATTGATGGCGGCAACGTTCGCCAGCGCATTGCGCATGCCCTTGGCCGATTCGCTTTCCTCGGAGGATGATTCGCTGCCGCTGGCCGCGCCGCGCTGGCGGCGGCGCGCTTCGATGAATTCCCGCATGTCGACCGGCCGCGATTCGTCGAACTTCTGCGGCGGCCGGGTTTCCTTCACCGGCTGTTCCGGCGGCGTGGTGATGGTGTCGGGCAGGCGCGCGATCTCGATACGCTCCTGGAGCGGCACCGGGACGGGCGGCAGGGGCAGCGGCTTGGGCGCCTGCTCGCGCGGCGCTTCCGTGGCTTTCTGCTTCATCGGCGACACGTACACGACCTTGCCATCGTCGCCCGAGGCCGGTTTCGCCTGCTTCGCATCCTTGTCGGGATGGAACAACCAGATCAGCACCAGCAGCAGGTGCAGCAGGATCGTGCCGGCCAGCGCCGGGCGGTTCGGTCCCTGGCGGCCGTACGCGAGCACGCTGCGCTCCGCCTGGGGCAGCGGCTGCCCGCAGTGCGCGCACACGTCGCTGTGCTCGTCGTAGGTATGGGAATGGTCACGCAAGGTCGAACGGGTCCTGGATCGGCGTCTATCAATACTGCACGAGAGCCGAAGTCTAACCGTTTTGTGGAAGCGGCGCAGCTTAGGGCAAGCTTAGGCAGGCTTCCACGGCACGGAAGGATGTTACAAGATGTTTCAGCAGCCGGCAGACCGGCAGGCGGGAAGGATCCCGCCCGCGCCGGCGTCAGTGCGCGGCTTCCAGTTTCGCCAGTTGCTTGTCCGTCATCGGTCCGGTGCCGCTGTACTTGTCGAGGTACAGGTAGATCACCGGGGTGATGTAGAGCGTGATCACCTGCGAGAAGATCAGGCCGCCCACGACGGCCAGGCCGAGCGGCTGGCGCAGCTCGGCGCCGGCGCCGATGCCCAGCGCGATCGGCAGCGCACCCATCATCGCCGCCAGCGTCGTCATCAGGATCGGACGGAAGCGCAGGATGCAGGCCTCGCGGATGGCTTCCTGGGGCTTCAGGCCCTGGGTGCGCTGGGCGTCGAGGGCGAAGTCGATCATCATGATCGCGTTCTTCTTGACGATACCGATCAGCATCAGGATGCCGATCATCGCGATCAGGGTCAAGTCCATGTCGAACAGCCACAAGGTGAGCAGCGCGCCCACCGCCGCCGACGGCAGGCCGGCCAGGATGGTCAGCGGGTGGATGTAGCTCTCGTACAGCACGCCCAGCAGCACGTAGATCACGCCGATGGCGGCGATGATCAGGATCAGCTGGCTCGATTGCGTGTCCTTGAACACGGCCGCGTCGCCGCCGTAGTTGGTGATGATCGAGGCCGGCAGCTTCATGTCGCGGCCCATCTGCTCGATGGCGGCGGTGGCGTCGCCCAGCGGCACGTCCGGCGCCAGGTTGAACGACAGCGTGATCGCCTGCAGCTGGCCCTGGTGGTTGACCGCCAGCGGGCCCACGGTGCGCTTGACGGTGGCGAAGCTCGACAGCTTGACCAGGTCGCCGGTCTTGGCGCGCACCGACACCCGCGACAGCGCCTCGTCGTAGTAGCGGTCGCTCGGGGCCGCTTCCAGGATCACGTAGTAGCTGGCCGCCGTCGAATAGATGGTCGAGACCTGGCGTTCGCCGAAGGAGGCGTACAGCACGGTGCGGATGTCGGCCATTTCCACGCCCAGCAGCGCGGCCTTGTCGCGGTCGATGTCGATGGTGGCCTGCAGCGCCTTGTTCTGCGAGTCGCTGGTGACGTCGCGGAAGCGCTGGTCCGCGCGCATGCGCTCCAGGAACTGCTCGGCCCAGCCGCTGATCTCGCCGCCCGACACGCTCTGCAGCGTGTACTGGTAGCGGCTCTTGGACTGGCGCCCGCCCAGCTGCAGGTTCTGCACCGGCGACAGGAACACCTGCACCCCGGCCACCGCGCGCGTGGCCTTGCGCAGCGCGTCCACGACCTCCGGCATTGGCGGGCGCTCGCTGCGCGGCTTGAGCACCAGGAACATGCGGCCCGTGTTGCCGCCGCCGCTAAACGAGGTGACGTCCTTCACGTGCGGATTGGCGCGCACGATGTCCACCACCTGCGCCTGCAGCTGCATCAGCTTGAACGAGGACGTGTCTTCGGACGCTTCCACCATCACCCGCAGCTGGCCGATGTCTTCTTCCGGGAAGAAACCTTTCGGCATGGTCGAGTACAGCACGACGGTCAGGACCACGGTGCCAAGCGCCAGCATCAGCACCACGAAGCGGTGGCGCAGCGCGATGTCCAGGGTGCGCGCATAGCCGTCGCGCACATTGGTGAACATGGCTTCGAAGCGGCGGCCGATCCAGGACATTTCCTTCGGATCGACGTGGCCGCCATGCTTGATCAGGCGCGAGCACAGCATCGGCACCAGGGTCAGCGAGACCACCGCCGAGACCAGCACCGCCAGGCCGACGATCACGGCGAATTCGCGGAACAGCAGGCCGATCACGCCCGGCATGAAGAAGATCGGGATGAACACGGCCACCAGCGAGATCGAGATCGAGATGATGGTGAAGCCCATCTCGCGCGAGCCGACCAGCGCGGCCTGCATCGGCTTCTTGCCCATCTCCATGTGGCGCACGATGTTTTCCAGCACCACGATGGCGTCGTCGACCACCAGGCCCACCGCCAGCGTGATGCCGAGCAGCGAGATGTTGTCGAGGCTGTAGCCGAAGGCATACAGCAGCGACAGCGCGCCCAGCAGCGAGATCGGCACCGTCACCGCCGGGATGAAGGTGGCCGTGAGGCGGTGCAGGAACAGGAAGATCACCAGGATCACCAGCACGATGGTGCCGGCAAGGGTCAGGTTGACGTCGTGGATCGCTTCGCGGATCGAGTCCGAGCGGTCGTTCACCAGGTGGATCTTGATCGACTGCGGCAGCTGGGTCTCGAAGCGCGGCATCAGCTCGCGCACCGCGTCGACCACCTGCACGGTGTTGGCGTTGGGCTGGCGTTGCACCATCAGCACGATCGAGCGCTCGCCGTTCAGGCTGCCCGTGGCCTTGACCGACTGGTAGCTGTCCTCCACCTCGGCGATGTCGCGCAGGCGCACCGGCAGGCCGTCGCGGGTGGCGACGATCAGGCCGGCGAAGTCGGCGGCGCGCATCAGCTGGCCGCCGCCCTGGATGGTCAGGCTCTGGGTCGGGCCGTCCAGGATACCGAGCGGCGTGATCGAATTGGCCGAGCGCAGCGCGGCGGCCAGCTCGGTCATCGAGATGTTACGCGCGCTCATCAGGTCGTGTTTGGCGCGTACCCGCACGGCGAAGCGCTTGCCGCCGTTGACCGTCACCTGGGCGATGCCGGGCAGGGTCGAGATCGCCGGGGAGACCAGGTTTTCCGCGTAATCGTTCAGCTCCGACAAGTCCATCGACGGCGAGGTCATGTGCATGAACAGGATCGGGGAATCGGCCGGGTTGATCTTGCGGTAGGACGGCAGGTCGGTCATTTCCTGCGGCAGCTGGCGCTGGACCTGCAGCAGCGCGGCCTGCACGTCCACGGCGGCCTGGTTGACGTCGATCGATTCGTCGAACTCGAGCGTCAGCGAGGTGTTGCCCTGCGTGTTCGTCGAGCTGATCATCTTGATACCGGCGATGGTCGCGAACTGCTTTTCCAGCGGCAGCGCGACCGACGAGGCCATGTTTTCCGGGCTGGCACCGGCCAGGTTGGCGTTGACGTTGATGACCGGCGTGTTATAGCTCGGCAGCGCCGCGACCGGGATGTGCATGTAGGCCAGCACGCCGACCAGCACCAGGGCCAGCGACAGCAGGACCACCATCACGGGACGGCGGATACACAGTTCCGACAGGTTCATGCCTTGTCACCTTTTTGTGCCGATGCGGGCGCGCCCTGGGCCCTGGCGCCGGCCGCCGGAGTGCCGGCCGGACGCACCTTGCCGCCCGGACGCAGGTTCTGCTTGCCCTCGGTGATGACCTTTTCGTTGCCCTGCAGGCCGGTGACGGCAGCATACTCGCCGAAGCCGTGCAGGCGCGCCACCTTGACCTGGCGCGCCTCGTTGCCCTCGCCCACCACGTACACGAAGGTGCCGTTGGTGGCGGTGATGATCGCGCTCTGCGGGATCACGACGGCGTCGCGGATGGTCTGCACGGTGATGCGGGTGCTGACGTACTGGCCCGGCCACAGCGCGCTCTGCGGATTGGCGAACTGGGCCTTCACGCGGATGGTGCCGGCAGCGGGATCGACCGCGTTGTCCACGAACTTCAGCTCGCCCGTGAGCGCCGCCGCGGCATCTCCGGCCCCGGTCGAGGCCTGCACCGCCACCTTGCCGGCGCGCTGGGCCGCCAGCACGGAACCGAGGGCCGACTCCGGCAGGGTGAAGGAAACGTCGATCGGGTCGAGCTGGGTGATGGTGGTCAGCGAGGTGGACGGCTGCACCAGGGCGCCCGGGTGGATGTCGATCGCGCCGACACGGCCCGACATCGGAGCGCGGATCGCGGTGTAGCTGGCGCTGACCTGGCTGGCGCGGGCGGCCGCCGCATTGCTCTGGACCAGGGCGCGCGCCGCTTCCACCTGGCTCTTCAGGGAATCGGTGGCGCTGCGCGACAGGAAGCCCTGGGCCGACAGTTCCTGGCTGCGCTGGTACTGGCGCTCGAGGTCGGCGAGGGTGGCGCGGTTCTGGGCCACCTGGGCCTCGGCGCGCGCGACGTTGGCGCGGTCGGCGCGGTCGTCCAGTGAGAACATGAGCTGGCCTTCCTTGACGAACTGGCCTTCGCGGATGTGCACCTGGCGGATGGTGGCGGTGGTCTGCGGGTGCAGGTCGACGGTGCGCACCGGAGTGACCGTGCCGTTCGCCGACAGTTCCACGCCCACATCCTGGCGCTGCGGCGCCACCACGTTGACCGTGACCGGCGGCATGCCGCCCTTGCCCCCCGGCCCGCCCGGACCGCCCTTGGCCTCGGCATGGGCGCCCTCGTCCCTGTTCAGGTACCAGGCGCCGGCCACGGCCAGCGCCACGGCGCCCACGATCAACCCTGCATTCTTCTTTTTCATGTTCGTCCCTTGCCGCCCGTCCCGGCAGCTCTTTCTCGTGTTATCCGGCGCGCGGCAGGACCGCGATCGCGGCGCTGCATTCTCGCACACCAGGGTTCATGGCTTGTAGTCGGCGTTTTACTTGTTCGGATAGTACTCCGGCAGGACCAGCGTCACTTCCAGGCCGCCGTCGGGGTGGTTGGCCAGCGCGATGCTGCCGCCGTGCTGTTCGGCGATGTTGCGCGCGATGGTCAGGCCGAGGCCGGTGCCACCCGATTCGCGCGAGCGCGACGTCTCGATCCGGTAGAACGGATCGAATACCCGTGCCTGCTCGCCCAGCGGAATACCCGGGCCGCTATCGCGGATGCGCACGCGCGCCGCGCCGTTGATGCGTTCGACGCAGACCCGCGCCTCGCGGCCATACTTCACCGCGTTGTCGATCAGGTTGCCGAGGCAGCGGCGCAGGTCGAGCGGACGGCCCAGCAGGGCGATGCCGGCCCGCCCTTTCAGGTCCACCTGCTGGCCGGCATCGACCGCGTCGGCGCACACGGCTTCCAGCAGCGAATCGAGGTCCAGCATCTGCATGTTCTCGGTGGTGTCCATGCTGCGCGCCAGCACCAGGCCTTCGCGCACCATTTCCTGCATCGCCGACAGGTCGCCGATCAGGCGTTCCTGCAGTTCGGTATCGGCCACCTTTTCCAGGCGCAGGCGCATGCGGGTGAGCGGCGTCTGCAGGTCGTGGGTGATCGCCGCCAGCATCTGGGTGCGCTGCAGGATGTACTGGCGGATGCGCGCCTGCATGGCATTGAAGGCGGCGCTGGCCTGGCGGATCTCGCTGGCGCCGTTCAGCTCGAGCGGCGCGCGGTTGATGTCCTGGCCCAGGTCCTGGGCGGCGCGCGCCAGCACCTTCAACGGCCGGGTGGTCATGCGCGCCACCACATAGGCCAGGGCCGCGATGCTGAGCAGGAACAGGCCGATGGTGGTGCGGTAGTCGGTTTCCGGACCGGTGAAGACCGAGCGCGGCGGCAGCACCGACAGGCGCAGTTCCTCGCCGTCGCGCAGGCGCACGTTCAGGGTTTCGCAGGCGCCCTTCCACTGGGTGCGGATCAGGCCATACAGGACCGTCTGCTGGTGCGGCATGTCACAGGAAGCGGGGCGGCCGGCCGCCGAGCTGATGCGGTAGCCGTCACCGAGGCGCGCCGCCAGCGAGCGCGCGAACCAGCTTTGGCCCTGGGCCAGTGGCTGCGGCGTGCCGACTTCCAGGCGCAGGCCGGGGCGGTTGGCCACCGACAGGTAGACCGAGCGCGCCGAGGTCGGCACGATCTCGGTCGCCATCACGAGTTGCTCGGCGCGTTCGAGGAGGTGCTGGTCGCGCTGCTGTTCGATGACGCGCTGGCGTTCCAGGTCGGCGGCCAGCTGGGTCAGTGTCGCAGAGATCAGGATACCGAGCAGCAGCGTGACGAACACGCGCCCGGTCATCGATCCGAAAAAAGCTTTCACGCAGGCGGCTCCACGGTCACCTGGCCGGCCAGCACGTAGCCGCCGTTGCGCACGGTCTTGATGATCTGCGGCATGCGCGCGTCCTCGCCCAGCTTCTGGCGCAGGCGCGAGATCTGGATGTCGATCGAGCGGTCGAAGGGATCGGCGTCGCGGCCCTGGGTGAGATTCAGCAGCTGGTCACGGTTGAGCACGCGGTTCGGATGTTCGAGGAACACCCGCAGCAGCCGGAACTCGGCGCCCGAGAGCATGATGACCACGCCTTGCGGGTTGACCAGGTGGCGCGCGGTCAGGTCCAGGGTCCAGCCCGAGAAGCGCATCTGCTGCACGTTCTCTGTCGGCGCATTGGACGGCATCGCGTGCGAGCGGCGCAGTACGCTGCGGATGCGCGCCAGCAGCTCGCGCGGCTCGAAGGGTTTCGGCAGGTAGTCGTCGGCGCCCATCTCGAGGCCGAGGATGCGGTCGAGCGGCTCGTTGCGGGCGGTCAGCATGATCACCGGCAGGCTCGAGGTGGCGCGCAGCTTGCGGCACAGGGTCAGGCCGTCGTCGCCCGGCATGTTCAGGTCGAGCACGATCAGGTCGGGACGCGCGTCGTCGAGCGCCTTCCACATGCCGGTGCCGTCCGCGGCCGCGATGGTGCGGTAGCCGTTCGATTCCAGGTAGTCGGCGAGCAGAGTACGGATGTCGCGGTCGTCGTCGACGATCAAAATCGTAGAGGGATTGTCCATAGCCTCAATTATCCGCATCTATTGCAGGCTTGGACAACGGTTTTGTATCGGCTTGTATAAGCCGATAGGGACGAAACATATTGATACAAAGTGTCTGGCAGGGGAAATCCGGCGGTTACACTTGGGCGCGATGATGGGAACCGTGCAGCGAGCAGTCCGGATGCAAAGTGCACACCAAGCCGACTTCTCACTAAAGGAACACATAATGAACACCGTCCACAAACACATCGTGATCGCCCTGACCGCTTTCGGTATCGCCGGCGCATCGCTCGGCGTACAGGCCCAGACCACCGCCCCGCTTGACGGCCGCCACGGCCATGCCGTCGGCAAGGAGCAGCGCCAGGCCATGCGCGCCGAATTCCTCAAGCTCACCCCCGAGCAGCGCCAGGCGAAGATGGCCGAGTTCCGCGCCAAGCGCCTCGAGCAGCGCGCCGCGCGCCAGGCGAAGCTGGCCGAGTCGCTGAAGCTGACGCCGGCCCAGCAGCCGGTATGGCAGGCGTTTGTCGCCAGCACCACGCCGCAGCAGGGTGAACACGCCGGCCAGCGCCTGACCAGGGAGCAGCGCGCCGCCCTCAGCGCCCCGCAGCGCCTGGAACGCCGCATCGCCCTGCAGAAGCAGCGCACCGCCCGCATGGAAGCGCGCCTGTCGGCCCTGAACAGTCTGTACGCGGCCCTCACGCCGGAACAGCGCAAGCTGTTCGATGAGCAGCAGCGCCGCGGCGGCCGTCACCATGGCGGCCACGGTGGCCACGGTGGCCACGGCAAGATGATGCGCGGCTAAGCCGGTCCCTGGAATGCAAAAAACGCCCGCAAGGGCGTTTTTTCGTCGGGTGGGCGGGTTCCTCGCCCACGCGGTCACCTCACGGCAGCTTCGCCAGTGAGCGCAAGAACTTCTCCGGATCCTGGTAGCCGATCACCCGGCTGTCCGCGATTTCCTTCCCATCCGATCCGAACAGGATGATGCCCGGCGGCCCGAACAGCCCGAAGCGCTTCAGCATCGCCTTGTCCGCGGCATCGTTGGCGGTGACATCGACCTGCAGCAGGATGGTATGCGCCAGCTTCGCCTGCACCGCTGGATCGACGAAGGTCAGCTTTTCCATCTCCTTGCAGGACACGCACCAGTCCGCATAAAAATCGAGCATGACAGTCTGGCCGCCGGCATTCGCCAGCTCCCGGTCCAGGTCCTGCACCGTCTTGATGCGCTTGAATGCCAGCCCGCCGTGCGCCTCGCCCGTCAGGTGCGCCAGCGGCGCCAGCGCATCGCGCCCGCCCGTGGCCGCCCCCACCAGCTGCACACCGCCCAGCAGCGCGAACGCGGCGCCCGCTCCCAGCGCGCCCCAGTGCCGGTGGCGGCGCAGCAGATAGGCCCCGTAGCCGAGCAGCAGCGCCGACCAGCCCAGCATCTGGACCAGGGACGGCAGCACCGGCGATACCAGCCACAGGGCCATGGCCAGCATCAGGACGCCGAACAGGCGCTTCACCGACTCCATCCAGGCACCCGCGCGCGGCAGCAGCGCACCGGCCGAGACCCCGACCAGCAGCAGCGGGATGCTCATCCCGACCGCCATCGCGAACAGGGCCGCGCCGCCAATCACCACGTCACGGGTCTGGCTGATATAGACCAGGGCGCCGGCCAACGGCGCTGCCACGCAGGGACCGACGATCAGGGCCGAAATCGCGCCCATCGCGAACACGCCGGCCAGCTTGCCCCCCGACTGGCGTCCGGACGCTTGCGCCAGGCGCGTCTGCAGCGCAGCCGGCAGCTGCAATTCATAGACACCGAACATCGACAGGGCCATCGCCACGATCAGCAGGCCGAAGGCGCCGAGCACCCAGGGGTTCTGCAGGGCCGCCGCCAGGCCTTCGCCGGCCAGGCCGGCGGCCACGCCCAGCGCCGTGTACACGATGGCCATGCCGAGCGAATAGGTGGCCGACAGCAGGAAGCCGCGCGCGCGCCCCGCCTGCCTGCCCTCGCCCACGATGATCGAGGACAGGATCGGCACCATCGGCAGCACGCAGGGCGTGAAGGCCAGGCCCAGGCCGAGCAGGACGAAAGCGGGGACGATCGCCAGCAGGCGCCCGCCAGCCAGGATGCCGGCGATGCCGGCCAGGTCGGACTGCGGGGCCGGGCTTGCCGCGGGCGCCGCCGCCATGGCTGCCATCCCAGCCGGCGCAGCTTCTGCTGCCGGCGCCTGCACCGGGGTGGCCGGCGCCATGTCCAGCGCCGCTGCGGATGTGAGCGGCGCAGCCGGAAGCTGCGCCGCATTCGCGCCGATCGGCAAGGCGGGCGCTGCGCCCACACCGGCGCCGCTCGTCAGCTGCGCGCTGTGCTCCTGCGGCGGATAGCACAGGCCGGCATCGGCGCAGCCCTGGCTGCTGGCGCTCAGGGTGAACGGACCGGCCCCCTCGACCGGGATGCGGATCAGGAGCTCGCCCTTGTGGGTCTCGACCTCCTTGCCGAAGGTCTCGTCGAACTTCACCTTGCCCGTCGGGATCTCGGCCGCGCCCAGCTTCGCGCCCTGCGCGCGGAAGGCGAATCGTTCGCGATACATGTAGTAACCGTCGGCGATCTGGTAGCGCAGCTCGACCGTCCGCGGATCGGCCATGCGTGCGCTGAAGCGGAAGGCAATGGCCGGGTCGAGGAAGTCCTGCTCGGCCGCACGCAGCGGACCGGCGTGCAGCATTGCAAACGCGGTGAGGAACAGGAGGCAGGCCTGCCACAGGCGGCGGACGTTGGTGAGGATCATGGTGTAGGACGAAGTTTGGTGCCGGCGGGAATGGTACACCGGTACGGCCCAAGCTGTCTGTTACAGCCCGAAAATGGCAGCGCCTCCTGGCGCCGCCGCGATGGCTGGCGACCGCTTCAGGCCCGGGTGCCGGCCGCGCGCGACTGTTGCGCCTCCTGATATTCGTTCTTCAGGGCGCGGTAGATCGCATCGAGCTCCTCGATCTGGCCCGTATGCTCGTGCAGGTTCTCCTTGCCCTCGAAGGCATGCCGGGCGCGCCCGGAAAGCAGCTTGACCGCAGCAACCCATCTGTTCCAGGAAGGCAGCGCCGCCAGGCGTCCGCCATGCGCCCGGTCGAACTGCTCGACCAGGTAGAACATGGAACGGTCTTCCGCCATCAGGTGCTTGCCATCGCCCGCGACAAAGATCGCGAAGGGCGCGATCATCTGCCCGGAAATGACCGGGTCGATGCTCTTGCGCTGTCCAAACCCGAGCCGCGCCATCACCCACTGGTCGATCCCGATCACGCCCATCGTCGGATCGACGGGCAGCCAGCTGCCCGAGGTTTCGTCATACACCTCCAGCCAGCGGTGGTCGTTGTGGCGGGCGCCGAACAGGGAGTAGCGCGCGCCCTTTTCCCTGACCATCTGGCTGGCCTGCTGCTGGCGTTCGGCGTTCGGGGTGGCCAGGTTGATTTCGGCGATCGAACGGGTCTTGATGCCCACGGCCTTGACGATCTCGACATACACGAGCGCCAGGTCGTAGCAGTTGCCGCCGCCCCGCTCCAGGATTTCCTTCACGCTGCGGCGCTGGTAGTCGGTTGCCTTCCATTCGAGGCGGTTGCTGACCCAGTCGAGCAGCGTGACCGCTTTCTGGTAATCGGTCTGGTCGCTGGCGGTGATCTGCTCGCCCAGGATCTTCAGGTCGAGGTTCGCGGTGTCGATCCTTTCCGCGAGATGGGTGCGCTGCGATTGGGCATGGCCATGCAGGGGCTGCATGGCAAGTAACAGCAGGAAGACGAGTTTTTTCATGGATACCGGGATGTGCTTCGTGAGGACAGGCGCTGACGCGGGATGCCGGCAAGTCAGGCGCAAAACGTTGCTTGCCGGCACTATGGACTATCGCACGAAAATATTGCCGGGTCAGCTACACCTTTTGCAGAGGCGGCGCCCCGGCGGCCCACCATGCGGACGAAAAAAAACCAGGCACGAAGCCTGGTTTTCTCAGTCGTCGCCAGAAGCGATTACTCGGCGGTCGGTGCTTCTTCAGCCGAGGTGACTTCCGGACGGTCCAGCAGTTCGACGTAGGCCATCGGCGCATTGTCGCCCACGCGGAAACCCATTTTCAGGATGCGCAGGTAGCCGCCGTTACGGTTGGCGTAACGCGGGCCCAGTTCGGCGAACAGCTTCTGCACCATTTCGCGGTCGCGCAGGCGGGCGAATGCCAGGCGCTTGTTGGCCAGGGTGTCGGTCTTGCCCAGGGTCAGGATCGGCTCGATGACGCGACGCAGTTCCTTGGCTTTCGGCACGGTGGTCTTGATGGCTTCATGACGCAGCAGCGAGACGGTCATGTTGCGCAGCATTGCCAGGCGGTGGGACGAGGTACGGTTCAGTTTACGGAGGCCGTGACGGTGACGCATGGTACTTCCTTTCGAGTGTTTACATTCCAGTTCTTCGATCGTTCATGCTTGCGCAAGCCCGCGGACCGGTTTTAGTGGTTAAAGACTGCCCGGACAGACATTGTCCGGGCAGGTACGGCAATTACTTTTCCAGGCCTGCCGGCGGCCAGTTCTCGAGCTTCATGCCGAGAGTGAGACCGCGCGAAGCCAGGACTTCCTTGATTTCGTTGAGCGACTTGCGGCCCAGGTTCGGCGTCTTGAGCAGTTCGTTTTCCGAACGCTGGATCAGGTCGCCGATGTAGTAGATGTTCTCGGCCTTCAGGCAGTTCGCCGAACGGACGGTCAGTTCCAGGTCGTCCACCGGACGCAGCAGGATCGGATCGACCAGCGGAGCACGCGACGGTGCTTCGGCGGCGGCTTCGGTGCCTTCCAGGGCGGCGAACACGTTCAGCTGGTCGACCAGCACGCGTGCCGACTGGCGGATCGCTTCTTCCGGGGTGATGACGCCGTTGGTCTCGATGTTGATGATCAGCTTGTCCAGGTCGGTACGCTGTTCGACACGGGCCGATTCCACGGCGTAGGACACGCGACGGACCGGCGAGAACGATGCGTCCAGGATGATGCGGCCGATGGTCTTGTTGGTGTCTTCCGACAGGCGGCGCACGTTACCAGGAACGTAGCCGCGGCCCTTCTCGACCTTGATCTGCATGTCCAGCTTGCCGCCGGCGGTCAGGTGGGCGATCACGTGATCCGGGTTGATCAGTTCCACGTCATGCGGCAGGTCGATGTCCGAAGCCAGCACGGCGCCTTCGCCTTCCTTCTTCAGGGTCAGGGTGACGGCATCGCGGTTGTGGACCTTGAACACCACGCCCTTCAGGTTCAGCAGCAGGTCGACGACGTCTTCCTGCACGCCATCCAGCGACGAGTACTCGTGCACGACACCGGCGATCGTCACTTCGGTCGGCGCGTAGCCGGTCATGGACGACAGCAGCACGCGGCGCAGCGCGTTGCCCAGGGTGTGGCCATAACCACGTTCGAACGGCTCCATCACGACTTTGGCGTGGCCGGCGCCGAGGGTTTCGACGTCGATGATACGTGGTTTCAACAGACTGTTTTGCATGAAATGTCCTTTTCAATACCCTCGGCTCGTTACACCGATAAGGCTGATGGCATTAGTAGAAAAGCCCACATGCCGTTCGCGGCAAGCAGGCGGGTACGACTCGGATTCGGGGTTCTACCGGCAGGAAGCGGCGGCGCGCCGCCGCCTCCTGCCCGTAAGGACGGCGGCGCCAGGGCGCCGCGATCCATTAACGCGAGTACAGTTCGACGATCAGCGCTTCGTTGACGTCGGCAGCGATCTCGTTACGTTCCGGGAACGAACGGAAGGTGCCTTCCATCTTCTTGCTGTCGACCGACACCCAGCTCGGCATGCCGACTTGTTCAGCCAGCGACAGGGCTTCCTGGATACGCACTTGCTTCTTGGCCTTTTCGCGCACAGCGATCACGTCGCCGGTCTTGACCTGGTACGAAGCGATGTTCACGACGTTGCCGTTCACGGTGAAGGCCTTGTGGCTCACCAGCTGGCGTGCTTCGGCGCGGGTCGAGCCGAAGCCCATGCGGTAGGCGACGTTGTCCAGGCGGGCTTCCAGCAGCTTCAGCAGGGTTTCGCCGGTGTTGCCCTTGCGGCGCGATGCTTCGGCGAAGTAACGGCGGAACTGGCGCTCGAGCACGCCGTACATGCGCTTGACCTTCTGCTTTTCACGCAGCTGGTTGCCGTAGTCCGAGGTGCGGGCACCCGACTTGACGCCGTGCTGGCCTGGCTTGACGTCCAGCTTGCACTTCGAATCGAGCGAGCGGCGTGCGCTCTTCAGGAACAGGTCGGTGCCTTCACGGCGCGACAGTTTTGCTTTTGGTCCGATATAACGTGCCACGTTGAATCCTTAAAATAATAATCACGCCCCGGAGGCATCGCGAGCGATGCGGCAGGCGCTAGTCCGCTTCTGCATGAGAGCGGACGTGGCTTGAAAAAACGCCCGCCGTGGAAACGGCAGACGACAAGAGCCGGGCAGTATAACCCAATTCAGGGCACCGCGCCGGCCAATCTCGTAAAACACAACGGGGCGCAAGGCCCCGTCGTTGGCTTTTCGCGACGCAGGAGCGGGTTTGCACCCTCCCCTACTGCCGAGTCAGCGTCGTATCAGATACGACGACGCTTCGGCGGACGGCAGCCGTTGTGCGGAACCGGGGTCACGTCCTGGATCTCGGTGATCTTGATGCCCAGGTTGTTCAGTGCACGCACAGCCGACTCACGGCCCGGGCCTGGGCCCTTGATACGCACTTCCAGGTTCTTCACGCCCGATTCCTGAGCGACCTTGCCTGCGGCTTCGGCAGCAACCTGCGCTGCGAACGGGGTCGATTTGCGCGAACCCTTGAAGCCGGCGCCGCCGGAGGTTGCCCACGACAGGGCATTGCCCTGGCGATCGGTGATCGTGATGATGGTGTTGTTGAAGGACGCGTGCACGTGGGCGATGCCCTCGGCGACGTTCTTCTTGACTTTCTTGCGTGCGCGGGCTGCTGCTGCGGCTGCGCTGCTCTGTTGCTTGGCCATGGTCGGTTCCTAGATTATTTCTTGAGCGATTGAGCTGCCTTGCGCGGGCCCTTGCGGGTACGTGCATTGGTGCGGGTACGCTGACCGCGCACTGGCAGGCCCTTGCGGTGACGCATGCCGCGGTAGCAGCCCAGGTCCATCAGACGCTTGATGTTCATGGACAGTTCGCGGCGCAGGTCGCCTTCCACGACAAACTTCGCAACTTCGTCACGCAGCTTCTCGAGTTCGTTATCGTCGAGGTCCTTGACCTTCTTGTTGGTAGCGATGCCGGTCGAATCGCAGATCTTCTGCGAACGTGGGCGGCCAATACCGTAGATAGCCGTCAGGCCGATCACGGTGTGCTGATGATTTGGGATGTTAACCCCTGCAATACGTGCCATTCGTTATTCCTCGAAATTAACCTTGACGCTGCTTGTGACGCGGCTCGACGCAGATCACACGGACCACGCCCTTGCGCTTGATGATCTTGCAGTTGCGGCAGATCCGCTTGACTGAAGCGTTAACTTTCATTTTGCACTCTCTTCGGTTCGTTTACTTTAATGATTTTTACTTGGTGCGGAACACAATGCGGGCCCGGGACAGATCGTACGGGGTCAGTTCCACCGTTACCTTGTCACCCGGGAGAATGCGGATGTAATTCATCCGCATTTTACCCGAGATATGTCCCAGAACCACGTGCCCGTTTTCCAGCTTCACGCGAAATGTTGCGTTCGGGAGATTCTCGAGAATCTCCCCCTGCATTTGGATGACGTCGTCTTTTGCCATTCGGTCTATGCCTTCCCCGCTTAACGCGACGGAATCCCGCCCTTGAAGTTCGCCTTGCGCAGCAGCGAATCGTATTGCTGCGACATGACGTAGTTCTGCACTTGTGCCATGAAGTCCATCGTCACCACCACAACGATGAGGAGGGACGTGCCACCGAAGTAGAAGGGAACCTTCCACTGGGCGGTCAGGAACTCCGGCACCAGGCACACCAGGGTGATGTAGACCGCACCGACCAGGGTCAGGCGCATCAGGATCTTGTCGATGTAGCGTGCGGTCTGCTCACCCGGGCGGATGCCCGGAACAAACGCGCCGCTCTTCTTCAAGTTATCCGCCGTTTCCTTGCTGTTGAATACCAGCGCGGTATAGAAGAAGCAGAAGAACACGATCGCCACCGCATACAGCAACGCGTGGATCGGCTCGCCCGGTGCCATCGACGCTGCGAGGTCTTTCAGGAACCCGATGACCGGGCCACTGGAGTCCTTGCCGCGCGTGAACCAGTCGACGATCGTCGCCGGGAACAGGATGATCGACGATGCGAAGATCGGAGGAATCACGCCTGCCATGTTCAGCTTCAAGGGCAGGTGGCTGCTTTGGCCACCATAGATCTTGTTGCCGACCTGGCGTTTGGCGTAATTGACCAGGATCTTGCGCTGGCCGCGTTCAACGAACACGACCGCGTAGGTCACTGCTGCCACCAGAAGAACGATGATGATCGCGGAGATACTGCTGATCGAACCGTTCGAGATCAGGGTGAACAGGCCACCCAGAGCCGACGGCAGACCTGCTGCGATACCGGCAAAAATGATGATCGAAATACCGTTGCCAAGACCACGCTCGGTAATCTGCTCGCCCAGCCACATGAGGAACATGGTGCCAGTCAGGAGCGTCGTCACCGTGACGAAGCGGAAGCCCATGCCCGGATCGAGCACGAGGCCAGGCTGCGCTTCGAGCGCGACCGCGATGCCGAACGCCTGGAACAGTGCCAGTGCCACCGTGAAGTAACGGGTGTACTGGGTGATCTTGCGGCGGCCGGCTTCGCCCTCTTTCTTCAGCGCCTCGAGTTGCGGCGAGACGATCGATGCAAGCTGCATGATGATCGAAGCCGAAATGTAAGGCATGATGCCGAGGGCGAACACGGTAAAGCGGGACAGGGCGCCACCCGAGAACATGTTGAACATGCCCAGGATGCCGCCTTCGTTCTGCTTGAACAGCGCTGCCAGCTGCACCGGGTCAATCCCGGGGACCGGGATGTGAGCACCGATGCGGTACACGACCAATGCGCCAAGCAAAAACCACAGCCGACCCCAGGGGAAGCCGGAAGCGGCGCTTTTACCAAGTTGTGAATTAGTCGCCAATTTTTGCTCCGATCAGGCAGGGCCGCGATTAAGCGACCGAACCGCCAGCTGCTTCGATCGCCGCTTTCGCGCCGGCAGTTGCCTTCAGGCCCTTGAGGGTCACCGCTTTGGTGATCTCGCCCGACAGGATGACGCGCACGTCGCGTGCCACCACCGGCAGGATGCCTGCTGCTTTGAGCACCAGGATGTCGATTTCGCCGACCGCCAGGTTGTTCAGGTCCGACAGACGCACTTCAGCCTTGAAGGTCGCGTTCAGCGACTTGAAGCCGCGCTTCGGCAGACGACGCTGCAGAGGCATCTGACCGCCTTCGAAGCCGACTTTGTGGAAGCCGCCCGAACGCGATTTCTGACCCTTGTGACCGCGGCCGGCAGTCTTGCCCAGGCCCGAGCCGATACCGCGGCCAACGCGACGCTTCGCGTGCTTGGCGCCGTCCGCTGGTTGAATGGTATTGAGTTCCATTGATTTCTCCGTACGTAAGCCCGAGGGCTTACGAAACAACTTTAACGAGGTACGCGACTTTGTTGATCATGCCACGCACAGCTGGGGTGTCCTGCAGCTCGGAGACCGAGTTGACACGACGCAGACCCAGGCCGCGCACGGTGGCACGGTGATCCTGACGGGTACCGATCAGGCCCTTGACGAGCTTGACTTTGACAGTGTTTGCCATGTGTGTTCCCCTTAACCCAGGATGTCTTCAACCGACTTGCCGCGCTTGGCAGCGATGTCGGATGCGGTGCTCATTTTCGACAGGCCGTCGAGGGTTGCGCGCACCAGGTTGTACGGGTTCGACGAACCGGTCGACTTGGCGACCACGTCGGTCACGCCCATCACCTCGAAGATAGCGCGCATTGCGCCACCAGCGATCACGCCGGTACCCGGCTTGGCCGGCGACATCATGACGCGCGAGGCGCCGTGACGACCGGTCACGGTGTGGTGCAGCGTACCGTTCTTGAGGGGCACCTTGATCAGGTTGCGGCGGGCTTCTTCCATCGCTTTTTGCACGCCGACTGGAACTTCCTTCGACTTGCCTTTACCCATGCCGATGCGGCCATCGCCGTCACCGACAACGGTCAGCGCTGCAAAACCCATGATACGACCACCCTTGACCACTTTGGTCACGCGGTTGATCGCGATCATTTTTTCGCGCATGCCATCATCCGGCTTGTCGCTTTGCATTTTCGCTTGCATTTTTGCCATGACGATTCTTCCTTAGAACTTCAGACCGGCTTCGCGGGCAGCTTCTGCCAGCGCTTTGACACGGCCGTGGTAACGGAAACCCGAACGGTCGAAAGCGACCTCGGTGATCCCTGCTTTCAGTGCCTTCTCGGCGACGCGCTTGCCGACCAGGGCAGCAGCGGCAGCGTTGCCGCCGGCGCCAGTCTTGCCAGCCAGTTCGGCGCGCACTTCTGCTTCCAGCGTCGAAGCCGACACCAGCACCTTTGCGTCCGGGCTGATCAGGTTCGCATAGATGTGCAGGTTGGTGCGGTGAACCGACAGACGGTTCACGCCAAGCTGGGCGATCTTGATGCGGGTTTGACGTCCGCGACGCAGACGCGATTGTTTCTTGTCCATGTCAGCTCCGATTATTTCTTCTTGGTTTCTTTAAGCTTCACCACTTCGTCCGAATAACGGACGCCCTTGCCCTTGTAAGGCTCAGGAGCGCGGTAAGCACGCACTTCAGCGGCCACCTGGCCGACCTTCTGGCGATCGATACCCTTGATCAGGATTTCGGTCGGGGTCGGGGTCACTGCGGTGACGCCTTCCGGCATCGCGTGCAGCACCGGGTGCGAGAAGCCCAGCGACAGGTTCAGGGCGTTGCCCTGCACTGCTGCCTTGTAGCCCACGCCGACCAGGTTCAGCTTCTTCTCGAAGCCCTTGGTGACGCCGGTAACCATGTTGTTGACCAGGGCGCGCAGGGTGCCCGACATGGCGTTCGATTCACGCGAATCGTCGACCACGTCGAAAGTCAGCGTGCCATTGTTGTTTTCCACTTTGACCAGGCCGTTCAGCGGCTGGGTCAGGGTGCCGAGCGGGCCCTTGACGGTGATCGACGACGCGTTGATCGCGACATCGGTACCTGCCGGGACGGCGATTGGCATCTTAGCTACTCGAGACATGTCTACTCCTTAAGCCACGTAGCACAGCACTTCGCCACCGACGCCGGTAGCACGTGCCTTGCGGTCAGTCATCACGCCTTGCGGAGTCGAAACGATTGCCACGCCCAGGCCGTTCATGACCGACGGGATTTCGTTCTTGCCCTTGTAGACGCGCAGGCCAGGACGGGACACGCGCTCGATGCGCTCGATGACCGGACGGCCGGTGTAATACTTCAAACCGATTTTCAGTTCCGACTTGCCACCTTCGGTGGACACGGCGAAATCTTCGATGTAACCCTCGTCCTTCAGGACGTTGGCAATGGCAACCTTGACTTTCGACGACGGCATTGCGACCGTGGTTTTCGAAACAGTTTGTGCGTTGCGAATGCGGGTCAGCATATCGGCGATAGGATCGCTCATACTCATTGCTTATTCTCCTATTACCAGCTGGCTTTGGTCATACCCGGGATTTCGCCTTTCATGGCGAATTCGCGGACTTTGGTGCGGGCAAGACCGAATTTACGGAAAGTGCCACGTGGGCGGCCGGTCATGGCGCAGCGGTTACGCTGGCGGGTCGGGGCCGAGTTGCGCGGCAGTGCCTGCAGTTTCAGGCGTGCTTCGTAACGCTCTTCTTCCGACTTCGACTGGTCGTTGATGATCGCTTTCAGAGCTGCACGCTTTGCGGCGAATTTCTCCACCAGGTCTGCACGCTTCTGTTCGCGGTTAATCAGTGCAAGTTTTGCCATGCTCTTAGTTCCTGAACGGGAATTTGAAGGCGGCGAGCAGCGCTTTGGCTTCTTCGTCGGTCTTAGCGGTGGTCGTGATCGAGATGTTCATGCCACGCAGCGCATCGATCTTGTCGTAGTCGATTTCAGGGAAAATGATCTGTTCCTTGACACCGATGTTGTAGTTGCCACGACCGTCGAACGATTTGCCATTGACACCGCGGAAGTCACGCACGCGCGGCAGTGCCACGGTGATGAAGCGGTCCAGGAATTCGTACATGCGGTTGCCACGCAGGGTGACCATGGTACCGATCGGGTAGCCTTCGCGGATCTTGAAACCTGCGATTGCCTTGCGCGCCTTGGTGACGACCGGCTTCTGGCCGGCGATCTTGGTCAGGTCGCCAGTGGCGTGCTCGATGATCTTCTTGTCAGCGACTGCTTCCGACAGACCCATGTTCAGGGTGATCTTGGTCAGGCGCGGGACTTCCATGATCGACTTGTAACCGAATTTCTCGGTCAGCTCGGCGACGACTTTGTCTTTGTAAATTTGTTGGAGACGGGCCATTGTTCTTACCCCTTCACTACTTCGCCGTTCGACTTGAAGACGCGGACTTTTTTACCGTCCTGGTCTTTGAAGCCAACGCGATCTGCCTTGCCGGTCGCAGCATTGAACAGCGCGACGTTCGACACGTGAATCGGCATAGTCTTGTCGACGATACCACCAGTAACACCGGTCATCGGGTTCGGCTTGGTCGCTTTCTTCGCGACGTTGACGCCTTCAACGATGACGTGTTCAGCGTCTACACGCTTCTGAACGACGCCACGCTTGCCCTTGTCCTTGCCAGCCAGAACGATGACTTCGTCGTTTTTACGAATTTTATCCATGTCGAATCCTTACAGAACTTCAGGTGCCAGCGACACGATCTTCATGAACTTCTCGGTACGCAGTTCGCGCGTGACCGGTCCAAAGATACGGGTGCCGATCGGCTCCAGCTTGGCGTTCAGCAGGACGGCGGCATTGCCGTCGAACTTGACCAGGGAACCGTCCTGGCGGCGCACACCTTTAGCGGTACGCACAACCACGGCGTTGTAAATTTCGCCCTTCTTGACGCGACCACGCGGCGCAGCCACCTTAACGGTGACCTTGATGATGTCGCCAATGCTCGCATAACGGCGCTTCGAGCCGCCCAACACCTTGATGCACAGAACTTCCTTGGCACCGGTGTTGTCGGCCACTTCGAGCCGGCTTTCGGTTTGAATCATAGTATTTTCTTTCCCAACTTAAGCCGTAGAAAACCCCACGGAAACCGTGGGCCTGCGGTCAGTCTTGGTCCCGCCATGACGCCCCTGCTGGAGCCCCATGTTTGGGTGATGGACTTTCCATTCGTTACAGGCCGCAGAACCGCGGAGGAATACTGCGGCAACACATGAACGAAGCCCGCTAGTATCACAGATACCAGCGGGCCACGCAAGACAAATTTTTAGGCTTTAGATGACCTGTGCTTGCTGCACAACACGGGTCACGGTCCAGGCCTTCGTCTTCGAGATCGGGCGACCTTCCGTGATCTCGACCGTGTCACCGGCCTTGACTTGGTTGGTCTCGTCGTGCGCGTGATACTTGTTCGAACGCACGATGATCTTGCCGTACAGCGGGTGCTTCACGTGACGCTCGATCAGGACGGTTACCGTCTTGTCCATTTTGTCGGACACGACCTTGCCGACCAGCGTACGCTTCAGCGCCGTTTTAGTGGTGTCGTTCATTTGGCTTCCTTCGAGTTCATCACAGTCTTCACACGCGCGATGTCGCGACGTACTTTCTTGAGCTGCGCGGTGTTGCCCAGCTGCTGGGTAGCGATTTGCATGCGCAGGCCGAACTGGGCCTTCAGCAGCTCATTCAGCTCCTTTTGCAGCGCTTCCTGGTCCTTGCCGCGGAGTTCCGATGCTTTCATATTCAACTCCTGTTATTGGCCGACTTGACGGACCACGAAGGTGGTCGCCAGCGGCAGTTTGGCAGCGGCCAGGCGGAACGCTTCGCGCGCCAGTTCTTCTGCGACGCCATCCATCTCGTACAGGACTTTGCCTG
Source organism: Massilia sp. MS-15 (assembly GCF_020176695.1). Classification (GTDB taxonomy): domain Bacteria; phylum Pseudomonadota; class Gammaproteobacteria; order Burkholderiales; family Burkholderiaceae_D; genus Telluria; species Telluria hydrophila. The sequence continues at coordinate 16,843 of NZ_JAIWIA010000030.1, read as the reverse complement.
GCTGGATTTCAGCGACGTAGTACTCCGGGTTACCCTTACCGTTACCCATACGGACTTCGGCCGGCTTGTTCGAGATCGGCTTGTCCGGGAAGATACGGATCCAGATACGGCCGCCACGCTTGATGTGACGGGTCATGGCGCGACGCGCCGCTTCGATCTGGCGTGCGGTGATACGGCCGCGGGCAACTGCCTTCAGGCCGAACTCGCCGAACGAGACCGCGGTGCCGCGGGTGTGCGAAATGCCGGTGTTACGGCCTTTCTGCTCTTTACGATACTTCCTGCGCGATGGTTGCAGCATGCTTATTCTCCTGCTTTCTCAGCTGGCGCAGCGGCGGCCGGAGCGGCAGGCTTGACAGCCGGACGTGCGCGGACGGTAGGTGCTGCATTACCAGGACGACCGGCGCCAGCCGGACGTGGGCCGCGCGACGGCTTGCCGTCGTCGCGACGCGGGCCGCGTGGCTTCTTCTCATCCGGCGGGGTGTCGATGACTGGGGCTTCGCCGGTGACCGAACGGTCGCCCTTGTAGACCCAGACCTTGACGCCGATGATGCCGTAGGTGGTCGATGCTTCGCTGGTGCCGTAGTCGATATCGGCGCGCAGGGTGTGCAGAGGCACACGGCCTTCGCGGTACCATTCGGTACGTGCGATTTCGATGCCGTTCAGGCGGCCCGACGACATGATCTTGATGCCGACGGCGCCCAGACGCATGGCGTTCTGCATGGCGCGCTTCATCGCGCGGCGGAACATGATGCGCTTTTCGAGCTGCTGGGCGATCGAATCGGCGATCAGCTGCGAGTCGATTTCCGGCTTGCGGATCTCTTCGATATTGACGTGCACAGGCACGCCCATGATCTTCGCCAGCGACGACTTCAGCACTTCGATGTCTTCGCCCTTCTTGCCGATCACGACGCCAGGACGCGACGAGTAGATCGTGAAGCGTGCGTTCTTGGCAGGACGCTCGATGACGACGCGGCCGACCGAAGCGTTCTTCAGCTTCTTCTTCAGGAAAGCGCGCGCTTCCAGGTCTTCCTTCAGCATGTCGGCGAAGTTGCCGTTGCCAGCATACCAGCGCGACGCCCAGTTACGGGTGACCGCCAGGCGGAAGCCGGTTGGGTGGATTTTCTGACCCATCGTGTGACCCCTTAGTTACCGACAGTCACGTAGATGTGACAGGATTGTTTCGAAATACGATCGCCGCGGCCCTTCGCACGTGCGGTGAAGCGCTTCAGGATCGGGCCCTTTTCAACGTAGATCTGCACGACCTTCAGCTCGTCGATGTCGGCGCCATCGTTGTGTTCCGCGTTGGCGATTGCCGACTCGAGAACCTTCTTGATGATGGTCGCGCCCTTCTTCGGGCTGAACTGCAGAATGTTGAGTGCTGCGTCAACTTTCTTGCCGCGGATCAGGTCCGCCACCAGGCGGCCCTTCTGTTCCGACAGGCGAACGCCTTTGAGGATTGCTTTAGTTTCCATTATCGTTTCGCCTTCTTGTCAGCAGCGTGGCCCTTGAACGTACGGGTCAGCGCGAATTCGCCGAGCTTGTGGCCGACCATGTTCTCCGACACGTACACCGGCACGTGGACCTTGCCGTTGTGCACGGCGATGGTCAGACCGATGAAGTCAGGAGAGATCGTCGAGCGGCGCGACCAGGTTTTGACTGGCTTCTTGTCTTTGGTCGCTTGCGCGGCTTCGACTTTCTTCACCAGGTGGGCGTCAATGAACGGCCCTTTTTTCAATGAACGAGTCATGTTTTATCCCTTATTTCTTGCCGCGGCGCGAGACGATCATCGACGAAGTACGCTTGTTCGAGCGCGTCTTCTTGCCCTTGGTCTGCTGGCCCCATGGCGACACCGGATGGCGACCTGCTGCCGTACGGCCTTCACCACCACCGTGCGGGTGGTCGATCGGGTTCATGACGACACCACGGACGGTCGGGCGGACACCGCGCCAACGCATCGCACCGGCTTTACCGATCTTGCGCAGGCTGTGCTCGGCATTGCCGACTTCACCCACGGTTGCACGGCACTCGATGTGCACGCGGCGGACTTCACCCGAGCGCAGGCGAACCTGGGCATAGGTGCCTTCGCGGGCCATCAGGACGACAGCGGCGCCGGCGGTGCGGGCCATCTGTGCGCCTTTGCCAGGCAGCATTTCGACGCAGTGCATCACGGTACCAACCGGGATGTTGCGGATCGGCAGGCAGTTACCGGCCTTGATCGGTGCTTCCGAACCGTTCATCAGGGTATCGCCCACAGCGACGCCCTTCGGAGCGATGATGTACGCACGGGCGCCGTCCGCGTAGCACAGCAGAGCGATGTGCGCGGTACGGTTCGGGTCGTATTCGATACGCTCGACCTTGGCAGGGATGCCGTCCTTCTGGCGCTTGAAGTCGACCAGACGGTAGTGCTGCTTGTGGCCACCGCCGATATGGCGGGTGGTGATGTGACCGTTGTTGTTACGGCCAGCAGTCTTCGATTTCTTCTCAACCAGGGCTGCGAGCGGACGGCCTTTGTACAGGCCTTCGGTCACAACTTTCACCATGCCGCGACGGCCTGGGGAGGTTGGCTTCATCTTAACGAGTGCCATTATTTAGCCTCCTCGACAAAATTGATTTCCTGACCCGGCTTGAGGGCCACGAAAGCGCGCTTGGTGTGGTTGCGGCGACCGGTGAAACGGCCCGAACGCTTGACCTTGCCTTCGCGGTTGACGGTTTGCACCGATTCCACTTCGACCTTGAACAGCAGTTCGACGGCAGCCTTGATTTCCGGCTTGGTGGCATCCGGCAGAACCTTGAACACGATCTGTTCGTTCTTTTCAGCGACGAAGGTCGCCTTTTCGGAAATCACCGGAGCCAGCAGCACCTTCATCAGGCGCTCTTCGCTGAATTTGATAGCGGTGCTCATGCGTACATCTCCTCGATCTTGGCCAGAGCAGCTTTGGTGACCAGGACTTTCTTGTAGAACACCAGCGACATCGGGTCGGCTGCCTTCGGCTCGACGACGAGCACGTTCGGCAGGTTGCGCGATGCCAGTTCCAGGTTTTCATCGATGGTGTCGGTGATCACCAGGACCGATTCCAGGCCCATGCCCTGCAGCTTTTGCGACAGCAGCTTGGTCTTCGGAGCTTCGATCGACAGGTTTTCGACAACGTTCAGACGGCCTTCGCGGGCCAGCTGCGAGAAGATCGAGCAGATACCTGCGCGGAACATCTTCTTGTTGACCTTGTGCGAGAAGTTCTCGTCCGGGGTATTCGGGAAGATGCGACCACCGCCGCGCCACAGAGGCGACGACGACATACCAGCACGAGCGCGGCCGGTGCCCTTCTGGCGCCATGGCTTCTTGGTGGTGTGGCTGACTTCTTCACGGTCTTTCTGCTTGCGGTTGCCGCTGCGCGCGTTGGCGGCGTAGGCGACCACGACCTGGTGGATCAGGGCTTCGTTGTATTCGCGGCCGAACACGGTGTCGGCAGCTGCAACGCCGGCGCCAGCTTGACCTTGCTCATTCAGGAGCTGGAGTTCCATACTTAGGCTCCTTTCTTGGCTTTGGTTTTGACAGCCGGCTTGACGATCACCTGGCCGTTCTTGGCGCCAGGAACGGCACCCTTCACGAGCAGCAGTTGACGGTCAGCGTCGATGCGGGCGATTTCCAGGTTCTGGGTGGTGACGGTAACGTCGCCCATGTGACCGGTCATGCGCTTGCCTGGGAACACGCGACCCGGATCCTGCGCCATACCGATGGAGCCAGGAACATTGTGCGAACGCGAGTTACCGTGGGTCTGACGACCCGAGGCGAAGTTGTGACGCTTGATGGTACCGGCGTAGCCCTTACCGATCGAGGTGCCCTGCACGTCGATTTTCTGGCCCACTTCGAACATCGAAGCATTGATGGTGTCGCCGGCTTTGAGTTCAGCGGCTTTAGCGGAATCGATGAGGAATTCACGCAGCATCGTGCCAGCTTCCACGCCAGCTTTGGCGTAGTGACCAGCAGCAGCCTTGTTCACGCGGGAAGCGCGACGCTGGCCGAAGACGACTTGCACAGCAGTGTAGCCGTCAGTTTCAGGGGTTTTGACTTGCGCAACACGGTTGTTGGACACGTCCAGCACGGTGACAGGGATCGAATCGCCGTCATCCGTGAAGATACGCATCATACCAACCTTGCGACCGAGGAGGCCCAGGCTCATTTTTTCTCCATTCCCACCTACGATTGGGCGGGGCTAATTAGTACTACTAAAAAAGCATGGGCTGAAAAAGACGCGCCCACACCGAAGCCGGCTAGTATAGCGCGCAAACGGCAACGGCGCAACAGGATAAATTCGAGGTGACCTCGGCCTGTTGCGTTTTCCGCAGTAGCTGGAGAGAGCAAGGAATCTGACCTGCTGGTCAGCACAGAAAAGGCACACCGCTGCGCCTTTTCTCTGCAGGCTACGACCATTGCTGGGAGCCTGCGATCTGGAAGTCTGGTGGGCGGTGCAGGATTCGAACCTGCGACCCCTTGGATGTCGACCAAGTATTCTAACCAGCTGAACTAACCGCCCGGGGAGCCGCATTATACGTAGCAGCCCAGCAGTTTTGCAATAGCTTTTTTTCGATCGTGTCGAACGGGCCGCTCGCAAGCCCCGCCACTCCCGTCCAGGCGGGCGGATCGCGGGTTGTCGTTGCCCGCTCAAAATGTTATTGTACAAATGTATTTTGCGGAACAGGCGCCGGCGGCGACGTGCAGGGCACGGTGCGGCCGCCGGCCAGCCCTCCCGCATTCCCATGTTTTTCTTCGCCGGCAGCCGGCGCGGCAGTGCCGACGGCAGCTGTGCCGCGCCCTGCCCTGTTCCCTGGCATGTCCGCCCTCTGGCGACCTCCCCATGCCCCGACCTGGTCCGCCGCCCTGCGGGCGGACGCATCGCAAAAAAAGGATGCACCATGACTATCATTGATGCGCAACGCTGGTCCCGCCCCCTCGATCCCGCCCGCCTCGTGCTCGCCACCGACCTCGACGGCACGCTGCTGGCCGGTACGCCCGAGGCACGGCGCCGCGTGCGCGACCTGTTCAGCGCCACCGGTACCCAGCAGGCCTCCCGTCCCACCCTCGTATTCGTCACCGGGCGCGGCCTGGAAAGCGTGATGCCCCTGCTGAGCGATCCGACCATTCCGCGTCCCGACTACATCATCGCCGACGTCGGCGCCACCGTGGTCGATCGCGAGCTGCGCCCGGTGGAGCCGATCCAGCACGAACTCACCGCCCACTGGCCGGGCAGCCAGGCCGTGCTGCGCGCCCTGGCGGGCTTTCCGCAACTGGTGCGCCAGAGCGTGCCGCAGGAAAGACGCTGCTCCTTCCTCGCGACCGAAGACGCCATCACGCCGGCACTGCGCGCGGCGGTGGCCGCGCTCGACTGCGAGCTGCTGTTCTCGGCCGGCCGCTACCTCGACGTGCTGCCGCGCGGCGTCGGCAAGGGTATGGCCCTGCGCCGCCTGGTCACGGTCGCCGGTTTCGATCCGGCCAGCGTGGTGGTGGCGGGCGACACCTTGAACGACCTGTCGATGTTCGAGACCGGTTTGCGCGGCGTGGCCGTGGGCGGCGCCGAACCGGCCCTGGTCGAGCGCGTATGCCGCAATCCGCGTGTGCACCTGGCCACGGCCGAAGGCTGTGGCGGCATTCTGGAAGGCCTGGCGCACCACGGCATGGCGGCCGGTGCCGCATCCGCGCTGCCCGCGCCCCCGGCCGTGGATGGCGCCGACCTGGTGATGGTCTACCACCGCCTGCCCTACGATGAACTGGTGGTGGACGGCATCACGCTGCAGCGCCGCCCGAAGAGCCCGAACGGCATCATGCCGACCCTGCTGAACTTCTTCGCCGGCGGGCGCAAGGGCTCGTGGGTGGCCTGGTCGCAGCAGGCCTCGCGCACGCCGCAAGGTTTCGACACCCACGTGGCGGTCGACCCGCAGCGCTATCGGCAGCTCAAGGCGGCGCGCATCGCCCTCACCCGCGAGGACATCGATCTGTTCTACAAGAAGTTCTCGAAAGAGGCCTTCTGGCCGATCATTTTCTCCTTCCCCGACAAGGCCGAATTCCACCAGGCCCATTGGGAGCGCTTCCTGGAAGTGAACCGCCTGTTTGCCGAGCAGACCGCGCGCGAGGCCGCCCACGGCGCCACCGCCTGGATCCACGACTACAACCTGTGGATGGTGCCGGCCTTCCTGCGCCCGCTGCGCCCGGACCTCACGATCGCCTTCTTCCACCACACCGCCTTCCCCTCGAGCGACGTGTTCAACATCCTGCCATGGCGGCGCGACATCATCGGCAGCCTGCTGCAGTGCGACTACGTGGGCTTTCACATCCCGCGCTACGTCGAGAACTTCGTCGATGCGGTACGCTCGTTCGCGCCGGTGGACGTGGCCGGCAGCGTCCCATGCGCGCCGCGCTTCCTCACCTATGGCTGCGCGCTCGGCGTCGACCGCATGAGCACCGCGATCGAGGTCGGCGGACGCCGGGTGGCACTGGGCGCCCATCCGGTCGGCACCGACGTCAAGCTGATCCGGCACCTGCTGGACCAGGGCGAGGTACGGCGCCAGCTGGCCGAACTCGACGGGCTGCTGGAAGGCAGGACCGGGATTGTCTCGATCGAGCGCCTCGACTATGTGAAAGGCTCGCTGGAGAAGCTGCAGGCCTACGAGCGCATGCTGGAACGCCATCCGGAACTGCTGGGCAAGGTGACGCTGCTGAACATCGTCACGCCGGCCGCCAGCGGCATGGAGATCTACGACAGCCTGCGCGAGGAACTCGACCGCACCGTGGGCCGCATCAATGGCCGCTTCTCGACGCTTGACTGGGTCCCGGTGCGTTACTTCTACCGCTCGCTGCCCTTCGAGGATGTAGTGGCCCACTACGCCGCCTGCGGCATCGCCTGGATCACGCCCCTGCGCGACGGCCTCAACCTGGTGGCCAAGGAGTACGTCGCCACCCGCGGTGCGGTGGGACGGCCCGGGGTACTGATCCTGTCCGAATTCGCCGGCGCCGCAGTGGAGCTGCACGGCGCGCTGCTGGTCAATCCCTACGACGCCAACGCCATGAGCGAGACCCTGTACCAGGCGCTGAGCATGGGCGAGGACGAAGTCGCCTACCGCGCCGGGCGGCTGGCGATGATCGTGGACGAACACGACGTCACGCGCTGGGGCGACGGCTTCCTGGCCGCGCTGGCGCCGCAGGACGCGCCCGCCCGCGACGAGCGTTGTGCCGCCTGAAGAAAGGAACACGCATGAACTCCATTTTCCTCGCCAACCCCCTGGGCGACTGGCTGGTGGCGCTGGCACTGGCGGCCATCGTCGCGGTTGGCCTCGATACGCTGAAATCGATCCTGCTGCGGCGCCTGCGCGCCTGCGTCGCCGCCGCGCCGGAAGCTGCACGCCCGGCCGCCGTGACGCTGGCCGCGTTGTCGGCAACCCGGCTGGCGGTGCTGGTCGTGATCGGCCTGTACGCCGGCGCCAGCCTGCTCACGCTGTCCGAACGCGCACAGCTCCTGGTGGGCCGCGTGGCGATCGCCGCGGTGCTCGCCCAGTGCGCGATCTGGGGCGACCATGCGGTGCGGGCCTGGCTGGCCGCCGCCCGCGCCCGGCAAGTGGCCGATCCCGACCGCGTCACCACCTCGGTGGCGATCGCCTACCTGGGCCGGGTGGCGCTGTGGTCGGTCGTGGGCCTGATGATCCTCGATAACCTTGGCGTCAACATCACCACGCTGGTGGCCAGCCTCGGTATCGGCGGCATCGCGCTGGCGCTGGCGGTGCAGAGCATCCTGGGCGACCTGTTCGCCTCGCTCTCGATCGTGGTCGACAAGCCCTTCGTGACGGGCGACTTCATCATCGTCGACAGCATGCTTGGCACGGTCGAACGCATCGGCCTGAAGACCACCCGCGTGCGCAGCCTGGACGGCGAGCAGATCGTGTTCTCGAATGCCGACCTGCTCAAGAGCCGGATCCGCAACCTGCGCCGCATGGAAGAACGGCGCGTGGTATTCCGGATCGCGGTCACCTATGATACGCCTGAACCTACCCTGCGCGCCCTGCCCGGCCTGCTCGAAGCGATCGTCGCGGCCCAGCCGCAGGTGCGCTTCGACCGCGCACACCTGGGCTCACTCGCCGCGCCGGCCTATACCTTCGAGGTGGTGTACTACGTGAACAGCGCCGACTACCGCGTCTACATGGACGTGCAGCAGGACATCTACCTGGGCATCGTGGCCATGCTGGGCCAGCAGGGCGTGCGGCTGGCGCTGCCGGCCCACCAGGTGCGCCTGGACACGGCCAGCAGCCAGCCAATGGTGGACCAGGTCGCGCCCGACAGGCGCGAAGCCGCGTCAACGCGCTGCCAGGCGTGACATACAAACACGCGAGAGAGTGAACATTGTGAAATCCGTAGCGTGTACAATCGGATAATGTACGTCCGCCGGCCCGCGTGCCCTTCGCGGTACGAGGCTGGCCGATCCACCCCTGACCTTTCATAGGAGTTCATATGGCAATCAGTCTGCAAAAAGGCGGCAACGTCAACCTGAGCAAGGAAGCCCCCGGCCTGACCAAGGTCATCATCGGCCTGGGCTGGGACCCACGCGCCACCGATGGCGCGGCCTTCGACCTCGACGGCAGCGCCTTCATGCTCAAGGCGGATGCCAAGGTGCGCGGCGACAGCGACTTCATCTTCTATAACAACCTGAAGTCGACCGATGGCTCGGTGGTCCACGCCGGCGACAACACCACCGGCCAGGGCGATGGCGACGACGAGAAGATCGCGGTCGACCTGTCGCGCGTACCCGCCGACATCGAGAAGGTCTCGTTCTGCGTCACCATCCACGACGCCGATGCGCGCCACCAGAATTTCGGCATGGTCGCCAAGGCCTACATCCGCTGCCTGAACGGCAACGGCGAAGCCGAGATCGCGCGCTACGACCTGTCCGAGGACAGCTCGACCGAAACCGCGATGATCTTCGGTGAACTGTACCGCCATGGCGGCGAATGGAAATTCCGCGCCGTCGGCCAGGGTTTCAACGGCGGCCTGGGTCCGCTGGCCCGCTCGTTCGGCGTCAACGTCTAAGCAGTCCGGATACGATAAAGAGCAGCGCCAGCCGCCTGCATTACCGCGCCCGCCCTTCCGGCGGGCGTTTGTCCACCTGTCTTGAAAGAGTCCATGCGCGTCTGGTACAACAGGACCTTCTCGTCCGTCTACGCCGCGATCCGGCTGGTGCGCGCCGCCGATACGGCAGGCCGCTTCACCATCATCCACAGCAATGCGAACCGCCACACGCCGGCCGCGCTGCTGGCCCACGAATTCCACCGCGAACCGGTCGGGCTCGAGTCGACGGCCTACGTCGACTGGTGCCTGGAGTTCTGCCGCGCCCAGCGCATCGACATCTTCGTGCCGGGCCGCGAGGCGACCGCGCTGGCGGCCCACCACGCGCGCTTCCTGGAGATCGGCACGCGCGTGCTGAGTGCCGCCACGCCGGCCAGGCTGCAGCTCATCCACGACAAGGCCGGCTTCTATGCCGAAACCCGCCTGCCACAGGCGCCGGTGGCCGAGTTCCGCCGCTTCGAGGACCTGGCCGGCTTCGACGCCGCCTGGGCCGAGCTGCGCCCGCGCCATGCGAAGCTGTGCATCAAGCCCTCGCACGGCATCTATGGCATCGGCTTTGCCGTGGTCGACGAGGAGCGCAGCAGCGCCGCCCTGCTGCTGGGCGGGGTCGAATACCACATCGGCTACCACGACCTGCGCCGCGGCCTGGCCGAACTCGGCGAGTTTCGCACCATGCTGCTGATGGAATTCCTTGAGGGCCACGAGTACAGCGTCGACTGCGTCGGCGACGGGGGTCGCCTGGTGGCGGCGGTAGCGCGCCGCAAGCTGGGCCAGGCCGGCGCCGGCCAGCTGATCGACATGCGGCCCGAGATCATCGAGGCCACCACGCAGCTCGCCGCCGATCATGGCCTGAACGGCGTGTTCAACGTGCAGTTCCGCGAAGCGAACGGCAAACCACGCCTGCTGGAAATCAACCCGCGCATGTCGGGCGGCATCGGCATGGCTTGCGCGGCCGGGCCGAACCTGCCCTGGATCGCGCTGAAGGGCTTTGCCGACGGCTTCGACACGGTCGAGGTGCCGCCGGTCGCCAACGGCATGCGGGTGGCCGAAGTGGCTGACGCGCTGGAGCTGCCATGAATGCCACGTCCGACCCGGCCCTGCTGGCCCGGCGCAGCGTGGCGCTGCCCACCGGCCTGCTCGAGCTCACGCTCGAAGACGGCGCCGGGGAAGCCGATGCCCTGCTCGGTTTCGCCGCGCGCGCCAATGCCAAGCGCGGCTTCCTGTTCCTGAGCAAGGTACTGGGCAAGCACTGGCCGGTGAGGCCGGCCGCCATGCTCGCCGTTCACGAGCGCCTGGCCGCCACCGTGCCGGAGAACGAAGGCCCGCTGGTCTTCATCGCGATGGCCGAAACCGCGATCGGCCTGGGCCAGGGCGTGTTCGAGGCCTGGCTGCGCGCGCATCCGGGCCGTGAGGCGCTGTTCATCCACACCACGCGCTACCGCGTGGGCAGCGGACCGCTGATCGAATTCGAGGAAGCGCACAGCCACGCGCCGCGCCAGTTCCTGCATCTGCCGCAAGACCCTGCGCTGCGTGCGCTGCTGCTGGGCGCACGCACGCTGGTGCTGGTCGACGACGAAGCCAGCACCGGCAACACCTTCCTGAACCTGACCGATGCCTGCCGCCGCCTGAATCCAGGCATCGCGCGCGTGCACCTGGCCACGATCACCAATTTCATGGGACGCGCCGCCACCGCGGGCCTGGCAACGCGTTTCGGCCTGCCCGTGAGCATGGGCGCGCTGGTCAGCGGAGAGTACCGCTTCACGCCGGGCGACTACGTGGCCCCTGCCGGTGCAGCCCAGCGTTTCGACCCGGACGCCGACCGCGGCGCCAGCCCCGCTTTCGGGCGCCTCGGGCTGCGCGCCGCGCTGCGCACTCCGACGGAACTGGCGGCCAGGCTGGCGGGCGAATTCACCCCTGGCGCGCGCGTCGCCGTGCTGGGTACGGGCGAATTCATGCACGCGGCACTGCTGCTCGGCCGGGCGCTGGAAGACCGCGGCCTGGACGTGCACGTGCAGTCGAGCACGCGCTCGCCCATCCTCACCTGGGGCGCGGTCGGCCATGCCCTGTCCTTTCCCGACAACTACGGTGAGGGCGTCCCCAATTTCATCTACAACATCGCGCCCGGCCAGTACGACCACGTGCTGGTCTGCCACGAGACCGCGCCGAATGCCGCCCTGCGCGGCTTCGCCGGACAGCTCGGCGCGCGCCTGTTCCACTTCCAGTCCGAGACCGACGTTGAAGAAGTTCCTGTTCGCTGACCTGGACGACACGCTGTTCCAGACCTTCGAGAAGTGCGCGCCGCGCGCGCACCTCGAGCCGGCCGCCTACTACAAGGACGGCAGCATCTGTTCGTACACCACGCGCGCCCAGCGCGCCTTTCTCGGCTTCGTGCAGGACGGGATGACGGTGATCCCGACCACCGCGCGCGACCACGACGGCCTGCGCCGCGTGCACCTGCCTTTCGACAGCTACGCCATCATCAACTATGGCGGCGTGGTGCTGGAGCCCGGCGGCGTCCCCGACCAGCCCTGGCTGGGCGAGATGCGCGCAGCCATGCACGCCGCCCTGCCGGGCCTGGAAGAGCTGGCGCGCCACATCGAGGCCTATGCCGCCGCCACCGGTTTCGGCGGCCGCGCGCGCATGATCGAGGATTTCGACACGCCCTTCTTCCTGGTGGTGAAGGACCCGGACAAGCAGCATGCGCGCCTGGCGCCAATCGAGGACGAGGTCGTGCGCCCCTGGATCGCGGCCGGCAACCCGGGCTACGTCGTGCACCGCAACGGCAACAACCTGGCGATCCTGCCGAAGGCGCTCGACAAGGCCAATGCCGTGGCCCACGTCACGCACCGGCTGCGCGCCGAGCACGGCGACATCGTCACCTTCGGCATGGGCGACAGCCGCTCGGACGCGCGCTTCATGGCGGCCTGCGACTATGCCATCGTGCCGCGCGCCACCCAGCTGGCGCGCCTGACCGTGGAGGCGCTATGAGCTTCGCCGGCAGCTACCGCAGCGGCGAGGTCGATTTCCTGCTGACCCGCCTGCAGGCCCGGGCCCAGACCTTCACCGACGTCGCCGCCAAGGAACGCCTGATCCAGTCCGGCCAGCGCCACTACAGCCAGATGCTGTCACCCGAAGCGGTGCCCTCGCAGCGCTACATGGACCTGTTCGAGCAGGCCTGCCGCGCCAACAATGCGCGCATGGCGGCCGACTGCCTGCGACTGGCGGCGCTGATCGCCGATCGCCGCGACGGCCCCATCACCCTGGTCTCGCTGGCGCGCGCAGGCACCCCGGTGGGCGTGGTGGTGGCGCGCCTGCTGCGCGAAACCTTCGGACGGCAGGCGGTGCACTATTCGGTGTCGATCGTGCGCGACCGCGGCATCGATGCGGCGGCGCTGCGCCACATCCTGGCCAGCGGCCACGCGCCGGCATCGATCGTGTTCGTGGACGGCTGGACCGGCAAGGGCGTGATCGCGCGCGAACTGGCGCGCTCGGTGTCGGCCTTCAACGCGGCGCAGGACACCTGCATCGACCACGGCCTGTACGTGCTGTCCGACCTGGCCGGCGCGGCTGCCTGCGCGGCATCCGGCGAGGATTACCTGATCCCGTCGAGCATCCTGAATGCCACTGTGTCGGGCCTGGTCAGCCGCACGGTGCTGGACGAACGCATCGGCCCGGACGACTTCCACGGCTGCGTCTTCTACGAACAGTTCGCCCCGCACGACCAGTCGCAGCGTTTCGTCGATGCGCTGGTGGCGCTGGCGCCCGCCTCGGTGCCGGACGCGCAGCCGCTCGACGCCCGGGCCGCGGCAGTACGTTCGCGCGGCTACCTGGAGGCGGCGCTGGCGCGCCATGGTATCCAGGACGTGAATCTGGTCAAGCCCGGTATCGGCGAAGCCACGCGCGTGCTGCTGCGCCGTGTGCCGCGCCTGCTGGTGCTGCGCCGGGCTGGCCACGCCGAGGTGGCGCACCTCGAGCTGCTGGCACAAGAAAAACAGGTTCCGGTCGTCATCGACCCGGAGCTGCCCTATCATGCCGTTTCCCTGATCAGGAGTGCATCGGATGCTTAAGCTGGCAAACCAGTCGCTCGGCGCGTCGCTCTACGTGCCGGCCAACCACAAGGACCTGGCCAGCATCGCCGATGGCGACAAGCTGCCCGGCGCGCGCTCGCTCATCTTTTGCCTGGAAGACGCCATCGCCGAGCGCGAACTGAGCTGGTCGTTGTTCAACCTGTCGGTGGTGCTGGCCAACATGCGCGCCGACGCCACCGTCGAGCGCTTCGTGCGGGTGCGCAACCCGGACGTGCTGGCGCGCGTGCTGGCCATGCCCGGCGTGGAGAAGCTGGCCGGCTTCGTGCTGCCGAAGATCACGCGCCACAACTTCGAATCCTATTTCCGCCTGGTGCGCGACACCGACCACGTCCTGATGCCGACACTGGAAACGGCCGAGGTCTTCAGCGACGGCGAAATGCAGCAGCTGCGCGCGGTGTTCGAGGCGCCCGGCGTGCGCCACCGCATCCTGGCCCTGCGCATCGGCGGCAACGACCTGCTCGCCCTGCTCGGACTGCGCCGGCCGCGCGGCATGACCATCTACCGCACCCCGCTGGGCCCGGTGATCGCGCGCCTGGTCACCACCTTCCGCCCCTATGGCTTCGCGCTGACGGCGCCGGTGTTCGAATACCTCGACCTGCCCGAGCTGCTCGACCAGGAGGTGCTGGAAGACCTGGCCCACGGCATGGTCGGCAAGACCGCGATCCACCCGACCCAGGTCGACCCGATCGAGCGCCACTACCAGGTGCGCCCGCAGGACCTGGCGGTGGCGCGCGCCATCCTGGACGAAACCAGTCCCGCCGTGTTCCGCATGGATGACGCGATGTGCGAAGTGGCGACCCACCGCGCCTGGGCCGAGCGCCTGGTGGAGCAGTCCCACCGTTTTGGATCCCGTTCGATGGAAGGAGAACCCTCATGAACCTGTTTTCGCGTGGCCAGAAAGGCAAACTGGCCGACCTTGGCTGCGGCAGCGCCTTCACCGTGGAGCTGGACATCGCCGCGCCCGGCATGTCGGTCGACGTGTCCTGCTTCGGCCTGGATGCGGCCGACAAGCTGTCGGACGAGCGCTACATGGTGTTCTACAACCAGCTGGCCAGCCCGGAGGGCGCGGTGCGGCTCGAGCTGAGCGGCGCGCTGGCCCGTTTCACCGTGAATCTCGATGCCCTGCCGGCGACGATCGCGAAGCTGGTGTTCGTGGCAGCGATTGACGGCACGCAAACCATGCGCGCGCTCGGCGCCTGCGCCCTGAACCTCGGCAACGCGGTGCGCTTCCCGTGGTCGGGTGCCGACTTCGGCGACGAGAAGGCGGTCATCGTGGCGGAACTGTACCGGCGTGACGGCAGCTGGCGCTTCGGCGCCGTCGGCCAGGGCTTCAATGGGGGCCTGTCGGCGCTGCTGGCGCACTTCGGCGGTACCGAGGCGGCGCCTGCCGCTCCTGCCGCTCCTTCCCCGGTCCCGGGCCCGAAGGTCTCGCTGTCGAAAGTCACGCTGGAAAAACGTGGCGACAAGGTCTCGCTCGACAAGCGCGCCGGCGGCGGCTTCGGACGCATCCACGTCAACCTGAACTGGAACCAGTCGGCCACGGCCGCACCGCCGCAGCCGCAGCCGCCCGCGAAGACCGGTTTCTTCGACAAGCTGATGGGCGGCATGGGGGGCATGGGTGGCGGTGCGCGCAAGGGCCGTGGCGGCATCGACCTCGACCTCGGCTGCATGTACGAACTGGCCGATGGCCGGCGCGGCCTGGTGCAGGCGCTCGGCAATGCCTGGGGCGACTTCGAGCGCGAACCCTACATCCAGCTCGACGCGGACGACCGCACCGGCGCCGCGGCGGGCGGCGAGAACCTGTACATCAACGGCGAGCGCTTCGACCTGATCCGGCGCGCCCTGATCTTTTCCTTCATCTACGAGGGCGTGCCCAACTGGTCGGCGACCGATGGCGTGGTGACCATCGCCGCGCCGGGGCAGGCGCCGATCGAAGTGCGGTTGGACGGCGGGGGCAACCAGATCATGTGCGCGATCGCGCTGATCGAGAACCGCAACGGTAACCTGCAGGTCACCAAGCTGGCCGAGTACTTCCAGCAGCAGGGCGGCACCAGTGCGCACGAGCTGATGGACCGCCATTTTGGCTTCGGCATGCGCTGGAAGACAGGAACGAAGGGTTGAGTGGACGACGCGCTGGCTTGCCAGTGCGTTGTCGAAAAACTTTACAGTTCACTATGAACAAGGGAAGTTGAAATTCGTAAATATCTGATTGGAAAGAGAAATTTATTCTTGGCATGTTATTTGCTACAGGATATAGAACAATAACCAATCCAGAGATTGACGACCATGCTTAAATTTTCCACCATTGCCCTTGCCGCACTGTTCAGCTTCAGCAGCGCCGCCAACGCAAGCGTCCTGTCAGGTTTCGCCAAGAAATATGCCGGCAACAGTGCAAACTCAGCGACCTACACGCTGCCGAAGGCAGATACCGATGGCATCAGCATCGATTTCACGTTCAGTTTCACGCCGACCAAGTCCAAAACTGCCAAGGATGAGCTGGATAACAATGATTTCCTGGGCTTCTGGTTCAACAGCTCGGACGAAGCTAGTGTTGGGGTCAAGGCCAATTGCGGCGACGGTACCTGCACCGACGACGTGTTCGTGCGCCTCGGCGGTACCAGCGGCGTCTTCCTGAGCGGCAGCGACCTCGAAGACGGCAAGGAATACCGCATCTTCGCCTACCTCTACAAGAGCGAGGGCAGCGCCTACTACGACAATCTGGATGCGTGGCTGAATCCGAGCCAGTCGGAGATGCTGAGCTTGACCGGCGCGCACGTCCACGCCGATACGAAGGTGAAAGGTGCAGGCAGCAACAAGTCGACCCAGATCGCCTCGGTCGGCTTCCGCACCGCGAATGTGGACAACGGTGTGGTCTTCACCGTCACGGCCCCCAACCTGAACGTGGATGCGGCCGCCGTGCCGGAACCGGGCAGCCTGGCGCTGATGGGTCTCGCGATGGCCGGCCTGGGCGCCGCGCGCCGCCGCAAGAAGAACTGATCATCCCGGCAAACAGCGCTTCGGCGCTGTTTTTTTTTGGCGCTGTCAGCGTTATCTGTTGATGGCGCTGATCGCGTTATGCAGTCATTGCTCGGCAGGAGTGATTCGCTCGCCGCAGGAAGCGGCATGACTGCCTGGACGGAAACGACAAGGGCCGGGAGTCCTCGCGGACTTCCCGGCCCTTGCTGCCGCAGCGGATGTTCCGCTTGCGTCAATCAGGCATTACTGCAGCTTGATCTCGACGTCGACGCCAGCCGGCAGGTCGAGCTTCATCAGCGCGTCGACGGTCTTGTCGGTCGGATCCACGATGTCCATCAGGCGCTGGTGGGTGCGGATTTCGAACTGGTCGCGCGAGGTCTTGTTGACGTGCGGCGAACGCAGGACGTCGAAACGCTGGATACGGGTCGGCAGCGGGACCGGGCCCTTGACCACAGCGCCGGTGCGCTTGGCGGTGTCGACGATTTCCAGGGCGGACTGGTCGATCAGCTTGTAGTCGAACGCTTTCAGGCGGATGCGGATTTTCTGGTTCGGAGCGGACATGCTATTTCCTTTTAAAGAACGTTCCGGCGAAGGCCGGCAATGTGTGAAAGGTGCTTCGGTACTGCTCAAGAGGCGGGAGTATAACATCGTTCCCTCTCATAAAGATGGGGACAGA
>NZ_JAIWIA010000003.1 GCF_020176695.1 Massilia sp. MS-15 | reverse complement strand
AGATGGGATTCCAACCGCCGCCATTGCTTCTCGGTTAGATCAGTTCGGCTCATCTTCATAGCCCTCCCGATCTAATTTTCTCATTCTTCGCCTTCGCTCAGTCAGACAGACCCTAGCACGCCAGTCGAGGGCCGGCCGGCGCCGCCCGCCGCGCGCCCGCGGCGCCTCAGTCGGCAATGACCACCCGGTTCTTGCCGCTGTGCTTGGCCTGGTACATGGCGCGGTCCGCGCGCGCCACCAGGCTCGCCTGCTCCTCGTTCGGCAGGCGCAGCGCCACCCCGCAGGAGAAGGTGATCAGCATCTTCTCGTTCTCGTGCAGGAAGAAGTGGCGGGTCAGCTCGCGCTGCACCCGCACCATCGCCGCCGCCGCCGCCTCCACCGGGGTCTCCGGCATCAGGATCACGAATTCCTCGCCGCCGAAGCGCGCGATCACGTCCATCGAGCGCAGCGTCTCGCGCACCACCTTCACCAGGTGCTTCAGCGCCCCGTCCCCGGCCAGGTGGCCATAGGTGTCGTTCAGCTTCTTGAAATTGTCCAGGTCGAGGATGGCCGCGCACAGCGGGGTGCCGCGGCGGTCGGCGCGCGCGCTTTCGCGCTCGAACACGTCGTCCAGGCCGCGACGGTTGAGGCTGCCGGTAAGCTGGTCTTCGCGCACCAGTTCGCTCATGTGCTGCAGTTCGGCTTCCAGCGCGCGGATGCGCTCCTCGGCTTCCTGTGCCTCGCGGTGCGCCGCCACCATGCGGTCGCGCGAGGCCAGCGCTTCGTCCTGGGCGGCGCGCATCTCGCGCAGCACTTCTTCCATGACTTCGTTGAGTTCGCCGATATCGGCGGCGCGGCCGATCCGGTTCGAATAATCCGCCAGGCGCGCGTGGCGGTCGCCGGTAGCCGCCGCCACCGATCCGAGGCGGTCGATGAAGGTCATCATCATGTTCTTCACCGTGGCGCGCACGTCGGCAATGCTGTTGCGCAGCCGGCCCTGCTTGAGCACCACGTCCTTCAGGCTGCGGGTGGCGTCTTCCAGGCTGCGCACGTCGAGTGGCCCGGCGATCAGCTCCTGCACGGCGGCGATCTGGCCGCGCATCCAGCTGTCGTCGTCGAGCAGCTCGCTGACGTTGTCGAGCAGCAGGCGGAACAGGCGCAGCAGCAGTTCCTGCTGTTCCGCGCTGTCGCCGCTGCGCAGTTCGATCTGGTAGCACAGCTGCTTCAGGCGGCCGGACAGCTCGCCCAGCTCCTCGCCATGGGCCAGCTTGACGGCGCCGCCCAGCGCCTCGGCTTCCTGCACCAGGGCCGGGCTGCCGGCCAGCAGGGTGGCCAGGGCGAAAGCCAGTGCCCGGTTCAGCATCTCGCGCAGCTGGCGCGCCTCGGGATCCTCGTCGCCGAGCGCCATCAGCGGAGTGTTGCGGCGCAGGTGGCGGTCGGCGACCTGGGTCAGGCCATGGGCATAGCCAGTCCAGTCGCCGGCCTTGACCGCGCGCAGCAGGCGGCGGCCGTACTCGGCCACTTCACCGGGCGTGTCGGCCAGCTTGCGCGCAAAACCGTCCAGCACCTCGACCGCCGCCTGCCCCGCGGCAGGGACCGGCGGGGCGGGCGGCACGCCGGCGATCTCGTCGTAGATGGCCCGGTAGGCATCCGGCGTCGGCGCGATGCGGCGCGTCGCCAGGCGGCGGAAGGCTTCACGGGCGATGTCGGCGGGATTCTGGGCGGCGGCAGTGGGAGACGGGATGGACATGGCTGAATGACGCGAGGAATGCTGTGTAGCTTAATGATAAGCAACTTCTTTGCCAACCATCAATTAAAAAACAACAAAACAATCTGAAAACGCGACATCGACCACTTTTGTAGGGTGGGCAAGTTCCTTGCCCACGCGTCCAGACAGTGCATGCGTGGTTGAATAGGCAATCAGCCAACCAGCTGGTTGCGGATCGCGTAGTGGGTCAGCTCGGCGCTGTTCCTGAGCTTCATCTTGGCCAGCAGGCGGGCCCGGTATTCGCTCACGGTCTTGACCGACAGCGACAGTTCGCGCGCGATGTCGCTGACCGTCATGCCGGAGGCGATCATGGTGAGCGTCTGGTATTCGCGGTCGGACAGGGCCTCGTGCGGAGGCGCCTCGTGGTCGGCGCCGATCTGGGCCGCCAGGGTCTGGGCCAGCGCCGCGCTCACGTATTTCTGGCCCTGCGCCACCTGGCGGATCGCGATCACCAGTTCGCGCGGGGCGCTCTGCTTGGTCATGTAGCCGGCCGCCCCGGCCTTCAGCGAGCGGATCGCATACTGGTCTTCGCGGTGCATCGACAACATCAGCACCACCAGCTCCGGACGTTCCTTCTTGACCTGCTTGAGCACTTCGATGCCATTGCGGTCGGGCAGGGAGATATCGAGCAGCATCACGTGCGCACGCGCCTTGCCGACCAGCTTGATCGCGTCAAGCCCGTTTTCGGCCTCGCCCGCGACGACGATGTCGCCCTGCTCGGCCAGAATCTGTTTCAGGCCTTCGCGGACGATCGCGTGGTCGTCGGCAATGAATACCCGAATGCTTGCTTTTTCACTCATGCTTGCCTGCGTTCTTGCTGGATGGGGCCGGTGATGCCAGCCTGGTCTTAATTGTAAGCATCGTGCCACCTCCGGGCGCGGACGACAAGGCCAGCGTACCGCCCAGCGCCTTGGCGCGCTCGCTCATGCCGCGCAGGCCGAAGGAGTGCGGCTTGAGGCGGTCGCCCGGGGCGATACCGCGTCCATTGTCGCTGATGGTCAGCGTCAGGTGGGCGCGCTGGCGCCGCAGGGTCACCGTTACCCGGGTCGCGTCCGCATGCTTGGCGATGTTGGTCAGTGCTTCCTGAAAGATACGGAACAGCGCCGTCGCATGGTCGTCGTCGAGCACGATGTCCGGATCCGGGCAGCGGAACAGGCAGGCGATGCCCATCTGCTTCTCGAATTCGCGCGCCTGCCACTCGAGCGCGGCCACGATGCCGAGGTCGAGCATGGTGGGGCGCAGGTCGAGCGAGATGCGGTGCACGGCCTCGATGGTGCGGTCGACCAGGCCGTCCAGGTAGTTCGCCTTTTCCAGCAGGGCCGGCTCCCCGTCCGGCAGGCGCGCGGCCAGCATCGCCAGCGCCATCTTGATGGCGGTCAGATTGCCGCCCAGGTCGTCGTGGATCTCGCGCGCGATGCGGGTCCGCTCCTGTTCCTTGAGCTGCTCGATGTGATCGGTGAGTTCGGCCAGGCGCGCGCGCGAGCGCAGCACTTCCTGCTGTTCCTCCTTGCTGGCGCTGATGTTGGTCATGATGCCGTCCCACTGCACCGCGCCGCCGTCCAGCGGGTGCGGGCTGGCGCGCAGGTTGATCCACTTGACGTCCTGCCAGGCATCGATCCAGATCCGGCCTTCCCAGTTCCAGGCGGTCATGGCGGCGCGCGAGGCCGCCATCGATTCCTGGTAGCCCTTGCGGTCTTCAGGCAGGATCAGGCGCTCGAACAGGCTGGCGTCGTGCTGCAGTTCCAGCCTTGATAAGCCGAGCAGGGCCGAGCAGCCCTCGCTCAGCCAGGGAAAGTCGGTGCGGCCGTCCGCATGCAGCACGAACTGGTAGACCAGGCCCGGGGTATTGCGCACGATGGCGTCGAAGCGCGCCTGCGACTGGGCCAGCGCGCGCGCCGCGGCCTGCTCCAGGGTCAGGTCGTCGGCGATCGCCAGCAGCAGGGCGCGGTTGTCGCGCACGATGCGCAGGATGCACAGCTTGACCGGATAGCAACTCCCGTCCGCCCGCACCAGATGGGTGCGCAGGCTGGCCTGGGCGCCCACTTCCTCGCCCAGTCCGGCCAGCAGCTGGCTCAGCGCGCTGCGGTCCAGGCTTGGTGCGAGCGCGTGGAAATCCGTCGCGGCCAGGCGGCTTGCCTCCATGCCGAGGTTCAGGCGCGCAGCCTGGTTGGCGTCGACCACGGCCAGGGTGGTGGCGTCGAGCAGGAAGATTTCGGAAGCGGCGCCCTGCATTTCGGCGGCCAGGGCGGGAAGGGGAGGTGGGGTCATGGAAGCTCGGATTCGGTGTTGTCCCGGCGGGCGGCAGTGCGGGCGCCGATGCGTGCGCGCAGGCGGCGCAGTACGCGCAGCAGGTGGCTGGGCTGGCGCGCGGTCTGGCGCAGGGCACGGCGCAGGCCGCGCCGCATGCCGGCCAGGGCGCTGCGCGCCTGGCGCCAGAAGTGGCTGGCGCGCAGGGCGGCCAGCAGACGGTCGCGCAGGCGCAGGAAGACGGCATGCCAGCGCGCGAACCAGGCCAGGGTGAGCAGGGCGGGCAGGGTCAGCACATAGATGCGCGCCACCACTGCCGCGCCGCCCAGCTTGGCCGCAATGAAGCCAAGCACGCCCGCCAGCGCGTGCCCGTGGGCGATGGCGAGCAGGGCCAGCAGCTTGACCGGCAGCAAAAGCAGGCCGGGCAGCACGAAGGCGCCCAGGGCGGCCCAGGCCGGCAAGGCGCGGATGCGCGCTTCCAGCCAGCGCAGCGGCGGCAGGGTAGCCAGGCGGGCGGCGGCCCGGCTGCCCAGTTCCCAGGTCCAGGCCTCCACCAGCAGCACCAGCGCCGCCAGCTGCACCAGCGGCGCGAGCAGCGGGGAGCGGGCAGGCCCCCGGGTAGCCGTCTGCGGTTTCGCTCGTCTCATGCCGCCATGATACGGTAAGCGTGGGCTGCCGGGCGCTCCTTGCCGTTACAATAAGCCCATGAACAAGGCATTCGTAAAAGAGTCCGACAACGAGGACGACGACCCCGACGCGCTGGCGCTGGCCCAGGCGATTCCGCCCGGGGCCAAGAACTACATCACGCCCGCCGGCTACCAGGCCATCAAGGATGAGCTGCTGCAGCTGATCGACGTCGAGCGCCCGGAAGTGGTGAAGGTGGTGCACTGGGCCGCCTCGAACGGTGACCGCTCGGAGAACGGCGACTACATCTACGGCAAGCGCCGCCTGCGCGAGATCGACCGCCGTATCCGCTTCCTCACCAAGCGCCTGGATTCGGCCTTCGTGGTCGATCCCAGCGTCCACCACGGGAACGACCAGGTGTTCTTCGGCGCCACCGTCACCTACCTGAACAAGGCGGGCGAGGAGCATACCGTGACCATCGTCGGCGTCGACGAGCTCGACCCGCTCAAGGGCAGGATCAGCTGGGTCTCGCCGGTGGCGCGCGCCCTGACCAAGGGCAGGGAAGGCGACATGGTGACCCTGCAGACCCCGCTTGGCACCGATGAGCTCGAAATCCTCGCCGTCGACTACCCTGCGCCGCTAGCGGACTGAAGACACGGCCCGGCACTGGTAAGATGGCTGATTCGTCTCCCACATCCCTGTCTTCATGAACCGTCCCCTCGAGCCCTTGCACGGCACCGACGTCCTGGCCGCGCTGCGCGCCGCCACCGGCGCACGCCATGCGCGCCTGGACAGTGGGCTGCCGCTGTCCGCAGACCACCCCACCCTGGCCGATTACGCGGCCCACCTGCGCATGCTGCGCGACTGGCTGGCGCCGCTCGAACGCTGGCTGGGCGGTTTCACCGACGGCCCGCAGGCCGAGCCCACGCTGCCGCCGCAAGACCGGCTGGCCCTGATCGCCGCCGACCTCGACGAGCCGGGGATGGACGCCGTGCACGCCGGCGGCCGGGCGCCGGCGCCGGCCAGGCCGCGTCAGGCCAGCGCCGCCTACCGCTGGGGCGCCGCCTATGTCATCGAAGGATCGCAGCTGGGCGGCGCGGTGCTCTACGCCCGCCTGTGCGGGCCGCTGGCGCCGCATCCGCTGCGCTACCTGCGCGGCGAAGCGCAGGGGCCGGGCCTGCGCTGGCGCGCCTTCCTGCAAGCCTTGCGCGCCCGGGTGACGACACCCGAGGAGATCGCCGAATGCTGCGCCGGCGCCTGTGCGGCCTTCGATGCGATCCTGGCGCTGGCGCCGCCGCAGGGAGCGACATCGGCATCATAGACGCTGGACGCGCGCTCCCGGCCGGTGCATCATGGACAAGCCACCAGACGGAGGATGCAATGCGATTCATGATTCTGCTGAAAGCGGACCAGCACAGCGAGGCGGGCGAACTGCCGGACGAGAAGCTGCTCACCGAAATGGGCAACTTCAACGATGAACTCATCAAGGCCGGTGTGATGCTGGCCGGCGAAGGACTGCATCCGTCCGCGCGCGGCGCGCGCGTGCAGTTTGGCAAGGACGGGCAGGTGCGGGTGACCGATGGCCCGTTCACCCCGCTTGGAGGGGTCCTGGCCGGCTTCTGGATCTGGCAGCTGCCCTCGATGGAAGAGGCGGTCGCCTGGGTCAAGCGGGTGCCGATGCCGATGGCGGGCGGCGAAGCCGAAATCGAGATCCGCCAGATCTTCGAGATGGACGATTTCGGCGCGGCGATGAGCCCGGAACTGCGGGAGCAGGAAACGCGCCAGCGCGCCTCACTGGCCGAGGGCGCCGGCTAGCGTTCGGCCAGGTGCTCGTACACGAAGGACTTGAGCGCCAGCTCGGCCGCCTCGTCGATCCCGGATTCGAAGGCCACCCCGTACTGCATCTGCTGCGACAGCTTGCCCTTGATGCTGCGGATGGTGCCGTTCACCTGCACCAGGTGCGGCTTGCCGCCCACCTTGAAGCGGAAGGCCAGCTTGATCACGGTGCCGACGTCGCCCAGGATGAAGCCGGTCGAGATGGCGCAGCCGCCGCTCGACAGGTTGGTGATCATGCCCGGCACGGTGCCGTCGGCCAGGGTGATCGAGGTGGGCAGCTTGACCTCCACCCGCAGGGCCTGGCGGAAAGGCTTGCTGGCCGCTTCGGTCGGGTAGCGCAGGAACAGGTGGCCGCTCGGCAGTCCGGCGAAGCGCAGCAGCGAGGTCTTGAAGGCGCACACGGTGCGCCCGAACACGACTTGCGCCGTCATCGGCAAGCCCTCGAAATGCTGCCAGCTCTGGCCGTTCGCGGCGCGTACCGCCGGCGCCGAGACGATGATCGACTGCAGCGGGATGCGGCCATAGAAATCGACGTGGAGCGAGCGCGGATCGAAATCACCGGGGAACTGGAAGGTGATGATCATGCTTTCGGCATTGTGATTCAGGGCCTGCAGCGGATCCACGGTACGCCCCGGCAGGTCGTCGACGTCCTCGCTGGCGGTCACCAGCTGGCTCGGCTTGTCGCCAGCCTGCGAGGCGCGCATCGGCTTGGCCAGCAGGATGCGGTCGCGCGAGGTCGCGTCCGCGATCACATAGCCGGCCGGTGCAAGCAGTTCGCCTGAGCGCAGGTACAGTGCCCACGGAAGCGGTCCACCCACGCGTATGTCGTGCTCCGAGACATAGACGAACTGTTGCTTTTTCATGTTTTCCCATTCTGTGGACAGCCGCTGTGTCCGACAGTAATGTTGACATATATTAATAGCCGCAGCAATGCGCGGCTTGGCTGATGTGGTAAGAAAATTACTTCCAAGAGCGGCCCGCTCAAGGACCGGGCGGCGGCTCCCAGAGCTCGACCTTGTTGCCCTCCGGGTCGATGACCCAGCCGAACTTGCCGAACTCGGAATCCTCTCTCTTGTCCAGCACCTGGCAGCCTTCCTCGCGCAGCGCCTGCAGCAGGGCGGCCAGGTCGGCGACGCGGTAGTTGATCATGAAGGATGCCTTGCCGGGCGCAAAATGCTCGTTGCCGGCCTGGCCGATCGACCAGACGGTCATGCCGCCGTCCGACTGGCGGGCCTCGTCGGACCAGGGGAAGACGGCGCCGCCCCATTCGAGCACGTCGACGCCGAGGTGGCGCGCATACCAGGCGCGCAGCGCCGCCGGGTCGTGCGCGTGGAAGAAGATGCCGCCGATGCCAGTAACCCGCTTCATGTGATCCCCTTTCAGCCGAAAGCTTGCTTAATTACAAGTTCGAAAGGCTGACAGGGTATCAATACCTGGGCCCGGCAGCAAGCCGTTCAGGAGCGTTCGCGCTCGACCCGGTTGACGCCGGCCACGCGGCGCAGGTTGCGGATCAGCTGCGCCAGGTGGACCCGGTCCTTGATCTGGATGGTGAAGCGCAGCTGGGTCATCAGGTGTTCGTCGTCCTCGTCCATGCCGACATAGGTGATGTTGGCGTCGGACTCGCCGATCTCGGCCGCGACTCGGGCCAGGATGCCCTTTTCGTTATTGATCAGGAGGCGGATGCGGCAGTCGAAGCGGCGGTTCAGTTCCTCGCCCCACTGGACCGCGATCCAGCGGTCCGGTTCCTTGGCGCGGATACGCGCCGCTGGCAGGCAGTCGCGGGTATGCACCACCAGGCCCTGGTCGCGCCGCAGCTGGCCGGTGACCTGGTCGCCGGGGATTGGCAGGCAGCAGGGCGCGAGCTGCACCGCCACGCCTTCGCTGCCATAGATCGTGACCGGGTCGATGTCGCCGCCCGGCAGCGGGGCGCTGGCCGGCTTGTGTTCCGGGTCGGCATCCATCAGGCCGAAGATGTGGCGCGCCACCAGCTGCGGCATGCGCTTGCCGATGCCGATGTCGGCGTACAGTTCTTCCATCGACTTGGCCGAGGACTCGGCCAGCAGCCTTTCCACCGTGCTGGCGGGCAGCTCGGGCGAGACGTTGCGCGCGGCCAGGGCGCCGGCCAGCAGTTCCTGGCCCAGCTCCACCGATTCGTTCACGTTTACCGTGCGCAGGTAATGGCGGATCGCCGAGCGCGCCTTGCCGGTGCGGACAAAAGACAGCCACGTCGGGCTCGGGCGCGATTCCGGGTCGGTGACGATCTCGACGATGTCGCCGTTGTGCAGTTCGTTGCGCAGCGAGGCCGGTTCGTTGTTGATCTTGACCGAGACCGTGTGGTCGCCGATGCCGGTATGGATCGAGTAGGCGAAGTCGAGCGCCGTGGCACCGCGCGGCAGGGCGATGATCTTCGACTTGGGCGTGAACACGTAGACCGAATCGGGAAACAGGTCGACCTTCACGTGTTCCAGGAATTCGGCCGAGTCGCCGGTCTGCTGCTGGATGTCGAGCAGCGACTGCAGCCAGGCGTGGGTGCGCTGCTGCAGGTCCGACATGTTCGAATCGCCGGTCTTGTACAGCCAGTGCGCCGCCACGCCGCTCTCGGCGGTACGGTGCATGTCCTGGGTGCGGATCTGGAATTCGACCGGGGTGCCGTAGGGACCGATCAGGGTCGTGTGCAGCGACTGGTAGCCGTTGATCTTGCGGATCGCGATGTAGTCCTTGAACTTGCCGGGCATCGGCTTGTACAGGGCGTGCAGGGTGCCCAGCGCCACATAGCAGTTCGGCACCGTGTCGACCACCACCCGGAAGCCGTACACGTCCAGCACCTGCGAGAACGACAGGTGCTTGTTGCGCATCTTTTTATAGATGCCGTACAGGGTTTTCTCGCGGCCATATACCTCGGCCTGGATGCCAGCGCTGGCCAGCTGGTTCTTGACCGCCTCGAGGATCTTCTTGACCACTTCGCGCCGGTTGCCGCGCGCCGCCTTGATGGCCTTGGCCAGCGTGTAGTAGCGCAGCGGGTACAGGTGCGAGAAGGACAGGTCCTGCAGTTCGCGGTAGATGTCGTTCAGGCCGAGGCGGTGCGCGATCGGCACATAGACTTCCATGGTCTCGCGCGAGATGCGGCGGCGCTTGGCCGGGATCATCGCGCCCATGGTGCGCATGTTGTGCAGGCGGTCGGCCAGCTTGATCAGGATCACCCGCACGTCGGACGCCATGGCCAGCAGCATCTTGCGGAAGTTCTCGGCCTGGGCCTCGATCTGGCTCTGGAACTCGATCTTTTCCAGCTTCGACAGGCCGTCCACCATGTTGGCGACCTGGGCGCCGAAGCGCTCGATCAGCTCGTCCTTCTTGACGTCCTGGTCTTCGATCACGTCGTGCAGCAGGGCGGCCATGATGGCCTGCGCGTCGAGCTTCCACTCGGCGCAGATCTCGGCGACGGCGATCGGATGGGAGATGTAGGGCTCGCCCGACTTGCGGACCTGGCCCAGGTGCATCTCGTCGGAGAAGCGGTAGGCTTCCTTGACCTTCTTGAGCTCGGCGGGGGTGAGGTAGTCGGACAGCTTGTTGATCAGCTGCGTGACCGAAGCGACGCCCGGGGCGGGCGCCGGCGCTTCGGCCGCCGGCGGCTTGCCCGGGCGCTTGCCGCGGGCGGGAGGGGGGACTGGATGGGTCGAATCCGGGGAAGACAATTTCATACGTTATATCGATCAGCCAGCATGAAGATCAGCATACCAGAATCGGCGGCCGTCACCCGAGCCCCTGGGGAACTTACATCGGGACTTTCTTCAGCATCTCCAGGCCAACCTTGCCGGCGGCGATTTCACGCAGGGCGACCACGGTCGGCTTGTCCTTCGCCTCGACCTTCGGGGTATGGCCCTGCAGCAGCTGGCGTGCGCGGTAGGTGGCGGCCAGGGTCAGCTGGAAGCGGTTCGGGATGTTCTTGAGGCAATCTTCGATGGTGATACGGGCCATGGTCACTCCTGAATGGACAATAAGCGGCAGCCATACGCGGCGCCGCGCTGTGATTACGTAGGTTGATGCGCGTGGATTCCCAGCTGGGCAAACAAGTCGGCGTTGCGCGCCGCCTGCTGGGCGAATCGGCAACGTGTCGCTTTGACAATCGCCTGCAGTTCCGCGAGGGCGACGTTGAACTCTTCGTTGATGATAGCATATTCGAACTCCGGAGCGTGAGCGATCTCCCCCCCGGCGGCCAGCAGGCGGCGGGTGATGATGTGGGGCTCGTCGGTGCCGCGCTTGTGCAGGCGCTCCTCCAGGGCTTCGATCGAGGGCGGCAGGATGAAAATGCCGGCCGCGTCAGGGAACTGCTTGCGCACCTGGCGCGCGCCCTGCCAGTCGATTTCCAGCAGGATGTCGGTGCCGGTCCGCATTTCCTGTTCCACGCTCAGGCGGCTGGTGCCGTAGTAATTGCCGTGGACTTCCGCCCATTCCAGGAACTCGCCGCGCTCGGCGCGCGCGACGAAGTCTTCCGCCGTCGTGAAATGGTATTCGCGGCCATCCTGCTCGCCCGGGCGCGGCGGGCGCGTGGTGGTCGAGATCGACAGCTTGATGCCCGGTTCCAGTTTCAGCAGGGCGTTGACCAGGGTCGACTTGCCGGCGCCGCTCGGGGCGGCGACGACGAACAGGCTGCCGGAGAGGGCAGGAGTGATCATATTCAATTCCTTGTTTGGTGCGTGGTATTCATCATAACGTTGAACGCGTGGGCAAGAAACTTGCCCACCCTACAAAATCGCTCTTGTAGGGTGGGCGGTCTCCCGCCCACGCGTTCAAGGCCGCTCGCGCATTGTTGCGCGACGACAACAATCCATGTCGATTATTCGAGATTCTGCACTTGCTCGCGCATCTGCTCGATCAGGAGTTTCAGCTCCATCGACGCATCCGCCAGTTCCTTCACCGACGCCTTGGCGCCCAGCGTGTTCGCCTCGCGGTTCAGCTCCTGCATCATGAAATCGAGGCGCTTGCCGACCTGGCCGCCCTTCTTGAGGATGTGGCGTGTCTCGTTGAGATGGGCCGACAGGCGCGACAGTTCTTCCGACACGTCGATCCGGATGCCGTACAGCGTCACCTCCTGGCGGATCCGTTCCAGCACTTCCTGGCGGCTCAGCACCGAAGGGTTGCCATGGCCGGCCAGGCCCAGCGCGTCCTGCATGCGCTCGACCGCCTTTTGCTGGAACTGCGAGATCACCTGCGGGATGAGCGGGGTGATGCGCTTGACGATGGCTTCCATCGCGTCGATGCGCGACAGCAGCATCGCTTCCAGCGCCGCGCCCTCGCGCCGGCGGCTGTCGACGAAGGCGGCGACGGTGGTGGCGGTGAGGGCGGCCACGTCCGCCTGCAGGGATTCCTGGCCGACGGTCGATTCCTCGATCACGCCGGGCCAGCGCAGCAGCTCGGCCACCGTCATCTGCGGCGCCTGTGCGAAATGCTGGCTGATTTCAGCCTGCAGGCGAGCCAGGTCGGCCAACAGTTCCTGGTTCAGCGCCTGCGAGCCGCCGGCGGTCTTGCGGCCGAAGGAGAGGCGGACTTCGACCTTGCCGCGGGTGATCGCGGCCATGATGGCGGCGCGCAGGTCGGGTTCCAGTGCGCGCAGGTCGTCATTGATGCGGAATTGCAGATCCAGGAAGCGCGAGTTGACGCTCTTGATCTCGATGGTGAGGGTGCCGGCGGCGCCTTCGCTGGTGGCTACCGCATAACCGGTCATGCTTGAAATGCTCAATGGGGTCCCCGTTCTTATTCTTCACACATGCCGAAAAACCGGTCACGGACCGCCAGTGCAATGCGCATCCGGTTTATCGAGGTGGCCTTTACAAAGGCGACATTTATCCCACACAATCCCCCTGTTAAGCAAGGAAAGCTTCCTGAATGGCCGCACAGAATAATGCCCCCCTGCCCGATGGCCTGGAAATTGCCGGATATCGCATTGTAAAGAAAATCGCGACTGGCGGGTTCAGTATTGTTTATCTGGCATATGACGGCGAAGGCAATGCGGTGGCCATCAAGGAGTACCTGCCCAGCCAGCTCGCGCTGCGCGCGCCGGGCGAACTCGTTCCCACCGTATCGCGGCCCAACCTGCCGATCTTTCGCATCGGCCTGAAGTGCTTCTTCGAAGAGGGGCGGGCGCTGGCGCGCATCGTTCATCCGAACGTGGTACGGGTGGTGAACTTCTTCCGCGCCAACGAGACCGTCTACATGGTGATGGCCTATGAATCCGGCCACACCCTGCAGGACCACATCGCGCGCCTGCATGCCAGGGGCAGCCGCATGGGCGAGACGGCGATCCGCCAGATGTTCCAGGGCGTGTGCGCGGGCGTGCGCGAAGTCCACGCCAACAAGCTGCTGCACCTGGACCTGAAACCCGCCAACATCTACCTGCGCGGCGACGGTTCGCCCCTGCTGCTCGACTTCGGCGCGGCGCGCCAGACCATCGACATCGACGCGCCCATGCTGGCGCCGATGTACACGCCCGGTTTCGCGGCGCCCGAGCTGTACAGCAAGGGAAGCGCGCTCGGTCCCTGGACCGATATCTACAGCATCGGCGCCGCCATGTATGCCTGCATGACGCGCAGCATGCCGCCGGCGGTGGAGGCGCGCCGCCAGGAGGACGCTAGCTTCACGCAGTTCGGCAAGCTGGCCGGCAGCTATTCGCCGGAGCTGGTGGAGATGGTGCGCGCCTGCATGGCGCTCGATCCGCTGGCGCGCCCGCAAAGCGTGTTCGCGCTGCAGAAGGTGCTGCAGGCGCCGCCCTCGCTGGCGCCGCCTGCCGGCGACGACACGCCGCCGGCGGCGGGCGGCTGGCGCGGCCTGGTCGGACGCCTGGGCGCGGCCGGCCGCAAGCAGCGCGCCTGACAGGAGCGAGGAGCGAAGATGCAGTTTTCCGTCTACCAGCAGACCCACATCGGTGGGCGCAAGCTCAACCAGGACCGCATGGGCTACAGCTTCACGCGCGACGCGCTGCTGCTGGTGCTGGCCGACGGCATGGGCGGCCATGCGGCCGGCGAGGTCGCCGCCACCATCACGCTGCAGACCCTGTCGATGATGTTCCGGATGCAGGCCAGGCCCTACGTGAAGAAGCCGGAGCGCTTCCTGGAAGACGCGCTGGAACAGGCGCACTGGGACATCCTGGCCTATGCCAACGCGCACCAGATGCCGGAGACGCCGCGCACCACGGTGGTGGCCTGCCTGGTGCAGCACAACTGCGCCGTGTGGGCCCACTGCGGCGATTCCCGCCTGTACTGGGTGCGCCGCAACCAGGTGCTGGCGCGCACGCGCGACCACTCGCACCTCGAATACCTGATCGAACGCGGCCGTGCGCGCGAATCCGAACGCAACACCCACCCCGACCGCAACAAGCTGTACAACTGCCTGGGCGCCGGCCAGGCGCCGAAGATCGAGATCTCGCGCCAGGTCACGCTGGAGCCCGGCGACACCCTGCTGCTGTGTTCCGACGGCCTGTGGTCGATGCTGCCCGAGACCGAGATCGTGCATCGCCTGTCCACCTCCACCATCGTGCAGGCGGTGCCGGACCTGGTGTCGATGGCGGCCGCGATCGGCGGCGCGCGTGCCGACAACACCACGGCGCTGGCGATCACCTGGCAGGGCGCCGACACGACAGGATCCAGCCCGCCGGGCGTGATCTCGACCCGCATGCTGCTCGACGACGAGGTCAGCTCGACCATCGTCGCCGGCCAGCCGCTGCCGCCCGGGGCCGAAGCGGCCGACGCCTTCGACGAGGACGCCATCGAGCGGGCGATCGCCGAGATCCGCGAAGCGATCGAGAAATCGTCCCAGCTGCTTAAATAAGCCCCGTTATCACCCCCGTTCTTGCAAAGGTAGGCCATGAACTTCGAACAACGTCCGAGCGGCCGCGCGGTCGACCAGCTGCGCAGCATCCGCCTCACTCGCCAGTACACCCGGCATGCCGAAGGTTCGGTGCTGATCGAGTGCGGCGACACCAAGGTCATCTGCACCGCCAGCATCGAGGACAAGGTGCCCGGCTTCCTGAAGGGGAAAGGGCAGGGCTGGCTGACGGCGGAGTACGGCATGCTGCCGCGCTCGACCCACACCCGCATGGACCGCGAAGCGGCGCGCGGCAAGCAGAGTGGCCGCACCCAGGAGATCCAGCGCCTGATCGGCCGCTCGCTGCGCGCCGCCTTCGACCTGGAGGCGTTCGGCGAGCGCACCCTGCACCTGGACTGCGACGTGATCCAGGCCGACGGCGGCACCCGCACCGCCTCGATTACCGGCGCCATGGTGGCGGCCCATGACGCCTTCGGCAAGCTGGTGGAGCAGGGCCTGCTGCCTGCGGTGCCGGTGAAGCACTTCGTGGCCGCGGTCTCGGTGGGCGTCTACCAGGGCATGCCGGTGCTGGACCTCGACTACATCGAGGATGCCGGCTGCGATACCGACATGAACGTGGTGATGACCGATAGCGGCCACTTCATCGAGGTGCAGGGCACGGCGGAAGGCGCGGCCTTCGACCGCGCCGGCATGGACCGCCTGCTGGACCTGGCGCAGGGCGGCATCGCCCGGCTGGTGGCGCTGCAGAAGGAAGCGCTGGGGCTCTGATCAGGCGGACCGCGCCGCGGCCGGCCGGTGGCGCCACGCGGTGGCGATCACATACAGGCCAAGCACCTGTCAATACGGAGCCCCTCGGCGGCGGCGCGGTGGAAACGGTAAAATAGCGGGCCTGACCCAGCCAGCTTTCCGCCATGACCCAACGCCTGATCCTCGCCTCCAACAACGCCGGCAAACTGAAGGAGTTCGCCCAGCTCCTCGCCCCCATCGGATTCGAATTGCATCCGCAAGGCGAATTCGGTGTCCCTGAAGCGGACGAGCCTTTCGCTACCTTCGTGGAAAACGCGCTGGCCAAGGCCCGCCACGCGTCGCGCCTGACCGGCCTGCCGGCGCTGGCGGACGACTCGGGAGTGTGCGTCAACGCGCTCGGCGGCGCGCCCGGCGTGTATTCGGCGCGCTACGCCGGCGAGCCGAAATCCGATGCCCGCAACAGCGAGAAGCTGGTGGCCGACCTTGCCGCGCACGCCGACAAGTCGGCCTATTACTACTGCGTGCTGGTCTATGTGCGCCATGCCGACGACCCGCAGCCGGTGATCGCCGACGGCCAGTGGCACGGCGAGATCATCGACACGCCGCGCGGGACCAACGGCTTCGGCTACGACCCGCACTTCCTGATTCCGGCGCTGGGCAAGACCACGGCCGAACTCGAACCGGGCGTGAAGAATGCCCACTCGCACCGCGGCCAGGCCCTGCGCGCACTGGTGGAAAAACTGGCATGATCCCGATTAAAGTCGCGGGCGTGACGCCCGACGCACCCCGTTCGCCCGCCACCACCGCGCTGCAGTACCTGCAGCCCGGCGCGCTGAATCTGACGGTCCTGCCGCCGCTGGCGCTGTACATCCACTTCCCCTGGTGCGTGCGCAAGTGCCCGTATTGCGACTTCAATTCGCACGAGGCCAGGGGCGAGCTGCCCGAGCAGGATTACCTGGACGCGGTGCGCCTCGACCTGGAGCAGTCGCTGCCCATGATCTGGGGCCGCAAGATCCATACCGTCTTCATCGGCGGCGGCACCCCGAGCCTGATGTCGGCCGCCGGGCTGGAACGCCTGCTGTCCGACGTGCGCACCCTGCTGCCGCTGGCGCTCGACGCCGAGATCACGATGGAAGCCAACCCGGGCACCTTCGAGGCCGAGCGCTTCAGGTCCTACCGCGACAGCGGCGTGAACCGCCTGTCGATCGGCATCCAGAGCTTCAACGGCGCGCACCTCAAGGCCCTGGGACGCATCCATGACGAAGCGGAAGCCCTGCGCGCGGTGGAGATCGCCCGTACCACCTTCGAGAACTTCAACCTCGACCTGATGTTCGCGCTGCCGTCGCAGACGCTGGCCGAGGCGCGCCGCGACCTGGAGACGGCGCTGGCCTTCGCACCGCCGCACCTGTCGATGTACCACCTGACGATGGAACCGAACACGGTGTTCGCGAAGTACCCGCCGGCGCTGCCCGACGACGACCTGAGCGCCGACATGCAGGACATGATCCTGGAGGCGACCGCCAATGCGGGCTACGAACACTACGAGGTCTCGGCCTATGCCCAGCCGGGCAAGCACGCCCGGCATAACCTGAACTACTGGCAGTTCGGCGACTACCTCGGCATCGGCGCCGGCGCGCACTCGAAGATCTCTTTCCCGCACCGCGTGCTGCGCCAGGCGCGCTACAAGCAGCCGGCCTCCTTCATCGAGGCCGCGAAACGCGGCAATCCGGTGCAGGAAGAGCACGAGATCGCGCGCGGTGACATGGGTTTCGAGTTCATGCTCAACGCCCTGCGCCTGACGGAAGGCTTCGATCCGAACCTGTTCGGCGAGCGCACCGGCATGGGCATCGGCGCCATCACCCAGGCCTTGAACGAGGCCGAGAGCAAGGGTTTGCTCTACCGCGATCACAAGCTGATCAGGCCGACCGAGCTTGGCCAGCGCTTCCTGAACGACCTGCAGGAAATGTTCCTGAACTCGTAGGGTGGACGAGGGGAGGTAGTCCGGTGGACTGCATTCCCGTCCACGCTAGGTGTTCGCCGCCCCCGCCAGCGAGCCGATGGTTCGCGCCAGTCCCTCCAGCACCCGCGCCATGGCCGCGTAATCGCGCCTGTCCGGGGGATCCCGTGCATCCTGCGCCGTGTGGTAGTAGGGATAGCGCAGGAAGGCGGTGTCCGTGATCATCAGGGCCGGGGCGCCCTGCTGCCGGTAGGCGGCGTGGTTCGACAGCGTCACCCCCATCACGTGTGCCGGCGCTGCCAGGCCTTCGGCCGGATGACCGGGCTGCGCCTGGAATGCCGCCAGTGCCTGGCGCACGGGCGCCGAGGATGCGAGCGTGCCGACGTAGGCGATGAAGTTGGCGCTGGCCGTCGCGCCGGGCACGACGTCGGACGCTTTCCCATCCACGAAGAAGACGAATTTCACTTCGGTGCCACGGCTCGGCCGCATGGCCTTGAGCAGGCGCGCCAGTTCCAGCACGGCGGCGGTGCCGCTGGCGTTGTCGCCTGTTCCGCCTGGATCGCGGCTGGCCGGAACGTAGCGGGCGCCGACGATGAAGATGCGCTCGGGCTTCACCCCGGGTGCGGCATTCGATACCGACACCTCGATCTTGCGTACCTGGTGGCCGCCGGTCTCGTCTTCGTGGCGCCGCAGGCGATAGCCATGGCTGGCGAGCGTGGCCGCGATGTGGCGCGCGGCCGCGTCGTGTTCCCGCGCGGCGACCGCCTCGACATGGGTGCGCAGGCGGGCTGACAGGTCGGGAGCCCGGGAGGCGGAATCGGTTTCCAGAGTCAGTGTCGCCAGCGCGATCGCCAGCAGGATCGCGATGAGGACCTTCCAGTGTGAGCGGACGAATTTGCGCATGGCAGTCGGGCGGTTAGCCCCCAGGCGGTCATGCGTCCAGTGTAGCGATTTGTGCAAACGGGCAGCGCTTCGATTCCGCGTTTCAATTCGCCGCACGCTTGCGCCCAAAAGAAACAGGCTGCCGAAGCAGCCCGTTTCATCAGCGCGCCGCCGCCGGCGCCGCGGGTTCGGTCCAGCCGCCCCCCAGCACGCTGTACAGCGTGACCTGGTTCTGCAGGCGCTGCAGGTTGGCCTGCACCGCCTGCTGCTGCGCCTGGAACAGCGCGCGCTGGGCGTCGAGCAGCTCGAGGTAGCTGGCCGCGCCGTTACGGTAGCGCAGGTCGGCCAGGTTGAAGCGGTCGGCTTCGGCCTCGGCCACCGCGCGCTGGGCGCGCAGCTGCTCGCCGAAGGTCGACTGCCCGGCCAGCGCGTCCGCCACTTCGCGGAACGCGGTCTGGATCGCGCGCTCGTACTGGGCCACGGCGATGTCGCGGCCGGCGCGGGCCGAGCCCAGCACCGCCGTGTTACGGCCATAGTCGAAGATCGGCAGGATGGCCTGCGGCGCGAAGCTCCAGCCATAGGAGCCGCTCTTGAACAGGCCGGACAGCTCGCTGCTGGCGCTGCCCACGCTGCCCGTCAGCGAAATGCGCGGGAAGAAGTTGGCGCGCGCCGCGCCGATGTTGGCGTTGGCCGCGATCAGCTGCTGCTCGGCGGAACGGATGTCCGGACGGTTGGCCAGCAGGTCCGAAGGCAGGCCGGCCGGCAGGTCGGGCAGCTCGGTCGAAGCCAGGGTGGCGCCGCCGGCCACGGTGTCCGGCACCGGGGTGCCGACCAGCAGGGTCAGGAGGTTGATGTCCTGGGCGCGCTGGCGCTGCTGCGCGGCCAGCGTGGCCAGCGCGGTTTCCACCAGCGAGCGCGCCTGCTGCAGCTCGAAGCGCGAGGCGACGCCGTTGTCGAAGCGCAGCTGGGTCAGGCGCAGCGATTCCTGGCGCGTGCCCAGGGTGCGACGCGTGATGTCCAGCAGCTCGTCGTCGGCCAGCAGCTGCAGGTAGACCCTGGCCACCGACGAGACCAGGCTGATCTGCGCCGACTTGCGCGCTTCCTCGGTCGCCAGGAACTGCGCCAGCGCGGCTTCCGACAGGTTGCGCACGCGGCCGAACAGGTCCAGCTCGAAGCTTGTGACGGACAGGCCCGACTGGTAGACGCTGGCGATCGGCTGGTCTTCGCCGGTGGTCTGGCGCGAGCCGCTGATGCCCAGGCCCACCGTCGGCAGGCGATCGGCGCGCTGGATGCGGTACTGGGCGCGCGCCTGCTCGATGTTGGCGATCGAGACGCGCAGGTCACGGTTGTTGGCGAGCGCCTGTTCGATCAGGCCGCGCAGGCGCGCGTCTGGGAAGAAGCGCTGCCATGCGATGCCGGCCGCGGCTTCGCCCGCCACCTGGGCGGAGGGCGCGCTGGCCGCCTTCGGCAGTTCGGGGAAGGCCTGGGCCACGGGTGCCTGTGGCCGCTCGTACTTCGGCGCCAGCGACATGCAGCCCGAAAGCAGCATTGCCAGCGTGAGGGCAAAGGCGGGCGGAGTCAGTGTTTTCATTGTGTGGATCATGGTTGTTTTCCTTCGACGACCGCCGCGTCGGCATGGTGCGCGTACTTGTCCTGCTGGCGCTTGCTGCCCTTGAACAGCTTGCGCACCACCACGAAGAACAGCGGCACGAACAGCACGCCCAGCGTGGAAGCCGTCATCATACCGCCCATCACGCCGGTACCAATGGCGCGTTGCGAGGCCGAACCGGCGCCGCCGGCGATCACCAACGGCAGCACGCCGAGGATGAAGGCCATCGAGGTCATGATGATCGGGCGGAAGCGAAGGTGCGCCGCCTCGATCGCCGCTTCCATCGGCGACTTGCCCTGCGCCTGCAGGTCCTTCGCGAACTCGATGATCAGGACCGCGTTCTTCGCCGCCAGGCCGACGATGGTCACCAGGCCGATCTTGAAGTACACGTCGTTCGGGTAGCCGCGCATCATCGCCGCCAGCACCGCGCCCAGGATACCGAACGGCACCACCAGCAGCACCGACACCGGGATCGACCAGCTTTCATACAGCGCCGCCAGGGCCAGGAAGATCGCCAGCAGCGAGAAGGCCATCAGGATGCCCATGGTGCCGCTGGAGAGCTGTTCCTCGCGCGACTGGCCGGTCCACTCGAAGGCGAAGCCGGCCGGCAGCTTGCCCGCCAGGCGCTCCATCTCGGCCAGTGCGTCGCCGGTCGAATAACCCGGCTTGGCGTCGCCCGAGATGCTCATCGCCGGGTAGCCGTTGTAGCGCAGGGTCTGCATCGGACCGGTCACCCAGCGGGTGGTCGCGAACGCGGACAGTGGCACCGGCTGGCCCTGGACGTTGAGCGCGTTGATGCGCAGCAGGTCGTCCGGCTGCATGCGGTCCTTCGCATCGGCCTGTACCACGACGCGTTGCAGGCGGCCGGCGTTCGGGAAGTCGTTCACGTAGCTCGACCCGAGCGAGGTCGAGATCGCGGAGTTGATCGCGTCGAAGCTGACGCCCAGCGCCTGCGCCTTGTCGCGGTCGATGTCCAGGCGAACCTGCGGCGCGTCTTCCAGGCCTTCCGGACGCACGCCGGCCAGGACCGGGCTCTGCGCCGCCATGCCGAGCAGCTGGTTGCGGGCCGCCAGCAGGGCTTCGTGGCCGTTGCCGCCGCGGTCCTGCAGGCGGAAGCTGAAGCCGGTGCCACGGCCCAGTTCGGGAATCGGCGGTGGCGACAGCGCGAAGATGAAGGCGTCGCGGATGCCAGATAAGCCGCCGATGATGCGGTTGGCGACCGACTGTGCGTCGGAACCTGCGCCCTTGCGCTCGTCCCAGTCCTTCAGCGGGATGAAGGCCAGCGCCATGTTCTGGCCGGCGCCTGAGAACGAGAAGCCCAGCACGCTGACCATGTTGGCCACTTCCGGCTGCTTCATGATGAAGTTTTCGGCCGCCGTCATCACCTCGTTGGTGCGTTCCAGCGTCGCGCCTGGCGGCAGCTGGATGTTGGCGATGACGTAGCCCTGGTCTTCGTTCGGCAGGAAGGAATTCGGCATGCGGGTGAAGAACAGCGCCACCAGGCCGCAGACCAGCACGAAGGCCACCAGGCCGCGGCCCGAGTTGCGGATCAGCTTGCCGACCCAGCCTTCATAGCCCTTGGCGGTAGCGCCGAACTTGCGGTTGAACCAGCCGAAGAAGCCGCGCTTGTCGTGGTGGTGGCCGGCCGCGACCGGTTTGAGGAAGTGCGCGCACAGCGCCGGGGTCAAGGAAAGCGCCAGGAAGGCCGAGAAGGCGATCGACGACACCATGACGACGGAGAACTGGCGGTAGATATTGCCCACCGCGCCGCCGAAGAAGGCCAGCGGCACGAACACCGACATCAGCACCACGGTCACACCGACGATGGCGCCGGAGATCTGGCCCATGGCCTTGCGGGTCGCTTCGAGCGGGGGCAGGCCTTCCTCCGACATGATGCGCTCGACGTTCTCGACCACCACGATGGCGTCGTCGACCACGATACCGATCACGAGCACCATGCCGAACATGGTCAGCACGTTGATCGAGTAGCCCAGCGCCAGCAGCGTGCCGAGCGAACCGAGCAGCGCCACCGGCACCACGATCGTTGGAATGATCGTGTAGCGGAAGTTCTGCAGGAACAGGTACATCACCAGGAACACCAGCACCAGCGCCTCGACCAGGGTATGCAGCACCTGCTCGATCGAGATGTCGATGAACTTCGAGCTGTCGAAGGGCACGGTGGCTTTCACGCCGGCCGGGAAGAACTTCGACAGTTCATCCATGCGCTCGCGCACCAGGCGCGCCGTCTCCAGCGCATTGCCGGACGGCGCCAGCTGCACGCCGATACCGGTGGACGGCTTGCCGTTCAGGCGAGCCGAGGTGCCGTAGCCCTGGGCGCCGATTTCGATGCGCGCCACGTCCTTCAGGCGCACGGCCGAGCCGTCCGGGTTCGCGCGCAGCACGATGTTGCCGAACTGTTCGACGGTGGAGAGCTGGCCGGTGACGACCACGGTGGCGGTGATTTCCTGGCCTTGCGCCAGCGGCAGTTCGCCGATGGTGCCGGAGGCCACCTGGGCGTTCTGGCTGCGGATCGCGTTGTTGACGTCGGCCGGGGACAGGCGGAAGCCCACCAGCTTGGCCGGGTCGATCCAGACGCGCATGGCGCGCTCGGTACCGAACAGCTGCGCGGTGCCGACGCCCTTGATGCGCTGGATTTCAGGCAGCACCGTGCGCGAGGCGTAGTCGCCCAGCGCGATCGGGTCCCACTTCGGATCGCTTGATGAGAGGATGGTAAACAGCAGGAAGTTCGCGCGCACCTTGTCGACGCGCACGCCCTGCTGGTTCACCGCCGCCGGCAGGCGCGGGCTTGCCCTCGACAGGCGGTTCTGGACATCCACCTGGGCCAGCTCCGGATCGGTGCCGGTTTCAAAGGTCAGGGTGATCGAGCCGCTGCCGTTGGCGGTGCTGCTCGATTCCATGTAGACGAGGCCTGGCGAACCGTTCATCTCGCGTTCGATGACGGAGATGACCGAGTCTTCCAGGGTTTGTGCCGAGGCGCCCGGGTAGGCGGCATTGATCACGATCGATGGCGGCGCCACGTTCGGATACTGGGCGACCGGCAGCTGGGTGATCGAGACCGCGCCGATCACCATGATGAACAGCGCGATCACCCAGGCGAAAATAGGGCGGTCAATGAAGAAACGTGCCATGAATTAGTCCTGTTCTTTCCTGACCGCTCAGTTGCGCGCCGGGGCGGTGGCCGGTGCTGCAGCCGGTGCCGCGCCGGCCTTGCCGGCAGCCTGCCAGGGCACGGTCTTGACCGGGGTGCCTGGCGGCAGCATCTGCAGCTTCTGGAAGCCATCGACCATCACGCGTTCGCCTTCCTTCAGGCCTTCGGTAACGATCCAGTTCGAGCCCTGCTGCGAGGCGATCTTGACGGTGCGTGGGGTCGGCTTGTTGTCCGCGCCGACCACCATCAGGGTGTCGCCCTGCGGGCCGCCGCGGGTGACGGCCTGCTGCGGCACCACGATGCCGTTCGGCAGCTGGGCCTGGGCCAGGCGCACGCGCACGTACTGGCCCGGCAGCAGGCTGTTGTCCGCATTCGGGACCGTGGCGCGCAGGGTCACCTGCCCGGTGCCCGGATCGACCGTGATGTCGGAGAACTGCAGGCTGCCCTTGGCGGCCAGCTCGCTACCGTCGTCGAGGATCACGCTGACCGGCGCATCCTTGACCTTGCCGCCAGCCTGCCTGCGCAGGCGCTGCAGTTCGCTGGCCGACTGGGTGATGTTCAGGTACATCGGGTTGGTTTGCTGGATTACTGCCATCTCGGTGGCCTGGGCGCTCGAGACCAGCGCGCCTTCGGTCACCAGCGCGCGGCCGATGCGGCCCGAGATCGGGGCGTACACGTTGGCGTAGCTGGAATTGATCTGGGCGATGCGCACCTGGGCGCGGGCCGCTGCGACGGCCGCTTCGGCCTGCTTCTGGGCGGCCACGGCATTGGTGTATTCCTGCTTGCTGATGGCGTTCGCTTCGACCAGCGGCTTGTAGCGCTCGGCCTGGGCGGTGGCCTGGTTCAGGGTCGCCACCGCGCTGCCGACGTCGGCCTGGGCCGCCGCGAGGCGGGCCTGGTAGGGCGCCGGGTCGATCTGGAACAGGGACTGGCCCTGCTTGACCTCGCTGCCTTCGGTAAACAGGCGCTTGAGCACCACGCCATCCACGCGCGCGCGCACCTGCGAGGTGCGGACCGGCTCGGCACGCGCCGGCAGTTCGGTCAGCAGCGCAACCGGTTCATACTTGGTGGTGATGACGCCGACTTCCGGCGCCGGCATGGCGCCGCCGGCGCCAGCGGCCGGGGCGCCGTCTTTCTTGCCGCAGCCCGACAGTAGCGCGAGCGCGACCAGCGTGCCGGCGGCGATCCGGCTGAGTGAAGGGGTCCTGGTCAGGGAGGATGGGTCTGAGCGCATTTACGTATGCTTCCTTCTCGTTGTTGTTTCGACATCCTGCGCAGCTTCCGGAAGCGTACGCGAAATGCCACTGGCTTTTACGAATGGTTTTATATACTATCACGGCTGTATGTTTATTGCTGGAGCAGCCCCTCAAACGGGAGGGCAGACAAAAAATGGCACGTAAAACCAAGGCGGAAGCTGCTGTGACCCGCGACAGCATTCTTGACGCTGCTGAAAGATTGTTCGCTGAACAAGGCGTATCACGCACGACTTTACAGCATATTGCAACTGCGGCGGGCGTGACGCGCGGTGCGATCTACTGGCATTTCCTGGACAAGGGCGCGCTGTTCAATGCCATGTTCGACCGTGCCAAGATGCCGATGGACGAGGCGATGCAGGTGCTGGACAACCAGCGCGACGTCAAGGATCCCCTGTTGTGCCTGCGCGACGACATGATGACGGTGCTGCGCATCGTGGTCGAGGACGAGAAGGCGCGCCGCGTGTTCGAGATCGCCACGCTCAAGACCGAGTTCATCGACGAAGTCGATTCAGTGCGCGCACGCCGGCGCGAGTCGATCGCCCTGTGGCAGGACCGCATGGAAGGGCACCTGAAGCAGGCGCAGGAGAAGGGCATGCTGCGCGCCGGCGTCGGCACGCTGGCGGCCGCACAGGGCGGCTGGATCCTGGTCGACGGCCTGATCCGCAACTGGATCTTCGAGCCGACCTTGTTCGACCTGCTGGAGCTGGGCGGGACCGTGATCGATACCTACCTGGCCGGCCTGCGCGCGTAACCTGGGCGGCTCCATGGGGGGCGCGATAGCACCTGTGCCGCATGCGCCGCCCACGCTGTGGAAAAGCGCACCGTCGTGCGCTTTTCCTTTACTTCATCATTTCTTCGATCATCTTCTTCAGCTTGAGCGAATCCGCCACGAAGGCGCGGATCCCTTCGGCCAGCTTCTCGGTGGTCATCGCATCCTCGTTGAGCATGAAGCGGAAGCTCTTCTCGTCCACCGCGATCTTTGCGATGTCGGCATTCGCATCGGCCACCAGCTTGCGCTCGACCGGCGCGTCGCTGTCGGCCAGCTTCTGCAGCAGGTCAGGCGAGATGGTGAGCAGGTCGCAGCCGCTGAGTTCGAGGATCTGCGAGGTGTTGCGGAAGCTCGCACCCATCACTTCAGTGTCGTAGCCGAACTTGCGGTAGTACTGGTAGATGCGCTTGACCGACTGCACGCCCGGATCGTCCGCGCCGGTATAGTCGGTGCCGGTCGACTTCTTGTACCAGTCGTAGATGCGGCCGACGAACGGTGAGATCAGCTGTACGCCCGCCTCGGCGCAGGCCACGGCCTGGCACAGCGAGAACAGCAGGGTCAGGTTGCAGCGGATGCCTTCCTTCTCCAGGATCTCGGCGGCACGGATGCCTTCCCAGGTCGAGGCGATCTTGATCAGGACGCGCTCGCGCGCGACGCCGTTCTTTTCGTACAGGGCGATCAGCTCGCGGCCCTTGGCGACGGTGGCTTCGGTATCGAACGACAGGGCGGCATCGATCTCGGTCGAGACGCGGCCCGGCACATATTTCAGGATCTCGACGCCAAAGGCGATCAGCAGGCTGTCGACGATGGCCTCGGTCGAGGCGCCGTTGGCATCGGCGACGGCTTTTTCCAGCAGCGGACGGTATTCCGGCTTCTGCACGGCCTTCAGGATCAGCGACGGATTGGTGGTCGCATCCTGCGGCGCGTAGGCCTTGATCGACTGGAAATCGCCGGTGTCGGCGACGACGGTGGTGTACTGCTTGAGCTGTTCGAGTTGGTTCATGGTAGTGAGGCGGGAAGGTTGATCAGGAAGTCTGCGTGGTTCAATCGAAAAACCGCATGCCGGCGTAGGGCCGGTCGCGGCAAGTGGCCAGGCGGCTGGCGAGGTTGCCAACATGGGCCTCCAGCTGGTGCCCGTCCGGGTCGAGGAAATAGAAGGAATCGCCTTCGCTGCTGTTGCGCTTCCATTCGATTACGCCGGCTTCGAGCAGGCGGGTACGAAAGGGCGTGAAGTCGTGCGGCGCAATGGCGAACGCATAATGCGTGTAATCGGGTTGGGCGGATGATCTGCGTGACCGGTCCAGCGACACGCACAGCCACAGGTCGCCCAGGGTGAGGTAGGCGCCGGTATCCCATCTGGCAGCCGGTTTGAAGCCCAGCAGGCCGACGTAGAAGCCGAAGCTGCGCTCG
Organism: Massilia sp. MS-15; assembly: GCF_020176695.1. GTDB lineage: Bacteria > Pseudomonadota > Gammaproteobacteria > Burkholderiales > Burkholderiaceae_D > Telluria > Telluria hydrophila. The sequence continues at coordinate 48,383 of NZ_JAIWIA010000003.1, read as the reverse complement.
ACGTCGCTCACGGCCAGGGTCAGGTGGTTCAGCGCGGTCAGCATGGCCCGGTCAGCGCAGCGGGCTGCCATGTGCGACGTGGAAGTGCAGGTGTTTCGAGTCCTGGTACTTGCCGAGGTTGGTGACGACCCGGCAGGCGCCGTGGTCATGCTCGACGTCGGCGGCGACCTGGCGCACGACGTCCAACAGGCGATAGACGAGCTCCGGAGAGTGGCCGCCCAGGTCGGTCAGCGAAGGAACGTGTGCCTTGGGCACGACTACGATGTGCACCGGGTAGAACGGACGCGTGTGGTGAAAGGCGAGGACGTCCTCGGTTTCCCTCACCACCTCGACCGGTGTCCGGCCGCTCAGGGCCTCATCGCAATAGAAGTCGCTTGACATCGGTCTCTCAGGCGAAATCGGTGCCATCCATGAACGCGGCCAGCATGCGCTCCAGCCCTTCACGGTCTTCGTCGGAAAAACGGTCCGGCAACGGGCTGTCGATGTCGAACACGCCGAGCACTTCGCCATCCTTGACCAGCGGGATCACGATTTCCGAATTCGAGGCCGAATCGCAGGCGATGTGGCCCGGGAAGGCGTGCACGTCTGGCACCACGATGGTCTTGCGCTCGGCGGCGCTGGCGCCGCATACGCCGCGCCCGAAAGGAATGCGGGCGCAGGCCGGCTTGCCCTGGAAGGGGCCGACCAGCAGGTCCTGGCCGTCGCCCTTGCGCGCCGGGACGGTGAAGTAGAAGCCGGCCCAGTTCAGGTCGGCCAGGGTGTCGTAGACGAGGGCGGAGAACTGGGCGGCGTTCGCCATCAGCTTGCGTTCGCCTTCGAGGACGCTCTCGACCTGGCGCTCCAGCAGGGCGTAGTCGGGACGGGAGCTGCGTTCAGGATTGATGTGCATTGGCGTGGCCCGTGGTGCGATGGAAACCGGGTATTTTACACCTGTGGCGGATTTGCTTCGCGCCGCTTCAGCCGATGAAGGAATCGAACTGCATGTCGAACTCCTGCAGCGCCTTCTGCGCGTTCTGCATCTTCTTGCGGAACTCCGGCCCGCGCCGCAGCGCCAGGCCGACCGCCAGCACGTCGATCACGACCAGGTAGGCCAGGCGCGCCGAGATCGGCGTATACGGGTCGATTGCGAACACCAGGTCGATCGGGATGAACAGGGTGGCCACTTCCGCCAGCGGGGTTCCCGAAGGCGCCAGCACGATCACATCGGCCCCGCCGCGCCGCGCCAGCTTGGCCGAGCGGGTCAGGGACGGGTTGTTGCCGCGCTGCGAGATCGCCACCACGGCGTCGCCCTCGCGCAGCAACGCCGCGGCGATCGAATGGATCGCCGGGTCGGCATAGGCCACGGTCGGCACGCCCGAGCGGAAGAACTTGTGCTGGGCATCGGCGGCAACGAAGCCCGACGAGCCCTGGCCGTAGAACTCGATCTTGTTGGCGCGCGACAGGATGTCGAGCGCTTTCTGGATCAGCTCCGGCTTGAGGTTGTTGCGCAGGTCGAGCAGGGTATTGATCGAGCGGCTGCAGATCTTGTTCACCAGGTCGGCCGCCAGGTCGTCCGGCGCCGGCTGCTCGTTCGCGCCCGGCAGCGCCAGCGCCAGGCCCTGCGCCAGTTTCAGCTTGAACTCGTGCCAGCCGTCGTAGCCGAGGGTGCGGCAAAAGCGCACCACGGTCGGCTCCGACACCTGCGCGCTTTTCGCCAGCGCCGTGATGTTCTGGCTGACCGTGTTGGCGGGTGCGGCCAGCACCGCGAGCGCCACCTTGCGCTCGGATTTCGAGAGCGAGTCGAGCTGGGTGCGGATGGAATCGAGCAGCATGGGCGCTCCGTCAGGAATCAGTCTTCGGGCAGCGCTTCTTCGCGCCACTGCAGGCCATCGCGCCCGATCAGGGCGCTCGCGGCGGCCGGGCCCCAGGTGCCGGAGGTGTAGGGCAGCGGCGCGCTGTCGTTCTGCTCCCAGTATTCGAGGATGGGCTCGACCCATTCCCAGGCCGCTTCGAGCTCGTCGCCGCGCATGAACAGGGTCAGCTGGCCACGCAGCACGTCCACCAGCAGGCGCTCGTAGGCTTCCATGCGCGGGCTGGTGAACTGTTCGCGGAAGTCGAGCTCGAGCTCTGCCTGCTTCAGGCGCATCGAGTCGCCCGGGGTCTTGGCCATCAGGTTCATCGACAGGCCTTCGTCGGGCTGCAGGCGGATGACCAGGCTGTTCGGCTGGAAGCTCGACGTCGGCTGCTTGAAGATCGAATGCGGGATGGGCTTGAAGCGCACCACGATCTCGGCCAGGCGGTCGGCCATGCGCTTGCCGGTGCGCAGGTAGAAGGGCACGCCGGCCCAGCGCCAGGTGTCGATTTCGGCCTTCATGGCGACGAAGGTTTCCGTCCGCGAGCCTTTCGGTGCGTCCGGTTCGTCGCGGTAGCCCGGCACCGCCTGGCCGTCGATGTGGCCGGAGCGGTATTGGCCGCGCACGATGTTCTGCGCCAGCGTGGTGGGCGTGAAACGCTTCAGCGAGCGCAGCACCTGCAGCTTGGCGTCGCGCACCGCGTCCGGCGCGATCGAGGTTGGCGGCTCCATCGCCACGATGCACAGCAGCTGCAGCAGGTGGTTCTGCAGCATGTCGCGCAGGGCGCCCGAGGTGTCGTAGTAGCCGAGGCGGTTGCCGACCCCGATCTTCTCGGCGATGGTGATCTGCACGTCGGAGATCCACTCGCGGCGCCACAGCGGCTCGAACAGGATGTTCCCGAAGCGCAGGGCCAGCAGGTTCTGCACGGTCTCCTTGCCCAGGTAGTGGTCGATCCGGTAGATCTGCGACTCGGCGAAGACCTTGCCGACGTCGAGGTTGATCTGGCGCGCCGAGGCCAGGTCGCGGCCGAGCGGCTTTTCCAGCACCACGCGCGAGTTCGGCGTGGCCAGGCCGGTCCTGGCCAGGTTGTCGCAGATGGTGGCGAACAGGTGCGGCGGCGTGGCCAGGTAGTAGACCCGGGTCAGCGCCGCGTCCTGGCGCAGCGCCTCGACCAGCGGGCCGAAGCTGGCGGCGTCGGTGGCGTCCAGCGCCACGTAGACGATACGCTGCAGGAAACGCGCCCAGGTGGCGTCCGCCGGCACTTCCTTGATGTGCGGCTTCGAGTTCTTCTCGACGAAGCGCAGGAACTCCTCCTGCGAGAACCTGTCGCGGCCCACGCAGACGATACGGGCGGTGGCGGGCAGGTCGTCGCAGACGTCGCGCGCATACATCGCGGGGAGCAGCTTGCGCATCGCGAGGTCGCCGCTGCCGCCAAAGAAAACGAGGTCGAAATCGGAAAGGGCCATGAAAGTACCGGAACTGGATGGATAGCTGATTGTGTAAATTTACTACACAGATACCTGCTTAGCAAGAAAATCTACTACGTGACCGGACTGTTGGGGGGGGCGGCGCTTCCCACACCACCGAGGAACCCACTGCCTTTGCGCCGCCCACGCCGTGATTGCTCACGGCAAGATCATCCGGCGCACGAGCGGAGCCGCCGCATATCGCCGCGTGGGCGGCATTCGCGCCGTCGCCATGCACCTCATGCGGTGCAGGCGCCCACCCTACGTGGCGGGCACGCCCTTCAGCGGTGCAGGTACTCCGGCTCGACGCGTCCGGCGATGTCGAGCCTGATCGACAGCAGCTTGCCGCTGAGCGGATAGCGCGCCAGCTCCTCGGCCGGGCGGCCATGGCTGGCGCTGGTGATGTACAAGGTGCGCAGGTCGGGGCCGCCGAAGGCGACCGAGGTCGGGCAGCGCACCGGCAGCGCGATCTCGCGCAGCACGGTGCCGTCGGGCGCCAGGCGCAGCACCCGGCCGCCTTCGAACATCGCGACCCAGTAGGCGCCTTCGCTGTCGACGGTGGCGCCATCCGGGCGGCCGCCGTAGTCAGGCGCGCTCTTGTCGGTGGCGAAGGTCTTGATCGTGCGCCCCGCGCCATGCGTGCCGGTGGCCGGGTCGTAGTCGTAGCAGTCGATTCGGTGCGAGGTGGTATCGGCATGGAACATGGTGCGCCCGTCCAGGCTCCAGGCCAGGCCGTTCGAGTTGGTCATGCCGCCCTGCCAGGCGCGGCGCAACTGGCCGCGTTCGAGCACGTACATCTCGGCCAGCGCCTGGTCGCGTGGTTCGTACATGGTGCCGACCCAGAAGCGCCCGGCCGGATCGACGCGGCCGTCGTTGAAGCGCACGATGCGGGTGTCGTAGGGCGCGTCGGCGATCGGGGTTTCCTTGCCGCTGGTCGTGTTCAGGCAGATCAGGCCCGTGCGCAGCGAGACCACCAGGTTGTTGTCGCCGTCGACCGCCAGGGCCGAGGGCTCGGAACCCATCTTCCAGCTCGAATACTTGCCGCTGGCCGGGTGCACGCGGTGCACGCTGCGGCCGTTGATGTCCACCCAGTACAGCGCCGACTCGACTTCATGCCAAGTCGCCGCTTCGCCGACCAGCATCGGCGCTTCATGCACCACTTCGAATTTATCCGTTGCCATGTAATAGAAAAGGTAAGGTTCAGAACGCGTCCCTGGCGCGGGCGACCAGGCCGTTGGTGGAGCTGTCGTGCAGGTCCGGCTGGGGCTCGCCCGCCAGCTCGGCCTCGATTCTCTTCGCCAGCACCTTGCCCAGTTCGACGCCCCACTGGTCGAAGCTGTTGAGGTTCCAGAGCACGCCCTGCACGAAGGTCTTGTGCTCGTACAGCGCGATCAGGGCGCCCAGGGTGGACGGGGTCAGGCGCTCCATCAGGATCGTGTTGCTCGGGCGGTTGCCGGGGAAGGTCTTGTGCGGGGCCAGGCGTTCCACTTCTTCCGGCGGCAGGCCCTGCGCCTGCAGGTCGGCGCGCACTTCGTCGATCGTCTTGCCCTTCATGAAGGCTTCCGACTGGGCGAAGCAGTTGGCCAGCAGGGCGCGGTGATGCTGTTCCATCTCGTGCGCCGGGCGCAGCGCGGCAATGAAGTCGATCGGGGTCAGGTCGGTGCCCTGGTGCAGCAGCTGGAAATAGGCGTGCTGGCCGTTGGTGCCCGGTTCGCCCCAGATCGCCGGGCAGGTCGGGGTGTCGACCGGATCGCCGTCGCGCGTGACCGACTTGCCGTTGCTCTCCATGTCGAGCTGTTGCAGGTAGGCCGGGAAGCGGTTCAGGTCCTGGTGGTAGGGCGCGATCGTGACCGAGTGTGCGTCCAGGAACTCGCGGTTCCAGAAACCGACCAGGGCCAGGATCATCGGCATGTTCTGCTCGATGGGCGCGTTGCGGAAATGCTGGTCCATCTCGTGGGCGCCGGCCAGGAAGTCGGAAAAATAGCCAAAGCCCACCGCCAGCGCGACCGGCAGGCCGATCGCCGACCAGACCGAGTAGCGGCCGCCCACCCAGTCCCAGAACGGGAACATGTTGGCAGGGTCGATGCCAAAGGTTTTAATCGCCTCCACGTTGGTCGACACCGCCACGAAATGCTTCGCCAGCGCGGCATCGGCCGACTCGGCCGGCACGCGCTCGAGGAACCAGCGGCGCGCGGTCTGCGCGTTCATCATGGTTTCGGCGGTGGTGAAGGTCTTCGAGGCCACGATGAACAGCGTGGTTTCCGGATCCACCTGCGACAGGGTGGCATCCATGTCGTGGCCGTCGACGTTGGACACGAAATGCAGCGCCAGGCGCGGATGGGCGTAGTGGCGCAGCGCCAGCACCACCATCTTCGGCCCCAGGTCGGAGCCGCCGATGCCGATGTTGACGATGTCCGTGATCGGCTTGCCGGTATGGCCCAGCCATTCGCCGCCGCGTACCGCGTCGGTGAAGCTGCGGATGCGGTCGAGCACCGCGTGCACCTCGGCGTCGACGTCCTGGCCATCGAGCACCAGGGTGCTGCCGCGCGGGGCGCGCAGCGCGGTGTGCAGGACAGCCCGGTTTTCGGTGTTGTTGATGCGTTCGCCGGCGAACATGGCGTCGCGCTGGCGCTCCACGCCACGCTCGCGCGCCAGCGCGGCCAGCAGTTCAAGCGTGCGCCCGTCGAGGCGATTTTTTGAATAGTCTAGGAACAGCCCCGCCGCCTCGCTAGAGAAGCGCTCGAAGCGCTGCGGATCGGCGGCAAACAGCTTGCGCATCTCCCAGTCTTCGGCCTCGAGGGCGTGGTTTTCAAGGGCCTGGAAGCTGGCGGTACTGGTCAGGGAAGGCTGGCGCATAAGAGGGTGTCGATGAGCGATGCCGATGGCACAATGTTGTCAATAGCAGATTAGCGAATAATACAGGAAGACGCCGTAAATTCACTACACAAAGATGCCGGCGCCGGTTCCTGGATGCCGTAGGGTGGGCAGATTTTCTGCCCACGCGGTCAGCGGCGCGAGTGAGTGGCGGAAATCCGGCAGCACGGCAAACGGCCGTTGTCCGCGTGGGCGGGAGACCCGCCCACCCTACGGCCAGGCCGACGACCCGATCAAAAAACCGGCGCCTTGGATGCATCCCTGCCCAATCTGTAGTAAAATTTCAGATACAAAATTCACGAAGGAACGATCATGGCGCTCCACCCCGTAGTCGAACAGGTAACGAACCGGATCATCCAGCGCAGCCGCGCCTCGCGCGCGGCCTATCTCGCGCACCTGGAAGCCGCCCGCGTGCAGGGCGTGCAGCGCGGTTCCCTGTCCTGTACCAACCTGGCCCACGGCTTCGCCGCCTTCCCGGCCAACGACAAGCTCAAGCTGAAGGAATACAAGAAGCCTTCGGTGGCGATCGTCTCGTCGTACAACGACATGCTGTCGGCGCACCAGCCGTTCGAGACCTACCCGCAGCTGATCAAGGACGCCGTGCGCGAAGTCGATGCCGTGGCCCAGTTCGCGGGCGGCGTGCCCGCCATGTGCGACGGCGTCACGCAGGGCCAGCCGGGCATGGAACTGTCGCTGTTCTCGCGCGACACGATCGCGATGGCGACCGCGGTCGCGATGTCGCACAACATGTTCGATGCCGCCCTCTACCTGGGCATCTGCGACAAGATCGTGCCGGGCCTCCTGATTGGCGCGCTGCACTTCGGCCACATCCCGGGCATTTTCGTTCCGGGCGGCCCGATGACCACCGGGATCTCGAACAAGGAAAAGGCGGCCATCCGCCAGCGCTACGCCAAGGGTGAGGCGAGCCGCGAGGAACTGCTCGAAGGCGAATCGAAGTCCTACCACGGCGCCGGCACCTGCACCTTCTACGGCACCGCCAACAGCAACCAGATGCTGATGGAGATGATGGGCCTGCACCTGCCGGGCGCCGCCTTCATCACCCCGGGCACGCCGCTGCGCGACGCGCTCACGCGCGCGGCCTCGCGCCAGGCGGTGCGCATCTCGCAGCAGGGCGGCGAATACATGCCGATCGGCCGCATCGTCGACGAAAAGAGCATCGTCAATGCCATCGTGGCGCTGCACGCGACCGGCGGCTCGACCAACCACACCCTGCACCTGGTGGCGATCGCGCGCGCGGCCGGCATCGTGATCGACTGGAACGACTTCGACGCCTTGTCGAAGGTCGTGCCCTCGCTGACCCGGATCTATCCGAACGGGGAAGCGGATGTGAACCATTTCCAGGCCGCCGGCGGGCCCGGCTTCGTCATCCGCGAACTGCTCGACGCCGGCCTGGCGCACGAGGACGTCAACACCATCCTCGGCCACGGCCTGCGCGCCCATTGCCAGGAACCCTTCCTCGGCGCGGACGGCAAGGTCGTGTGGCGCGACGCGCCTACGACATCGGGCGACGAAGCCGTGCTGCGTCCGGCCGCCAATCCCTTCGCCAACAATGGCGGCATGGTGCTGGTGCAGGGCAACCTGGGGCGCGCGGTGATGAAGATCTCGGCCGTGAAGCCGGAATACCACGTGATCGAAGCGCCGGCCATCACCTTCGACTCGCAGGAAGACTTCATGGAGCGCTACAAGACCGGCGAGCTGGAACGCGACTTCGTGGCCGTGATCCGCTTCCAGGGCCCGCGCGCGAACGGCATGCCGGAACTGCATGCGCTCACCCCGGCGCTGTCGAACCTGCAGGATGCCGGCTACAAGGTGGCGATGGTGACCGACGGCCGCATGTCGGGCGCGTCCGGCAAGGTGCCGGCGGCGATCCACGTCTCGCCCGAGATCCTGGCCGGTGGCCCGCTCGGGCTGGTGCGCGACGGCGACATCATCCGCGTCGACGCCAGCAATGGCACGCTGGAGGCGCTGGTGACCGACTCGGTCTGGGCGGCGCGCCGCATGGCCAGCGCCGACCTGTCGACGAGCCACATCGGCATGGGCCGCGAACTGTTCGCCATGTTCCGCAACCACGCCAGCCCGGCGGAGGAGGGCGCGGCGAGCTTCCCGCTGCCGTCGCCGATCGATACCACGGTGCCGCTGCACGAGGGCGCGCATGTGGAAGAGGGCCAGCCCGGCTCGGACGAAGACTTTCTTTTCAGGACGCAAAAATGACTTTACTTGAGATCATGCGCTCGGCGAGCGTCATCCCCGTCATCGCCATCGACGACCCGGCCCATGCGGTGCCGCTGGCCCGCGCCCTGGTGGCGGGCGGCATCCGGGTGCTGGAGGTGACGCTGCGCACCGAGCATGGCCTGCAGGCGATCCGCGACATGAGCGGCGTCGAAGGCGCCATCGTCGGCGTCGGTACCCTGACCCAGGCGCACGAATTCGTGGCGGCGCGCGATGCGGGCGCCGTGTTCGGCGTGTCGCCCGGCCTGACCCCGGCCATGATCGAGGCCGCGAAAACCAGCGGACTGCCCTTGCTGCCGGGCGTGATGACCCCGTCCGAGGTGATGGCCGCGCGCGAGCACGGCTTCAGGCAACTGAAACTGTTCCCGGCGGTGCCGGCGGGCGGCGTCGGCATGCTCAATGCGATCGCCGGCCCGCTGCCCGACGTTACCTTCTGCCCGACCGGCGGCATCTCGATCGAGAGCGCGCCAAAGTTCCTGGCCTGCAAGAACGTGGCCTGCGTGGGCGGCTCCTGGCTGACGCCGAAGGACCTGATCGCCAACGGCGACTGGGCCGGCATCACCGAGCTGGCCAAGGCCGCCTCCGCGCTGCGCGCCGCCTGAGCGGCACCGTATCATGCTGCGCGCGCGATCCCGTCCTTTGACCGAGGCCGAGATCGCGCTAGCGTCGCAGCTGTTCCGCGACGCCATCGACTACCGGCGCGTGCGCGTCCATGGGCGGCGCTACCTGCCGTTCCAGCCGAAGAACTGCTGCATGACGCCCAACGGCAGCATGTACTTCCACCATTCCTGCTTCCTGCCCGACTATACCCGCGGCGACCCCGGCGCGATTCACTGGTTCATGCACGAGCTGGTGCACGTGTGGCAGCACCAGCTCGGCTATCCGGTGCGTCTGCGTGGCGCGATCCGCTTCGGCCTTCCGTATGCCTATTCCCTGCACGCCGGCGCCCGGCTTGCCGACTACAACATGGAAGCGCAGGGAGACCTGCTGGCCGATTACTTCGTACTGAAATTCCTGCGCAAGCCGGACGCCATGCGCCAGGGACAGCATCGCGGCAGCCTGGCGCTGTACGAAGCCGTGCTCGCCGGTTTCCTGGCCGACCCGTCCGATCCACGCAGCCTGCCCAGCGGCCCGGCCGCCTGGCTGGCCCGCCCGCGCAGGATCGCCGCGTGAATCCTGGGGGGGGGGGCGGCCGTTGCGCTATCGACGGGGATCAAGGCGGTGACCGCCCATCATGCAACACTCTGCTCGCCCGAAACGCAGCGGCGCAGCCAGGAGCCAGAGCGCCCGAAGGGACATCTTTTATTGATAGACATTGCAAAGTATCAATATTATGATGACTTTCAGGAACGCTATCCGGCTGACCATCCCTCACATCCCTACCCATCACCTTGCTGAAAAACGGAGAACAAGAATGCAGAATACGGAAGCGGTCGGCACCTACGCCGGCGACAAGACCCTGGCCATCCTGGTGCACCTGAGCGGTATCTTCTTTGGCTGGGTCGTGCCCCTGGTGCTGTACCTGATCAAGAAGGACGATAGCGACCGCTTCACGGCCGAGAATGCGCGCGAAGCCCTGAACTACCAGATCACGGTGATGTTCCTGTATATCGGCTGCGCCGTGCTGTCCATCGTCCTGATCGGCATCTTCCTGATCTGGGTCGTCATGCTGGCCAACCTGGCACTGTGCATCGTCGCCGCCGTCAAGGCCAGCAATGGCGTGAGCTACCGCTATCCGATGACCCTGCGCCTGGTGAACTGAGTGTCCACGGGCCGGCCCCAGGCGCGTGGGGCTGGCCGCTTTCCTAGATGCCGCTGCCGCTCAGCGTCACGATACTGAGCGGGCCGATGAAGGCGATGCCGGCGGCGCCGTCCCGCGCCACCTGCGCGTCGTACCTCAGCACCTGGCACTTGCCCTCGGCCCGAGTCGCGGCAGCCTGTCCGCCGACCTCGATGCGTCCGCCATCGGCCAGGAAGCAGGCCCTGAGCCCGGTGTAGTCGATGGCGCGCACCTCTTCCAGTCCCCGGTGGTAGAAGGGGATCTTGCGCTGCACCGATCTGACCTGCTCGATCGCCTTGCCGAAATCGGCATACGACAGCTGCTGCGCCGCATCCGTCTTCAGCTTCCATTCGAGCGCGATGCGCCCCTCGCGGGTCGGCGTATTGAACATCAGTGTCGCGTTTTCCTGCGCCGCCTGGCGCAGCTCGGGCAGCACGAAATAGCCGCCGCGCGTGACGGGAATGACCTGGTCCACCGATTCGCCGACAATGGCCACGGCCCAGGTCTTCGGCTGGAACTCGTCGTAGGCCGGGCCCTTGTCGCTGGCAAAATTGACGCGCAGGCGAAGCTCGACCACGCGCTGGCCAAGCGGCATCAGCGACTGCAGGAAGCTCTGGATCTGGAAAAAGCTCTTGTAGGGCAGGTCGCCCGGATTGGTCTTGCGGTGGACCTTGACCGCAGGGATGTCCCGGGCACCCGTTGCCGCTGCCTCCTGGGCCGCTGCCACCCGGGCCGTGGCTCCCGCGCTCGCCAGCGCCAGCGCGGCCGCCAGGACCGGTGCGCACAGGCCGCGGCGCGCGACGGATTGTGTGCTGCTCATCCTTGGTTTCTCCTTTTTCGAGTCCATCTTAGCGAACGGTTTCATGCAGGGTCACCGTGTCGAGCGGCCCGACGAAGGCGATCTTTGCCTGGCCGGTCTTCGCGACCGCGGGATCGAAGCGCAGCACGCTGCAGGCGCCGACACTGGTGGCCGGCGCCGGCTGGCCGTCGATCTCGATGCGGCCACCACCTGGGTGAAAACAGGCTTTCAGGCCGTCGAAGCGGGCAAGGCGCTCGTCGCGCAGGCTGATCCGGTACAGCGGGATGTTCTTCTGGACGAACGCGACCTCGTCGAAGGCTTTCGCGAAGTCGGCATAGGCCAGCGTCTGTCCCGGGGCAACCCGGAACTTCCAGGCGACCTGCATGTAGTCCTTGCGGGTCTGCGCATTGAACATGATGGTCGCCCCTTCGCTCGCCGCCTGCGGCAGCTCGGGCAGCAGGAAGTAGCCGCCGCGCTCGACCGCTACCGGATGGTCGAGCGTATCGCCGACGATGGCCACCGCCCAGGTATCCGGCAGGTAGGCATCGCGTTCGGCTTCGCCCAGCCCGGTGAACGACAGCCGCAGCCGCAGGTCGAGCACGCGCGGTTCGGGTGGCAGGTAGGATTGCAGGCGCCGGATGGATTGCAGGAAGCCGGCGTAGGGCAGGTCTCCCGGATTCCTGACCCGGTTGATCGTGACCGGCGCCAGTTCCGGGAGCGCGTCCTTGCCGGCGTCCGGTCCGGTTCCACCCGCTTCCACGCCGCCCGGCAGGCAGGCGGCAAGCGCGGCAAGCACGGCCGGCAGGGCGGGGCGGATGCGGGGGCGCCTGACGCGCGACATGGCGAGAGGCCCGTTCATGCGCTCAAGCCGGCGCGGGGGGATGTGGCCGCGCCGGCGGACTGCCCATGCCGGTCGAGCCGGTATGCGATCTCGCGCCCGTCCCCGGCGATCCTGGTCCACCCCTGGGCCGCGTAGAAGCCGTCGGCCCGGGTTCCGGGCCCGGTGCCCAGCGTGATGCGTTCGTGGCCCAGATCGAACAGCCACGCGACCGCCAGCGCCAGCAAGGCTTTTCCCAGGCCACGCCCTTCGTAAGGCGGGCTGACGAACAGCGCCCAGATCGAGGCCTGCGCGCGGTCGGCATAGCAGAAGGCGGCAAGCACGCCGTCGACCTCGGCCACCCAGCCGCGGCCCGCCCTGTCGAGATAGTCCTCGTACATCTGCGGGGTCACCCGCGCCGGATCGGACAACACGTTCTCGCGCACCGCCAGCCGGATGGCCGACATTGCCGGGATGTCGGCGCTGCGGGCCCGGCGCAGGCATACGCGTCCGTCCATGGCAGGGGCCTTACTCATAGCGCAGGCAGTCCACCGGCAGCAAACGCGAGGCGCGGCGCGCCGGATAGAAGCCGAAGAACACGCCCACCGCGCTGGCGAAGCCGCAGGCCACCAGCACGCCCTGGAAAGTGAGGTAGACCTCGAACTTGCCGGTGGCGGTGATCGCCGCCGCCCCGGCCATCGCGATCGCCACGCCCAGCAGGCCGCCGGCCACGCAGATCACCACCGACTCGGCCAGAAACTGCAGCAGCACCGCGCCCGGCCGCGCGCCGATTGCCATCCGGATCCCGATTTCCCGGGTGCGCTCGGTGACCGACACCAGCATGATGTTCATGATGCCGATGCCGCCCACCAGCAGCGAGATCGCGCCGATCAGGCCGAGCAGCAGGGCGACGCCGGCGCTGATGGTGTTGGCCGTCTCCGCGAACGAGGCCATGTTCTGCACCTTGAAGTCGTCCGGGCTCTCGGGGCGGATGCGGTGGCGCGCGCGCAGGGTTTCCTTGACGTCTTCCTCGGCCTCCTTGAGCGACATGTCGGGCCGTCCCTGGGCCGCGATGTAGTGCACGTTCTGCGGGAAGGGCATCTTGATCAGGTTGGCGCTGGCGGCCGTGATCGGCACCAGCACCAGTTCCGCGATGTCGGAGCCGTCGATCTGCTTGCCTTCGCCGGCGAGCACGCCGATCACCTGGAAGGCGACGTTCTCGATGCGGATGTACTGCCCGAGCGGGTCGGCCTTGTAGAAGAACTGGTCCGCCACCTTCTGGCCGATCACCACCATGCGGCTCGAGGCGCGCACGTCGGCTTCGCTGAACAGGTTGCCCTGGTCGAGCTTCCAGTTGCGGATCTTGAACATGGCCGGGGTCACCCCGTGCACCTGGCTGTTCAGGCTTTCGTTGCCCGCGCTGAGCTTGAAGCCGCCCTGCAGCGCCGGCGCCGCGCCGGTCAGGCTGGGCAGTTCGTTGAGGGCGGCCGCATCGTGGATCGAGAGCGAGGGCACGGCGCCGGCGCGTGCGCGCTGGGCGCTGGTGCGGTCACCGCCGGGGAACACGTACAGCATGTTGGTGCCCAGCTGCTGCAGCTCCTTGCCGATGAAGCGCTGCATGCTGTCGCCGATGGCTAGCAGCAGCACCACCGAGGCGATACCGATCACGATGCCGAGCATGGTGAGCGCCGTGCGCAGGCGGTTGGCCGCCATCGAGCGGAAGGATTCGATCAATACCTGGAGGAAGTTCATGCCGGTACCTCCATGTGGCTTGCATTGTGCTGGCGCAGTCCTTCCGCCGACGGGCCGTCGTACAGCACCCGGCCATCCTTCAGGCGCACCAGGCGGCGGCTGTAGGCGGCGACGTCGGCTTCGTGGGTGACGAGCACGATGGTGATGCCGCGTTCCCGGTTCAGATCACGGAAGCTGTGCATGATGTCGTCGCTGGTCTGCGTATCGAGGTTGCCGGTCGGTTCGTCCGCCAGCAGCAGCGGCGGATCGGTGGCCAGCGCGCGGGCGATCGCCACGCGCTGCTGCTGGCCGCCGGACAGCTGGCTCGGGGTACGCCTGGCCAGCCCGCCCAGTCCCACGCGTTCCAGCTCCTGCAACGCGCGCGCGTGCGCCTTGCCGCGGCTGGCGCCGCCGTAGATCAGCGGTAGCGCCACGTTCTCGGCCACGCTCATGCGCTTGATGAGATTAAAACTCTGGAACACGAAGCCAATCGTGCGGTTGCGGATGTCGGCCAGCTGGGCGCGCGACAGCGACAGCGTATCGACGCCATCGAGCAGGTAGCTGCCGCCGGTGGCCTGGTCGAGGCAGCCGAGGATGTTCATCAGGGTCGACTTGCCCGAGCCCGACTGGCCCATGATGGAGACGAAGTCGCCGCGCGTCACCTGCAGGTCGATCCCGTGCAGCACGCGGGTCTCGACGCTGCCGCTGACATAGGTCTTGGTAACGCCGCGAATATCGATCAGCTGAGCGATCGTGGAAGAAGTCACGGCCGCGCTCACATGTCGTCTTTCGGCTGGGCCAGCGTGCGCGTGACGACCTGGTCGCCCACTTTCAGGCCGCCAGCCACCACTTCGGTATAGCGGAAGTTCGACAGGCCGACGCGGATGTCGACGGGCTGCGGCTGGTTTCTCGCATCGAGGCGATACACCTTGTACTGGCGCGCGGTTTCGCTGGCGCTGCGAAAGGCCAGGTCGTCATCCTGGGCCGGGGCGGCCGGCTTTTGCGCCACCTGCCGCACTGTTCCATCCTTGTTGCCGTTCTTCGCCGCTTCCTGTTCCCGCTTGCGCAGTTTTTCCTGTTCCTCTTCCGGCAGCTGGAAGCGCAGCGCCGTGGTCGGGATGCGCATCACGTTCGGGCGGTTGGCCACGACCAGGCGCACCTGGGCCGTCATGCCGGGTTTCAGCATCTCGTCGCTGTTGTCGACGTCGAGCACGACGTTGTAGGTGACGACGTTCTGCACCACGTTGGCGGCCAGGCGGAACTGGCGCATGGTGGCGTGGAATTCGCGGTCCGGATAGGCGTCGACCACGAAGCGCGCCGGCAGGCCGTCCTTCAGGGCGCCGACGTCGGCTTCCGAGACGCTGGTGTCGATCTGCATCTTGGTGAGGTCGCGCGCGATCTGGAACAGGTTCGGCGTGTTGAACGAAGCCGCCACGGTCTGGCCCAGGTCGATGGTGCGCTTGATGACCACGCCGTCGATCGGCGAGCGGATCACGCTGTTGTTCAGGTCCGCCCTGGCGCGATCGAGCTGGGCCTGGGCCAGCTGCACGTTGGCGCGCGCCACGTCCATCTCGCGCCGCGCCTGGTCGACCACGGTGCCGGAGACGAAGCGCTGCGCCATCAGCTGCTGGTTGCGCTGGTAGTTGGCCTCGGCCAGGCGCAGGTTGGCCAGGGCGGAAGCCTTGCTGGCTTCGAACTGGCGGATCTGGGCGTTGAAGATGGTCGGGTCGAGCTTGAGCAGCACCTGGCCCTTGGTCACGCGGTCGTTGAAGTCGGCGTTCAGCTCGACCACGGTGCCGGATACCTGCGAGCCGACGTTCACCAGCGCCACCGGGTTGATGGTGCCGGTGGCGGTGACGGTCTGGTTGATGGCGCCCATGTCGACTTGCGCGGTGCGGTATTTCGACGGCGGTACTTTCGGTTCGCCCCTGGGCATGAACCATGCGGCGGCCGCGCCGCCCACCACCAGTATCGCGGCGGCGATCGCCACCCGCTTCTTCGTCCAGCGTTTCATTGTGTTCTCTATATGCCTGCGAAAACATGCAGTGTGCTGCACGGATATCTGCTTGGCAATGCATTTTGCATCGACTGGCGCCGGGCTGCGACGAAGCGTCGTTTTTGCGGATTGAACGGTGCGATCCGCTAAAATGGCGGCTTCCTTTCTCTTACTGACAGTATCATGACCCAGGACGAACTCAAGCAAGCCGTGGCGCGCGCCGCGATCGATTACGTGGTGGACGGCGAAATCATCGGCGTCGGCACCGGCTCCACGGCCAACTTCTTCATCGACGAACTGGCCAGGATCAAGGACCGCATCAAGGGCACCGTGGCCTCGTCGGAAGCGACGGCGAGCCGCCTGCGCGGCCACGGCATTCCGGTATTCGACCTGAACGACGTCACCTCGATGGCGGTCTACATCGACGGCGCCGACGAGATCACCGCCAGCGGCGCGATGATCAAGGGCGGCGGCGCGGCCCTGACCCGCGAGAAGATCGTGGCCTCGGTGGCGCAGAAGTTCGTCTGCATCGCCGACGGTTCGAAACTGGTCGAGACACTGGGCAAGTTCCCGCTGCCGGTGGAAGTGATCCCGATGGCGCGCGCCTCGGTGATGCGCCAGCTGGCGCTGCTTGGCGGCCAGCCGCGCCTGCGCACCAAGCCAGGTTCGGATGACGCCTTCATCACCGACAATGGCGGCGAGATCATCGACGTGGTCGGCCTGTCGATTACCGATCCGGTGGCGCTGGAAGAGCGGATCAACCAGATCGTGGGCGTGATCGCGGTCGGCCTGTTCGCCAGGGCGGGCGCGAATGTGTGCCTGCTGGGCACGTCCGAGGGCGTCAAGACCCTGACGTTCTGAGCGGAGAAACGCACATGAAGCACGCGCTGGCGCCCTTGACCGTTCTTGTCGCTGTCCTTGTCGCCCTGCTGCTGGCCGGCTGCACGCTGTCCAGGAGCGCGCCGGCGCCGCAGCCCGCACCGGTGGCGCTTGCCAAGCCGGCGGCGCCCGGCCTGGTCGATCCGGACGGCGCGCCGATCGAGCGCGTGCCCTTCAGGCTGGGCGTGTCCTCGGCCACGGTCGAGAAGCTGGCGAAGCAGCAGGGCTGCACGAGCGGGCAGGGCGCGGGGCTGGTGACGGCGGCGGGGCCGGTGGAGGTGTACCGGATGCGCTGCGAAGAAGGGGCGATGCGGGGGAAGGTGTTCATGGCGCGCTGTGAATTGCGCCAGTGCGTGAAGATGTAGTTTGCTGGCGCTGGGCGTAGGGTGGGCAGATTTTCTGCCCACGTGGTGATGGCCGACGATGAATGCACCGCACAGGCTGTTCTTGCCTGGCTTGAACGCGTGGGTGGGAAACCCGCCCACCCTACAACAGCGTCAGAGCAGACTCAGGCCGCCGGCGGCACGTAACCCTGGGCCTGGTCGGCCGCGCCGTCACCGAAGAAATGACGTTCCATCTGCGCGGCCAGGTACTTGCGCGCGCGGTCGTCCGCCAGGTTCAGGCGGTTTTCGTTGATCAGCATGGTCTGGTGCTTCAGCCATGCCTGCCAGGCCTCCTTCGAGACCGACAGGTACAGCTTCTTGCCCATTTCGCCTGGGACCGGCGGGAAGTCCAGCCCTTCGGCTTCCTTCTTCAGTTTGATGCATTGGACGGTGCGGGCCATGGCGTACTCCTGTATCTGTATGAAAGCGGTGAAAGCGGTGAAAGCGGTGAAACCGGCATTATAAGGTCTTGATGAAAACCTGTGACCGGCGCTGCCAGTTGTACATGTGCTGGCGGTCCTTGGGCAGGTCGTCCACCGTGGCCGGCACGAAGCCGCGCTTCTTGAACCAGTGCGCCGTGCGGGTGGTCAGCACGAACAGCTTGGTGAGACCGGCGGCGCGGGCGCGGTTCTCGATGTGCTTCAGGATGCGTTCGCCGTCGCCCTGGGTCTGGGCGTCCGGGCTCACCGTCAGGCAGGCCATCTCGCCCATCTTCGCTTCCGGGAAGGGGTAGAGCGCGGCGCAGCCGAAGATCACGCCGTCGTGGTCGATCACCGAGAACTGGTCGATCTCGCGTTCGATCAGTTCGCGGCCACGGTAGACCAGGGTGCCGTCGGCTTCCAGCGGCTCGATCAGCTTGATAATTCCGCCGACGTCCTCAATTGTGGCCTGGCGCAGGCTTTCCAGGTTCTCGTGGCTGATCATGGTGCCGACGCCATCGTGGGTAAACAGCTCGAGCAGGGCCGAACCGTCCATCTCGAAGGGCACGATGTGGGCGCGGTCCACGCCGCTGTTGCAGGCCTTGATGGCGTGCCGCAGGTAGAACGCGGCGTCCGGCGGCAGGAAGCCCGCCTGCAGCACGGCTTCGGCCTGGTGCGAGGACAATTCGCGGATCTCGGTACCGGCCACGTCGCTCATCATGCCGGTCTCGGTAATGAAGATCAGCTTGTCGGCGTGCAGGGCGATCGCGGCCGATGCGGCCACGTCTTCCATGGTGAGGTTGAAGATCTCGCCGGTGGGCGAGAAGCCCAGCGGCGACAGCAGCACCAGGCTGTCCTCGGTCTGCAGGATCGGCTGAATCTTGTCGGCCGCGATCTTGCGGGTCATGCCGGTGAGCTCGAAGTCGACGCCATCGATCACGCCGAGCGGGCGGGCGACGACGAAGTTGCCCGACACGATGCTGATCTGGGCGTGCGACATCGGGGTGTTCGGCAGGCCCTGGCTGAAGGCGGCTTCGATATCGAGACGCAATTCGCCGGCGGCTTCCTTCGCGCACTCGAGGGCGGCGGTATCGGTGATGCGGATGCCGTTGTGGAAGCGGCCCTCGACGTTACGCAGGGCCAGCTGCTCGGCCACCTGGGGGCGCGAGCCGTGCACCAGCACCAGGCGGATGCCCAGGCCGAGCAGCAGGGACAGGTCCTGGGCCAGCACCGGCAGGGCGCCGGAGGCGACCAGTTCGCCCGGGAAGGCAACGACGAAAGTCTTGCCGCCAAAGGTGTGAATATATGGCGCGACAGAGCGCAGCCACTGGACGAATTGGGTAGGGTTTTCCATTTGCCGCATTATAATTCGCTGCGCGACGTGCGCACCAAATACCTTGTAAAAATCAATGTCTGAACAGAGTAACAAGCCTGCGCCGCAGCAGGCGCGCACCGCATCCGACCAGCCTTCCGCCAGGGAGCCACGCAGGCGGCAGCCCGCGGGTGAATTGCGCGCGCCTACGACGCGGACGCGCGATGGCGAACTGCAGACGAAGAAGGAAGGCGGACCGCGCCGCGCGCAGCCGCAGCCGCAGCCGCAGCGTGAACGGGGAGCGCACAAGGAACGCAGCGAGCGTCCCGCGCGCGACGAGGCGCGCACGCCGCCCGCCAGGAATCCGCTCCCGCCGATCACCTTCCCCGAAGACCTGCCGGTGTCCAGCCGCCGTGGCGAGATCGCGAGGGCGATCCAGGAAAACCAGGTGGTCATCGTCTCGGGCGAAACCGGTTCCGGCAAGACCACCCAGCTGCCGAAGATCTGCCTGGAACTCGGCCGCGGCGCGCAAGGCCTGATCGGTCACACCCAGCCGCGCCGGATCGCCGCCTCCAGCACCGCCAAGCGCATCGCGCAGGAACTCGGTTCGCCATTGGGCGAGCACGTGGGCTTCAAGGTGCGCTTCAACGACACGCTCTCGAAAGGCGCCTCGGTCAAGCTGATGACCGACGGTATCCTGCTGGCCGAGACGCAGACCGATCCGTGGCTAGCAGCCTACGACACCATCATCATCGACGAGGCGCACGAGCGCAGCCTGAACATCGACTTCCTGCTCGGCTACCTGAAGGGGCTGCTGCCGCGCCGTCCGGACCTGAAGATCATCATCACCTCGGCCACCATCGATGCCGAGCGCTTCGCGCGCCATTTCGGCACGCTTGACAAGCCCGCGCCCGTCATCGAGGTCTCGGGCCGCCTGTACAAGGTGGAAGTGCGCTACCGTCCGGTGGACCGCGACCCGGTCGCGGCCACCAATGCCAAGCCCGGCGAACCCTTGCCGAAAGCGCAGGCAGCGCGCGACAAGCGCGACCTGATGGACGCGGTGGTCGACGCCGTCGATGAGCTGTGCCGCATCGGCCCGGGCGACGTGCTGGTGTTCCTGCCGGGCGAACGCGAGATCCGCGACTGCGCCGAAGCGCTGCGCAAGCACCATCCGCCGCACGTCGAGATCCTGCCCCTGTTCGCGCGCCTGTCGGTGGAAGAACAGGACCGCGTGTTCAAGACCACCAATGCGCGCCGCATCGTGCTGGCCACCAACGTGGCCGAGACGTCCTTGACCGTGCCGGGCATCCGCTACGTGGTCGACACGGGTCTTGCGCGCGTAAAACGCTACAGCTTCCGCAACAAGGTCGAGCAGCTGCAGATCGAGCCGGTGGCGCAGTCTTCGGCCAACCAGCGCGCCGGCCGTTGCGGCCGCGTGGCCGACGGCGTCTGCATCCGCCTCTACGAGGAAGACGATTTCAACAAGCGTCCGAAGTTCGCGGACCCCGAGATCCTGCGCTCCTCGCTGGCCTCGGTCATCCTGCGCATGAAATCGCTGCACCTGACCGACGTCGAGACCTTCCCCTTCATCGAGCCGCCCCAGGGCCGCGCGATCGCGGACGGCTACCAGCTGCTGCAGGAAGTCGGCGCGGTCGACGACAGCAACGCGCTGACCGCGCTTGGTAAAAAACTGGCCAAGCTGCCGCTCGACCCGCGCGTGGGCCGCATGATCCTGGCGGCGGTGGACAACGACTGCCTGAGCGAGATGCTGATCGTGGCCTCGGCGCTGTCGACGCAGGACCCGCGCGACCGCCCGATCGAGTACCAGCAGCAGGCCGACGAAAAGCACAAGAAATTCGCCGACGAGAAGTCCGAGTTCCTCAGCTACCTGAAGATCTGGGCCTGGTTCGAGGATGCGATCCAGCACAAGAAATCGAACCGCCAGCTGCAGGAGAACTGCCGCGCCAACTTCCTGTCGCAGCTGCGCCTGCGCGAGTGGCGCGACGTGCATTCGCAGCTGCTGACCGTGGCGCGCGAACAGGGCTGGCGCCTCAATAGCGCAGCGGCCACCTACGACCAGCTGCACATGGCCCTGCTCACCGGCCTGCTGGGCAACATCGGCTTCAAGGCCGAGGACGAGCCGGTGTTCCTGGGCGCACGCGGCATCAAGTTCCACATCTGGCCGGGGTCGTATCTGGCCAAGAAGCCGGGACGCTGGGTGATGGCGGCCGAGCTGGTCGAAACCACGCGCCTGTATGCCCGCACCATCGCGCAGATCCAGCCGGAGTGGGTGGAGAAGATCGGCGCGCACCTGTTGAAGAAGTCCTGGGGCGAGCCGCGCTGGGAAAAGCGCCAGGCGCAGGTGACGGCGCTCGAGCGCGCGACCCTGTACGGCATCGTCGTGTACAGCAACCGCCGCATCAACTACAGCCAGCACAACCCGGTGGAAGCGCGGGAGATCTTCATCCGTGACGCCCTGGTGGCGGGCGACTACGAGACGCGCGCGCCCTTCTATGCGCACAACCACAAGCTGGTGCGCGAGATCGAAAACCTCGAGCACAAGTCGCGCCGCCTGGATGTGCTGGTGGACGAGCAGCTGATCGCCGCCTTCTACGACAAGGAAATCCCGCACACGGTGGTGAACGGCGCCGGCTTCGAGAAGTGGTACAAGGACGCGGCGCGCGACAACCCGAAGCTCCTGTACCTGAACCGCGAAGAGCTGATGCGCCACGAGGCGGCCGGCGTCACCACCGAGCTGTTCCCGAAGACGATGAACGTCACCGGCATCGAGATGGGCCTGAGTTACCATTTCGAGCCGGGCAGCGCGCGCGACGGCGTGACACTCAGCGTGCCGCTGTT
Organism: Massilia sp. MS-15; assembly: GCF_020176695.1. Taxonomy (GTDB): domain Bacteria; phylum Pseudomonadota; class Gammaproteobacteria; order Burkholderiales; family Burkholderiaceae_D; genus Telluria; species Telluria hydrophila. The sequence continues at coordinate 26,986 of NZ_JAIWIA010000003.1, read as the reverse complement.
CGCCCTGAACCAGATTCCCCAGGAGCGCGCCGGCTGGCTGGTGCCGGGCATGCTGAAGGAGAAGGTGCACCTGCTGCTGAAATCGCTGCCGCAGAAGCTGCGCCGCCACTGCGTGCCGCTGCCGGAATACGCCGCCAACTTCTTCGAGCGCCACCAGGACCCGCTGCGTTTCGCCAGGGGCGACCTGATCGACGCGCTGATCGCCGACATCCACATGCACACCAGCGCGCGGGTGCTCACCACCGACTTCAAGCTGGAGACCCTGCCCGCGCACCTGTTCATGAATTTCAAGGTGATCGACGAGCACGGGCGCCAGCTCGACATGGGCCGCAACCTGGCGACCCTGCAGGCCGAGCTGGGCGGGCAGGCGCGCCAGAGCTTCCAGAAGATGGCGGAAACGACGCCGGCCGCGCCGGCAAAGCTGCAGGCCGCGGCCCCGGCCTCGACCTCGCTGGCGACGAAAGGAAAGGGCAATGCGGCAGGCACGAAGCCGGCTGGCCAGGCATCGGGCGCCGCGCCGGCCGCGGCTGCGCCGGGCGCGATCCAGCACACGGGCCTGACCGGCTGGAGCTTCGGCGAGCTGCCGGAACTGCTGGAGATCACCCAGGGCAAGCTGACCCTGATCGGCTTCCCGGCGCTGGTGGACAAGGGAGCGCACTGCGACCTGGAAGTGTTCGACGACCCGAACGTGGCGGCGCGCACCCACCGCATCGGCCTGCGCCGCCTGTTCGCGCTGCAGCTGAAGGACCAGCTCAAGTTCGCCGAGAAGAACATCCCCGGCCTGCAAGGGATGGGCATGCAGTTCATGAGCGTGGGCACGCAGGAAGACCTGCGCGACCAGATCATCGCCAAGGCGATCGACATCGCCTGCCTGCAGGACCCGCTGCCGGTCAACGCCGGGGAGTTCAACCAGCGCAAGGACGCGGGCAAGGGCCGCATCGGTCTCCTGATCAACGAGATCGCGCGCCTGGCCGGGTCCATCCTGGCCGAGTTCCACGGCATGCCGAAGCGCATCCAGAGCCTGCCGCCGGCGGTCCAGCAGGACATTCAGGCGCAGCTGCAGGGCCTGATCCACAAGCGCTTCATCGCCGACAACGAGTACAGCCAGCTGGCGCACTTCCCGCGCTACCTGAAGGCGATCAACGTGCGCATCGAAAAGCTGCGCGGGAACCCCGCGCGCGATGCGCAGCTGATGGCGGAGTGGCAGGGCGCGGCCAGCCAGTTCCAGCGCACGCTGAAAAACGGGGCCGGCAAGAACAACGATCCGCGCATGACGGAGTTCCGCTGGATGCTGGAAGAATTGCGGGTGTCGCTGTTCGCGCAGGAGCTGAGGACGCCCATGCCGGTGTCGGCCAAGCGCCTGCAGAAGGTATGGGAATCGATGATCCGCTGACGCGGTCTTCGTTGCGTGGGCAAGTTCCTTGCCCACGCATCAACCGGGCCTGCCTTCACGCGGCGTCATTAATGAAGGCAAAAAAGCGTCCATCATTCACGTTTTCGTGGAGATTCACCCGTGCGTTGACCGCGTGGGCGGGAAACCCACCCACCCTACGTCAGCCGATATTGCTGCCGCGGATCCTGCTGAGGTCCTTGTCGTCCCCATCATGCCCCGGACGCGGATCGGGGCTGGCGCCTACCCCATACGAATCTCCATGCAGGCTGCCCACGCGCGGTCCCGGCCCGCCCATGCCGGCCGTCCCGCCCGGTCCCGGGCCCATGCTCGGCGCCCCAGCGCGCTGCGGATCGGTGCCGTAGAAGCCGTGCACGCTGCTGGCCCAGCCCACGTCGCCCATGTCGGGCCAGGCATCCTTGTCGAAGCCGGGTGCCTGTTTCAGCCGCTCCTTGTCGATGTTCAGCACCATGCGCTTGTTGGCGGTATCGAGGTGCAGCGCCTGCCAGGGCACGGCGAACAGCTTCTCGCCGATGCCGAGGAACCCCCCGAAAGCCAGCACCGCATAGGCCACCTGGCCCGTCTGCATGTCCAGCATGATTTCCTTGATGTCTCCCAGATCTTCTTCGTGGGCGTTGACGACACTGTCGCCGATCAGCGTCTCGGCGCCCATCAGTGCCGGTCCGGGGCCGGTGCCGCGCGTGTTCCTGTACATGCCATACCTGTCACGGTCTGCGTAGCTCATCGTCCACCTCCTTCGTGTTCGTTCGTACCGCTGAGACTCGTCTGCAAGGAATGCCTACCCGGCGCGGGTAGAAACCGTCTTTGCCCTCCCATCATATGGCGTAAAAACGACAGGGCGCGCGCGGCAGACGGCCTGCCTGCACGCAATGCGAGCTAGCGCACAGAGTGCTACTTGCAAGGTGGTTATTGTGCCAAGTAATGTTTCGGAGAGATAAGAGATGACTGTCAATTCGCGCTGCAACTACACCGGCCTGTTCAGCAAACGTATCCCGACCCGTTCGATGTCGGCCGTGCTCGCATCCGGCATCGCTAACGCTTTCGCTACCACTTTCGCCCGCCTGAGCTGGTTCGGCCGCCGCTGAACCGGGGCGCAGCGCGCGGGCTGGCCCCGGCCCGCGCGCAGTCTCAGGGTCCGGGACCTGGCCCGGTTCCCTTCATTGGATCCCTCCCGCGCCGCCAGCGCCTCCCGCCGCTTGCCTTGCGCACGCCTCGCGGCCCATGCCTGGGCCATCCTGTAAAGCGCTTGTATTTTCGCACATGTGTGCTAAAGTTCGTCCATGAACAGCACCGCAAAGAGCGAAGCCACCTACGCCACGATCCTCGCGGCGGCCTACGACATGGCGGCCGCCGAAGGCATCGGCAAGGTATCGCTGGGCGAGCTGGCCAAGCGCACCGGCATCAGTAAAAGCGGGATTTTTTCGCGCGTCGGTTCGCTCGAGGCGCTGCAGTCGGCCGTGCTGGACGAATACGACCGCCGCTTCGGGGAAGAAGTGTTCCTGCCTTCGATGGCGGTGCCGAAAGGCTTGCCCCGGCTGGCGCTGCAGGTCGACCTGTGGCTGCGCAAGATCGGCAACGAGACGGCGCGCGGCGGCTGCCTGTACACGGCCGGCGCCTTCGAGTTCGACGACGTGCCCGGCCCGCTGCGCGACCGCATCGAGGCCGGCGTGACCCGCTGGCGCGGCTCGCTGCGCAAGACCGTGCTGCAGGCGATGGAAGCCGGCCACCTGCGGCCCGACACCGAGCCCGAACAGCTGGTGTTCGAGGTCTACAGCCTGGCCATCGGGGTGATGCACGATGCCCGCTTCCTGCACGAGGACGCGGTGCCGCGCCGGGCGCAGCGGGCGTTCAAGCGCCTGATTTCGACCTACAAGCGTTTCAACGACCTGGAGTAGGACGTTGGCGGAGCGGGGCGGACATGCCCGTCCCTTTTTTTCGATAAATTTCGCACAGGTGTGCGAAATAAGCTGTGCGCAAGGAGTCGATCATGTCTGCGTTCTGGTTGCTGGTGGTACCCGTTGCGGGGTTTGCCTGGGTTGCGGTGCGCGGCGTCCTGTGCGCTTTGCCGCGTTCGAACGAGGATTTCGTGTTTTGCTGAATCGAACCTGCCCGCAGGGTGGGCGGCGATGCCGGCGGAAGGCGCACCGCCGCACACCGGGTGCCGCCCGCGCGTTGGGCCGGCGCGTCAGCGCAGCAGCTTGAGTCCCGGCGGCAGCGCGTCGCCCAGCATGCGCGTCTCGACCGCCTGGTCGAGTTCGACCACCTCGCGCACCATGGCGGACCAGCTTGGCGGCGCGCCGCTGGCGGACAGGCGCCGCAGTACCTCGTCGCGCACCGGCTGGCCGATGTCGCGCGAGCGGTCGCCGGTCATGCGCGCGATGTGGGCGGCGGCGAAACCGGCCGGCTCGATCTTCTTCCAGTCGAGCTGGAACAGCTGCCCCAGCCAGGCCTCGGCCGAGGCGGCGGGCGCCACTTCGTGCGCGGCGCCATGGAAGGACTGGCGCGCGCCCACCCGCCCCAGGGCCCACAGGTAGCGCGCATGGCGTGCGGCGGCGCGCGCGTCGATCCGGGCGCCGGCCGGCATGGCCAGGATCTGCTGCACCAGCCAGTCGCCGATCTCGGCCTTGTAGGCGGAAGGAATGCGTTCCAGCGAGGCGCCCATGCGCAGCATGTCGTCCTCGCTGCCGTCCACCAGCGTGACCGGGCGGCGCCCGCGCTCCGCGGCGTCGGCCTGCAGGTTGAAGGCGAAGTCGTCGAGCAGGCGCAGCTGCGCCTCGGTGGACAGGCCGCCGGCCACGCGCCGCCACAGCGTCCACCATTCGGCGCGCGCCTGGCCGTCCTTGTGGTACTGGAGGCCGGTGTCGAACAGCGCCCATAGCTGCTCGATGCGCCATTCGTCGAGCGCATGGCCGAAGCCGGGACGCAGGCAGTAGCCGGCCAGGTTCAGCCACACGCGCTCGTGTTCGGCCGACCTGCGGCGCCCCTTGGCGCGCGCCAGCAGGGCATCGAACAGGCCGCGCAGCAGCGGCGTGGTCCAGCGCTCGCGCGCGCCCAGCAGGTGTTCCAGCGTGGCGCGCAGCTGGCGCACCTCGCGCGGCTCGACCTGCTGCGAACGGCTGCCGAAGATGCGCTCGATGCGCGCGATCGCGTCAAGCAGCTCGGGCGGCAGCGCGTCTTCTCCGGGGCCGGCTTCCTCTTCCCCGCGCAGCTGGAATTCGAGACGCCAGCGCTGGCCGGCATCCGCACCGCCGTCCTGCTCCGCGACGCAGAACACGTCCAGCGTGCCCACTTCCGACAGGACGGTCGCCAGCTGCACCGGTATCTCGCTGCTGCCCTTGCCATCGCGGCTGCGCAGGACGGTCGCGATGGCCGGCAGGCGCACGACGTCCGCGGCCGGCAGCGCCAGCAGTTCGCCCGGCTGCGGCAGCCTGCCGCCCGGGTCGGCGGTGGAGGAGACCAGGTGGAAGCGCACCGGCCGCCCGATCCGCAGGGCGAAGCTGCGCTCGGCCAGGCGGACTTCCTCGCCGGCCGGGGCGCCGCGCGGCAGCAGGCAGACCGCGCGCAGCGTCTCGCCCGTGGCCTGCGCATCGAGCAGCAGGTAGTAGTTGCGCGCCGAGCCGCTTTCGATGGCCGGGGCCTGGCCGGCGCGCGCCAGCGAATAGGCGACGCCGCCGCGCGCCACGGCCACGTCCGGGTCCTCGTTGTGCAGCACCCGCACCGGCGCGCCGCGCCAGCTTGACAGCACTCCGGCCAGGCGCTCCGCCAGCGCCGCGCCGCGGAACACGCCGCCGTTGAGCAGCAGGGCATCGGGCACCGGCAGCCTGCCATCGTCGGCGTCCTCGTCCAGGCCCAGCGCCGCGCGCGCGGCCGCCGCATGCTGGCGCAGGAAGGCGGCCAGGTGGCGCGTGATGGCCGGGTCGCTGGCGTAGGGCAGGCCCAAGCCGACCAGGCCGGCGCGGGCGCGCTGCGGTCCTTCCTGCGCCTGGTTCGGCGGCAGGAAGCCGTCCAGCACGATGCGCTGCACGTCCTCGCGCGTGATGGTGGCCGAACGGCTGGCGCCGACCAGGCGCGCGCCGCTGCCGAGCAGGGTGACGCTCACCTGTTCCGGCGCGTCCGGCGCCAGCAGCTGTTCCTTTGCCGCGCGGCAGCGCTCCGTCAGCTGCGCCAGGCGGCCGGCCGACAACCGTTCGCCCGCATTGCCTCCCGCCAGGCGCGACTCGGCCAGGTGGGCCAGCGCCAGGTCCATGTTGTCGCCGCCCAGGATCAGGTGGTTGCCGACCCCGATCCGGGTGAGCCTGGGCTCGCCGTCCGGCGCCAGCGCCACCTTCACCAGGCTGAAGTCGGTGGTGCCGCCGCCGACGTCGGCCACCAGTACCAGGCGCGTATCAAGCAGGTCGGCGGCCAGGCTGGCGCGGTGGCGGTACAGCCAGTCGTACAGGGCCGCCTGCGGTTCTTCCAGCAGGCGCAGCGCCGGCAGGCCGGCCATGCGCGCCGCTTCCAGGGTGAGCGCGCGCGCTCCTTCGTCGAAGGAGGCCGGTACGGTCAGGACGATCTGCTGGCGCTCCAGCGGCGCCGCGGGAAAGCGCAGGTTCCAGGCTGCGCGCAGGTGCGCCAGGTAGCTGGCGCTGGCCGCCACCGGCGAGACTTTCGGGATGCCCGGATCGTCGGCGCCCCAGGGCAGGATGGGCGCCACGCGGTCCACGCCCGCATGCGAGAGCCAGCTCTTGGCGCTGGCCACCAGCCGGCCCGGGGTCTGGGCGCCGAGCACGCGCGCCAGGCGCCCGACGGCGACCCGTTCGACGCCGGCCGGGTCGCTTGCCACCCAGGGCAGCTGGAGTTCGCCGGGCGCGAGTTCCTCCGGCGCCGGGTGGTAGCGCATCGAGGGCAGCAGGGCGCTGGCGCCGACTTCGCCCGGCGCCACCAGCTGTTCCACCACCAGCAGGTCGACCCGGGCCGCACCCGGCGCGGCATAGGCCAGCACCGTATTGGTGGTGCCCAGGTCGATGCTGACGAAGTAGTTCACTGCTGGCGGACGTCGAACTCGATCTTCCAGCGCTGGCCTGCGCGCGACACCGCCACCAGTTCCAGCGTGCCGGCATCGGTAGCCAGCGCATGCAGTTTCACCTGCACCACGTCGCCCGCCGCGCGGCCATCGGCCGGCAGGGTGCCCTGGATCGCGTTCATCTCCTGCAGTTCGTCCGGGCCCCAGAAGTCGAGCACCTCGCCGATGCGGTCCTGGCGGCGGGTGGTGGAGCCGAAGAAGCGGAAGGTGACCGGCTCGCCCACCACCAGGCCGAATTCCTGGCCCGGCAGTTCGAGTTCCGTGCCTTCTTCCATGCCGAACGGCGCCACGCACAGCGCTTCGATCGGCGGCTCCATGCCGGGGATGGCCGGCATCGAGGATTCCACGCCCACGTAGTAGGAACGGGCGGTGCCGCCGCGGATGCGCACGCCGCCGCCGCGCCGCGCATAGCTGAAGTAGGCGGCGCCGCGCGCCACGGCCAGGTCGAGGTCGGCCCCTTCCAGCATGCGCGCGGGCTGCGCGCCTTCCATGTAGAGCCAGTCGTTGATGGTGTCCATCACGCGCTGGGCCAGGATGCCGGACTTGAACACGCCGCCGTTGAACAGCACCGCGCTCGGGTGCAGGAAGGTCGGTCCGCCGTCGCGGTGTTCGGCGCTTGCAGCTCCACCGGTGCCGGCGAAGCCTTCGAGCTCGGCGGTCGCGCCCGTCTGGCGCGCCAGGAAGGCGGCCAGGTGTTTGGTGATGGCGGCATCCTGCGCGTACGGCAGGCCGACCTGGGTCAGGCCGGCGCGGGTGCGGGTCGCCGGACGCGCGGAGGCTTCCACGCGTGGGAAGAAGCCGTCGGTAATGAAGGCCGTGACTTCGTCGCGCGTCAGTTCGGTGCGGATCGAGCCGCCGATGAGTTTCGAGCCGCGGCTCGGCACCACGATCGGCCACACGGTCGCCTCGGGATCGGCCAGCAGGTGCTCCTTGGCGCTGCGGCAGCCGTAGGTGAGGGCGCGCATCTGCCAGGAGTCTAACTGGGTGCCGTTCGCCTGGAGTTTTCGCGCCACGAAGTGGGCCAGGGCCAGGTCCATGTTGTCGCCGCCCAGCAGGATATGGTCGCCCACGGCCACGCGGTGCGGCTCCAGGGTGCCGTCGCGTTCGAGGATGGCGATCAGCGAGAAGTCGCTGGTGCCGCCGCCCACGTCCACCACCAGCACGATGTCGCCGGCCTTGACCTGCTTGCGCCAGCTGCCCTTGCTTCCCTGGATCCAGCTGTACAGGGCGGCCTGCGGCTCTTCCAGCAGGGTGGGGTGGATGCCGGCGTTGCGCGCCGCTTCCGCGGTGAGTTCGCGCGCGCCCGGGTCGAACGAGGCCGGGATGGTGACCGTGACCTGCTGCTGCTCGAACGGCGCTTCCGGATGGGCCGCGTCCCATGCCTGGCGCAGGTGCGCCAGGTAGCGGGTGGAGGCTTCCAGGGGCGAGATGCGCGTGACTTCTTCCGGCGCGTCGTGCGGCAGGATGGCGGCGCGCCGGTCCACGCTCGGGTGGCTCAGCCAGCTTTTGGCCGAGGACACCAGGCGGATGGGCGTCGTGGCGCCGCGGCTGCGCGCCATGTCACCGGCGATGAAACCTTCCCCCCCTGGGCTCCAGGGCAGCGCGGTCTCTCCCGGCGCCAGTTCGTCCGGGTGCGGCAGGTAGAGGAAGGACGGCAGCAGCGGCAGCGCCTCGACCGTGCCCGGGCCGCTCAGCTGCGGTACCGGCAGCACGCCGTCGACGGTCTTTTCGCCATCGCTGGCCTGCAGGTCGACATAGGACAGGGCGCTGTGGGTGGTGCCGAGGTCGATGCCGATCGCGTAGCGCGGATTCGCTTGCTCGCTCACAGTTCTACCTCCGCCGGCGCCAGCACGCGCGCATCGTGTTGTTCAGCGAGCTGCGGCAGCTGCACTTTGGTGGCGCGCCAGCCGCGGTGCGACAGGGTGCCCTTGAACGGGGCCTGTCCGACCACGTTGCCGGTCAGGCGCACGCTGGCGGCGTCGAAACCTTCTTCCAGCGTGAGACGTGCTCCTTCCGCTTCGCTGCGCACCGGCTCGATGCTGAAGTGCTCGCGCAGCACGCGCGCGCAGCCTTCGTGCACGACGCGGGCGGCGGCGCCGATGTCGGCGTCGGAATAGGCGGCAAGGTTTTCCTGGGTGAAGTCGATCAGGCGTGCTTCGCGCTGGAACAGGCTCAGCAGCTGCAGGGCCGATTCGGTGCTCGGGGCGCGCAGGGGCGCCGGGGCTGGTGTCGGAGCCGCGGCCGGAGCGACGGTGGGTGCGGGTGCAGGGGCGGCGACGGGACCGATGCCGTCATCGCGCACGCGCGCGGCGAACTCGGCATCGCCGAGCGATTTGAAGAAGGCGCCGAAGGCGATCGACAGCCGGCTGAAGAAGCCCGGCAATTGGCTTGGAGTGTTCATTCTTGATGTTCTGTAGGGTAAGGGAGGGCGCGCTGTCGGACAGCGCCGGGCCATGCTCCGGAAAACGCGCATGATACCAGTTCGGCCACGGGCGGGGCACGCGCCGGCCCGGTCCGGGCCGGTGGCCGGGCCACCACCCCCAGGCTAGCGCGCCGCCATGTCGCGCATCTGGCGCCGCAGCGCCCGTTCGCGGCGCTGCTCTTCGCGCCAGTCTTCGCCCAGGGCGCGCCACAGCGCGATCACCATCAGCACGATCACCACGGCGAAGGGCAGGGCGAACAGGATGGTGGCGGTCTGCACGGCGTCGATGCCGCCCGCCAGCAGCAGGCTGATGGCGATGCCGGCGATCAGGGTGCCCCAGATGATCTTGGTGCGGGCGTTCGGGTTCGGGTCGCCGCCCTGGCTCATCATGCCGAGCACCAGCACGGCCGAGTCGCCCGAGGTCACGAAGAACACCACCACCAGCAGGGTGGCGACCACCGACATGAGCTGGCCGAAGGGCATGGCGTCGAACATCGCGAACAGGGCCGTGGCCAGGTCGGCCTTGACCGCCTCGGCCAGCGGCACGTGCTGCCAGATCTCCAGGTAGAGCGCGGTGCCGCCGAAGATCGAGAACCAGACGAAGGCCGCCAGCGAGGGCGCCAGCACGGTGCCGAGGATGAATTCGCGGATCGTGCGCCCGCGCGAGACGCGCGCGATGAACAGGCCGACGAAGGGCGACCACGCGATCCACCAGGCCCAGTAGAAGATGGTCCAGTTGCCGACCCAGCTGCTGTCGCGGAAGGGCGTGGAGCGCAGGCTCATGCGCACGAACTCGCTGGCGTAGCTGCCCAGGGTATTCGTGAAGGTGTCGATGATCGCCACCGTCGGGCCGAGCAGGAACACGGCCAGCGCCAGCAGGGCCGCCACGATCATGTTGGCGTTCGACAGCAGCTTGACGCCCCGTTCGACGCCGCTGACGGCCGAACCGATGAACATGGCGGCGGTCACGACGATGATGGTGACCTGGGCCGCGGGGCTGATCCCGATGCCGAATACGGCGTTCAGCCCGCTGTTGATCTGCAGGGCGCCCACGCCGAGCGAAGCGGCCACGCCGAAGGCGGTGGCCACGATCGCCAGGCCGTTGAACAGGCCGGACATGGCGCGCACCGGGCGCCAGGGCAGGGAAGCGGTGACGGTGCTGATCAGGGGGCTGCCGGCGCGGCGGTACTGGAAGAAGGCGATCGCCAGCGCCACCACGCTGTACACGGCCCAGGGATGGAAGCCCCAGTGGAAGAACACGTAGCGCATGGCGGCGTTGGCCGCTTCCGGGGTGCCGGCCGTGATGCCGGGCGGCGCCGTCACGTAGTGCGACACCGGTTCGGCCACGCCCCAGAACACCAGGCCGATGCCCATGCCGGCGGCAAACAGCATGGCGAACCAGCTGCCCACGGTGAATTCCGGTTCCTCGTCCTCGTCGCCGAGCTTGAGGTTGCCGTAGCGGCCAAAGGCGACGAAGGCGGCGAACAGCACCAGGCCCAGCACCACCCACAGGTAGAACCAGCCGAAGTTGCGGGTGAGTGCGGCCAGCATGGTGCTGAACACGGAGGCCATGCTGTCGGGGGCAAGAATGCCCCATAGCACGACCAGAAAAATAAGGCCCGCAGAGCAGATCAGTTGCATGGATTCTCCTTGTTGCCGCTTGCGGGGGAAGCCGGTCGGCAGGCCGGATCGTCGCCACAGGCGGGACAGGCCGGCCCCGGATTCGGGCGCGCAACGCCGCCCGGCCCGCAGGACCTGCCTGGTACTTTGGTGGATCGCCTGCGTCACAGGCTTCAGTATGGGGCAGCCGCTGCGCGATCGTCGCACCGCTTTCGTGGCCCCTGCTGGCAAGAGGATAGTCGGCTGGCCGTGGCCAGCGGGCCACAGTGTAACACATCATGCATTTGCACAAATGTATGAGCAGAAAGCCATGCCATTCTGGCTGCGCTTTGCTGAATGACGATCATCACGGATCGCAATTTTCTTTCTATCTGCGGCGGGCGCATACTGGTCCTATTCAAGAGTCCTCTTCAAGAACGCTTTCAGGAACCAAGACCATGTCCACTCTTCTCGCATTCATCCGCAGCCTGTTCCTCGTGCCGGCGCCTGCCCCTGCCCGCAGTAGCGGGACCGACCTGCGCACCCTGTACCGGCTGAGCCGCGGACGCGATTCCGTCTCGCCCGCCGTGTTGCGCAGGCTGGCCGAAGCCGCGCGCAAATAAGCGGCAAGCCCGCCCCGTCCGTCTCATCGAGCCCTGCCGCGAGCAGGGTTTTTTCCTGGATGTGCGGGATCCATTGAACGGCTCAGGAGACCGGGCCGATCATGCCTGCATAGATGATGCGCGCCACGATGGCAAGCAGGAACAGCCACACGGCCCAGCGCAGGATGCGGTTGCGCCTGGCGAGGAGTTCGCCGAACACGTTCAGGATCAATTCAGCAAGCATCCGGCTACCTCTGCATGGTTGGAAGTGGTGCCATTGTACGCGCAGCGGGCACCTTACCGCCTGGGGGCGGCAGCCTTACTCGAGCGCGATCACCTCGTCGCCCGGGGCGGCTTCGCAGGCCGCGCCCAGCGGCTCCCAGCCGCGGCGCACGACGATGTGTTCGCGCGTATGGCACAGCTCGACGCGGCGCGCCTGCGGCGCCCGGCCGCGCACGAAGGCTTCGATCGCGGCCGGTACGCTCACGTGCAGGGCCAGCGCGCCGGTGTCCGCGCCCGGGTGGTCGTCCAGGTGTACCAGCGGCACGAAGCGGCCGGCGAACATCAGCCAGTGCGAGGGCACCCGCACCGGCCCGGCGACATAGCCCTGCTCGCGCAGCCAGGCCTGGGCCGTTTCACGCGGCGCGTCGCCGCCCTCGAGCCGGCCCCAGGCAGTGGCAAGCAGTTCCGCCAGCCACTGGTTGCAGTTCTGGTAGCGGGTGCCATAGGCATAGGCATTCGCGCTGTAGCTCCCGCCCAGCAGCGCCAGCGCCAGTCGCTTGTCGAGCGCGGCCTGTTCCAGCAGGACGCTGTCCTCATCCGCCGGGAACAGCAGCGAGACATGGCCACGCGCGGGCGTGTCGGCCGCCAGCGCAAAGCCGGCGATGCCCTGGTCGAACAGGCGCGGACGTCCCTCGTCGCAAGCATAGTAGAGCTGGCGCACGGCCCAGGGACCGCCCGGATTGTCGCGCAGGGCGACCCCGGCGTGCGAATACAGCAGGCCGAAGCGGCTCAGGTCGAGACCGGCGCGGGCGACGAGGGCGACGCGCGCACCGGAGCGTTCCAGTTCGTTCTTGACGGCGCCGGCGAAGCGCAGTACCCGGTCCTGGTCGGCGGCGCCGATCTCGTTCGCACGTTCGCAAAAGGCCGGCAGTCCGGCCGAGGCGCCGGCGCTGGCGCACAGCAGGACCAGGGACAACAGCGGCGCGGGCCGGCGTGGCATCAGATGGTGACTTTGCGCGAGGCCAGGTCGCGGTACCAGTCGTCCTGCAGCGCCAGGAAAAAGGCACGCCTGGTATCGGCGTGGGCGAATTCGAAGCCGTAGGCGCGCTCGTTGACGCGCACCAGTTCGCCCTTGCCCAGGCCGCGTTCGGCCAGCGCGCGGTTGGGCACGTCGAGGGTGAACTCGCGCGCGGCGCCGATGGCGTCGGTAGCCACGGCGCGCAGGGTCAGGCGGGTGGTGTCCGCCTTGGCCGGGGCCTGGGCCAGGTCGATCACGCGGTAGTCGCCGGCGGCCACCTTGCGCTCGCCGCCGGAGCTGTTGCTGGAGGCGCCGATCGAATCGGATACGCTGCCGGACGAGGCCGAACCGGCGCTGGAGGCGGACGAGGCAGAGCTGGTGGCGTGGACAGGTGCGGCGCAGGCGGCGGTGAAGGCGGCCAGGCAGAGCGCGCGCAACAGAATGCTTGAGGTCATGGATGTCTTTCGGGATCGTCGGGGTGGCGCAAGGGCGAATGACGCTATGGTACAAGTCCGCCGAACCGCTGAGAAGGCGCCAGTGGCAGGAATTCTGTAAGTTCTTGTAATGCCGCCCTGGCCCGCAGTCCGGCCCGTTCGTTCAATATCTTGCTTTCAAGCCTGCCTTTCCTTCCCGGCGAAAACCGGGCGGGACAAAAGTGCGACACCTCATGCGCTGCTCATGCTACGGTTGTACGCACATGTCGTGGCTGCCGTCGCAAATGTCGAGCGTGGAGGGTAACTTGAAGCCTCTGGGAATTGTCTTCGCACTTTTCTTGCTGCTGGGTGGACTGGCGCCCCTGGCCCGGGCGCAATCCCCGGGTGGAAGCGCCGATCGGGTGCCGGACACCATGGAAGCGCGCGTGGCCGCCTGCGTCGGCTGCCACGGCCTTGCCGGACGCGGGGTCGAGAACGTGTATTTCCCGCGCCTGGCCGGCAAGCCTGCGGGCTACCTCTACAACCAGCTGGTCGCCTTCCGCGACGGCCGGCGCAAGTACGTGCCGATGAACTACCTGCTGGCCTACCTGCCCGACAGCTACCTCTACAAGATGGCGGAATACTTCGCCGCCCAGAACCCGCCGCCGCTGGTGGTGGCCGGCCCGGCGCCGGACGCGCAGCTGGTGCGCGAGGGCCAGCGGATCGTGACGGGCGGCGTGCCGGCGCGCCGCATCCCGGCCTGCGCCACCTGCCACGGCGGCGACCTGGCGGGACGCGAGCCCGGCATCCCGGGCCTGCTGGGCCTGCGCGCGGACTACGTCAGCGCGCAACTGGGCGCCTGGCGCTATGGCGTACGCACCGCGCTGGCGCCGGACTGCATGCAGGTGATCGCGTCCAGCCTCACCGAGCCGGAAGTGGCCGCCGTCGCCGCTTACCTGAGTTCCCTGCCCGTGACCAATGCCAGGCCCGCGAAAGGCGGTCCGGTGGCGCTGCCCATGCCCTGCGGCAGCCAGGCCCAGCCGAAGTGAGAGGCACGCATCCATGAGCACATCTGCCATCTTCAAGCGGCCGGCACTGTGGGCAGTCGCCGCGATCCTGGTGGGCGCGGTACTGGCCTTCACGCTCGGCCGCGGGTTCCGCCCGCCGGAATTGCTGGGCGCTGGCGCCCGCTCGGGCAGCGCCGCGTCGCAGGAAGTGATCGCGCGCGGCAAGTACCTGGCGCAGGCGGGCGACTGCATCGCCTGCCATACGGTTCCCGGCGGGAAGATCTTCTCGGGCAACCGGGGCATGCCGACGCCCTTCGGCACCCTGTATGCGCCGAACATCACGCCGGACCCGGAAACCGGTATCGGCGCCTGGACGGCCGAGGACTTCTTCCGGATGATGCGGACCGGGAAGTCGCGCAATGGCGAGCTCCTGTACCCTGCCATGCCGTTCGCGAGCTACACCAAGGTGACGCGCGCCGACAGCGATGCGATCTACGCCTACCTGCGCTCGGTGCCGCCGGTGCGCCTGAAGTCGCGCGAACACGATCTGCGCTTCCCCTACAACAACCGCTCGCTGCTGATCGGCTGGCGCACGCTGTACTTCCAGGAGGGCGAATACGTGCCCGACCGCGGCAAGTCCGCCGAATGGAACCGCGGCGCCTACCTGGTGCAAGGCCTGGGCCATTGCGCGATGTGCCATACGCCGATCAATGCGCTCGGTGGCTCGTCCGAGGAGGAGGCGTTCCGCGGCGGTTTGATCCCCATGCAGAACTGGTATGCGCCTTCGCTGACCTCGAACAAGGAGGCTGGCCTGGGCAACTGGGAAATCCAGGACATCGTCGACCTGCTGCAAAAGGGCGTGTCGAACCGCGGCACCGTGTACGGGCCGATGGCCGAGGTGACCTTCAACAGCCTGCAGTTCATGAGCGACGAGGACGTGCGGGCCATGGCCGTCTATTTGAAAAGCCTGCCGGCCGACCAGCCGGTCAATGCCGATCCGGCCCTGGCGCCGGCCCGTGCCGACATGAGCCAGCAGCATTCCCAGGGGCGCCGCATCTACGAGGCCAAGTGCGCGAGCTGCCATGGCGAGGCCGGACGCGGCATGCTGCCGCACTATCCGCCGCTGGCCAGCAATCAGTCGATCACCATGACCTCGGCCGTGAACCCGATCCGGATGGTGCTCAACGGCGGCTATCCGCCGGGTACCCGGCGCAATCCGATGCCCTACGGGATGCCGCCGTTCTTCCACGAGATGTCGGACGAGGAGATCGCGGCGGTGGTGACCTATATCCGTACCGCCTGGGGCAACCGCGGCGCGCCGGTGACGGCGCGCGAGGTGAGCAACCTGCGGGCGGCAACGGTGGAATGAGCCCTGGCGGCCGGGCAGTATCGAACAAGGAGATCCCATGATCCTGGAACCGATGGACAGCGATGGCAGCGCCGACCAGCAGCGCGTGGATGCCATCGTGGCGCAGGGACCGCGCGGCGCCTTTGCCGTGGCCGGGCTGGCGGTGGCGATCGTGATGGCGATCTGGCTGGCGTTCTATGTGCTGGTCTACCTGGCGCGCGGAGGGAACTGAGATGGCCAATCCCGCGCCGGGCCTGCCGCACGCCGACAACGACGCCGTCGCCCACGCCGCCGAGGCACGCTGGGCCTGGCTGGTGGGAGCGATCATCGCTTTCCTGGTCGGGATGCTCGTCTACATGAGCGTGCACTGGGCCGCCATGCCGCCGGTACGCACCGAGACCATCGATCCCGGCACCCTGCACCTGTCGGGCGAATTCGTGGAAGCCAACCTGGGCTCGGTCATGGAGAGCGATGGCAGCGTCACCGTGCGCGTGCTGGCCAACCAGTATTCGTTCACGCCCTCGTGCGTGCTGGTGCCGGCCGATACGCCAGTACGCATCCGTGGCACCGCGGCCGACGTGGTGCACGGCTTTTCGATCGCCCAGGGCAACGTGAATGTCATGCTGATCCCGGGCTATATCTCGAACTTCAGCACGCGCTTCGAGAAACCGGGGGAGCATGTGTTTCCGTGCCACGAATACTGCGGAGTCGGACACGCTGCGATGTGGGCGCGCGTAAAGATTGTCGACAAGGCAGAATTCATGCGCCAGGCGCGCGGCGGAAGGAGGGCGAGCTGTGTACAGCAATGATTCCAGGCGGCTGGTGCTGGCCCATTTCTGGGTCGCCTTCGCCGCTTTCTTCGTCGCCCTCGTGTTGGGCGAGTGGCAGATGTACATCCGCAGTCCGCTGCGCGACTGGATCGGCAACCCCGAGCTGTACTACCGCGCCGTCACCGCGCACGGTTCGGCGATGGGCTATGTGTTCCCGACCCTGGTGGCGATGGGCTTCGGCTATGCCATTGTCGAGCTCTCGCTGAAGCAGGCGCTGGTCGGGCGGCGCTGGGCCTGGGCCGGTTTCATCCTGGTCGTGGTCGGCACGGTAACGGCGATGGTGCCGGTCTCGATGGGCCTGGCCACCGTGCTGTACACCTTCTATCCGCCGTTGGTGGGCAACGCCTTCTACTACATCGGTGTGGTGCTGGTGGTGGTGGGCTCCTGGATCTGGGTGGCGCTGATGTCGGTCAACCTGCGGATCTGGAAAGCCGCCAATCCGGGTGCCACGGTGCCGCTGCCGATGTTCGCCAACCTGGCCGGGGCCTACCTGTGGGCCTGGACTTCGCTCGGGGCCGCCATCGAGATCCTGTTCATGATCCTGCCGGTGGCGCTCGGCTTCAAGTCCACCATCGATGCCGGCCTGGCGCGCGTGTTCTTCTCCTGGACCCTGCACGCGATCGTCTACTTCTGGCTGATGCCGGCCTATATCGCCTTCTACACCCTGGTGCCGCGCGCGATCGGCGGGCGCCTCTACAGCGACAAGATGGCGCGCATCTCCTTCGTGCTGTTCCTGGTGTTCTCGATGCCGATCGGCGTGCACCACCTGTTCCAGGACCCGCAGGTCGGTTCGGGGGTAAAGTTCCTGCATGCCGTCTTTACCGGCATGGTGTCGGTACCGACCCTGCTGACCATTTTCACGATCACTGCTTCGGTCGAGATCGCCGGGCGCTTGCGCGGCGGCACCGGCGCCTTCGGCTGGGTCAGGCGGCTGCCCTGGAAGAACCCGATGATGCTGGCGGTGGCGTTCTCATTCATCCTGCTTGGCTTCGGTGGCGCGGGTGGCCTGATCAACATGAGCTACCAGCTCGACTTTGCCGTCCACAACACGCAATGGATCACTGGCCACTTCCACCTGATCTTCGGCGGCGCCATCGTGATCATGTATTTTGCCCTCGCCTATGACCTGTGGCCGCACCTGACCGGCAAGGCGCTGGTGGCCGGGCGCATGATGCGCGCCCAGTTGTGGCTATGGTTCGTCGGTATGATCGTGCTGACCTTCCCCTGGCACCTTACCGGCATCCTCGGCATGCCGCGCCGGATGGCGTATTTCGACTACAGCCATCCCGAGATCGCGCCCCAGGCGATCACGGTGATCATCACCTTCTTCGGCGGCCTGCTGCTGGTGCTGTCTGGCCTGCTGTTCCTGCTGGTGCTGCTGCGCGGCCACCGCAGCGAAGCCATCGTGCTGCCGGAATTCCGCTTCAGCCAGCCGGTGCAGGCGGGCGGGCGCCTGCCGGCCGCACTGAACGGCTATGCGCTGTGGCTGGCGCTGATGATCGGGCTATCGGTGGTGAACTATGGCTACCCGATCAGCCAGTTGATGGCGCTGAAGCAAACCTCGGTGCCGGCGGTGCCAGTGGGAGCACAGCCATGAACATGGAAAAGACCTTTTCGTTCCGCAACCGCTGGTTCACCTGGAGCGTGGCGATCCTGGTGGCGATCGCGTTTGCGGCGGCACTGGTGGGCTTCGTCTGGGTGCCGCGGGCCCATGCGCGCGCCACCATGGAAAGCCTGTGGGAAGCGATCTGCAGCGCCGCCGGCGCCCCGGCACCCTACCAGGGTGCGGCGCTGCCGGAGGATGCGCGCCAGTATCCCAGCAGGGTCATCGTGAACGCGACCATGATGGGCGGCGCGCAAGGCGCATCGGTGGGAAAGGGCGCGAGCCTGGCGATGGCCTGCACCATGTGCCATGGCGCGCGTGGTACCAGCCCGGCCGGCACGCCGCACCTGGCGGGACAGCCCGCCTCGGCCACGTACAAGCAGCTGCGCGACTTCGCTTCCGGCCACCGGCCGAGCGCCATCATGCAGCCACTGGTCAGAGAGCTGAGCGACCAGGACATGCGCGACCTGGCCGCCTACTATGCCTCGCTCGAGCGCGAGCGCATCGCCGCGGTAGCGCCAGTGGCGGAACAGACGCCGCGCCTGGTGCGCAATGGCGATCCGATGCGCTCGATCGGGGCCTGCGCATCCTGCCACAGCCCGCATGCACTGCGCCCGGCCACGCCGGTGCTGGAAGGGCTGTCGGAAACCTATCTGCACGACCAGCTGAAGGCGTTTCGCGACGGCCGGCGCCGCAACGACATCAATCGCCAGATGCGCAACGCCGCGCACGGCCTGAGCGACGCGGAGATCGTGGAACTCAGCCGCTACTATGCGGCGCGCTGAGGCGGCAGCGCACGCCGGCGCCCCTTCCGCTCAGCGCAGCAGGAGATACACGGCGCCGTAGGCCAGCACGGCAGTCAGGACGACCAGGCAAATGCCCAGCAGGGGATAGAAGGCACAACGCGGCTTGCGTGGCGGGGGTAGCGTTCGGCGCTTGACGCCATGCCTTGCAGATGTTGCTCGGATGGTATTCATGATGCCCACCGTGTCGATCCCAGTTATGGATCACATTACGGTGAGGCCTGGAACTTTCAAGCGCCGGCATCAAACTGAAACGAATATTTACAAATTCGCGTTTGGGGTGTTGATCCGGTCCCCCGTGACGAGGGCCTGGGCATACAGGGTGAAATCGTCCAGTCCGCGCTTGAGGATGGTTACCAGGGCCGGTAGCGGCGCCTGCTGGTAGTCCCATTCGGCGCGGCAGAATTCGCCGGTACGCTTGAGGTCTTCGGCCAGGGTGGGTGCGATCCAGCCATGCTCGGCCAGCAGGCTGATGACTTCGCGCTCGTCCTGCGGCAGGCCGAGACGGGCGTTGCCGATCACGTAGTCGCCCATCTCGATCGCCGCTTCCCAGGCGCGGATCACGTTCAGGGTAGCGGCGTCCTGGCGCGTGAGGTCGCTGGAAAACGTGGTCGGATCCTTCTCGTACTCCTCGCGCGCGCGCCGGCAGCAGCGCGCGATGGTGCCACTCTTGTGCACCAGGATGTCATCCGTCATCGCCTCGTCCATCGCATCCTCCATTTGCCCGCACCCGCCGCGGGTGGATCACACCAGGAACAGCGCCGCCGCCACGCAGGTCGGCCCCAACGCCCCCAGGAACAGCCCGCCCATGCCGATCGAGCCGTCCTCGAAACCTTCGCGCAGCAGGGCGGCGCCGGCCGGATTCGGTGCGTTGGCGATGACGGTCAGCCCGCCGCCGCCGACCGCGCCGGCCACCAGCATGTACTTGGCATGGTCGGACAGCCCCTCGATCAGCGAACCAAGGTAGGTCAAGGCCGCATTATCGGTGATTGCCGTCAGGGCCAGCGCGCCGAAGAACAGCGCGGTCGGCTCCAGGCTCGACACCAGCGGCTGCAGCCACCACTGCTGCATGCCGCCCAGCACCACCAGCCCGGCCAGGAAGAAGCCGACCAGCAGGCCTTCCTTCAGGATCAGCGGCGACTGGTGCTTCGGATAGGCCTGGGTATACCCGAGGAAGAACAGGAACAGGCCGATGAACAGCACCGGATGGTGGGCCGCCAGCACCACCCCGGCCAGGAGCAGCAGGTGGACGGCGGACACGATGCGGGGCATGCGCACGTCCTGCACCATATTGCCGGGAGCGAGGTGGCGGCGCAGCAGCAGGGTGACCACGGTGGCATTGCACAGCACCGCCAGCGCGGCGCGCCAGCCGAAGGTGGAGGCCATGAAGGCGCTGTCCCAGCCCCAGGTGCCGGCCACCATCAGCACCGGCGGCGCGGCATAGGAGGTGAGGGTGCCGCCGATCGAGACGTTGACGAACAGGACGCCGAGCGCGCCGTACTTGAGCCATTCGGGCACGCCGGGGCGGAACACCTGCGGCGCCAGCATCAGGGCGGCCAGGGTCATCGCGGCCGGTTCGGTGATCAGGGAGCCGGCGAGCGGCACCAGGGCCAGGCCGAGCCAGCACAGGGCGACCTCGGTGCGCACCGGCGCCAGCCGCGCGATCAGGGCCAGCAGGTCGCGCACGGCGTCGAGCACCGGCTGCGAGGCCGCGATCACCATCACCACGAACACGAACAGGGGCTCGGTGTACTGGCGCGATTCGGCATAGGCGACGGCCTCGCTGCCGCCGGCCAGCAGGGCCATGGCCAGGATCAGCACGAAGGCCCAGAAGCCGAACACGACTTCGACCTCGCCCAGCAGGTGGAACAGCCCTGCATGGCGCGGATGGCGCCGCGCGAGCGTATGGAACAGCTTGGTGGAGAAAGTATGGACGAGGGCGATCGCGAACAGGATGGCGCCGGTGAGCTGGAGCGTCGTCACAGGCGGACTCCGTGGCGTGCGGGAGACAGGTTGTGCATTGGCTGGATAAAAATTGAAGAGCCAGCATTATTCCACGATTTGCCAGCGCGGCCCGCATGCTTCTGCATTGCGGCAGCTTTAGCTTCTGTCAATACCAGTGCCCTGACTGGTATGTCCAGAATGAATACATCTTGCCAAATCACGGCCCAGCGAGTACTGTATGTTTATACAGTATTTGTTTGCCAACTCCCATGAACCTCTCATCCAACGCGGGGGCCTGCGCCCCTGTTGCGCCGGAGGCCCTGCACCCTTCGCTATGGCGCGCTTCGCAGCTGGCGCGCGCCGGCACGCGCTGCGTCGATACCGGCCATGCGCCGCTCTCGTCCCAGCTGCCGGGCGGCGGCTGGCCGGTCGGCAGCCTGGTCGAGCTCCTGCAGCAGCAGCCCGGCATCGGCGAGATGCGCCTGCTGCGTCCGGCGCTGCAAGCCTGCGCCGCGCGCCGCATCGTCCTGCTGCAGCCACCCCATCCGCCCCAGGCCCTGGCGCTGGCCGCGCTGGGACTGCCGCCTTCGCAGCTGCTGTGGCTGCGCACCGAACGTGGCGCCGACGCGCTGTGGGCGGCCGAGCAGGTGCTGCGCAGCGGCAGCTGCGGCGCACTGCTGTTCTGGGCCTGCCATGCGCGCGGCGAAAGCCTGCGCCGCCTGCACCTGGCGGCCCAGGGCGGCGAAACCCTGTTCTTCATGCTGCGTCCGCTGGCCGCGGCGCAAGACGCCTCGCCGGCCCCGCTGCGCCTGGCGCTGCGCCCGGCGGCGGGCGGTTTGCACATCGATTTCCTCAAGCGCCGCGGCCCGCGGCGCGAGGCGCCCCTGTTCCTGCCGCTTGGCCTGCCCCTTACTTCTTCTCTCTTGCAACGACATGCGTTTGTGGATCGGCCTGCACCTGCCCCAGCTGGCACTCGACGTCTTCAGCCCCAGCTGGCTCAGTGACGCGTCCGGCGGGGAACGCACCGCCCCCGGCAGCGTCGTGCTGGAGCAGGAGCGCGTGCTGGCGATGTCGCCGGCGGCGCGCGCCGCCGGGATCCGTCCCGGCATGCGGCGTGGCGGCGTGCTGATGCTGATGCCCGGGGCGCGCCTGCACGAGCGCAGCCCGGCGCGTGAAGCCGAGGCGCTCGATGCGGTCGCGCTGGCGATGCTGCAATTCACGCCCCAGGTCGCGCAGCAGGAAGAAGCGACGCTACTACTCGACATTGGCGCCAGCCTGCGCCTGTTCGGCGGCATCCGCGCCCTGTGCGCACGGGTGCGCGCCAGCCTGCGCACGCTCGGCTTCAGCGCCGCCATCAGCTGCGCGCCGACGGCGCGCGGCGCCTGGCTGCTGGCGCGCGCCGGCTCACCAGGCTGGTCCCATGATGGGGCGCAGGGCGGACGGAGCGGCCGTCCCCGCCGCTCCCTGCGCGCGCTGCGCATGGCCTCGCTCGAGCGCCACCTGGCGCGCCTGCCGGTGGCGCTGTTGCCGCCGGCGCGGCCGTATCTGGCCTGGTTCGAAGGCATCGGCTGCGAGCGCCTGGGCGAACTGCGGCGCCTGCCGCGCCCGGGCCTGCAGCGGCGTTGCGGGCGCGCGCTGCTCGACATGCTCGACGCCGCCCACGGCCTGCAGCCCGAACTGTTCGACTGGGTGGTCGCGCCCGACAGTTTCCGCGCCCGGCTGGAACTGTTCGACCGCATCGAGCAGGCCGAGCTGCTGCTGGCCGGCGCCCACCACCTGGTGCTGCAGCTGACCGGCTGGCTGTGCGCGCGCCAGCTGGCGGTGGAGCGCATCACGCTGCTGATGGAGCACGAGCGCGGACGGGTGGCGATGGCGCCGACCGCGCTCGAGATTGCCCTGGCCGAGCCCGGCTGGCGCGACGAGCACCTGGTGCGCCTCCTGAAGGAAAGGCTGGCGCGCCAGGCCTTGCCGGCGCCGGTGATCGGGCTCGGCCTGGAAGCGCGGCAGCTGCGGCCGATGGCGCCGCCGACCGCCTCGCTGTTCCCCGAGCCCGGCGGCAGCGAGGAAGACCGCATGCGCATGCTCGAGCTGCTGGTGGCGCGGCTGGGGCCGGAAAACGTGCTGCAGGCCCTGCCGCAGGCCGACTACCGGCCCGAGGTCGCCAACGAATGGGTGCCGGTGCAGGAACTGCGCGCGGCAGGGCAGGGCGCGCGCAGCCAGGCCCGCCTGCCGCCGGACCTGGCCAGCCTGCCGCGTCCGAGCTGGCTGCTGGCCAAGCCGATCGCGCTGCTGATGCGCAACCACCGGCCCTTCTATGGTTCGCCGCTGCGGGTGGCCTCCACGCCCGAGCGCATCGAAGCCGGCTGGTGGAGCGAGACCCAGACCCGCGACTACTTCATCGCCGAAGGGCAGGACCACGCGCTGTACTGGATCTACCGCGAACGCATCGTCGGCGCTGGCGAGGACGCCGAGCCGCGCTGGTACCTGCACGGCCTGTTCGGCTGAGCCGGTGGCGCGGCCGTCCTGGTTCGGTCGGCCTTAGTCGAGGACCTTGCCGCGCAGGGCCTTGACCCGCCCGCTGCGGGCCTTGCCATCCAGCCGGCGCAGCTGCGAGCCGCGCGTGGGGCGGGTCGGGCGGCGCGCCAGCGGCACCGTGGCGGCCTGGTCGACCAGCGCCTGCAGGCGCTGCAGGGCGTCCAGCCGGTTCTGTTCCAGGCTGCGCGAGCCCTGGGCCTTGAGCACGATCACGCCTTCGCGCGTGATGCGGGCGTCGCGCAGCGCCAGCAGGCGTTCCTTGACCGCCGCCGGCAGCGAGGAAGCGGCCACGTCGAAGCGCGCGTGCACCGCGCACGACACCTTGTTGACGTTCTGCCCGCCCGGACCCTGCGCCCGGATCGCGCTGAACTCGACTTCTCCCGGATCGATGACCACCATTGCCGCTCCCCTGCCTGGCCAGGCGGCCAGGACTGCATTGTAAGCCTCTGCGGCGCACGCCGGCCAGGCAGGCGTGCGTCCCGGTACTGGCCGCTGCGCTATCATGCTGCGTATTTACGCGCTCGCGGCGTTCTGCAAGCGGCCGGGCGCCGCGGGAGAAATCTTGAACCTGTCACCCATGCCTCTTGCCGTGCTGGTCGTCGATGCCGCCGGCATCGTGACGAGCTGGAACAAGGCTTGCGAGAAGCTGGCTGGCTATGGCGCGGCCGAGATCCAGGGCATGCCCCTGCTGCGCATCGTCGAGTTCGCCGACCCGCCGGATCCGCTGCCCCAGCTGGCGGCACGCGCCGAGGCCGAGAGCGACGCCGTGCTGAAATGCGCCGACGGCCGGCGCCTGCCGGTGCGCGTGATGGTGGCGCCGCGCGCGCTCGACCCCGGTCCGGCCAGCAGCTTCAGCGTCATCGTCATTCCCCGGCCCGGCCAGTTTCCGGCGCGCTACGCCCTGATCCAGGACTTGCCGGTGGCCGACATCGTCGAGGCCCTGCCTTGCGTGTTCTACGTGATCGACCCGAGCGGCCACCTGCTGCTGTGGAACCGCCTGCTCGAAGAAGCGCTCGAGATGCCGGCTGACGAACTGCCAACCGCTAACGTCCAGGGCTTCTTCGACGCGCGCGACCATGAGGTGGTGGTCGACAACATCCGGCGCGCATTCGAGCACGGCTATTCCACCCACGAGGCCGAGCTGGTCGGCAGGCAGGGCAGGCGCACCAGCCTGCTGTTCCAGTGCGCCCGCACCAGCCTGGGCAACGTGCCGGTCGTGTTCGGCACCGGGCTCGACATCAGCATGCGCAAGCAGGCCGAGCATGGCTTGCGGGTGCGCGAGCGCGCCATCTATTCAAGCCTGAACGCCATCGTCATCACCCGCTGCGAGGAGCACGAGCACCGCATCGAATACGTCAACCCGGCCTTCGAACGCATTACCGGCTACACGCTGGCCGAGATCAAGGGGCGCGACCCGCGCTTCATGCGGCTTGACGGCTGCGACGAGGACGAACGCCAGCGCATCCGCATGGCGCTCAAGCGCAAGGAAAGCGTGCGCGCCGTGCTGCGCAACCTGCGCAAGAACGGCGAGATCTTCTGGAACGACCTGCGCATCGACCCGGTGGTCAACCTGGACGGCGAGATCAGCCACTTCGTCGGGGTCATCAGCGACATCACCGAGGCGCGCCACTACGAGCGCCGGCTGCACCACCTGGCCCACCACGACCCGCTCACCGGCCTGGCCAACCGCACCCTGCTGCAGGAGCGGCTGCGCCAGGCGCTGGAAGGCGCGGCGCTGAAGGGGACGATGGTGGCGCTGGCCTTCCTCGACCTCGACAATTTCAAGCACATCAACGACCATTTCGGCCACGACGCCGGCGACGCCGTGCTGCGCGAAGTGGCCCAGCGCCTGCGCGCCGGGATGCGCGAGGACGACCTGGTGGCGCGCATGGGCGGTGACGAGTTCGTGCTGCTGCTCTGCGATCCGGCCAGCCGTGCCCAGCTGGCCGACCTGGTCGAGCGCATCCGCCTGGCCGTGATGGCGCCGCTGCGGGTCGATGGGCAGGAAATCCTGCCCGGCGCCAGCATCGGCGTCGCCCTGTTTCCCGACGATGGCGACAGTCCCGAGCAGATGATGCGCGCGGCCGACGCCGCCATGTACCACGCCAAGACCATTGGCAAGAACAATGTCCAGTTCCATTCCGCCGAGCTGAACCAGATCGTGCACGCGTACCTGATGCTCGAGGCCAATCTCGGACGCGCGATCCGCGAGCGCGAGCTGGTACTCGACTACCAGCCCAAGGTCGACCTGCGCAGCGGCCGGGTGGTGGGCGCCGAAGCCCTGGTGCGCTGGCGCCATCCGGTCGAGGGCATCATCCCGCCCGACCGCTTCATCCCGGTGGCCGAGGAGACCGGCCTGATCGTGCCGCTGGGCGAATGGGTGATCGAGGAGACCTGCATGGCGCTCAAGTCGATGGCGGCACACGGCCTGGACGACTTCGTCATCGCCATCAACCTGTCCGCCCGCCAGCTACGTCAGCGCCAGTTCGCCGAGCGCCTCGGCCAGACCCTGCGCCGCCACGGGGTCGACCCGCGCCGGCTGGAGCTCGAGGTCACCGAAAGCCAGCTCATGGACCAGCCCAACGAAGCGCGCGACGCGCTGGCCCAGCTCAAGGCCCTGGGCGTGCGCCTGTCGATCGACGATTTCGGCACCGGCTACTCGAGCCTGAGCCACCTGCAGACGTTCCCGGTCGACTACATCAAGATCGACCGCTCCTTCCTGGGCGATGTCGGCCACGACGGCCACATGGTGATCACGCGCGCCATCATCGCCCTCGGCCACAACCTCAAGTTGCAGGTCATCGCCGAGGGGGTGGAAACACGCGAGCAGCTGGCCTTCCTGCGTGCCCACGACTGCGACCAGATGCAGGGCTACTATTTCAGCCCCGCGCTGTCGCGCGACGCGCTGCAGGACCTGCTGGCGCGTGATGCCCGCCTGCCGGACTAAAGCGCCGCCGGCGCCGCCCGTAGCGTCAGCCTGAGGATCTCGCCCGGCCGCCACAGGCGCATGCGTGGCCCCCAGCTGCCGGCGCCGCGCGTGACGTACAGCCGCATGCCGCCCACCTCGTAGGCGCCGGCATAGCGGGCGAAGCGCTGCTGTACCGCATAGCCGAAAGGCCAGATCTGGCCGCCGTGCGTGTGCCCGGACAGCATCAGGCCGACCCCGCGCTCCCGCGCCGCGTCGATGAGCGCGGGAGCGGGGATGTGCGCCAACAGGATCGTCGCGCCCGGGCTGGCCGTGGAAAGCGTGCGCGCCAGTCCCTCGGTGTAGCCGCCGCCGCTGCGCATGCGGCGGCCGACGTCTTCGATCCCGGCCAGCGTCAGGCCCGGGGCCAGCTCCACCCGGCGGTCGCGCAGCCAGCGTACGCCGCCCGCCTCGAACTCGCGCACGGTGGTCTCGGCCTCGCCATAGAATTCGTGGTTGCCGGTCACCGCCCACACGCCGAGCGGCGCGCGCAGGCCGCGCAGGGCCGGCGCGAGCCAGGGCGCGCCGACCGGGTCGTCCTCGACCTGGTCGCCCAGCAGCAGTACCGCGGCCGGTTCCAGCGCGTTGATCTGCGCCACGCGCGCGGCCAGCCATGCGGAGCGGCGCTGGGCGCCGAGGTGGATGTCGCTCACGGCCGCGATCACGGTGCCGTCCAGCGCCTGCGGCAGCCCGCGCAGGTGCACTTCATGCTCGACGATCACCGGCGCGCGCATGCCCTGGAACAGGGCGAAGACCGCCAGCAGCACGCCGCCGCCGGCGCCAAGCGTGCGCAGGGTCTGCGTATGGGCGCGCCACCAGAACCCGAAGCCGCCCGCCAGGTCCGCCGCCAGCAGGCCGAGCGACATGACGAAGCTGATGCCCAGCCAGGTCAAGGCGAACTGTCCGGGCCACCAGCGCCAGTCGAGCGCCGCGTCGCCGATGTGCACCCCGGCGATATACAGCAACCACACCAGCAGGGCGCCGGTCCACCAGGCGCGCCGCGATACGCGCGCGCGCACCGCCTCGAGCGAATGCAGGCGCGCGGCCAGGTACAGATGGAACAGGGTGCCAGCGATGTTCAGGACGACGGAAAACATGGATGCAGGAAAGAACGGAGGAGCCGTACCTTAACGCAAATCCGGCTGTCCCGTGCACACGCGGACCGCCCTGAGCTGGAATGGCCATGAAGCCTCATATTGCAA
>NZ_JAIWIA010000029.1 GCF_020176695.1 Massilia sp. MS-15 | reverse complement strand
AAACGAGCGTGACGCCCAAGCTGGAGCGCGAAAAATAGCTGATCTCGACCACGGTCCGGTCTGGTGCAGGTCTTGTCACGTCGGAACGGCCACACAACCTATTTGTTCAGCGCTTCCTTAGGTACACAGTCGGTCGCTGCGATGCCGTAAGCTGTTTACGTGGTCAGGAACTCCCTCCGTGAACTTCCGCAATGGGTCATAAGCGGACCTTATAACAGGTCCGTAATCGGCCCAGGCTGTGTAAAAACTCATGAACTGAATCGGTACGTCGAATTGTACTGCGCACGGCATGTTCAGAAGTAGATGGAAGCGCCCG
Source organism: Massilia sp. MS-15 (assembly GCF_020176695.1). Taxonomy (GTDB): domain Bacteria; phylum Pseudomonadota; class Gammaproteobacteria; order Burkholderiales; family Burkholderiaceae_D; genus Telluria; species Telluria hydrophila. Next base: position 13,848 of record NZ_JAIWIA010000029.1, on the reverse strand, counting down.
GGCGTAGGCGACGTAATTTTCCCGTTTTCGGCAAGGCACAGAGGAAAAGCGCGCTGAATAAGCCGTTTGACGGCGGAAAACGGGCATACGCCCTGATCGCTGCCAGCATGCCCTGCATGCCGAGCAGCGTGAGCAAACGCCTGAAGTTATAGGCGAGTACGTGCAGGCTCATTTCGACCTTCACACGCTCCAGGCCTTTGGTTAGAAAGTGCGTCGATCCCATCCACGCCTTAATCGTTGCATACGGATGCTCGACAGTTGAGCGCCGGATGCGCATGGCGTCAGGCGTCTGTTCAAGACGCGCCTGCATGTCGTCGAGCACGTCCTGATGTTCCCAGCGCGTCACGCGCCGCTGCGCGCTCGGCGTGCACTTGTCCTTGAGCGGACAGTCTTTGCAGTGCGAACTCCAGTAGCGGTGATTCGTCATGCCCTTCTCGACACTGGAAAAGCGCCAAATCAAGGCTTCGCCAGCCGGGCATCGGTACTCGTTCTTTTCGGGATCGTATATGAAGTCGGCCTTGTCGAATCGGCCATCGGCCTTGGCTCCTGAAGTCTTCGCAGGCGGCACCAAAGCACGTATGCCAGCCTCATGACAGGCCAGGATTTCCTCGCCCTTGAAGTAGCCCCGGTCGGCAATGGCTGTCAACGTCGTCGTGCCGATCGCTGTGCGGGCCTTCTTGGCCATGCCAGACAATGATCGCGGTCGCTGCCATTGTTGGTGACCTCGTGTTCAACGATTAGGTGGTGCCTGGCGTCGACTGCGGTTTGCACGTTATAACCAACGATGCCTGAACCGCGCGTCATCATCGAGCGCGCATCCGGATCGGTGAGCGAGATCTGCGTTTCGCCAGTCTTTTCCAGCTTTGCTTCGATTTCCTTGAGCGTTGCCATCTGCGATTTCAGCGCTGCGATCTTCTCGTTCAGGCGAACGCTTTTCGCTTGTGCAGCAGTCGGCTCCTGCCGGTCAGCCGTGTCCAGTTCTGCCAAGTAGCGGCTTATGTTCGCTTCGATCTCTGCCATCCTGCGCTTGAGCTTGGCGTCGGTAAAGTTGCGGTCGCTGCTGTTGACGGCCTTGAACTTGCTACCGTCGATCGCCACGACCGCATCGGAGAACAGGCCCAGTTGCTGGCACAAGACGACGAACTGCCTGCAGACGTTGCGGATGGCCTTGCCGTTATCCTTGCGGAAGTTCGCGATCGTCTTGAAGTCCGGCGCCAGGCGCCCGGTAAGCCACATCAGTTCGACGTTGCGCTGCGCTTCGCGCTCGAGCCTGCGGCTCGACTGAATGCGGTTCAGGTAACCGTAAATGTAGAGCTTTAGCAGCACCGCCGGGTGGTACGCTGGCCGGCCAGTTTTTGCCGGCACTACCCGCGCAAAACCCAGGCTCGCCATGTCCAGCTCATCGACGAATACGTCGACTACGCGAACCGGGTTCTCCTCGGTGACGTAGTCATCCAGGTGCTCTGGAAGTAGCGTGCCTTGCCCGCGGTCTTCGCCTTCAATAAAGCGCTTCATTTGGCACCCCAGGGATGAGATACTGGCTCAACGCTTACCGAACCGGGTTCGTTTACACGGTCATAAGGTTTTTACACAGCCTGGACCCATTGCAGACTTTTAGGAAGAATCCGCGGTCACTCATAAAGGCGCCAAATTTCTAACCGGTTGTGCTCGCATCGCAGTGTTGAGCCTGCCCATCCACGGCCCCCGTAGTATGTGGCTTAGTGATACCGAAGCGCGGATGCGCAACATCGCAAATAAGCCGTAGTGATACGGGTTTTTCTTGCTTCGTCATCATGGTTACCCCGATCAGTATGCCCTTCTTGGGATGCCGGATACAGAGGACCGTCAGCACGCGCCGCGATGTAACCGGATTGATCAGCGAATCTGCGAGTTTGTAGTCCTGGGTCGATTTCCATGAAAAATCGCCTGCAGGCGACACCGGAACGACCTCGTACACGTCAGTGCAAGGTTGATTGTTGCCGGCGAAGTTACCTAAGAAGAGTTCGACGCCGGGGATCGGCTTCCCATCCTCGACAAGGATGCCGCTCACCGCAGGCCGCAGATGGACTACGTGTGGCTTTGGCACGCACGACGCTAAGTTCGCAGCAATAACAAGAAAGACCGACACGCGCAAGGTGGCACTAGTCATGATAATAAAAGGTAGCCAATAAGTTCTTGTTTGAGACCGCCCGCTTTTGGCCGACTGCTGTCCTAGAGTGTACAGCAGGAACCAACCCAAAGCGGTCGTCGCATTAGCAACTGATGGGCGAGCTGACCGGCTCTCCCCGGCAGGATCATGCGACCGGCTATAGCCAGCGTGATGGACAATACCGGCGGCCTACCGTCAGCGTCGATGGTTACGGCCACGGTGAACTGGTCACCCCATTGCGGCTTGTGGTAGCGAATCTGGGCTAAGGTGGAGGTGCGAAGTCGAGCGTGATTCGTGCCGCCGTGATTTCCTCAAGTCGGATACACGAGAGGTCTGCCAACTTTGCAAGGAGGTGGCGATAGCGCACCAATACGGGCGCGAACTCGGACGACGATGGGTGAATGGTTGATGTCAGCAGGTCGAGTATTACCGTGGACTCACCATGCCGCTCGGCCAGCGAGCGTAGTAGGCCGATTGACCAGTAACCATCCAATTCATCGTTCCGGCTCGAGAGCGATCCGCACAAACCGCTGGCGATATTCGTCAGGTGCGCCCCTCTAGGCATACGTCGGTCCCCGTCCAATTAATTTGGTGTGCTACGTCGAGTTGCGACCGTCCGCTTGAATCCAAGGCCGATAGCGGACGCTCGAAACAACGCTGAGTACGCCCCTGCTGCCTTGAAAGCAAGTATGTGTTTTGTCAGGCGTTCTTAGGATCTAGGGCCGAACTGGGGCTGCGCCCGGCCCGATCTGGCGCGCCAGGAAGGCGTCGACCCGGCTCCAGAAATCGACCCTGGTCTTGTCCTGCTGCCAGGCGTGGTCCTCGCCCGGATATTCGGCCCATTCGACCGCCGGGTTGGTCAGGCGCAGCGCGTCGCGAAAGCGCGTGCTGTCGTAGAAGGGCACATAGCGGTCGTCAATGCCGTGCGCCAGCAGCACCGGCTGCGTGATGCGGGCCGCCTGCGCCAGCGGCGCGGCCAGCTTGCCCGGGTCGCCCACCAGGTCGCGGATGGCGTAGGCCTTGCTGTCCTCCAGCGTCTCGCGGAAGAAGTCGCCATTCCGGCCCGACAGCAGGCCCGGATTGGTGACGGCGTTCCAGGCAATGCCGCACTTGTACAGGCCCGGGTCCTGCGCCAGGCCGATCAGGGTGGCGTAGCCGCCATAGCCGGCGCCGGCGATGCAGATGCGCTTCGGATCGGCGATGCCCTGGGCGATGGCCCAGCGCGCGGCGTCGGCCAGGTCGTCCTGCATCGCCAGGCCCCACTGGTTCCAGCCGGCCTGGAAGTGCGCCTGGCCGTAGCCGGTGCTGCCGCGGTAGTCCGGTTCCAGCACGGCGTAGCCGCGCGTGGCCAGGAACTGCTGTTCCGCGCTCCAGCCCCAGTGGTTGCTGCGCGAGTAGGGCCAGTCGTGCACCAGCAGCACCAGCGGCAGGTTCTTCTTCGCGCCGCCGGCCGGCAGGGTCAGCATGGCCGGGATCTCTCGTCCGTCGCGCGCCGTGTAGCGCAGCGGCTCCTGGCGCCCCATGGCGGCCGGATCGATGCCGTCGCGGCTGTTGCCGACCGGTTTCAGCTTGCCCGTGGCGCGGTTGTACAGGCGGTAGACCGGCGGCTGCAGGTCCGAGAAGGATTGCACCAGCACCCACGGCGCATCGGGCCGCGCCGCCACCGACAGCAGGTTGGCACCGCCCGGCAGCAGGGCGTCGATGGTTTGCTGGAGCGCCGCCATGTCCTTGTCGAACCAGGCCTGTGCCGGTGCATCGGTCTCGACCGAGACGCCGAGCAGCTTGCCGCCGCCCTCGACCAGCTTGCCGCTGAAATCGTAGCCCGGCAGGACCAGCACCGGGTCGGCGCCCAGCTTGCCAGTCACCAGGTCGAGGGTGTACAGCGCGGTGGTGTCCTTGCCCGCCTTGCTGCGCACGTACAGCTTGCCGTCGGGGCCGAAGCCGAGCGGCAGGATGGCATTGCGGTCGCCGGCTTGCGTGTCGTATTCGGCCAGCGTGCGCCATGTGCCGCTGGCCGGATCGAGATAGTGGATGCTGGTGCGGGTGCCTGACGAATACGTCGCCAGGCGCGGCTCGCCCGCGTGGTCGAGCAGCCAGCTGTCCACCCGGCCCGGGCGCGGCACGCTGCGCGTCTTGCCGGTCACCGTGTTCAGGCGCAGCAGCTCGGCGTTCTGCTGGCGGTCGGCGTAGGTGTAGTCGAGGTTGACCACATACACTTCGTCGGCATCCTGGGCGCCGCGCTGGCGCAGCAGGTAGGTATGGTAGGGCAGCATGTCGCGCGTTTCTTCCGCGCCCTTGGCGCGCCGGCTGGCCAGCTGGCGCAGGCCGGTGCCGTCGCGGTTCACCGCGAACAGGCCGGCCCGGCTGTTGCCGCCGCCCATGCTGGCCTCCTTGTCGCGCACGTTGAACAGCAGGCGACTGTCGTTCACCCACTCGAACTGGTGGATGTCGATGTTGTCGTAGCCGGCCACCAGCTGCGCCTTGTTTTCCTGGAGGTCGACCACCATCAGCTTGTCGCGCGCCCCGGCCGCGCCCGAGAGGGCGGCCAGGTAGCGCCCACTGGGCGAGAGCTCGGCGTCGGCCAGCAGCGCTCGCGAGAAGAAGGCGGTGGCGGGCGGCGGCGCCGGCTCGGCATGGAGTGGGGCGGCGAAAGGCGCGCCGAGCGCCAGCACGCACAGCAGGCGCGCGTACAGGAGGGGAAGCTTGGGCATGTTCTTTTTTCTTTCGGGTTGATGGGATAGCGCGGCGGCGCTTACTGCTTGACGGCGCCCGGGCCGATGTGCCGGCCCAGGAAGGCTTCCACCCGCTTCCAGAAATCGAAGCGGTTCTGCGGCCTGGTCCAGCCATGTCCCTCGTCCTGGTACACGACCCATTCCACCTGCCGGTTGTGCGCCTGTACCGCGTCGCGGAACTTGTTGCCGTGGTAGAGCGGCACGCGGCGGTCCACCGCGCCATAGGCGAGCAGCAGCGGCTGGGTGATCTTCGCCGCCTGCTCGATCGGCGAGGTGGCCTTGAACTGGGTGGCATCCTTCACCGGGTCGCCGATCATCACGGGCATGCCGTGGGTCTTCCAGTCGTCCGTCAGGTCGGAATCGAAGCTCCAGTGGCCGTTGAACAGCAGGCCGATGTCGGTGACGCCGACCCAGTTGATGCCGCACTTGTACAGGTCCGGGTCGTTCACCAGGCCCATCAGCGTGGCATAGCCGCCGTAGCTGGCGCCGGCGATGCAGATCCGCTTCGGGTCGGCGATGCCCTGGGCGATGGCCCAGCGCGCGCCGTCGGCGATGTCGTTCTGCATCGCCAGGCCCCACTGCTTGAAGCCGGCCCGAAAGTGCGCGCTGCCGTAGCCGCGGCTGCCGCGGAAGTCCGGCTCCAGCACGGCGTAGCCGCGCGAGGCCAGGAACTGGGTGTCGCTGTCCCAGCCCCAGTGGTTGCCGCGCACGTAGGGACCGCCGTGCACCAGCACCACCAGCGGCAGGTTCTTCTTCGCACCCGCCGGCACCGTGAGCAGGGCCGGGATCTCGCGCCCGTCGCGCGCCTTGTAGCGCACCGGGTCCTGGCGGCCGCCCCGGGCCGGATCGAGCCCTTCGCGGCTGCTGCCCACCGGGTTCAGCTTGCCGCTGCCCGGGCTGTACAGGTAATAGGCCATCGGGCGCTGGTCCGAGATCGAGCGCACCAGTACCCAGGGCGCGTCCGGACTGGCGGCCACCGAGAGGATGTTGGCGGCGCCCGGCAGCAGGCGGTCCACGGCCTGCTGGATCGCCTGCATGTCCTTGTCGAACCAGACGTGTCCCGGCGCGTCGGTCTCGATGACGGCGCCCAGCAGCTTGCCGCGCCGGCTGACCAGGCCACCGTCGAAGTCGTAGCCCGGCATCACCACCACGCCTTGCGGGTCGACCTTGCCGGTGGCCAGGTCGAGCGTGTGCAGCGCGGCCGCGTCCTTGCCGGCCTGGGCGCGCACGTACAGCTTGCCGTCGGCGCCGAAGCCGAGCGGCGAGAAGCCGCCCTTGTTGCTGCCGTAGGTCGAGAACTCGCCGACGCTGCGCCACTTGCCGTCGGCCGGTTCGCGGTAGTGGATGGTGGTCTTGCCACCGGAGGCATTCAGCGCCAGGCGCGGCTCGCCGGCGTTGTCCAGCACCCAGCTGTCCACCGGTCCGGGGCGCTGCACGGCCTGGGCCCGTCCGGTCACCGTGTTCAGGCGCAGCAGGTTGGTGGTGCGCAGCTTCTCGTCCTGGTCGGGGTCGCTGCTCAGCACGTACACCTCGTCGGAATCCTGGGCACCGCGCTGGCCCAGCATGAAGGTATGCCAGGGCAGCATCACCTGGGCGATCTGCGATCCGGCTTCGGCCAGGCCGCCGCCGCGCCGGCTGGCCAGCTGGCGCATGCCGCCGCCGTCGCGGTTCACCGCATACAGGCCGCTGGCCAGGTAGCGCCCGCCGGGGCCGATCTGCTTGTCGCTGACGTTGAACAGCAGGCGGCCGTCGTTCACCCACTGGAACTGCAGGATGTCGGCATCCTTGTAGCCGGCCACCAGATTGGCCTTGTTTTCCTGCAGGTCGACCACGACCAGCATGTCGCGCCGGCCGGGCGCGCCCGACACGGCCGCCAGGTAGCGCCCGCTTGGAGAGAGCTCGGCATCGGCCAGCAGCGGATTGGAGAAGAACAGCTCGACCGGCGGCAGCGCGGGTTCGGCACTGGCGGCGTGGGCGCCGGCCGCGAAGGAGGTGCCAAGGGCGCATGCGAGCAGGACGCGCGCGCACAGGGAAGTCAATGGAGGCATGGGTGCTTATCGTTTCGGTTGCAGGAGGGTTGGTCAGGGTGCGGCCGCGGCGCGGCCGATGTTGCGGTCCAGGAAGCGTTCGACCCGTCCCCAGAAGTCGATGCTGTTTTTTTCCAGCGCCCAGCCGTGGCCTTCTTCCGGATACTCGACCCATTCGACGTCGGGGTTGGTGGCGGCCAGGGCATTGCGCAGCTGGGTCCCGTGGTTGATCGGCACGCGCCGGTCGGCGCCGCCATAGGCCAGCAGCACCGGCCGCGTGATGCGGGCGGCCTGCGCCAGCGGCGAGGTGGCCTGGAACCGGGCGGCATCCTTGACCGGGTCGCCGATCATCTGCGGCATGCCATAGGCCTTGAATTCGTCCGAGGTGTCGTTGGTGAAGGTCCAGCCGCCGTTGTACAGCAGGCCGATGTCGGTGACGCCGACCCAGTTGATGCCGCACCTGTACAGGTCCGGATCCTTCACCAGTCCCATCATGGCGGCGTAGCCGCCGTAGCTGGCGCCGGCGATGCAGACCCGGGCGCCGTCGGCGAAGCCCTTTGCGACGGCCCAGCGCACGCCGTCCGCGAGGTCGTCCTGCATCGCCAGGCCCCATTGGCGGAAGCCGGCCTTGAAGTGCTTGATGCCGAAGCCCAGGCTGCCGCGGAATTCCGGCTCCAGCACGGCGTAGCCGCGCGAGGCCAGGAACTGGGTGCCGGCATCCCAGCCCCAGGCGGCGCCGCGCACATACGGACCGCCATGTACCAGCACCACCAGTGGCAGGCCACTACGCTTGCCGCCAGGCGGCAGCGTCAGCAGCGCGGGAATCTCCAGGCCGTCGCGCGCCTTATAGCGCACGAACTGCTGGCGGCCCATCTGCGCCGGCTGGATCGCGGGCCGCAGGTCGGCCACCTTGTTCAGCTGGCCGGTGCGGTGGTTGTACAGCGCATAGCTGCCCGGCATGGTGTCGGAATACGAGCGCACCAGCATCCATGGAGCGTCGGCTTGGGCCGGCACGGAAAGCAGGTTGATGGTGGCCGGCAGCAGCTTGTCGACCGCCGCCTGGGCCGCCTTCATGGTCGGATCGAACCACTCGTTCGACAGCGCATCGGTGCGGAACAGCACGCCCAGCACCCGTTCGCGGTTGGCGACCAGGCTGCCGTCGAAGTCGTAGCCGGTGGTGACGAACACCGGCTCCGGCTCGATCCTGCCGCTGGCGATGTCGAAGCGGTGCAGCGCGGTCGTGTCGCGTCCGCCGCTGCGGGCCAGCACGAACAGCTTGCCTTCGCCGGCGAAGCCGACCGGCTGCAGCGCACCGGCGCCGTCGCCGAAGGCGGGATAGGAGGCCAGCACGCGCCAGGCGCCGCTGGCCGGGTCGCGGGAGTGCAGGCTGAGGGTGTCGCGTTCGAGCGTGGTGGCCAGGCGCGGCTCGCCGCGGGTATCGAGCGTCCAGCTGCGCACGCTGCCGGCCGGGCGCGGCACGGTCTGGGTGGCGCCGGTGAGGGTGTTCAGGCGCAGCAGGTCGACGCTGCGCAGCTCTCCGTCGGCGTCGATGTTGGCGCTGGAGACGTAGACGGATGCCGAATCCTGGGCCCCTTCCTGGTCCAGCATGTAGGTGTGCCAGGGCAGCAGCTTGCGTACGATGCGGCTGCCGGTGGAGAACGGACGGCCGGTGCGGTCGGCCAGTTCCACGAAGCGGCTGCCGTCGCGGTTGACCGCGTACAGGCCGGGCGCGAAGCGCGCATCGCCCGGGCCGACGCCTTTTTCGCGGGTGTCGAACAGCAGGCGCTCGTTGCTGATCCACTGGAAGCGGCCGACGTCGGCGTCGTCGTAGGACGCGACCACCGTCGCGCTGTTGGACTGCAGGTCGACCACCGCCAGGAAGTCGCGCTTGCCGGGCGCGCCGGAGCGCACCGCGAGGAAGCGTCCGTCGGGCGACAGCTTGGCGCCGCCGAAAGCGGTGTTGGCAAAGAAGCTGGCGAGCGGCGGCGGGGCCGTGGCTGGCGCGGCTGCCGCCTGCACAGGCGCTTGTGCCTGGGCAGATTGCAGCGCCCCGGGCAGGCTGGCCAGCAGGCCGGCGCAGGCGGCGGACAGGGCGGCGCCGCGCAGCATGCGGCGGAAGGATGGTGGCATGTCACTCTCTCGAAAGTCGGGCCCCGGCGGGGCGACCCAACAATACCAGTACTCGGAGTCGGGCAGAAGCCCCGCGGAGCTCCCGCTCCCATAACGATGCGCCATGCATATGCCTTGTCGCGCCGCTGCACGCCCACGCTAGGGGCCGTCGCGTTCCGGGGCGCGGATGTAGTCCGCCATGCCCAGGCTGCTGCGGCTCGGCGGGGCGCTCAGCAGGCTGCCGAGGGCAGTGGCCAGCAGCCCGGCCGGCACCCCGAACACGCCGGCCGCCAGCGGCTGGATGCCGAGCCAGGAGGCATCCAGGCTGCCGCCCAGGGTCGGGCTGGCGCGCAGCATGTACCACAGGCAGACCAGGAAGCCGGTGAGCATGCCGGCAATCGCCCCGGTGTGGTTGGCGCGCTTCCAGAACACGCCCAGCACCAGCACCGGAAAGAGCGTAGAACCAGCAAGTGAGAAGGCCGCGCCAACCAATGAGAGGATGTCGGCCGGCTTCTGCGAGGCCGCATAGGCCGCGATGAAGGCCACCGCGAGCAGCAGCAGCTTGGAGATGGTGACCCGTTTCTGGGTCGAGGCGCCCGGATCGACCATCTTGTAGTACACGTCGTGCGAGAGCGCGTTCGAGATCGCCAGCAGCAGGCCGTCGGCGGTGGACAAGGCCGCCGCCAGGCCGCCGGCCGCCACCAGGCCCGAGATCACGTAGGGCAGGCCGCCGATCTCCGGCGTGGCCAGCACCAGCACGTCGGCGTCGATCGCGATCTCGGCCAGCTGCACCACGCCGTCGCCGTTGATGTCGGCGATGCTGAGCAGGGGCTTGACCTTGTCGACGTTGGCCCAATACGAGACCCAGGTCGGCAGCGAAGCGTAGTCGCTGCCGACCAGCGAGGTATAGATGTCGTACTTGGCCAGCACCGCCAGCGCGGGAATGGTCAGGTAGATCAGCAGGATGAAGAACAGGGTCCAGAACACCGAGACCCGGGTCTCGTCGACCGAGGGCGTGGTGTAGGCGCGCATCAGGATATGGGGCAGGGCGGCGGTGCCGAACATCAGGCAGAACACCACGGCCAGGAAGTTGTTGCGGCGCTTGTCCGATTCTTCCTCGGTGGCGCCGGGGAAGGGCACGCCGTGCGGCACCGGCGGCCGGGCGCGCGCGCGGTTGGCGTCGCGCTGCTCGCGCCACAGCGCCTGCGCTTCGTCGGGCGAGCCGGGATAGGTATTGAAGGCGCGCTCGGCCTGGCGCACCTCGCCCAGCGAGGCATTGCTGGCGCGGACCTCGGCCAGGCGGCGCTGGGCTTCCAGCTTGCCCGCTTGCCAGGATTCGGGCAGGGCGGCCAGGCGCGCCTCGTAGTTCTCGGCGCGGCGCTGGAATTCGGCGCGCACCTGGGCTTCGCGCGGGTCCTGCTTCAGCTGCTGCTCACGCACGGCGATCTTCGGCAGCAGCGAGCCGTAGGCCAGCTGCGGCACCGGGTTGTCGGCATGCTTCGCGGCCAGCCAGATGCTCGGGATCAGGAAGGCGACCAGCAGGATGATGTACTGCGCCACCTGGGTCCAGGTGATGCCGCGCATCCCGCCCAGGAAGGAGCACACCAGGATCGAGGCCAGGCCGAGGAAGATCCCGACCGAGAAGTCGACCCCGGTGAAGCGCGAGGCGATCAGGCCGACCGCGTAGATCTGCGCCACCACATAGGTGAAGGAGACCAGGATGGTGGCGCCCACCGCCAGCGCCCGCACCGGCCCGCCGCGCCCGCCCGCGCCGCCGCCGTAGCGTGCCGCCAGAAAATCGGGGATGGTGTACTGCCCGAACTTGCGCAGGTAGGGCGCGATGAGCAGGGCCACCAGCACGAAGCCGCCGGTCCAGCCCATGATGTAGGCCAGGCCGTCGAAGCCGTACAGGTACAGTCCCCCCGCCAGGCTGATGAAGCTGGCCGCCGAGATCCAGTCGGCGGCGGTGGCCATGCCGTTGAACAGGGCCGGCACGCGCCGTCCGGCCACGTAGTATTCCGTGACGTTCGAAGTGCGCGCCACCACCCCGATGGTGGCGTACAGGGCGATGGTGGCGAACATGAAGATGTAGCCGATCCACAGGCGCGGCATGCCTTCCTGCTCGAGCAGGGCCAGCGCCACCAGGAACAGGGCGAAGCAGGCCGTGTACCAGAGGTAGTAGCGCGACAGCTTGCGGAAGTAGGGCGGCTTCGCGCTCATGTCCGGCCTCCGGCCATGCGGTCGAGCCGGCGCATGCGCCAGGCGTAGAACGCGATGATCGCGAGCGACACCAGCGAGGCGCCCTGGGCCGCCATGTAGAAGGACAGCGGCCAGCCGAACAGGGAAAAGCGCGCCAGCTCGCGCGCGAAATAGACGGTGCCGAAACTGGTGCACAGCCACAGGGCCAGCAGGACCAGGGTCAGGCGGCGCGTGGCCTGCCAGTGCCTGGCCCGGGCATGCGCCTCGTCCTGCGGGCGGGAAGGGAGGGGGTCAGTCGGCGTCGTCGGGCTCATGGGCGGGAGGCGGGAAGGTCAGGCGGAACAGGCAGCCGGGAAAGCGCGGCGCGTGGCTGCGCGGGTTGTTGAAGATGTCGATCTCGGCGCCGTGCTGCTGGGCGATCTCGCGCACGATCGCCAGTCCCAGGCCGCTGCCCTGCACGTTGCTGCCCAGGATGCGGTAGAAGCGCTCGAACACGTGGGCGCGTTCGCTTGGCGCGATGCCGGGGCCGGTGTCTTCGACCTCGAGCAGCGCGTGCTCGCCGTCGCGCCGCACGCGCACCGTGACGCTGCCGCCCGGCGGCGTGTAGCGCAGCGCGTTGTCGATCAGGTTCGAGAGCAGCTCGCGCAGCATCAGTGCGTTGCCGGCGATGTGCAGCGGGGCGGCGGAGGCGCCCTCGGGCGGCTCGTAGCCGAGGTCGATGCGGTGCGTGAACGAGGCCTGGACCCAGTCCTGCACGGTGGCGCGCGCCAGCTGGCCCAGGTCGATCTGCTCGAAGGCCAGGCCGGCGTGCGGCTGGTTCTCGGCGCGGGCCAGGGCCAGCAGCTGGTTCACCAGGCGCGTGGCCGATTCCGAACTCTTGGCCAGCTGCTCGAGCGAGCGGTGGATCTCGCCAGGATCGTGCTGGCGCAGCGCCAGCTCGGACTGCATGCGCATCCCGGCCAGCGGGGTCTTCATCTGGTGCGCGGCATCGGCGATGAAGCGCTTTTGCATCTCGACGGTCTGGGCCAGGCGTTCCAGCATGTCGTTGAAGGAGCCGACCAGGGGCGAAATCTCTTCCGGCACCTGGCGCGGGTCGATCGGCGACAGGTCGTCCTGGGGCCGGGCGCGGATGCGCTCCTGCAGCTCGGCCAGCGGCGACAGGCCGCGCGACAGCGCGAACCAGACCAGGGCCAGGATCACCGGCAGGATGATGAACTGGGGCAGGATCACGCCCTTGATGATCTCGTTGGCCAGGTGGGCGCGCTTGTCCAGGGTCTCGGCCACCTGGACCAGGGCCTGCACGGCGCGCTGTTCCGCTTTTTCCGCTTGTTCGGCCTGGCCCGCCCGGCCCGGTTCCGGGCCGCGTTCGCGCAGCGGATCGAGGCCGACCCAGGAATAGGCCACGCGCACCGGTGTGCCATGGATCGTATCGTTGCGGAACAGGACCGCGCTGCCTTGGACAGGTTCGGTGCCATTGCCGGAACGCGGGCGCGGCAGGTCGCGGTCGCCGTCGATGTGGGCGCCGTCCGGACCACTGATCTGGAAGTAGACGCTGTCCACGTCGTCCGCACGCAGCACGTCGCGCGCGCTGGCCGGCAGCTGCACCACCGGCTGGCCGGCCACGGTGCGGATCTGCTGCGACAGCACGGTGACGCGGTCTTCCAGCGCGTCGTCGAAGGGCTGGTTGGCGATCGACTTCGCCACCAGGTAGGTGATGGCGATGCTCATCGGCCATAGCAGCAGCAGCGGGGCCAGCATCCAGTCGAGGATCTCGCCGAACAGCGAGTGGCGGATGTTCTCGTCCGGCTCGGGATTGGGCGGCACGTAGGGCGCGAACCCGGCCTCGTCCGCGCCCCGGTCCGGAGGCGGCGGATCGGCCAGTCCGGCGTCGCGCTCGTTCACTTGGGCTCGGGCGCCGTGCCGCGCGGGGCGTCGGAGAATTTCTCGAGGCAGTAGCCGAGGCCGCGCACGGTGGCGATACGCACGCCGCCGACCTCGATCTTCTTGCGCAGCCGGTGCACGTACACCTCGATCGCGTTGTTCGAGACTTCCTCGCCCCATTCGCACAGGTGGTCGACCAGCTGCTCCTTGGAGACCAGGCGCCCGGTGCGCGCCAGCAGCACCTCGAGCAGGCCGAGCTCGCGCGCCGACAGGTCGAGCATCTGGTCGTTGATGTAGGCGCTGCGGCCGACCTGGTCGTAGACCAGCGGGCCATGGCGCACCACGGCCGGGCCGCCGCCGGCGCCGCGCCGGGTCAGGGCGCGCACCCGCGCCTCCAGCTCGGACAGGGCAAAGGGCTTGGCCATGTAGTCGTCGGCGCCCAGGTCGAGGCCCTCGACCCGCTGCTCGACCGAATCGGCGGCGGTGAGGATCAGGACCGGCAGCAGCGAGGAGCGGGCGCGCAGGCGGCGCAGCACCTCGAGCCCGGACAGCTTGGGCAGGCCGAGGTCGAGGATCAGGAGGTCGAACTCCTGGGTGGACAGGGCCGTGTCGGCATCCTGACCGTTCTTGACGCAATCGATCGCATACCCGGACTGGCGCAGGGAACGGGTCAGTCCATCGGCAAGTACGCTATCATCTTCGGCGAGCAGAATTCGCATGGGGCCACCTTGGTATTCGTTAGTGCTTCAAA
>NZ_JAIWIA010000028.1 GCF_020176695.1 Massilia sp. MS-15 | reverse complement strand
GCATGGGGCCACCTTGGTATTCGTTAGTGCTTCAAAAGGCCCTATTGTGTTTGATTTATCGCAACAATGCGAGCCTCGCAGATAACAACAGGGCGACTTTTTTCGCTTGCCTAAACCACTGGATTTATATACAGTAGTGGCTTGATTTTGCTGGTTCGAACAACTGGATGTATATACAGTAGTTCTCTTGATTTTAGCGGTAGCGACCCTACCTTGCCTACTCCACAGCTGAAAGTACACCATGGACGACAAAAAACTCGCAGTAAACGCCGCTGAAAAGGGCAAGGCGCTCGCAGCCGCCCTGGCGCAGATTGAAAAGCAGTTCGGCAAGGGCTCGGTGATGCGCATGGACACCAGCGCCCCGGTCGAGGAAGTGCAGACTGTTTCCACCGGCTCGCTGGGCCTGGACATCGCGCTGGGCGTCGGTGGCCTGCCGCGCGGTCGTATCGTCGAGATCTACGGTCCGGAATCGTCGGGTAAAACCACCCTGACGCTGCAGACCATCGCCCAGATGCAGAAGCTGGGCGGCACCTGCGCCTTCATCGATGCCGAGCACGCGCTCGACGTGGGCTACGCGCAGAAGCTGGGCATTAACCTGGGCGAGCTGCTGATCTCGCAGCCGGACACCGGCGAACAGGCCCTCGAAATCACCGACGCCCTGGTGCGCTCGGGTTCGGTCGACCTGGTGGTCATCGACTCGGTGGCGGCACTGACTCCGCGCGCCGAGATCGAAGGCGACATGGGCGACTCGCTTCCGGGCTTGCAGGCGCGACTGATGTCGCAGGCGCTGCGCAAGCTGACCGGCTCGATCAACCGCACCAATACCCTGGTCATTTTCATCAACCAGATCCGCATGAAGATCGGCGTGATGTTCGGCAGCCCGGAAACCACCACCGGCGGTAACGCGCTGAAGTTCTACGCTTCCGTGCGCATGGACATCCGCCGTACCGGTTCGATCAAGTCGGGTGACGAGGTGATCGGTAACGAAACCAAGGTCAAGGTCGTCAAGAACAAGATCGCGCCGCCGTTCAAGGAAGCCCACTTCGACATCCTGTACGGAGAAGGCACCTCGCGCGAAGGCGAAATCCTGGACCTGGGCGCCGACAACAAGATCGTCGAGAAATCGGGTTCGTGGTACAGCTATAACGGCGAACGTATTGGCCAGGGCAAGGACAACGCCCGCCTGTACCTGAAAGAACGTCCGGCCCTGGCCCGCGAGATCGAAAACAAGGTCCGTGCCGCCCTGGGTGTGCGCGAACTGCCGCCGGTGCTGGCTGCTGTCGAAGACAGCGGCAAGGACAAGCTGAAGGCAGTCGGCGAGTAATCGCTGAGCACCGAACGCTGGCCACTGTACGCCGTTTATGCCCGCACCCCAGCTGAGCCTGAAAGCGCGCGCGCTTCGCTACCTGTCGATGCGCGAGCACAGCCGGCTCGAGCTGGGGCGCAAGCTGGCCCGCTATGCCGAGGAGGGCGACGACGTCGAAGCCCTCCTCGATTTTCTTGAAAAAAATAACTGGCTGTCGCAGGAACGCTTCGCCGAATCGCTGATCAACCGGCGGGCGGCGCGTTTCGGCAACAGCCGCGTGATGGCCGAGCTGCAAAGCCACGGTCTCAAAGGTGAAGCGCTGGAAGACATCAAAGCCTCGCTTGCCGATAGCGAAACGGCGCGCGCCATCGATGTGTGGCAGCGCAAGTTCGGTACCGTCGCCGTCGATGCGGCCGAGCGTGCCAAGCAGATGCGCTTCCTGCTGCAGCGTGGTTTCTCCCAACGCGCTGCGCGGACCGCGATGCAGGGCGCTCCCGACGACGACGCGCTGTAGCAGGCACTGTTGTCTGCTGCGATCCGGAACCGGCCTGGCCCCAGGCCTGTTCCGACGATACGCCAGGCTCGGCCGCATGCCTGTTGTATCACCCACTTTTCATTTGCCTCTTCTATATAGAAGGGCGTTCCGGCGCCAGCGTGGAGCGTCATCTCCGATATGCCTTGCGGTATATTCCTCAACGGACGATGGCGCTGCACGCTGGCGCTGTGCATTCCGGCTCGCCTGTATCCCAGGTCCACACCAGGCAAGCTTAACTAGTCGGCAAGAATCCGCGCTTCTTATCGCTGCAGTGCGGCAAAAATGACCTCTGTTGCAGTGCAACCGACAACGCCCTGTGCTAAACTTTCACGGTTTAAGCAGCGCCGCATGAGCGGTTGTTGTCGTAGAAGCTACGACAACGTGCATGAAGCACACTGGCTGCACCACTAACCGCCGCGCAAGCGGCATTTGGTTTTTATGCCCCTGTCTCCTCCCGTCTCGCGCTCGCTCCGGCATACGCGCGCCATCACCGTCGACGTCTTCGCACGCGACGATGGCCTGTGGGATCTGGATGCCAGTATCCGCGACATCAAGACGCGCGAGATCGCGCTCGCATCCGGTACCCGCCCGGCCGGCAGCCCGGTCCACGACCTCAAGCTGCGCGTCACCATCGACCGCGCGCTGAACATCGTGGACGCCGAAGCCGCGTCCGATGCCGTTCCTTATCCCGGTTTCTGTGAGACGATAGGCCCCGCTTACAAGAAGCTGATCGGCCTGTCGCTGATGAACCATTTCCGGCTGCACCTGAAAGACCGCCTCTCGGGCGTGCTCGGCTGCACCCACCTGACCGAATTGGCCCAGGTGCTGCCGACCGCAGCGCTGCAAGCCTTTGCCGACGACGAGTTCGACACCCGCGCCGACGCGCAGGTCAAGCCTGCTTCGGCCGAACGGCCATTCGAGCTCGACCGTTGCCATGCCCTGCGCAGCGACGGACCGGCCGTGGCCAACTACTATCCGCGCTGGGCGATCAAGGCCGTGTCGGGTTAGGATTCGATGTTTGTCATTTTTGTCATTCAACCGCATTACTCATTCAGTACATAGAAAAGAAGGGAAGCCAGCATGAAAATCCATGAGTACCAGGGCAAAGAAATTCTCCGAAAATTCGGAGTGACCGTTCCGCGCGGTATTCCGTGCATGAGCGTGGAAGAGGCGGTCAAGGCCGCTGAAGAGCTGGGCGGCCCGGTCTGGGTCGTCAAGGCGCAGATCCACGCCGGCGGCCGCGGCAAAGGTGGCGGCGTCAAGGTTGCCAAGTCGCTGGAACAGGTCAAGGAATACGCCGACCAGATCATGGGCATGCAGCTGATCACGCACCAGACCAGCCCGGAAGGCCAGAAAGTGCGCCGCCTGCTGATCGAAGAAGGCGCGGACATCAAGAAAGAACTGTACGTTTCGCTGGTCACCGACCGCGTCACCCAGAAGGTCGTGCTGATGGCCTCGTCGGAAGGCGGCATGGACATCGAGGAAGTCGCGCACAGCAACCCGGAAAAGATCCACAACGTCGTGATCGAACCGTCGGTCGGCCTGACCGACGAGCAGGCTGACGACATCGCCCGCAAGATCGGCGTGCCGGAAGCGTCGATCGTCGACGCCCGCACCAACCTGCAAGGCCTGTACAAAGCCTACTGGGAAACCGACGCATCGCTGGCCGAAATCAACCCGCTGATCCTGACCGGCTCGGGCAAGGTCATCGCCCTGGACGCCAAGTTCAACTTCGACGCGAACGCCCTGTTCCGTCATCCGGAAATCGTCGCCTACCGCGACCTGGACGAAGAAGATCCGGCGGAAGTCGAAGCATCGAAGTTCGACCTGGCCTACATCTCGCTCGACGGCAACATCGGCTGCCTGGTGAACGGCGCCGGCCTGGCCATGGCCACCATGGACACCATCAAGCTGTTCGGCGGCGAGCCGGCCAACTTCCTGGACGTGGGCGGCGGTGCAACCGCAGAAAAGGTTACCGAAGCATTCAAGATCATGCTGAAGAACCCGGGCCTGAAAGCCATCCTGGTCAACATCTTCGGCGGCATCATGCGCTGCGACGTGATCGCCGAAGGCGTGATCACCGCATCGAAGGCCGTGTCGCTGCAGGTGCCGCTGGTCGTGCGCATGAAGGGCACCAACGAAGACCTGGGCAAGAAGATGCTGGCCGATTCGGGCCTGCCGATCATCTCCGCCGACACCATGGAAGACGCAGCGAAGCAGGTCGTTGCCGCTGCCGCTGGCCAAGCCTAATTCGCGAAGGAAATAAAAATGTCGATTCTGATTAACAAAGACACCAAAGTCATCACCCAAGGTATCACCGGCAAGACCGGCCAGTTCCACACCCGCATGTGCCGCGACTACGCGAACGGCCGTGAAGCCTTCGTGGCAGGCGTGAACCCGAAGAAAGCCGGCGAAGATTTCGAAGGCATCCCGATCTACGCATCGGTCAAGGAAGCCAAGTCGGAAACCGGCGCCACCGTGTCGGTCATCTACGTTCCGCCGGCAGGCGCAGCCGCCGCGATCTGGGAAGCCGTCGAAGCTGAACTCGACCTGGCAATCTGCATCACTGAAGGCATCCCTGTCCGTGACATGATGGAAGTCAAGGACCGTATGGCCAAGGCCGGTTCGAAGACCCTGCTGCTGGGCCCGAACTGCCCAGGCCTGATTACCCCGGACGAGATCAAGATCGGCATCATGCCGGGTCACATCCACAAGAAGGGCCGCATCGGTGTCGTGTCGCGCTCGGGCACCCTGACCTATGAAGCAGTCGGCCAGCTGACCGCGCTGGGCCTGGGCCAGTCGTCGGCAGTCGGCATCGGCGGCGACCCGATCAACGGTCTGAAGCACATCGACGTGATGCGCATGTTCAACGACGATCCGGACACCGACGCGGTCATCATGATCGGCGAGATCGGCGGCCCGGACGAGGCGAACGCTGCTCAGTGGATCAAGGACAACATGAAGAAGCCGGTCGTCGGCTTCATCGCTGGCGTCACCGCGCCTCCGGGCAAGCGCATGGGCCACGCCGGCGCGCTGATCTCGGGCGGCGCCGATACCGCGCAAGCCAAGCTGGAAATCATGGAAGCCTGCGGCATCACCGTTACCAAGAACCCGTCGGAAATGGCTCGCCTGCTGAAGGCCATGCTGTAATCCTGACCAGTTGGTAAAACAAAGGGGAGCGCGAGCTCCCCTTTTTTTCGTCTCCGGCATCACGCGCTGCTCCCACGCAGGTCAACCGGGCTGGCATGCCAGCCATGCCCCAGGCATGACAAATTGCGGCACAGAAAGTGTTCGATAACAAAATTTGTCCGGCATCTATGACAAATTTTGTCACAGCTCAAGCCAAAACCTGGCCAAACAGGCCGTTTCGTTAGCTCGTCGCTAATAAAATCGGGGTATTTAGGGCTGGCACACCGATTGCATATAGTAATGCGTGGCAACAAGCAGTAACCCAATTACCTGAAACACTACCCTGGAGAGAAAAATGAACATCAAGCAAATGCAAACCAAAAAAGCTGAAGGCGGTTTCACCCTGATCGAACTGATGATCGTCGTCGCGATCATCGGTATCCTGGCTGCCGTGGCGATCCCGGCTTACCAGAACTACGTCGCCAAGTCGAAATTCGCTGCCGCGCTGGGTGAAGTCTCGGCAGGCAAGACCGGCTTCGACGTGAAGCTGAACCAGGGCGAAGAAATCGACGCACCGGAAGACGCCGGCCTGGCCGCTGCTGACAAGCCGACCGCCAACTGCACCTTCGGCGCCAGCAGCACCACGCTGACCTGCGAAGTGATGGACGGCCCGGCCAAGGTCAAGGGCAAGGTCATCACCCTGACCCGTGACGACAACGGCGCCTGGGCTTGCACCACCGACGTTCTTGCTGCAGACCAGAGCGATGTGATCGGCTCGGAAGGCACCTGCAAAGCAGAAGGCTAATACCGACATGACGTAGCCGGCAACGGCTACCCAACAAAAAACCCGGGATCTCCCGGGTTTTTTGTTTTCTACCTTACTGCTTCAGGTAGCGGTCCAGCCAGTTGACCACCGTATGGTGCCACTGCACCGAGTTCGCCGGTTTCAGCACCCAGTGGTTCTCGTCCGGGAACACCAGCAGCTGGCTGTCGATGCCCTTGCGCTGCAGGGCGGTAAACGTGCCCAGCGCCTGCGCGGTCGGAATGCGGAAGTCCAGGTCGCCCTGGATCACCAGCATCGGCGTCTTCCACTTGTTCACGTGGTGGACCGGGTTGAACTTCTCATGCTTGTCCGGCACCGAGAAATACGGGCCGCCGTTTTCCCAGTCGGTGAACCACTGTTCCTCGGTCGAGTAAGCCATGCCGCGCGAATCGAACACGCCGTCGTGGTTCACCAGGCAGCGGAAGCCGTCGTTCCAGTTCCCCGCGATCCAGTTCATCATGTAGCCGCCATAGGAGGCGCCAAGCGCGCAGCTGCGGCCGCGGTCGAGCCAGGGGAACTTCTTCACCGCCGCGTCCAGGCCCTTTTTCAAATCCTCGAGCGGCTTGCCGCCCCAGTCGCCGCTGATCGAATCGGTGAACTTCTGGCCATAGCCGGTGGAGCCGTGGAAGTCGATGAACACGGTGGCGTAGCCCGCGCCGGCATACACCTGCGGATTCCAGCGGTAGCTCCAGCCATTGCCGAAGCTGCCTTGCGGACCGCCGTGCACCAGGAAGGCGACCGGGTATTTCTTGCCCGGCTCGGCGTTCCAGGGCTGCATCACGTGGCCATACACGGTATCGCCGTTTGCACCCTTGAAGCTGAACTGCTCGTAGCGGCCCCAGCGCACATCCGCCAGGCGCTCGGCATTCAGCTCCGTCAGCTGGACCGGCGCGCCGCCCAGTTTCATCGCGAACAGCTGGGCGCCGGACGCCAGGTTGGCCTGGGTGTAGGCGAGCGTGTCGCCGCGCAGGTCGAAGGCGCCGACCGCGCCCTTGTCGGTGAGCGCGCTGACCTTGCCGCTGGCGACGTCAATCGAGAACAGGCGGTGCTGGCCCAGGTCTTCGGCGTCGACGACCAGCGCCTTGCCGTCGGCGCGCCATTGCAGGCTGCCGGCCGAGCGGTCCCAGTCGGCCGCCAGCTTGCGCTTCGCGCCGGTGGCCACGTCCATCAGCATCACCTGGTAGCGGTCGGCCTCGAAGCCAGGGCGCGCCATCGCCAGGTAGGCCAGGGTGCGGCCGTCGGGCGAGAACACACCCTTGGTATCCCAGGCCGGGTTGTCGGCGGTGAGGTTGCGCGGCGCGGCGCCACCGGCGGCGGGCACCGTGTACAGGTCGAAATTGGTGGACCAGGCTTCGGTCTTGCCGGCGATGCGGGCGGCGAACACGATGGTCTTGCCGTCCGGGCTGAAGCGGAATTCCTCGCGGTCGCCGAAGGGTTTCGAGGGCACGTCGCCGTCGAGCGTGCCGGACAGGCTGACCGGAGCGGCGCCCAGCTTGCCGCTGGCGTCGAGCGGGGCCGAGAACAGCACGTTGTTGCGCTGGTCGCGCCAGGTATCCCAGTGGCGCACGAACAGGCGGTCGTACAGCTTGCCGCTGGCCTTGTCCCGCGCCTTGGCATCCTGCCGGTCCTTGGTGCAGGCCAGGTCGGCGCAGTCGCGGAACACGGACAGGCTCATCGCCACCCGGTCGCCCGTCGGCGACACGCGGAAGCTCTCGACGTCGAGCGGCAGGCTGCTGACCTGCACCGGCTCGCCACCCGCGGCCGGCACGCGCCAGACCTGCGAGGAACCGGAGCGGCTCGACAGGAAATACACGGCGTCGCCGGCGGCCGACCATTCCGGTTCGCTGCTGCTCGCAGCGTGATTTGTCAGGCGCTGCGGCACTGGTTTGGCGGCGCGCAGGTCGACCATCCACAGTTCGGTGTGGCCGCGGTTCTTGGCCATGTCCGTGCTGCGCACGGTGTACACGATGCGGCTGGCATCAGGCGACACGGCCGGGCTGCCGACCCGCTCCATGTTCACCAGGTCTTCCACGGTAAAGCCGCGCGGCGCGGCCATGGCGGTGGTGGCGGCCAGGGTGGCGGCCGCAATCGGCAGCATCGGCAGCATCTTCAACAAGCGCAATCTCATTCTCCATCCTTGTGATCATGTCGGCGCAGGGCGGACGCCTTGCGTACAGGTCAGCAATTTACCATGTGACATAAACAACGCGGGGAAGGGAAGGCTTGCGGCGCCCGCATGCGCCACGCATCGTTTTTGCGGCAGGACGCCGGCGCGGCACGAAAACGTTGACCATCCATACACTCTTCCCTATGCTCAGCCGTATTGCACAGCATGAGCGAGGATCTATGCCGCAACAGGATGGGCTTCAATCCGGCCAGGGCCGGATCCAGCTGGTCGCACGCAGCGCCGGACTGCTGTACCTGTTCATCATCGTGCTCGGCCTGTTCGGCGAAGCCTATGTGCGGGCCAGCCTGGTCGTGCCGGGCGACCCGGCCGCCACCGCGCAGGGCATCCTCGCCGGCGCCTTCCTGTGGCGGCTCGGCATCGCCGGGCAGCTGGTCTTGCTGGTGTGCGCCGTGGCGCTGACCTCGCTGTGGTATGTGCTGCTGCGGCCGGTGCACCGCAACCTGGCCGTGGCCGTGGCCTGCTTCGGCCTGGTATCGCTGGCCGTCGAAAGCCTGTGCGTGCTGCAGCTGCAGGCGGCGCTCGATCCGCTCGTCAACGGGGGGCTGGCCAGGGTCGCCAGTGCCGCACAGCGCCAGGCAGCGAGCTACGCGGCCGTGATCGCCCACGCCAACACCTTCGGGGTGGCGCTGGTGTTCTTCGGCGTGCAGTGTCTACTGGTAGGACACCTGATCAGGAAGTCCACCTACCTTCCCGCGCTGCTCGGCCTTGCCATGCAAATCGTTGGCGCCTGCTATCTCGTCAACAGCTTCGCCAAGTTCATCCATCCGCCCCTGCAGGACCTGCTGTTCCCGGCCATCCTGCTGCCGGCCTTTCTGGGAGAAAGCGCAGTCTGCCTGTGGCTGCTGTTCAAAGGAGTGAACGAGGCGGGATGGCAGGGAGCGCGTTCCCTGCAGGCGGCCTAGTACTGCGCCGTCCAGTCTCCGCTCTTGCCTCCGTGTTTTTCCAGCACCCGTATATTGGTCATAACCATGCCGCGGTCGACCGCCTTGCACATGTCGTAGACCGTCAGCAGCCCAACCTGCACGGCCGTTAAAGCTTCCATCTCCACACCGGTCTTGCCGATGGTTTCCACCTGCGCCCGGCAGTGCACGCTGCAAGCCGGCGCGTCGATCTCGAAATCCACCGTCACCCGCGTGATCGGCAGCGGGTGGCACAGCGGTACCAGGTCGCCCGTGCGCTTCGAAGCCATGATGGCCGCGATGCGGGCGATGCCGATCACGTCGCCCTTTTTCGCATTGCCCGACTGGATCAGCGCCAGTGTCTCCGGCTGCATGCGGATGGTACCGGCGGCGACCGCGATGCGGTGGGTGTCCTGCTTGGCGCCGACATCGACCATGTGGGCCTGGCCGCTGGCGTCGAAGTGGGTGAGGTGGTCGGAGGTAGGGTGGGATGTGCTCATTGCCATGTGAATAAGGTCGTCAACAAAGCGTGCCGCCATACAGCAAGGCGGCCGCGGATGGGGTTATCATAGCATTGTGAAATACGCTCCCAGCCCAGCATCCGCGCGCCGCTGGCGCCCTGCGTTGACCGCCCTTGCCCTGTGCACGGCGGCCGCTTTCGCCATTGCCGCGCCCGCCGCGCCCCTGCAGAAGCCGGACACGTCGCGCCTGCCCACCCTGGGCGACACCGCGCGCCAGGATCTGTCGCCTATCCTCGAACGCAAGTTGGGCGAGGAAATCATGCGCGACGTGCGGCGCGACCCGGCCTATCTCGACGACGACCCGATCATCGAATACCTGAACAACCTCGGCAACGCGATGGTCGCGAGCGTGCCGGGTACGCGCGGCGAGACGGGCGCCGACTTTTCCTTCTTCGCCATGCGCGATGCGAACCTGAACGCGTTCGCGCTGCCGGGCGGCTTCATCGCCGCGCACACGGGCCTGATCGTGGCCGCGCAGAACGAATCCGAGCTGGCCGGGGTGATGGCGCACGAGATCGGCCACGTGTCGCAGCGCCACATCGCGCGCGCGCTGGGGCAGCAGAAACAGGACGTGCTGCTGCCGCTGGCCGCGATGATCCTGGCCGCGCTCGCGTCCAAGGCCAGTCCGGATGCGGCGATGGGCGTGCTGCTGGGCGGGCAGGGCCTGGCCGTGCAGCGCCAGCTCAACTTCAGCCGCGACGCCGAGCGCGAGGCCGACCGCGTGGGCTTCCAGATCATGGCCGCCGGCGGCTACGACGTCACCGGCATGGCCGGCTTCTTCAAGCGTCTGCAGAGCGCGAGCAAGCTGTATGGCGACATCCCGGCCCAGCTGGCCCACCTGAGCAGCCACCCGCTGACGGCGGAACGCCTGGTCGACATGCAGGCGCGCATCCGGGAGATTCCGAAGAAGGCGCGGGTGGACAACCTCGACTTCCAGCTGGTGCGCGCGCGCGCCCGCGTGCTGCAGGACGAGAGCGTCAGCGGCCGGCGCGACACCCGAAACGTGCTGGAAGCCCAGCTCAAGGAGCAGCACCGTCACCTGCAGGCCGGCGCCCAGTACGGGCTGGCCGTGCTTTCGCTGCGCCAGGGGAAGCTGGCCGAGGCCCAGTCCTGGCTCGACAAGGCGCGCGCCACCGTCAAGCCGAAGGAGGGCGTGCTGTCGGTGGAATCGCAGGCGGGCGACGGGGCGGTGATGTTCGCCGGGCTGTCGATCGAGATCAAGCTGGCGCCGGGCCAGCCGCCGTCCGCAGCCGACGAGGCGGTCAGGGAGGCGGACGCGGCGCGCCAGCGCTATCCCTTGTCGCGCGCCCTCGCGCACCAGTATGGCGAAGCGCTGATCGCCGCGGCCAGGTACGACGACGCCACCCGCTACCTGCGCGACCAGGCCCAGCTCTACCGCGAGGACGCCAGGCTGCATGACATGCTGGCGCGCGCCTATTCGAAACAGGGCCGGATCGCCCTGCAGCACATGGCGCTGGCGGAATCCTATGTGGTGGCCGGCGCGCTGCCGGCGGCGGTGGCCCAGCTCGAGCTGGCGCGCAGGGCGGGCGACGTGTCCTTCTACGACCAGGCGGTCATCGATGCGCGCGAGCGTGAACTGAAGGCGCGCCAGAAGGCCGAGAAGGAAGAGGAAAAAGAACGGTAGGGTGGGCGGCTGTGCCCGGGGCGTGGTGCCGATGCGGCGTTGGCGCCGCCCACGCGGTCGGCGCAGGCTTGCATGGCATTGGGCTGGCGTATCGGCGGTGCGGGGGCTGGCTGAACGCGTGGGCGGCGGCTGGGCCGGCGAACGGCATGCGCCGGCATGGAGCCGCCCACCCTACGCGGGGTTCTGCACGTAGCCGAAGCGGCGGGAAAGGCTGTCGGCGGCGATGCGTTCGACCGGAATTCGGCGCTCGTCCACGCGCAGCGCCAGGGTGCCGGCACCGTCCTCGAGCCAGGCCATGAGCGCCTCGGGCGAGGCCGGGCGGCCATCGAGTTCCATGCATGCCAGCGCCTGTTCGAGGTCGCGGTCGTCGAGCTGGGCGAGCACCTCGCCGGCTTGCAGGACCAGCGCGCCG
This sequence comes from Massilia sp. MS-15, assembly GCF_020176695.1. Classification (GTDB taxonomy): domain Bacteria; phylum Pseudomonadota; class Gammaproteobacteria; order Burkholderiales; family Burkholderiaceae_D; genus Telluria; species Telluria hydrophila. The sequence continues at coordinate 63,744 of NZ_JAIWIA010000028.1, read as the reverse complement.
GCCCCGGTCAGGTAGGCCGCCTGGGGGAGCAGGGCCTGGCCGGTCTGCAGCAGGAAACCCTGGGCCGGGTCGGTACGCGCAATGAAGGGCGTCGCTTCCAGGTTCACGTACACGCGTTGCGGGCCGTTCTGGAAATACCAGCGGCCTTCCTCGTCGTGCGCGTAGTTGCGGTTGATGAAGCCGACCAGGGCCGCGTTGGCCAGCTTGTCGCCCGGCGCACCGGCGCGCTGCGCGGCCTCGTCGCGCATGCGCCAGTTGCCGCGCGCGTCCAGTGCCAGCCAGCCGAAGCAGTGCGGCACGTTCGGCCATTTGGCCATTGCCTGTTTTACGATGTCGTCCATGGCCTCAAGCTTCGCATGGTTCGGGGGACGCGGGCGCGCGCATCGCTGGCGCACCGTCGAAGAAGTGCAGGATGCGTTGCGGCAGCCAGTCGATCCGTCCCGGCAGCGGTCCCACCGTGAAGCCGACGTGGCCGCCTTCCGCGGGATAGTCCAGCGTCACCGCCGGCGCCGCCGTGGACGGCAGGTAGCGCCCCGGCAGGAAGGGATCGTTGCGGGCATTCAGTACCAGGGTCGGCACGCGGATCGCGTCCAGCACGTGGCGCGCGCTGGCGCGGTGCCAGTAGTCGTCGGTGTCGCGGTAGCCGTGCAGCGGCGCCGTGACCACGTTGTCGAACGCGTACAGGTCGCGCGCCGCGAGCAGGGCGGCGCGGTCGAACAGGCCGGGATAGCGCTCCAGCTTGGCCAGGCATTTCGGCTTCAGGGTCTGCAGGAACATGCGGGTGTAGAGCAGGTTGAAGCCGGAGGACAGCGCCGCGCCGCCGCGCGCCAGGTCGAGCGGGGCCGAGATGGCGCAGGCGGCATCCACGATGCCGGCGCCCTGGCCCGATTCGCCCAGCCAGCGCAGCAGCGCATTGCCGCCCAGCGAGACGCCGGCGGCGTACAGCGGCCCGGTGGCGCGTGCATGCAGGCGGCGCACGATCCAGTCGATTTCCTGCGCATCGCCGGAATGGTAGAAGCGCGGCAGCAGGTTGGCTTCGCCCGAGCAGCCGCGGAAATGCGGCACCGCGCCCGACCAGCCGCGTGCGTGCAGGGCCGCCATCAGGCTGCGTGCGTAATGGCTATCGGAAGAGCCTTCCAGTCCGTGGAACAGCACCACCAGCGGTTTGCCCGGCTGGCCGTCGACGAGATCGACATCGATGAAGTCGCCATCGGCGCAGGTCCAGCGCTCGCGCCGGTAGCGCACGGGCGGCTTCGGCCTGCAGGTGGCCGGATAGATGGTCTGGAGGTGGCCGCCAGGCAGCCACGCGGGCGCACGGTATTGCACGGAAGCAGGGGAAGATCCAGGCGCGGTCCCGGAGGCCGCGCCCGTGCCGGTCAGTGGTGCTTGAGCTCGACGCCCGGCGCCAGGCGGTACTGGGTGCCGCAGTACGGGCACTTGGCATCGCCGTGGTGGTCGAAGTCGAGGAACACGCGCGGGTGCGAGGACCACAGCGGCATTGCCGGGTTCGGGCAATGGGCCGGCAGGTCTTTGGCCTCGAGTTCCACCACGGGCATCGTGTTTTGGGTCATCTGGTTCTCCGTCAAGCGAATTGTTGGACAAATAGTGTCAGGCAAAGACAGGATTCTACCGGATTCACCCTGCATGCCGAAATGATCGGTAAAATGCATGCTGAGTTAGAAATTGATCATAAACGAGCCCGGAGCGCATGTTGTGCCAGCCCGGCGCCACACCCACATGCGTTTCATGCCCGACCGTTTCACCTCCGTCGCCGCACCCGCCCGCATCGGCCGTTGCAGGAAAGCCACATGAACAAGCCCCTGCCTCCGGGCCAGCCCTCGGCCGCCCTCATGGAAGCCGGGGAGGCCCACGACCCGCAAGCCTGGCGCGCGGGCTTCAAGACTGGCCTGCCGACCCTGTTCGGCATCGGCGCATGGGGGCTGGTGGTCGGCATCGCCATGGTCAAGAGTGGCTTGAGCGCGGTGCAGGCGGTGGGCATGACCCTGCTCGTGTTTGCCGGTTCCGCCCAGCTCGCGTCGCTGCCGCTCATCGTTGCCGCGGCGCCGATCTGGGTCATTTTCGCCACCGCGCTGGTCGTGAACCTGCGCTTCGTGATTTTTTCCGCCCTGCTGGGGCCGCACTTCGCGCACCTGCATTGGCGCCAGCGCTTCCTGCTCGGCTATGTCTCCGGGGACCTGACCGTGGCGATGTTCCTGCAGCGCTATCCAACCGCGGAACGGGTCGCCGGCAAGCTGTCTTATCTAAAAGGGCTGATGTACCCGAACTGGTTCGCCTGGCAGATCGGTTCGCTGGTCGGCATCTTTCTGGGCAGCGCGATTCCCGCCGAATGGGGGCTGGGCTTTGCCGGCACCCTGGCCATCCTGTGCATCACCGTGCCCCTGATTATCAACAACGCCGCCCTGTGCGGGGTGCTGGTGGCGGGCGCGGTCTCGGTGCTGGCCTACGGCCTGCCTTACAAGCTCGGCCTGTTGCTGGCAGTGCTGGTCGGCATGGTCACGGCGATGGTGGTCGAGGAGACCCTCGCCAGGCGAAAGGGCGGCGATGTCTGACTGGGAAATCTGGGCCACCATCGGCGTGCTGTGCGTCGCCACCGCGGCCACCCGCAGCTCCTTCTGGCTGATCGGCCACCGCGTGAGCATCCCGCCCCGGGTGCAGGAGATGCTGCGCTATGCGCCGGCCTGCGCGCTGGCGGCCATCATCGGCCCCGACCTGCTGGTCGATACCCAGGGCGAGGCGCAGTTTACTTTGGCCAATCCGAAGCTGCTGGCCGCCCTGGCCGCGCTCGTCTTTTATCTATGGCGGCGCAGCATGCTGATGACGATCATTTTCGGAATGGTGGTATTTACGCTGCTGCGCGTGCTGGACATCGCCGGCCCGGCTTTGTAGGCTGTCCGCATCCGGCGGCGTCTTCGCTGGCAGGGGCCTGGCGGGCGCCGATGGCGCCGCTGCTCATGCGCCACGCATGGCGCCACGACAGCCGCCAACAAGGGAATTTTGAGGTTCCCTCATGTACAATGACGTTTTTTCACTATCCACTGTTCTAGCCAATGGACGACGTTCTCCGTTTCACCCGTTTGCAAGACCTGATCGACCGCGACGCGCTGAAGAACAAGCGCGTCTTCATCCGCGCCGACCTGAACGTGCCGCAGGATGATGCCGGCAATATCACCGAAGACACCCGCATCCGCGCCTCCGTGCCGGCGATCCAGGCCGCCCTGAAGGCCGGCGCCGCCGTGATGGTCACCTCGCACCTGGGCCGGCCTGCCGAGGGCGAGTTCAAGCCGGAGGACAGCCTGGCGCCAGTCGCCGCGCGCCTGTCCGAGCTGCTCGGCCAGCCGGTCGAGCTGAAGCAGAACTGGGTCGACGGCGTGGATGTCGCGCCTGGTCACGTGGTGCTGCTGGAAAACTGCCGCGTCAACAAGGGTGAAAAGAAAAACAGCGACGAACTGGCCGAAAAAATGGCCAGGCTGTGCGACGTCTACGTCAACGACGCCTTCGGCACCGCGCACCGCGCCGAAGCCACCACCCACGGCATCGCCAAGTTCGCACCCGTGGCCGTGGCCGGCCCGCTGCTGGCGGCCGAACTCGATGCGCTGGGCAAGGCCCTGGGACAGCCGACCCGTCCGCTGCTGGCCATCGTGGCCGGCTCGAAAGTGTCGAGCAAGCTGACCATCCTGCAGAGCCTGGCGGGCAAGGTGGACAAGCTGATCGTCGGCGGCGGCATCGCCAACACCTTCATGAAGGCCGTCGGCCTGAATATCGGCAAGTCGCTGGTCGAGAACGACCTGGTTGGCGAAGCAAAACAGATCATCGACATGATGGCTGCGCGCGGCGCCCAGGTGCCGATTCCGGTCGACGTGGTCTGCGCCAAGGAATTCAGCCCGACCGCTGCCGCCACGGTGAAGGATGTGGCCGACGTGGCGGACGATGACATGATCCTCGACATCGGCCCGAAGACCGCCACCATGCTGGCCGAGCAGGTGGCCAAGGCCGGCACCATTGTCTGGAACGGCCCGGTGGGCGTGTTCGAGTTCGACCAGTTTGCCGAGGGCACCAAGACCCTGGCGCTGGCGATTGCCGGCTCGAATGGCTTCTCGGTCGCCGGCGGCGGCGACACCCTGGCCGCCATCGCCAAGTATGACATCGGCGACCGGATCGGCTATATCTCGACCGGCGGCGGCGCTTTCCTCGAGTTCCTCGAAGGCAAGACCCTGCCGGCAGTCGAGATCCTGCTCCAGCGTAACGCACACTGAGTAGCAACGGTACCAGCGCAGCCTCGAAGGCTGCGCTTCTCTTTCAGAACCAAGGATTCACACACATGCAAGCTGTGCGCCCCATGTACAACGCCACCAAGATCGTCGCCACCATCGGCCCGGCATCGACCGATTTCGACATCCTCGTGAAGATGATCCGTGCCGGCGTCGACGTCGTGCGCCTGAACTTCTCGCACGGCAAGGCGCAGGACCACATCGACCGCGCCGCCCTGGTGCGCCGCGCGGCCGCCGAATGCGGCGTCGAAGTGGCGATCATGGCCGACATGCAGGGGCCGAAGATCCGCGTCGGTAAGTTTGAAGCGGGCAAGATCTTCCTGAACAATGGCGACAAGTTCATCCTGGACGCCAAGTGGGGCGACAACGGCGAACTGGGCAACCAGGAACGCGTCGGCCTCGACTACAAGGCCCTGCCGCGCGACGTCAAGCCGGGCGACAGGCTGCTGCTGAACGACGGCCTGATCGTGCTGGTCGTCGACAAGGTCGTGGGCCACGAGATCTTCACCACCGTGAAGGTGGGCGGCGAGCTGTCCAACAACAAGGGCATCAACCGCCAGGGCGGCGGCCTGACCGCGCCGGCCCTGACCTCGAAGGACATGGAAGACATCAAGACGGCGATGAGCTTCCAGGCCGACTATCTCGCCATCTCCTTCCCGAAGAACGCCACCGACATGGAAATGGCGCGCCAGCTGGCCAACATCGCCGGCGAGCCCTATGGCCACAAGCCGATGATGATCGCCAAGATCGAGCGCGCCGAAGCGATTCCCGTGTTGCAGGAAATCCTGGACGCCTCCGACGGCATCATGGTCGCGCGTGGCGACCTGGCCGTCGAGGTGGGCAACGCCGCCGTGCCGGCGCTGCAAAAGCGCATGATCAGGATGGCGCGCGCCTCGAACAAGCTGGCCATCACCGCGACCCAGATGATGGAGTCGATGATCGTCAACGCCGTGCCGACCCGCGCCGAAGTCTCGGACGTGGCGAACGCCGTGCTGGACGGCACCGACGCCGTGATGACCTCGGCCGAGACCGCATCGGGCAAGTACCCGGTGGAGACGGTCGAGATGATGGCCGCCATCTGCCTCGAAGCGGAACAGTCCGAATACAACAAGCAGGACGCCGATTTCCTGAACGTCCAGTTCACCCGCATCGACCAGTCGATCGCGAATGCCACCCTGTTCACGGCCCACCACCTGAAGGTCAAGGCGATCGTGGCCCTGACCGAATCGGGCTCGACCGCGCTGTGGATGAGCCGGCACTCGATCGACACCCCGATCTTCGCCCTGACCCCGCTGCAGACGACGCAGCGCAAGGCTTCGCTGTACCGTAACGTGCGGGCCTTCCACCTGCTGCAGGAAGGCGGCAGCCACGCCGTGCTGCGCAAGGCCGAAGAGGTCCTGATCAACGAAGGCATGGTGCGCAAGGGCGACCTGATCGTCGTGACCTGGGGCTCGCCGATGGGGCAGGCCGGCGGAACCAATGCGCTCAAGATCGTGCGCGTGGGCGAGCTGGACGAAATAGTTTCTTAATTGTTTGGAGTAAACCACCATGGCACTCGTATCGCTGCGCCAACTGCTGGACCATGCCGCTGAACACGGTTATGGCCTGCCGGCATTCAACGTCAATAACCTGGAACAGGTGCAGGCCATCATGGCCGCCGCCGACGCGGTGGGCGCGCCGGTGATCATGCAGGCCTCGGCCGGCGCCCGCAAATATGCAGGCGAAGCTTTTCTCCGCCACCTGATCGACGCCGCCGTCGAAGCCTATCCGCACATCCCGGTCGTCATGCACCAGGACCATGGCCAGTCGCCGGCGGTCTGCATGGCCGCGATCCGTTCGGGTTTCAGCTCGGTGATGATGGACGGTTCGCTGGAAGCCGACGGCAAGTCGGTCGCTTCCTATGAATACAACGTCGAAGTGTCGAAGGAAGTCGTGAAGTTCGCGCACTCGATCGGCGTGACGGTGGAAGCGGAACTGGGCGTGCTCGGTTCGCTGGAAACCATGAAGGGCGACAAGGAAGACGGCCACGGCGCCGACGGCACCATGACCCGCGAGCAGCTGCTCACCGACGTGGCCCAGGCCGCCGACTTCGTGGCGAAAACCCAGTGCGACGCGCTGGCGATCGCCATCGGCACCTCGCACGGCGCCTATAAATTCACCCGCAAGCCGACCGGCGACATCCTGGCGATCGACCGCATCAAGGAAATCCACGCCCGCATCCCGAACACCCACCTGGTGATGCACGGTTCCTCGTCGGTGCCGCAGGAACTGCTGGCCATCATCCGCGAATTCGGCGGCGACATGAAAGAGACCTATGGCGTGCCGGTCGAAGAGATCCAGGAAGGCATCAAGCACGGTGTCCGCAAGATCAACATCGACACCGACATCCGCCTGGCCATGACCGCCGCGATCCGCAAGTACATGTTCCAGAACCCGTCGAAGTTCGACCCGCGCGACTACCTGAAGCCGGCGCGCGAAGCCGCGATGGAAGTGTGCAAGGCGCGCTACCTGTCCTTCGGTTGCGAAGGCATGGCAGCGAAGATCAAGCCGGTGCCGCTGGAAAAGATGGCCGAGCGCTACAAGGCCGGCGAGCTGGCCCAGATCGTGCAGTAAGCCTCGCATCCGCATGGCGCCGCCGCCCCAGCCGCGGTGGCGCCATGCGAATTGACGTAAAATGTCGCATTCGGCCCAGGCCATCCCCGGCCTGGGCGCCCTCACCGGAGGCCTTCTCCGGCTCTGTTTCCTGATATCCCTTCTATGAACAGCCTCTACAAATCCACCATCCAGTCCCTGCCATTGCTCGGCCACGGCAAGGTGCGCGACAACTATGCCGTCGGCGACGACAAGATCCTGATCGTCACCACCGACCGCCTGTCTGCCTTCGACGTGGTCATGAACGAGCCGATTCCCGGCAAGGGCATGGTGCTGAACCAGATGAGCGACTTCTGGTTCGAGAAGCTCGGCCACATCGTGCCGAACCACCTCACCGGCGTGGCGCCGGAAAGCGTGGTGGCCCCGGATGAGGTGGAGCAGGTGCGCGGGCGCGCCGTCGTGGCCAAGCGCCTCAAGCCGATCCTGGTCGAAGCCGTCGTGCGTGGGTACATCTCTGGTTCGGGCTGGAAGGACTATCAGGAAAGCGGCGCCGTCTGCGGCATCCAACTGCCGGAAGGCCTGCGCCAGGCCGACAAGCTGCCGCAGCCGCTGTTCACTCCGGCCGCCAAGGCCGACCTCGGTGAACACGACGAGAACATCTCGTTCGAAGAGATGGAAAACCGCATCGGCAAGGAACTGGCCGCCAAGATGCGCGACATCAGCATCCAGCTCTACACCACCGCCGCCGAATACGCGGCGACGAAGGGCATCATCATCGCCGACACCAAGTTCGAGTTCGGCCTGGACGACCATGGCGTGCTGCACCTGATGGATGAAGTGCTGACCGCCGATTCCTCGCGCTTCTGGCCGGCCGACTCGTACGCGCCGGGCATGTCGCCGCCCAGTTTCGACAAGCAGTTCGTGCGCGACTACCTCGAAACCCTGACCGACTGGGGCAAGACCGCCCCGGCCCCGACGCTGCCGCAGGACGTCATCGAGAAAACCCAGGCCAAGTATTTCGAAGCCATCGAGCGCCTTACCGGCGAAAAGCTGAAGGCGTGACGATGACGGATCAAGCAAAACCGGTTGTCGGCGTCATCATGGGTTCCTCGTCCGACTGGGACGTGATGAAGAACGCCGTGGACGTGCTGAAGCAGTTCGGCGTGCCCTTCGAGGCGCAGGTGATCTCGGCGCACCGCATGCCGGACGAGATGTTCAGCTACGCGGAAAGCGCGCGCGCGCGCGGCCTGCGCGCCATCATCGCCGGCGCCGGGGGCGCTGCCCACCTGCCGGGCATGGTGGCCGCCAAGACCATCGTGCCGGTGCTGGGCGTGCCGGTGCCCTCGAAATACCTGCGCGGCGAGGATTCGCTGCTGTCGATCGTGCAGATGCCGAAGGGCGTGCCGGTGTCCACCTTCGCCATCGGCGAAGCGGGCGCCGCCAACGCGGCCCTGACCGCGGTGGCGATCCTGGCTGCCACCGACGATGCGCTGGCCGGGAAGCTGCAGGCCTTCCGCCTCGAACAGACCGCGGCCGCCCAGGCCATGACCCTTCCGGTGTGACGCATGACTGAGGCATTTCTCCCGACCGCCACGCCTGCCGCCGTCCTCGGCGTGATGGGCGGCGGCCAGCTCGGCCGCATGTTCGCGCATGCGGCCCAGGCCATGGGCTACCAGGTGGCCGTGCTCGAACCCAGCCGGGTCAGCCCGGCAGGGCAGGTGGCCGAACACCTGATCGCCACATCCTATACCGATCCCGATGGCCTGGCCGAACTGGCACGCCAGTGCGTGGCCATCACCACCGAATTCGAGAACGTCCCGGCCGACAGCATGGCCTGGCTCGGCGAGCGCAGCTTCGTCGCGCCAAGCGCGTCCTGCGTGTCGATCGCCCAGGACCGCATCGCGGAAAAGCGCTTCTTCGTCGACTGCGCGCCAGCTTCCTCCGTGATGCCGGCGCCGCACAAGACCATCGCCTCGTACGCCGACATCGACGCCATCGATGACGCACTGCTGCCGGGTATCCTGAAAACCGTGCGCATGGGGTATGACGGCAAGGGCCAGGTGCGGGTGCGTACGCGCGAGGACGTGCGCGCGGCGTTCGACAGCATGGGCGGCGTGGCCTGCCTGCTGGAGAAGATGCTGCCGCTGGCCTACGAGGTCTCGGTGCTCACCGCGCGCGGCGCCGACGGCCAGTCGGTGGTCTATCCGATCGCCGAGAACGTGCACCGCGACGGCATCCTGTTTACCACCACCGTGCCGGGACCGAATGTGTCGGCCGCCTGCGCGAAACAGGCCCAGGACGCGGCCACCGCCATCGTCGCCCAGCTGGGCTACGTGGGCGTGCTGTGCATCGAGTTCTTCGTGCTGGAAGACGGCACGCTGGTCGTCAACGAGATGGCGCCGCGTCCGCACAACAGCGGCCACTACACCATCGACGCCTGCGTCACCAGCCAGTTCGCGCAGCAGGTACGGGCGATGGCGCGCCTGCCGCTGGGCGAAGTGCGCCAGCATTCGCCCGCCGTGATGCTCAACATCCTGGGCGATGCCTGGTTCGAGGGCGATGGCGATACCCTGCGCGAGCCGGCCTGGGACCGCATCCTGGCCCTGCCGGGTGCGAACCTGCACCTGTACGGCAAGGACGATCCGCGCCGCGGGCGCAAGATGGGCCACGTGACCTTCGTCGCGCCGACCCTCGACCAGGCCCGGGCCAGCCTGCGCGCGGCCTGCGCGATTCTGGGCATCCCGGAGTGACGATGGACCACCAGGACCTCGACCAGGCCGCCATCGCGGCCGCGGCGCGCGCGCTGGAAGCCGGCGCGCTGGTCGCCTTCCCGACCGAAACCGTGTACGGCCTGGGCGCCGACGCCGAGAACCCGGCCGCGGTAGCCGCCATCTACGCCGCCAAGGGCCGCCCGCAGGACCATCCGGTGATCGTGCACCTGGCGCCGGAAGCGCCGCTCGACTACTGGGCGGCCGACATTCCGCAGCAAGCCCGTGCGCTGGCCGACGCCTTCTGGCCCGGCCCGCTGACCCTGATCCTGAAACGCGCCGCCAATATCCCGGACGCCGTCAGCGGCGGCCAGGACACGGTCGGCCTGCGCTGTCCCGCACACCCGGTGGCGTTGGCGCTGCTGCGCGCCTTCAAGGGCGGCCGCGGCGGCGTGGCCGCTCCTTCCGCCAACAAGTTCGGCGCGGTCAGCCCGACCCTGGCCCAGCACGTGCGCGACGAGTTCGGACCGGACGGCACGGTGGCCATGGTGCTCGATGGCGGCGCTTCGCAGGTCGGCATCGAATCGACCATCGTCGACCTGTCGCGCCTGGCCACCCATGGTCCGGTGCTGCTGCGCCCCGGCCACATCAGCGCCGAGGCGATCGCCGCGGTGATCGACCAGCTGCCGAGTGCCCCCGATGCTGCCGCGCCACGCGCTTCCGGCACGCTCGACTCGCACTACGCGCCGCATACGCCGGTAGCGATGCAGGACAGTGCCCAGCTGCGCCTGACGCTGGCTGAGCTGGCGGCGGCCGGCCGCAAGGTCGCGCTGATCCATTATTCGGCGATGCCGCCCGCGCATGCGGCCCTGTGCCTGCCGGCCACCCCGGACGGCTTCGCGCATGCCCTGTACGCCGCGCTGCGCGCGATGGATGGCCAGGGCGCCGACCTGATCCTGGTCGAAGCGCCGCCGCAGGAAGGTGCCTGGCTGGGGGTCAACGACCGCCTGCGCCGCGCCGCCCACGGCTCGACTGGCATCGTCCACGGCCTGCTCAACAGCAGCGCGCCAGGCAAGCCTGCCTGAACCGCCGATCGGCCAGAACCCCTGTATTCACAGGGGTTCTTCGATACCACACCGTTCACAAACCATTTCGTGCTGCCTCGGCAGCAGGGCTATAATCGCCTCCCCGTTGTGTTTGCCTGTTGTCACGAAAAACTGACATATCGGCAAGCATTTCGCTATACAAGCAAGTTGAACACTGGCATATTATTATCGGTACGAATAGCACGCTCGTTCGTTTCGTGGCAAACCAAAAAACTTAGGAGACAGAATGCGTCAAACCAAACTCGCGCTCGCCCTGTTGACGGCGGCAGTGCTGGCGGCATGCGGTGGCACCAGCCCAGGTGGCGGCGACCAAACGCAAAAACTCAGCTTCACCCAGCAGGTCTCGTTTGGCGACAGCCTGTCGGACGTTGGTACCTATGCCGTGGGCGCGGTCAAGCAGGCCGGCGGCGGCAAGTTCACCATCAACGGTGATGGCACCGCCAAGAACCCCGAACTGAACGGCAAGATCTGGGTCGAATTCCTGGCCGCCGAGCTGAAACTGCCGGCGCCATGCGCGGCCCAGACCGGCCTCGAAGGCGACCCTGCGCGTGGCTTCTCGGTACCTGTCACGAACAACCTGAACTGCTTCAACTACGCCCAGGGTGGCTCGCGCGTCACCAACCCGATCGGCCCGGGCAACAAGGCCACCGGCTCGCCGATCGGCGAAATGACGGTGCCGCTGGTGACCCAGGTCGCCAACCACCTGTCCCGTACCGGCAACAAGTTCAGCGGCACCGAGCTGGTCACCATCCTGTCGGGCGGTAACGACGTGCTGATGGCGCTGAGCACCCTGTCGGCGCAGGCCACGGCTGCCGGCAATGCCGCCGGCGCGCAAGCCTTCGCGACCTCGCTCACGGCCCAGCTGGCCGCCGGCGCCACCAATCCGCAGACCGCCGCGCAGGCGATCGGCGCGGCCATCATGGCCGAGAGCGCACGTCCGGGCAGTACCTCGGAAACCATCGTCGCCGCCGCTGTCGGCACCGCCGCGCGCCAGCCGGGCAACGCCGCCGTGGCGCAGCCTGCGGTGTATGGCCCGATGGTCGCCAAGGCCCAGGCCGACGCTACTGCCGCCGGCGCCAAGGCCGGTGCCGACTATGCGGCAGCCAACGGTCCGAAGCTGGTCCAGGACCTGGGCACGGCTGGCGCGCAAATGGCCGCGCTGGTAAAGAACGAGATCCTGGGCAAGGGCGCCAAGTACGTCATCGTGGCCAACCTGCCTGACGTTGCCAGCACCCCGGCCGGCAAGTCGCGCAGCGCCGACATCCAGCAGCTGATCACCGCCATGGTGAACGCCTTCAATACCCAGCTGAAGGGCGGCCTGGGCACCGACGAGCGCATCCTGTACGTCGACCTGTACACCATCAGCAACGACCAGGTGAAGAATCCGGCGCCTTACGGCCTGACCAATACCAGCAGCCCGGCCTGCGGCCCGAACGCACTGGGAAGCACGTCCCTGATCTGCACCAACGCCAACACGGTGGCCGGCGACGTCAGCCACTACATGTTCGCCGACGACATCCATCCGACGCCGTTCGAGAACAACCTGATCGCACGCCTCGTCCTCAAGGAGATGGCGGTCAAGGGCTGGCTGTAACAGAGCAGCGAGGCCTGCCGCGAGGGCAGGCCTCTACAAAAACATCAGGAGAAAACATGAAAGTTCGTTTCAATAGCCTGTGCAAGGCGCTGGGCGTGGCCGCCGCGCTGGCCTGCGCTTCGACCGCATCGGCCCAGTCGGCCGGCCAGCTCACCGCCAAGATCGGCGCCAACCAGCTGACCCCGAAGGTCGAGAGCGGCGACATCAGCGCGCCGGCCCTGCCGGGTTCCAAGGCCGACGTCGGCAAGGACACCCAGCCGGTGCTGATCTTCGCCTACGGCCTGACCGACAACGTCTCGCTCGAAGCCGCGCTCGGCACGCCGTACAAGCACAAGATCTACGGCGCCGGCGCGATCGCCGGTACCGGCGAGCTTGGCACCGTGCAGGCCCTGCCGCCGACCCTGTTCGTGCAGTACCGCTTCGGCGCGCCGAACGCGCTGTTCCGTCCTTTCGTGGGCATCGGCGCCACCTACGCCTACTTCATGAAGGAACGCGGCTCGGCCAAGATGACGGCCATCACCAATCCGGGCAGCGGCGTGCCGACCACCTTCAGCATCGACAACAAGTTCACCTACACCGGCCAGATCGGCCTGGCGATGAACTTCAACGAGAAGTGGTTCGCCGACGTTACCGTCAACAAGAGCAAGCTGCGCACCGACGTGCAGTTCTCGACCGGCCAGACCCAGCACATGAAGCTGGATCCGGTGGCCGTGGTGCTGGCGGTCGGCTACAAGTTCTAAGCGGGACCACGCCCTGTCGGAAGGCCCGCCGCGTGCGGGCCATTTTCTTGGCTGCCAGGCTCCTGCCCTGTGCGACCAGATGCGGTGTCGGGTCCCGCGCAGCGCGCGTGGCGCTGACACGGGATGCAAGCTGGCATTGCGCGCTCAGCGCTGCGCCAGGCGCGACGAGATCACGATGCGTTCGGCAAAGCGCCGGTCCGGCGCGTAGCTCATTTGCATGTCGTCGCCGGTTTCGCCGAGGTTGAACTGCATGGTCACGTTGCCGTCGCCCGAGACGAAGCGGTAGGGCGCTACCTGGACCAGGCGCAGCGGTGGCTGGTCGTCGATGACCGTCTCGATGAAGCGGCGGGCGATCCATACACGCATGTACCAGCCGTTCGACATGTCGTACGCGCCGGAAATCTTGCGCGCTTGCTGGGGCTTGATCGGTGCTGAAAAGGAGGGTGCCGTCACCTGCACGGACGAGGTGATGGGGGCGGTATCGGCTGGTGGATAGGGCATGTTCTGGGCACCGGCTCCGGCGGCGAGCAGCAGCGAGGCGGGGATCAGGAGGACGAGAGGACGCATGATGGTTCCTTCACGAAGCGACAATAGGCCTTCGGAACAGGCGTCGCGCCGGGTGGCGCGGTGTCGACCGTTGGGATGCCGCGCTGCGCGGAGCAGGCGGATGCTTCAGTCTAGAGCGGTCTCTGCCCGATACAAGAGGCCATCCTCCGGCATCACGAAACAATCTCAGTTTTCGTAAATACAGAACGCCGTGAAATGATTCATTTTTGGCCTCTGGCGCCGCGTTCTGGATCGTCTTTTTCCACGCTAACGATCGAGGTGCACTCAGGCCTGGCCGCCTTTGCGGGCCTGGTACCACAAGATGCCGATCAGTTCGTAGAGCGCGTACCAGGAGCGCCGCAGTCCCTCTGCGCTTGGCACCCAGGCATGCAGGCTGCGCGCCTGTCCGCTGAAGAACATGGTTGGTGCATCGACCACCTCGAGTCCGGCGCGCTCGAAGGCGGCGCGCGAACGCGCCATGTGCATGGCATCGGTCACCAGCAAGACCCGCCGCACCCCGTCCGCCCGCAGCAGGGCGGCGCTATAGGCCGCGTTCTCGGCGGTATCGCGCGAACGCGCTTCGGTCCACCTGACCGGCACGCCGAAATCCTCGCGCAGCGCGCTTGCCATGGCATCGGCCAGCGTATACGGCCGGTCGGCGGGCGCCGGGGGGCCGGCGCTGCCTCCGCTCACCAGGATCGGCAAGCCGGTGCGGCGCTGCAAATGGGCCGCATAGCGCAGGCGCGCCAGGGCGATGTAGTCGGGAATGTCGCGTCCGCCGTATTCCGGCGCATCGCGCAGGCGCCCGGCGGCCAGCACCACGATCGCCCCGGCGCCGGCGCGCTCCGGCGCCGGCAAGGGCGCCGTCATGCGCTCCAGCGGCGTCAGGAACAGGTCCGCCACCGCCGTCATCGACAGCAGGGCCAGCAGGACCACGCCGGTGCCGGCCAGGATGCGTCCGGTGCGCGGCCGGCGCCGCCACAGCGCCAATCCCACCAGGATCAGCAGGAACAGGCTGGCGGGCGGAAGGATCAGGCTGCGCGGGATGGCGTTAAGCAGGTCGAGCACGGGCGGATTCCTGAGTTGGTTGTTGGTAAGTCGCTAATTGGCAACAGGTGATTCTAGGCCATATTTGCTTTGTATGATTTGCATCAACTCTGAGGGCGCAGCGTTGTGCCGGGATTCACGGTCCGCCATCGAACTCCTCGAGTAGCCGCCGCAGTTCGCGCAGGTCGCCCTGCGACAGTCTGTTGCGGCGCCCGAAATGCGCCACCAGCGGCGCGATGCGTCCACCGAACAGGCGCTGCACCAGCCTGTCGCTTTCGGCCGCCAGCCAGGTCTCGCGCGCCAGGACGGGGCGGTACAGGCAGCGCCGCCCATCCTGCTGCACGGCGATGGCGCCTTTCCTGTGCAGGCGGTCGAGCAGGGTCCCGACCGTGGCGCTCTGCCAGTGACGGGTTTCGTACAGTGCGACCACGACCTGCTCGGCCACCACCGCGGCGGGCGCGCGCCACAGCACTTCCATCACCTGCGACTCGGCGTCGCTGATACTGATTCCTTGCTCGTCCGGCATCGGTAGCCCATGTGCGGTTGTCATCGGCGGGCATGATGGCAAGCGGCGGTGGCAGCGTCAAGCGCCGCCCGATTCGACTTTTCACGCGCCGCACGCTACCCTGTGCGCGCTGATCATATGGAGTGCTGGACAGGATGCAGGGCAGGGACAGGGAATCAAAGGGAGGGCTTCCGCCCTTGCCGGTGCCGGCGGCGACGCTGGAAGAGCAGGCGGCGAGGAAGCTGGCGCAGGAAGCGCGCGACGCGGCGGTGCGCGGCGTGGTCTCGATCGCGGCGATGCGCGAGGCGGTCAAGGCGCAGGCGCGCAGCCTGCCGCCGCTGCGCGAGATTGCTCGCCTGAAGCGGCTGGATGCGCGGGATTTCGCCGCGCGCGCCGCGCTCGGCCAGCCCTTCATCATGCGCGGCCTGGTCGAGCGCTGGCCGCTGTATGGCCTCGGTCCGGAGGCGCTGCGCGAACGCCACGGCGACCTGCCGGTGCGCGCCCGGGTCGGCGACTACATCCGCCAGCCGTTCCGGGCCGACCGCCCGATGCGCGACATGCTGCTGCGCGACTATCTGGATCTGGAACCCGGCCGCATCCACGGCACCGGCGAGCCGCCGCCCTACGTCGGCAACATGGAGCTGCGCGAGCTGAACCGCCTGTGCCACTGGCCCGCCTACTTCCGCAAGATGGGGCCGCCCCGCTTCTGGCTGGGCCCGGTTGGCACGATGACGCCGCTGCACTGCGACTTCGACGACAACATCTTCGCCCAGGTCTGGGGCCGCAAGCGCATCTTCCTGGCGCCGCCGCACCACGACACCTGCCTGTATGCGCGCGAAGCGAACCCGGTGCTGTTCGGTTCTCCCTTCGACCCCGAGGCGCCCGATTTCGACGCCTATCCGCTGGCGCGCCAGGCGGCCACGGTATCCTGCGTCGTCGAACCGGGCGACATGCTGTACGTGCCGGCCGGCTGGTTCCACCAGGTGCGCGCGCTGGCGTTTTCGCTGTCGTCCAACCGCTGGGCGCGCGGCATGCCGCTGGCGCTGGCGCCGGAGCAGGCTGCCAGGCTGCGCCGGGCCTAGTGCGCGCTGCGCGCGTACTGCGTGAAGTGTTCGGCGCTGAGCGCGTGCTGGTACAGGAATCCCTGGTAGATGAAGCAGCCGGCGTCCGACAGGAACTGGCGCTGGCCCGGCGTCTCGACCCCTTCCGCGATCACCTGCAGGCCAAGGCTGTCGCCCAGCGCGATGATCGAGCGCACGATCGATGCGTCGTTCTGGTCGGTGAGCACGTCGCGCATGAAGGACTGGTCGATCTTGAGCTGGTCCAGCGGCAGCTTGCGCAGGTAGGCCAGCGACGAATAGCCGGTGCCGAAGTCGTCCAGCGAGAAGCTGATGCCGCGCTGCTTGAGCAGGGCCATGGTGCGCGCGGTCTGGGTGAAGTCGCTCACCACCAGGCTCTCGGTCAGCTCGAGCTTCAGGCTGGCCGGCTGCACGCCGGTCTCTTCGAAGATCCCCTGCAGCATCGGCACGAAATCCGCTTCCGTGAACTGGTTGGCGCTGACATTGACCGACAGCGTCAGCCCGGCCATGTCGGGATGGCGCTGCCAGTGCGCCAGTTCGGCGCAGGCGGTGCGCAGCACCCAGCGCCCGATCTCGATGATCAGGCCGCTCTCTTCGGCGGCTCCGATGAATTCCGCCGGATACAGCAGGCGCCCGTCCGGCAGGCGCCAGCGCAGCAGGGCTTCGGCGCCGATCACGCGGCTGCTGCGGTCCAGCTGCGGCTGGTAATGCAGGACGAACTCGCCGTGGCGCAGCGCGCGCCGCATCGCCCCTTCCAGCTCGGCGCGCGCGGTCCACGCGGCCTGCACCGCAGGATCGTGGAAGCGGTAGGTGTTGCGTCCGCAGGCCTTGGCCTGGTACATGGCGGCGTCCGCCTGGCGCAGCGTCGATTCGACTGTATCCACCGTGCCGCACAGCGTGGTCACGCCGACGCTGACCGAGACCGTGTACATCACCTCGGCCAGCTGAAAGGGCGCGGCCATTGCCGCCACCACCTTGGCGGCCACCGTCTCGGCCTGGGCCGCCGCGCCTTCGCGCGTGTCCTCCACCGGCTGGATCAGGATCACGAACTCGTCGCCGCCCAGGCGCGCCACCATGTCCGCTTCGCGCACGCAGTGCTCGAGGCGGCGCGCCACCGCCTGCAGCAGCATGTCTCCGGCGGCATGGCCCTGCGAGTCGTTCAGGTACTTGAAGTTGTCGAGGTCGCAGAACATCAGGGCGCCGCACTTGCGGCTGCGCGCGCTGCCCAGCAGGGCGCGGCGCAGGTGGTCGAGCAGGCTGGCGCGGTTCGGCAGGTCGGTCAGGGCATCGAAGAAGGCGAGACGGTAGATCTTGGCTTCGTTGTGCTTGCGCTCGCTGATGTCGGTGCCGATCACGAGGATCTTGCGCGGCGTGTCCGTTTCGCGGTCGGCGGCCAGCAGGGTCCAGCGGGTGTCGGTCTCGACGCAGACCCCGTCGCGGCGCAGGTGCGACAGTTCGCCGCTCCACTCGCCATTCGCCAGCGTGCTCTCCCAGGCGGCCTGGTAGGCTGGCGGATCGCCGCACAGGAGGTCGGAAAACCTCTTGCCGCGCACCTCGGCCGCGCTCCAGCCGTACAGGCGTTCGGCACCATTGTTCCAGTAGCTGATGCGGGAATCCATCTCGATCGCGATGATGGCGTCGCGTGCCTGCTGCAGGTAGGAAGCCTGTTCGCGCACCAGCAGGGTGGCGTCGTGCAGGGGGGTGTAGTCGAACAGGAAGCCTTCCAGGATCCGGCCCTTGGCCTGCGGTAGCGCGGAGCCCTGCTCGAAGACCCATTTCAGGCTGCCGTCGGCACAGCGGATGCGATAGGTCATCTGGAAAGATTTCCCCCTGGCAAGCGCCTGGGCGACGCGGCGCCGGACCCCGGCCCGGTCTTCCGGCAGGATCAGGTCGGCGAAAGGAATGCCATGCTGCGCCATGAACGCGGAGGCGGGATAGCCGGTAAGGCGCTCGATGCCGGCGCTGACGAATTCCAGTACCCACTGGTCGTCATTGCGGCAGCGGTAGGCGGCGCCAGGCAGGTTCTGGAGGAGCAGTTCGAGCGACAGCGTCTGCGCGTCGGCGACGTGCGCGTTGGCGACATGCGCGTCGGCGACATGCGCGTACGTGCTGTCGTACGGGTGCGTTCCGTCAGGAACTCTCAGCGGACCTCTCGACATGGTATGGGAGCCGAAGACCTTCGTGCGAAGTTATCACTTATCGTAACGCAAAAACGATGTGTATTGACGTCGCTCGATTGAAATCAGAAAAGATTGTGGTATGGGCGGAAACACCGGCATCAGCCCCAATACCACTCAGGTAAGGATTATCGTAGGGTGGGCGGCGTCGCCGCCGACGCGGTGATCGTTGTGATACGAACAGTCGCACGGGGCCACAGTACTGTGATTTGACCGCGTGGGCGGCATAGCCGCCCATGCTACGGATGAGCAGCACCTCTTCAGTGACCGGCTCGCGGAACAAGTCCGACAGCAGCGGTTCAGCGTCCGCCTGCGGCAGCCATTCGACAAAGCCGGGATTGGAACGCCCGAACAGCTCCCCAGGCAGAAAGCCCGTACCGCGACCGGTACGGGCACCGCATCAGAACGCCGCGATGCCGGTCTGGGCGCGGCCCAGGATCAGCGCGTGGATGTCGTGCGTGCCTTCGTAGGTGTTGACGACCTCGAGGTTGACCATGTGGCGCACGATGCCGAACTCGTCCGAAATACCGTTACCGCCCAGCATGTCACGCGCCGTGCGCGCGATCTCGAGCGACTTGCCGCAGGAATTGCGCTTCATGATCGAGGTGATCTCGACCGCGGCCGTGCCTTCGTCCTTCATGCGGCCCAGGCGCAGGCAGCCCTGCAGGCCGAGCGTGATCTCGGTCTGCATGTCGGCCAGCTTCTTCTGCACCAGCTGGTTGGCCGCGAGCGGCTTGCCGAACTGCTTGCGGTCCAGCACGTACTGGCGCGCGGTGTGCCAGCAGTCTTCGGCCGCGCCCAGCGCGCCCCAGGCGATGCCGTAGCGCGCCGAGTTCAGGCAGGTGAACGGACCCTTCAGGCCGCGCACGTCGGGGAAGGCATTCTCTTCCGGGCAGAACACCTCGTCCATGACGATCTCGCCGGTGACCGAGGCGCGCAGGCCGAACTTTCCGTGGATCGCCGGGGCGCTCAAGCCCTTCCAGCCCTTTTCTAGCACGAAGCCGCGGATCGCGCCTTCGTCGTCCTTGGCCCAGACCACGAACACGTCGGCGACCGGTGAATTGGTGATCCACATCTTGCTGCCGGTGAGCGAATAGCCGCCCTCGACCTTGCGCGCGCGGGTGACCATCGAGCCCGGGTCGGAGCCGTGGTTCGGCTCGGTCAGGCCGAAGCAGCCGATCCATTCGCCGGTGGCCAGTTTCGGCAGGTATTTCTGCCTGGTCTCTTCATTGCCGAATTCATAAATCGGCACCATCACCAGCGAGGACTGCACGCTCATCATCGAGCGGTAGCCGGAATCGACGCGCTCGACTTCGCGCGCGATCAGGCCATAGGCGACGTAGTTCAGGCCCGGGCCGCCATACTGTTCCGGAATGGTCGGGCCGAGCAGGCCGAGTTCGCCCATCTCGCGGAAGATCGAGGTGTCCATGCGCTCGTGGCGGAAGGCTTCGAGGATGCGCGGCTTGAGCTTGTCCTGGCAATAGCTGGCGGCGGCGTCGCGCACCATGCGTTCTTCGTCGGTGAGCTGCTGGTCCAGCAGCAGCGGGTCGTCCCAGTGGAAGGCGGCTTTACGGGGCGAATCGGAATGGCTCATGGATCTTCCTGTCTCGATGGTTTTCTCACAAGAGGCGCGCACCCGTCCCTGGGCGACGCCATAGCCTGACCATTATAGGAATGCGGCGGCGCGGCATCTTTTGAATCTGCGACAGGCATTTTCATTTTGGCGCAGTCAAGCAACATACCGTAGCGTGGGCAAGTCCCTTGCCCACGCGTTGTGCCCTGGCCCAGCTACGCAGGCGCGCCTAGCCGGTCTGGCCGAACCGTCCGCCATGGAACAGCAGCGCCGGTTGCGGATGCACCGCGCACTGCTCGACCTCGCCCACGAAGATGACGTGGTCGCCTTCCGGATAGCGGCTGCGGTTGTGGCATTCGAACCAGGCCGCGACGCCTTTCAGGATCGGCTGGCCGGTGCGCGACAGTGCGTAGTCGACGCCTTCGAAGGGATTGTCGTTGCGGCGCGAGAAGCGCAGCGCGAGCTCTTCCTGGCCGGCGCCCAGCACATTGATCACATAGTGGGAATTGCCGCTGAAGATGGGCAGGCTGTTGGCCCCGGCGCCCAGGCTCCACAGGACGAGCGGAGGCTCGAGCGAGACCGAATTAAAGGAGCTGGCCGTCAGCCCGCGATAGGAACCGTCGGCAAGGCGCGTGGTGATGACGGTGACACCGGTGGCGAACTGCGACAGCGCGTGGCGGAAATGCGCCGAATCGAAACCGCGCGTCGTGGCGCGGGGAGCACGTGTATTCATTGGACCGCCATTATGCCACTGTCGGGACCTTGACCGGGTTCGCCTCCTGCGCGCCTGCACGAAAGCCTGCTTTGCGTTACATTAAGAACTATCAAAACTGACGATAGCAAGGTGTGCGATGAGCGAGCAATCAGCAACCGAGATCGCGATCCTGGGTGGCGGGTGCTTCTGGTGCCTGGAGGCGGTCTACCTGGAGGCGCGCGGCGTGACGCGTGTCGAATCGGGCTACATGGGCGGACACGTGGCCGATCCCAGCTATGAACAGGTATGCTCCGGCACCACCGGCCACGCCGAAGTGGTGCGGGTGGAGTTCGATCCCGCCGTGATCAGCTATCGCGACATCCTCGAGGTCTTCTTCACGATCCACGACCCGACCACGCCGGATCGCCAGGGCAACGACGTCGGGCCGCAGTACCGTTCGGTGATCTTCACTACTTCGCCGGAACAGGAGGCAACCGCGCGCAAGGTGATAACCGAGATGGCGGCGGTATGGGACGCGCCCATCGTGACCCAGCTGCTGCCGCAGGAAACCTGGTACAAGGCCGAGGACTACCACCAGAATTATTTCGCGCAGCATCCCCTGCAGGGCTACTGCGCCTTCGTGGTCGCGCCCAAGGTGGCCAAGTTCCGCAAGACCTTCAGCGAGCGCCTGAAGTAGCGTGTTGCGCAAGCGCGCGCCTCACGGATACATGTAGCTGCGCGACCAAGGCAGCTGCTCCACGTCTTCGTCAGCCTTCCCGCACACGATCTGGTACAGGCTGATCCGCCCGTGTGCGAACGCATAGGCGCAGCCGGCCAGGTACACGTGCCAGATGCGGAAGCGCTTCTCGTCCGTCAGCGTGCGGATGTGCGCGGCCTGGCTTTCGAAGTTCTCGGTCCAGATCGCACAGGTCCTGGCGTAATGGCGGCGCAGGTTTTCCACGTCGCGCACTTCCAGCCCCCCTTCCTGCATGGCGCGCACCACGGTGGACAGGTGGGCCAGCTCGCCGTGCGGGAACACATAGCGGTCGATGAATTCGCCGCCGCCGTAGGGCGTGGCGCGGTTGTCCACGTTGGTGGTCGTGATGCCGTGGTTCATCACGATGCCGCCCGGTGCCAGCAGCCGGTTCACGCGTGAAAAATATGCCGGCAGGTGCTGCACGCCGACGTGCTCGAACATGCCGACGCTGGTGATGCGCTCGAACTGCCCCTCGAGGTCGCGGTAGTCCTGCAGGCGGATCTCGATCTGCTCCTGCAGGCCGGCCCGCGCGACCCGTTCGCGCGCCAGCGCGGCCTGGTTTTCCGACAGGGTGATGCCGACGCAGCGCGCGCCGAAGTGCCGGGCCGCGCGCAGCACCAGCGCGCCCCAGCCGCAACCGATGTCGAGCAGGGTCTGGCCCGGCCGCAGGTCGATCTTGCGCAGGATGTGGTCGATCTTCTGCTGCTGGGCCGTGGCCAGGTCCTCGGTGCCGTCCTCGAAGTAGGCGCAGGAATACACCATGCCCGGGTCGAGCCAGGCGGCATAGAAGTCGTTGGAGACGTCGTAGTGGTAGCGGATTGCCTGCGCGTCGCTCTCGCGCGTGTGCGGGGTGGCGCGGCGCAGCATCTCGCCCAGGCGGCTGGAGCCCTTGTCCAGGCTCGCCGCCAGCGTGTTGCCGATGCTGATGATGTCGGCGGCGCGGCCCTTGATGTCGATGTCGCCTTCGACGTAGGCGCGCCCCAGGTTGTACAAGGAAGGAGAGCGCAGGTAGCGCAGGGCCGAGCGCCCCGGAACGCGGATGGTGACCCGCGGCGGCTCCGCCGAGAATTCCAGTTTGCGGCCATCCCACAGCTCCACCCGCAAGGGCAGGGACGGCATCCCGCGCAATCCTGCGCTCCAGGCCGACAGCACCATCTGCTCGAACACGTTCACCTCCGGCGTCAAGGGCCGGCGTGCCGCGCGCCTGGTGGGGCTGCGCGGCGCCGGCGTCAGGGTTGCAGGCGCAGGCGCGTCCAGCTGCCGTCTTCCTGCCGCTCGTAGACGATGCGGTCGTGGAAGCGGGAGCGGCGCCCCTGCCAGAACTCCAGGCGGTCGGGCACGAGGCGGAAGCCGCCCCAGTTGCCCGGCCGCGCCGGATCTTCTCCGGCCTGCCGCGCGACGTCCTCGTAATGCTGTTCCAGTTCGGCGCGGCTGCCGATCGGAGCGCTTTGCTGCGAGGCGATGGCCGACAGCCGGCTCTTCAGCGGCCGGCTGCGGAAATAGCGGTCGCTTTCCTCGCTCGACGTGCGCTCCACACGTCCTTCGATGCGAACTTGCCGTTCAAGTTCGCTCCAGAAAAACAACAGTGCGGCATACGGCCTGTCGTCCAGCTCGTGGCCCTTGCGGCTGTCGTAGTTGGTGTACCAGGTGAAGCCGCGCTCGTCGAACTGCTTGACCAGCACGATGCGCGAGCTGGGGCGGCCATTGGCGCCCACGGTGGCCACCGACATCGCATTCGGTTCGTTCACCTCGGCCTTCAGGGCCTGCTCGAACCATTGCGTGAACTGGAGCATCGGGTCGTCCATCGCGTCGGTTTCGTTCAGGCTGGCCTGGCCATAGTCCTTGCGCAGGTCGGCCACGGCCTGCCCGATCGCGGGCGCAGCCACGGTGGTGGTGGTGGCGCCGATCCCGCGCCGGCGCTGCATGGCCGCGCCCATCTGTGCCATCTGTTCCGGGCCGAACAGGCGCAGGGCCATCGGCGCCAGCGTGCTTTCCTCGCGCTCCATGTGCGCCGCATAGCGCTGGATGAAGCGCTGCACGGCGCTGGCCGACAGCGTCGCCGCCGTGCCCTCGGCAATCGCCGTCAGCTGTTCGTGCAGGTCCTGCCACAGCGCGTCCATGTCCTTGTGGTCCTGCAGGATCACCGGCGCCAGCGCCTGCAGCGTGGCCGCGTCCTCGCCCTGGGCCAGGGCGCGCAGCATGGGAATCAGGTCCTGTTCCTCGTCCTCGTGGTGCAGGTGGGCCGCTCCCTCGAAATACTTCAGGACCGCGGCTGCCGCCTGGCGTGCCTGCGCGTCGGCGCCGAATTCCGGCAGGTGGGCGAGCAGCTTGTCGAGCGTGGCCAGTTGCTTGCGGATGCGTCCGTGGCAATGCTTGAGGACGGCGATCGGCTGGCCGAAATCGGGGGCGGGGTCGGGAAGAAGTGAGGTCATTGGCGTTTGTTGGGCACGCGAGTGGAATTTGATTGACGAGAAGCTATTTTAGTGCAGTTGCGAAACGATCGTCCGCTAAAATGGCGGGATGAACCTGAACGATACCCCATCCTTTGCCAGCACCCTGGACGACGAAGTCGACTTCGCGCGCCGCTTCGGCGGGATCGCGCGCCTCTACGGCGAGCGTGCGCTCGAACGCTTCCGTGCGGCGCACGTTTGCGTCATCGGCGTCGGCGGCGTCGGCTCCTGGATCGTCGAGGCCCTGGCGCGCAGCGCCGTTGGCCAGCTCACCCTGATCGACCTCGACAACGTGGCCGAATCGAACATCAACCGCCAGCTGCAGGCGCTCAGCTCGACCATCGGCATGCCGAAGATCGCTGCGCTGAAGGAGCGCATTGCGCTGATCAACCCGTTCTGCCGCGTCAACCTGGTCGAGGATTTCATCGACCCGGAGAATCTCGAGAGCATGATCGCCGGTAAAGGTTTCGACTATGTGGTCGATGCCATCGACGGCGTCAAGTCGAAGGCGGCGCTGATCGCTTATTGCAGCGCCAGCAAGCTGCCGCTGGTGGTGATCGGCGGCGCCGGCGGCCAGACCGATCCGACGAAGATCGAGGTGCGCGACCTGGCCCGTACCGAACAGGAGCCGCTGCTGAAAAAAGTGCGCAAGATCCTGCGCGCCCAGTATGGCTTCGCCAAGGGCGAGAAAAACAAGTACCACATCGACGCCGTGTTCTCGATGGAACCGCTGCGCTATCCGGACGCGGGCGACGCTTGCGCCGTGGAGCCGGCCAGCATCACCGGCCTGAACTGCGCGGGCTTCGGCTCGAGCATGGTGGTCACCGCCACCTTCGGCATGGTCGCGGCCGGCCACCTGCTGCGCAAGCTGGCCGATGCGGCCGACGCCGAGGCCAGGGCCAGGGTGGTCGCGGCCGAGCCTGTTGCTCATCTGCAAACTGTGCAAGCGGAAGCGGCCTTGCTATCATAGGATCAGTTATTTGATCACCTTGATGGAAGAAACCACATGATCCGTCGTACCGCATTCGCCGCCCTGGTGCTGGCCGCCGCACCGCTGTCCTGCGCGCTGGCCAGCGCCACCGCGCAGGACATCGCCGCCCAGCAGCAGGACGCATCCAAGCCCACCAGCCAGCCCGCGCCCGAACAGCAGAACGTGCCCCAGGCCACCCAGCCGCAGGCCGCGCCCCAGGCCGCGCCTGGCGTGCAGGTCGCGCCCGCGCCCCAGGTCGAGATCATCGACCGCGTGGTCGGCAAGGGTCGCGAAGCCACGCCCGGCAATACCGTGTTCGTGCACTACACCGGCTGGTTGCACAAGCCGCTCGCGCCCAAGCAGCGCGGCAAGAAATTCGATTCCTCGCTCGACCGCGGCGAACCGCTCGAGTTCCAGCTGGGCGCAGGCCGCGTCATCAAGGGCTGGGAGCAGGGCGTGGCGGGCATGAAGGTGGGCGGCAAGCGCACCCTGGTCATCCCGAGCGCGCTCGGCTACGGCCCGCGTGGCGCCGGCGGCATGATCCCGCCCGACGCCGACCTGATCTTCGATGTGGAACTGGTCAACGTCAAGTAAGGCCGATCGAGTAAGGTCAGGTAAGTCCAATCCAGCATCATTCGGGAGCCCGGCATGCGTATCGCCAACGACGTGACTGAACTCATCGGCAACACACCGCTCGTACGGATCCGCAGGCTGGGCCGGGGCGCCGGCGCCGAGATCCTCGGCAAGCTCGAATTCCACAATCCGGCGCACAGCGTCAAGGACCGCATCGGCCTGGCCATGATCGAGGCCGCCGAGCGGGCCGGCCTGATCCAGCCCGACACCGTCATCGTCGAACCCACCAGCGGCAATACCGGCATCGCGCTGGCGATGGTGTGCGCCGCGCGCGGCTACCGCTGCAAGCTGGTGATGCCCGACACCATGAGCAACGAGCGGCGCATGCTGCTGCGCGCCTATGGCGCGGAACTCGTGCTCACGCCGGGCAGCGAAGGCATGCTGGGCGCGATCCGTCGTGCCGAGGAGCTGGTGGCGGCCGATCCGCGCTGCTTCATGCCGCAGCAGTTCAACAATCCGGCCAACCCGGAAGTCCACCGCAACACCACCGCCGAGGAAATCTGGCGCGATACCGAGGGCCGGGTCGACATCCTGGTGGCCGGGGTCGGCACCGGCGGCACCATCACCGGCGTGAGCGAAGTCATCAAGGCGCGCAAGCCGGGCTTCCAGGCCATCGCGGTGGAACCGGAAGCCTCGCCCATGCTCTCCAAGGGAAGCAAGGGACCGCACCCGATCCAGGGCATCGGGGCCGGCTTCGTGCCGGCGGTACTCAACACCGGCATCTACGACGAAGTCATCGCTGTCAAGAACGAGGATGCCTTCGAGACCGCGCGCGCGGCGGCGCGGGAGGAAGGACTGCTGGTCGGGATATCGTCCGGCGCCGCCCTGTGGGCGGCGGTGCAGGTGGCGCAGCGGCCGGAGAACGTCGGCAAAATGATCGTGACCATCATTCCTTCGTTCGGCGAGCGCTACCTCAGCACGGCCCTGTACGCCAAGCTTGGCGGCTAAACGTGTAAGAAATTGCCAGTAATCAATATTGGCGCCACCGATGCTCCTATGCTCTCACGGGTGGCGACCAAGCGCAGCTAGCCGGGACCTGCCCGGCGGCGCATAGCGAACGAGGACCGGCCCCGGCGCCGGCATGGCCGCCCACCTTTCCCGTGGAGCGCGCCATGATCGACATTCCCCGCAAGGCCGGCCGGCATGGCGGCTTGACCCTGATCGAACTGGTTTCCGTCATCGTCATCCTCGGCATCCTGGCCGCCACGGTCCTGCCGCGCTACGCCAGCCTGGCCGGCGATGCCCGCGCCGAACACCTGCGCGCGGCCAGGAGCGCGCTGGCCTCGACGGCATCCCTGGTGCGGGCCAGGGCCATGATCGACAACAATCTGTCGACGGGCACGCTGCTGCTCGAAGGTCATGGCCTGTACGTCCGGCATGGCTATCCGGCCGCGGGCAACATCATGGAAGCGCGCGCCTTCGCTGCCGCCGCCGGGCTCGGCACAGGCCTGGGCCAGAACGACGACTACCGCATCAGCTTTGAACATGGCGGCCTGACGGTCGCGCCCAACAAGGTCAGCGCCGCCAACAGGGCTGCCTGCGCCATCACCTACATCGGGGCGGCCAGCCCGGGCCAGCCGCCGGTCCACGTGGAGCACACCCGCAACGGCAGCTTCGCGTGCGATTGAGGCGCGGCGCTAGTGCGCGTGGGCGTGGCCATGCGCGTGGCCATGCCCGAGCGCGCAGTCGTGGTGGGTGCTGCCTTCCTCGACCTGGAGCGTGCAATGGTGGATCCCGAAGTCGTGGCGCAGCGCGGCCACCATCTCGTCCAGCGCGTGGTCGCCCGGATAGCCGCCCGGCATGACCACGTGGGCCGTCAGTGCGTTCTCGTTCGTGCTCATGGCCCAGATGTGCAGGTCGTGCACGTCCTTCACGCCCGGCCTGCCTGCCAGGTAGCTGCGTACCCCGTCCACGTCCACGCCGGGCGGCACCGCCGCCATCGACAGCTGCACCGACTCGCGCAGCAGCGACCAGGTGCCGAACACGATCACCGCCACGATCGCCAGGCTCACCACCGGGTCGATCCAGGTCCAGCCGGTGCCCATGATGACCAGGCCGGAGACCACCACCCCCAGCGACAGCGCGGCGTCGGCCGCCATGTGCAGGTAGGCACCGCGCAGGTTCAGGTCGCCCTTGCTGCCGGCCATGAACAGCCAGGCCGAGAAACCGTTCACCAGTACGCCCACCCCCGCCACCACCGACACCGTCAATCCTTGTACCGGGGCCGGTTCGGCGAAGCGCTGCACCGCTTCCCAGGCGATGGCGCCGCAGGCCGCCATCAGCAGCAGGCCGTTGCCCAGCGCCGCCAGGATCGAGGAGCCGCGCAGGCCATAGGTGTAGCGGTGCGTCGGCGCACTCTTGCTCAGCACCGCCGCGCCCCAGGCCAGCACCAGGCCCAGCACGTCGGACAGGTTGTGGCCGGCGTCCGCCATCAGGGCGGTGGAGTGGGCGATGAAGCCGTAGGTGAACTCGATCGCCACGAACAGGGCATTCAGGCCGATCGCCAGCGCGAAGGCACGCTCGTGCCCGGCCGGGTCGGGCATGGGGTGATGGTGGCCGGCGCCGTGGTGTCCGTGGCCGTGGCCGTGATCATGGTTCATGCGTCGATTCCGTGGGCTGGTTCGGCGATGTGCTCGAACATGTTGGCAAGCAGGCTGCTGATGTGGGCATCGGCGGCCGAATAGAACACCTGCTTGCCCTGGCGCTCGGCCTTGACGATGCGGGCGGCGCGCAGCAGGCGCAGGTGGTGGCTGACGAGGGAACTGGACAGGTCGAGCGAGGCGGCGATGTCGCCCACCGCGGTCGGCTGCGCCAGGCAGGCCAGCACGATGCGCAGGCGCGTGGCGTCGCCGAGCAGGTGGAACAGGTCGGCCAGTTCATCGATCACGCCGGGAGCGTGGCTGGAGTCGGGTAGGTTTGTCATATCAAACAAATGAAGATTTGTTCATATGTTATGCGATTCCAGCGCGCGCCGCAAGCGTGGCCTTCCTGCTATAGCGGGAGACAGGTTGCGGCGGTCGCGCAGCCTGCGAACCCCGGCTACTTCGCCTTGCGCGACGACCAGTGCACGTGCACGATCGCCCAGGCATCGCCTTTTTTCTCCAGGACAGCCGTCCCGGTGCCGAAAACGTGGACTGGCTTGCCCCGGGAAGTACCGGTCGTCTCGCTCTCTTCCCATACGATGGCCGTGTTGCCATCGATGCGCTCGGTCTGCGCCAGGACCTTCCGGGTCGAGCTCCTGGCAAACTCCATGTCGCCGCCGAGGTGGTGGCTGGCATATTCGTCGCGCGAGCGTTCGACATAGCCGGCTTCATAGATCGCCACCTCCGGCGCCAGGAGCGCCAGCGCTTTCGCTTTGTCGCCGCTGGTGAGTGCCGCATGGAAGGCCTCCAGCGTTTCCTTGGGCGAGGCGGCGAAGCCGCTGGCGTGAACGCCGAAGAGCGCGGTGGCGAGGAGGGATGCTGCCATTGATTTCTT
Source organism: Massilia sp. MS-15 (assembly GCF_020176695.1). Classification (GTDB taxonomy): domain Bacteria; phylum Pseudomonadota; class Gammaproteobacteria; order Burkholderiales; family Burkholderiaceae_D; genus Telluria; species Telluria hydrophila. The sequence continues at coordinate 34,807 of NZ_JAIWIA010000028.1, read as the reverse complement.
GAACATGTGTGCTCCTGAGAGGTTGTCGCTGGTTTCTTTTAGTCCGCCATCGGTGGCGGGGTCGAGGTGAGAAAGGCGGCAGCAATGATGACCGCAAGCAGGATTACCGCTTCGGCCTGAAGCACGCGCGCGAAGCGTCGGCTTGCCTTGCGTTGCGGCGGTCCTGCCGCCTGGAGGGACGCGATCAGCTGGGGCATCACCAGGAACCGGTTGACACCGCCGAGTGCCGCGGCGCAAAGGACGAGTCCGACCTTGATGAGCAGGGTCGTGCCATACGGATTCCCGATGAGGTCCGCAGGACTTGCCAGCACGCGCCAGGTGCTGATCGCCCCGGTCACGAGAATACCGGCCAGGGCGATGGTCGCGCTGCGCGAGAGTGCCTCGACGTAACAGGCACAGTCCGACCTGCTGGCAAGCTCATCGTTGGGAAGGAGACGCAGGGCGAGCAGGCCTGCCACGATCACCGCGCCGGTCCAGACGCTGGCCAGCACAAGGTGGACCCAGTCGACCGCAACGGCCCAGGTGAAGTCGCCGCCAGCGCCGGCGTGGCTGACCATGCTGCGGCTGTACAGCAGCACGCCGATGGCGGCGATGCGGAGCGCCGTCGCCGCGCTGCCCGCTTGAGCGCGTGATCCGGCGGCGCAGGTCGCGCCCGTCACGACGAGCGCCACGGCGCCGATCGTCCATGCGAGGCCATAGTGGGTTGCCGTCAGCACCGACCGAACCGCAGGCCATGCCTCGGCCAGGGGCACTTCCGCCATCGAAGCCGCCTCGACCCAGAGGATCGCCACATGGGCCAGCATTGCTGCGCCACACGCGACAAGCAGCACGCGGCGCAGGCGCGGCAGCAGCGTCGCCGCCCACGGCGAATGCCGGGCACGCAGCCATAGGCTGGCCGCACTGCCTCCGGCGAACAGCGCGAACGACAGGTTCAGGACGACGGTAAGGACGCGTTGCAGCAACGCGAGGTCCGGCTCCACTACTTGACCCGGAACCCGAACTCGCCCTTGACCTTGTGTCCGTCACGCGTGACGGTACTCCACTGGACACGGTATGCTCCCGGGTGCAGTGCCGGCATCGTCGCGACCAGGACGTTGGCATGCGCCGGGTCGACGGCGATCTTCGACGGGGCGACAACGGCGCCCTGGTCGTCGACGAGCTTGATCTTGCTGAACGGTAGTTCCAGCGGGTCGCTGAACTGCAGCCGCAGCTGCGCCGGCGCCGGGCTGACCACGCTGTCCGCCTGCGGAGATGAGGCTTCCAGCCTGGTGTGGGCGAGGGCGGGCGGGGCGCTGAAGATGGCGGCGGCTGCAAGCGCAGCGGTTGTGAGCTTCCTGATAGGCATGTGGTTCTCCTGGTTTCACGCGCCCGGCGGGCGCAGGAATCTGGCAGTGTGTCGGGATGCAGGCAGCGCGGCTTACTGCGCCTTCTGCAGCTGCACGATGGTCACCGCACCATCCACGCGGTCGGCGGCGAACCGGATCCTGTCGCCGACCTGGACCTGGTCGAGCATCGCCGCATCCTTCACGCGCAGGACCATGGTCATCGCGGCCATGTTGAGGTTCTTGATTTCGCCGTGGCGCAGGGTGATCTTGCCAGCGTCCTTGTCGATCTTCCTGACTTCACCATCGGTCAGCTCTGCCGCAGCAGCCATCTCGTGGCCGGCCGCGGCGCCATGGCCTGCATGGGAATCCTGCGCGAATGCGGCAGGGCTTGCGGCGCTCATCAGGATCGCCAGGCTGAGTTTCAGGATTGCGTTCATGGTGTTTTCTTTCCTTGAGTCGGTTCAGTTGTCATGCTTGATCATGTTGGTCTTGCCTGTCAGTGATGGCCCTGATGCCCCTTGGGCTTGCGCACCGTGACTTCGACCTCCGCCGGCCTTGCTGCCGGCATGGACTGGCCGCCCGCCGCCTGGTGACGGGTCGCCGCAGGCGGCGCGCCCTTCCATTCGTAGGCCAGCGTCCCGGCCGGGTGCCGGTACCAGCCCGGATCCGTGTAGTCCCCGGCTTTCTGGTCCTTGCGCACCTTCAGCACCGTGAACATGCCGCCCATTTCCACGCCGCCGAACGGGCCCTGGCCCGTCATCATCGGCAGCGTGTTGTCCGGCAGCGGCATTTCCATGTCGCCCATCGAACCGCCTTTTTCGCCCATGACCATGTAGTCCGGCACCAGCCTGGTGATCTTCTCGGCCACGCCGCGGTGGTCGACGCCGATCAGGGTCGGCACGTCGTGGCCCATGGCGTTCATGGTGTGGTGCGACTTGTGGCAGTGGAATGCCCAGTCGCCCGGCTCATCGGCGATGAACTCGATGGCGCGCATCTGGCCCACGGCGACGTCGGTCGTCACTTCGGGCCAGCGCGACTCCGGGCGGGTCCAGCCGCCGTCGGTGCCCGTGACCTCGAACTCGTGCCCGTGCAGGTGGATCGGGTGATTCGTCATTGTCAGGTTGCCGACCCGGATGCGCACCCGGTCGTTCTGGCGCACGTTCATCGTGTCGATGCCCGGGAACGCGCGGCTGTTGAAGGTCCAGAGATTAAAGTCCAGCATCTCGTTGACGCGCGGCGTGTAGCTGCCGGGCTCGATGTCGTAGGCGTTCAGCAGGAACACGAAATCGCGGTCGACGCGGTGGTGGGCCGGATTCTTCGGGTGCGTGACCCAGAAGCCCATCATGCCCATCGCCATCTGGACCATCTCGTCCGCGTGCGGGTGGTACATGAAGGTACCGGGTCGGCGGGCGATGAACTCATACACGAAGGTCTTGCCCGGCTGGATCCCCGGCTGGGTCAGGCCGGTGACGCCGTCCATGCCGTTGGGCAGGCGCTGGCCATGCCAGTGGATGCTGGTGTGCTCCGGCAGCCTGTTGGTGACGAAGATGCGCACGCGGTCGCCCTCGACGACCTCGATGGTCGGCCCCGGGCTCTGGCCGTTATAGCCCCACAGGTTCGCCTTCATGCCGGGCGCGATCTCGCGCACCACCGGTTCGGCGATCAGGTGGAACTCCTTGACGCCATTGTTCATGCGCCAGGGCAGGGACCAGCCATTGAGCGTGACGACCGGATGGTAGGGACGGCCATTCGGCGGTGCCGGCGGCGGCTGGGTTGCCGCGCTGGTCATGGTGGGCGCTTCGGGCAGGGTGGCCGCGCCGGCGCGGCTCACCAGGCCGGCGCCGACCAGTGCGGCGGCGCCAGTGAAGAAATCTCGACGAGAAGACATTGCTGGTTTCCTTGTTTAATGTGCTGGCGCCGCGGCGTCAGTGCTTGCGCCGCCGGTCATACCGAGCGTGGCGCCACCCGTACCGTTGATGGCAGCCTGCAGGTCGGTGTCGGCCAGCCAGTAGTCGCGCTGCGCCTCGATCGCCGCATTCACCCCGTTGATCTGCGCACGCGCGTCCGCCAGCAGTTCGAACACGCTCATCAGCATGCCGTTGTAGCGCAGCAGGGTCTCTTCCGAGATCTTCTTGCGCAGCGGGACGATCTCGTCGCGGTAGTACTTCGCCACGTCGTAACTGGTGCGGTAGGCGGAATAGGCTTCGCGCACCTGGGACCTGGCCGAAATGGCGGTATCGGCGGTGCGGTGAACCGACTGCATGTAGAGCGCCTCGGCTTTCGCGACGCGGGCGCCACCCCAGTCGAACAAGGGCAGGGCAAGCTCGACTTCGTAGCCGTTCTCGCGTGGCTGGCCGGTCTTGCTCGCGTTGACGTAGCCGGCTTCGAGCACGTTGACGAAGCCGGTGGCCCGCGACAGCCCGAGTGCGCGCGCCGTCGCCTGGGTGCGCAGCTTCGCCAGTTGGACGTCCAGCCGCTGCTGCATCGCCAGCGCTTCGATATTGCCGGGTTCGCGCGGCGCGCCCGGGAGATCGGGAAGCCGGTCCGGCAGCTGGAAAGCGGTCTGCGCGCCCCATACGCCCATCAGCCTCGCCAAGCGTTCGCGCGCCGCCGTCGCGTTGTGGCGCGCACGCGCGAGCTGCGCGGTGGCCTCGGCGGAGAACACCTGCTCGCGCGCCTGGTCGAGGGCGCTCAGGTTGCCCACCCTGGCCATGCGCGCCGCCAGTTCGGCGCTGGCCTGCGCGGCCTCGCGCACCTGCTCGGCGTAGCGGGCCGACTGCGCTGCCGCGACCGCGTTGAACCAGGCCTTGCGGGTGTCCGACGCCGTGCGCACCGCTTCGGTAGCGGCAACGAGCTTCGCGCTGTCGAAGCGGCGTCCTTCGATGTCCCGGCGCAGCGGGATCGTCACCAGTCCGACCAGATCGAACATGACGCTGCGTTCGATCTCGGTTTCGCCGCCGCCGCCCATGCGGCCAAAGCTGAAGGACGGATTCGCCATGCGGCCGGCCTGCACCAGGTCGGCTTCGGCGACGCCCAGTTCGGCCAGCGAAGCACGCAGGCCGCGGTTGTTGAGCAGGGCGACGCGCACGGCGTGATCGGCTGTGAGCGCTTGCTTCAGCAGCACGTCCAGTTCCGCCTGCGCCTCGGTGTGCGTACTGGTGCCGCGCGGCAGGCGGATGTCCTGGCCAATGCGCTCGGTGGTCATCGACGACACGGCGTCGAGGCCTCCATCACTGGAGAAGGTGGCGCAACCGCCGAGCGCGAGAGCCATGGCGCCGGTCACGACAGCGCGAAGGGCTGGATGTTGTTGTGTTGTTCTCATCGGCGTCGGCTCAGTGGTGCTGGTGTTGATGCTTGGACGGGGTGGCCGGCGCGGGCGCGGGTGCGGGCGCTCGTGCGGGTGCAGGGGCGGGAGCGGCGTGGCCGCCATGACCAGCATGGCCGGCCTGGCCCGCCTGACTCGCCTGACCTGCAAGGGCATCATTGGCCGCGCGCCAGGTCTTGTCAGGCGTCTGCTTGCTGCCCGCGGGCGGGACGTGGCCGGTCACCGATTCATATACGGTCGCAGGTACGGCAATGGATGGGTCGGCCGGATCGGGCGTCGTGGGGAGCTGCTGGGCCTGGGCGCCAGGCGCAGCAGCGGACAGGGCGGCAAGAGCAGCCCACAGCGTGCGTTTCATCGTTCAATCCTCGAAATCGGTCATGCGGTGCCGTGGCACCAAGGTTCAGGGCGCATCAGTGCCGCGGCTGGGTGCCGGCACGAACGCCTGGTCGATTGAGCGGATCAGGGCCGTGGAGGCCGTTGCGGGCCGTCGGGAATGAAACCGGCGACCAGGTCGGAAGGGGAGCCAAAAACCGCCTCCGATCCAGCGAAGCTGGGAACGGCAAGCGGCGAAGAGGGAGGCGCAAGGGCGCCGATACAGAATGCCGAGCATGCGCTGCACGAGGGGTGCGACAGCTTTTCCGTCTCGGCACCGGAAGAACCGCCGTCTGCTGCCGTGTCGGCCGCGTCCGTGGCGTGCATGCCGTGATGGGCATGCGGATCATCGGCGGCGGCGCCAGCGTGCGGCGCATGCCCGATCATCTGGACTGCGCCGGCATGTTGCGGAACCGGTGCGCAAGACATGTTGACGGACGCAGCCGCCGCGTGCAGCGGAAGTGCGGCCATCAGGACCCATACCAGCAATGTCGTGAGCAGACGGTTCATAGGTGCGGCGAGTATAGCATGACAGTTTTCGCGTCGTTACAGCCCGTATCCCCGCTACGACAACAGTAAGGTTTGCGCCTGGGTGCCAATACAGAAACGCAAACACTTGACCTTTCCATTGTTGGAGGGTTTACAGTGGTTTTATTCAGAGCGCGCCGTCAAGTCTTGCCGGTCTTGCCTATTTAGCCGTTACGCCAACATCTGCGATACCTTGCTGGACAAGGATATCGGCATGCAGCTTGTCTGCGGTGCAGCTGACCCCGGCACGAGCAGGTCGGGTAATGGACGGACAGGAAAACACGTCTTTCTCAAGGAGCCACCATGAAGCACGACCCACACGAGCATTCAGGTCACGAGCATGGAAACGGACGATGCCATCATGATCACACCGCACCGCCTCAAATGACAGGCAATGCCAGATCCGCTGCGGCACGCGCACCTGGCGACGTAACTGCTGTGGCCGACAAGCCGTTCACCGACGCCGCGGGAACAGAGGCGGAGGGCGTGCAGCCAGCTGGTCCGGCCGGCACCATCTACACCTGCCCGATGCACCCGCAGATCCAGCAGTCCGGTCCAGGAAATTGCCCAATATGCGGAATGTCCCTTGAGCCGATGATGCCTACGCTGGAAGAGGAGGAGAATCCGGAGCTGGCCGACTTCCGCCGACGATTCTGGTGGACCCTGCCGTTGACGGTCATCGTCGCCGTCCTGGCGATGGTGGGCCATCGCCTGTTCAGCGGCATACAGGCCTATCAAAGCTGGATCGAGCTGGCTCTGAGCACGCCGGTCGTCTTGTGGGCAGGCTGGCCTTTCTTCGTGCGCGGCGTGGGGTCGATCCGCAAGCGTAACCCGAATATGTGGACCCTGATCGGCATTGGCGTCTCCGCTGCCTACTGGTACAGCGTGGTGGCCACTGTCGCGCCGGGCCTGTTCCCTGCGCGGTTCGAAATGCACGGGCGCATCGGCGTGTACTTTGAAGCCGCCGCTGTGATCATCTCGCTGACGCTCTTGGGACAGATCCTGGAGCTGCGTGCGCGTTCGCAGACCTCGGCCGCAATCAAGTCCTTGCTCGGCCTGGCGCCGAAGACTGCCCGCCGCATCCGCACCGACGGTCGCGAGGAAGACGTGGAGCTGTCGCACGTGCACGTCGGCGACCAGTTGCGCGTGCGGCCTGGCGAAAAGGTTCCGGTCGACGGTACCGTCATCGAAGGCGAAAGCGCGATCGACGAAAGCATGCTCACCGGCGAGCCGCTACCCGTGACCAAGCGCGCAGGCGACAAGGTCATTGGCGCGACGATCAATACCAGCGGCAGCCTCATCATCGAATCCGAGCGCGTGGGCTCGCAGACGATGCTGTCGCAGATCGTGCAGATGGTCGCAAGCGCACAGCGCTCCCGTGCACCCATGCAGCGCCTTGCCGACGTCGTGGCCGGCTACTTTGTTTCGGTGGTCGTGCTGGTTGCAGTGGCGACGCTCCTCGGCTGGGGACTTTTTGGGCCGGAACCGGGCTGGGTATATGGCTTCGTCAACGCGGTGGCCGTCCTGATCATCGCTTGTCCATGTGCGCTTGGCCTGGCCACGCCGATGTCGATCATGGCGGCGACCGGCCGCGCCGCAACCCAGGGCATACTCTTTCGCGACGCCGCGGCGATCGAGGCCATGAGAAAGGTCGACACCTTGATCGTCGACAAGACCGGTACCCTCACGGAAGGAAAACCCGCGTTTGATCGCGTCGTCGCCGCGCCAGGGTTGCAGGACGAGGAGGTGCTCCGTATCGCCGCCAGCCTGGACCAGGGAAGCGAGCATCCGCTTGCGCACGCCATCGTCGCCGAGGCACGGAAGCGCGAGCTCAGGCTCGACAAGCCGGAGACGTTCGAGTCATCGAGCGGAATCGGTGTACGCGGTACCGTACGAGATCAACGGGTCTCCTTGGGAAATACGGCGTTGATGGAGAGCGAAGGGATCGACTGGAAACCGATGCAGCGCATTGCGGAGGAACTGCGCCAGGCGGGCGCGAGCGTGATGTACCTGGCACGTGAGGACCGTTTGATGGGACTGGTAGCGGTCTCGGACCCGGTGAAGGAAACCACGCCAGAGGCGCTTGCCGCGCTGCGCGACGCCGGCCTCAGGGTCGTCATGGCAACGGGCGACGGAGTCACGACTGCGAAGGCGGTGGCGTCGCGTCTCGGGATCGAGGAGGTGCAGGGGGAGGTCAAGCCGCAGGACAAGTTGGCACTCGTGCAGCAGCTTCAGAACGAAGGCCGGGTCGTGGCCATGGCCGGCGACGGTATCAACGATGCGCCGGCGCTGGCCAAGGCCGATGTCGGCATCGCCATGGGAACCGGGACCGACGTCGCGATCAATTCGGCGCACGTGACCCTGATCAAGGGCGACCTGCGTGCGATCGCCCGGTCGCGCCTGCTTTCGCTCCAGACCGTGCGCAACATGCGGCAGAACCTCGGGTTTGCCTTCATCTACAACGCGCTAGGTATTCCGCTGGCGGCCGGCGCACTTTATCCCTTCACCGGGCAGCTGCTGTCGCCAATGATCGCGGCCCTTGCAATGAGCTTGAGCTCGGTTTCCGTCATCGCCAATGCACTTCGCTTAAGGCGCATGCAAGGCGATGACTACGGAAGTGCTTGATCTCCCCTAAGGCCTTTTCCGTTAGCACTCATTCAAGACAGTACTCCAGCCAGACACTGCCGCCAGTATTTCCGGCTCCTAGGGCGAGGCTGGCGGCAGCTGCCCGTCGTCGTCGCGCAGTTCGGGCTGGCCCAGCGCCAGCGGCCGCAGTTGCGCCAGGATGCGGCGCCGGTCGCCGACGGCCACCACCACCATGTGCGCGGGATCGAGTGCCTTGCGCGCCGCATCCTGCACCTGGGCCGCGCTCACGGCGGACAGCTGGGCCGGCAGGCGCGCGTAGTAGTCGGGCGGCAGGCCGTAGATGAACAGTTCGGCCAGGCTGGCGCCGATCTCGGCATTGGTCTCGAACTGGCCGGGCAGGGACAGCACCTGGGCGTCGCGCGCCGCCTTCAGTTCGGCCGGCGGCAGCGGCGCAGTGCGCAGCGACTCCAGTTCCTGGAAGATGATGCGAACCGAATCGCCGGTGGCATCGGCCCGCACGCTGGTGCCGATCGTGAACGGGCCGGGGCTGCGCTCGTAGTGGAACTGCGAGTACACGCCATAGGTATAGCCCTTGGCTTCGCGCAGCCTGAGGTTCAGGCGGCTGGAGAACATGCCGCCCAGTGCCCCGTTCAACACCTGCAGCACCGGGAAGTCGGCGCTGTCGCGCGCGGCTCCGAGCGTGCCGACCTGCAGCGCCGTCTGGACCGCGTCCGGCTGGTCCACCACGACCAGGCGTGCGCGGGTGCCGGCTGGCGCGGGCGAGCTCGCGGCCGGCACCTCGGCGCGCGCCCAGGCGCCGAAGTGCGTTGCGGCGAGCGTCTTCAGCTCGGCGTGCGCGATGTCGCCCGTCACCACCAGGGCGGCATTCCCGGGCACGTAGTGGCGCCGCCAGAAGTCGACCAGGTCGTCGCGCGTCACGGCGCGGATCGCCTGCTCGGTGCCGAGCTGCCCATGGCCCTTGGGATGGCGGCTACCGTACAGCGCGCCGAGCGCCGCCACCGCCGCCACCGCTTCCGGATCGTCGCGCTGCTGGACCAGGTCGCCGACCCGGCTGGCGCGCTGGCGCTCGATTTCGGCGATGGGAAAGGCCGGGCGCTGCACGATGTCGGCCATGATCTCCAGCGCCGCAGGGAAGCCCGCGCGCAGCGCCAGCAGCGAGACGGCCGAGGCGTCGGCGCCACTGGCGGTGTCGAGGAAAGCGCCGAGCTGCGCGATCTCGTCAGCGATCCGGGGCGCGCTGCGGGTGGCCGTGCCTTCTTCCAGCATGTGCGCCGTGAAGCCGGCCAGGCCCGGCAGGCCGGCCGGATTGGCGGCGCTGCCGCTGCGCACCACCAGCTGGGCCGACACCAGCGGCACGCCCGGGCGCTGGTGGTGGATCACGGTCAGGCCGTTCTCCAGCCGGAAGGATTCGCCCTGCGGCGGCGTGAACTGGGGGGGCGGTCCGGCTTTCGGCCTGTGCGCGCGCCAGGCTTCGGGGGCATTGATGCCTGCGCTCGTGCCGCCACCCGCGACCGGGGCGGCGGAGCGTGCCTTCGGCGGGCGCGGATCGTGGATCACCGGCTTGCCGGGCACGCCGGTGACCACGGCGCGCGCGTCCTGGCGCAGCCAGCTGCGCACGGCGCGCTGCACGTCGGCCGGGCTCACGCGGCGCAGGCGCTCCAGGTCCTTGCCGAGGTAGCCGGGGTCGCCCGTATACTGGTTGTAGTGGTTGAGCTGGTCCGCCAGGCCATCGCCGCCCAGCTTTTCGATCGTGCTCAGGAGCGCGGTCTCCAGGCTATTGCGGGCGCGCTCGACTTCGCGCAGCGTCGGCCCGTGCTCGCGCAGCGCTGCCAGCTCGGCGTCGATCGCCGCTTCCAGCTCGCGCGCGTCGTGCCCGGGGCGCGCGGTGACGTCGATCACGAAGGTCGAGACCAGGCCCAGGGCGTTCTGGCTGGCGTCCACGTCCTGCGCGATCTGGTTTTTGTAGACCAGCTTCTTGTACAGGCGGCTGGACTTGCCGCCGCCGAGGATTTCCGCCGCCACCGCCAGTTCGGCGTCGCCCGGCCCGTAGGCGGGCGGCGTGTGCCAGCCCATGAACACGCGCGGCAGCTCGATCCGGTCGCGTACCACCACCCGGCGCTCGCTGGTGATTGGCGGGGTCGCCACGCTGGGGCGCGCCACCGGCGGGCTGCGCCGGAAGCTGCCGAAATAGCGCTCGACCAGGGCGCGGGTCTTTGCCTTGTCGATGTCGCCCGCGATCACCAGGCTGGCGTTGTTCGGACCGTAGTAGCGGGCGAAGAACTGGCGCACGTCTTCCAGCTTCGCGTTCTGGATGTCGGCATGCGAGCCAATGATCGAGGCGTGGTACGGATGGCCCTTGGGGAACAGCGCATGCGCCAGCGCCTCGCGCACCAGGCCGTAGGGTTCGTCCTCGACCGTCTGGCGGCGCTCGTTGCGCACCACGTCCTGCTGGATGCTCAGCGCTTCCTGGTCCAGCACGTCGAGCAGGTAGCCCATGCGGTCGGCGTGCACCCACAGCGCCAGCTCCAGCTGGTTCGAGGGCACGGTATCGTAGTAGGCGGTCTGGTCGTAGCCGGTGCCGCCGTTGCTGTCGGTGGCCCCGGCGCCTTCCAGCAGGCGGTCGGCCATGCCGCGCGGGATGTGGCGGGTCTGGGCGAACATCATGTGTTCGAACAGGTGGGCGAAGCCGGTCAGGCCCGGCGCTTCGCTGGCCGGGCCCACGTGGTACCAGAGGTTGACCGCCACCACCGGCAGGCGCCGGTCTTCGACCAGGATCAGCTGCAGGCCGTTCGGCAGGACGGTCTTGTCGAAAGCAATGTGGGGCAGCGGGGCGGGGGCCGGCTGGGCGCCGGCCATGGGAGAAAAAGTTGTCAGCATCAGGGTAGCAAGGAGCAGCCAGGAGAGTTTCATGTCGGGCTCCGGTCAATGGCAGCTGGCGCGTCCATGGTCCGGGGTGGCGCCCGGGCGCACGCGGGCCGGGTCGGCCGGCAGGAAGCGCCATTCGTAGGCGCCGTCCAGCAGGCGCAGCGCCAGTACGCCATCATAGCTGGCTTCGCGCACTTCGCTGTTGGCGGTCAGTTGCAGGAAGGGCGTGGCATAGGCGCCGCCGGTGCCGACCACGAACTGGCGCACGCCGCGCGCGCGGTCCAGGCCACCGTCGGCGTCTTGCGGCGCGAAGCGCTCGTAGTCGTGGTCATGGCCGGACAGCACGATGTCGGCGCCGGCCGCGTGCAGCAGCGCGAAGGCGTCGCGCATGCGGCCCGGACCCAGGTGCCCGCCCGAACTGTACAGCGGATGGTGCCAGAACGCCAGTGTGCAGCGCGCCGGCTGGCGCGCCAGCTCCGCGCGCAGCCAGTCGAGCTGGGCGGCGTGCGCGGCACCGCTCAGGTTGCTGTCGAGCGAAATCACCAGCCAGCTGCCGAGCCGCAGGCTGTAGTGGCCCTTGCCGGCGCGTTCGCCGAAGTAGTCGAAATAGGGCCTGGCGCCGGGCGTCGCGTACTCGTGGTTGCCGGGCGTGGGCCAGGTGCGGTCGCGGAAACGTCCCCAGGTCGGCGCATAGCAGCGGGCGAATTCCGCCGCCGTGCCGTGCGGATAGGTATGGTCGCCCAGCGACAGCACGGCGGCATCGGGGTCGGTGCGCAGCAGGCCCTCGACCAGGCTGGCGGTGGCGGCCGCGCCCGACCAGCGCGGGTCGGGATGCTTGCAGCGCGCGATGTCGCCGGCCGCATAGACCGTGTAGGCGGCCGCTGCGGCCGCTGTGGCCGACACCGGCGGCGCGGCGGACCCCGGTCCGGCCGCCAGCAGCGCCAGGCCGCCCAGCAGGCGCGCCGCGAGCCGGCCCATGGCGGCCGGCGCTATTCGATGAAGCGCAGCAGGCCGCGCAGCGCGTGCGCCACGGTCTGCTCGCGCACGGAGCGGCGGTCGCCCTGGAATACCAGGCGCTCGGTAAAGGTCGTGTCGCCGCGCGACCAGCCGAAGCACACCGTACCCACCGGCTTGCCCGGCACCGCGCCGGTCGGGCCGGCGATGCCGGTGGTGGACAGCGCGACATCGGCCATGCTGTTCGACAGCGCCCCTTCGGCCATCTTGCCGGCCACTTCCTCGCTCACCGAGCCGAACTGCGCGATCAGTGCGGCCGGCACATCGAGCAGCTCGGTCTTGGAGGCGTTGGAATAGGTGACAAAGCCGCAGTCGAACCAGCCGGTGGAGCCGGGGATCTCGGTGATCGCCTGGGACACGCCGCCCCCGGTGCAGGACTCGGCGGTGGCCAGCACCAGGCGCCTGGCCTCGAGCGCCTGGCCGACTTTGGTAGCAAGATCGAGAATATCGTTCGTCACGTGAGGCTCCTTTGAATGCGGTGAGGACCGGTTGCCGGACAGTGGCGCACGCAGGCCGCGCGCAGCTTCATTCTAGCGCGCTCCGTGCCCGGCCGATACAGAAAGCTTGCACGAAATATCAGCTTTCACCCGCCACGCATGGGTGCATCGGGAAGGGCGTGACCATTTTGAAAAGTGAACACTTCTGTGCGCCATGGGAGGGGTTGCTCCGTTATGCTTGAATCACTGTTTTCCGCTATTGGTAGGACCCTCGATGCCGCTCGTACGATTTGCGCGTGACCGGATGGGGCCGGCGCAAGTTTGCGGCATGGCCGGCCGGCCCGCGTCCGCCCGCCGTGTGGCGGAGACTGCGTGATGGGCGCGCGCTCGATCCGCAGCAAGCTGGTGTCGGCCGTGATGACGGCCACCCTGCCGGCCCTCCTGCTGTCGATCGCCATCATCATCGTGTACGACCTGCGCAGCTACCACCGCAGCCTGCTGAACGACCTGGCGACCCAGGCCGAGCTGGTCGGCCATATGAGCTCGGCCGCGCTGACCTTCGACGATCCGCGCCTGGCCAACGAGAACCTGGCCCTGCTGCGCACCCGCCCCGAGGTGCGCGCGGCCGCCATCTACGACGCCAACGGCGAGCTGTTCGCCTCCTACCGCGCCAGCAGCGAAGCGCGCGCCATGCCGGCCGCCCTGTCCGGCGCGCCCGCCTCCGACCGCCAGGACCTGGTGCTCCACCATCGCATCGTCGAAAATGGCGAGACCCTCGGCACCGTCTACCTGCGCGCCGAGAACCGGCTGCTCGGGCGCACCCTCGACTACCTCGGCATCGCGCTGGCGGTGGCCCTGCTGGCGCTGGGCGTGGTCTACCTCATGATGCGGCGCATGGGACGGGTCGTGACCGCGCCGATCGTGGCCATCACCGAGATCGCGCGCGACGTGGTCGCCACCCGCGACTATTCGCGCCGCGCGCCGCGCATCAGCGACGACGAGGCAGGGGAGCTGGTCGATTCCTTCAATGCCATGCTGACCGAGATCGAAGGCCGCACGCGCGAACTGGAAACCTCGAGCAGCGCGATCGCGCGCGAGGCGGCCGAACGTACCCGCGCGCAGCAGGAAATCATGCGCCTGAACGAACAGCTCGAGCAGCGCGTCGACGAGCGCACCTTGCAGCTGGCACTTGCCAACGCCGAACTGGCCAATGCGATCGAGGAAGCGCGCAGCGCCAACCAGGCCAAGTCGGCCTTCCTGTCCTCGATGAGCCACGAGCTGCGCACGCCGCTCAACGCGATCCTCGGCTTCGCCCAGATCCTCACCTTCGATACGCTGCCCTCGACCCTCGAGCAGAAGAAGGAGTTCGCCAGTCACATCCTGAAGTCGGGCCGGCACCTGCTCACCCTGATCAACGAGATCCTCGACCTGGCCAAGGTGGAATCGGGCACGGTGACGCTGTCGATGGAGCCAGTGGTGCTGGACGAGATCCTGCTGGAGACCCGCACCATGGTGGCGCCGATCGCGGCCGCGCGCGGGGTGCGCGTGCTGTTTCCCGAGACCCCGGGCGCAATGGTGCTGGCCGACCGCACGCGCCTGAAGCAGGTGCTGCTCAACCTGCTGTCGAACGCGGTCAAGTACAACCGCGAGGCGGGCGCGGTGGTGGTCGACTGTGCGCAGGTCGGGCCGAGCCGGCTGCGCCTGTCGGTGCGCGATACCGGCGCCGGCCTCGATGCGCAGCAGGTGGCCGGCCTGTTCCAGCCCTTCAACCGCCTCGGCCAGGAGGGCGGCAACCAGGAAGGCACCGGGATCGGCCTGGTGGTCACCAAGCGCCTGGTGGAACTGATGGGCGGCGAGATTGGCGTGTCCAGCAGCCCGGGCGTGGGCAGCGTGTTCTGGATCGAGCTGGCCAGCACCGCGCCGCTGGCGGCGCCGGCGATGACGGCGCCGGGCGCGCAGGCCGCTTCCCCCGGCGTGGAGGGGGCGTCCGCGCCGGCAGGCGAGGGCGCCGGCCCGGCGCCGCGGCTGCTGCTGTATGTGGAGGACAATCCGGCCAACCTGCGCCTGGTGGAAGAGATCGTGCGTTTTCGGCGCGACCTGCAGCTGCTGTCGGCGCCCGATGGCCACCTGGGCCTGGCGCTGGCGCGCGCGCGCCAGCCGGCGCTGATCCTGCTCGACCTGAACCTGCCAGGCATGGGCGGCCTGGGAGTGCTGCGCCAGCTGCGCGCCGACCCGGCCACGTCCGGCATTCCCGTCATCGCCCTCACCGCCAACGCCATGCCGCGCGACATCGAGCGCGGCCTGGCGGCCGGCTTCGACCGCTACCTGACCAAGCCGATCGACATCGGCCAGTTCACCGAGGCCATCAACAGCACGCTGGCGCAGCGCCGCTGCGCGCCGGCGCAGAACACGGACAACGATACGGACGCGGATGCCACCGCGCCGGCCGCAAGGAAGGACGCATGATTTCACTGAACGACATCCGCCGCGCGCGCATCCTGGTCGTGGACGACGAACCGGTCAACGTCCAGCTGCTCGAATACCTGCTCAAGACCACCGGCTACGAGAACGTGGCCAGTACCAACGACCCGCGCCAGGTGGTCTCGCTGCACCTGAAGCACCGCTTCGACCTGATCATCCTCGACCTGCACATGCCGGGCATGGACGGCTTCGACGTGATGGAGGCCCTGAAGCCGCTGGAAAGCGATTCCTGGCTGCCGGTGCTGGTGGTGACGGCCGAACCGGACAAGAAGCTGGCGGCGCTGGAAGCCGGCGCGCGCGACTTCATCGGCAAGCCTTTCGACACGGTGGAGGTGATGACCCGCATCCGCAACCTGCTCGAAGTGCGCCTGCTGCACCGCGAGTCTCAGGACTACGGCGTGCAGCTCGAAGGCGAGGTGCGCGAGCGCACCGCCGAGCTGGCGCGCTTTCGCGGCGCGATGGACGCCACCCCGGATGCGATCTTCCTGATCGACACTGCCTCGATGGCGATGGTCGATGTCTCGGATGGCGCCTGCCGCATGCTGGGCTTCTCGCGCGATGCGCTGCTGCGCATCGATCCGGTGGCGCTGGGACTGGCCACGCGCGCGCTGCTCGCGCGCCACCTGGCGGCCGACGCGCTGGCCCATGGCGGGGCGCGCAGCGCGGCGCCGGACGCGGACGACGCGGCGCACAGCTTCGACGCGCTGCCGGGCGACATCGTCGAGACCGAACTGCTGCGCGCCGGCGGACAGGGTGCGGTGCCGGTGGAGATCAGCTGGAAGCTGCAGGACCTGGGCAAGAGCCGCATGCTGATCGCGGTGGCGCGCGACATCAGCGAGCGCCTGCACGCGCAGGAACGGATGCGCCACATGGCCAGCTACGACGCGCTCACCGGCCTGCCGAACCGCACCCTGTTCTTCCAGAACCTGCGCGAAGCGATCGAGCTGGCGCGCGACAAGAGCTGGCGCGTGGCGGTCATGTGCATCACCCTGGACCGCTTCAAGATCGTCAACGATTCGCTCGGCACCGCGCGCGGCGACGAGTTGCTGGGCCAGTTCAGCACGCGCCTGGTGCGGGTGGTGCGACTGCGCGACACGGTCGGACGCCTGGGCGGCGACGAGTTCGCCCTGTTCCTGACCATGACCCGCGACCAGCAGGAAGCGGTGAGCGTGGCCAACGAGATCCGCGAGACGCTGCGCACGCCGTTCGACCTGCACGGCCAGCAGGCCGGGCTCACCGCCAGCATCGGCATCGCGATGTACCCGGAAGACGCGACCGATCCGGGTACCCTGGTCAAGTACGCCGACACCGCGATGGTGCGCGCCAAGGAAGCGGGGCGCGACGGCTACCGCTTCTTCACCGCCGGCATGAACGTGCAGGTGCTGGCCCGCCTCGACCTGGAACTGGCGCTGCGCGGGGCGCTCGAGGACGGCCAGTTCGTGCTGTATTACCAGCCCAAGCTGGAGCTGAACACCGGCCGCGTCTCCGGCGTGGAGGCGCTGCTGCGCTGGAACCGGCCCGGCTTCGGCCTGGTCTATCCGGCCGAGTTCGTGCCGATCATGGAAGAGACCGGGCTGGTGGTGCGGGTCGGCGAATGGATCGTGGACGAGGCCTGCCGCCAGATCGCGGCGTGGAGCGCGCAGGGGGTGCGCGACCTGAGGGTGGCGGTGAACGTGTCGAGCCGCCAGTTCGTCGAGGGCGACCTGGAAAGCGTGATCCGCGCCGCGCTGGCGCGCCACGAGGTCGAGCCGGGCCTGCTGGAACTGGAGCTGACCGAAAGCGCGCTGATGTCGAACGCCGAGCACACCATCGCGGTGCTGGGGCGGCTGAAGGAACTGGGCATCCGCATCGCGATCGACGATTTCGGCACCGGCTATTCGAGCCTGGCCTACCTGAAGCGCTTCCCGATCGACAAGCTGAAGATCGACATCGCCTTCGTGCGCGACATCGTGACCAATCCGGACGACGCCGCGATCGCGCTGGCCATCATCAGCATGGCGCACAGCCTGCACATGCAGGTGATCGCGGAAGGGGTCGAGTCGCGTGCCCAGATGGCCTACCTGCGGCGCCACCGCTGCGACGAGATCCAGGGTTTCCATTTCTCGCGCGCGCTGCCGGGCGAGGAACTGGCCCGGCTGGTGCAGGAAAACCGCGCCCGGCCCGACCAGCCGCCGGCGCACGACGACACGCTGCAGACCCTGCTCATCGTGGACGACGACGTCAACGTGCTGACCGCGCTGCACCGCCTGTTCAGGCGCGACAACTACCGGGTGCTGACGGCTTCATCGCCGGCCGAGGGCTTCGAACTGCTGGCCCTGTACCGGGTGCAGGTGATCCTGTGCGACCAGCGCATGCCGGTCATGAGCGGCACCGAGTTCCTCAGCAAGGTCAAGGAGATGTATCCGGAAACCATCCGCATCATCCTGTCCGGCGACACGGGGGTGGAGACGGTGCTGGACTCGATCAACCGCGGGGCGATCTACCGCTTCTATACGAAGCCGTGGGACGACCTGCAGCTGCGCGAGAACGTCCGGCTGGCGTTCCGGCATTACTGGCTGACCTACGGACCGTACGACGACCGCAGGACGCCGCGCGATGGGACAAGCGCTGCTCAGCTGAAGTGATCCCACCCGCTCACCTGAAGGTCGAGTGGCACCCCCTGCGCATCGACCAGACGCAGCCCCGGCTTCGCCTCAATGCGCCCGACCCGCGTCACCGCCGTCGCGCTCGCGCGCCCCGCTTCGAGCACCGCTTCCCGATGGGCCGCCGGGGCCGTGAAGCACAGTTCGTAATCATCCCCGCCCGCCAGCGTGAACCGGCGCCGCAGTTCGGGCGGCTGGCGCGCCAGCACCGGTCCGGCCGGCAACGCATCCACCTCCAGCGTCGCGCCGACCCGGGACGCGGCGAGGATATGCCCGAGGTCACCCACCAGTCCGTCCGAGATATCGAGCGCCGCGTGGGCCACCGGCTGCGCCGCCAGCGCCAGCCCGAGCGCCACGCGCGGCGCCGGCATGTGCATGCGCTGCGCCGCCTGCGCGTGGTCGGCGCCGGCCAGCGCCACTTCCTTCCAGTAGCCGGCCAGGGCCAGGCGCGCGTCGCCCAGGGTGCCCGAGATCCAGACGTCGTCGCCCGCCCTGGCCGCGTCGCGCCGCAGCGCATGGCCCGGCACCAGTTCGCCGAACACGGTAATGCAGATGTTGAGCGGCCCCTTGGTGGTGTCGCCGCCGACCAGCTCGCAGCCGTGGGCATCGGCCAGCGCGAACAGCCCGCGCGAAAAGCCGTCCAGCCAGGCCGGGTCGGCGGCGGGCAGGCTCAGGGCCAGCGTGAAGGCGAGGGGCCGTGCGCCCATCGCCGCCAGGTCCGACAGGTTCACCGCCAGGCTTTTGTGGCCCAGCATGAAGGGATCGGCGCCGGCGAAGAAGTGGCGGTCCTCGACCAGCATGTCGCTCGAGATCGCCATTTGGTGGCCGGGCGTGGGGGTGAGCAGGGCGCAGTCGTCGCCGATGCCGAGGTCGGCCCGGCCCGGACGCGCGCGCTGGAAGTAGCGTTTGATGAGATCGAATTCGGAGAGCATGGGGCGATTGTAAACTCCCCCTTTAATTATTAGATCAGCAAATGCAAAGGCTCAAACTATTAGGGAGTCTTATGAATCGCCGTGACCTGTTGAAAATACGTAGCCTTTGTCAACTGCCGGTCTGATAAAATTGGAGGTTCCCCTCTAGTTTCAGGAAGGCTGCCAGGCATGGACTCGTCATCGGACAAGAAAGAAGAATTGCGTCAACAACTGCGTGCTGCAGCACTCGAATACCACCAGATTCCCCGTCCCGGCAAGATCAGCGTGACCCCGACCAAGGGCCTGCTGAACCAGCGCGACCTGGCGCTGGCGTATTCACCGGGCGTGGCCGCGCCTTGCGAGGAAATCGTCAAGGATCCGGCCAATTCGTACAAGTACACCGCGCGCGGCAACCTGGTTGCCGTGATCTCGAACGGCACCGCCGTGCTCGGCCTGGGCAACATCGGCCCGCTGGCCTCGAAGCCGGTGATGGAAGGCAAGGGCGTGCTGTTCAAGAAGTTCGCCGCGATCGACGTGTTCGACATCGAGGTCAACGAGAACGACCCGGACAAGCTGGTCGACATCATCGCCTCGCTGGAGCCTACTTTCGGGGGCATCAACCTCGAGGACATCAAGGCGCCCGAGTGCTTCTACATCGAGCGCAAGCTGCGCGAGCGCATGAAGATCCCGGTCTTCCACGACGACCAGCATGGCACCGCCATCATCGTCGGCGCCGCCATCCTGAACGGCCTGAAGGTGGTCGGCAAGGATATCAAGCACTGCAAGCTGGTCGTCTCCGGCGCCGGCGCCGCGGCGCTGGCCTGCCTCGACCTGATCGTCGACCTCGGCTTCCCACTCGAGAACATCTTTGTCACCGACCTGGCCGGCGTGGTCTACAAGGGCCGCACCGAACTGATGGACGAGGACAAGGAACGCTTCGCCCAGGATACCGAGCACCGCTCGCTGCGCGAGGTGATTCCCGGCGCCGACATCTTCCTCGGCCTGTCGGCCGGTGGCGTCCTGAAGCAGGACATGGTGGCGCAGATGGCGCCCAATCCGCTGATCCTGGCGCTGGCCAACCCGAATCCGGAGATCCTGCCCGAGGATGTGAAGGCAGTGCGCAGCGACGCCATCATCGCCACCGGCCGTTCGGACTATCCGAACCAGGTCAACAACGTGCTGTGCTTCCCCTACATGTTCCGCGGCGCGCTGGACTGCGGCGCCACCACCATCACGCGCGAGATGGAAATCGCGGTGGTGCATGCGATCGCCGACCTGGCGCACGCCGAGCAGTCGGACATCGTCGCCTCGGCCTACGGCATCAATAACCTGTCGTTCGGCCCGGAATACCTGATCCCGATGCCGTTCGACCCGCGCCTGCTGACCCACATCGCCCCGGCGGTGGCCAAGGCGGCCCAGGACGGCGGCGTCGCCACCCGTCCGATCGCGGACCTGGCCGCCTATGCCGAGAGCCTGCAGCAGTTCGTGTACCGCAGCGGCACCTTCATGAAGCCGCTGTTCTCGGTGGCCAAGGCCGCCCCGCTGGAAGCCAAGCGCATCGTCTACGCCGAGGGCGAGGACGAGCGCGTGCTGCGCGCGGTGCAGGTGGTGGTCGACGAGAAGCTGGCGCGCCCGATCCTGGTCGGCCGCCCGGCGGTGCTGGAGAAGCGCATCGAGAAGTTCGGCCTGCGCCTGAAGCTGGGCCAGAACGTGGACGTGATCAACCCGGACTACGACGAGCGCTACCGCGACTACTGGCAGACCTACTACGAGATGGCCAAGCGCAAGGGCGTGACCGTCGACCTGGCCAAGATCGAGATGCGCCGCCGCCATACCCTGATCGGCGCCATGATGGTCCACAAGGGCGATGCCGATGGCCTGATCTGCGGCACCTACGGCACCACCTGGATGCACCTGCACTACATCGACCAGGTGCTGGGCAAGCGCGCCGGCACCAATGTTTACGCGGCGATGAACTTCCTGATCACCCCGGACCGCCAGCTGGCCATCGTCGACACCCACGTCAACGAGAACCCGAATGCCGAGGAGCTGGCCGAGATCACCGTCATGGCGGCCGAGGAGATGGAACGCTTCGGCATGCAGCCGCGCGCGGCCCTGCTGTCGCACTCGAACTTCGGTACCGCCAACAGCGCCTCGGCCCAGAAGATGCGCGCGGTCCTGCCGCTGGTGCAGCAGGCCAAGCCAAACCTGGAAATCGACGGCGAAATGCACGGCGACACCGCGATCGAAGCCAAGGTGCGCGCCAAGATCATGCCGAACTCCAGCCTGAGCGGCGATGCCAACCTGCTGGTGATGCCGAACATCGACGCCGCCAACATCTCCTACAACCTGGTCAAGAGCGCGGCTGGCAACGGCATCGCGATCGGCCCGGTGCTGCTGGGCTGTGCGCGTCCGGTGCACATCCTGACGCCATCGTCGACGGTGCGCCGCATCGTCAATATGACCGCGCTATGCGTGGTGGATGCGGTATCGCAGCGTTAAGCACGTCACAGTTGATGTTGTAAAACCTGCGCCTGATGCGGCTAATTGAGCTGCATCAGGCGTGTTTGTCTCCAAATTTCGATGTTTGTCATCGCGCAAATACAACGGTAACAAACCGTAAGCAAGCGACGTTTGGGGGTGTTTTCAGGGCATAATGTACGACTAATTGTTGCTCTTTTTACATTTTTTTCCGTTGTGCAAGAGTCATCGGCACGTCCTCTCTGATACAATCCCGGCTGCCCTGCGTCTGGCTGCCCGCGAGACCATCTTCTAGAACCAAGAACATGCTTACAACAAAGAGAGCCCTGATCACCGGCATTACCGGCCAGGACGGCGCCTATCTGGCCCAGATCCTGCTGGAAAAAGGCTACCATGTGACAGGCACCTTCCGCCGCTCCAGCTCGGTCAACTTCTGGCGCATCGAAGAACTCGGCATCGAGAAGCACCCGAACCTGGCGCTGGTCGAATACGACCTGACCGACCTGTCCTCGAGCATCCGCCTGGTCGAGAGCAGCCGTCCGGACGAGGTCTACAACCTGGCCGCGCAAAGCTTCGTCGGCGTCTCTTTCGAGCAGCCGGTCACCACCGCCTCGATCACCGGCCTGGGCGCCGTCCACCTGCTCGAGGCGATCCGCATCATCAACCCGAAGATCCGCTTCTACCAGGCGTCGACCTCGGAGATGTTCGGCAAGGTGCAGGCCATCCCGCAGGTCGAGGACACCCCGTTCTACCCGCGCAGCCCGTACGGCGTGGCCAAGCTGTATGCGCACTGGATGACGGTGAACTACCGCGAGTCGTATGGCATCTTCGGCTCCTCGGGCATCCTGTTCAACCACGAGTCGCCGCTGCGCGGCCGCGAGTTCGTCACCCGCAAGATCACCGACTCGGTGGCCAAGATCGTCCAGAACAAGCTCGACGTACTCGAACTGGGCAACCTCGACGCCAAGCGCGACTGGGGCTATGCCAAGGAATACGTCGAAGGCATGTGGCGCATCCTGCAGGCCGACGAACCGGATACCTTCGTGCTGGCCACCAACCGTACCGAGACGGTGCGCGACTTCGTCAGCATGGCATTCAAGGGTGCCGGCGTCGCGATCGAATTCTCCGGCGAGGGCGAGAACGAAGTCGGTCACTGCGCCCGCACCGGCAAGGCCCTGGTGCGCGTCTCGCCCAAGTTCTACCGTCCGGCCGAAGTCGACCTCCTGATCGGCGACCCCGCCAAGGCCAGGCGCGTGCTCGGCTGGGAGCCGAAGACCACGCTCGAGGAACTGTGCCAGATGATGGTCGACGCCGACCTGCGCCGCAACGACATCGGCTTCTCGTTCTAGATCATGGCAGGCATGGCCACGGACGGCACCCTGGCGGGCAAGGGCGGGCGCGAAGGAGAAGGGCGCCGCGCGCTTGTCACCGGCCTGCGCGGCTTTACCGGCCACTACATGGCGCAGGAACTGCAAGCCGCCGGCTACCGCGTGTACGGCATGGCCATGCCGGGCGAGGAGCTGGGGCCGGACGTCTACGCGGTCGACCTGTGCGACCGCGAAGCCGTGGCGCGCGTGGTCGACGAAATCCAGCCCGACGTGGTTGCCCACCTGGCCGGCATCGCCTTCGTGGCCCATTCCAACGCCGAACTGATCTACCGCGTGAACGTGGTCGGCACGCGCAACCTGCTCGAAGCGCTGGACCAGGGCGGGCACCGCCCCACCAGCGTGCTGCTGGCTTCCTCGGCCAATATCTACGGCAATGCCAGCGTGCCCGTGATCGACGAGGCGGTCGCTCCCAGCCCCGCCAACGACTACGCCGTCAGCAAGCTGGCCATGGAGTACATGGCGCGCCTGTGGATGGACCGGCTGCCGATCACCATTGCGCGCCCCTTCAACTATACCGGCGTGGGCCAGGCCGAGAACTTCCTGCTGCCGAAGATCGTCTCGCACTTCCGCCGCCAGGAAGCGCGCATCGAACTGGGCAACCTGGCGATCGCGCGCGACTTCTCCGACGTGCGCATGGTGGTGCGCGCCTACCGGCGCCTGCTGGCCCTGGCGCCCACCGGCGAAGCCTTCAATGTCTGCTCGGGCCATTCGCACTCGCTGGCCTCGGTGATCGACATGATGGGCGAGATTGCCGGCTACCGCATCGAGGTGCAGGTCAATCCGGCCTTCGTGCGCAGCAATGACGTGCTGACCCTGACGGGCAGCAGGCGCAAGCTGATTGACGCCATCGGCCCACTCGACCCGACGCCGCTGTCCGAGACGCTGCGCTGGATGTACCTGGCGTGAGGACCAACGGTCTCACCGTGGGACTCGGAACGACCATGATCGAACCGGGCCTGACCGGCGGCCGCCTCGATGGGATCGGGGTCTACACCCGAGCGCTGCTGCGCCACCTGCCGCGCACCGGCTGCAGTGTGCAGCCGTATTCCTGGCCGCGCATCGGCGCCGCCAGGGGAGCGGACATCAGCATCGGCAAGCCGCTGCCGCAATCCTTCGAGCGCGCCTCGCTGGTCGACCTGGCGATGCCCGCGGCGCACCGGGTCCACATGCCGGCCGACCTGTTCCACGTCACCGACTACCGCATCGTGCGCATGGATTGTCCGGTGGTGGCGACACTGCACGACGCGCTGCCGATCAAGTATCCCGAGTGGTGCAATCCGCGCCTGCGCAGCGTCAAGAACTGGCTGCAGCGCAAGGCCACGGCCAAGGCGGACCACGTGATCGCCCTGTCCCATTTCGCGATCGACGAGCTGGTCGAATGCTTCGGCGTGAAGCGCGAGCGCGTGTCGGTGGTTTATTGCGGGGTGGACGAGGAATGGCTGGAAGCGGCGGACGAGGCGGCCGTAGCGGCGACCCTTGTGGGATATAAACTACATCCCGGCTATTTCCTCACCGTCGGCACGCTGCAGCCGCGCAAGAACGTGGAGCGCCTGCTCGATGCCTGGCTGATGCTGCCCAAGCCGCTGCGCGACGAGCGCGCGCTGGTGATCGTGGGCGCGCGCGGCTGGCGCTGCGAAGCCCTGGTGGCACGGATCGAGACGGTGCGCGGCGTTGGCGAGAACCTGGTCTGGCTCGACCGGGTGACCGAGGCCACGTCCCTGCGCCACCTCTACCTGGGGGCCGGTGTGTTCGCCTTTCCCTCGCTGTACGAGGGCTTTGGCATCCCGGTGGTCGAGGCCTTCGCCTCGCGCGTGCCGGTGGTTGCCTCGAACGCCAGCTCGCTGCCGGAAGTGACCCGCGGCGCGGCGCTCGAGGTCGATCCGCACGACACCGGGGCGCTGGCCGACGCGTTGCGTGTCCTGGCGGGCGACGCCCGCGAACGCGCGCGCTGCATCGCCGCCGGGCGCGCGCGCGCCGAACAACTCACCTGGCACGCCACCGCACGGCAGACCGCCGACGTGTACCGTGCAGTACTTTCGCAGTAAGCTTCCAACATGCGTGTCCTTCACTTCTACAAGACCTACTATCCGGACTCGGTCGGCGGCATCGAACAGGTGATCCGCCAGCTGTGTGTCGGCACGACGCGCCTGGGCGTGAGCAATACCGTGCTGTCGCTGTCGCGCCAGAAGAACCTGGCCCCGATCAGCTTCGACGGCCACACCATCGAGCGGGTGCCGCAGAACTTCGAGATCGCCTCCAACGCCTGTTCCTGGCAGGCGCTGGGCGCACTGGCGCGCCTGGCGCGCGAGGCCGATGTGGTGCACTACCACTTTCCCTGGCCCTTCATGGACCTGGCCCATTTCATGGCGCGCGTGGACAAGCCGACCGTGGTCAGCTACCACTCCGACATCGTGCGCCAGAAGCACTGGCTGCGCCTGTACCAGCCGCTCAAGCACCGCTTCCTCAGCAGCGTGGACGCCATCGTGGCCGCCTCGCCGAACTACCTGGCTTCGTCTCCCGTGCTGGCGCGCTACCGCGACAAGACCCGCGTCATCACCTATGGCCTCGACAAGTCCACCTATCCGGGCGTCGAGCCTTGCCGCCTGGCGCACTGGCGTGCCAGGGTGGGACCGAAGTTCTTTTTGTTCGTGGGCGTGCTGCGCTACTACAAGGGCCTGCACATCCTGCTGGAGGCGGCATGCGGGCTGGACTGCCCGATCGTGATCGTCGGCACCGGGCCGGAAGAGCAGGCGCTGAAGGAGCAGGCCGCGCGCCTGGGCCTGAAGCACGTGCTGTTCACCGGGCCGGTGGACGAGCAGGACAAGGCGGCGCTGCTGGCCCTGTCCCATGCGCTGGTGTTCCCTTCGCACCTGCGCTCGGAAGCCTTCGGCATCTCGCTGCTGGAAGCGGCGATGCACGGCAAGCCGATGATCTCCTGCGAGATCGGCACCGGCACCACCTATGTCAACCGCGACGGCGAGACCGGCCTGGTGACGGCGCCGTCCGACCCGGGCGCGCTGCGCGGCGCCATGCGCCGGCTGTGGGAAGACCAGGAACTGGCGCGCCGCATGGGTGCGCGCGCCGAGCAGCGCTACAACGAGCTGTTTACCTCCGAGCAGATGGCGCTCGACTATGCGGACCTGTACCGCGAGCTGGTCGCGCGCCGCGCCACGGCCGATGCCGGCGAACACGTCAGGCTGGCTGGAGTGCCGCCGGCGCGCTGAGGCAGGAAAGGATCAGTCCTCGGCCCAGCGCTGCTGCACCGTGCGCACGGCCGGCATCTGTTCGATGAACAGGTCGACCAGCTCCGGATCGAAGTGGCGTCCCTTCTGCGCGCGCAGGAAGGCCAGCGCATCTTCCTCGCTCCAGGCCTTCTTGTAGGGGCGCTTCGAGGTCAGCGCATCGTACACGTCGGCGATCGCCACGATGCGCCCGGCCAGCGGGATGTCCTCGCCGCGCAGCCCGCGCGGGTAGCCGCTGCCGTCGTATTTTTCATGGTGGGTCAGCGCGATCTGCGCGGCCAGCGCCAGCATCCCGCCCTCGTGCTGGCCGATGATCTCGGCGCCGATCGTCACGTGGCTCTGCATCACCTTCCATTCGTCCGCATCGAGCGGCCCCGGTTTTTGCAGGATGCGGTCGGGGATGCCGATCTTTCCCACGTCATGCATCGGGGCGGCGTGCAGCAGGTCGTCCGCCTCCAGCTCGGTGAGGCCGGCCGCAATGCCCAGGATGCGCGACATGTGGCTCATGCGGATCACGTGCAGGCCGGTCTCGTTGTCCTTGTATTCAGCCGCCAGGCCGAGGCGCTGGACGATCTCCAGGCGCGTCGCGCGCAGCTCCTCCATGCGTACCAGCGACAGGTGGGTGCGCACCCGCGCACGCACGATCGGCGGGCTGACCGGCTTGGTGATGTAGTCCACGGCACCGGCCTCGAAGCCTTCGAGCTCGTCGGCGGTGTCGGTCAGTGCGGTCACGAAGATCACCGGGATGGCGGCGGTGCCTGGCTCGGCTTTCAGCGCCGCGCACACTTCGTAGCCGGACATCCCCGGCATCATCACGTCCAGCAGCACCAGGTCAGGGCCTTCCTGGCGCGCCAGCTCGAGCGCACGGGCGCCATCCTTGGCGAACAGCAGGCGGTAGTGGTCCTGCAGGATCTGGCGCAGCAGCTGCAGGTTGCTGGCCTCGTCATCGACCGCGAGGATCAGCGGACGGTTGTTCGGTTGGGTCATGCTTGTGCGTCCTGTGTTGCTTGTTCTTGTTCATCCAGGGTGGCCATCACGGCTTCCAGTTGCTCCAGCGCCGAATCGAATTCGAAGTCCCCGATCGCGCGCTGGACCTGGGCCACGCGCGCGGCCGCCGGATGCCCGGCCAGCGCGGCCGCCAGACCGGCCAGCGCGGCGTCGTCGAGGGCGCCGCGGCGCAGGGTCTGCAACAGCACGCCGCCGGCACGGCGCGCGCGCGCCAGGTCGTGGGCGGCGGGCACCGCGGGGGCGGCAGCGGGCGGCGCATCGCCGTCGCGGATCGCGGCCAGCGCCAGCTCCAGCGCCGCGGTGCAGGCTTCGAGCGCGGCGGCGGCGGCGCGTTCATCGGTTGGCACGGCATTGGTGGCCTGTTCCAGCTGCGACAGCGCGTCCGACAGCTGTTCCAGGCCGACGTTCGCCGCCACCCCGCGCACCTTGTGCGCCAGCATGCGCAGCTCGTGGTGGGCGCCGCCGGCCGCGTGCAGGCGCAGGGTAAGGGCCAGTCCGTCGTACTGGCGGCCGAAATGGGCGAGCGCTTCGGCGTACACGTCGGCCTTGTCGGCCCAGCGGTGCAGGCCGGCGCGCCGGTTCAGCACTTCGCGCGCCGGCGCCGGGATGCCGGCCAGGTCCGGATTGGCCTGTTGCTGGTCCAGCCCCAGCACGCGCGCGATCTCGTGCGACAGCGAGAACCAGTCGACCGGCTTGGTGGCGAAGCCGTCCATGCCGACCTCCGCGCTGGCGCGGCGGTGCTCGGCCAGCACGCTGGCGGTCATCGCGATCACCGGCGTGCGGCGGCGGCCGGTGGCCACTTCGTGGGCGCGGATCGCGCGGGTCGCGGACAGGCCGTCCAGCAGCGGCATCTGGAAGTCCATCAGGACCAGGTCGAACTCGGTATGCAAGGCCTGGTCCACCACGGCGGCGCCGTCCGCCACGCCGGTGAGGGTGTGCCCGCGGCGCGCCAGCAGCAGCTGCAGCAGCTCCAGGTTCTGCGGCACGTCGTCGGCCGCCAGCACGCGCAGCGGCGGCAGCACGGCGGCGCTGCGCACGCGCGGTGCCTGCTGGGCGAAGCGTGCCAGCACCAGCGGTAGGCGCACGTGGAAGGTGGTGCCCTTGCCGAGCTCGGACTCGGCCCAGATCCGGCCGCCCATCAGTTCGACCAGCTGCTTGCTGATGGTGGTGCCCAGGCCGGTGCCGCCGAAGCGCCGCGTCATCGAGGCGTCGGCCTGGGTGAAGGGATCGAAGATCGCCTGCAGGCGTTCCGGCGCGATGCCGATGCCGGTGTCGCTGACGGCAATGCACAGCTGGTCGCCCTCGGCACTCACCTCGAGGGCGACCGTGCCCTGCTCGGTGAACTTGATCGCGTTATCGAGCAGGTTGGTCAGCACCTGGCGTACCCGCAGTTCGTCGCCGCGCAAGCCGGTCGGCAGCGCCGGGTTGTAGCGGATGTCGAGGTGCAGGCCCTTGGCGCGCGCGTTCGCGGCCAGGGTCGAGGACAGTTCGTCGATCAGGGACAGCAGGTTGTAGTCGTTCTGCTCGAGCTCCACCGCGCCTTTTTCCAGCTTGGCGGTGTCCAGGATCTCGTTCAGCAGGCGCAGCAGTGAGCGGCCGGCGTTGCGGATGGTGTCCAGGTGGCGCCGCTGCTCCTTGTTCAGATCACCGTCGAGCAGCACGTCGGTGAAGCCCAGGATCGAGTTCATCGGCGTGCGGATCTCGTGGCTCATGTTGGCAACGAAGGTGGCGCGCGCGGCCGCGGCCTGCTCGGCCTTGTCCTTCGCCTCGCGCAGCGCATCCTCCATCTCGCGGCGCTCGGTGATGTCGAGGATCACCCCGTCCAGCCAGGCCACCTGGCCTGCCTCGTCGCGTACGCCGCTGCCGTTTTCCCACAGCCAGCGGATGCTGCCGTCCGCATGCAGCAGGCGGTATTCCACCAGGTAGGGGCGGTCTTCGCGCAGCGACGCTTCCAGTTCGGCGTTGACGCGCAGCCGGTCGGCCACATGGATCATGGTGCCGTACAGGCGGCGCGGCTGGCGGCCGACGAAGTCGGCCGCCGGATAGCCGGTGACGCGCTCGACCGCGTCGCTGATGAACACCATCGGCCAGTCGCCTTCGAGGGTACAGCGGAAGGAGATGCCTGGAATGTTGGCGATCAGGGAACGGAACTGGGCTTCGCTCGCGTGCAGTGCTTGCATGATGGCGCGCCGCTCGCTGATGTCGGTAATGAAGCAGACGAACAGGTCCTGCTGGTCGAGGCGCGCGTGGCCGATCGCGCGCCGGATCGGCACCAGGCTGCCGTCCTTGCGCTTGCCCATGATCTCGCTGCTGCCGGAGACGGCCGCGGTGTAGCCGTCGCGCGCGATGCCCAGCAGCCCTTCGCGCGAGGCGCCGTCGTCGTCGGCGATCAGCAGGCTGGCATTGTGGCCGACGATTTCCGCGCGCTGCCAGCCGAAGATGCGCTCGGCCGATGCATTGAATTCGGTGACGGTGCCGTCGCGCGCGATGGTGATCACGCCGTCCACCGTGGTGGTGAGCAGCGCGCGCATCCAGGCTTCGCTGCGGCGCAGTTCCAGGAACATCTGGCGGTAGCGCAGCAGGCCATTGGCGGCCACCACCAGGCCGGTAAAGACCACCGTGATCAGCGCCACCGCGAGCGCCAGGAAGGAACTGCTGTCGGTATCCAGGCTGGCCGCCCCGGCCGGCGCGACCCGGCCGACGAAGCGGGCGGCCGCCATGCCGGTGTAGTGCATGCCGGCGATGGCGCAGCCCATCACCACGGCCGCCAGCAGCAGCCGGCGCGATTCGCTCAGCGACTTGAAGCGCGACAGGCGGTAGCGCACCCCGAGCGCCAGCGTGGCCAGCACCACGGCCACCACAATCGAGAGCGCGAACATGGCGGGGTCGTAGCGCAGCTGCAGCTGCATCTGCATCCCGGCCATGCCGGCGTAATGCATGGCGCCGATGCCGGCGCCGACCAGCACTCCGCCCACCAAGAGACCGGCCGGACCGAGGCGCCGGCGCGAGATCAGCGACAGCGCCACCGCCGAGGCGCCGATGCTGGGCACGGCCGACAGCAGGGTGGCCAAGGGATCGTAGTCGACCGGCGTGCATAGCGTGAAGGCGAGCATGCCGATGAAATGCATGGCCCAGACGCCGGCGCCGAGCGCCAGGCTGCCGCTGGCCAGCACAATCGCGCGGTGGCCGCGGCTGGCCGCGGCCTGGCCCGCGATCTGCAGGCCCATCCAGGAAGAAAAGATGGCGATCAGGACCGACAGCAGCACGAAACGCGGCTCGTACACGCCATAGGTCAGCAGCGACGGGTCGTCCGGGATCGAGAATAGTTGCAGCATGGGCGGCTTGGCGGTAGGCGGGCAGAGAAGCGGGCAGAATCGGCGCCCAGAAAGGTCTTAGCAGTATCGCATTTTCATGGTGGAAAGTCTTGTTGATCGGCAGAATCGTCAAAACCCGGTGCGCATACTGTCGCGCATTCGCCACCGTTTCCGACATGCATTGCCCGACAATTCACGCTCCTGCTATGCTGCATTGACGATTAAGAAACCGGCGTTTCTGTACAGGCCCTCATCTTGCTCATTCCTTCTGTCGCGATCGCAGTCGCCGCCTTCGGCGGCATGGCCGGCACCGCCATCGGCGCGGTAGCGGATAGCAAGCCGCGTCTCTACATCACGACCGAAACCTCGGCGCCGTCGAGCATGCTGGATGGCAAGCGGGTAACTGGCATCGCAACCGACAAGGTGCGTGAAGCCATGCAACGTGCCGGCATCGACTACACGATCGAATTACTGCCCTGGAAACGGGCCTTCCTCGCCGCCCGGCAGCGTCCCGACGCCTGCGTCTACTCGACTTCGCGCACGCCGGAGCGCGAGGGCCAGTTCAAGTGGGTGGGACCGACCGATGTCGGACAATGGGTCCTGATGGCGCGTGCCGACAGGGATCTGAAACTGAACAGCCTGGAAGACGCCAGGGGCTTGCGCATTGGTACCTACAATGGCGATGCGCGCGACGCCTACCTGCGCGCGCGCGGCTTCCATGTCGATGCCGCCAACGAAGACCTGGCCAATGCGGGCAAGCTTCTGCTCGACCGTATCGACCTGTGGGCGGCCAGCCTGCGCAGCGGCAGCACCATCCTCAAGCGCTATGGCTACGACAAGAAGATCGTGCAAGTACTGGTCTTCAACCGCGTCGAACTCTACCTGGCCTGCAACCGGGCCGTGCCCGACGTGCTGGTCCAGCGCCTGAACACGGCCTTCGACGCGATCGCGCGTGACGGCACCGGGCGCCGTATCGAGCGCAGCTACGAAACCTGGGGCAAACCGCTGCGGCAACCGTGAGCGCAGGACGCAGCGCCGGAGTGTAAGTTTTTCCGACGACTACATGGATAGGCAAGCTGGCAAGTTGGGCGGCACGCGGGGCGTGCTTGCAGGAGCGAGGTTGCGGCAGCTCGCCCGAATGCCCAATAACTTGCACGAATTGCATGTAAGAAATATCGACAGCAGGCAAGGCTGCCCCGGACAAGGGCGCAAA
Organism: Massilia sp. MS-15; assembly: GCF_020176695.1. GTDB lineage: Bacteria > Pseudomonadota > Gammaproteobacteria > Burkholderiales > Burkholderiaceae_D > Telluria > Telluria hydrophila. The sequence goes on along the minus strand of NZ_JAIWIA010000028.1, from coordinate 3,654 downwards.
ACAAAAAACCCGCACTCGTTGGCAGAGAAGCGGGTTCAGGTCACAGCTTGCGATACTCGGGTGGTGCCTCCGGCCGGAATCGAACCGGCACGCCTTTCGGCGCTTGATTTTGAGTCAAGTGCGTCTACCAATTCCGCCACAGAGGCCCAATCGCAGGCGCGCATCTTAACACAAGGCTCGCGCGGCTGACCAGTAGCGGAAAGTGCGCCTCGGCAGACGCCTCTGCAGCCACCGCCTCAGCATCCGATCCGCTGCTGCAGCAGGCGCAGGCTGCCCACCGGGCCGACCACCTGCAGGGTATGCGGCTTGACCGCGACTTCGATCGCGCCTTCGCGTCCGCTGAGCCAGGGTTGTGGACGGAAATAGCTGATGCGCTCGGGATCGGATGCGGTGCGGTGGTAGCCGAGCGAAACCAGGGCATCGTCGAGCGCGCCCAGCATGTGCTCGGCATTGACGCGGGTGCGCATCTCGAAACGGCCCGGGCTCATCATCGCCACCGGCATCAGGCCCCCGGCCAGTGCCGGCAGCACGATGAAATGCAGTGGCGTTTCCGGGGCGATGGCGTGCAGCGCCAGCATCAGCAGCGGCAGGCCCAGTGCGAGGGTCAGGGCCCAGGGAAACAACTGGCGCCAGGTGGCGGCGCGGCGCAGGAAGAAAGGCCGTTCACGGATCCTGACGATTTCCGAAAAAATAACGCTTTGCATGGTGTCTCCTCGCAGCCTTGCATGATCGGCCATTCAATGTCGGCCAGTTTTCATTTTGATAACCGGCCTATTGGAATGCTTGAGTCCAATCAAACTTCGCTTCTTGCGAGCTTAGATTGTCACATCGGGCCGGCGTGCCGCGCACGGAAGAAAAAATATGCACGAACCGTGCCAGCAGACCGCCGGCAGTGCGAACGGCATCCAGAAGGTACTCGGCAGGAGCTCAGCGGGTACGGCGGAACAGGCGGAAGCGCTCGTCGCGGTCGGCGGCGCGGCGGCCTTCCCACAGGGCGGAACTGCCGCGCACGCCGTAGCGGCGGGCCAGGTCGCGGTCGTCGCGGCTCTTGAGGCTGTCCTGTATCAGCAGGTAGCGGCACTCGCCGCCCCCCAGGGGTGCGAAGGGGAGGCGGCCGAAATAGGCCAGCGAAGCGCGCTGGGCGGGTCCGACGTTGGTCTCGATGCAGTCGGCGTCGTGCGGCAGGCGGGCGGCCAACTGCTGGGCCACGCCGGCATAGCTCTTGCTGTAGTTGAGGTCGGGCAGGAACAGGGTCATCAGGAGCACCCACAGCAGGATCAGGCCGCTCGAGGACAGCACCACGGCGCGCCACAGTACCGAAGGCTGGCGCGACAGGCGCCAGTGGACCAGCATGATCCAGCCGATGCTGGTGGCGGCCGCCACCAGGAAGGCAAGCACGCCGACTTCGGGCTTGAAGCCGGGCACCAGCTTGAGCGCATTCTTGGCCAGCTGGGCCGGCCAGCCGGTGAGCTTGGCGATCCAGAACAGCCAGACCAGGGCGCCCAGGATGGTCAGTACCATCACCGAGAACCAGTCGATCGCGTTGATGGCGCCGCGCTTCATGGTGGGCAGGCCGAAGGCGGCCATTAGCGCCAGTGGCGCCAGCATCTTCAGGAAGTCGGCATTTTCCAGCGCCGGATCGCACAGCAGCAGCAGGGTGAGGGCGATGAAGAACATCACCGGCATCACGATGTGCAGCAGGTGCTGCTGGCGGCGCCAGGCCCAGATTGCCCAGGCGGCGAAGGGCCAGGCCGGCCAGAAGAACCAGACGCCGGTGCGGAAGAAGTTCTTCAGCGACGCCAGGGTCGGCAGGCCGACCTGGCCCGCGTTCCAGTCCAGCCAGGGGCCGACCGGCGACAGGCCGTGCGGTCGCAGCAGTCCGGCAGGCAGCAGCCAGACCAGGGTGATAAGAAATCCGACACCGGTGGCGACCGCCAGGTGGCGCAGGGTGTCGGTCGTGGCCAGCTTCAGGTAGCGGGTGCAGGCATACAGCGCCAGCACCAGAACCGCCGGCGCCAGGACGCCGCGGGTGAGTGCCAGCCCGCCCAGTGACAGGCCGACCAGCACGGCATTGCGGACCGACGCGGTTTCCACGTAGCGCACCGCGCGGTACAGGGAATAGGCCAGCAGGGCGCCCTGCAGGGTCGCGGCCAGCGTCAGGTGGCTCTGCACCAAGAGGCCCAGGCAGCCGAGGTAGATCAGGACCGCGGTATCGCCCAGCGTGCGGCCATAGTCATCGGGCTCGGGCTGGCCGCCAAAGGCCAGGCGCAGCGGCTGCGCCTCGGCGCGCCGGCCCAGGTGGAAGGCGGTGTACCACAGCGACATGGCGCCGGTCACGAAAATACCGATGGTCGACACGCGCGCGGCCAGCACGTCGCCAAGGATCCAGCCGAACAGCTTGATGCAGATGGCGCCCAGCCAGAAGGCGAGCGGACCCTCCTCGCTGGCAGCCAGGCCGGCGATGTTCGGATACAGCCAGTCGTCCAGGCCGCCGTGCGCCATGGTCCACATGATGCCGAAGCTGCCGGCGTCTTCCTTCCACGGGTCGCGGCCGATCAGGCCCGGCAGGATGTACAGCATGCCCAGCGCGAGCAGGGCCCATCGAGGCAGTGCCAGGGTGGCGGCGGCGGGAAGGCGGACGGGTTTCATCATTCAGCGGAGCGGAAGAACAGGCGCGTAGTATAGCCGCGAAAAAAAAAGAAGCCGGAGAACCGGCTTCTTTTCTGGCAACTCCGGCTGCTGTCAGCCGGAAGCTTGCATGGTGCCCGGCAATTAGCCGTTGGCGACGGCGGTCTTCGAACCGACCGAACCGAACTTCTGGCGGAACTTCTCGACGCGGCCAGCGGTGTCGACGATCTTGTGCTTGCCGGTGTAGAACGGGTGCGATTCAGCCGAGACTTCGATCTTGACCAGCGGGTATTCCTTACCTTCGTAGGTAGCGGTTTCGCGGGTGTTGATGGTCGAACGGGTGATGAACTTGAAGTCGCAGGACACGTCGTGGAACAGGACTTCGCGGTAATCCGGATGGGTATCGGTCTTCATGATGATGCTTTCTCTATGGTTGGTAGCCAATCGGCACTTCGTCGGTCGTCTTGCTTCTTGACCCGATTGCCGGTCACTTGCCAGGGTTGGACTGAACCGGAGATTATAAAGGGCTTTGGGATGGGTGGCAACCGGGTGTGGCGCAGCCCCGGCAGCAATGAAAAAGGCGGCCCGCAGGCCGCCCATTCGCGCGATTGCAGCGTCGGCGATCAGCCGCCGCGGCGCATCATGTCGAAGAACTCGACATTGTTTTTCGTCGCGCGCATCTTGTCGAGGATGAACTCCATCGCCTCGATCTCGTCCATCGAGTACAAGAGCTTCCTCAGGATCCAGATCTTCTGCAGCTGGTCCGGCTTGATGAGCAGCTCTTCGCGGCGGGTGCCCGACTTGTTCAGGTTGATGGCCGGGTAGACGCGCTTCTCGGCCAGGCGGCGCTCGAGGTGCACTTCCATGTTGCCGGTGCCCTTGAATTCCTCGTAGATCACGTCGTCCATGCGCGAGCCGGTCTCGATCAGGGCGGTCGCGACGATGGTCAGCGAGCCGCCTTCTTCGACGTTACGTGCGGCGCCGAAGAAGCGCTTCGGACGCTGCAGGGCGTTGGCGTCGACACCG
>NZ_JAIWIA010000027.1 GCF_020176695.1 Massilia sp. MS-15 | reverse complement strand
TTGGTTATGTCGGCGGACATCTTCCGACTGTTTTATATCCACATTAGCGTACAAAAGAAAAAGGCGGCCCGCAGGCCGCCCTCTGTCGCGCAACACGCTGCGTCGGTTTAGCCGCCGCGGCGCATCATGTCAAAGAATTCGACATTGTTTTTGGTTGCGCGCATCTTGTCGAGGATGAACTCCATCGCTTCGATCTCGTCCATCGAGTACAGCAGCTTGCGCAGGATCCAGATTTTCTGCAACTGGTCCGGCTTGATCAAGAGTTCCTCGCGGCGGGTGCCCGACTTGTTCAGGTTGATGGCCGGGTAGACGCGCTTCTCGGCCAGGCGGCGCTCGAGGTGCACTTCCATGTTGCCGGTGCCCTTGAATTCTTCGTAGATGACGTCGTCCATGCGAGAGCCGGTCTCGATCAGGGCGGTCGCGACGATGGTCAGCGAGCCGCCTTCCTCGACGTTACGCGCCGCGCCGAAGAAGCGCTTCGGACGCTGCAGGGCGTTGGCATCCACGCCACCGGTCAGCACCTTGCCCGAGGCCGGGATCACGGTGTTGTAGGCGCGCGCCAGGCGGGTGATCGAGTCCAGCAGGATCACGACGTCCTTCTTCATCTCGACCAGGCGCTTGGCCTTTTCCAGCACCATCTCGGCGACCTGCACGTGGCGGGTGGCCGGTTCATCAAAAGTAGAGGCGACCACTTCGCCACGCACCGAACGCTGCATCTCGGTCACTTCTTCCGGACGCTCGTCGATCAGGAGCACGATCAGGGTCACGTCCGGGTGATTCGCGGTGATCGCGTGGGCGATGTGCTGCAGCATGACCGACTTGCCCGACTTCGGCGAAGCGACCAGCAGGCCGCGCTGGCCCTTGCCGATCGGCGAGATCAGGTCGACGATGCGGCCGGTGATGTTCTCGGCGCCGTTCATGTCGCGCTCGAGGCGCAGCGGCTCGTTCGGGTGCAGCGGGGTCAGGTTTTCGAACAGGATGCGGTGCTTCGAGGCTTCCGGCGACTCGCCGTTGACCTTGTCCACCTTGACCAGCGCGAAGTAGCGCTCGCCGTCCTTGGGCGTACGCACTTCGCCTTCGATCGAGTCACCCGTATGCAAGTTGAACCGGCGGATCTGCGACGGCGAGATGTAGATGTCGTCGGTCGAGGCCATGTAGCTGGCGTCCGGCGAGCGCAGGAAGCCGAAGCCGTCCGGCAGGACTTCGAGGGCGCCGTCGCCGAAGATCTGTTCGCCCTGCTTGGCGCGCTTCTTCAGGATCGCGAACATCAGTTCCTGCTTGCGCAGGCGGGCTGCGTTGTCGATGTCGAGGCCGATGGCCATCTCCAGCAGCGCGGAGACGTGCATTGCCTTCAGTTCAGATAAATGCATGTTTGTGTGGGTGTCCCGTGACGGGAAAGTAAAGGTAGGGGAGGGAACTACGAGGTTGATTTATGTAAGCTGGGAAACACCGGAGCCGAGGTTTCCCGACAATGACGGCAACGCGGGCGCGCTGCCGCCGCTTATGGTATCAGTATCAGATGTTGCTGTCGATAAACTGAACAAGCTGGCCCTTGGCCATGGCGCCGACCTTTTGCGCCGCTGCCACACCATCCTTGAACAGGATCAGCGTCGGAATACCGCGAATGCCGAACTGGGCAGGCACGGCCTGGTTGGCATCGACGTCGACCTTGGCCACCACCAGCTTGCCTTCGTACTGCTTGGCGACTTCTTCCAGGATCGGTGCAATCATCTTGCACGGACCGCACCACTCGGCCCAGAAGTCGACCAGGACCGGGCGCTCGGACTTGAGCACTTCGGCATCGAAGTTTGCATCGGTGATGTGTTTAATGTTTTCGCTCATATGTTCCTCAAAAGAGGTAAGGATCAAGGTACGCCTGGCGGCCACGGCTGGTCTGCGTGAACCCGGCCGGCTTCCGTGCCTGCTCATTGAATAATCAGCTGCTACACAATGGTGGAGGCACTGTGTGCAAATTCAATCTGGAAGGACGACAAGGGGGTGTCAGGCGGGGATGTGCCGAATAATACCCCATTTTTTCAAAAAGTGTGGGCCGGTTTGTACAAAATCTCAACATCGCATTGCCAGCTGCAATTGTTCGATCCCGAGCGGCTTGCGAAAGGCCCCCGCCACCTGCAGCCCGAGCACGCGCGCCAGCGCGGTGGCGGCATGGCGCACTCCGTCTTCCAGGCCGGACACCACGACCACCCGGCCGCGGAAACCCTGCCTGGCCGCGGCCTGCAGGAACTCGATGCCATCCATGTCCGGCATGGACAGGTCGCAGATCAGGAGCTCGGGCGCATGCCGCGGCAGGATCGCCAGCGCGCGCCGGGCGTCGGATTCGGCATGGATCTCGAACGGCCCGCTGCCCGCGTCCAGCGCATCGAACATGTCGCGCAGCACCTCGAGCATGAAGCGGTCGTCGTCGAGCAGCAGCACGCGGCGCGGCACGGGTGGAAAAGGTGGATTCATGCGGGGGCAGGGCATTGGGATGGTAGCCATTATGGCGAAGTTTTCCCTGCCGGTGGAGATATTGAACGGGTGCCCGCTCAAACACTGCCGGTAAAGCGCGCCAAGTGGCCTGGATGCCACATCGTGGCCACCGAAGCGACCCGTCCGCCCGAGGTGGTGCGGCGGCGCAGCACCAGGCAGGCCTGGCCGGCGCCGATCGCCAGCATGGCGGCCACCTCGGGCGGCGCCGGCTGGGCCTCGATGGCGTAGGTCGCCCCCTGCAGCGGCGCGGCCGCCATCAGGTGCTCGTTCGGCGTGATGGCGCCGAAGTCCTGCTCCAGGTAGTACGGGGCGCAGGCCGGATTGACCCAGCGGTCTTCCACCTGGACCGGGGCCTCGTTCTCGAAGTGCACGATCACCGAGTGGTACAGCGGCGCGCCCGGCGCCAGCTCGAAGGCGCTGGCCAGTTCTTCGCTGGCGGTTTCTTCGCGCAGCAGGCGCAGCTGGCTGCGGTGGGCGCGCCCGCGCGCGCGGATCTCGTCGGCGATGTTGCGGATCTCGACCAGGGTCGCCTGGTACTTCTGCGGCGCCACATAGGTGCCGGCCCCCTGGCGCCGCACCAGCACCTGCTCCGCGGTCAGCTCGCGCACGGCGCGGTTGACGGTCATGCGCGAGACGCCGAACTGGCGCACCAGGGCCTGCTCGGACGGCACCAGCTCGCCTTCCTTCCAGCGTCCGGACGCGATTTCGCCGGCCAGGTAATCCTTGATGCGCTGGAAAATGGGCGTGCTGTCTTGCGCGTTCGGTTCTTCCAAACTACTCTCCGGGAAGGCATGGCGCGGCGACATGCCGCGACACCGGATTCTAGCACCGCGCCCTGACGGTGATTCGAAAGCAAGACCCGGAGTGACGCCGGCCCGGCGCGCGGCTAGGCTGGCCGTACTTCCCATTTTTCACGACTGCCATGACCACACTGTTCGATACCGACGAGGCGCGCTGGGCCGCGGTGCAGCGCCGCGACCGGGCCGCCGACGGCCAGTTCTGCTACTCGGTGCGCAGCACCGGGGTGTATTGCCGGCCCTCCTGTCCCTCGCGCCCGGCGCGGCGCGCGAACGTCGCGTTCCACGCCAGCCCGGCGGCGGCCGAGGCGGCGGGCTTTCGCGCCTGCCTGCGCTGCCAGCCGGCGCAGCCGCCGCTGGCCGAGCGCCAGGCCGCGGCCGTGGCGCGCGCCTGCCGCCTGATCGACGCGCAGGTCGACGCCGGGGACGGCGCCCCCGGCCTGGACAGCCTGGCGCAGGCGGCAGGACTGAGCCGCTTCCACTTCCACCGCCTGTTCAAGGCACATACCGGGATCACGCCGAAAGCCTATGCGCAGGCGCGGCGCGCGGCGCGCCTGCGCCAGGGCCTGGCCGCAGCGCCCAGCGTGACCGAGGCGCTGTACGAGGCCGGCTTCGGTTCCAGCGCGCGCTTCTATGCGGCCACTACCGGCGCGCTCGGCATGACGCCGGGCCGCTACCGCGCCGGCGGCCAGGGCGAGACCATCCGCTTCGCGCTGGCCGGCTGTTCGCTCGGCGCGATCCTGGTGGCCAGCACCGGCAAGGGGATCTGCGCGATCCTGATCGGCGACGAGCCGGAACCGCTGCTGCACGACCTGCAGCGGCGCTTTCCGCGCGCCGAGCTGGTGGGCGCGGAGCCGGCGTTCGAGCAGACGGTGGCCCAGGTGGTGGGCTTCGTCGAGGCGCCCCGCCTCGGGCTCGGACTGCCGCTCGACGTGCGCGGCACCGCCTTCCAGCAGCGGGTATGGGAAGCGCTGCGCGCAGTGCCGGCCGGGGCCACGGTCAGCTACCGCGAACTGGCCGAGCGCCTCGGCATGCCGGCCGCGGCGCGCGCGGTGGCGGGCGCCTGCGCCGCCAATCCGGTGGCGGTGGCGATTCCCTGCCACCGGGTGGTACGCACCGACGGGGCGCTGTCCGGCTACCGCTGGGGGATCGCGCGCAAGCGCACGCTGCTCGAGCGCGAAGCCGCAGCCGCAGGCGCCGCTATGCCCCTTCCTTGAATTTCTATACACTCTCCGTGCCGCGCCTGCGAGGCGCGGATCGCCCAACCCAACGGAGAATCCAACAGCATGCGCGCGCGCCCGTCCCCCCTGTCTTCCCTGATCGTCCTCGCCGGCCTCGGCGTCCTCGGTGTGTTCGCGCCAGCGCATGCCGATACCATCATCACGAATGCCAACGGCTACACCCTGAACGGCAAGGGAGAACTGGTGCAGTTCAGCGCACTGGCCTTCGACGAGCGCGGACGCATCACGGCCGTCGGCACCCAGGCCGAGGTGGCGGCGAAGGCGAAGAATGCGCGCCAGGTCGACATGGGCGGACGCACCGTGCTGCCCGGCCTGATCGACGCCCACGGCCACGTGTTCGGCCTCGGCCAGCAACTGACCCAGCTCGACCTGTCCGCTACCACCTCGCTGGCGGCGGCGACCGGGGCGATCGCCGCGTATGCCAAGGCGAATGCGGGTCACGCCTGGATTCGCGGGCGCGGCTGGAACCAGGAGAACTGGAAACTGGGCCGCTTCCCGACCGCCGCCGAACTCGATGCCATCGTCGCCGACCGCCCCGTGTGGCTGGAACGCGTGGACGGCCATGCCGGCTGGGCCAACAGCCGCACGCTGGCGCTGGCCGGCATCACGAAGGCGACTCCCGATCCGGCCGGCGGCAAGATCATGCGCGATGCGAACGGCGAAGCCACCGGCGTGCTGGTCGACGCGGCGCAGGAACTGGTGACCAGGGTGATGCCGGCCCAGACCGAGGCCGAAGGCCGCGTCATGCTCGACCGCGCGCTGGGGGAAATGGCGCGCGTCGGCCTGACCGCCGTGCACGACGCCGGCGTCGGCGTGCAGGAAGACCGCCTGTACCGCGATTATGCGGACAAGAAGAAACTCAGCGCGCGCATCTACGCCATGATCGGTGGCACCGGCGCGGATTTTGACCAGCTGGCAAAAAATGGTCCGCTGCGCGACTACGGCGACGGCATGTACGCGCTGCGCGCCGTGAAGCTGTATTCGGACGGCGCGCTGGGCAGCCGCGGCGCCGCGCTGATCAAGCCCTACAGCGACGAGCCGCATTCGCACGGCCTGCTGTTCTTCAAGAGCGCGCAGATGGACGCGATGATGACCAAGGCCATGCGCAAGGGCTACCAGGTCAACGTGCACGCGATCGGCGACGCCGGCAACAAGCAGATCCTCGACATCTACCGGAAGGAACTCAAAGCGACGAAGAGCGAGGCCCAGCGCCACCGCATCGAGCACGCCCAGGTGGTGGCGGCGCAGGACATCCCGCGCTTCCAGCGCCTCGGCATCATCCCCTCGATGCAGCCGACCCACGCCACCTCGGACAAGAACATGGCCGAGACCCGGGTCGGCCCGGAACGCATCAAGGGCGCCTACGCCTGGCGCAGCTTCCTGCACCAGGGCTCGCGCATCGCCTGCGGTTCCGACTTCCCGGTGGAGTCGCCGAATCCGTTCTTCGGCATCCACGCCGCTGTCACCCGCATGGACCATGCCGGCCAGCCGGTGGCGGGCTGGTATCCGAACCAGGCGATGTCGCTCAAGGAAGCCTTCCGCTGCTTCACGCTGGATGCGGCCTACGCCGGCCACCAGGAAAACAGCCTGGGTTCGCTGGAAGCGGGCAAGCAGGCCGATTTCATCGTGATCGACCGCGACCTGTTCCGCATCCCGACCTATGACATCTTCAAGACCGGCGTGCTGGAAACCTGGGTCGGCGGCAGGCAGGTGTTCAAGAAGTGAGGAGCGGAGCGAGCTGAGATCACCGTAGGGTGGGCAGGTTTCCTGCCCACGCGTCCGAACAGTGGATGCGTGGGTAGCAAACCCGCCCACCCCACAAAGGCATCCAGGCCATCGAATAAATGGATTGACTTGGTTGTATAGACAACCTAGACTCATCGCAGATTCCAACCAGGAGCCGCCATGAACCCACCGATGCCCATCGATCCCCGCTTCGATCCTTCCCGCGTGATCCGCGCCCCGCGCGGCAGCGAACTGTCCTGCAAGAGCTGGCTCACCGAAGCCGCCTACCGCATGCTCCAGAATAATCTCGACGCCGAGGTGGCGGAAAACCCGCAGGCACTGGTGGTCTATGGCGGCATCGGCCGCGCCGCCCGCGACTGGGCATGCTACGACCAGATCCTGGCTTCGCTGCGCGAACTCGAGGACGACCAGACCCTGCTCATCCAGTCCGGCAAGCCGGTCGGCGTGTTCCGCACCCATGCCGACGCGCCGCGCGTGCTGCTGGCGAACTCGAACCTGGTACCGAAATGGGCCAACTGGGACCACTTCAACGAGCTGGATCGCAAGGGCCTGTTCATGTACGGCCAGATGACCGCCGGCAGCTGGATCTACATCGGCACCCAGGGCATCGTGCAGGGCACCTACGAGACCTTCGCCGAAGCCGGCCGCCAGCACTTCGGTGGCGACATGGCCGGACGCTGGATCCTCACCGCCGGCCTCGGTGGCATGGGCGGCGCCCAGCCGCTGGCCGCCACCTTCGCCGGCGCGGTCTCGCTCAACGTCGAGTGCCAGCAGAGCAGCATCGACTTCCGCCTGCGCACCCGCTACCTCGACAAGCAGGCCAATAGCATCGACGAAGCGCTGGCGATGGTGAAGGAACATACCGCAAAACGCGAAGCCGTCTCCATCGGCCTGCTCGGCAATGCCGCCGACGTGCTGCCGGAACTGGTGCGCCGCGCGCAAGCCGGCGGCCTGGTGCCCGACCTGGTCACCGACCAGACCTCGGCCCACGACCTGATCAACGGTTACCTGCCTGCCGGCTGGACCGTCGAGGAGTGGAAGGCCGCCCAGCAGGACCCGGCCCAGCATGCGCGCCTCAGGAGCGCGGCGGCGGCTTCCTGCGCCGTGCATGTGCGCGCCATCCTCGACTTCAAGGCCATGGGGTCCTACGCCGTCGACTACGGCAACAACATCCGCCAGGTGGCCAAGGACGAGGGCGTGGCGAACGCGTTCGACTTCCCGGGTTTTGTTCCGGCCTACATTCGTCCGCAGTTCTGCGAAGGCCGCGGCCCGTTCCGCTGGGTGGCGCTGTCGGGCGACCCGGAAGACATCCATAAAACCGACGAGAAAATCAAGGAGCTGTTCCCGCAGCACGCGCGGGTGCACCGCTGGCTCGACATGGCGCGCAGCAGGATCGCTTTCCAGGGCCTGCCGGCGCGCATCTGCTGGCTGGGACTGGGCGAACGCCACCTGGCCGGCCTGGCCTTCAACGAGATGGTGCGCACGGGCGAGCTGAAAGCGCCGATCGTGATCGGCCGCGACCACCTCGACACCGGCTCGGTGGCCAGCCCGAACCGCGAAACCGAAGCCATGCGCGACGGCACCGACGCGGTGTCCGACTGGCCGCTGCTGAACGCCCTGCTGAACACGGCCGGCGGCGCCACCTGGGTCTCGCTGCACCATGGCGGCGGCGTGGGCATGGGCTATTCCCAGCATTCCGGCGTGGTGATCGTGGCCGACGGCAGCGACGCCGCGGCGAAGCGCCTGGCGCGCGTGCTGGTCAACGACAGCGGCTCGGGCGTGATGCGCCATGCCGATGCCGGCTACGACAGCGCCATCGAAACGGCCAAGCGCAACGGCCTGATTCTCCCGATGATCAAGTGATACCAAGGCAGCATTCGACATGAACGACTCGCACCACCACCACCTCACCCTGCAACCCGGCGCGCTCCAGCTGGCCGACCTGCGCGCCGTCTGGGCCGCCCACGTGCCGCTGCGCCTCGTCCCGGACGCCTGGGAGCCCGTCAAGGCCTCCTGCGCGCTGGTCGAGACCATCACGGCCAAGGGCGACCCGGCCTATGGCATCAACACCGGCTTCGGCATCCTGGCCAAGGCCCACATCCCGAACGACCAGCTGGCGGCGCTGCAGCGCAACCTGATCCTGTCGCACGCGGTGGGCACCGGTGAACTCATCGCCGACAACATCGTGCGCCTGATCGTGCTGACCAAGATCGGCAGCCTGGCGCGCGGCTACTCGGGCGTGCGGCCCCTGATCATCGAGACCCTGATCGCCCTGTACAACGCGGGCATCATGCCGGCCATCCCGAGCCAGGGCTCGGTGGGCGCCTCGGGCGACCTGGCGCCGCTGGCCCACATGACCCTGGCCATGCTGGGCGTGGGACCGGTGCGTTACCAGGGCGAACTGGTCGAGGCCAGTGCCGCCCTGGCCGCCGCCGGCATCGAACCGGTCACCCTGGCCGCCAAGGAAGGCCTGGCCCTGATCAACGGCACGCAAGTGTCGACCGCGCTGGCCCTGCACGGCCTGTTCATGGCCGAGCGCCTGCTCGAGGCGGGCATGGTGGCGGGGGCGCTGTCGGTGGACGCCGCGCGCGGCAGCGACGCGCCTTTCGACGCCCGCATCCACGCGGTGCGCGGCCAGCCGGGCCAGATCGCCGCGGCCGGCATCTACCGCGAGCTGGTGCGGGGCAGCGCGATCCGCGCCTCGCACCTGGTGGGCGACGAGCGCGTGCAGGACCCGTACAGCCTGCGCTGCCAGCCGCAGGTGATGGGCGCCGCGATGGACCTGATCGCGAATGCCGGCCGCACCCTCCTGATCGAGGCGAATGCCGTCACCGACAACCCGCTGCTGTTCCCGGGGGCGCCGGATGACGCCGCGTCCGGCGTCATCCTCTCGGGCGGCAACTTCCACGCCGAGCCGGTGGCCTTTGCGGCCGACACCCTGGCCCTGGCCATCGCCGAGATCGGCGCGCTGTCCGAGCGCCGCATCGCGCTGCTGATCGACGCCAACCTGTCCGGCCTTCCCGCCTTCCTGGTGAAGGAGCCGGGCCTGAACTCGGGCTTCATGATCGCCCACGTCACGGCCGCCGCGCTGGCCTCGGAAAACAAGTCGCTGGCCCATCCGGCCAGCGTCGACAGCCTGCCGACCTCGGCCAATCAGGAAGACCACGTCAGCATGGCCACCTTCGCGGCGCGCCGTCTCGGCCAGATGGCGCACAATACCTCGGTCATCCTGGGCATCGAGCTGCTGGCGGCGGCGCAGGGCATCGAATTCCACCGCCCCCTGCGCAGTTCCGAGCACCTCGAGCACGTGCACGCCCAGCTGCGCGGGCGGGTGGCGCCGTATGACGCGGACCGCTTCTTCGCGCCCGACATCGAGGCCGCGCGCGTGATGGTGGTGAACGGCGAGCTGTCCGCATCAATCAAGGAACTGTTCACCGTACTGCACCCTTAAGCATCGTACTTACCTATCAGGAGAGGCAATGGATTTCCGGTTCAAGGCAGGCAGGCTCCCCATGCTCGTGTCGATGCCGCACGCGGGCACCGACATCCCGGACGAGGTGGCAAGCGCGATGGCGCCCTGCGCGCGCGCGCGCGCCGACACCGACTGGCACCTGCCCGAACTGTACGGTTTTCTGGAAGAGATGGGGGTGTCCACCATCTCGGCGCGCTGGTCGCGCTACCTGATCGACCTGAACCGCCCGCCGGAGAACACCAACCTGTACCCGGGCATGGACACCACCGGCCTGTGCCCGGTCGACACCTTCGGCCGCGAGCGCCTCTACCTGCCGGGCCGGGCGCCTGACGAAGCGGAAGTGCGGCGCCGCCTGGAGCGCTACTGGATGCCCTACCACGCGCAGCTGCGTGCCGAGCTGGCGCGACTGAAGGCCGAATTCGGCCGCGTCGTGCTGTGGGATGCCCATTCCATCGCATCGCGCGTGCCGCGCTTCTTCGAGGGGCGCCTGCCCGACCTGAACTTCGGCACCGCCGACGGCAAGTCGTGCGCGCCGGGGCTGGAACAGGCGGTGGTGGGCGTGGCGCGCGCCCAGGACCGTTTCAGCATCGCCGTCAACGGCCGCTTCAAGGGCGGCCACATCACGCGCCACTACGGCCAGCCGGGCCAGGGCGTGCATGCGATCCAGCTCGAGATGTGCCAGTGCCTGTACATGAACGAGGCGGCGCCCTTCGACTACCGCCCGGAGGTGGCGGCCGAGGTGCAGCCGCTGCTGGCGGACATGAGCGCCGCCGCGGTGGCGTGGGTACGCGGGGAGCGCGCATGAGAGCCCTGTTCGCACGCCATGCACTGCTGCCGCAGGGCTGGCAGCGGGACGTGCTGCTCGAGTGGGACGTCCATGGCGACCTGACCCGGGTCGCGCCCCAGGCCGCCCCGCCGCTGGGCGTGGCGCGCGCCGACTACGTCCTGCCGGGCATGGTCAACCTGCATTCGCACGCCTTCCAGCGCGCCCTCGGCGGCCTGACCGAGCGCGCCGCGGATGATCCGGCCCGTGGTCCGGACAGCTTCTGGACCTGGCGCGACCTGATGTACCGCTTCGCCGCGCGCATCACTCCGGAACAGATCGAAGCCATCGCGTCCCAGCTGTTCGCCGAGTGCCTGCGCCACGGCTATACGGCCCTGTGCGAATTCCACTACCTGCAGCGCGGTCCCGACGGCAACAGCTACGCCCGCCCGGCCGAAACCGCCGAGCGCATCGCGGCGGCCGGCCAGGCCACCGGCATGGGCCTGACCCTGCTGCCGGTGCTGTACAGCCACGCCGGCTTCGGCGAACAGCCGCTGCGGCCGGAGCAGCGCCGCTTCCGGACCGGCGTCGACGACGTGCTCGGCATCGTCGAGGCGCTGCAGCCGCTGCGCGGGCCGCAGCTCGAGGTGGGCGCCGCGCCGCACTCGCTGCGCGCGGCCAGCATCGACCAGGTGCGCGCGCTGGCGGCCGCGATGCCGCCCGGCCGGCCCTTGCACATCCACATCGCCGAGCAGCAGCCCGAGGTCGAGCAGAGCCTCGCGTTCTGCGGCCGGCGCCCGGTCGAGTACCTGATGGAACAGCTTGCCGTCGACACACGCTGGTGCCTGGTGCACGCGACCCACCTGAGCGAGCGTGAAGTCGAGGCGCTCGCGCGCAGCGGCGCCGTGGCCGGCCTGTGCCCGAGCACCGAGGCCAACCTGGGCGACGGCCTGTTCCCGCTGCAGCCCTATCTCGAGGCGGGCGGACGCTTCGGCATCGGCAGCGACAGCCACGTGTCGCACAGCCCGGTCGAGGAACTGCGCTGGCTCGAATATGGCCAGCGCCTGCTGCACCAGCGCCGCAACATCGCGGTGGGGCCGGTGGGCAGCGGCCAGCGCGACGTCGGCCAGTACCTGTGGCAGGCCGCGCTGCGCGGCGGCGCGCAGGCGGCCGGACGCAGGCTGGGGGCGCTGGCCGAAGGCATGCGCGCCGACCTCCTGGTGCTGGACGGGGCCCATCCGAACCTGGACGGGGTAGCGGAGGCGGATGTCCTCGGCCGCTTCCTGTTCTGCGGGAACGACAACCTGGTGCGCGACGTGCTGTGCGGCGGACGCTGGGTGGTGCAGGGCGGCCGCCACGTGGCGCAGGATGCGATCGCGCAGCGCTACCGCCAGGCCATGAGTGAATTGCGTGAATTGCGCGAATTGCGCGAACCTAGCGAGGTAGGCCAATGACCGTACTGATCCCGTTTGCAGGACTGTCGCCGGTACCATGGAAGAACGGCGGCGGCAGCACGACCGAAATTGCGATCGGCCCGCAGGATGCCGGTTTCGAGGACTTCGACTGGCGCGTCAGCCTGGCCACCATCGAGAAGGATGGTGCGTTCTCGCTGTTCCCCGGCGTGGACCGCACCCTGGCCCTGGTCGAGGGCCACGGCATGCTGCTCGAGATCGACGGCGAGCCGGCCATGGTGACCGAGGCCGAGCCGGTGGTGGCCTTCGACGGCAGTTCGACCGTGCTGGCAAAGCTCAGCCGCGGCGGCAGCACCGACTTCAACGCCATGACGCGCAGCGAGGTCTGCTACCACACCTTCGGCCGCCGCCGCCTGGAGGGCGACGCCACGTTCGTGGCGCGCGCCGACGTGACCGTGCTGTTCCTGGCCCAGGGCGACACCCTGGAACTGAGCAACGAGCAGGAGCGCATCGGCCTGGTGCGCTACGACGCGGTGATACTCGAGGCGGGCTCGGTGTGGCAGCTGGAAGCGGGGCAGGGCATGGTCTACATCGTGGACATCTGGTACCACGCGGACGAGGACGAGCAAGCCGCCTATGAGTGAGACGGCCGACCTGCTGTTCACCAACCTGCGCCTGGCCACGATGGCGCCCGGTGCCGCCGATGGCTACGGTGCGCTGGAAGACGCCGCGCTGGCCGTGCGCGCCGGCCGTATCGCCTGGCTCGGCGCGCGCCGCGAGGCGCCGCCGGCACGCGCCGAGCATGATTGCGGCGGCGCCTGGATGACCCCGGGCCTGGTCGACTGCCATACCCACATCGTCCATGCCGGCAACCGCAGCGATGAATGGGAAGCGCGCCTGAACGGCGCCAGCTACGAAGACATCGCGCGCGCGGGCGGCGGCATCATGTCCACCGTGCGCGCCACCCGCGCGGCGAGCGTGGAAAGCCTGCTGGCGCAAAGCCTGCCGCGCGTGGCGCGGCTGCTGGGCGAGGGCGTGACCACGCTCGAGATCAAGTCCGGCTACGGCCTGGCCTTCGAGGCCGAGGCGCGCATGCTGCGCGCGGCGCGCGCGGTGGCCGATCACCTGCCGGTGCGGGTGCTGACCACCTTCCTCGGCGCCCACGCGCTGCCGCCGGAATTCGCCGGCCGCCCCGACGACTATGTGACCGAACTGTGCGAGCGCATGCTGCCGCGCCTGGCCGCCGAAGGCCTGGTCGATGCGGTGGATGCCTTCTGCGAGCGGATCGGCTTCACCCACGACCAGACCGAGCGTGTGTTCCAGGCCGCGCGCGGGCTCGGGCTGCCGGTCAAGCTGCATGCCGAACAGCTGTCGGACCAGGGCGGCGCCGCGCTGGCGGCGCGCTATGGCGGCCTGTCGGCCGACCACCTCGAATACCTGGGCCAGGCCGGCATCGCCGCGATGGCGCGCGCCGGCACGGTGGCGGTGCTGCTGCCGGGCGCCTACTACTTCCTGCGCGAGAAGACCGAACCGCCGGTCGCCGCGCTGCGCGCCGCCGGGGTGCCGATGGCGGTGGCCACCGACTGCAATCCCGGCACGTCGCCCATGACCTCGCTGCTGCTGGCGATGAACATGGCCTGCACCCTGTGGCGTTTGACCCCGCAGGAAGCGCTGGCCGGCGCGACGGTCCACGCCGCGCGCGCGCTCGGCCTGCATGGCGAGATCGGCACGCTGGAAGTCGGGAAGCGGGCCGACCTGGCCCTGTGGGACATTGCGCGCCCGGCCGACCTGGCCTACGCCATGGGCTCCAATCCCTGCCGCACGGTGGTCAATGGTGGCATCGTGCGTGCGGCATCCTGTATCAAGTCATTTCCTTGACGTTTATCAAGTCACGAAATCCTGGCTGGGGAATGATCGCCTTAATGGATCGTTAAGGATCGGCCCGTATAGTGCAAATGAGTGCTTCACCTTCTCCCCTCCCCATTGCCAAAATGGGTTCGCCCACGGCGCCTCGCGGCCCGTGGGTTTTTCTTTGTGCGGCGCTTGCGCCGGTTCAGGCCGGGCGTTCGGCCAGCGCGCGCAGCCCGTCGCCAGTGACGCGGCAGATGCGCCAGTCGGGCAAGACCTCGGCACCCATCTGCTGGTAGAAGCCGATCGCCGGCGCGTTCCAGTCCAGCACCGACCATTCGAAGCGGCCGCAGTTGCGCTCGACGGCGATCTGGGCCAGGCGGGTCAGCATCCGCGTGCCGTAGCCCTTGCCACGGTGCGACTGGCGCACATACAGGTCTTCCAGGTACAGGCCCTTCCTGGTGAGGAAGGTCGAGAAGTTATGGAAGAACAGGGCGAAGCAGACCACCTCGCCGTCCTCCTCGCCCACGATGGCCTCGCACGAGGGGTGCGCGCCAAACAGGCCTTCGTGCAGCAGCGCTTCGGTGGCCACCACCAGGTGTTCGAGTTTTTCAAACACGGCCAGCTCCACGATCATGGCGTGGATGGGGGCGATATCGTGCGGCTGGGCGGGGCGGATCGAGAAAGTGGTCATGGTGTTTCGAGTGGATTGTTCAAGGTAACGGATTGCACGGGTTTGGCCGCCGGCGCGCGCAGGGCCCAGGCCACGCTGGCCAGGCACAGCACCATGCCGGCGAATTCGATGGCGCCGGGGCGGTAGCCTTCGAGCTTGATCGACAGCAGCACCGACAGCACCGGCGTGATGACGCCGATATACACGGTCTTCTGGGCGCCGATGCGCCCGATCAGGGTGAAGTAGGCGAAGAAGGCGATCACCGAGCCGAAGATCGACAGGTAGACCAGGCCGGCCCAGTAGGTCGGGCTGGACGGCAGCACGAAGCGGTCGCCGTGCGCCAGCGACCAGATGGTCACCATACAAGCGCCCCACAGCATCGACCAGGCCATGGTCAGCGGCAGGTTCTCGCACTGTTCCTTCACCTTGCTGACCACGATGCTGCCGGCCGAACTGGCGAGGGTGGCCGCCAGCGCCAGCACCACGCCGGCGATGAAGGCGGGACTGCCGCCGGCCTGGAAGTCGTGCCAGGCGCTGCCGATCGAATGCCAGAACAGCAGCGCCACGCCGGCGATCGCCACCACGCCGCAAGCCACCGTACGGCGGCCGATGGCGGTGCCGAAGAACAGGCTGCTCAGCAGTGGGGTCCAGAACACCATTAGCGCGAACACCACCGCTACCAGGCCCGAGACCACGTACTGTTCGGACTGATAGGTACACAGGTAGGAGATGCAGAAGGTGAGCAGGCCCTGCAGCGCCATCCAGCCGTGGGTGCGCAGCGGCAGGCGCAGGCGGTCGCGCCGCAGCAGGCAGATGACGAACAGCGTGGCCGCGGCCAGGAAGAAGCGGTAGGCCACCGAGACGGCGGGCGGCACTTCGCCCAGCTGCAGGGTGATGGCGAAGAAAGTCGAACCCCAGATCAGGGACGCGACGGTGAACAGGAAGGAAGAGGGCATCGCGCGAGTATACGTGTTCGCGTGTATTCGTGCAGCCCGCTGCTGATCGTTTTCGTCGCGTGGACGGGTTCCCGCCCACGCGACGTCAGTAAGCGAGATTCAGCCGGCGATACAGGAAGGACAGCACGAACAGCGGCCCAATGAGCAGGAAGCGCAGGTCTTCGAAGAAGGACGGCTTCTTCCCTTCGATCTTGTGCCCGATGAACTGCCCGATCCAGGCCACCACGAAGACCGCGATCGACACCGGCAGCACGGTCATGGGCGGCATCAGCGCCAGGAGGCCCAGCATCAGGGCGCTCATCACGCCCATGCCGAGCGCGAACTGGCGCGACAGCCTAGCGTAGTAGTAGAGCGAAGCGAGCGTGACCGCCACCGCCAGTGCCGGGTGGATCGCCCACAGCAGGCCGAGCAGGCTGAGGACGATCAGCGGGATGCACACGAAGTGGATGATCTCGTTGGTGTGGTTGCGGTGGCTCTCGGCGTAGCGCGCCAGCAGGGCGTCGATGGCGCGTGCGCGCTGGTGGAATTCCGGGCTGTGGTCCATGGCGGTCTCCGGTGGCTCAGGATCGGGCGAAGTGCAGCGATTCTACACCGCCTGCGCCGCCGTTTGCGCGGCGTGCGCCAGCGGCCGGGGCGCCTGCAGGCGCAGGTGCGGATGATTGGCGAACAGCTCGGAAATCCACTCCACGAACACGCGCACCTTGGCCGACAGGTGGCGGTTCTGCGGATAGACCACATGCACCGGCAGCGGGTCCATGCGCCATTCCGGCAGCACCGGCACGATGCGGCCGGCCGCGATGTGCCCGGCCAGCAGGTAGTCCGTCATCATGATGATGCCCAGTCCGGCCAGCCCGGCGTGCACGTAGGCGTTCGAATCGTTGAGCGCGATCTGGCCGGCCAGGGCGACCTCGATGCGCTCGCCGTCGCGGGTGAAGTCCCACTTGGCGATCTTGCCGGTCCGGGCCGAGAAGTAGTTCACGCAGCGGTGGCGCTCCAGGTCGCGCGGATGCTGGGGCATCCCGTAGCGCGCGATGTAGTCCGGCGAGGCGCAGGTCACGAAGTTGATCACGCCGATGCGGCGCGCGATCAGGTTCGGATCCACCAGCTCGCCGCCGCGCACCGCGCAGTCCACGCCTTCCTCGACCAGGTCGACCGGGCGGTCGGTGCTGCCCAGCTCCAGCGTGATGTCGGGATAGCGCTCGAAGAAGCCGGGCAGGGCTGGCACCAGGATCTCCGAGGACAGCCCGGTCGGCGTGTCCACCCGCAGCCGGCCGCTGGGGCTCAGGCGGTGGCGCGACAGCGATTCCTCGGCGTCGCGCACGTCGGACAGGATCTGCACGCAGCGCTCGTAGTAGGCGGCGCCGTCGGAGGTGATCATCACCTGGCGCGTGGTCCGGTGCAGCAGCTTGACCGCCAGCGCCGACTCGAGCGACTGGATCAGCGTCGAGACCGTGGCCTTGGGCAGGTCGAGCATCTCGGCTGCCCGCGTGAAGCTGCCGCAGTCGACGACCTGGATGAACACCTCCATGGCCTGCAGCTTGTTCATAAGGATCTCCTGGTTTGGCTGATTGTTCAGGGTTCTGAACAATCAATTCGTTATTGACATCTTTATCTGATTGTAGTTGAAGACTATAGTGTGTGCATCGCAACAAAAAGTGAAAACACACGGAGCCGGACATGAGCATGCGGGATGGAATCTATACCACGGTGGCTGTTGCCCTGAGCGGTGTCGCACTGGCGGGCCTGCTGGGCACTGACGCCTACTCGCAGGCTGCCAGCGCCGAGGCGCGCGGCCTGCAGGCGCTCTCGCTGCAGATCGAGGCGCAACCGGTGCTGGATTGCCGCGCATGCCTCTCCGGCGAGGACGACACGGACCGCCGCCTGGCCGCGGCCGGCACGGGAGCAGGGCGATGAGCGCGGTGCTGGAACGCGCGCCCGCCACGGCGGCAGCCGGCAGCGCCGACGTGAACGTGCGCGAACTGGAAGTCGCCGGCGCCCAGGGCGCCCTGGCCGCGCGCCTGTATTCGGCCGGCACGCCGGTCCGGCGCGACACCCTGGTGGTGTTCTTCCATGGCGGCGGCTTTGTGTCCGGCGACCTGCAGGAAGCGGACGAATTCCTGCGTCACCTGGCCCTGTGCAGCCAGGAGCGCGCCGTGCTGGCCTCGAACTACACGCTGGCGACGGTGAGCCCCTTCCCGGCCGCGGTCGAAGACGCGCACGCCGTGCTGCTGTGGACCACGAAGAACAAGGCGAAGCTGGGCTGGTCCGGCAAGCGCCTGGTGGTGATGGGCATCGAGGCCGGCGCCAACCTGGCCGCCGTCTGCGCCCTGATGGCGCGCGACCGCGCCGCGCCGAAGCTGGCCGGCCAAATCCTGGTCATGCCGATGCTCGACCCCGGCCTCTCGACCTGCTCGATGCGCCAGATGAACGATTGTCCGGACCGCGAAAAAGTCACCAGCAGCTGCGCCGAGGCCTACCGCGGCTACCTGCCGCATGCCGCCGACCGCGCCCATCCCTACGCCTCGCCGCTGCGCTCGACACGCCTGAAGAACCTGCCGCCCTGCCTGATCCTGTCCACCGAAGACGACCCATTGTGCGACGAGGCCGAACAATACGGTGCGAAGCTGATCGGCGCCGGGGTACCCACCACGGTGCGGCGCATGCCGCCGGCGCCCCTGGTGGAACCGGGTGGACGCAACGAATGTGCATGCAAGGTGCACGCGCTGGCGGAGATTGCCAGCTTCCTTGCGGGACTGGAGCGCTGAGCGCCCGGTAACCCAGCCTGCTTCCTGGACACCGCCGTGCCACGCGCACGGAGGGAGGCCCCGTTTTTCCCAAAAACCGTCGCTACGGCGACGTGAGGGATGTTCCACGAAAGAGGTGAGCCATGCACCGAGCACTTGCCGACCGCCGCCAGCGCTGTTGACCGCTACCCGCGTACCGCGCTGAGCGGCGCCTGAATTCCACGTCACCCGCCAGCCACGCCCTCCGCGCGTGGACGGGTCCCCTTTTGCCTCTCTCCGGCTCCTGCCCGGCGGCGACAGGGATCGTTTTGTCTCTTCAGTTTGTACACACATAAGAAAGGTTGATCATGATTAAGCAACTACACAGGATGGGCAGTCTCACGACACTCGCCGGCCTGCTCGCCGCCGCCGGCCTGGCCGGTACGGTGCTTGCCGGCTGCGCCGACGCCAACAGCCAGGCCGGCGCCGCCGCACCGCCGCCGCCGCCGGTATCGGCCGCGCTGGTGATCGAGAAGCCGGTCGCCGAGACCCAGGAATTCTCGGGCCGCCTGGAAGCGGTGGAGGTGGTCGAGATCCGGCCGCGCGTGAGCGGCTACATCACCGCCGTCCATTTCCGCCCTGGTGCCGACGTGAAGAAGGGCGCGCTGCTGTTCACGATCGACCCGCGCCCCTACCAGGCCGAAGCCGACCGTGCCGGCGCCGCCGCCGGCGCGGCCCGCGCCCGCGCCGACCTGGCGCGCCTGGAACTGCAGCGCGCCGAACGCCTGCTGGAAGACAAGGCCATCGCCCAGCGCGAGTTCGACGAAAAGGCGGCCGCCCACAAGGAACTCGAGGCCAGCGCCCGCGCCGCCCAGGCCCAGCACGAGGCGGCGCGCCTGAACCTGGCCTATACCCGCGTCACCGCGCCGATCGATGGCCGCGTCTCGAAGGCCGAGATCACCCTCGGCAACCTGGTCGACGCCAGCGCCGTGCTCACCTCGGTGGTCTCGCTGGACCGCATCTACGCCAGCTTCGACGGCGACGAACAGACCTACCTGCGCGTCGGCGCCCGGCGCGACCGGGACGCGGTGGTGAAGGTGGGCCTGGTCAACGAAGAAGGCTTCCCGCATGCAGGCAAGCTCGAATTCGTCGACAACCAGCTCGATGCCCGCACCGGCAGCGTGCGCATGCGCGCCGTACTGGCCAATCCGGAGCGCGCGCTGGCGCCCGGCCTGTTCGTCCGCGTGCAGGTGGGCAGCGGCGTGGCCGAGCCGCGCATCGTGATCAACGACCGCGCCGTGGGCACCGACCAGAGCCGCAAGTTCGTGGTGGTGGTCGGCAGCGACGGCAAGGCCGAGTACCGCCCGGTCCAGCTTGGCCCGGTGGTGGACGGCATGCGCGTGGTGCGCTCGGGCCTGAAAGCCGGCGAGAAGATCGTCGTGGGCGGCCTGCAGCGGGTGCGTCCCGGCGCGCCGGTCACGCCGCAGATCGTACCGATGGATGCCGCGCTTGCCGCCCGGGATGGCGCGACGCTGGCCCTGCATGCCGCCAAGGAGTAAGCACATGAACTTCTCCCGCTTCTTCGTCGACAAGCCGATCTTCGCGGTCGTGCTGTCGGTGCTTGTCTTTGTCGCCGGCCTGATCGCGATCTTCCAGCTGCCCGTGTCCGAGTACCCCGAGGTGGTGCCGCCGTCGGTGGTGGTGCGCGCCCAGTACCCGGGCGCCAACCCCAAGGTGATCGCCGAAACCGTGGCCGCGCCGCTGGAAGAGCAGATCAACGGCATCGAGGACATGCTCTACATGAGCTCCCAGAACACCTCGGACGGCGCCCTGGCCCTGACCTTGACCTTCGCGATCGGCACCGACATCGACCGCGCCGAGAGCCAGGTGCAGAACCGGGTGCAGCGCGCGCTGCCGCGCCTGCCGGAGGAGGTGCGCCAGATCGGCGTCACCACCGTCAAGAGTTCGCCGAACCTGACCATGGTGGTGCACCTGAATTCCCCCAGCGGCCGCTACGACGACCTGTACCTGCGCAACTACGCGGTGCTCAACATCAAGGACCAGCTGGCGCGCCTGGATGGCATGGGCGAGGTCCAGCTGTTCGGCTCGGGCGACTACGCGATGCGGGTCTGGCTCGATCCGCAGAAGGTGGCGGCGCGCAGCCTGACCGCTGGCGACGTCGTCAGCGCCATCCGCGAGCAGAACGTGCAGGTCGCGGCCGGCGTGGTCGGCCAGGGACCGAGCAGGGAAGCCGAGTTCCAGCTGACCGTCAACACCCAGGGCCGCCTGTCCAGCGTCGAGGAATTCGGCGACATCGTGGTCAAGGCCGGCGAGGATGGCGCGGTCACGCGCCTGAAGGATGTGGCGCGCCTCGAGATGGGTTCCAGCTCCTACGCGCTGCGCTCGCTGCTCAACAACAAGCCGGCGGTGGCGATCCCTATTTTCGAAGCGCCGAACGCCAACGCGCTGCAGCTGTCCCAGGATGTACGCGCCACGATGGAAACCTTGTCGAAAGACTTTCCGGAAGGCGTCGAGTACAGCATCGTGTACGATCCGACCCAGTTCGTGCGCGAGTCGATCGACTCCGTCATCAAGACCTTGCTGGAAGCCGTGGTGCTGGTGGCCCTGGTCGTGATCGTTTTCCTGCAGACCTGGCGCGCCTCGATCATCCCGCTGCTGGCGGTGCCGGTGTCGGTGGTCGGCACCTTCGCCGTGATGCTGATGTTCGGCTTCTCGATCAATACCCTGTCGCTGTTCGGGCTGGTGCTGGCGATCGGCATCGTGGTCGACGACGCCATCGTGGTGGTGGAAAACGTCGAGCGCAACATCGGCAACGGCCTGTCGCCGCATGACGCCACCATCCAGGCCATGAAGGAAGTCTCGGGCCCGATCATCGCGATCGCCCTGGTGCTGTGCGCCGTGTTCGTGCCGATCGCCTTTGTCTCGGGCCTGACCGGGCAGTTCTACCGCCAGTTCGCGCTCACCATCGCGATCTCGACCGTGATCTCGGCCTTTGTTTCGCTGACCCTTGCCCCGGCCATGTCGGCCGCACTCCTGAAAGCACACGACGCTCCGAAGGACCGCCTGACACGCGCCATGGACCGGGTGCTGGGCCGCTTCTTCGCCGCCTTCAACCGCTTCTTCGGCCGCGCCTCGCACCGCTACGAAGGCGGCGTGCGGACCGTCCTGCGCCGCAAGAGCGCGACGCTGGGCGTCTACCTGGTGCTGGGCATCGCCGCGGTGTTCATGTTCAAGGTGGTGCCGCCGGGCTTCGTGCCGGCCCAGGACAAGGGCTACCTGATCGGCTTCGCCCAGCTGCCGGACGCCGCCTCGCTCGACCGCACCGATGAAGTGATCCGCAAGATGTCGGCCATCGCCAGGGAGATCCCGGGGGTGGAATCCTCGATCGCCTTCCCGGGCCTGTCGATCAACGGCTTTACCAATGCGCCGAACGCCGGCATCGTGTTCACCGGCCTGAAGCCCTTCAGCGAACGCAAGGGTCAACCCGGGCAGACGGCCGAGGCCATCGCCGCGGAGATCAACCGGCGCATGGGCGCGGTGGAGGATGCCTTCGTGATGGTGCTGCCGCCACCGCCGGTGAACGGCCTGGGCACCACCGGCGGCTTCAAGCTGATGCTGGAAGACCGCGGCAATCTCGGCTACGACGAACTGTACAAGGCCACGCAGGCGCTGCAGGCCAAGGCCTGGGGCACGCCGCAGCTGGCGGGCGTGTTCTCGAGCTACCAGATCAACGTGCCGCAGCTGTTCGCGGACGTCGACCGGGTCAAGGCCAAGCAGCTCGGCGTGCCGCTGGCCACCATTTACCAGACCCTGCAGGTGAACCTGGGCTCGCTGTACGTGAACGATTTCAACCAGTTTGGCCGCACCTACCAGGTGCGGGTACAGGCCGATGCCCAGTTCCGCTCGCAGCCCGAGCAGATCGCCCAGCTGAAGGTGCGCAACGACAGGGGCGAGATGATCCCGCTGTCCTCGCTGATGCGGCTGAAGGACAGCTATGGCCCGGACCGCGTCCAGCGCTACAACAACTACGTGGCGGCCGACATCAACGGCGGTGCGGCGCCGGGGGTGTCGTCCGGCCAGGCCCGGGCCATCATGGAGGGGCTGGCCAGGGAAACCCTGCCGAAGGGGATCGCCTACGAATGGACCGAGCTGACCTACCAGGAGCTCCTGGCCGGTAACACCATGGTCTACGTGTTCCCGCTGTGCGTGCTGCTGGTGTTCCTGGTGCTGGCCGCCCAGTACGAGAGCTGGACCCTGCCGCTGGCGGTGATCCTGATCGTGCCGATGTCGATCCTGTGCGCGCTGGCGGGCGTCAGGCTGACCGGCGGCGACAACAACATCTTCACCCAGATCGCCCTGTTCGTGCTGGTGGGCCTGGCCTCCAAGAACGCGATCCTGATCGTGGAATTCGCGCGCGAGCTGGAAGACCACGGCCGCAGCGTGTTCGAGGCCGCGCTGGAAGCATCGCGCCTGCGCCTGCGTCCGATCCTGATGACCTCGATCGCCTTCATCATGGGTGTGGTGCCGCTGGTGTTCTCGAGCGGCGCCGGCGCCGAGATGCGCCATGCGATGGGTGTCGCCGTGTTCGCCGGCATGCTGGGCGTGACTTTCTTCGGCCTGTTCCTGACGCCGCTGTTCTACGTCCTGCTGCGCACGCTCGGCAAGCGTTTCGAGAAAAAAGCGCCGGTAGCGAAAGCGCCGGTCCTGGACCTGGAAGGAGTGCATTGAGATGAACAGCATGATCGCAAGGGGCGTGGCCCCGCTGCTGGCCGCCCTGCTGCTGACGGCCTGCGCCACGCCGGAGTTCCGGCAGCCGGCCATCGAGATGCCGGCGGCATTCCGCGAGTCGCAGCTGCCCACCGAACTGGATGGCAGCGAGGCATCGCGCTGGAAGCCTGCACAGCCGGCCGGGCAGCAGCCGCGCGGCCAGTGGTGGCTGGCCTTCGGGGATCCGGCGCTCACTGCCCTGATCGAGGAAGCGGGCGCCAACAACGCCAAGCTGGCGGTGGCGGCCAGCCGCGTCAGGCAGGCGAGGGCGATCGCCGGCATCGCCGCCAGCGAGCGCGCGCCGCAGGTCGGCCTCGGCATTGGTGCCCAGCGGGCCCGCCCCGCGGCCCTGGAAAGCGGCATGCAGCAAGGCGCCCCGGTCCAGCCGCTAACGCGCTACACGGCGAGCCTCAGCGCCAGCTACGAGGTGGACCTGTTCGGCCGCGTGGCGGCGAACGTGTCGGCGGCCCGCAGCGATGCGGCGACGATCGAGGCCAACTACCGCTCGGTGCTGCTGGCCTTGCAGGCGGACGTGGCCCAGACCTGGTTCCGCCTGCGCGCCCTCGACGCCGAACTGGAAACGGTGGAGCGCACCGTGCGCCTGCGCGAGGAATCGGTGGCGGTGACGCAGCGCCGCTTCGACCTGGGCGACATCGGTGAATTCGACCTGTCGCGTGCCCGCACCGAACTGGCGACGGCCCGCGCCGAAGCGCTCGGCCTGCAGCGCCAGCGCGCCAGCGCCGAGCATGCGCTGGCGGTCCTGCTGGGCAAGCCGGCGTCCAGCTACGTGGCCGGCAACAGCCCGCTCCCGGCGGCGACGGCGCTGCCCGCGATTCCGGCCGGCCTGCCATCGTCGCTGCTGGAGCGCCGTCCCGACATCCATGCCGCCCAGCGCGCGATGGAAGCGGAGAACGCCCGCATCGGCGTGGCGCGCGGCGCCATGTTCCCGTCGCTGAACATCAGTGCGGCCGGGGGCGGCGTCGGCGGCGCCGTGTCGGAAGTGTTCAGGTGGAGCAGCCGTTCCTGGGTGCTGGGCCTGCTGGGAACGATGCCGCTGATCGACGGTGGGCGCAACCGCGCCAATGTGGAACGCAGCGAAGGGGCGCTGGAAGAGTCGGTGGGCGCCTACCGCCAGAGCGTGCTCGCGGCCTTTGCCGAGGTCGAGGACAACCTGGCCGGCCTGCGCATCCTGTCCGGCCAGGCCGGGCAGATCGAGGCGGCGCGGCTGGCGGCGCAGCGTTCGGCCAGCCTGGCGCAAAAGCTGTATGACGCGGGCCGCTCCAGCTACCTGGAACTGCTCGATGCGCAGCGCAACCTGGCGGCCGTCGAACGCAGCGCGGTGCAGCTGCGCGGTGAGCGGGCGCTGGCGACGGTGGCCCTGGTCCGGGCGCTGGGCGGGGGCTGGGACCCGGCGCCCGATGCCGGCCCCGGCCCCGGCCTGGCCCAGCGCTGATACCGGTTCTGTCCTTGGCGGCGGGTGCAGCCGTGCCCGCCGCCTTTTTTCGTGGCCGCTACAATCGTGGCATGGCGACTTCCAGCTCCTCCCCCATCCTGACCGGCCTGGCCCCGGTCCTCGCGCCGGACACGCGCGTGCTCGTCCTTGGCAGCTTCCCTGGCGCGGCCTCGCTCGCGGCGGGGCGCTACTATGCGCACCCGCGCAACCAGTTCTGGCCGCTCATCTCGGCGGTGCTCAAGGAAGACCTGGCCAGCCTGCCCTACGAAGAACGCCTGCCGCGCCTGCTGGCGCACGGCTGTGGCCTGTGGGATGTGCTGGCCGGCTGCGAGCGCGAGGGCAGCCTCGACTCCGCCATCCGCAAGCCGGCCGCCAACGACTTCGACCGCCTGCGCAGCCTGTGTCCGGCGCTGGCGACGGTGGGCTTCAATGGCCAGGCCGCGGGCAAGTTCGCCGCGCAGTTCGCGGCGGCCGGCTACCGCACCCTGGTGCTGCCATCGAGTTCGCCCGCGCACATGGCGCTGGGCTTCGCGCAGAAGCTTGCGGTGTGGCGTCGGCTGGCCGAGCCGCGGGAGGAACATCCTGCGGCGCAGGCGGCCCTGTTCTAGGGCTGGGCCGGCGTCAGCTCAGCGGATCATGGTGCCGGTGGCCGCGCCTACCCGGCGCAGATGCGCCAGCTTGGCCGAATAGACCTGCCGCGTTTCCTGGCGCGTGCTGGTGTCGACCGCCTTGGCGATCTGCTCGCGCGCGTGCTTGAGGTCGCCCAGGCGCAGGTGAGCCACCCCGAGCCAGAAGCGGAACTCGTCGTTGTAGGGCGCGCGCCTGACTTCGCGTTCGAGCAGCTCGCGCGCCTTGCCATAGTCGCCCTCGCGCAGCGCCACCATGCCCTTGTCGAAATGGTAGTAGGGCGGGAAGGGCTCGATGCTGGCGATGCGCTGCGCCAGCGCCTGCGCTTCCTGCTGCTTGCCGAGCGTGGCCAGCACCGGCTGCAGGTTGCGCATCACCGTCATGTTTTCCGGCTCGCGCTCGAGCGCGGCGCGGAAGGTCTGCTCGGCCAGGGCCAGGTCGCCGTGGCGCTGGTAGATCACGGCCAGGGTGTTCAGGGCCGGCACCATGCCGGGGCGCTGCGCCACGGCCGCGCGCGCCCACCAGTAGGCGTCGTCGAGGCGCTCCTGCACCAGCATCTCGGCCGCGCGGTTGTTCAGGTAGAGCGCGACGATGTCCTGCTCGTCCAGCTCGCGCGCGCGGATGCGCGCGGCTTCGTCCTGCGGGATGAAGTCGACCAGCAGCATGTCGTCCTGGTCGGTGCTGCGCAAGCCGCTCTCGCGCCGGCTGCCCAGGCTGATGTTGACGTGCGCGCTCGCCATGTACAGGCCGGCCGTGCGGCTCCAGGTGCTGTCCACGTCCACGCTGCGAAAGCGCACCGGCATCCCGAGTTCCTTGGCAAAGGCCGCCGTCATGATCACCAGCGACAGGCAGTTGCCGGAACGGTCGGCGAAGGTCTCGGCGGCGGTGCGGGTGCGCGAGGATTCGTATTCGAGCTTCAGGTCGGTCTTGCTGTACAGCGCGTTGACCAGGCCGTGGCGCTGGCCCTGCTGGCGCAGCTGGCGCGTAAACGCCGCGCTGTCCAGGTAGGCGCGCATGGCGGGACTCAGGGTGAACAGGTCGTCGGCGCCGATCTTTTCGGACGGCGGCGCGAAGCGCGCATCGGCGAACAGGGGCGGCGGGGCGGCGGGGGGCTGCACGCTGGCGCAGCCGCCAAGCAGTGACAGGGACAGGGACAGCAGGACGGCGATGCGCTTCATGATTCACTCCAGGGGCGTACTTACAGGCGGCAGTATCCGCCTGTGCCGGAGCGATGTCAAAGCGGCGTCATTCCTCGTGCAACGCCTCCGCCAGCTCGTCCAGCAGTTCGGCCGTCTCGTCGTCGGACAGCCCGAGGTAGGCGCAGGCGGCGGCGCCGCCCTTGTTCCACTCGAGCGATTCGGCATGGCCCTGGTAGCGGCACAGCGCGTGTTCCGCCAGCAGCGAGAGCGCGACCAGCGAGCGCACCGCGCCGGACGTGGCTTCGTCGCCCAGCACCCCGACGTCGTGGTGGTGCAGGATGGCCCAGCCGACATCGCCCGACAGGCCCCAGTTGCGCGCCAGCAGGCAGCCGACCGCGGCGTGGCTGGTCTGGTGGCGCTCTTCTTCCAGCGCGGTGAACGGGCGCTCGGCCTCGAGCGAGGCGGCGGCGTAGGTGGCCGCGTAGTCGGCGAAGCGCTCGATCAGGAGCGGCACGCCGGTATCGCAGAACAGGCCGAAGGTATGGACCACGTCCGGCTCGCCGATGCGCAGGCGGCGCGCCAGGAATACCATGGCCTGGGCGCGGCGGGTCGAGGTGTCCCAGAAGCTGGCCAGCGAGGCGCTGTTGGCGGGAATCGCCTGGCGCGCCAGCAGGCCGGTCATCATGGCCGCCACCTGGTTGATGCCGAGAAACAGGATCGCCTGCTCGATCGACTTGGCCTTGCGCCGGCCGCCGTAGATCGACGAATTGGCCAGCTTGAGCAGCGCGCCGGACATGCCGACGTCGCTCGCCACGATTCTGCCGATCGCGTCGGGCGACGGGTCTTCCGATGCCAGTTCGCGCTGCATGTCGGCCAGCAGGCTCGGACGCGGCGGAATGCGGATCGACTTGATCAGGGCGTCGACCTGGTCGAACTGGGGAAGGGGATCGGCGACGGTATTCATGGGCGCGGAACTGGGTGGCGTCGAAAAGAGCGTCCCACTATACCCGAGGCATCTCGATATTGCATCAAAGCAATGAAAAAGGGATGACACTCTATTCATCTTATGTGTCAATTTCACCAAAGCGACACCGGTTCAGGCGACACGCTAGAATCCGCGCATGGCCATTTCGACAATATCGACCATCGCGGGAATCGATTTCACCCAGCCGGCGGAGCTGGTCGCGCGCCAGCTGATCGGGGTGACGGTGCTGGTCGACGGCGTCGGCGGGCGCATCGTCGAAACCGAAGCCTACGATCGCGAGGACCCCGCCTCGCACGCCTTTTCCGGTCCCACCGAGCGCAATGCGTCGATGTTCGGACCGCCCGCCCATGCCTATGTTTACCGTTCCTACGGCATCCACTGGTGCCTGAACTTCGTCTGCCGGGAGGAAGGGCATGGCGCCGGGGTCCTGATCCGCGCGCTCGAGCCGGTGGCCGGGCTGGACCTGATGCGCCAGCGCCGCGATGCCGACGACGCGTGGCTGCTGTGTTCCGGTCCCGGCAAGCTGTGCCAGGCCCTGGGCGTGACCCGGGCCCTGAACGGCATGGCGCTGGCGCTGCCCCCTTTCGCCCTGCTGCCGGCCGCGCCCGGGCTGGACGTGGTGGCCGGGCCGCGCATCGGGATCTCGAAGGCGGTCGACGTGCCCTGGCGCTTCGGGCTGGCCGGCTCGCGCTTCGTCAGCCGGCCGTTCCGCTAGCTGTGAAGTTCTAGCCTCGCGCCGGCCGGCCCGCGGGCCTGGCGCCGCTGCCGCGCCCCGCGGGGACCGGCAGCGTCGCCACCGCACGCGCGCGCATCGGGCTGGCCGCGGCGCGCCGTTCCGGCAGGCCGTGGAAGCCGTCTTCGTGCGCCTCCGCCTGCGCCGCTTCTTCATCTTCCTCTTCCTCGTCCGTCTGCGCGGACGCTGCGGCGTCGCCATCGAACTTGAAGATCGACACCGCCTTGGCCAGGTTGACGGTCTGCTCGTGCAGGCTTTCGGCGGCCGCCGCGGCCTGTTCCACCAGCGCCGCGTTCTGCTGGGTCATGCCGTCCATCTGCCCGATCGCCATGTTCACTTCCACGATGCCGTTGGCCTGCTCGGTGCTGGCGATGCTGATGCGGCCGATGATGTCGTTTACCTGGCGCACCGAGGCGACGATGTCGTCCATGCTGGCGCCGGCCTCGCTCACCGAGGCGCTGCCGTCCTCGATGATCTTGGCCGAGTCGGCGATCAGGGCCTTGATCTCGCGCGCCGCCGCCGCCGAGCGCTGCGCCAGCGTGCGCACTTCGGCCGCCACCACCGCGAAGCCGCGACCCTGCTCGCCGGCGCGTGCCGCTTCCACCGCGGCGTTCAGGGCCAGCAGGTTGGTCTGGAACGAGATGCCGTCGATGACGCCGGTGATCTCGACGATCTTGCGCGAGCTGGCCTTGATCGAATCCATGGTGGCCACCGCGCGCCCGACCGCCTGGCCGCCGTTCGCGGCCAGCTGCGCCGCCTCGGCCGCCAGGCTGGAGGCCAGCTTCGCGTTGTCGGCATTGCCCTTCACGGCGGTGGTCAGCTCTTCCATCGTGCTGGCGGTCTGCTCGAGCGAGCCGGCCTGCATCTCGGTGCGGGTAGACAGGTCCAGGTTGCCGCTGGCGATTTCCTGCGAGGCGGTGTCGATCGAGTGCACCGCGCCCATGATGCTGCGCAGGGCGCCATCCAGGCGGCCGATCGAGTGGTCGAGCGCGCGCGCGGTGTCGGCGATTTCGTCGCGCCTGGCCGGCGGCGTGCCGGCGCGGCGCAGGCGCCCTTCGGCCAGCTCGTTCACCACCTGGGCGATGGCGCGGATGTCGGCCAGCATCGCGCGCCGCACCAGCATCGTCACCACCAGTGACAATGCGATCGACAGCAGCACCAGCCCGGCCATGCTGATGCCGAGCAGGCGGAACTCGGCCTTGGCGGCGGCATGGGCTTCCACGCTCAGCTTCTTTTCCAGGCTGGCCAGGCGCTGCAGCTCGCTATCGAGCGCGACGAACTGCTTCTCGGCCTTCTGCATCGAATTGGTGGCGATCGACTGGTCGACCTGGGCCAGCTCGATGGTTTCGCCGACCAGCTTGCGGTAGGCCGCCAGCGCCGTCAGCGAGGCCTCGATCGTGGCGCGCTCGGCAGGTTCGGCCAGGCTGGCCAGTTCGCCCAGCCGGGTGTGGATGCCGGCGTGCTTGCGGTTGATGTCGGCGGTGAGGGTGGCCAGGCGGCTGGCGGCGAAGCTGCCGTTGACCCAGGCCAGCAACTGGTAGATGTTGGCGTGCGCGAAGCGCGCCTCGCCCGCCACGTCGGCCACCGCCTGCAGGCGCGCGGCGCGTACCTGCACCATGTGTTCCAGCGAGGCGTTCTGGCGCACCATGCCGTAGTAGGCGGCCGCCGACAGCAGCGTCAGCAGGGCCAGCACGAGGCCGGGCGCCAGCAGGAGTTTGGGGCCGATCCGCAGTTTGTTCAGCATCGTTGACTCCGGGCGTGGCGGCTTATTTCTTGTAGATGCCGGATTCGAGCACCAGGTCGTCGACCCGCTGCACATAGGTGGTCTTCGGTTCGATCTTGCCGCTGGTCGGATTCTTGTACATGTAGTCGACCCAGCCCTTGCCCTTGGCGGCGGCGACGTCGATGAACTCGCGCCGGTATTTCTTGCCGTTGGCGTCCGGCACGTCGGTCAGGTCCTTGCCGATGATCGAGGGATTGTACGGATGCGCCACCGCGATGCCGGTCCTGGCGTCGCGCATGCTCAGGTAAAGCTCGCCCTGGACGAACTCCGGGTCCTTCGCGTTCACGCGCTTGATCAGTTCATCCTTGCCCTTGGCCTTCATCAAGGCTGCCCCGCGTTCGACCATCGCGATGGCGTCCTTCTCGGTGAGGCTGTTGGCGGCGGCGGGGGCAGGGACCGCCAGGCTCAGGGTGGCGGCGGTCAGGACGGCGGCAAAGGCTTTCATACGGACTCCTCAAGTGGAATGTTCCATGGGTAAATATTGCTGAAGTGCATTGGCAAATGTACCGGGGACCTAGAGAGGAGGATTGCGCTAGCTCAAGCGCACGACGCCGTGGAACGGGAAGTGCGAAGAGCCCTGCCCGGGGCAAGTGAATTGTTGCTTTTGGGACGCGTCAAATTGTTCCATGCATATTTCGTCCTGTAAAATCGTCCGCTTTGTCGCGCCGCTCCGAGTCCTTTAGCCATGAAACTGGAAAAACAGATCCCGCTCGCGGATCCGCCCGCGCCGGCGGCCCACACTTCCCCCCACGCCGCCGCCCACCCTGCCTACCGCCCGGACATCGACGGCCTGCGCGCCGTGGCCGTGCTGTCGGTGCTGCTGTTCCACGCCTTCCCGGCCTGGCTGCGCGGCGGCTTCATCGGCGTCGACGTGTTCTTCGTGATTTCCGGTTTCCTGATCACTGGCATCCTGCTGCGCGAGCTGGAGCAGGGCAGCTTCAGCTTTGCCGGCTTTTATGCGCGCCGCATCCGCCGCATCTTCCCGGCCCTGTTGCTGGTGCTGGCGGCCTGCCTGGCCTTCGGCTGGATGGCCCTGTTCCCCGACGAATACCAGCAGCTCGGCAAGCACGTGGTGGGCGGCGCCAGCTTCGCTGCCAACTTTTTCTACTGGGCCCAGGTCGGCTATTTCGACACGGCGGCCGAGACCAAGCCCCTGCTGCACCTGTGGTCGCTGGGCATCGAGGAACAGTTCTACATCCTGTGGCCGGTGTTCCTGCTGCTGGCCTGGCGCCGGCGCATCGATCCGCTGCTGGTGGCCGCGGGGCTGGGGCTGGCCTCGTTCGCCCTCAACCTGGGCGGCATCGGCCATGACGCCAGCGCCACCTTCTATTCGCCCGCCAGCCGCGCCTGGGAACTGCTGCTGGGCGCCGGCCTGGCCTGCCTGCAGGCCAAGCGTGCGGGCAGGCCCGCAGCCGGACCGCGCCTGCCGGCATGGACACCGGCGCTGCTGTCCTGGAGCGGGGCGCTGCTGCTCGCGGCCGGGCTGGCGCTGATCACGCGCCACGATCCCTTCCCGGGCTGGCGCGCGCTGCTGCCGGCCGGCGGCGCGCTGCTCCTGATCGCCGCCGGGCCCCAGGCCTGGCTCAACCGCCATGTCCTGGCGAACCGGCTGCTGGTCTGGATCGGCCTGCTCAGCTACCCGCTGTACCTGTGGCACTGGCCGCTGCTGTCGTTTGCCCAGATCGTCGAGTCGCGCGAACCGGCGCCCGCGATCCGTGCCGGCGCGCTGCTGGCGGCGCTGCTGCTGGCCTGGCTGACCTGGCGCGTGCTCGAGCGTCCGCTGCGCGCCGCCGCGACCCGGGCCGAGGCGCGTGCCCGGGTGGCCGTGCTTGCCCTGCTGATGCTGGGCATGGCCGCCTTCGGCGGCTACCTCTACCTGAACGACGGCCTGCCGACCCGCAAGCCGATCGAGGACAGCGTCGCCAACCAGAAGGCCCTGGTCCTGGTCGAGGACCGCGCCAACGCCGAGGCCTGCAAGAAGCGCTATGGCTTCGACTCGATGTACGAATACTGCCTGCTGGGCGACCCGGCGAAGGACCCGACCGTGGCCCTGGTTGGCGACAGCCATGCCTACCACGTGGTGGCCGGCCTGACCAGGTACTACGGCGGCATCGGCGAGAACCTCTTGATGCTGGGCACCCGCCACCCGTACTGGGGCCTGGATCCGCAGGGCGATCCCTACCAGCAGGCGACCCAGCAGATGCTCGAGCTGGCGCTGGCCACGCCCTCGGTCAAGACCGTGGTGTTCTCGACCCACCTGCGCTTCTACACCGTGCCCGAGCAGAAGGTCTACGTGGACGCGGCGCGCGAGACCTTTCGCCGGCTGCTCGCGGCCGGCAAGCAGGTGATCTTCATGCACGACGTGCCGCTGCTCGGCTTCGACCCGCGTTCCTGCATCAAGCGCGCCGGCGTCGCCTCGTCGGCGACCCGGGTGCCGTGCGCCATCCCGCGCGCCGAATGGGATGCGCAAATGGCGCAGCACCGCGAAATCGCGGCGCGCCTGGCCGCCGAATTCCCGCAGATCGCCTGGTTCGATGCGGGTAAGGTGCTGTGCGACAAGGACCAGTGCCACGCCATGGTCGATGGACGCCTGATGTACCGCGATAACAATCACCTGAGCCATGAAGGCGATCTGCTGGTTGGCCAGCGCTTTGCGGAATGGATGCGCAGCCGGCAGCCATGAACCCGGTCCTTGCCAGCACCCAGGGCCAGGCGCCCGGAAGCGGCAAGGAGATTGTTTCATTCTTTGAAACAATTTCATGTCGAAAATTTTTACAGTAACTAACGTTGTAAACGCGCATGAAATTCTAACTATTTGATTTAACGCAATATTTTCATCCTGGCATTGTTTTTGCTATTTCCCTGTCAATACATTTTTTACATAACAGGGATTTCCATGAAAAAGCTCGCTATAGCACTGGCACTGGCCACCTTCTCCTTCGCTGCCCAGGCGGCACCGACCTTCGTCGGCTCGTACAAAGTCAACCAGGGACCGCACTGGGGCACCAATCCGGCCGTGTATTCCGCGACCGAAGCCGCTGCCCTGCTCTTCGGTGGCACGGCGTCGGACTATTTCATTTCCATCCTGGATTCGATGGATTACACGACGATCACCCACACCGGCTGGTACGACGGCTGGGGCGAGCACAGCGGCATGGAATTCGACGAGAACTACAAGCTCGACGTTGGCGCGCCCGGCTACAACGCACCTGGCGGCGGCAATACCGCACGCTCGGCCTACGTCGCCGACGGCCTGGGTGACAATTTCGTGAACTACGTGTGGCGTGTGGACGGCACGGCCGAGGTGCCGGAGCCGGCCTCGGTGGCACTGCTCGGCCTGGGCGCCCTTGGCCTGGCCGGCATGCGCCGCCGCAAGGCAGCCTGACGCGTCTGTTCGGCAGTGCCGCGCGCAGCCGGCGCGGCCGGCTGGGCGCGCATGCGATACTGGCGCGGTCTTCCATCCACGGAGAGAACGACCATGCCCACCGCCTTCCCGGCCCGCCTGACGGCGGGCGCCATGCTCGTGCTGCTGGCCGCCTGCGGCGACCGCTCCACCTTGTCTCCGGGCGCCGACACCGGCACCCAGCCCACCATCGCCTCGCCGGTCAGGCGCCTGGTTCCCACTGTCGACATTGCCCCCGCGCGCGGCTGGCCACAGGGCGCCGCACCGCGGCCAGCCGCAGGCCTGGCGGTCGGCGCGTTCGCGGCCGGCCTGGACCATCCGCGCTGGCTGTACGTGCTGCCCAATGGCGACGTGCTGGTGGCCGAGACCAATGCGCCGCCACGTCCCGAGGCGCGCAAGGGCATCCGCGGCTACGTGATGGGCAAGGTGATGGCCAGGGCTGGCGCCGCGGTGCCGAGCGCGAACCGGATCACCCTGCTGCGCGACGCCGACGGCGACGGCGTGGCGGAAACCAGGACCACTTTCCTGCGCGGCCTGAACTCGCCCTTCGGCATGGCGCTGGTCGGCAATACCTTGTACGTGGCGAATACCGACGGCATCGTGCGCTTCCCCTATACGGCGGGCGCCACCGAGGTCACGGCGCCGCCGCAGCCGGTGGCGGCGCTGCCGGGCGGGCCGCGCAACCACCACTGGACCAAGAACATCATCGCCAGCCCGGACGGGCGCCGGCTGTACGCCACCGTGGGTTCGAACAGCAACGTGGCCGAACATGGCATGCAGGAAGAAACCGACCGCGCCGCCATCCTCGAGGTGGACCTCGCGAGCGGCAGCACGCGGCCCTTCGCCACCGGCCTGCGCAACCCGAACGGCCTGGCCTGGAACCCGCACAGCGGGGCCCTGTGGACCGTCGTCAACGAGCGCGATGAACTGGGCAGCGACCTGGTGCCGGACTACCTGACCTCGGTGAAGGCGGGCGGCTTCTATGGCTGGCCATACAGCTACTATGGGCGCCACGTCGACACCCGCGTCCAGCCGCAGCGGCCCGACCTGGTGGCGAGCGCCCTGGTGCCGGACTACGCGCTGGGCGCCCACGTGGCCGCGCTCGGCCTGGCCTTCTACACCGGCACGCTGCTGCCCGCGCAGTACGCGAACGGGGCCTTCATCGGCCAGCACGGTTCCTGGAACCGCAAGCCGCTGTCGGGCTACAACGTGGTGTTCGTGCCGTTCCGGGACGGCATGCCGGCCGGGAAGCCGGTCGAGATCCTGTCCGGCTTCGTCAGCGCGCAGGGCGAAGCCTATGGGCGGCCGGTCGGGGTGGCGGTGGACCGGCAGGGGGCGCTGCTGGTGGCGGACGATGTCGGGAACGTGATCTGGCGCGTGACGCCGCGTGGCGGGTAGGATGCTCGGCGCTGCCACCCAATCAAGCGGAGCTGAACGCGTGGGCGGGAAACCCGCCCACCCTACGCGCAGCCGGAAACCAGCAGCAGCGGCATCCCGGTCCAGGCGATGCCGACCAGGGCCAGCAGCGCGCCCAGCGCGGCCGCCCAGTCGAGCAGCGCGGCGTCCTGGGCGCGGTGCAGGATGCCGCGTTCGCGCCACAGCAGCCAGGCGCACAGGGCGAGCGCGACGGCCGTGGCGATCCCGGGCAGCACCCGGTCCGGGCCGCCGGCGCGCAGCATCGCCGGGGTGCACTGCGCGGCCGCCAGCCCGTAGCAGAAGGCGAAGTGCGCGGCCCAGACCAGCAGCGGCAGGGTGCCGCGCAGGAGCTTGCCGAAGAATCCGTCGTTCATGCTTTACTCCATCAGCAGCGGCAGGCCGCGCACCAGCGCCATACCGGCCAGTCCCTGCAGCGTCGTGTAGTGCCACAGCAGGCTGACGTTGTCGAGCGTCGCCCGGCTGTGCGCGCCCAGCAGGCCGCGCCAGGCGCGCAGGCACAGGTAGGGACCGGCGATCGCCAGCACCACCACGTGCAGGCCCTGGTAGCCGAGCAGCGCGCCGATCGCGGCGCCCCAGGCGCTGGCACTCGGTTCCAGGCCGGCAAAGGCATGGCCACGCAGGTCGAGCAGGAAGGCGGCGCAGGTCGAGGCCAGCGCCGCCAGCACCAGCCAGGGCAGGCGCCGCTTGCCAAGCGCGCGGCCGGCCAGCACGATCAGCACTGAGCCCACCACCAGCAGGCCGGCCGAGGCCAGCTGCCAGGACAGCGCGGGCAGGGCGGCGCCGGGCGGCGGGCAGACCATCAGGCGCATCGATACGTGCACGTAGGCGTAGCCGAAGGAAGCGAAGATGCAGGCGTCGACCACCAGCATCACCATCGTGCCCCACCAGGACTGCGAGGACGTGGTCTTCGCGTTCACCGGCAAGACCAGGTCGTCCGCCACCCGCGCTTCCAGTATCGGCGGCTTGCGGTCCGATTGCCACAGCCAGGCCACGGTGCCGGCCACCGCCATCAGGCCGAACAGCCAGGCCAGCAGCATCGCCTTCACGGTCAGCAGCAGGAAGAAGCCCGCCGTGCCGAGGGCGGCGATGACAGGCAGCCAGCTGTCGCCCGGCAGCACCATCAGGTAGCGCGGCTCGGCGCCCACCGGGCTGGTGGCGATGGTCTCGCGCAGGCCGGTGGCGGTGCCGGGCAGGTAGTGCTGGCCGCGGTCCACCTCCTCGCTGAGCGTGGGCTGCTCCCACAGCGGGTCGGACGAGTGCACGCGCGGGATGCTGCGGTTGCCATAGGATTCGGAGGTGAGCCACTCCAGCGTGGGCGCATTCCACGGGTTGCCCACCTCTTTCTCGGGCCGGCGCAGGGTGCGCACCGCATCCACGATGAACAGCAGCACGCCGAAGGCGAACACGAAGGCGCCCACGGTGGAGAGCATGTTCAGCAGGTTCCAGCCGAGCTGCGCGTCATAGGTATAGACGCGGCGCGGCATGCCCTGCAGGCCGGTGATGTGCATCGGGAAGAAGGCCAGGTTGAAGCCGCCGAACATCATCCAGAACACGGGACGCGCCAGTTTTTCCGACAGGCGCTGGCCCTTGACCAGCGGCAGCCAGTAGTACAGCGCGGCGAACACCGGGAACACCATGCCGCCGATCAGGACGTAGTGCAGGTGGGCCACGATGAAATAGGTGTCGTGCACCTGCCAGTCGAAGGGAACCACGGCCACCATCACCCCGGTCAGCCCGCCCAGCACGAAGATGAACATGAAGCCCATCAGGAACAGCGCCGGCGCGTGCATGCGCACCCGCCCGTTCCACAGGGTGGCGATCCAGGCGAACACCTGGATGCCGGTGGGGATCGCCACCGCCATGCTGGCCGCCGAGATGAAGCTCATCTCGAGCACGCCCAGGCCGGCCGTGAACATGTGGTGGGCCCACAGGCCGAAGCTGAAGAAGCCTACCCCCACCAGCGCCACGATGATGGCGCGCCGCCCGACCAGGGGCGTGCCGGCGATGGTCGGGATCATGGTCGAGACCATGCCGGCCGCCGGCAGGAAGATGATGTAGACCTCGGGGTGGCCGAAGAACCAGAACAGGTGCTGCCACAGGATCGGGTCGCCGCCGCGCTCGGCGATGAAGAAGGGCCAGTCGAAGGCGCGCTCCAGCTCCAGCAGGGCGGTGCCGGCGATCACGGCCGGGAAGGCGAACACGATCATCACCGCCACCACCAGCATGGCCCAGGCGTACACCGGCATGCGGCGCAGCGTCATGCCGGGCGCACGCGTAAACAGGATGCCGATGATCAGCTCGACCGCGCCGGCGATCGCCGAGATCTCGATGAAGCCGATCCCCAGCAGCCAGAAGTCGGCGTTCAGGCCGGGCGAATACTGGGTGCCCGTATACGGCGGGTACATGAACCAGCCCCCGTCCGGCGCCAGGCCGACGAAGATGGTGCAGAAGAAGGCCAGGCCGCCGAAGGCATAGGCCCAGTAGGCGTAGGCCGACAGGCGCGGGAAGGGCAGGTCGCGCGCGCCCAGCATGTTGGGCAGCAGGTAGACCGCGATCGCCTCGACGATGGGAATCGCGAACAGGAACATCATCACCGTGCCGTGCATGGTGAACACCTGGTTGTAGGTGCCGGGCGAGAGCAGGGTGTTGTCGGGCACCGCCAGCTGCACCCGCATCACCAGCGCCAGGATGCCGGCCAGGATGAAGAACAGCAGCGCGGTACCGATGTAGAGCAGGCCGATGCTGGTGTTGTTCACCGAGGTGAAGAAGCGCCAGCCGGTGGGCGTGCGCCAGACTTCCTTCAGGCGTTCGAATTCGCCGTCCGGCCGCGGCAGCGAATTCGGGAGTGTCGTTGGCGTAGGCGTGGACTGCGTCATTTCAGGTGTTCCAGGTAGGTGGCCAGCGCATGCAGCGTGTCCTGGTCGAGGTCCTGCGAGCCGGGCATGAACACGCCCGGCTTGGCGGCCTGCGGGTCGGCGATCCAGCCGGCCAGGCTGTCGCGGTGGGTGCGCAGCAGGCCGGCGCCGATGTGCAGGCGGCTGCCGACGTGGGTCAGGTCGGGGCCCAGGCGCGCTTCCTCGGCCACCCCGCGGATCGTGTGGCAGACCTGGCAGCGCTGCTGCAGGAAGGCGGCGCGCCCGCGTTCCAGCAGCGGGCTGTCGGCCGGCCGCGCGGCTTGTCCCTGTTCGGCCAGCCAGGCGTCGAATTCCTGCGGTGCCAGCGCCACCACGTGCAGCGCCATTTTCGCGTGCTGGGCGCCGCAGTACTCGGCGCACTGCCCGCGGTAGATGCCGGGCTTGTCGGCGCGCAGGGTCAGGCCGGTGACGCGGCCCGGCACCATGTCGCGCTTGCCGGCCAGCGAAGGCAGCCACAGGCTGTGGATCACGTCCGCCGAGGTCAGGCCCAGGTAGACCGCGCGCCCGGTGGGAATGCGGATCTCGTTGGCGCTGACGATCTCGCGGCCGCTGGCCGGGTCGCGGTAGCGCACTTCCCACCACCACATCTTGCCGGTCACCGAGATGCTCAGTGCTCCCTGCGAGGACTGCGGCGCCAGCTGGGTGCTGCGCCAGGTGCTCCAGCCGAGCAGCGCGCTCAGCACCAGCACCGGGAAGGCGATGCCGCCGCCGCCGATCCACAGCAGCGCGCGCGCGGGGCGCCCCTGGCGCCGCAGGCTGAGCAGCAGCAGGGCCATCACGGCCAGGAAGATCACGGTGCCGGCGCCGAACAGCACCCAGGCGAAGCCGCTGATGATGGCGGCATCCCAGCCGCCCGGCTCCAGCACCGAATGCAGGCCGTTCATCGCAGCGTGTACAGGAACGCCGCCACGTGGCGCGCTTCCTGTTCCGTGAGGCCCATGGGCGGCATCTCGGTGCCGGGCTTGAGCGCGTGCGGGGCGCGCAGCCAGCGCTGCATGTTGGCGGGCTGGTTGGGGATGCGGCCGGCGATGTAGCTCAGGCGCCCGATGTTGTCGAGCGCCGGACCGGCGCGGCCGGCCGCGCCCTGCACGCCGGGGATCGCGTGGCAGGCGCCGCACTGGTACTGGGTCACCAGGCGCAGGCCCTGCCGGGCGTCGCCGCCCGGTACGCGGGGCGGCCTGCCTTCTTCCGCGCAGCCGGCCAGCAGGACAAGGCAGGCCAGGGAGGCCAGGGAGGCCAGGGAGGCCAGCGGGGCCAGACGGGCCAGTGCCATGCCGTCGCGCCGGCATGCCTGGCGGACGTGGTCGTGAGGGAGACTGGTGCGCACGCTTGGAAATCACAATTGTTAAGTGGCTTTTATAATACACAAAGAATGATGCATTTTTTTTAACGACTCCAATCGGACGCACCCCGCACAATGCCTTCTTCGCGCCACAGGCTGATCCTGAAGACCGTGCTCGCCACGCTGCTGGTGCTGGGCGCCGGCGCCGGCGCGGCCGGCCTCGCGCTGCTGTTCGGCGGCTGGTACAACATCGGCGCCACGGCCCAGCATGTTCCCTTCGTATACACGGTGCTGGAGGAAGGCATGACGCGGTCGGTGCGCCACCATGCGCGCGCGGTGCGGGTGCCGGCCACCGGCTTTGGCGAACCGCAGCAGCTGCGCCTGGGCGCCCGGATCTACCGCGACAAGTGCCTGCAGTGCCACGGCGGCCCCGGGGTGGCGCAATCGACGATCGGCATGAGCATGCAGCCGATTCCCGGTCCGCTGGTGGACGCCACCCAGCGCTGGAAAACGCGCGAGCTGTACTGGGTGACCCGGAACGGCATCAAGATGAGCGGCATGCCGGCCTGGGAATACCATTTGCGCGAAGAGGAGTTATGGGCGGTGGTGGCCTTCGTGACCCTGCTGCCTTCGCTGGGCGCGCCGGAGTTCAGGGACTGGGTCGCTCCGGACCGCGCTCTTGACGGTGCAGCGTCGGCGCCCGCCGGAGCCGCGCCATGAGGGCGCTGGCACTGACCGTGGTGCTGGCGCTGGCCGGCTGCGCGCCGGACCGGCCGCCGGCCGGCGTGCGCGGCGATCCGGCGCGCGGCAAGATCGCCGTCACGCAGTACGCCTGCCAGTCCTGCCACCAGATTCCCGGTGTGCCGGGCTCGAAGGTATATGTCGGCCGGCCGCTGGAGGACATGGCGCGGCGCGAGACGCTGGCCGGCGGCCTGCGCGGCGACCAGGCCGGCCTGGTGCGCTGGATCCGCGATCCGCAGGCGGTCGACCCGCAAACGGCGATGCCCAACATGGGCGTGAGCGAGCGCGATGCGCTCGACATCTCGGCCTACCTGCTCAGCCACTAGGCTGCCAGGCCACCGGCCGCGCCGATCCTTGGTATCATCCGCGGCTGGCCCATCCGGGCACGTTCACAAGGGGAAGACAGCAATGAGACTGGTGCGCTATGGCCGCCCGGGCAAGGAAAAGCCGGGCCTGTTCGACGAGGAGGGCCGCGTGCGCGACCTGTCCGCCATCATCGGCGACATCGACGCCGCCACGCTGGGCGACAAGGCCCTGCGCAAGCTGGCCAGGATCGATCCGAAGACGCTGCCGCTGGTGCGCGGCACGCCGCGCTTCGGGGTGCCGGTGAAAGGCGTCGGCAAGTTCATCGGCATCGGCATGAACTATGCCGACCATGCGGCGGAAACCGGGGCCGAGCCGCCCAGCGAACCGATCTTCTTCCTGAAGGCGACCAGCAGCCTGTCCGGTCCGGACGATCCGGTGCAGCTGCCGAAGGGCTCGAAGAAGACCGACTGGGAAGTCGAGCTGGGCGTGGTGATCGGTACCCGCGCGCAGTACGTGACGGAAGAAGAGGCCCTGAACCACGTGGCCGGCTACTGCGTGGTCAACGACGTCTCCGAGCGCGCCTACCAGTTCGAGATGGGCGGCCAGTGGGACAAGGGCAAGGGCTGCGATACCTTCGGTCCGGTCGGCCCCTTCCTGGTCACGCGCGACGAGATCCACGACGTGCAGGACCTCGACCTCTACCTGGAGGTGAACGGCAAGCGCATGCAGAGCGGGAACACGTCGAGCATGATCTTCAGCGTGGCCCGGATCGTCAGCTACGTGTCGCGCTTCATGACCCTGGAGCCGGGCGACATCATCACCACCGGCACCCCGCCGGGCGTGGGCATGGGGCGCTCGCCGCAGCGCTTCCTGAAGAAGGGCGACAAGCTGAGGCTGGGAATCGCGGGCCTGGGCGAACAGCAGCAGGAAGTGGTGGCCTTCCCGAAGTAAGGCCGGGCCGGGTGGACGGCGACGCCGTCCGCCCTAGGCCAGCACCTTCCTGATCCAGGCCGAGATATCCCGCACCTCTTCCAGGCACAGCGCGTGCTGCATGGGGTACTCGTGCCATTCCACCTTGTAGCCCAGCGCCAGCAGCGCCTCCTTCGACTCGCGCGCAC
This sequence comes from Massilia sp. MS-15, assembly GCF_020176695.1. GTDB lineage: Bacteria > Pseudomonadota > Gammaproteobacteria > Burkholderiales > Burkholderiaceae_D > Telluria > Telluria hydrophila. The sequence goes on along the minus strand of NZ_JAIWIA010000027.1, from coordinate 123,049 downwards.
GCGCGAAGGGCACGACATTGTCGTGGGTGCCGTGGGCCATGAAGACCGGCGTGGCCAGGCTTTCTTCGGTGCGCTCGCTGGCGACCGCGCCGGCCAGCGGCAGGTAACCCGACAGGCACAGCATGCCGGCCAGTTTTTCCGGATGGCGCATGCCGGTCTGCAGGGTCATGGCGCAGCCCTGCGAGAAGCCGGCCAGGATGATGCGCGAGGCCGGGATGCCGCGCGCCTTTTCGCGCGCGATCAGGGCTTCCACGTCGCGCTGCGAGGCGCGCAGGCCGCCTTCGTCCTCGCGCCGGGTCAGTTCGGCGCCGCTGATGTCGTACCAGGCGCGCATCACGTAGCCGCCGTTGATCGTGATCGGCATCGTCTTCGCATGCGGGAACACGAAACGGATGCCGGGCAGGCCGGACAGGTCCAGTTCGTTCACCAGCGGCACGAAATCGTTGCCGTCGGCGCCCAGGCCGTGCAGCCAGATCACGGCCACCTGCGGGTTCGGCGCGGTTTCGATCTCGATGTTTTGCAGCAGTTCCATGGCTTCCTTTGTGCGTCAGGCGTCAGGCGGCAGGCGGACGCAGCGCCGATTTCGGGCGGAAGGTCTTGCTCACTGCCGGATTGGTTTCGATGTAGGGGCCCCCGATCAGGTCGATGCAGTAGGGCACGGCCGCGAAGATGCCGCCGACAAGCACGTTGCCGGCATCGTCCTTCAGGCCTTCCAGGGTTTCCTTGATCGACTTGGGCTGGCCCGGCAGGTTCATGACCAGGGCCGCGTGATCGGCGCCGTCGATGCGTACCTCGCGGATCACCGCGGTCTGGCGCGACAGGATCGCGGTCGGCACGAAGCGCAGGCTGATCTGGCGCATCTGTTCGCCGAAGCCCGGCATTTCGCGGGTGCCGATGGCAAGCGTAGCCTCGGGCGTGACGTCGCGCCGCGCCGGGCCGGTACCGCCGGTGGTCAGGACCAGGTGGCAGCGCGCCACGTCGACCAGTTCGGCCAGGGTGCGCTCGATCTCCGCGCGCTCGTCGGGAATCAGGCGGGTCTCGATCCGGTAGGGGGTGGTGATCGCCTGCGCCAGCCAGTCGGTCAGGGCGGGAATGCCCTTGTCTTCATAGACGCCGCCGCTGGCGCGGTCCGAGACCGACACCAGGCCGATGATCAATTCTTGCTGCGTCAGCGCTGGATGCGCCAGTGCCACGTCACTCGTCGTCGGACTCGTCATCGCCGGATTCTTCCTGATCGTCGTCGCTCTGCTTCGGCTTCTTGCCCAGGTCCTTCAGGATCTGGAAGATCTCGCGGTAGGCCTTGGGCGGCTTGTTCTCCGCCTGTTCCTTGCGCGCGTTGCGGATCAGGGTGCGCAGGTGCTGCACGTCCAGTTCCGGGTTTTCTTCCAGCAGCTGGGTCAGGGCCTTGTCGTCGGCCAGCAGCTTCTCGCGGCGGCGCTCGAGGGCGTGCAGCGCGGCGGTCTCGGCTTTCGAGGCGCCTTTCCAGCTGTCGATGGTGCGCTGGATGACGGCGACTTCTTCCTCGTCCAGCGTGCGCATCTTCTTGCCCACGAACTGCAGCGCGCGGCGGCGGCCTTCGTGGTTGGTGATGGTCTGGCAGGCAAGAATGGCTTCCTTGACGTCTTCCGGCATCTCGACGCGCTTGACGCGGTCGCGCGGCGCATCGACCAGCTGCTCGCCGAGCTTCTGCAGCTCGTTCGACTGGCGCTTGGCTTCGGACTTGGAGGGGCGTTCGTATTCCTGGTCGAATTCATTGGACTGGAAGCCGACGGAACCGCGGTTTGGATTAGGCATGATGAGGATGATCCGATTGGCGCTGGGCCGATCAGTGAAAACTGTAAACGGCTGCTATGATAACTGTTTTAGGGCCCGCCACGACAAACACGACATGAACGACTCCGCTTTTACCCATACCCAGGACCAGCTGAAACAGCTCGCCCGCGACGTGCTGGCCTTTGCCAGGGAGCAGGGCGCCACCGATGCGTCGGTCGAGATCAGCGAAGGCAGCGGCCTGTCGGTTTCTGTGCGTAAAGGCAAGATCGAGACCATCGAGCAGAACCGCGACAAGGGCATCGGCGTTACCGTCTACTATGGCCAGCGGCGCGGCAATGCGAATACCTCCGACTTCTCGACCAGGTCGCTGAAGGACACCGTGGAAGCGGCCTGGAACATCGCCCGCTTCACCGCCGAAGACGATTGCGCCGGCCTGCCCGACGCCGAGCTGCTGGAAACGAACCCGCGCGACCTGCGCCTGTTCTATCCGTGGCAGATCTCGACCGAGGAAGCGGTCGAACTGGCGCAGCGCTGCGAGAACGCGGCGTTCGAGGTCGACCCGCGCATCACCAACAGCGAAGGCGCCAGCGTCTACGTGCAGCAGTCGCATTTCGTCGGCGCCAATTCGCGCGGCTTCATCGGCGGCTATCCGTTCTCGCGCCACACGATCTCGGTCGCCCCGATCGCCGGCAAGGGCAGCAAGATGCAGCGCGACGACTGGTACACCTCGGCGCGCGATCCGAAGAAGCTGGCCAGGCCGGAAGCCGTGGGCCGCTACGCCGCCGAACGCGCGCTGGCGCGCCTGAACGCGCGCAAGCTCGATACCCGCACCTGCCCGGTGTTGTTCGAGGCGCCGCTGGCGGCGGGCCTGCTGGGCGCCTTCGCGCAGGCCGTGTCGGGCGGTGCGCTGTACCGCAAGTCGACCTTCCTGCTCGATACGCTCGGCAAGCAGGTGTTCCCGGAGCACATCAGCGTGGTCGAGGATCCGCACCTGGTGGGCGCGGTCGGCTCCGCGCCTTTCGACGAAGAGGGCGTGCGCACGGTGCGCCGCAAGGTGGTCGAGAACGGCGTGCTGCAGGGGTACTTCCTGTCTTCGTACTCGGCGCGCAAGCTGGGCATGCAGACCACCGGCAACGCGGGCGGCTCGCACAACCTGGAGCTGGTGTCCTCGCAGACCCGCCGCGCCGACGACTTCGAAGGCATGCTGCGCAAGATGGGCACGGGCCTGCTGGTCACGGAACTGATGGGGCAGGGCGTCAACTACGTCACCGGCGACTATTCGCGCGGCGCATCCGGCTACTGGGTCGAGAATGGCGTGATCCAGTATCCGGTGGAAGAGATCACCATCGCCGGCAACATGCGCGAGATGTTCCAGCAGATCGCGGGCATCGGCAACGACGTCCTGAACCGCGGCAACAAGTCGACCGGCTCGATCCTGATCGAGAAGATGGTCGTCGCCGGCAGCTGAAAGGGGAACACGGCATGAGCAAGTTCGTTCGCATCGACAAGGAAAACAGCCAGAAAAGCGTGCTGCTGAACCTCGACCTGGTGGCCACCGTCGAGCTGTCCCAGCCCTCGGACCTGCTCAGTTCGGGCAACGAGGCGCGCAAGGCCTACGCCACCTTCCTGGCGCCCGACAAGACCACCATCGCGACCCTGCATTTCGATTCGCTCGAGGATGCCCATGCCTGGGTCGGCAAGCACCTGGGCGCCGAACTCTGAGGCCGCCATGGCCGCGAACAAGACGCTCCCCACCGAGGCGAGCGTGCGCGCCTACCTCGATGCGATTCCCGACGCCGCGCGGCGCGCGGATTGCGAGGCACTGGTCGACATGATGTGCCGCGTGACCGGCGCCCCGCCCGTGATGTGGGGCGCGGGCATCGTCGGCTTCGACAGCTACCACTACACCTACGCCAGCGGGCGCGAAGGCGATGCGCCGCTGGCCGGCTTCTCGTCGCGCAAGGGCGACATCAGCATCTACCTGTCCTGCGAGCTGCCGCCGAGCGACGCGCTGCGCGCGCGCCTGGGGCGGCACAAGATGGGCAAGGCCTGCCTGTATGTGCGCAAGCTGGACGACGTGGATGTGGGGGTGCTGGAACAGATGGTGGCCGAGGCGGCCGCCGCGACGCGGGCACGCTACCCGTAGGGTGGGCGGCTTCACCGTGGAACGTGCGTGGCAACGGATGCTGGCGCCGCCCACGCGTTCAACTCGCGCATGAACAGGCGTGACGTCCGCTTCCACGCTGGCCGAACGCGTGGGCGGCGCATCCACTGCAGGCAATGCGGCGTACCGGATGGAGCCGCCCACCCTACGGGATTCAGCGGGCCTGCTCGATCCTGCTCAGGCGCTGGCCGTAGATGCCCCAGGCCACCGGCGCGCCGTCGAGGGTGGCCGTCAGGGCCCAGCCGGTGCCGATCTTCTCGACCGCCACCGGGGTTTCCAGCTCCCTGGCCACCTTTTCCGCCCAGGTCTGGGCCGCTCCGCGGCCCTTGAACAGTTCCTGGCCTTCGAACACCACGGTGGCGTCGAACACCGGCGCGGAGAACACGCTCATCGCTTACTCCTGCTGCGCGCCCAGTGCGCGCACGGCGTTCAGCACCGGCTGCAGCACCGCGGCGCCGAGGCGCGCGCTGCGGGCGCCGTCCCAGCCCACCTGCGGGTCGGGGTCGTTGGCATTGTCCTTGAACGGCAGCTCCAGCGTCAGCGACAGACAGCCGAAGGCGTGCGTGACGTGCGACGAACCCATGGTCAGGGTCTCGTCGGTGAAGGGCGTGGCGCCGTAGCCGTGCACGTCCTGGAAGTCCGGGCTGGCGATCTTGAAGTCCTCGATGAAGCGCTTCTGCTGCGCCGCCTGGGCCTCGGTCCAGGTCGGGAGCGATTCGCTGCCGGCCACGAACACGTAGGGCAGGCCCTCGTCACCGTGCACGTCCAGGCACAGGTCGACGCCCGTCTCATGCATCTTCTGGAGCACCAGGAACACTTCCGGGCTGCGCTCCATCGACGGGTTCATCCACTCGCGGTTCAGGTTGGCGCCGGCCGCGTTGGTGCGCAGGTTGCCGCGCACCGAGCCGTCCGGGTTCATGTTCGGCACCACGTAGAACACCGACTCATTCAATAACTGGCGCCCGAACGGGTGGGCCGGGTCGAGCAGGGCGTCGAGCATGCCTTCGACGAACCACTCGGCCATGGTCTCGCCCGGGTGCTGGCGTGCGATCACCCACACCTTCTTCTTTTCAGGCGCGGGTTCGCCGATCACCAGCATGTTCAGGTCGCGGCCGTCGACGGTGGAGCCGAGGTCCAGCATGCGCACGTGCTCGGACATCTGGGCGCGGTCGAGCAGCTCCAGGTGCCGTTCCCACGAATACGGCTCGAAATAGGCGTAGTAGACGCTGTCCATGCCCGGGGTGTGCTCGATCGTCATCACCTGGCCGTCGTAGGAGGTCGGCACGCGGAACCAGTTCACGCGGTCGTAGCTCGCCATCGCCTGGTAGCCTTCCCAGCCGGCCGGATAGGCGGCCTGGCCCGCATTCAGGAAGCGGATGCTGCAGGCCTGGCCTTGCGCGCCCTGCAGGCGGAAGTAGAACCACTGGACGATATCGGCGTGCGAGTCCTTGCGGATGTTCAGGTCGATGGCGTTCGCGCTGGTAGCGTTCACGACCTCGATGGCGCCAGCGTCGAACTGGCTGCTGATCTTGATAGACATGGGTATCCTGTCGTCTGGAAAATGCGGAAAATGGTGATCATACTAGTTTTCCGCGGCGCCGCCGGATTTCACGCCAGTCCGCCGAAGCGCCGGTAGAAATCGCCATCGGCCGGCGCCGTCGTGTCGTCTTCCCTGCGCAGCATGGCCAGCACGTGCTCCTCGGCGCGCGCCCAGGTCAGCAGGTAGATGCGCCTGGCCAGCGCATAGGCGTCGGTGCCGGGCCAGGGCTGGGGCAGCAGCGCCACCGGCAGCATCGGATCATGCAGCTGCACGCGGCGGTAGGCATGGATCAGCAGGCTGCGGATCGCGAAGGCATCCTGGGGGGCGAGCAGGGTGTCCGCTTCCAGCAGCGCCAGCAACGGCGTGAAGCGGGCGATGAACTGGCGGTAGGCCGCGGCCACGGCCGACAGGTCCCAGCCATCACCCACCAGATCGGGCAGCGGACGCGCCCCGACGCCGGGCAGCTCGGCCGCCGTGCACGCGTACACCCTGCCGGCCGCGCCGCTGCGCGCCACGATGTCGCGCAGCGTATCCGGCGCCGGCGCCGGATGCGCCATCACGCCGGTGGCCAGCATCGCGAAGCCCTCCCATTCGAGCTCCTTGCGCAGCTGCGCGCGCAGCTCGCCGTCGATGCTGCCGCTGGGCGCCAGCACGAAGGTCCAGCGGCCGTCCCAGTCCAGCCTGGGGGGGGAATAGATGCGGCGGTTGGCGCGCGCCAGGCGCGGCAGCGACGCCGGTTCCAGCGCGTAGCGGCTGCGCCGGCCCTCGCGGCTGGCCACCAGCCAGCCGTCCTGCACCAGGCGGAACACGCTGGTGCGCACCAGGCGGTCGGACACCCCCAGCGGGCCCAGCAGCTCGATCATGCTGCCCAGCCAGAAGGCGCCGCCATGCGGGGCGATGGCGTCCCCGCACAGGGTCATCACCAGCGATTTATGGCGCGGCGGATCGGTGGCCAGGTAGCCGGCGACCCACTCGCCACTCGTCGTACCGCTGGTAGGAATTGTCATGGCGCCATCTTCTCAATATGATTCAAAATTTTGGTGTACATCCGATTTTTTGTATCGTATTATGGATTCAGTAGGTTTGCAACGGAGACCAGACATGTACGCACAAATGGTGGAGACCGGACTCAAGAAAGTTCGTACCGAGGAAGACATGAGCGCCGAGGAAGCGGCGTTCCAGGCGCGCATCGACGCCGGCATCAAGATCGAGCCCAAGGACTGGATGCCCGAGGCCTATCGCAAGACCCTGATCCGCCAGATCTCGCAGCACGCGCACAGCGAGATCGTGGGCCAGCTCCCGGAAGGGAACTGGGTCACGCGCGCCCCGACCCTGCAGCGCAAGTCGGTGCTGCTGGCCAAGATCCAGGACGAGGCCGGCCATGGCCTCTACCTGTACAGCGCCGCCGAAACGCTGGGCGTGTCGCGCGACGAGCTGCTGCAGGCCCTGCACGCCGGCAAGGCGAAGTATTCGAGCATCTTCAATTACCCGACCCTGAGCTGGGCCGACATGGGCGCCATCGGCTGGCTGGTCGACGGCTCGGCCATCATCAACCAGATCCCGCTGTGCCGCTGCTCCTACGGTCCGTACGCGCGCGCCATGGTGCGCGTCTGCAAGGAAGAGTCCTTCCACGCGCGCCAGGGCTACGACATCATGATGGCGCTGGCCAGGGGCACGCCTGAGCAGAAGGCGATGGCCCAGGATGCGCTGAACCGCTGGTGGTGGCCGTCCCTGATGATGTTCGGCCCGTCGGATGCCGAATCGGTCAACAGCGCCCAGTCCACCGCCTGGCGCATCAAGCTGTTCTCGAACGACGAGCTGCGCCAGCGCATGGTCGACCAGACCGTGCCGCAGGCCGAATACCTGGGCCTGACCATCCCCGATCCCGACCTGAAATGGAACGAAGCGCGCGGCTCCTACGATTTCGGCGAGATCGACTGGAGCGAGTTCCACAACGTCCTGAAGGGCAACGGCCCCTGCAACCGCGAGCGCCTGCGCACCCGCGTGAAGGCCTACGAAGACGGCGCATGGTTCCGCGACGCCCTGGTCGCCCACGCCGACAAGCAGGCCGCCCGCAAGGCCGCTGCTTGATCGTAGGGTGGGCGGGTCTCCCGCCCACGCGTTCAACCTGCTTCAGCATCACTCGTCCATAAGAAATACACGGAGAACAGAATGAGCAAAGAATGGCCCCTGTGGGAAGTCTTCATCCGCAGCCAGCACGGACTGGCCCACAAGCACGTCGGCAGCCTGCACGCCCCTGACGCCGAAATGGCGGTCAACAACGCGCGCGATGTCTACACCCGCCGCAATGAAGGCGTATCGATCTGGGTCGTGCGCGCCCAGGACATCGTGGCCAGCAGCCCGAACGACAAGGAAGCGCTGTTCGAGCCGGCCAACAGCAAGGTCTACCGCCACCCGACCTTCTTCCCGATGCCGGAAGAAGTCAAGAACCTGTGAGTACCGCTGTGGACGCAAAGATCGAGTACCTGCTGCGCCAGGGCGACAACGCCCTGATCCTGTCCCAGCAGCTGTGCCAGCTGGTCGGCAAGGGACCGGCCCTGGAAGAAGACATGGCCCTGTCCAACGTCGCCCTCGACCTGCTGGGCCAGACCCGCATGTGGCTCACCTATGCCGGCGAGCTGGAAGGCCGTGGCCGCGACGAAGACCGCCTGGCCTTCCACCGCGATGCCCATGAGTACCGCAACTGCCTGCTGGTCGAGCAGCCCAACGGCAGCTATGCCGAGGTCATGGTGCGCCAGTTCCTGTTCGATACCTGGCACTACTTCCTGATGGACGGCCTGGCCCGGGCCAAGGACGCGCGCATCGCCGAGATCGCGCAGAAGTCGATCAAGGAAGTGACCTACCACCTGCGCCGTTCCGGCGACCTGGTGGTGCGCCTGGGCGACGGCACCGAGGCCAGCCGCGCCAGGATGCAGGCGGCGCTGGACGAGCTGTGGATGTACAGCGGCGAGATGTTCCTCTACGACGCCGTCGACGAGGCCATGGTGGCGCAGGGCGTGGCCCCGGCCGCCGATGCGCTGCGCCAGGCCTGCTTCGGGCACATGGCGGAAGTCTTCGCCGAAGCGACGCTGTCGATGCCTTCGCCGGACGCCTGGATGCAGCGCGGCGGCAAGCAGGGACGCCACAGCGAGCGCCTCGGCTACATCCTGGCCGAGATGCAGTTCCTGCAGCGCGCCTACCCGGGAGCGCAGTGGTAATGAACGCGGCCGGCATCACCACCGGGCAGGTCTGGGACTGGCTGGGCGAAGTCGCCGATCCGGAGATCCCGGTGATCTCGGTGGTGGACCTCGGCATCGTGCGCGAGGTCGCGTTCGAAGGCGGCACCTGTGTGGTGACGATCACGCCGACGTATTCCGGCTGCCCGGCGATGGGGGTGATCGCCGACGCGGTGAAGCAAGCCTTGCTGTCGCACGGCTTGCGGGACGTGCGCATCGCCAGCCGCCTGTCGCCGGCCTGGACCACCGACTGGATGAGCGAGGCCGGCAAGGCCGCCTTGACCAGCTACGGCATCGCGCCGCCCGCCCAGCAGGTGATCGACATCAGCGGCCTGCATGCCGGCATCCGGCGCCGCCCGGCGCCGGTCGTGGCCTGCCCGCACTGCGGTTCCACCCATACCCAGCCCACCAGCGAGTTCGGCTCGACGCCCTGCAAGGCCCTGTACAAGTGCCTCGACTGCCGCGAGCCTTTCGATTATTTCAAGTGCCATTGAAGGCACCCCGAGACCGATGAGCAAATTCTATCCACTGAGCGTGGCCAAGGTGAAGCATGAAACCCGCGACGCCATCGCCGTCACCTTCGACGTCCCGTCCGAGCTCAAGGCGCAGTTCGCCTACCAGCAGGGCCAGCACCTGACCCTGCGCGCCATGATCGACGGCGAAGACGTGCGCCGTTCCTATTCGATCTGTTCGGCGGTGCAGGACGATACCCTGCGCGTGGCGATCAAGCGCGTGAACGGCGGCCAGTTCTCGACCTGGGCCAACGAGCACCTGAAACCCGGCAGCACGCTGGACGTCATGCCGCCCATGGGCCACTTCAACGTGCCGCTCGACCCGCACAGCGCGCGCCACTACCTGGCCTTCGCCGCCGGCAGCGGCATCACCCCGATCCTGTCGATCGTGAAGACCACCCTGCTGGCCGAGCCGAAGAGCCGCTTCACCGTCGTGTACGGCAACCGCGCCTCGTCCAGCGTGATCTTCCGCGACGAGCTGACCGACCTGAAGGACCAGTACATGGACCGGCTCAAGCTGGTCTACGTGATGAGCCGCGAACAGCAGGACATCGAACTGTTCAACGGCCGCATCACCGAAGAGAAGTGCGGCCACTTCCTGAAGCACTGGATCGACATCCGCGACATCGACGTGGCCTTCATCTGCGGCCCCGAAGACATGATGCACGGCGTCTCGCGCTCGCTGCAGGCGGCCGGCCTGGCCAAGGAACAGATCCGCATCGAGCTGTTCGCCGCCAGCATCCCGAAGCACGAGCACAAGCCGCGCAAGATCGACGCCGGCGCGCAGCACCAGACCGAAGTCACCGTCATCATGGACGGCAACGCGGCCAGTTTCACGATGGACAAGGACAAGGAGTCGCTGCTGGACGCCGGCCTGCGCGCGGGCATCGACATGCGCTACTCGTGCAAGGGCGGCGTGTGCTCGACCTGCCGCTGCAAGGTCCTGGATGGCCAGGTGGAGATGGACGTCAACTACGCCCTCGAAGACTATGAAGTGGCGCGCGGTTTCGTGCTGAGCTGCCAGAGCTTTCCGATCACCGACAAGGTGGTGGTCGACTTCGACATCGCGGAATAAGCCCGACAACAAGAATACGGAGACCCCATGCGCTACGAATCCATCCAGTTCAAGATCGAAAACGGCATCGCCGTCCTGACCCTGAACCGCCCCGACCGCCTGAACAGCTTCACCCAGGCCATGCACCTCGAAGTGCGCGACGCCCTCGACAGGCTGCAGGCCGACAAGTCGGCGCGCGTGCTGGTGCTCACCGGCGCCGGCCGCGGCTTCTGCGCCGGCCAGGACCTGCAGGACCGCGCCGTGGCCCCGGGCGCGCCCGGCGTCGACCTCGGCGAATCGGTCGAGAAGTTCTACGCTCCCCTGGTGCTGACCCTGAAGTCGCTGCCGATGCCGGTGATCTGCGCCGTGAACGGCGTGGCCGCCGGCGCCGGCGCCAACCTGGCGCTGGCCTGCGACATCGTGCTGGCCGCGAAGTCGGCCAGCTTCATCGAAGCCTTCTGTAAACTCGGCCTGATCCCGGACACCGGCGGCACCTGGCATCTGCCGCGCCTGATCGGCCAGGCGCGCGCCACGGGTCTCGCCATGCTGGGCGAGAAGCTCACGGCCGAGAAGGCCGAGGAGTGGGGGCTGATCTGGGCCTGCGTGCCGGACGAAACGCTGATGGACCAGGCCATGGCCATGGCCGAGCACTTCGCCAGCGCGCCGACCAAAGGCCTGGCGTTCACGAAAAAGGCCTTGCAGGCCAGCTGGGCCAACACCCTGCCGGAGCAGCTCAAGCTGGAAGGCGAGATGATGCGCGAGCTGGGCTACAGCCACGACTACCGCGAAGGCGTGGCCGCCTTCATCGCCAAGCGCCCGGCGCAGTTCAAGGGAGAGTAAGCATGCAGGCACTCGAGAAGGACAGCGTCGTCGCCGTCGTCGGCAGCGGCGCCATGGGCTCCGGCATCGCCCAGGTGGCGGCCAGTGCCGGCCACCCGGTGCTGCTGTTCGATACCCGGCTTGACGCGGCCGACAAGGCGATCGCCGGCATCCAGGCCACCTACGCCAGGCTGGTCGAGAAGGGCCGCATGCGCCAGGAAGAGGCGGCCGCCGCGGGCGCGCGCCTGCGGCGCATCGGCAGCCTGCAGGAAGCGGGCCAGGCCAGGCTGGTGGTCGAAGCCATCGTCGAGAACCTGGAGGTCAAGCGCGCCCTGTTCGGCGAGCTGGAAAGCATCGTGGCCGAGGACTGCATCCTGGCCACGAATACCTCCTCGATCTCGGTGACCGCCATCGCCGCGCAGCTGCGCCGGCCGGAACGCCTGGTCGGCATGCACTTCTTCAATCCGGTGCCCTTGATGGCGCTGGTCGAAGTCATCAGCGGCATCGCCACCGACAAGGCGGTGGCCGACACCGTCTACGCCACCGCCGAAGCCTGGGGCAAGAACCCGGTGCATGCGAAATCGACGCCGGGCTTCATCGTCAACCGCGTGGCGCGCCCGTATTACGCGGAAAGCCTGCGCCTGCTGCTGGAACAGGCCGGCGAGCCGGCCACCATCGACGCCGTGCTGCGCGACTGCGGGGGCTTCCGCATGGGACCCTTCGAGCTGATGGACCTGATCGGCCACGACGTCAACTTCTCGGTCACGAATTCGGTCTACGACGCCTATTTCGGCGACCCGCGTTTTACCCCATCGATCCTGCAGCAGGAGCTGGTCAATGCCGGCTTCCTGGGACGCAAGACCGGCCGCGGCTTCTACCGCTATGGCGAGGGCGCCGGGCAGCCCGTGGTGCAGCAGGAGGCGCCGCAAGCGAAGCCGGCATCGGTGTCGATCACCGGCAACGAGTCCGATGCGCTCGCCCCACTGGCCGCGCGCCTCGGCGCTGCCGGCTACGCGCTGCACCGCGAAGAGACCCTCGACAGCACGCCGGGCTTCGTGTGCCAGGGCGCCGCGGTGTATCTCACCGACGGCCGCAGCGCGACCGTGCGCGCCGCCGAAAGCTGGCACGACGACACCGTCGTCTACGACCTGCTGCTGGACCCAGCCGGCGCCACCCGCATCGCGCTGGCGAAAGCCGACCAGTGCAGCATCGAAGCCTACAACGCGGTGGTCGGCATGTTCCAGGGGGCGGGTTTTGCCGTGACGCGCCTGGACGACGTGCCCGGCATGGCCGTGATGCGCACCGTCGCCATGCTGGCCAACGAAGCGGCCGACGCGGTCAACCAGGGCGTGTGCAGCGCGCGCGCGGTGGACATCGCGATGCAGAAGGGCGTCAACTATCCGCGCGGACCGCTGGCCTGGGCCGACAGCGTCGGGCTGGAGCACATCGTGGCGGTGCTGGCCAACCTGGCGACCATCTACGGCGAAGACCGTTACCGCGTCTCGCCCCTGCTGCGCCGCAAGATCGCCGCCAATCCGCACGGAGCCCGTTTTCATGCATAGCGATCCGCAGGCGCTGGCGGAACTGGCCGGCCAGACCATGTACGAACGCGACCCCGCCAGCCAGGCGCTGGGCATGACGCTCGACGCCATCCGCCCCGGCTATGCGCGCATGTCGATGCGCGTGCGCGCCGACATGCTCAACGGGCACGCCACCTGCCACGGCGGCTACATCTTCATGCTGGCCGACAGCGCCTTCGCCTTCGCCTGCAATTCGCACAATTTCAACACGGTGGGCGCCGGCTGCACGATCGATTACCTGGCGCCTGGCTTTGAGGGCGACCTGCTGGTGGCAGAGGCGGTGGAGCAGGCCTTGCAGGGCAAGACCGGCGTCTACGACATCAAGGTCAGCAACCAGGATGGGCGCATGGTGGCGCTGTTCCGCGGGAAGTCGCACCGCGTCAGCGGCACGGTCGCTGACGTCGGAGAGTAATCGCCTTTTGCAACACGCTTTTTGCAACACGACAGGAGGCCGAGATGGTCCAACGTAATCCTTCTCCGGGCGAGCTGGAACCGATCGAACGCGCCAGCCGCGACGAACTGCAGGCCCTGCAGCTGGAGCGCCTGAAGTGGTCGCTGCACCACGCCTACGAGAACGTGCCGCACTACCGCGCCGCCTTCGACGCGGCCGGCGTGCACCCGAGCGACCTGACAACGCTGGCCGACCTGGCGAAGTTTCCCTTCACCGACAAGAAAACCCTGCGCGACAACTATCCGTTCGGCCTGTTCGCGGTGCCGCGCGAACAGGTGGTGCGCGTGCATGCGTCCTCCGGCACCACCGGCAAGGCCACCGTGGTCGGCTACACGCAGCGCGACATCGACACCTGGGCCGGCGTGGTGGCGCGCTCGATCCGCGCGGCCGGCGGCCGTGCGGGCGACATGGTGCACATCTCCTATGGCTACGGCCTGTTCACGGGCGGCCTGGGCGCGCACTACGGTGCGGAAAAGCTGGGCTGCACGGTGATCCCGATGTCCGGCGGCCAGACCGAGAAGCAGGTGCAGCTGATCCAGGACTTCAAGCCTTCGATCATCATGGTCACGCCTTCCTACATGCTCAACATCGTCGAGGAGTTCGCGCGCCAGGGGATCGATCCGGCCACCTCCTCGCTGAAGGTCGGCATCTTCGGCGCCGAACCCTGGACCGACGCCATGCGCCAGGAGATCGAAACCCGCGCCGGCATCGACGCGGTCGACATCTATGGACTGTCGGAAGTGATGGGCCCGGGCGTGGCCAGCGAGTGCATCGAGAGCAAGGACGGCCCGGTGATCTGGGAAGACCATTTCTATCCCGAGATCATCAACCCGGAAACCGGCGAAGTCCTGCCCGACGGCGAGGAGGGCGAACTGGTGTTCACCTCGCTGTCCAAGGAAGCGCTGCCCATCATCCGCTACCGCACGCGCGACCTGACGCGGCTCCTGCCACCCACGTCGCGCTCGATGCGCAGAATGAGCCGCATCACGGGCCGCTCGGACGACATGCTGATCATCCGCGGCGTGAACGTGTTCCCGAGCCAGATCGAAGAGATCATGCTCAAGATGCCCGCGCTGGCGCCGCAATACCAGCTGGTGGTGGCGCGCAACGGCCACCTGGACACGCTGGAAGTGCTGGGCGAACTGCGTGACGATGCGATGTCGCCGGCAGACGTGGACGCCCTGTGCCGTGAGCTGCAGCACCGTATCAAGACCAATGTCGGCGTAACCACGCGCGTGACCCTCAAGCTGCCCGGCGGGATCGAGCGCACGCTGACCGGCAAGGCCCGGCGCGTGGTCGACAACCGCCCCAAACACTGAACCTTCGGAGACACCATGACTGACGCATTCATCTGCGACGCCATCCGCACCCCCTTCGGCCGCTACGGCGGCGCGCTGTCGAGCGTGCGCGCCGACGACCTGGGCGCGCTGCCGATCGCGGCGCTCATCGCCCGCAACAAGGACGTGGACTGGGCCGCCATCGACGACCTGTTCTACGGCTGCGCCAACCAGGCCGGCGAAGACAACCGCAACGTCGGCCGCATGGCCGCGCTGCTGGCAGGCTTGCCCTCAGCGGTGCCGGCCAACACCATCAACCGCCTGTGCGGTTCGGGCATGGACGCCGTCGGCAGCGCCGCGCGCGCGATCAAGGCCGGCGAGGCGAACCTGGTCATCGCCGGCGGAGTCGAGAGCATGACCCGCGCCCCCTTCGTGATGGCCAAGGCCGACAGCGCCTTTTCGCGCGCCGCGAAAATCGAGGACACCACCCTCGGCTGGCGTTTCGTCAACCCGCTGATGAAGGCGAAATATGGCATCGATTCGATGCCGGAAACGGCCGAGAACGTGGCGCTGGAATTCAACATCAACCGCCAGGACCAGGACGCCTTCGCCCTGCGCAGCCAGCAGCGCTGGGCGCGCGCCAATGCGGAAGGTGTGTTCAGGGACGAGATCGTGCCCGTGACCATCCACGGAAAGAAAGGCGAATCGCGCGTGTTCGACACCGACGAGCAGCCGCGCGAGACCAGCATGGAAGCGCTGGCCAGGCTCAAGGGCGTCGTGAGGCCCGACGGAACCGTCAGCGCCGGCAATGCCTCGAGCCTGAACGACGGCGCCTGCGCGCTGCTGCTCGCCTCCGGCGAAGCCGCCGCACGCCACGGCCTGACGCCGCGCGCGCGCGTGGTCGGCATGGCCACCGCCGGCCTGGCGCCGCGCATCATGGGCTTCGGCCCGGCGCCAGCCGTGAAGAAGCTGCTGGCCCAGACCGGCCTGCGGCTCGACCAGATGGACGTGATCGAGCTGAACGAAGCCTTCGCCGCCCAGGGCCTGGCCGTGATGCGCGACCTCGGCCTGGCGGACGATGCCGCCCACGTCAACCCGAACGGCGGCGCGATCGCCCTCGGCCATCCGCTGGGCGCCTCCGGGGCGCGCCTGGTATTGAGCGCCGTGAACCAGCTGCACCGCACCGGCGGGCGCTACGCCCTGTGCACCATGTGCATCGGGGTCGGCCAGGGCATCGCCGTGATCGTCGAGCGGGTATAAGCATGGTCAAGGTGTACGAGATCGACGGCGTGCGGCCGGTGGTGCATCCCACGGCCTACGTGCACCCGAGCGCCGTCCTGATCGGCGACGTGATCGTCGGGCCGCGCTGCTACGTCGGGCCGCTGGCCTCGCTGCGCGGCGACTTCGGCCGCCTGATCCTGGAGGAGGGCGCCAACCTGCAGGACACCTGCGTGATGCACGGCTTCCCGGGCGAAGACACGGTGGTCGAAGTGGACGGCCACATCGGCCACGGCGCCGTGCTGCACGGCTGCCGCATCAAGAGGAACGCCATGGTGGGCATGAACGCCGTGGTGATGGACAAGGCGGTGGTCGGCGAGGAATCGATCGTGGCCGCGATGAGCTTCGTGAAGGCCGGGATGCTCATCCCGCCGCGCAGCATGGTGATGGGCACGCCGGCCAAGGTCATGCGCGCGCTCACCGATGAGGACATCAAGTGGAAGAGCTTCGGCACCCGCCAGTACCACGAACTGAACATCCGCTCGCTGCAGACCATGCGCGAAGTGGACGCCTGGCCTGAACCCGAGCCTGGCCGCCAGGGCATCGCATTCGACCCCGAAGGCAGGCACAAGCCCAAGGCTTGACAAGACAACTGAAGGAGACTGAGAACATGGGCAACATCGCCACCCTGCAAAGCCTGATCGCCGGCCGCTGGCACGGTTCGGAAGCGCATACCCCGCTGCACAGCGCGCTGGACAACCAGCTGATCTACCATACCCACGCGGAAAAGATCGACTTCGACGAAGCCGTCACCTACGGCCGCAAGACCGGCGTGCCGGCCCTGATGGCGCTCGACTTCCAGCAGCGCGCCCAGCGCCTGAAGGCCCTGGCGCTGTACATGATGGAGCGCAAGGAAGCGCTGTACGAGATCTCGCACCTGACCGGCGCCACCCGTCCGGACAGCTGGGTCGACGTCGAAGGGGGCATCGGCACCCTGTTCGCCTATGCCAGCATGGGCTCGCGCGAACTGCCTTCGTCGAACGTGCTGCACGAAGGCCCGGCGCTGGCCCTGGGCAAGCGCGGCGGCTTCGCCGGCACCCACATCCTGGTGCCGAAGGGCGGCATCGCGGTGCACATCAACGCCTTCAACTTCCCGATCTGGGGCATGCTGGAAAAATTCGCGCCGAGCTTCCTGGCCGCGATGCCCTGCATCGTCAAGCCGGCCACCGCGACCAGCTACCTGACCCAGGCCTCCGTGAAGATGATGATGGAGTCAGGCCTGCTGCCGGAAGGCGCGTTGCAGCTGGTGATCGGCTCGACCGGCGACCTGCTGGACCGCCTGGGCGGCTTCGACGCCGTGACCTTCACCGGTTCGGCCGATACCGCGGCCAAGCTGAAGGCCAACCCGAACCTGATCCGCGAAGCGGTGCCGTTCACCGCCGAAGCCGACTCGCTGAACTGCGCCATCCTGGCCCCGGACGTGACGCCCGACGACCCCGAATTCGACCTGTTCGTCAAGGAAGTGGCGCGCGAGATGACCGGCAAGGCCGGCCAGAAGTGCACCGCGATCCGGCGCGTGATCGTGCCCGAGCAGCATGCCGATGCGGTCGGCAGCCGCCTGCGCGAGCGCCTGGCCAAGATCACCGTGGGCAACCCGAAGGTCGAGGGCGTGCGCATGGGCGCGCTGGCCTCGATGGACCAGCACCGCGACGTGTCCGAGCGCGTCGAGATGCTCGCGCGCGGCAATGAGGTCTTGTTCAGCGCGCGCGACGGGTTCAAGCCGGTGGGCGAGGGCGTAGCTGCCGGCGCCTTCTTCGCGCCGACCCTGCTGCTGTGCCGTAATGCGATGGTCAACGACGCCGTGCACGATATCGAGGCCTTCGGCCCGGTGTCCACCGTCATGACCTACAAGGACATCGACGAAGCCCTGGCGCTTGCCGCACGCGGCAAGGGCAGCCTGGTGACGACCCTGGTGACCAAGGATCCGGCGATCGCCGCGCATGCGGTGCCGATCGCCGCCGCTTCGCACGGCCGCGTGCACATCCTCGAGCGCGAAGCGGCGGTGGATTCCACCGGCCACGGCTCGCCGCTGCCGCAGCTCAAGCACGGCGGCCCGGGCCGCGCCGGCGGTGGCGAAGAGCTGGGCGGCATCCGCGCCGTCAAGCACTTCCTGCAGCGCGCCGCGGTGCAGGGCTCGCCCACCATGCTGACCGCCGTCACCGGCGAATACGTGCGCGGCGGCGCGGTCAAGGAAACCGACATCCACCCGTTCCGCCGCTGGTTCGAAGACCTGGAAGTGGGCCACTCGCTGCTGACCCACCGCCGCACCGTGAGCGAAGCCGACATCGTCAACTTCGGCGGCGTCTCGGGCGACTACTTCTACATGCACTTCGACGAGATCGCGGCCAGGGACACCCAGTTCGGCAAGCGCATCGCGCATGGCTACTTCGTGCTGTCGGCGGCGGCGGGCCTGTTCGTGTCCCCGGCCCCTGGCCCGGTGCTGGCCAACTATGGCCTGGATAACCTGCGTTTCGTGGCGCCTGTGGCGATCGGCGACACCATCCGCGCGCGCCTCACCTGCAAGCGCAAGGTCGACCGCAACCGTACGGATGAGCAGGGACGCGGCCAGGGCGTGGTGGCCTGGGATGTCCAGGTGACGAATCAACACGACGAACTGGTGGCGAGTTACGATATCCTGACGCTGGTGCAAAAGCGCGGCTGAATGTAGCCAAGCGTAGCGAAGACGGATTCCCGTCTTCGCAACCAAGCAAGGAGACCCTTCGCATGTCGAGACTGGACCTGAGCAGCATTCCTGTACTGAAAGGAACCGGCTATCCGGAAGCCTTTGCCGAACTGGTGGACGGACGCACCAGGCAGGCCCTTGGCGAAGCTGGCGGCCTGAGCCAGTTCGGCGTGAACCTGGTCGAGCTGCAGCCGGGCGCAGCCTCGTCGCAGCGCCACTGGCATTCGCACGAGGACGAGTTCGTGATGATGGTGTCGGGAGAACTGGTGCTGGTCACCGACGAAGGGGAAACCATCATGCGCGCAGGCGACTGCGCGGCCTTCCCGGGGGGAAGGCCGAACGGGCACCACCTGGTCAACCGCAGCTGGGGGCCGGGTGTGTTCCTGTGCGTCGGCTCGCGCATCAAGGAGGATGTCGCCACCTATCCCGACATCGACCTGCGCTACGACGGCGCCACGGCTGCCTATACGCACAAGGACGGTTCGCCCTATCCTCCGCGCGGCTGAGTTCAGTTCAATTTGCGCGCATAGCGGCTACGGATGTGCTGGCTGACGAAGGTCGACAGCCCGCGTCCCTCGCGCGCCAGTTCCTGCATCCTGGCAATATTCTCGGCGCCGGCACTGCGTTCGGTGTACAGGTAGCGCTCGCCACCCTGGAACTGGATGGTGATCGAGTCCTGGCCGATGTCATAGGCGAGCACGCCTGACTCGCCGCTGGTGTTGCGGTAGCGGTGCATGGGCACCTCCCTGGTCGATGTCGATACCCTTCATCTGGGTATCATCCATGCCAGCACAAGATGTTCGCTCGGTGGCTGACTCAGTGCCCGATCCTGCGCTGCACCTTCAGCAATCCACTTTCTGTACGCACGGCAACGAGGTCCGCATAGTCCGGCACTCGGGCCGAACGCGTTTCGACCGGATGCGTGTGAGTGGCGGTGACGATGATGCTGTCCATGCCGGCGCTTTCGGCGGCCGCCAGGCCGATCGGCGTGTCCTCGAACACCAGGCAATCCTGCGGCGCCACGCCCAGTTTTTTCGCGCCCAGCAGGAAGGGATCGGGGGCTGGCTTGCCGTGCTTCACGTCCTCGGCCGCCACCAGCAGGGGTGGCAGCGGCAGCCCGGCCGCGCGGATGCGCGCCGTGGCCAGGGGGCGCGAAGCCGAGGTCACGATGGCCCAGCGCCCGCTCGGCAGGCTGGCCAGGAAGCGGCCCACGCCGGCGATTTCTTCGATGTCGGCCACGTCCTCGATCTCGGCCAGTGCAATGCCCAGCGCCTCTGCGACGGGATCGACGCCGGGGAGGCCGAGCTTGCGGATGGTGTCCTCGGTGCGCTTGCCATGGATGGTCGGAACGAAGGTGTCCGGATCGAGTCCATGCCGGAGCGCCCAGGCGCTCCAGACGCGCTCGGCGGACTTGATCGACGTGAGGATGGTGCCGTCCATGTCGAACAGGAAGGCGGCGTAAGCGCGCGTAGGCAGGACGGCGGGGTTGGTGGGCGTCACGGGTGCAATCTCCCTGGATGGATGATCGTGCAGCTTAGCGCAAACGGCGCCTTGCCTTCGCTCCCCTGCCTTCGCTCCCATGCTTGCCGCCAGGCGCTTGACCTTTCGCCACTGCGCTGCCAGACTACCGGTCCATTCAACCGATCCGGGGAGCCGCCGTATGCATCAGCCTGATACCGCCCTCCGGTCGGCCGCCTGATCCGCTTCCCGACGATGTCCGGGGCGCATCAAGACTCCTAGGCGCCGACCTTCCATTCCTTGTTCCTGCCGCGTCATCGACGCGGCTGCCTGCGCACGCCCGTGCGCCCTTGAATTGGAAAACACATCGTCATGATCGACCTCGATTTCCCGACCCTGCACCGGATCGGCTTCAAGCAACATTTCGTCTCGCAACTCGCGGCGGCAATGCCGCGCCACCGCCTCGCACGCGTGACCTCGGTCCAGCGCGACGAGTTCACGCTCGATGACGGGCGCGCGTCTTTCCCGGCGCGCCATGCGCGCTTCGTGTCCACTGGCCAGGCCGTGGTGGGCGACTGGGTGCTCGCCACCCCAGGTCAGGGTGACTGGTGGATCGATCGCACCCTCGATGCCTTCACCCGGCTGTCACGCCGGACCCCGTCGGGCAGCCAGGTCCTCGCCAGCAATGTCGATACCGCATTGCTGCTGATGGGCCTGGACAATGATTTCAATCCGCGCCGCATGGAGCGCTGCATCGCCCTGGTGCGGGCCTGCGGCCTGGAAGCGGTCATGGTCCTGACCAAGCCCGACATCGGCAGCGAGGTGGAGGGCAGGAGCGCGCAGCTGCGCCAGCGCATTCCCGGGGATGTGCCGCTGCTGTCGCTGATTCCGGCGCAGCAGCTTGACACCGGCGTGCTGGCGCCCTGGCTGGGGGCAGGGCAGACCCTGGTGCTGCTCGGGTCCTCGGGCGTCGGCAAGTCCACGCTCACCAACGCCTTGACCGGCAGCCTGCAGGCCACCGGCGGCACCCGCCATGGCGACGACCGCGGTCGCCACACGACCACGGCGCGTTCGCTGCACCGCTGTCCGGGCGGCGCCTGCATCATCGATACGCCGGGCCTGCGCGCCTGGCAGCCGGATGCGGACGAGGATGCGCTGGAGCTGACCTTCAAGGACATCGCGGCGCTGGCGGAAGGCTGCCAATTCCGCGACTGCCGCCATGCGAGCGAGCCGGGATGCGCGGTGCGGGATGTGGTGGATGCGGATCGCCTGCAGCACTATCGCAAGCTGTTGCGCGAGGTAAGGCGGGCGGAGCAGACGGCGCTGGAGCGGATCGCCGAACGCGGGAAGTGGAAGGTGTTGATGAAGGAAGCGAAGCAGCGTGGCCGTGACAAGCGCGGACGCTAGCGTGGTGGATGGCTCGCCGTCGGCGCGTTGAACGACACAATGGCATGACGCTTGCCGTTCAATGTTGACGATGGTTGAACGCGTGGGCGGGAGATCCGCCCACCCTACACATCACTCCGCGAGCTGCTGGCGCACGCGCGCGATCGCCGCGCGCACCTGGTTCGGCGCGGTGCCGCCCACGTGGTCGCGCGCCGCCACCGAGCCTTCCAGGG
The DNA here is from genome assembly GCF_020176695.1 of Massilia sp. MS-15. Taxonomy (GTDB): domain Bacteria; phylum Pseudomonadota; class Gammaproteobacteria; order Burkholderiales; family Burkholderiaceae_D; genus Telluria; species Telluria hydrophila. The sequence continues at coordinate 101,605 of NZ_JAIWIA010000027.1, read as the reverse complement.
TCAGCACCGCGAACACGTCCTGCCCGATCAGCGGCGAGAATGCGCGCAGCTGCTCGAGCGACATCTCGGCCAGGTCGCATCGGGCGTCGTCGCAGGCGCGCACCGCGTGCGCCACGGCTTCATGCGCGTCGCGGAAGGGCAGGCCCTTCTTGACCAGGTAGTCGGCCAGGTCGGTGGCGGTGGCATAGCCCTGCAGGGCGGCGGCGCGCATGTTGTCGGCCTTTACCGTGATGCCGCCCGCCATGTCGGCGAAGATGCGCAGCGTGTCGGTCAGGGTGTCGATGGTGTCGAACAGCGGCTCCTTGTCTTCCTGGTTGTCCTTGTTGTAGGCCAGCGGCTGGCCTTTCATCAGCATCAGGAGACCGTTCAGGTGGCCAACCACGCGGCCGGTCTTGCCACGCGCCAGTTCCGGCACGTCCGGGTTCTTCTTTTGCGGCATGATCGAGGAACCGGTGCAGAAGCGGTCGGCGATGTCGATGAAACCGATGCGCGGGCTCATCCACATGACCAGCTCTTCCGAGAAGCGCGACACGTGCACCATGACGAGCGCCGCGGCGGCGGTGAACTCGATCGCGAAATCGCGGTCGGACACGGCGTCCAGCGAGTTGTGGCAGACATCCTCGAAGCCCAGGGTTTTCGCCACGCGCAGGCGGTCGATCGGGAAGGTGGTGCCGGCCAGGGCGGCCGCGCCCAGCGGCAGGCGGTTCACGCGGCGGCGCGCATCCTGCATGCGCTCGGCGTCGCGGCCGAACATCTCGACATAGGCCAGCATGTGGTGGCCAAAGGTGATCGGCTGGGCCACCTGCAAATGGGTAAAGCCCGGCATGATGGTGTCGGCATGGCGCTCGGCCAGGTCGAGCAGGGCGCCGCGCAGGCTCCCCAAGAGGCCGAGGATGTCGTCGATCGCCGCGCGCACGTACAGGCGGATGTCGGTGGCGACCTGGTCGTTGCGCGAGCGGCCCGTATGCAGGCGCTTGCCCGCATCGCCCACCAGTTCGGTCAGGCGCTTCTCGATGTTCAGGTGCACGTCTTCCAGGTCGAGCAGCCATTCGAACTTGCCGGCTTCGATTTCGCCCTTGATCTGGGCCATGCCGCGTTCGATCTCGGCGCGGTCCTGTTCGCTGATGATGCCTTGCGCGGCCAGCATCTCGGCATGGGCCAGCGAGCCCTGGATGTCGTACGGTGCCAGGCGCTTGTCGAAGAACACCGAGGCGGTGTAGCGCTTGACGAGGTCGGAGACGGGTTCGGTGAAGCGCGCGGACCAGGCCTCGGCTTTCTTGGAAAATTGATCGGTCATGGTGGGATCCAGGTTGGGTATCGCAGAATTATAACTGTCCCCCCGCTGCCTGGCCGGCGCCCCCACCCATGGCGGGTGACAAGCATGCGCAAATGCGTGATCATGGAGCCACCTCTTCACCCAATTACAATAGCAGGGAGACCCCATGACCCGATTCGCTCCACTCGGCCTCGCCGTGACGCTGGCCCTGGCAGCGCCGGCGGCGCTGGCACAGCAGGCAGCGCCCGCCACCCCCACCGGCATCGCCGCCCCGCCCGCGCCGGCGGCACCCGGCATGCCGGCCGCCCGCCCGGCCGACGTCGCCTCGATCGACGCCATCGTGGCCGCGCTGTACGACGTGATCTCGGGCCCGGCCGGCGCCGCGCGCGACTGGAACCGCATGCGTTCGCTGTTCGCGCCGGAAGGGCGGATGGGTGCGGTCGGCGCGCGTCCGGACGGCAGCTATGTGTTCCGCGCCATGACCCCTGATGACTATATCGCGCGTAATACCAAGGCCTTCGCCACCATGGGCTTCTTCGAAAGCGAAAAGGCGCGCACCGTCGAGACCTATGGCCAGATCGCCCATGTGTTCAGTACCTACGAGGCGCGCCACGCGAAGGACGACGCCCAGCCTTTCGTACGCGGCATCAACAGCATCCAGCTCATCCATGACGGCAAGCGCTGGTACGTGCTGAGCCTGGTCTGGCGCGCGGAAGACGCCAAGCTGCCGCTGCCCGAGCGCTACCTGCGCAATGGCTGAGCCCACCGCAATCGCGTGTTGTGCATGCGGCAAACGGCGCTAGAATTGGTTTTTAAGCCAGACAGACTCACCGCTTCCATGATTACCAACGATTCGAGCTTCCAGGTCAGCACCGACCAGACGCAGCTGGACATCCCGATGATCTACCGCTTCCTCAGCGAGCAGTCGACCTGGGCGGTGGGTATCTCGCGCCCGATCGTCGAGCGCGCCATCGAGAATTCACTGTGTTTCGGCGGCTACCTCGACGGGCGCCAGATCGCCTTCGCGCGCGTGATCACCGACTTCGCCACCTTCGCCAACCTGGTGGACGTGTTCGTGGTGCCGGAATACCGCGGCCGCGGCTATGGCAAGCAGCTGGTCGGGGTGGTCCTGCGCCATCCCAGCCTGCAAAAGCTGCGCCGTTTCATGCTGGCCACGACCGATGCGCACGGCCTGTACGAGCGCTTCGGCTTCACCGCGCCGCAACGTCCGGAGACGCTGATGGAACGTTACTTTCCGAACATATATTTGTCCTGAGCAGACGCAAGACGGCGACAGGCTTCCCGAATCAGGCTTAGGATTGTCCCGAGCCTCGAAGGAAGCCGTATGTGTCAACCTGTCGCTTTCCAGCTTGTCGTTCGTATCCTGCTCCGCTGCCTGCTGGCCTGCACCTGCTGGACCAGCCTGCCCGCTGTTGCCGCAGCACCCGACTCCTCCGTTTCCGCATCCCAGCCCAAGGGCTCGCTTGTCATCATCGGCGGCGCGCTGCGTGGCGACAATGCCGCCGTGTGGGAACGCATGGTCCAGCTGGCGGGCGGCAAGGGCGCCCGCATCGCCGTGTTCGCTTCCGCCTCGGCCAGCCCGGACAAGACCGGCCAGGCCCTGGTCGAGCGCTTCAGGCACTACGGCGCCCAGGCCTTCTTCGTGCCGGTCGCGCCGCGCCTGGCCGGCACCGACTACCAGGCGGCGGCCGAAGACCCGGCCCTGGCGGCCGCGGTGCGCGCGGCCGGCGGCGCCTTCTTCTCCGGCGGCGACCAGGCCCGCATCACGCGCGCGCTGCGCCGCCCCGACGGCAGCAATACCCGTATCCTCGACGCCTTGTGGGAGCTGTACCGCGGCGGCGGCATGATCGGCGGCACCAGCGCCGGCGCCGCCATCATGAGCAGCACCATGTTCGGCCACCCGAAGCCGGTGCTGGCCACACTCAAGCTCGGCCTCGATGAGGGCGGCGAAATCGCGCCCGGCCTCGGCTTCATTGGCGACGAGGTGTTCATCGACCAGCACCTCTTGGTGCGCGGCCGCTTCGCGCGCATGCTGCCGGCCATGCTCAAGAAGGGCTACCAGCTGGGACTTGGGATCGACGAGAACACCGCCATGGTGGTGGCGCCCAGCCGCGAGGTCGAGGTGATCGGCTACCGCGGCGCCCTGCTGGTCGACCTGTCGAAGGCGGTGGCCCAGGACGGCCCGCTCGAGCTCAGCAACGTGCGCCTGAGCTACCTCGACAATGGCGACCGCTTCCACCTGCGCACGCACGTCTTCACGCCCGCGCCCGACAAGCGGGACAACCGGATCGATCCGGCCCGGCCGTATTACCGCGAACCCCTGTTCTCGGCCGATATCCTTGGCCACAGTACCGTGGTCGAACTGATGTCCAGGCTGATCGACAGCGACCAGTCCGAGGCCATCGGCCTGTCGCTGGACAGCCCGCATGCGGTCCAGCCCGAGCTCGGCTTCGAGTTCCGGCTATCCCGCAGCCATGACAGCGTCGGCTACCAGTCCGCGCTCACCGAGCAGTACTCGGTGTACAAGCTGCGGCTCGATATCCGGCCGATCGTCGTGCAGCACCCGCTGTACCAGTACTGGCGGCTCGACGCCGTGGCAGGCGGCGGCCGGGTCGGCGCGGCCAGGTGAGCCTTCATTCGCAGCGTCCGCCCAGCGCGCTGGCAAGCAGGCGCGCCTGTGCGTCGATCAGGGGAATGTTCGGATCGTGCCCGGCGCGCTCGACCACCACCAGCTGCTTGCGCGGCGCCGCGATCCGCGCGAAGTAGCGCTGCGCGATCTCCTTGGGCGCCAGCAGGTCCTGGTCTCCATGCACCATGTAGACCGGCATCCCGAAGCGGGCCGCCTGCGCCGCCATGTCCACGGTCGAGGCGATGCCGTCGCCTTTCATGCCGATGAACTGGATGTACGAGTAGTCCTCGGCCGCCTCGTAGTCGGCACGCGCCTTGGGCGTATTGCGCGCCGCCTTCCATGCCATCCAGGCGGCCGTGGCCGGGTCGGATACCAGCGCCTCGTACTTGCGGACCGCGCGGCGCAGGATGCCGAAGTTGCGCGGGTTGGTCCAGGGCGGCGCCCCAAGCGCGGTGATTCTCTCGACGGTGGCCTGGTCGCCTGCCGCGCGGGCGCGGGCCAGGATGATCTCGCGCGAGGCGCGCATGGTATCGGCCCCGTTGACGACCTGCGCCACCGGCATCCAGGCGCAATACAGTTCCGGGCCATGCGCGGCCATGTGCCCGCCCAGGATCGACCCCCAGGAGCTGCCAAGCAGCACCAGCTTGCGCTTGCCCAGGCGTGCCAGCAGGTGGCGCGACAGTGCGATGCCGTCGTCGCGCATCTGGGCCAGCGTGAGCGGCGTGTCCTCGGCCGGCGCGTTGCGCCCCCAGGTCAGGCCACTGGCGCGCTGGTCCCAGTGGACGACGACGTAGTCCCTGGTCCAGGACGCGTAGGGATCGTTCTCGTAGATCGAGATCGGATTGCCCGGACCGCCATGCACCAGCAGCAGCGCCGGCTTGGCGCAGTCGGCGCCGTCGATCGAGATCCACTGCGCGATCCCGCCAATCTTGACGTAGCCGCTGTCGCGGATCGGTTGCCCCGGCTGGCAGGCGGTGGATCCGGCCGCTTGCGCAAGCGGCGAAGCCAGGGCCAGCGCGGCCAGGATGCTGCGTACGAAGAAGTGCATGGCGTCTCCATGTATCGCTACCCGGACGATTCTAGGTTGCTCCTGCGCTGAATACAACTGGCATGCCTGACAATCCGGCAGCCGTTCTACAATGCCGTTTTCGCATCGAACGAGGACGACATGCTCCGCCTGCCATTCCGCTTCTTCGCCGCCGCCCTGGCATTCTTCACCGGCCTCGCCAGCGCGGCGCCGCAGCCGGCCACGGTCCGCCTCGACTACACCCACAGCGGCAATGTCCTGTCCGACCAGTACGCCCTCGAGCGTGTGCTGATCGAGCCGCTGCCCTGGCCGGGCAGCATGGCGCGCACGCTCGACGACACCAACCGCGGCCAGAACCGGGTCGAGGTGGTGGATGCGAAGACGGGCGAGCTGCTGTATTCGCGCGGCTTCTCGACCATCTTCGGCGAGTGGCGCACCACCGAGGAGGCGAGCAAGGTCAGCCGCAGCTTCCAGGAATCGGTGCGCTTTCCCAAGCCGGACCGCCCGGTGCGCGTGCGCATCCTCCAGCGCGACGAGCGCAACGCGTTCTCGGTGGCCTGGAGCGTCGAGGTGGACACCGATGCGCAGGAGGTCGTGAAGCGGCAGCCGGCGCCGCCTGCGCAGCCGATTCCGGTGCACGTCAGCGGACCGTCCGCCGACAAGGTCGACCTGCTGATCATGGGCGACGGCTATACGGGCGCGGAACTGAAGAAGTTCGAGGCGGACGCGCGGCGCCTGACCGCGTACCTGTTCTCGGTCTCGCCCTTCAAGGAACGCGCGCAGGACTTCAACGTCTGGGCACTCGCCGTACCGACCGCGCAATCGGGCATCAGCCGTCCGTCGACCGGGGTGCACCATGCTTCGGCGCTGGGCACCCGCTACGACATCTTCGGCAGCGAGCGCTACGTGCTCACGCTGGACAACCGCGCGCTGCGCGACATCGCCCAGCATGCGCCCTACGAGTTCATCGAGATCCTGGTGAACAACGAGACCTATGGCGGCGGCGGCGTCTATGGCCAGTTCAGCACCGCGGCGGCCGGCAATGCCTGGGCCAACTACCTGTTCGTGCACGAGTTCGGCCACCACTTCGCCGGGCTGGCCGACGAGTACTACACCTCGCCGGTGGCGTATGCGCCATCGGGCACGCGCATGGAACCGTGGGAGCCGAACGTCACCGCGCTGCGCGACCCGGCCACCCTCAAGTGGAAGCGCCACGTGCAGGCCGGCACGCCGCTGCCCACGCCCTGGCCGAAAGCCGAGTACGAGGAAGCCTCGCGTGCCTACCAGAAGAAGCGGGCGGCGCTGCGCGCGGCCAAGCGCCCGGAAAGCGAGATGGACGCGCTGTTCCGCGAAGACCTGCGCGCCACCCTGGCGCTGTTCGCCGGCCGGCCCTACCGCCACGCGGTCGGCGCCTTCGAGGGCGCCAACTACGAAGCCAGCGGCTACTACCGTCCGGCGATGCAGTGCCTGATGTTCGACCGCAGCGAGGCCTTCTGCCCGGTATGCCGCGATGGGGTCAACGACATCATCGACCTGTATGCGGGCCCGGCGCGGCCGTAAGATTTGCTTACAAAACGATAACTTTCTAAGTGGGTTGGCTAACAGACCCGGGAGTGGGGGAGTCCGTATTCTGGACCCATGGCAAACAACAACACAGCGCAGGCAGCGCAGACCGCCAGCGCGACCACTCACCGGAAAGGAAACACCATGAACAAACTGCTCGCCACCCTGATCGCCGGCCTGCTGGCCACCGCCGCCCACGCCCAGACCACCACCGGAGCCAACAGCGCCGCCACCACCAAGGCGGTCGTGAAGGCCGAGGCCGAGGCGACGAAGGACATCGCCAAGGCTGAACAGAAGGAAATGAAGGTCGCCGAAAAGGCCGACAAGAAGGTGAACAAGGCCGTGGCCGACGCCACCGAGAAAAAGGACAAGGCGTATGACAAGGCAGCCGAGGCCCACGCCGACGCGGTCGAGAAGGTCGCCAAGGCCGATCCGGAAGACCGCGCCAAGGCGGTGGCCAAGGCCGAGGAAAAGATCGCCGATGCGAAGCTGAAGGCCGACAAGAAGATGATCAAGGCCGACGAGAAGCTGCTCAAGACGCAAGTCGAGGCGGCGGCCGACAAGGCCACCGCGGCGGCCAAGACCGACCAGGTGCGCGCCGAGGCGACGGCCGAGGTGCAAAAGGCGGCGGCGAAGCACTAAGCAACGCTACAAATGAAAACGCCGGCTTCGCGCCGGCGTTTTTATTCTCGTAGGGTGGGCGGCTTTGCCGCCCACGCGGTCAAGCTACGCAAGATCAGCCTGTGCGGTGGTTCATTCGCTAACGATCACCGCGTGGGCGTTCGTAATTCCGGGCATTGCCCGAAATTACCCCGCCCACCCTACACTGATGATGCGGCTTCAGTCGCCCGCATCGCCAGGTCCTGCGCCTTGAGCTTGGCCGACAGCGGCTTGCCCTTGCGCGCGCGCTTGCCGAAGTGCGGCTCCAGGCTTGACGCGAACAGCTCCACCGTGCGTGGCTTCGAGCCGGCCCAGGTGCCGATCACGTTCACGCCCTTCTGGTTGATCGGCTGCGCCGCCAGCAGGCTTTCCTTGGGTTCGAGCTCCATCAGCGTCACGCCGCGCCCGCCATTGGTCAGCACCTTCATCTCGTCGATGCCGAACACCAGCACGCGGCCCTTCTCGGACAGGCAGGCGATCGCGCCCGCGGTGTCGCTCACGATCCGCGGCGCCAGCGGCACCGCGCCGTCGTCCAGGGTAATGAAGGACTTGCCGCCCTTCAGCCGGCTGATCATGTCGCCGGCCTTGGCGATGAAGCCGAAACCGTTCGACGAAGCCAGCAGCAGGCGCGTGTCCGGGTTGCCCGCGAAGTAGTGCAGGATGCGAACGCCGCCCGACAGGTCGACCAGGGTGGTGATCGGCACGCCGTCGCCGCGCGCGCCCGGCAGCGCGGCCACCGGCACCGAGAAGCTCTTGCCGTTGCTGCCGATGCCGATCAGGGAGTCGACCGTGCGGCATTCGAAGGCCTGCAGCAGCGAGTCGCCTGCCTTGAAGGTGAACTGCGCCGGATCGTGGCCGATGCCGGTGCGCGCGCGCACCCAGCCCTTCTCGGACACGATCACCGTCACCGGCTCGTCGACGACCTTCTGCTCGGCCACGGCGCGCTCGGCTTCCTCGATCAGGGTGCGGCGCTCGTCGCCGTACTGCTTGGCGTCGGCTTCGATCTCGCGGATGATCAGGCGCTTCATGGAAGACGGATTGTTCAGGATGTCTTCCAGCTTTTCCTTTTCGGTGCGCAGTTCAAGCAGCTCCTGCTGGATCTTGATCGCTTCCAGGCGCGCCAGCTGGCGCAGGCGGATCTCGAGGATGTCCTCGGCCTGGCGCTCCGACAGGCGGAAGCGCTCGATCAGCGCGGCCTTCGGCTCGTCCGCATTGCGGATGATGGCGATGACCTCGTCGATGTTCAGCAGGACGGTCTCGCGGCCTTCCAGGATGTGGATGCGGTCGTCGACCTTGCCCAGCCTGAACTCGGTGCGGCGGCGGATGGTAGCGAAGCGGAAGTCGACCCACTCCTGCAGGATCTCCATCAGGCCCTTCTGGCGCGGACGGCCATCGCCGCCGATCATCACCAGGTTCATCGGGCTGGAGGTCTCGAGCGAGGTGTGCGCGAGCAGCATCAGCATGAACTCGCCCTGGTCCTGGTTCTTCGACTTCGGCTCGAACACGATGCGCACCGCGGCTTCGCGGCCGGATTCGTCGCGCACGGTGTCGAGCGCGCCGAGGATGGTCTGCTTGAGCGCCAGCTGCTCCGGCAGCAGGGCCTTCTTGCCGGCCTTGACCTTCGGGTTGGTCAGTTCCTCGATTTCCTCCAGCACGCGCTGGGCCGAGCAGCCCGGCGGCAGTTCGGTGACCACCGCCTGCCACTGGCCACGCGCCAGTTCCTCGATCTTCCAGCGCGCACGCACCTTCATCGAGCCGCGGCCGGTGGCGTACATGTCGGCGATGTTCGAGGCCGGGGTGATGATCTGGCCGCCGCCCGGGAAGTCCGGACCGGTGATCAAAGTCATCAGTTCGGCGTGGGTGATCTTCGGGTTGCGGATCAGGGCGACTGCAGCGGAGGCCACTTCGCGCAGGTTGTGCGAAGGGATCTCGGTGGCCATGCCGACCGCGATGCCCGAGGCGCCGTTGAGCAGCACCATCGGCAGGCGCGCCGGCAGCTGGCGCGGTTCAAGGGTCGAGCCGTCGTAATTCGGCTGGAAGTCCACCGTGCCCATGTCGAGTTCGTCGAGCAGCAGGCGCGACACCGGCGTCAGGCGCGCTTCGGTGTAGCGCATCGCCGCCGCGCCGTCGCCGTCGCGCGAGCCGAAGTTGCCCTGGCCGTCGATGAGCGGGTAGCGCAGCGAGAAGTCCTGGGCCATGCGCACCAGCGCGTCGTACACCGACTGGTCGCCGTGCGGGTGCAGCTTGCCGAGCACGTCGCCGACCACGGTGGCCGACTTGCGCGGCTTGGCGGTGTGACCCAGGCCCAGTTCGTGCATCGAGTACAGGATGCGGCGCTGGACCGGCTTCTGGCCGTCCGAGACGTCCGGCAGCGCGCGGCCCTTGACCACCGAGACGGCGTAGTCGAGGTAGGCGCGTTCGGCGAAGGTGGACAGGGTGAGCGTCTCGACGTCGTCGGACGGCTCGTGTTGTTGTTCGAAAAGGCTTGCTTGCGTCGTCATGATCTATTCGTTCTGTTCGGTAGGCGCGCGCTCAGATGTCGGCTTCCGTTTCGTTGCCGTGTTCTTCCAGCCAGGCGCGGCGGGCGGCGGCTTCGCCCTTGCCCATCAACATGTTGAAGCGCGAGGCCGATTCGGGCAGGCTGTACTGGCCGAAGGCCACCGGCAGCAGGCGCCGGGTATCCGGGTTCATGGTGGTTTCCCACAGCTGTTCCGCATTCATCTCGCCCAGGCCCTTGAAGCGCGAGATGCTCCAGCTGCCTTCCTTCAGGCCTTCTTTTTTCAGCTTGTCCTCGATCGCCAGCAGTTCACCGTCGTCCAGCGCGTACAGCTTCTGCAGCGGCTTCTTGCCGCGCGCCGGCACGTCCACGCGGTACAAGGGCGGACGGGCCACGCAGATGTGGCCGCTCCTGAACAGGGCAGGGAAGTGCCTGAAGAACAGGGTCAGCAGCAGCACCTGGATGTGCGAGCCGTCCACGTCCGCATCCGACAGGATGCAGATCTTGCCGTAGCGCAGGCCGGACAGGTCCGGGTTGTCGTCCACGCCGTGCGGGTCGACCCCGATCGCCACCGCGATGTCGTGGATCTCGTTGTTCGCGAACAGGCGGTCGCGCTCGGTCTCCCAGGAGTTCAGCACCTTGCCGCGCAGCGGCAGAATCGCCTGGAATTCCTTGTCGCGGCCCATCTTGGCCGAGCCGCCGGCCGAGTCGCCCTCGACCAGGAACAGCTCGTTGCGGGTGATGTCGGTCGATTCGCAATCGGTGAGTTTGCCCGGCAACACGGCCACGCCCGAGGATTTCTTCTTCTCGACCTTCTGCAGCGAGCGCAGGCGCGACTGGGCCTGCTTGATGACGAGTTCGGCCAGCTTCTTGCCGTATTCGACGTGCTGGTTCAGCCACAGCTCGAGCGGCGGCTTGGTGAAGGTCGATACGAGCTTGACCGCGTCGCGCGAGTTCAGGCGTTCCTTGGTCTGGCCCTGGAACTGCGGGTCCAGCACTTTCGCGGACAGCACGAAAGAGACGCGCGCGAACACGTCTTCCGGCAGCAGTTTCACGCCTTTCGGGAGCAGCGAGTGCATCTCGACGAAGCCCTTCACGGCGCCGAACAGGCCGTCGCGCAGGCCGGATTCGTGGGTGCCGCCGCTGACGGTGGGGATCAGGTTCACATAGGACTCGCGCACCACCGAGCCTTCCTCGGTCCAGGCCACGACCCAGGCCGCGCCTTCGCCTTCGGCAAAGCCCTCGTCGCCCGCGGCCGCATACTGCGCGCCCTCGAACAGCGGAATCACGGTCTGGCCGCCCGAGGTCTGGGCCAGCGCTTCAAGCAGGTAGCCGCGCAGGCCTTCGTCATAGCGCCAGGTCTGGACGTCGCCCGTCTTCGCATTGGTCAGCGTGACGGTCACGCCCGGCAACAGCACGGCCTTCGAGCGCAGCAGGCGCTGCATGTCACCCAGCGGGATGTTCGGCGAATCGAAGTACTTCGGGTCGGGGCGGGCGGTGACGCGGGTGCCGTTTTTCTTGCCGCCGCGCTCGAGCGGGCGCGAATGCAGTGGCTCGACCAGGTCGCCGTTCTCGAAGGCGAGATCATGCACGCCGTTGCCGTCGTCGTCCTTGCGCCAGACGGTGATTTCCAGGCGCGTGGAGAGCGCATTGGTGACCGACACGCCGACCCCGTGCAGGCCGCCCGAGAAGGCATAGGCGCCGCCCGAACCCTTGTCGAACTTGCCGCCCGCGTGCAGGCGGGTGAACACGATCTCGACGGTAGGGACGTTTTCTTCCGGGTGCAGACCGACCGGGATGCCGCGGCCGTCGTCCTCGACCGTGACCGAGCCGTCGGTGTTCAGGGTGACGGCGATGTGCTTGCAGTGTCCGCCCAGCGCCTCGTCGGAGGCGTTGTCGATCACTTCCTGGATGATGTGCAGCGGGTTTTCAGTCCGGGTATACATGCCCGGACGCTGTTTCACGGGCTCGAGTCCTTTCAGGACGCGGATGGAGGATTCGCTGTAGTCGGATGCGGGTTTCTTGGAAGCCATGCTGAGGTTCGTTAATTCAATGCTTGCGCATTCTATCTTGTCACGCGGAAAACATTGGCGTTTTCAAAGCCAAATGTGCTTGTTAGTACAGACCATTGTGTTAGATTAAAACGATGTGGCCTGGGAGATGTCAGGAAAGGCGGGAACAGCAATGCACGCACCCAGATATCCGTTCACCATCCGCCTGGTCGGGTTCGCGCCGGCTGAATGCGCCGCACTGGAAAGCCTGCTGGCGCATGCCCCCTCGTCGGGGCCGTCGTATTTTTGCCTGCACGACGACAGTTTGCAAGAACCCGACCTGTATATCGCCGACGGCGGCAACGCGGCCGCGCTGGCACGCCTGTCCTGCCTGCCGCCCGGCGCCCTGCAGCCCATCCTCCTCATCGGCGGCGACCGCGGCGCCGGCGAACACGGACGCCGCAGCCTGCCACGTCCGGTCGATCCCGCCCGCCTGTTCGATGCCCTGGCCGAACTGCTCGACGCCCGCGTGCAGGCGCTGGCGGTGCTGGCCGCACGCGGCGAACACAGCCTGCCGGAACGCCGGCGAAGGCCGAGGCTGGCGCCGGATACCGAGCCGCCAGCCTATTACCATCACCTGCGCCAGGGACCACCCGACGGCGCCGTGCTCATCATCGACAAGGGTGGCGCCTTCCGCGACCACGTGGCGCGCGTCGTCAGCGGCAAGCTGGGAAGCGCCGCCGGCATCGCCAGCCCCTCCTGCATCGAGCGGCCCGTCGAGTGGACCGACAGCAGCCGCGCCGCCGTGCGCCTGTGCGACGAAACGCCGGTATCGCTGGTCATGATCAATACCTGCGCGCCCGGCATCGAACCGTACAGCCTGAGCAGCGCCATCAAGTCGCAGGAGGGTGCGGGCCGTACCGCTGTCCTGTTTCTCGTCGGGCTGTCGTTCAAGTACGACAGCCTGCGCGCCCGCGATGCCGGCGTGCGCGGCCTGCTCGACAAGCCGGTGGCCGACCGTCACCTGCTGGCGACCTTCGAAAAACTGCTGGCGCTGCCGCACTAGTCCCAACAAGAATACTGTAATTGCATACAGTATTCACTAAAAATCCAAACCCCGCAAGTTGACACCGTGGCAGCATGCGCGGGGATTTTGTAACAAGGCCGAATCGTGCGCGCACGCAGCCGGGCTATATTGGCGACATGGCGGAAAACGAACGACATCCCCCCGACGAGGTGCCCGGTCCCCCGGTCGGCAAGCGTCCCGACACCCCGTTGCGGGTGCCTGACCGGCGCGCCACCGAGGGCCCGGCCATGCGCGGCCATGCCCGCTACCAGCGCGACGGCGACACGCCGCTGGCGCTGGCTGGGCGGGTGCTGGGTTCGCGCTGGCGCGCGCTGCGCGAACGCTTCAACCGCGACTTCATGCACCGCACCCTGCACATCGGGGTATCGGCGCGCATCTTCCATCCCGAACCGGGTGCGCGCGGCCTGCTCAGCAAGAACCTGCAATACCTCGAAGAGTCGATCGCCCAGTGGGTGATGTCGCGCGACGTGCTGGTGTTCATGATCCCGACCGTGAACACCAGCGGGCTGCTCCATCCCAGCAACATCACCCTGCGCCATTACGCCCGCCACCTCGACGGGCTGGTGCTGCAGGGCGGGGCGGACGTGGCGCCGCAAACCTATTCCGAAGCGCCGACCCGGCCCGAATGGAGCGGCGACCGCGCGCGCGACGTGTACGAACTCGAGCTGCTGCACGAGTTCGTCGATGCCGGCAAGCCGGTGCTGGGCGTGTGCCGCGGCTGCCAGCTGATCAACGTCGCCTTCGGCGGCACGCTGTACCAGGACGTCGCCACCAATGTGCCGGAGGCGCTGGCCCACGTGCACGACATCTACGACGCGCATCGCCATGCGATCCGCTTTCCGGAGGGTTCATCGCTGGGCAGGATGTTCCGCGACGTGCGCCATCCGGTCGTGAATTCGATCCACCACCAGGCGGTGAAGGAAGTCGGGCGCGACATCCGCATCGAGGCCTATTCCGAACCCGACGGCATCGTCGAGGCGATCCGCTACGAGCGGGCCGACTTCGTCATGGGCCTGCAATGGCACCCGGAATTCCACCGCGCCGGCGGCACCGAGCTGCTCGACTGTACGCCGGTGCTGGACGAGTTCCTGCGCGCGGCGCGCGAAACCCGGCTGTAATGCCGCGCCGATGCGGCAGGCGGCAGCCTAGCGCACCGGACGCATGCGGCGCTCGCCGCGGAACAGCTGGACCGCGGCATTGACCATGCCTTCGACGCTGCCTTCGCGTTCATGGAAGCGGCGCAGGCGCGCGGCGTCGCTGCCGTCGGCCGCCGCGGCCGCCAGGTGCTGCAGGGCCTCGACGCTGCCCAGCGCCTGCGCATGCGGCATCATCTTCTCGAGCGTGGCCAGGATGTCCTCGCGCAGCGGGACGCTGTCGTAGGTCTTCGGATGGGTGAGCGCGCCTTCCAGCCCGAAGCGGCAGGCCTGGAAGCGGTTGTAGTTGTAGACCAGGTAGTCGTCCTCGGCCGGCGGTTCCTCGCTGCGCGCCAGCAGGTGGCGGCACAGCGCCTGCAGGTAGGCCGCCAGCGCCGCCGCCCGTTCCACCGTGAGCGGAGTGTCGCACACGCGCAGCTCGATGGTGCCGTATTCCGGCTTGGGCCGCAGGTCCCAGTAGAAGTCCTTCATGCTCTTGATGATGTGGGTGCGCTCCATCTTCGCGAAATACTCGTCGGTGAAGGCTTGCCAGGTCAGCATGAAGGGTGCGCGCCCGCTCATCGGGAAGGCGAATACGGAATTCAGGCGCGCCGAATCGAAGCCGGAATCCACCCCTTGCACGAAGGGAGAAGAAGCGGACAGCGCGATGAAGTGGGGCAGGTAGCGGTTCAGCGCGTGCAGCAGGTAGAGCGCATCGTCGCCGTTGGCGCAGCCGATGTGCACGTGCTGGCCGAACACGGTGAACTGCTTGGCCAGGTAGCCGTACAGCTGCGACAGGTATTCGTAGCGCGGCTTGCTCGAGATCTTCTGTTCCGACCAGTGCTGGAAGGGATGGGTGCCGCCGCCCGCGATGCCGATGTTGAGCACATCGCTGGCCGCCACCAGGGTGTCGCGGATCTCGCGCAGCTCGTCCAGCAGCGGGCCATAGGACGTGTGCACGCTCGAGTTAATCTCGATCATGCTCTCGGTGATCTCCGGCGTCACGTTGCCGGGGAAGGGCTTGCGCTTGAGCAGGTGCATCAGGTCGGGGCTGGCCGCGGTCAGGTCGAAGTCCGACAGGCTGACCAGCTGCAGTTCCAGCTCGACCCCGAAGGTGAGCGGCTGCGAGGAAGTAAACGCGTCAAGCGGCATGGGAAGCCTCCGGCGCACTGGCCGACGATTCGCGCGCCCAGACCAGGGTGCGCTGGATGATCAGGGGACCGAACACTTCCAGCAGCATGGTCACCGCCGCCATGGCGCGCAGTTCCTCCACCACGTGCACGCCGGCGTGGCGCGCATGCTCGATCAGCAGGATCACGAACACCGACAGCGGCGCCAGCCCGAGCCCGGTGAGCGCGCCCTTGCGCCAGGAGACGCCCGACAGGTGGGCGAAGGCGGTCACGGCCCCGGTCTTGGCGAGCTGGCGCACCAGCACCACGCTCAGCGCCAGCGCGGCGCCGGCCGCGACCTGGCGCCAGTCGAGGGTGGAGGCGGCGTACACGAACAGCAGCACCGTCAGCACTTCGCCCAGCGGACCGAAATTGCGCTGCGCCTGGCTGAAGGCGACGCGCCGGTGGCGCGCGGTGAGCCCAAAAGCCAGCGTGGCGATATAGGGCGAGAGGGTACCGGCATCGCACAGGGCCACCAGCAGCATGGTGGCCAGCGCGAAGGCGACCGTGCCGTCCCGGCGCGGGTTGCGGATGGCGCGCAGCAGGGCCGGGACGGCCATGCCGAACAGGGCGCCGACCAGGGCCGACCCGGCCAGCCCCACCAGGCTTTGCCACAGCGCCTCGCCCACCGCATCGAAGGTGCGGAAGATCCAGAAGCCGACGATGGCATTGAAGGCGAACACCGCCAGCACGCAGTTCTGGGCCGTGAGGTGCAGCACCCGTTCCGTGACCTGGCCCGAGCTGCGCTGCTCGTTGATGATGCGCACGACGGTGGCGGGCGAGGTGCCCATCGACAGCGCCGCCATCATCAGCGCCATCAGCTGCGGGCTGCCGAAGGCCACGGCCACGAGGTAGACCAGTACGAAGGTCAGCAGGCTCTCGGCCAGCCCGGCCACCCCCAGCCAGGGATTGTGGCGCAGCCAGCGCAGGTTGAAGCGGTAGCCCAGCTCGAACAGGATCAGGCCGAAGGCGATGTCGGCCAGCAGGGCCACCGGCCCTGCATCCGGCGCCGGCAGCACGCCGATCTGCGCGCTGCCCAGCACGAAGCCCGCCAGTCCATAGAAACTGATGCGCGGCAGGCCGGTCCAGCGCTGGCCGAATTCACCGGCCAGCCAGGCCAGCGCGAGCGCGATCGGCCAGGCGAGGCTGGTGAGGATGGGAAGCAGATCGGGCATCGTTTTTCCCTCTTGTTAGGCGCTTTGCCGGAGGGTGGGCGGGTCACCCTCCCACGCGTTCGGCAAGCGTTTCGCATGGACGCAGCGCAGTTAGCTGGAGCAAACCATTCCCGCGTGGGCGGCATAGCCGCCCACCCTGCGATTTGTTGGCAATTCTACAAGATGCCCCGGCGCGCACGATTGCCGTGCGCAGTCGGCTACTTGCTCAGCAGCCGCATGGCCCGCTCCAGGCCTTCCAGGGTGATCGGGAACATGCGGTTGTTCATGATCTGGCGGATGACGGCGATCGACTGCCGGTACTGCCACAGGTGCTCGGGCTCGGGATTGAGCCAGGCGAATTTCGGAAAGGTGGCGGTGAAGCGGGCCAGCCAGTCGGCGCCCGGCTCCTCGTTGTTGTACTCGACCGAACCGCCCGGGGCCAGCACCTCGTAGGGACTCATGGTGGCGTCGCCCACGAAGATGACGCGGGTGTCGGCCGGATAGGTGCGCAGCAGGTCCCAGGTCGGGAAGCGTTCGCTGTGGCGGCGCCGGTTGTTCTTCCACAGGTGGTCGTAGACGCAGTTGTGAAAGTAATAGAACTCCATGTTCTTGAATTCGCTCCTGGCGGCCGAGAACAGCTCTTCCACGCGCTCGATATGGTCGTCCATCGAGCCGCCCACGTCGAGCAGCATCAGCACCTTGATCCGGTTCCTGCGCTCGGGCTGCATGCGGATGTCGAGGTAGCCGGCATTGCTGGCGGTGGCGCGGATGGTGTCGTCCAGCGCCAGTTCCTCGGCGGCGCCCGTGCGGGCGAAGCGGCGCAGGCGGCGCAGCGCCACCTTGATGTTGCGGGTGCCCAGTTCGCGTTCGTCGTCGTAGTCGCGGTAGCTGCGCTGTTCCCACACCTTCACGGCCGTGCGGTTGCGGCCCTGGCCGCCAATGCGGATGCCTTCCGGGTTGGTGCCGCCATTGCCGAAGGGGGAGGTGCCGCCGGTGCCGATCCACTTGCTGCCGCCTTCGTGGCGCTCCTTCTGCTCCTTCAGCAGCTGTTCCAGGCGCTGCTGCAGCTTGTCGTAACCGAGCTTGTCCAGCGCGGCGCGCTGCTCGGGCGTGAGCTCACGCTCGAAACGCTTGAGCAGCCAGTCGAGCGGGATGTCGGCCTTTTCGTCAAATACCGCGTTCACGCCGTGGAAAAACGCGCCGAAGGCACGGTCGAAGCGGTCGAAATGGGCCTCGTCCTTCACCAGGCTCAGGCGCGCCAGGTAATAGAACTCGTCGAGCGAGGGCGCCGCGACGCCGCGCTGCAGGGCTTCGAGCAGGGTCAGGAATTCCCTGATCGTGACCGGGACCTTCGCGTCACGCAGGGCGTAGAAGAAACCGATCAGCATGCCCGGGCCCCGGCGTGGCGTTCCAGGCGCGCATGCAGCGCGCTCTTGATGCCGGGCCACTCGCTGCGCAGGATGCTGTACATGACGGTGTCGCGCACCGTGCCGTCGCGCCGCAGCGCGTGGTGGCGCAGCATCCCATCCTTTTTCGCGCCGAGGCGCTCGATGGCGGCCTGCGACGCGAGGTTCTCGCAGTCGGTGCGCAGGCCCACCACGCCGGCGCCCAGGGTGTCGAAGGCGTGCGACAGCAGGAGCAGCTTGCAGCTGGTGTTCACGTGGCTGCGCTGGACGCGCCGCGCGTACCAGGTATGGCCGATCTCGAGCCGGCCCACGGCCGGCAGGATGTCGTGGTAGCTGGTGCTGCCCAGTACCTGGCCGCTGCGTGCATCGATGACGGCAAAGGCGAGCCGGTCGCCCGCGGCGAGCGCGGTCGCGATGTAGGCGGCCGTTTCGTGCGGCGCCGGCACGCTGGTCACGCGCAGGGTCCACAGTTCGCCGTCGCCGGCGGCCGCACGCAGGCCGTCCGCGTGGTGGGGCGCGAGCGGCTCCAGGCGCAGGCCGTTGAATTCCAGCGTGGCAGGCAGTACCGCGTTCATCGGTTGGCGCGTGCCATGGCGACCAGGCGTTCGAACAGGTGCACGTCCTGCTCGTTCTTGAGCAGGGCGCCATGCAGCGGCGGCACGATGGCCTTGCCGTCCTTGCCGCGCAGGGCATCGAAGGGGATGTCCTCGGCCAGCAGGAGTTTCAGCCAGTCGAGGAATTCCGAGGTCGAGGGTTTCTTCTTGATGCCGGCGACCTCGCGCAGCTCATAGAAACTCTGCAGGGCGCTGGCCAGCAGGTCCTGCTTCAGGGTCGGGAAGTGGACCTTGACGATGTCGGCCATCGTGTCCCGGTCGGGGAACTTGATGTAATGGAAGAAGCAGCGGCGCAGGAAGGCGTCCGGCAGCTCCTTTTCGTTGTTGGAGGTGATGATCACCAGCGGGCGGTGCCTGGCCACCACCATCTCGCGCGTTTCATAGACGTAGAACTCCATGCGGTCCAGTTCGCGCAGCAGGTCGTTGGGGAACTCGATGTCGGCCTTGTCGATCTCGTCGATCAGGAGCACGGTCGGTTCCGGCGCGGTAAACGCCTGCCACAGCACGCCCTTGACGATGTAGTTGTGGATGTCGCGCACGCGCTCGTCGCCCAATTGCGAATCGCGCAGGCGCGAGACGGCGTCGTACTCGTACAGGCCCTGCTGGGCCTTGGTGGTCGATTTCACGTGCCACTGCAGCAGCGGCATGCTGAGGGCGCTTGCTACTTCCTCGGCCAGCATGGTCTTGCCGGTGCCCGGCTCGCCCTTGATCAGGAGCGGGCGGCCCAGGGTCAGGGCGGCGTTGACCGCCAGTTTCAGGTCATCGGTGGCGACGTACTGGTCGCTGCCTTCGAAGCGTGGAGAAGCGTGCATGGGCGTGTTGGATGGATGGGAAATGAGGGCGAGTATATGCCAGAACCGGGCGCCGGGCGGGAGCGTGCGTCTTGTAGACTGGTAACAACTCTTCAGATAGAATCGACAGGTTGGTAGTACGTTTGCTAACTTTTTGTGCGTTTGCGGTATTCGAATTACAACTAACGAGCCACACCATGAAAACATCTTTAGCAGTACTGGCATTGGCAGGCGTTGCCGCCAGCGCAATCACGACCGGCGCGGCGGTCGCGGCGGACGTTGTCGGCAATCCGAAAGCGGCACCGGCCAAGATCGAAATGTGCATCGGCTGCCACGGCATTCCCCATTACAAGACCGGCTTCCCCGAGGTCTACCAGGTTCCCATGATCGGCGGCCAGTCGGCCAAGTACATCGAGAGCGCGCTCAAGGCCTATCGCAAGGGCGAGCGCAAGCACCCGTCGATGGTCGGCATCGCCAAGTCGCTGAGCGACCAGGACATCGCCGATGTTGCCGCCTACTACGCGCAGCAGACCCCCGCCACCACCAAGCGCTAAGGACCAGCCAATGAAAACACTGTTCTCCGCGCTGGTGATCGGCGCGTTTTCCCTGAATGCGGCGGCCGCCGACGTCTCGAAAGGCGAGGCGCTGGCCAAGAAGTACAACTGCGCATCCTGCCACGGCGCCGACTTCAACAAGCCGATCGACCCGAGCTATCCGAAGCTGGCCGGCCAGCACGCCGACTACCTGACCCACGCCCTGCGCGCCTACAAGCGCGGCGCCGGCGCCAACGGCCGCACCAACCCGATCATGGCGGGGCAGGTGCAGCCGCTGTCGAACCAGGACATGGCCGACATCGGCGCCTACCTGGCCAGCCTGCCGTCGCAGTTCGTCGTCAGCAAGTAAGCTTTTCGCAGCGTTACCGGCCCCGGGCTGGTAAACTGCCGATCCCCCCGACCGGGCCGCCCGCGGGGGGATTTTGTTTTTGGCCGCCTTCCGAACCGCTCACCATGCCGACCCTGTCTCCCACCTATCTCAAATCCAATTTGCTCAGCGGCCTGACCGTGGCCCTGGCCCTGGTTCCCGAAGCGATCGCCTTTGCCCTGGTGGCCCAGGTCTCGCCGCTCACCGGCCTGTATGCGGCGGTGCTGGTCTCCTTCATCACCTCCGCCTTTGGCGGGCGCCCGGGCATGATCTCGGCCGCCGCCGGCTCGCTGGCGGTGGTGATGACGGCGCTCGTCGTGCAGCATGGGGCCCAGTACCTGTTCGCCGCGGTGGTGCTGATGGGCGTGCTGCAGCTGCTGTTCGCCGCCGCCCGGCTCGGCAAGTTCATCCGCATGGTGCCGCATCCGGTGATGCTCGGCTTCGTCAACGGCCTGGCGCTGGTGATCTTCGTGGCCCAGTTCGGGCACTTCAAGACCCCGGGCCCGGACGGCGCGCCGCAGTGGATGGCGGGCCCCGCACTGGCCACCATGCTGGGCGTGGTGGCCGCCACCATGGCCGTGATCTACCTGACCCCCCGGGTGACGAAAGCGGTGCCGGCCACGCTGGTCGGCATCCTGGCGGCCAGCGCCGGCTGCGCGCTGCTGGGCATCGACACCAAGACCGTGGGCGACCTGGGTTCGATCGCGGGCGGCCTGCCTGCGTTCGCCCTGCCGGAGGTGCCGTGGAACCTGGACACGCTGCGCATCGTGTTCCCCTACGCGCTGGTGCTGGCCGGCGTCGGCCTGATCGAGTCGCTGCTGACGCTCACCCTGGTCGACGAGATCACCGACACGCGCGGCCAGCCGAACCGCGAATGCCTGGCGCTGGGCGCCGCGAACGTGGTTACCGGCCTGTTCGGCGGCATGGGCGGCTGCGCCCTGATCGGCCAGAGCATGATCAACGTCAACAGCGGCGGCACCGGGCGCCTGTCCGGCATCGTGGCATCGGCCTTCCTGCTGTCCTTCATCCTGGTGGGCTCGCACTGGATCGAGCAGATCCCGCTGGCGGCGCTGATCGGCGTGATGTTCGTGGTGTGCGAAAAGACCTTCGAGTGGGGCACTTTCCGCCTGTTCGGCCGGGTGCCGCGCGCGGACGCGCTGGTGATCGTGCTGGTGGCCGGCATGACCCTGGCCTTCGACCTGGCGGTGGCGGTGCTGGCGGGCGTGGTCGTGTCGGCCCTGGTGTTCGCCTGGCAGCACGCCCGGCAGATCCGGGTGGAGACGGGCGTCGATGCCCAGGGCTGGAAGGTGTACGAGCTGGAAGGGACCCTGTTCTTCGCCTCGGTGACGGGCTTCCAGGCCCTGTTCACGCCGAAGGAAGATCCGCAGGACGTGGTGATCGAATTCCGCCGCGCGCGCGTGGCCGACCATTCGGCGATCCAGGCCATCGACGCGCTGGCCGAGCGCTACCGCCAGCTGGGCAAGCGCCTGCACCTGCGCCACCTGAGCCCGGACTGCCGCGAGGTGCTGGAGAAGGCAAAGGACATGATCGAGGTGAACCTGCTGGAAGACCCGCGCTACCGGGTGGCGGACGACAAGCTGGCCTGAACATGATACAAAAAATGCGGCATTTGCCGCATTTCTGGATCATGTTGCTGCGCCGTCCTCAGCGCGTGGCGCGCTGGCGCACGCAGTCGATATAGGCCTCGGTATCGGGCGGCAGTCCGTTGCGCTGCGAGGTCCAGATCATCTCGCCCAGGCATTCCATGATCTCGTGGTGCGCGTCGTGCTCGCCGCGTTTCGCCACCAGGGCATCGTGCGCGGCCTTGATGCCGCGCGGCTGGTCGATCGATACCTGTTCGGCGATCGACAGGTGCATCGACAGGTGCAGGAAGGGATTCGGCTTGCCGCCTTCGACCGCGTAGTCGCGCGCGATCGCCGCCTCGGCGTCTTCCAGTTCGGCGTGGTATTCGGGGTGCTGGACGATCCAGTCGGCCGCGATGGCATCCATCGGGCTCAGGATCTCGCCATTGCGCTGCTTGCGCAGGGCGTCGCAGAAAAAGCGGCGTACGTCGTGCGAGGACGGAGTAAACATGGGAAACGGGGAAGTAAAGGGAGTGGAGGCGGCATTGTAGCGCGATGCCGCCCGCCTTGCCGGGCAGGCGCGGCCAGCCTGCATCCCCGATGTTCGGACAGGGCAGGGCGGCCGTCGCTCCGGGCGAATCGGGCGCGAGCGCAGGCGCAAGGGCAGGAGGAGCGCGGCGGCATGGCGCCGCCCCGCTTCCCGGATGCGCTGCCTACTTCTCCTGCGCCGCCAGTGCGTCCGGCGCCGCCGGAACGGACGCCGCGGTGGCACTTGCCGCCAGCGCCGGCGGCTGCTGGGCCGCCTTGCCGCCGCCCTGGGCGCGCCCGTGCGGCTGGCGCAGGTAGCGCGCGCTGTGGCGGCGTTCGCCGTGGGCGCCGCGGGCCGGCCAGGTAATGAAGCGCGACAGTTCCTGCAGCGCACGCTGGTAGACATCGCGCTTGAACTCGATGACCACGTCCAGCGGCACCCAGTAGTCGTGCCAGCGCCAGGCGTCGAACTCGGGGTGATCCGTCAGGCGCAGGTTGACGTCGTTATCGCGCGCCATCATGCGCAGCAGGAACCAGATCTGCTTCTGGCCACGGTAGTGGCCGCGGATCTCGCGCTTGATGAAGTGGTCCGGCACTTCATAGCGCAGCCAGTCGCGGGTGCGGCCCACGATCTTGACGTGCTCCTGGCGCAAACCGATCTCTTCTTCGAGTTCGCGGTACATCGCCTGTTCCGGCGTTTCGCCGTATTTGATACCCCCTTGCGGAAATTGCCACGAGTGCTCGCGCACCCGCTTGCCCCACCACACCTCGTTATTGGCGTTCAGCAGGATGATGCCGACGTTGGGGCGGAACCCTTCACGATCGAGCATAAGTGCACCTCGAAACTTTCTGCCGGCCGAATGATCCTTATATTTTTACCCACAAATTGTCGCCCTTGCCCTGACCGCGGCTTGCCGACCAGGCCGGGCTTGCCGGTTCCGTGCTCCGTTCCGGCCCCATTTGTAGAAAGTTTGGACGCATCAGCCAGCTAATCCTTTAAAATTAGGTCGATTATAACCCTCTCTTTTTAAAAAGAATTCACGGATATGCGCGCCTCACGATTTTTTATTTCAACTCTCAAAGAAGCGCCCTCGGACGCGGAAATCGTCAGCCACCAGCTGATGATGCGCGCGGGGATGATCAAGCGCCTCGGCTCGGGCATCTACACCTACATGCCGACCGGCCTGCGCATCATCCGCAAGGTCGAGAACATCATCCGCGAAGAAATGAACAAGGCGGGCGCCATCGAACTGCTGATGCCGCTGGTGCAGCCGGCCGAGCTGTGGCAGGAGACCGGGCGCTGGGACAAGATGGGCCCGGAGCTGATGCGCGTCAAGGACCGTCACGGCCGTGAGTTCGCCATCCAGCCGACCTCGGAAGAAGTGGTCACCGACGTCGTGCGCAGCGAACTGAAGTCCTACCGCCAGCTGCCGATCAACTTCTATCACATCCAGACCAAGTTCCGCGACGAGCGCCGCCCGCGCTTCGGCCTGATGCGCGGCCGCGAGTTCACGATGAAGGATGCCTATTCCTTCGACCGCGACGTCGAAGGCATGCAGAAGTCCTACGCCACCATGTTCGAGGCGTATACGAAGATCTTCACCCGCTTTGGCCTGAAGTTCCGCGCGGTGGCGGCCGATAATGGCGCCATCGGCGGCACCGGCTCGCACGAATTCCACGTCATCGCCAGCACCGGCGAAGACGCGCTGGTGTACTGCCCGACCTCGAGCTACGCCGCCAACATCGAAGCGGCCGAAGCGCTGGCCAGCGGCGAGCGCGCCGCGCCGACGCAGGAACTGGTCAAGACGTCCACGCCCGGCAAGACGAAGTGCGAAGCCGTGGCCGAACTGCTGGGCATTCCGCTGCAGCACCACGTCAAGAGCATCGCCCTGACCGTCGAGAACGAAGGGAAGAAGACCTACTTCCTGCTGCTGCTGCGCGCCGACCATGAGCTCAACGAGATCAAGGTGAACAAGGTGCCGGGCCTGAAGGAATTCCGCTTCTCGACCGAAGCCGAGATCGGGGAAGCCTACGGCACCGTGCCGGGCTACCTCGGTCCGATCTCTACCCGCCTGCCGGTCACCGTGGTGGCCGACCGCACGGTCGCCAACATGGCCGATTTCGTCTGCGGCGCGAACGAAGCGGACTACCACTACACCGGCGCCAACTGGGGCCGCGACTGCGCCGAGCCGCTGGTGGCCGACCTGCGCAACGTGGTCGAAGGCGATCCTTCGCCGGACGGCGAGGGCGTGCTGGCGATCGAGCGCGGCATCGAAGTGGGCCACGTGTTCCAGCTTGGCACCGCCTACTCGGAAGCCATGCAGGCCACCTTCCTGGACGAAGCCGGCAAACCCGCCCCGCTGCAGATGGGCTGCTACGGCATCGGCGTGACCCGCATCCTGGGCGCGGCGATCGAGCAGAACTACGACGACAAGGGCATCGTCTGGCCGGATGCGATCGCCCCGTTCGAGCTGGTGCTGTGCCCGATGGGCCTGGACCGCAGCGAGATGGTCAAGGAACACACCGAGCAGCTGTACGCAGAACTGCAGGCGGCGGGCGTCGACGTCATCGTCGACGACCGCGGCCTGCGTCCGGGCGCGATGTTCGCCGACTGGGAACTGATCGGCGTCCCGCACCGTGTCGTGATCGGCGAGCGCGGCCTCAAGGAAGGCAATCTGGAATACCAGGGCCGCCGCGACGAGGCGGCCACCAGCGTGCCGGTCGACGGCATGGCCGCCTTCATCAAGGGCAAGCTGGGCAAGTGAACCTGGCCACGCTGTTCCCGTTCGCGGCCGGCGCGCTGTTCGCCGGCGCGCTGCTGCTCGCTGGCAGTGCCCATGCGGGCAACCAGAAGGAAGAGCAGCTCGCCGATTCGGTGCGCCTGGCCCTGGCCAGCGCGATCCGCGACAGCCGTCCGCCCAAACCGGTACTGCGCGATGCCGCGGCGCGGGCGCGCTACGAAGCCTGGTTCGCCGAGATGTCGACCCGGCTCGCCAAGCGCATTCCCGATCTCCTGTCGCGCACCGAATTCCTCGAGACGCTCTGGTACGAATCGACCCGTGCCGGCCTCGATCCGGGGCTGGTGCTGGGCCTGATCCAGGTCGAGTCGGCCTATCGCAAGTACGCGATCTCGATCGCCGGCGCGCGCGGCTACATGCAGGTGATGCCCTTCTGGACCAAGGTGATCGGCGACAGCGACCGCCGCATGCTGTTCAACATGCAGACCAACTTGCGCTACGGCTGCTCGATCCTGCGCATGTACATCGATATGGAGAAGGGCAACCTCTACCTGGCCCTTGGCCGCTACAACGGCAGCCGCGGCAAGCCGCAGTATCCGAATGCGGTGCTGGCGGCGTGGAAGCGCTGGGAATTCAAGCCGGGCGCCTAGACCCAACAATCCCGCAACAAATCCGCCTGCCATATGCACATGGCGCGGTGTAAACTCTGCGCTTTCCAGACGTAGAGGTTCTCCATGCGATTGACCACCCTTGCCGGCGCAGCCTTGCTTGCCCTGCTTTCCGGCTGCGCCTCGGTGCCGCCCACTTCCCAGGACCAGGCGCAGTCCCAGGCGCAGGCCCCAGCGCAGGCCCAGCACCAGGAGCGCGCGAAGAACGTGATCTTCTTCCTCGGCGACGGCATGGGCCTGAACACGCTCACCGCCGCGCGCATCTTCCACGCCGGCGAAGAAGGCGAACTTACCATCGACCGCCTGCCCGAATCGGCCTTCGTGAAGACCTTCTCGAACGACGCCATGGTCACCGACAGCGCGGCCGGCATGGCCGCCTACATGACCGGGGTGAAGCACAACAACGGTGTGATCTCGATGTCCTTCGGCACGCGCTCGATCGCGCCCGCCAAGGATGCCAACGGCAATGCCCTGGTCAGCAAGTGCGACAACGGCGAGCCCGCCCCCACGCTGCTGGAGCTGGCGCGCCGGCGCGGCATGGCGATCGGCGTGGTCACCAACACCAGCGTGACCGACGCGACGCCAGCCTCCGCGTATGGCCACGGTTGCCACCGCAAGCTGGAAAACGACTTCGCGGCGATGCTGGTGCCGGGCGGCGCCGGCTACAACGCGGCCCTCGGCGCGCGCGGCCTCGACGTGCTGTTCGGCGGCGGCGCACAGTTCTTCACGCCCTTCGAGCGCGGCGGCAAGCGCGCCGACGGGCGCGACCTGTTGGCCGAGCTGCGCGCGCAGGGCATGCGCGTGGTGGCCGACAGCGCTGGCATGGGGGCGCTTGGCGCCGATCCGCGCCAGCCGGCGATCGGCCTGTTCGCCGCCAACCACATGGACTACGACGCCGCGCGCGACCCGGCCAGGCAGCCCAGCCTGACCGAGATGACGCGCAAGGCGATCGACCTGCTGGCGCCGCACGCCGGCACCGGCAAAGGCAGCGGCAAGGGCTTCTTCCTGGTAGTCGAGGGCGGCCTGATCGACCACGCGCTGCATGCCACCCTGGGCAAACGCGCGCTGCAGGAAACCGTGTCCTACAACGCCGCCATGCAGGCCGCGCTGGAGAAGATGGAAGCGCTCGATCCGGGCCTGAAGCACACCCTGGTCGTGGCCACCGCCGACCATGACCACACCCTGCTGCTGAATGGCTACACGGTCCGCACCGGCAAGACCACGCCCACCAACCCGGGCGTGCTGGGCCTGGTGCGCAACCTGGACGGCAGCCCCATGCTGGACCGCGAAGGCCGTCCGTTCACCATCATCGGCTTCGGCACCGGCGAGAAGCGCGTCAATGGCAGCCGCGGCACCCAGCCCGCGCTGACCGACGACATCGTCACGCGCGACGACTACCACCAGGAAGCCGTGGTGCGCACCCGCCCCGGCGCCGAGACCCATGGCGGCACCGACGTCTACCTGGGCGCCGCCGGCGCCGGCGCGGAACTGTTCCGCGGAACCATCGACAACACGCGCGTATTCGGCCTGATCAAGACCGCCGCCGGCCTGTAAGGAGACCACCATGCACAAACGACTTTCCCTCCTGCTCGCCGCCAGCCTGGTCGCCTCGGGCGCCGCGGCCGCGCCGCAGGCGAAGAACATCATCTTTTTCCTGGGCGACGGCATGGGCCCGACCACCATCACCGCCGCGCGCATCTTCAAGCACGGCGAGGACGGCCTGCTCGGCTTCGAACGGCTGGAGCGCACCGCGCGCATCAAGACCTATTCGAACGACTTCCAGACCACCGACAGCGCGCCCTCGATGGGCGCCTACATGACGGGCGTGAAGATCAACCAGGACGGCATCTCGCTGAAGGATGCGCGCGCCATCGAGCCGGACAAGGACGCGAACGGCAACCGCACGGTGGACAAGTGCGTCGACGGCCAGGTGGTGCCGACCATCCTCGAACTGGCCAAGGCACGGGGCAAGGCGGTGGGCGCGGTGACCACCACCGCGCTGACCCACGCCACCCCGGCCTCGACTTTCGCCCACGCCTGCCACCGTGATGCCGCCTACAGCATCGCGCGCCAGATCGTGCCAGGCGGGGAGGGCTACAACGCGGCGCTGGGCGACGGCGTGGACGTGCTGATGGGCGGTGCGCGCAACCACTTCACGCCCTACGACCGGGCGCGCAATCCAAAGGGCCGCGCCGACGGACGCGACCTGCTGAAGGAATTCGCCGCGCAAGGCTACGCGGTGGGCGCCACCCGCGCCGACATGCTGTCGGCGCGCCCAGGCCGCAAGTTCGTCGGCATCTACAGCGCCGACGACCACCTCGATTTCGCGCTGGCGCGCCGCCCCGAGCAGCCGAGCCTGAGCGAGATGACCCTGAAGGCGGTCGAGCTGCTGGCGCCCGATCCGGACGGCTTCTTCCTGATGGTCGAAGGCGGCAAGATCGACCACGCCCTGCACGACAACAACGCCAAGAACGCGCTGGCCGACACCGTGGCCTTCGACGAGGCGATCGTGGCGACGATCGCGCGCATGCGCGAGATCGACCCGGGCCTGGAGAACACCCTGATCGTGATCACCGCTGACCACGACCACACCATGGTCCTGAACGGCTATCCGAAGCGCGGCAGCAAGGTGCTCGACATCGTGCACGACTACGCCACCGGCCAGCCGAAGAAGGATGCCGACGGCAAGACCTTCACCGCGCTCGTGTTCGGCAACGGCAAGGTGCGTCCGGACCAGCGCGCCGACGTCGACAGCGCCACCGCGCTGGACGACGCGTACCAGCAGGAAGCCGGCGTGCGCACGGTCTACGAGTCGCACGGAGGCGGGGACGTGAAGCTGTACGCCACCGGGGCCGGTTCAGCCCCGTTCAAGGGCACGATCGAGAACACGCAGGTGTTCCACCTGATGAAGGCCGCGGCGGGTCTCTAGGCCGCGGGGGCAGGCCCACAAACAAAAAGCCCCGTCGATCGACGGGGCTTTTGCGCTTACAAGGCTACTGGACAGCCAGCCAGTGCTTACTTCAGGTGGTCCGAAATGAGCTTGGTCATCTCGAACATCGATACCTGGGCCTTGCCGCCGAAGACAGCCTTCAGCTTGTCGTCGGCATTGATCATGCGGCGGTTCGATGCGTCCTGCAGGTTCTGGGCCTTGATGTAGTCCCAGACCTTCTTGGTGACTTCGGTGCGTGGCAGCGGCTTGTTGCCGACCACTGCTGCCAGTTCGCCCGACGGCGTCATCTCTTTCATGAAAGCGGCGTTCGGCTTGCGTGCGGCCGCCGGCTTTGCTGCTGGTTTCGCTGCTGCTTTTGCTGGAGCTGCCTTCTTTGCTGCAGGCTTGGCCGCTGCAGCCGGCTTGGCGGCTTGCTTGGCTGGCGCTGCGGTGGATTTTTTGGCTGTTGCCATCTTCGAGCCTCCTAAAACGAACACAGGGAATTTGCGCTATATACGCACGGGCTTATATTGGTGGCCTTTTACTGTTCATGCAAGTCTTTTTCGAAATTTTTCACTCTGACAAGCCGTAAAATGCGCGCTATCTCACACTCGCCGCGTATTCGGTGAAAAAATGCCCGGTCCGGACGTGAAAAAACCGCGCCAGGCCAGGGCCCGCGCGGTTTTCCGGGAAGCGCCGCAAGAGGTCAGCGCATGCCGGGCATCATGCCCTTCATCCCGCGCATCATCTTCATCAGGCCGCCGCCTTTGAGTTTCTTCATCATGGTCTGCATCTGCTCGAACTGGTTCAGCATGCGGTTCACTTCCTGCACCTGCACGCCGGCGCCTGCCGCGATGCGGCGCTTGCGGTTGGCCTTGATCAGTTCCGGCTTGGCGCGTTCCAGCGCGGTCATCGAATCGATGATGCCGACCATGCGCCGCACCTGCTTTTCGGCCTGGTCCATGTTGGCGCCGGCGGCCGCCTGCTGGAACTGGGCCGGCAGTTTATCGAGCAGGCCGGACATGCCGCCCATTTTCTTCATCTGGGTCAGCTGGGCCTTGAAGTCGTTCATGTCGAACTTGCCGCCACCCTTGATCTTGTTGGCCAGCTCGGTCGCCGCTTCCGCATCGACGCCCTTGCGCGCTTCTTCCACCAGCGCGAGGATGTCGCCCATGCCCAGCACGCGGTTGGCCATGCGGGTCGGGTCGAAGGCTTCCAGGCCGTCCAGCTTTTCGGACACGCCGGCGAACTTGATCGGCTTGCCGGTCACGTGGCGCACCGACAGCGCCGCGCCACCGCGCGAATCGCCATCGAGCTTGGTCAGCACCACGCCGGTCAGGGGCAGGGCGTCGTTGAAGGCCTTGGCGGTGTTGATCGCATCCTGGCCCAGCATGGCGTCGACCACGAACAGGGTCTCGACCGGATTGACGGCGGCGTGCACCGCGGCGATCTCCTGCATCATCGCTTCGTCGATGCCGAGGCGGCCGGCGGTGTCGATGATCAGGACGTCGTGGTAGTGCTTCTTCGCCCAGTCGAGCGCGTTCTTCGCGATGTCGACCGGCTTGTCGCTGGCCGTGGTCGGGAAGAAGTCGGCGCCGACCTGCTTCGTGACCGATTCCAGCTGCGCGATCGCGGCCGGGCGGTACACGTCGGCCGAGACGGTCAGGACCTTCTTTTTCTTCTGCTCCTTCAGATACTTGGCCAGCTTGCCGGTGGTGGTGGTCTTGCCCACGCCCTGCAGGCCGGCCATCAGGATGATCGCCGGCGGCTGCTGGGCGAAGGAGAGCTGGGTGGCATCGGGGCCGAGGTCGGCGCCCATCAGGGCGGCCAGCTCGCGCTGCACCACGCCGACCAGGGCCTGGCCCGGGCTGAGCGAGCCGATGACTTCTTCGCCCAGCGCTTTCTCCTTGACTTTGGCGATGAACTCGCGCACCGCCGGCAGCGCCACGTCGGCTTCCAGCAGGGCCATGCGCACTTCGCGCAGCATCTCGGCGGTGTTCGCCTCGGTAAGACGCGCCTCGCCGCGCATCGTCTTGACGACCTTGGCTAGGCGTTGGGTAAGGTTATCTAGCATGTTCTACCTGACTATATAAGACAGCACGACAAATTCGGTAAACCGACATTCTACCTTGCGCCAGGCGCCCAGTCCGGCCGCGCCGGCCCGCCAGCGCAAATATTCGCTGCCGGGCGGCCTCTCCCATGCGCAAGGCTTGCCATCCTTGCCAGGCCAGGCCCTGTTCCCGCCGTTTCCCGATGGTGTAGACTCTTATTATGCAGAACTCCCTCTTTCTCGCCGCGGCCCTGCTGTACGCGGTGTGCGCCCTGCTGCCGTCGCGCCGGGGCGCCGCGATTTCCGGCGTGACCGCCCTGGCCTGGGTGGCGCATGGCGCCGCGCTCGGGCTCGACGTGCTCGCGCCGGGCCGGCTGCGGGTCGGCTTCGCCATCATGCTGTCGAGCGCCCTGTGGGTCTCGGTGGCCGCCTACTGGCTGGAAAACCGCAATTTCGCCCTCGACGGCATGCGCCGCCTGGTGATGCCCTGCGCCGTCGCGGCCAGCGCGTTGCCGATGCTGTTCCCCGGCAGCCTGCTGCCGCTCGATGGCCAGTCACCGGCCTTCGGCTGGCACGTGGTGGTGGCGGTGCTGGCGTACAGCACGCTCACCATCGCCGCCTTCCACGCGGTGCTGATGGCCCTGCAGGAGGCGCGCCTGCACACGCGCACCGCCGGCGGCGGCTGGCTCGGCAGCGCGCTGGACCAGCTGCCGGCGCTGCTGACCATGGAAAAGCTGCTGTTCCGCGTGATCTGGATCGGCTTCATCCTGCTCAGCCTGACGGTGCTGTCGGGCGTGGTGTTCTCCGAACAGCTGTTCGGACGCGCGCTGCGCCTGGACCACAAGAGCGTGTTCGCACTGCTGTCCTGGCTGCTGTTCGCGGCGCTGCTGGCGGGCCGCCGTTACCAGGGCTGGCGCGGCAAGACCGCGCTGCGCTTCACGCTGGCCGGTTTCGCCACGCTGGCGCTGGCCTATGTCGGCAGCCGCTTCGTGCTGGAAGTCGTGCTGCACCGGGGGCTGGCATGAGCCGCGTGCTGTTCTGGATCCTGCTGGTGGGGCTGGTGGTGCTGGCCGTGCGCGCCAAGCTGAAGGCGCTCGGTGCGCGCCACCAGCCGCCCGTGCAGCCTCCCCCGCGCAGCGAGGCGCCGGCAGCCGGGATCGAGAACATGACCCAGTGCGCCCACTGCGGCCTGCATTTCCCGGCCTCGGAAGCGGTGCACGCCGACGGCCAGGATTATTGTTCGCCGGGCCACGCGCGCCTGCCGCCGCGCTAGGCCGGCCGATGCCCGTCCGTACCCTGCTGTCTCCCGCATCGCGCGCGACCCTGTGGCGTTCGCTGCAGACCCTCACCGTCACCCGCATCGTCATCGCGCTGGTGCTGCTGCTCTACCTGGGCATGGGCATCAACGGCGGCGCCGGCCGCCTGGACGCGGTGAATACCCGGGCCTGCCTGTTCTACCTGGCCGCGGCCCTGCTGTTCGCGGTGCTGGCCACCTGGTGGCGGCGCCGCTTCGCGCTGCAGCTGGGAGGGCAGGTGGCGCTCGACCTGGCCGTGATCTCGCTGCTCTACCTCGATGCGGGCGGCATGCGCAGCGGCCTGGCGATCCTCTACCTGTTTCCGCTGGCCGGCACCGCGATCCTGGCGCCGCTCTCGCTGGCGCTGTTCGCCAGCGCGGTGGCGACCCTGTTCCTGCTGCTGGAGGCCACCTGGCAGGTATTCATGCTGGAGCGCCAGCCGCCGCTGATGCAGGCCGGCCTGTACGGCGCCGCCTTCTTCGCCTGCGCGCTGCTGGTGAACCGGCTGGCCGCGCGCCTGATCAAGCAGGAAGAACTGGCCGCCCAGCGCGGCGCCGACCTGCGCGTGCAGCAGGTGATCAACGGGATCGTGATGGCCGACGTCGGCGACGGCATCCTGGTGGCGGGCGACGACAGCACGGTCTTCACCGGCAACCCGGCGGCGCGCCGCATGCTCGGCCTGGAAGGCGAGGCGGCCGGCTTCAGGCTGGGCGAGGCGCCCGGCCTCGAGCCGCTGGCCCAGGCATTCGCCGGCTGGCTGCGCGCCCCGGTCGACGGCGCCGCCTTCGTCACCATCAAACCCTACCAGCAGGAGGCCGGTGCGCTGCGCGGGCGGCGCGACGGGCCGGTGCACCTGAAGCTGCGCTTCGCGCGTGTCGATACGGGCGGCGTGGCGCTGGGCCGCAGCGTGGTCTTCATGCAGGACGTGAGCGCCATCGAAAACCAGGCGCAGCAGCTGAAGCTGGCCTCGATGGGCCGCCTCACCGCCAGCATCGCGCACGAGGTGCGCAATCCGCTGTCGGCGATCGGCCATGCCACCGCGCTGCTGGCCGAAGACCTGCACGGCCCGGCCGAGGTGCGCCTGCTGAAGATCGTGGGCGACAACGTGGCGCGGGTGAACCGCATGGTCGAGGACATCCTGCAACTGTCGCGCAAGGTGCAGCCGAACGGCGAGCCGGTGCGGCTGGGCGCCTTCCTGGCCGAGCTGAAGGCCGAGTTCTGCGAGACCCACGGGCTGGCGCAGGAAGTGCTCTACATCGGCGACCCCGGCGCCAGCGCGGTACGCTTCGATCCGCTGCACCTGCACGAAGTGCTGCTCAACCTGCTGGGCAACGCGGTGCGCTACGCCAGCCGCCGGCCGGCCAGCATCCGCGTCTTTCCCGCCCACGACGCCGCCGGCAGGATCGAGCTGCACGTGCAGGACGACGGCCCCGGGATCACGCCCGAAGTGCGGGCCCACCTGTTCGAGCCCTTCTACACCACCTCGAGCAAGGGCACGGGCCTGGGCCTGTACCTGGCGCGCGAGCTGTGCCTGAACAACGATGCGCAACTCGACTACGAATACCGTTTCGATGCCATTGATGGCACTGATGGCACCGACGGCGCCGATGGCAACGATGGCAACGATGGCAACGATGGCGCCGATGCCGCCGAGGCCAGCGGCCGCTTCGTGATCAGTTTCGCCCAGCCTGCCGCCTAGCGACGACAAGAAAGGAAACCATGGCCGCACCCCGCATCCTCGTGGTCGACGACGAAGCCGACCTGCGCGAACTGCTCGAGATCACCCTGCTCAAGATGGGCCTGGACGTCGACAGCGCGGCCACGCTGCGCCAGGCGCGCGCCCTGCTGGACGAGCATGACTACGCGCTGGTCCTGACCGACATGCGCCTGCCCGATGGCCTCGGGCTGGAACTGGTGCGCGAAGTGAGCGCCGCCGGCAGCGGCACGCCGATCGCCGTGATCACCGCCTATGGCAGCGCCGAGAACGCCGTGGTGGCGCTCAAGGCCGGCGCCTTCGACTACATCTCCAAGCCGGTGGCGCTGGACGCGCTGCGGGTGATGGTGCGCTCGGCCCTGAAGCTGCTGGAAGCGCCGCCGGCGCCGGCCGATGGCGCGGCGCCCGGCTCGCGCATGATCGGCAGTTCGCCCGCGATGACGGCGCTGCGCGCCCAGATCGGGCGCCTGGCGCGCTCCAACGCGCCGATCTCGATCACCGGCGAATCCGGCAGCGGCAAGGAACTGGCCGCGCGCGAAATCCACGCCCTGAGCTCGCGCGCCAGCAAGCCTTTCGTGGCGGTGAACTGCGGGGCGATCCCGGAAACGCTGATGGAGGCCGAGTTCTTCGGCTACCGCAAGGGCGCCTTCACTGGCGCTGCGGAGGAGCGCGACGGCTTCTTCCAGGCCGCCAACGGCGGCACCCTGATGCTGGACGAAGTGGCCGACCTGCCGCTGCCGATGCAGGTCAAGCTGCTGCGCGCGATCCAGGAGCGGCGCGTGCGCAAGATCGGCGCCACGGCCGAGGAGCCGGTCGACGTGCGCATCATCAGCGCCACCCACCAGGACCTGGCGCGCTGCGTGGAGCAGGGCAGGTTCAGGCAGGACCTGTTCTACCGCCTGAACGTGATCGAGCTGGCGCTGCCGCCGCTGCGCGAACGGCTCGACGACCTGCCGGTGCTGGCCGCGACGATCCTGGCGCGCCTGGCCGGGCCGAACCAGGCCGCACTGGGCCCGGGCGTGCTCGAGGCGCTGCGCGCCTATTCCTTCCCGGGAAACATCCGCGAGCTGGAAAACGTGCTGGAGCGGGCGCTGGCTTTCGCCAACGATGGCGTGATCGAAGTCGGCGACCTGTCGCTGAAGGCGGCGCGCCCGGCCGAGGGCGGGAGCGGGCAGCCGGCTGCGGCGACGCTGCCGCCGTCCTTGCCGCAACCGGCGCCGGCGCCGGTACCGGAGACGGGGTCGCCGCCAGCGGCGCTGTCCGCGCAGATGGCGGGAACTGCCCAGCTCGGGCCGACCGGCTTGCCCAGCAACCTGCCCGAGTACCTGAACCAGGTCGAGCGCGAGATCATCGGACGCGCGCTGCAGCAGACGCAGTTCAACCGCACCCAGGCCGCGGCCCTGCTGGGGATCAGCGTGCGCCAGCTGCGCTACCAGATTCAGAAGCTGGAAATCTGCGCGCCGGACGACCATGCCTGAGGGGTGTTGTTGTCTTTTCGCCAGTGCAAAACTAACAAGGATAATGCATCCCGGATGGCCTTGATTACGCAATGAGCAGCGCTGGCAGCCTTGGTTAGCACTTACTCACCGCCAGCTGCCCGCCAGTCTCGCTATAACGTCTTGTCAAGCCTGCGAGGCAAAAAAAAGGCCAAAAATTGAAAAGTAATTCGCTTGCCCTGACTTGGGTCAGCCACTACAATTAGTCTGATCTCAACGTTGAACACTAGATATAGTGGTATTGAACGACAGGCAACTAGTTCAGCATCGACGTGAAGCTTGCTCTGCAAGCCACTGATTCATCAGCGATTTTCCACCCTGCCGTACTGTTCTTTTCTTGATTGTCAGCAATCGTTTTCGCTGGCGGGGGTTCGCTTTGCTCAAAATTTTGTCCAGCTGACAAGACTGGTTAAAACAAACGACGGCAGGTTCCGCTGCCACTGGAGGCTCAATGCAAACAGCACAAGACATTTCGATCGTTCCGCACGTCGCTACTGGCGCGGCGGCCACCGCCACCCCGGCCGAGATCGCCGCGCGTGGCGATTATCGCGTCATCCGCCGCAACGGCGCCGTGGTCGCGTTCGAGCCGCACAAGATCTCGGTCGCGATGACCAAGGCCTTCCTCGCCGTCGCCGGCGGCCAGGGCGCGGTCTCGGCCCGCATCCGCGAGCTGGTGGAACAGCTGACCAACAACGTGGTGGCCGCGCTGGTGCGCCGCCAGCCGAACGGCGGCACCTTCCACATCGAGGACGTGCAGGACCAGGTCGAACTGTCGCTGATGCGCTCGGGCGAGCATGACGTCGCGCGCGAATACGTGCTGTACCGCGCCAAGCGCATGGAAGAACGCAAGGCCGCCAAGGCAGCCGCTGGCGGCACCCCGGTCGCCGCGCCGCAGATCCACGTGGTCGACGGCGGCCAGCGCCGTCCGCTCGACATGAACGACGTCCACGCCCTCGTGAACGCCGCCTGCTCGGGCCTGGAAAAGCATGTCGACGCCGACGCGATCGTCGCCGAGACCCTGAAGAACCTGTACGACGGCGTGCCGGTCGAGGAGCTGTACAAGTCGGCCATCCTGGCCGCCCGCGCACTGATGGAAAAAGACCCGGCCTACAGCCAGGTCACCGCGCGCATCCTGCTGCATACCATCCGCAAGGAAGTCTTCGGCCATGAAGTGCCGCAGGCTGGCGCCGCTGCCGAATACATCACCTACTTCCCGCAGTACATCGCCAAGGGCATCCAGAACGAGCTGCTGGACGAAGCGCTGGGCACCTACGACCTCGAGCGCCTGGCGAAAGCCATCGTCGCCGACCGCGACCTGCAGTTCGGCTACATCGGCCTGCAGACCCTGTACGACCGCTACTTCCTGCACGTGCGCGAAACCCGCATCGAGATGCCGCAGGCCTTCTACATGCGCGTCGCGATGGGCCTGGCCCTGAGGGAAAGCGACCGCGAAGCGCGCGCCATCGAGTTCTACAACCTGCTGTCGAGTTTTGATTTCATGAGCTCGACCCCGACCCTGTTCAACTCGGGCACCCGCCGTTCGCAGCTGTCTTCGTGCTACCTGACCACCGTGGGCGACGACCTGGAAGGCATCTACGACGCCATCAAGGAAAACGCGCTGCTGTCGAAGTTCGCCGGCGGCCTGGGCAACGACTGGACCCCGGTGCGCGCACTGGGCTCGCGCATCAAGGGCACCAACGGCAAGTCGCAGGGCGTGGTGCCGTTCCTGAAAGTGGTCAACGACACCGCCGTCGCCGTGAACCAGGGCGGCAAGCGCAAGGGCGCGGTCTGCGCCTACCTGGAAACCTGGCACATGGACATCGAGGAATTCCTCGACCTGCGCAAGAACACCGGCGACGACCGCCGCCGCACCCACGACATGAACACCGCGAACTGGATTCCGGACCTGTTCATGAAGCGCGTGATGGAAAAGGGCTACTGGAGCCTGTTCTCGCCGAGCGAAACGCCGGACCTGCACGACAAGGTCGGCAAGGCCTTCGAAGAAGCCTACGTCGCCTATGAAGCCAAGGCCGCACGCGGCGAAATGACCGTGTACAAGAAGGTCGAAGCGCTCGACCTGTGGCGCAAGATGCTGTCGATGCTGTTCGAGACCGGCCACCCGTGGATCACCTTCAAGGATCCGTGCAACATCCGTTCGCCGCAGCAGCACGTCGGCGTGGTGCACTCGTCGAACCTGTGCACCGAGATCACCCTGAACACCAGCGCCGACGAGATCGCCGTCTGCAACCTGGGCTCGGTGAACCTGCCGCAGCACATGAAGGGCGAGGGCCTGGACCACGCCAAGCTGCAGAAGACCATCCGCACCGCGATGCGCATGCTCGACAACGTCATCGACATCAACTACTACGCCGTGGACAAGGCGCGCAATTCGAACCTGCGCCACCGTCCGGTGGGCATGGGCATCATGGGCCACCAGGACTGCCTGCACATGATGCGCGTGCCCTTCGCCTCGGACAAGGCAGTCGAATTCGCCGACAAGTCGATGGAAGCCGTCTGCTACTACGCCTACCTGGCCTCGACCGAACTGGCCGAGGAGCGCGGCCGCTACGAGACCTACGAAGGTTCGCTGTGGGACCGCGGCATCCTGCCGCAGGACTCGATCAAGCTGCTGGCCGAGGAACGCGGCGGCTACCTCGAGCAGGACACGAGCGAATCGATGGACTGGAGCGTGGTGCGCGAGCGCATCAAAGCTTTCGGCATGCGTAACTCGAACTGCGTGGCGATCGCCCCGACCGCGACCATCTCGAACATCATCGGCGTGTCGGCCTGCATCGAGCCGACCTTCCAGAACCTGTACGTGAAGTCGAACCTGTCGGGCGAGTTCACCGAGATCAATGCCTATCTGGTGCGCGACCTGAAGGCACGCGACCTGTGGGACGAAGTGATGATCGCCGACCTGAAGTACTTCGACGGTTCGCTGTCCAAGATCGACCGCGTGCCGCAAGACCTGCGCGACATCTACGCGACCGCCTTCGAAGTCGAGCCGAAGTGGCTGGTGGAACAGGCTTCGCGCCGCCAGAAGTGGATCGACCAGGCCCAGTCGCTGAACATCTACATGGCCGGCGCCTCGGGCAAGAAGCTGGATGAAACGTACAAGCTGGCCTGGCTGCGCGGCCTGAAGACCACGTATTACCTGCGCACCATCGCGGCGACACACATGGAGAAGTCGACCACCCGTACCGGCGCGCTGAACGCGGTGCCGGTCTCGGGCGGCCTGGTGGCCGGCCATGCCGCGCCGGCCGGCGCCCCGGCGGCAGCGAACGGCCCGGTGGCCGCCGCATCGGCAACACCTGCGGCGGCAAGCGCGGAAGTGGTGGAAGGCGCCGCCTGCTACCTGCGTCCGGGCGACGCCGGCTTCGACGAGTGCGAGGCTTGCCAATAAGCTGTCACTCAGCGACATCGGGTGCGGGCCGGCATGAGCGCCGGGCCGCACCACTGAATCGCCGCTGACTTTACTGAACCAATACGACCGTCCGCCCCGCGCGGACGCAGTCACGAAAGAAGGAACAAACACATGCTCTCCTGGGACGACGAACCAAGCACCACACCAGCCCCGCGCGCAGCGCAAGCCGCCGGCGAAGCGCTACCTGCCGCCGCCGAAGTCGCCAAGCGCGTCAACGCCGACGACAAGCGCATCATCAACGGCCAGACCGACGTGAACCAGCTGGTGCCGTTCAAGTACAAGTGGGCATGGGACAAGTACCTGGCCGGCTGCGCGAACCACTGGATGCCGCAGGAAGTGAACATGCAGCGCGACATCGAGCTGTGGAAGAGCCCGAACGGCCTGAGCGAAGACGAGCGCCGCATCGTCAAGCGCAACCTCGGCTTCTTCGTCACCGCCGACTCGCTGGCCGCCAACAACATCGTGCTGGGCACCTACCGCCACATCACGGCGCCGGAATGCCGCCAGTACCTGCTGCGCCAGGCCTTCGAGGAGGCGATCCACACCCACGCCTACCAGTACATCGTCGAGTCGCTGGGCCTGGACGAGCGCGAGATCTTCAACGCCTACAACGAGATCGAATCGATCCACGACAAGGACCAGTTCCTGATCCCGTTCATCAATGTCCTGACCGATCCGGAATTCAAGACCGGCACCCTGGAAAACGACCAGAAGCTGCTGAAGTCGATCATCGTGTTCGCCTGCCTGATGGAAGGCCTGTTCTTCTACGTCGGCTTCACCCAGATCCTGGCGCTCGGCCGCCAGAACAAGATGACCGGCGCCGCCGAGCAGTACCAGTACATCCTGCGCGACGAGTCGATGCACGTGAACTTCGGGATCGACCTGATCAACACGATCAAGATGGAAAACCCGCAGCTGTGGACCCCGGCCTTCCGCGAAGAGCTCAAGGTCCTGTTCATGCAGGCGGTCGACCTCGAATACCGCTACGCCGAAGACACCATGCCGCGCGGCGTGCTGGGCCTGAACGCCCCGATGTTCAAGGGCTACCTGCGCTTCATCGCCAACCGCCGCGCCGTGCAGATCGGCCTGGACCAGCTGTTCCCGAACGAAGAGAACCCGTTCCCGTGGATGAGCGAGATGATCGACCTGAAGAAGGAGCGCAACTTCTTCGAGACCCGCGTGACCGAGTACCAGACCGGCGGTGCGCTGAGCTGGGATTGATGTCACACCGCGCATCTTTGCGGTGTGCGTGAACAGGGCCCGTCCATCGTGACGGGCCTTTGTCGTTAACGGAGGCGGTTTTCCGGCAAAGCCTGTCTAATGCATGCGCTGGCCACCACCAAGGCACATGCTCATTGAAAGGAAGACGATGCGCCGCTTTTCCTGCCACCTCGCGGGCTTGCTGGCAGCGGGCCTGTTTGGAAGCATCACCACCGCCGCCACCGCTGCGCCGCAGGCGCATGAAGACCTGGACGTCCATGGCGAACGGTATCCGCATGCGTGCAAGACCGGCGAGCGCAAGGCCCTGAAGGCCTCGCTGGACCGGCTGAAGCTTCCCGCCACGCCGGCACTGTGGCGGGCGGTCGACACGCTCCTGTGCGCGCCCGCCACGCCCGCCAATGCGCGCCAGGTCAGGCTGCTGCTGGGTCCCCGGACGAAAATGACCTACGAAGACACCGGCTCCGACCCGGATGTCGTGTACCTGCCACCTAGCGAGGAACTGGTGCGCGAAGTGATGGCCAAGGGACAGGCCTGGCGCGTAACGGTCGAATGGCGCGGGGAAGGCGTGGCGCTGCAGTATGCGCCGAATGAAGCCTGCATCGCCGGCGTGCTCCTTGCCTACCGCGGCGGGAAGTGGTGGATTGCCGAGGGTGGCAGCGCCTGCGACTGATGCCACAGCGCCCGCGCCCGCAGGCCTGCGCCGCGGTCCGCGCGCGCCCGCTATGATGGCCGCGACAGGCCAGCCCTGCGCCGCCTCCCCGGCGCATGCGCGTGGCCGCAGGAGACCGCATGGCCAAGCGCTTCGCCCTACACTATCTTCCCGAGGCCTTTTCCACCGCCGGCCAGAAACTGATGGGCCGCCAGTCGGCGGGCGTCGGCCTGCTGCGCGCGATCGCACGCGATCCGGAGGTGGGCGAGCTGGGCTGCTTCGCTTCCGAACGCAGCCACGTCGAGGCGTGTGCGGCGGCCCTGCGCGAACAGGGCCATGCGGGCAGCCTGGCCTGGGTCCCGCAGTCCGCACCGCAGGAACTGGAACGCTTCGGCTGCCTGCTCCACCCCGATCCCGGCATCGCGCGCCTGGCCTGGCGCCGCCTGGCCGCCGGCCAGGACCGCTACAGCCTGTGCGGCATCACGCACGCCATTGCCTCGCACGAGACGATGGGCATGGTGACCAGCCTGCTGGTGGCGCCGGTGCGCGGCTGGGACGCCATCATCTGCACCTCGCGCGCGGTGCGCGACAGCCTGCGCGTGCTGGTCGAGGAGCAGGCCGACTACCTGCGCACGCGGCTCGGGGCGCAGCGCTTCGAGCTGCCCCAGCTGCCCCTGATTCCGCTCGGCGTGCACTGCGACAGCCTGGCGCCGGACCCGGCGCGGCGCCAGGAAGCGTGCGCCCGCTTCGGTCTCGGCGCGGACGATGTCGCCTTCCTCTACCTGGGCCGCCTGTCCCTGCATGCCAAGTCGCATCCGCAGCAGATGTTCACGGCGCTGGAGCGGGCGGAGAAGGGCGGGCGGCGGGTACACCTCCTGATTGCCGGCTGGTCCGCCGGCGAGGCCGTCGAGGCGGCGTTCCGCGAAGCGGCGGCGCTGCTGTGTCCCTCGGTGCGCCTGGTCGAGCTGGATGGACGCGCGGCGGACCAGCAGGGCGATGCCTGGGCCGCCGCCGACGTGTTCACTTCGCTGGCCGACAATGTCCAGGAGAGCTTCGGCCTGGCCCCGCTCGAAGCGATGGCGGCCGGGCTGCCCTGCGTGGTCTCGGACTGGAACGGCTACCGCGACACGGTGCGCGACGGCGTCGATGGCTACCGCATCCCGACCGTGATGCCGGGACCGGGCGCGGGTCCCGACCTGGCGCTGCGCTACGACGATGGCGTGGACAGCGTTGACATGTACTGCGGCCACGCCAGCCAGGCGGTGGCCCTGGACGGGGCCTTGCTGGCACAGGCCTACGGACGCCTGGTGCGCGACGCGGGCCTGCGCCAGCACCTGGGCAGCCAGGGGCGTGCCCGGGCCCGATCGGAGTTCGACTGGAGCGTGATCTTCAGGCGCTACCGCGCCCTGTGGGACGAACTGGCCGAGCGCCGGCGCGCCGACCCGGTGCTGGCGCCGCCGCTGCCCGCACGCGCGCCCGACCGTCCCGATCCGTTCCGCCTGTTTGCCAGCTACCCGACCCGCGCGCTCGGCGCGGCCTCGCTGGTGGAGCTGGCGCCGGATGCCTCGCTGGCACGGGTCAATCAGTACCGCGAGCTGGCGATCAACCGTTTCGCGGCGGCTTCACTGCCGACACTGGAAGACTTCGGCCGCCTGTTCGGCGCCATCGGCCCGCGTCCGCTGGAGGTGGAGGAACTGATCGACACGCTCGGCCCCTGCGACCGGCCGATGCTGCTGCGCGGGCTGGCCTGGCTGTGCAAGATGGACCTGCTGCGGGTCGTCGACTAGGAAGTGCGCAATATCGCGTGCATGTCGCGGGCACGTTTGCCATATCGGCTGGTCCAAGCGGGAAGGGCTGATCAATTCGTCGGCTGCGTTGCGGCCCGATAGCGGATTCCGGGGAATTGGCCTGACAGCGTCCGGCGCGAAACGGCGCGGTGCGCAGCGATACGAAAGCGCTGCGGCATCGGCGTAATTGGAATAGCGTTTCAAATGATGCGGGCTGTGCCGGGAATGTGGAAACGCCGCTATTCAAGGCGGAAAACGCGATTTGATTTGCCGTGTCCGGGTTGCGCGCTCACAAGGTTTTCGTGTACTTTACATGATTGAATTTGTCAAAACGTGAACATGTGATATTGTCGCGTCCATCCAGGCAGTAATCGATCGAAACAATAGGACACTGATTCAATCAGTATGCACGTAAGCGAAGCGAAAAGAACAAGCCGCACTGCCTGACCATGTTCAGGCAAGGCGGCTTTTTCTTTTCGCGCCCGAGAGGGTAGCGATGTGAAAGCGCATTGAGTCGGTTGCCTGTCGACCTTGGCTGAAGCGCTGCAATTGTGAGGAATTGCAGCAGTTCAGCCGGTGCCGGATTCATTGGCCCAAATTGCCTGGCGGTTTGGTCCGATGAATAATTCGCCCGCCAGCAATGGGTGGTCGGGTTTTAACCTTGAGCGTATTTCTCATCGCAGATGAAGGAGAATCAAAATGGCAACCGCTAAGAAACCAGCAGCAAAGGCAGCAGCAAAAAGCGCGCCTTCGTCCGTGACGAAGGCCACCAAGCCGGCAGCAAAGGCAGCCGCCGAGAAACCGGCAGCGAAGAAAGCCGCCGCCGCCAAGCCGGCCGCCAAGGCCACCGCGACCAAGACCGCCGCCAAGCCGGCAGCGAAGAAGGCAGGCACCGCCGCCAAGCCTGCGGCCAAGCGCGCTACCGCCGCGACCAAGTCGACCGCCGCAAGCAAGACCACCGCCACCAAGGCCGCCGCCACCAAGGCCGCCGCCAAGCCGGCAGCGAAGAAAGCCGCTGCAAAACCGGTTGCAAAGACCGCAGCCAAGCCGGCAGCGAAGAAGGCGGCAGCCAAGCCGGCAGCAAAACCTGCAGCAAAGAAAGCAGCCGCCAAGCCTGCAGCAAAGAAAGCCGCTGCCAAGCCGGCCGTCAAGAAAGCCGCCGCCAAGCCGGCAGCAAAACCTGCAGCAAAGAAAGCGGCCGCCAAGCCGGCAGCCAAGAAAGCCGCTGCTAAATCTGCAGCAAAGCCGGCCGCCAAGAAAGCCGCCGCCAAGCCGGCAGCAAAACCTGCAGCAAAGAAAGCGGCAGCCAAGCCTGCAGCCAAGAAAGCCGCTGCTAAACCTGCAGCCAAGAAAGCCGCTGCTAAACCTGCAGCCAAGAAAGCCGCTGCTAAACCTGCAGCCAAGAAAGCAGCCGCCAAGCCTGCCGTGAAATCGGCTGCCAAGACCGCGGCAAAATCGGCAACCAAGTCGGCAGCAAAATCGGCCGCCAAACCTGCAGCCAAGAAAACGGCTGCCAAGCCGGCTGCAAAAGCCGCCGCCAAGCCAGCCGCAAAGAAAGCGACCGCCGCTAAAACCGCTGCCACCAAATCGGTAGCCAAGCCGGCGGCGAAGAAAGCGGCCGCGACCAAAGCCGCCGCGCCGGCGAAAGCCGCTGCCAAACCTGCGGCCAAGAAAGCGGCAGCACCGGCTAAATCGGCAGCACCGGCTAAATCGGCTGCTCCGGCCAAATCGGCTGCTCCAGCCAAATCGACTGCGCCCGCCAAAACCGCTGCGCCGGCTAAATCGGCAGCATCCAAATCCGCTGCCGCCAAGCCTGCTGCAAAAGCCGAAGCCAAGCCGGAAGTAAAAGCCGAATCGAAACCGGAAACCAAAGCCGATACCAAACCGGAAGTGAAAGCCGATAGCAAGGCCGACACCAAGGCGGATTCGAAAGCCGATTCCAAGCAGGAAACCAAGGCCGAGGCAAAAGCCGACACCAAGCCCGAATCGAAATCCGATTCGAAATCGGATGGCAAGGCCGACAGCAAGGCAACCGCGCCAGCTCCGGCGGCAAAAACCACGCTGTCGCCGGCAGCCGCCTGGCCATTCCCGACCAGCAGCCGCCCATAATCCAGGCTCGATGGCGAGTCTTGCCTGGATCAGGCAAAATACCGCTGTGTGATTTTCACACGGCGGTTTTTTTTTGAGGAGCCTACGTGCTGTCCATTCTCCAGTTTATCGTCGATACCGCTGCCAGCCTGCTGGGAGGAATGCTGCTGCTGCGCTTCTGGATGCAGGCGATCCGCGTGCGTCCGCCCCAGCAGATCGGCCACTTCATCTTCACCCTGACCGACTGGCTGGTGCTGCCCCTGCGGCGCCTGGTACCCGGCATGGGCGGCTATGACTGGGCGAGCCTGATCGGCGCCTTCCTGGTGGTGCTGCTGGCCAGCTCGCTGCTGCTGGTGGCGGGAGTGCCGTGGGAAATGATGCTGACCCATGCGCTGTACCGCTTCCTGACCTGGATCCTGTATGGTTTCATGGCGCTCCTGATCATCGAGGTGGTGTTCAGCTGGGTCAATCCGCATGCGCCGCTGGCGCCCTTCGTGCACGCGCTGAATACGCCGATCCTGCGTCCGATCCGGCGCGTGGTGCCGCCGGTGGGCGGAATCGACCTGTCGGTGCTGGTGGCCTTCGTGCTGATCCAGATCATCAAGTTCGTGCTGCAGCAACTCTTCTACCGCTGACGGTGCCGTCCGGCGCAGCAAATGACGAGGGGCCCCATGGGGGCCCCTTTTTCATGCCTTGCCGGCTGCCGCCGGCTGCGGCGTTCAGCGGAAGCGGTAGCCGAAGGCCGCC
This sequence comes from Massilia sp. MS-15, assembly GCF_020176695.1. Lineage (GTDB taxonomy): Bacteria > Pseudomonadota > Gammaproteobacteria > Burkholderiales > Burkholderiaceae_D > Telluria > Telluria hydrophila. The sequence continues at coordinate 56,749 of NZ_JAIWIA010000027.1, read as the reverse complement.
TCGAACCTGCGGTCGATCTCTTCCGGCGCGACGCTGTGGTTCTGGCCGCCGGCATGGGCGATCTTGATTGCGCCCAGCAGGCTGGCAATGCGGCCGGTGGTCGGCCAGTCGAAACCTTGCGTGATCCCGTACAGCAGGCCGGCGCGGTAGGCGTCGCCACAGCCGGTGGGGTCGACCACCTGCTCGGCCTGGACCGCCGGAATGCGGTGCCGCTCGCCGCCCGCGTAGATGTCCGAGCCTTCGCCGCCGCGCGTGACGACCAGCGCGTCCAGGCGCGCCGCGATCTGTTCCAGGCCCAGTCCGGTGCGGTCCATCACCACTTCGAACTCGTAGTCGTTGCAGGCCAGGTAGCTGGCGCCGTCGATGCAGCGGAGCAGCTCGTCGCCGGAGAACATCGGCAGCTGCTGGCCCGGGTCGAACATGAAGGGAACACCCAGGGCGGCGCAGTCGGCGGCGTGCTTGAGCATGCCGTCGCGGCCATCCGGCGAGATGATCGCCACCCGTAGCGGCCCCTGGTCGCCCACGTTGTTCTCGTGCGAATGCTGCATGGCGCCCGGGTGGAAGGCATTGATCTGGTTGTTGTCCTGGTCGGCGGTGACGAAGCACTGAGCCGTATAGGCGCCGGGGATGGTGCGGATGGCGCGCGTGTCCAGGCCCTGCTTGCGCATGCGCTCCAGGTAGTCGCCGCCATCCTGGCCGATGGTGCCCATGACCAGCGGCTCGCCGCCCAGCAGCTTGAGGTTGTAGGCGATGTTCACCGCGCAGCCGCCGTACTCGAGGCGCAGGCTCGGCACCAGGAAGGACACGTTGACGCGGTGCAGCTGGTCGGCCAGCAGGGTGTCGGCGAAGCGGCCGTGGTACTGCATGATCTTGTCGAAGGCGATCGAGCCGCAGATCAGGGCGGTGTGGGTCATGGATGGGCTTTCAGGGATAGAAGACGGCGACATGGTAACCGGACGGTGCCGGTTCCTCGACGCGGAAGTGCAGTTTCACCGGCTGTTCGGCGCGGGCGGGGAAGCCGGCTGCCAGCAGCGGCCCGGCAGGCAGGTAGTCGCGCGGACCGAACACGCGCCGTACCAGCGGCTTGTCGTCGGCGCTGGACAGGGTCAGCTCGAGGCTGGGCCACGCCTGTACGGTATGGCCCTGGTTGCGCAGCTGGGTCGTGAAGGTATAGGCGTTGCCGCCGAGGGTGGTGAGTTCGCCGGTATCGATCACCAGCTGCTCGATGCGCGCCGGCAGCTCGACCCGGCAGCCGAGCAGGCCGCACAGCGACACCAGCGCCGGCTTGAAGGCGGGATAGCGGGCCGCCAGCGGGTCGTGGAAGCCGCGCACCAGCTGGGCGGCGAGCACCAGCAGCAGGACTGCGCTGCCAGCGGCGAGCGCGATGCGCAGCGTCTTGCCCGAGCGCTCGCGCTGGCGGGTGCGGCGCACGAAGGCAGGTTCGTCCGGCTCCGGCGGCGGCTTGGGCGCTTCGATGCTGGCCGGCGCCGGCCGGGCGCGGCGCGCGCGCGCATCCGCTGCCTTGGCCGCCTTGCCTGCCTTGGCGCGCGGCGTGCGCGGGGCCACTGGCGGCGCGCTGGGCGGCAGCGGCAGGGTGACGGTGGCCGGGCCGGATTCGCGCAGCAGCAGCGGCGGCGGGAGCGCCTGCGCGGGGCGCGCGGATGGCCCGCCCGGTGCCGGCGGAGCCGAGGATGCAGGCAGTGCCGGATCCGGCGCCGCTACGGCTTCCGGTTCGGGGTCAGGTTCAGGTTGCGGCGCAGGAGGCGGTTCCGGTACCGGCTCGGGCTCAGGTTCTGGTTCTGGCTCAGGTACCGGCGCAGGCGCCGCCAGCGGTACCGATGCCGCCGGCGCGGTGCTGGCCTGCGGCAGGATGCCGAAAGGCGCGAAGGTACGGTCGAATTCGAGCGTATAAATGGCCTCGTCGCCCGTCTCCTCGGCCGCCGGTGCGGCAGCTACGGGAGCCGGCACGGCAGCCGGCGTGGCGGAAGGCGGCGCGGAGGCGCCCTCCAGGTCTACCAGGGCGGCATTGCCATCGAAGACCTCGGTACAGGCGCCGCAACGGACGATGCCCCCACGCAGCTTGAGCTGGTCCGCGGCGACGCGGAACACGGTGCCGCAGTGGGGGCATTGGGTGGCGAGGGCCATGCCTGGCGGCTTCCTTAGCCGGCGGAGGAGCGCGGCGCAGGTGCGGTGTCCTGGCCGAGCGTGCCGTGCAGGGCAACCCAGCCGTCCTGCTCGGCCCAGACGCCCAGCTGGATGAAGGGAGCGTAGGCGGCGGCCACTTCCTCGGCCTGGCGCGCCAGCACGCCCGACAGGACCAGCGAACCGCCAGGCGCCACGCGGCCGGACAGCATCGGCGCCATCAGCTTCAATGGGCTCGACAGGATGTTGGCCACCACGATGTCGAACTGGCCCTTGGCATGGCGCGCGTTGGGCGCCGCCGCGAAGTCGTCCGGCACGTAGAAGTCGATGGCGCAGCCATTGCGCTCGGCATTGGCGCGCGCCGATTCGATCGCTTGCGGATCGATGTCGACCCCCGCCACATCATTCGCGCCGAGCTTCTTGGCCACCATCGCCAGGATGCCCGAGCCGCAGCCGTAGTCCAGCACCGACTTGCCGGGCGCCGGGTGCGCTTCCAGCCACTCCATGCACAGGCGGGTGGTCGGATGGCTGCCGGTGCCGAAGGCCAGGCCCGGATCGAGTTCCAGGATCAGGCCGTTCGGGTCCGGTGCCTCGTGCCAGCTCGGCACGACCCAGATGTTGGTGCCGATGTGGATCGGCTCGAACTGCGACTGGGTCAGACGCACCCAGTCGGCGTCTTCCACCGCGCGGGTGGTGAACGAGGGCACGACCGGCAGCTGGATGGCGTTGGCGGCTTCCTGCACGATCGCGAACTGGTCGGCGTCCGTATCGGTCAGCGCGACCACGCGCGAGTGGTCCCAGGCAGTCTCGGTCGGTTCCATGCCCGGCTCGCCGAACAGCGGTTTTTCCGCCTCCGTGCCTTCGTCCGCGTCTTCCACCGAGACCGACAGGGCGCCCGCTTCCATCAGGGCGTCCGACAGGGCCTCGGCGTGTTCGCGCGCGACTTCGATGACGACTTCAGTCCAGCTCATGCGTCTATCCTGGTGTCCGATTTGGCGCCGATCCCCGTTTCCTTCGGCAGGTCCGGCTTCGAGGCCAGCTTGTGCTCCAGGTAGTGGATGTTGGTGCCGCCCTCGATGAAGCGGGCGTCCACCATCAGCTCGCGGTGCAGCGGAATATTGGTGAGGATACCTTCAACCACCATTTCCGAGAGCGCGATTTGCATGCGGCGGATCGCCTGCTCGCGCGTGGCGCCATACGAGATGACCTTGCCGATCATCGAGTCGTAGTGCGGCGGCACGTAGTAGCCCGCGTAGGAGTGCGAATCGACGCGGATGCCGGGGCCGCCCGGCGGGTGCCAGCCGGTGATGCGGCCCGGGGACGGCGTGAACTTGAACGGGTCCTCGGCATTGATGCGGCACTCGATCGCGTGGCCCGACAGCATGATGTCGCGCTGCTTGAAGCGCAGCTTCTCGCCGCAGGCGATGCGGATCTGTTCCTGCACGATGTCGATCCCGGTGATCATCTCGGTGACCGGGTGTTCCACCTGCACGCGGGTGTTCATCTCGATGAAGTAGAACTCGCCGTTCTCGTACAGGAATTCGAAGGTGCCGGCGCCGCGGTAGCCGATCTTGCGGCAGGCTTCGGCGCAGCGGTCGCCGATCTTCTCGATGAGCTTGCGCGGGATGCCCGGCGCCGGTGCTTCCTCGATCACCTTCTGGTGGCGGCGCTGCATCGAGCAGTCGCGTTCGCCCAGCCAGACGGCGTTCTTGTGTTCGTCGGCGAGGATCTGGATCTCCACGTGGCGCGGATTTTCCAGGAACTTCTCCATGTAGACTTCCGGATTGCCGAAGGCGGTGCCGGCTTCGGTCTTGGTCATCTGGACGGCGTTCAGCAGCGCGGCTTCGGTATGCACCACGCGCATGCCGCGGCCGCCACCACCACCGGCGGCCTTGATGATGACCGGGTAGCCGACGCGGCGCGCGGTCTGGATGATCTCTTTCGGGTCGTCCGAGAGGGCGCCGTCCGAACCCGGCACGCAAGGCACGCCGGCCTTGATCATCGCCTGCTTGGCCGAAACCTTGTCGCCCATCAGCCGGATCGAGTCCGAACGCGGGCCGATGAAGACGAAGCCCGATTTCTCGACGCGCTCGGCGAAGTCGGCGTTCTCCGACAGGAAGCCGTAGCCCGGGTGGATCGCCTCGGCGTCCGTCACTTCGGCGGCGCTGATAATCGCCGGCATGTTCAGGTAGCTGAGCGTCGACTGGGCCGGACCGATGCAGACGGATTCGTCCGCCAGTTTCACGTACTTGGCGTCCTTGTCCGCCTCGGAGTGAACGACGACCGTCTTGATGCCCAGTTCGCGGCATGCGCGCTGGATACGCAGCGCGATTTCACCACGGTTGGCGATGAGGATTTTTTCAAACATGGTAGGTTCGGTGTTTCAGTGAAAACCGGCGCAGACTGGTAACAGCACGCGCCGGACACGACATGAATGGGCTGGCGGCAGGACGCCGCCGGGCCGGAGGTGCTTAGCCGATGATGAAGAGCGGCTGGCCAAATTCGACCGGCTGGCCGTTTTCCACGAAGATCTTGGTGACCGTGCCTGCGACCTCGGCATCGATCTCGTTCAGCAGCTTCATCGCTTCGATGATGCACAGGGTATCGCCCTGCTTGACACTCTGGCCGACTTCGACGAAAGCCGGGGCGCCCGGGGCCGAGCTACGGTAGAAGGTGCCGACCATCGGCGACTTGACCACGTGGCCGGTCGGCTCGGCGGCGGCCGGTGCGGCTGCCGGCGCGGCGGCCGGGGCCGGGGCGGCCGGCGCGGCGATGTGCTGCACCGCCTGCTGCGGGACCATCATCATCCCGCCCTGAGGGTTTGCGGACGACTTGACGATGCGGACCTTGCTTTCGCCTTCGGTGACTTCGAGTTCAGCGATGTCCGATTCGGCGACCAGGTCGATCAAGGTCTTGAGTTTTCTGAGATCCATGTGAAACCCCTTGGTGTTTTATTCGTTTTAAGAGAGCTGGCAACGCGCTGGTGGTGGCTACGTGGCTGCTGATACATGAAGTTGACGTAGATTAACGCGATTTAAGCGCAAAGTCGATGGCAAACCGGTATCCGTCCGGACCCAGGCCGCAGATCACGCCGAGCGCGATGGCGGACAAGTACGAGTGGTGCCGAAAGGATTCGCGGGCATGGACATTCGAGATGTGCACCTCCACGAAAGGGATTGCCACCGCCGCAAGCGCATCGCGCAGTGCCACGCTGGTATGGGTCAGGCCACCCGGATTGATGACGATCGCCTCCACGCCTTCGCTGCGCGCGGCATGGATGCGGTCGATCAGGGCTCCTTCATGGTTGCTCTGGAAGCATTCCAGGCTTGCGCCTGCGCTTGCTGCCTGTGCCCTGGCTGCCTGCTCGATGTCGGCCAGCGTCGTCGCGCCGTACACCGCAGGCTCCCGGGTCCCCAATAGATTGAGGTTGGGGCCATTAAGCAGCAGTAGCTTTTTCGCCATGTTGAAGAGTCTGAACGCCCGAAAGGAAGGCATTGTGCCGTCAAGCTCGGCTATTGGCAAGCAGTAAAATTGCCAGTTGATGCAGGCATATTCGGCGCAGTTCGGAAAAGTACGATCGTTCGCTGACCCGGTTTTTATAGGGGATCGGCAGCGCGTAATCTGGCCCACCGTGCCAGGTTACGCCTACAACTTCGCCAGATCCGCGCGCAATTCATCGAACTTGAGCTTACCCAAATACGTCTTGCGCACTTGTCCATCCGCGCCGATCAATACTGTATACGGCAAGCCGCCGGCGCTGTTGCCGAAGGCGCGCGACAGTTCGGTTCCGCCCATGCCACCCACATAGAGCGGATAGGCAATCTTGAGCTTGGCCGCGAAGGCCTGCATGTTCGACGGCGAATCGATGCCGATGCCGATCACATTGAAGGTCTTGCCACCGTCGCTGCCCGCCAGTTCGGACAGCTCCGGCATCTCCTGCACGCAGGGCGCGCACCAGGTTGCCCAGAAATTGACCACCAGCGGTTTGCCGCGCCAGCGGGCCAGCGCCTCGGGCTTGCCCTGCAAGTCGTTCAGCGACTGCGCGAACAGCTTGTCCACCGCCACTGGCGGCTTGGCGCCGGCCGCGGCGCCGGCATTGCCCGTCATGGGCGGCAATTCCTTCTGGTTGAGGGCGACCAGCGCTCCCATGATGCCGAACATGGCGGCCACGGCCGCATAGATCGCTACGTGTTTCTTGTTCATTCGTCCTGTTCCAGTGTTTCGTCGTTTGCCATCAGCGCGCGCAGCCCGGCTGCGTCGACCCGGTGCAGGCGGCCGTCGGCGCGCGGCTTGAGGGCCCCGCGTAAATCATGAAAGTCGTACAACTCGGCATGAATTCTTTCCTTATGCCACATGAAGCTGACCGTTTCAACCGGATCGTGGCGCCCACCCTTGAAATGGGGCGTTTCCGAGATCTCGATATTGACGTTGCGGTTGAGCAGGTAGATCTCGACTTCCTTGGCGCTCTCGGCAAACAGCTGCAGGTGGATGTCGTCGTGCTCGCCTGCGGTGCCGTTCAGCACGGCGCCGGTCAGGTAGGGGCGGAATTCGGCCAGCGCATCCATTACCTGGAGCGCGGTACTGCGCAGGGCCTGCAGGCGCGCGGCGTGGCCGGGCCCGCCGAACAGCGACTGGTACTTGCGGACTTCATCCTCGATCTGCAGGTTGTCGGGCATCAGGTTGGGGGCAGGGCGGTCCACCCCGAGCGCCTGGCGGGCCGCCTTGCGGCGCGCGGTATCGTAGTCGGCCCCGTCCTGGGCGATCATGCGCGCGGCAAGGGCAGCGATTTCGGCGCGCAACTGGAGTACATCATTGTTCTGTATCGGCATGGTGCCTGAATCATACTCTTGAACGGAAAATGGCAGCGGGTCGGGTAGAATCGCGCTTTCGGTCCCGACCGCAGCCCATTTTTCTTCGACCATGCACATTCACATTCTCGGTATTTGCGGCACCTTCATGGGTGGCCTGGCGGTCCTGGCCAAGGAAGCCGGCCACCGTGTCACCGGCTGCGACGCCAACGTCTATCCGCCGATGAGCACCCAGCTCGAAGCCCAGGGCATCGAGCTGATCCAGGGCTACGGCCCGGAACAGGTGTCGCTGAATCCCGACCTGTATGTGATCGGCAATGTCATGACACGCGGCAATCCGCTGATCGAAGAGATCCTGAACCGCGGCCTGCCTTACGTCTCCGGTCCGCAATGGATCGGCGAACACATCCTGCGCGACAAATGGGTGCTGGCCGTGGCCGGCACGCATGGCAAGACCACCACCACCTCGATGCTGGCCTGGATCCTGGAAGACGCCGGCTATGCGCCCGGCTTCCTGATCGGCGGGGTGCCGATGAACTTCGGCATCTCGGCGCGCCTGCATGGCGACAAGCCGAGCGACTTCTTCGTGATCGAGGCGGACGAGTACGACACCGCCTTCTTCGACAAGCGCTCCAAGTTCGTGCACTACCACGCCAAGACCGCGGTGCTGAACAACCTGGAATACGACCACGCCGACATCTTCCCCGACATCGGCGCCATCGAGACCCAGTTCCACCACCTGGTGCGCACCGTGCCCGGCGTGGGCCGCCTGGTGGTGAACGGCGACGAGGCCTCGCTGTCCCGCGTGCTGAAACGCGGCTGCTGGAGCGAAAAGGAAAGCTTCGGCCTGTCCGAAGGGGCGAACTGGAGCCTGGTCGAGCACCAGGGCGGCAGTTTCGACGTGCTGTTCAACGGCGACGTGCAGGGCACCGTGCACTGGGACCTGAGCGGCCACCACAACCGTTCGAACGCGCTGGCCGCGATCGCCGCCGCGCGCCACGTCGGCGTGCCGACCTCGCAGGCGATCGCCTCGCTGGCGCGCTTCCAGAGCGTCAAGCGGCGCATGGAAGTGCGCGGCACCGTCAACGGCATCACCGTCTACGACGATTTCGCCCACCACCCGACCGCGATCGCCACCACGGTCGCCGGCCTGCGCCAGAAGATCGGCAGTAGTGGAACAAATTCGGGCCGCATCCTGGCCGTGCTCGAGCCACGCTCGAACACCATGAAGCTGGGCGCGATGAAGGATGCGCTGCCGGGCAGCCTGAAGGACGCCGACCTGGTGTTCGGCTTCGGCAGCCAGCAGGCGCTGGGCTGGTCGCTGGCCGACGCATTGAAGCCGCTGGGCGGCATCGCCCACAGCTTCGACCAGCTCGACTACATGGTGCAGGCCATCGTGCAGGCCGCCCAGCCGGGCGACCACATCCTCGTGATGAGCAACGGCGGCTTCGGCGGCGTGCACCAGAAACTGCTGGACGCGCTGGCGCCATGAGCGCGAACGGGTACGTTCTTTACTTGCACGGATTCCGCTCCTCGCCGAAGTCCTTCAAGGCGCGGGTGGTACAGAAGGCAATGGCGGACGCCGGGCGCGCCCACGCGCTGATCTGCCCGCAGCTGCCGGCTTCGCCGAAGGCCGCGATGGACCTGGCCCTGCTGCTGGCCGAGCGCCATGCGCCCGGCAACCTGTCCATCATCGGTTCCTCGCTGGGCGGCTTCTACGCCACCTGGCTGGCCGAGCGCCTGGACGTGCCGGCGGTGCTGCTGAATCCTTCCGTGAATCCGCTGAAGAGCCTGGAGCACCACGTCGGCCTTACCACCGCGTGGCATTCCGACGAGCCCTTCGAGTTCCGCCGCGAGTACATCGACGAGCTGGCGGCGCTGCGGGTAGAGCGGATCACGAAGCCGGAACGCTACTTCCTGCTGGCCGCCACCGGCGACGAAGTGCTGGACTACCGCGACATGGTGGCCCACTACGCCGGCGCGCGGCAGCACGTGATCGAGGGCAGCGACCATGCGATCTCGGAATTTCCGCGCTATGTCGACGAGGTGCTGTCCTTCTGCGCTGGAGCGGGCGTGGTGCAGGGCACGCCGCAGTGAATGGCGCAATGAGGAATGCTTCGCTGAGGCTGGCGGCCTGGCAGCCGCATGCGGTGGCGCTGCGCGCGCCGGACCGGATGCGCGACTGGCTGACGACCGAGGGTTCGCTGACCGCGCGCCTGATGGCGCACAGTGCAGCCTTCCGCGTGCGCCGCCTGCACCAGCAGGCCGCCACCTGCCTGGCGGACGAGGCGCGCACGATCGGCCTGCCGCGTCGGGGACGCGTGTGGGAACGCGAAGTGCTGCTCGAATGCGATGGCCGGCCACGGGTGTTCGGCCACACGGTGGTGCCGATGGGCTGCACGGCCAGCGACTGGCCGCTGTTTTCGGCGCTGGGCGAGCGCTCGCTCGGCACCACCCTGTTCTACGATCCGCTGGTGCGCCGTGGCCAGCTGGAATACGCGCGCATCCGCGCGGGCCATCCGCTGTTTCGCCGCGTGCGCGCGGCCATCGGCGGACCCGAGGACACACTGTATTATGCGCGGCGCTGCGTCTACCGCCGCCACCACGGCCTGCTGCTGGTCACCGAGGTATTCCTGCCGGCGGTGCTGGACCTGAAGCGGGCCACCACACAACAGAACACGAAATGACATGAACGTATTTTTTGAAGAGTCGGGCGACTTCAAGGCCGGCAAGGTCCTGTCGCAGGCGGGCGAGGCCTACCAGGTGGAACTGGCCAGCGGCAAGCGCAGCAAGGTCAAGTCGCGCGACGTGCTGATCCAGTTCGAGCAGCCCGAGCCGGAAGCCTTGCTGGGCAGCGCGAAAGGCATCGCCGCCGAGGTCGACCTCGACTTCCTGTGGGAAGTGGCGGGACAGGAAGAATTCGGCTTCGCCGAGCTGGGGCTGGAATACTTCGGCCACGCGCCGCTGCCGTTTGAAGCGGCCGGACTGGTGCTGGCGCTGCACGCCGCGCCGATCTACTTCCACAAGAAGGGCCGCGGACGCTACAAGGCCGCCCCCGAGCAGACCCTGAAGGCGGCACTGGCCGGCATCGAGAAGAAAAAGCAGCAGGCCATCGTGCAGGCCGGCTACGTGGACGAACTCAAGGCCGGCAAGCTGCCCGCTTCGATGCAGTCCATCGTCCAGCAGCTGCTGTTCAAGCCGGACAAGAACACGATTGAATACAAGGCCCTGGAAGCGGCCGCCAACGAGCTGCAGACTACGGCTGCGCGCCTGATGCTGAACACGGGCGGCCTGGCTTCGCCCAAGGAACTGCACATGTCGCGCTTCCTGTTCGAGCACTTCCCGCGCGGCGCCGGTTTCCCCCAGGTGGAGGTGCCCGGGGCCCCGGAAGACCTGCCGCTGGCCGACGTCGCCGCCTTCTCGATCGACGACGTCACCACGACCGAGATCGACGACGCCTTCTCGGTGCGCAGGCTCGCGGACGGCAGGCTGCAGGTCGGCATCCATATCGCGGCGCCCGGCCTGGCCATCCGGCCGGACGATGCGATCGACAGGATTGCGCGCGCGCGCATGTCCACCGTGTATATGCCGGGCGATAAGATCACCATGCTGCCGGACGAGGTGGTGAATGCCTTCACGCTGGCCGAAGGCACGGACTGCCCGGCGCTGTCGCTGTACGCGGTGCTCGATCCGCAGGACTGGAGCGTGGTCTCGACCACCACCCGTGCCGAACGCGTACCGATCGCGCGCAACCTGCGCCTGAACGACCTGGACGCCATCGTCACCGAGGAAGCGCTGGCCGGTGGCAGCGGCGAAGGTACGGCCGACTACCCGCACAAGGAAGAACTGGGCCTGCTGTGGCAATGGGCCCTGCAGCTGGAAGCGGGCCGCATGAAGAAGCGCGAAGCCTTCGGCCTCAGGCCGGAACAGGCCAACCGCGTGGACTTCAACTTCTACGTCGAAGACGACGTGGTCTCGATCGTGCGCCGCAAGCGCGGCGCGCCGCTCGACAAGATCGTGGCCGAGCTGATGATCTTCGCCAACAGCACCTGGGGCAAGCTGCTGCACGACTCGGGGGTGCCGGGCATCTACCGCTCGCAGGGACCGGGCGCCGGCGGCTGGGCGGCCAAGATCCAGGTGCGCATGGTGACCCACGCGGCCCCGCACCAGGGCCTGGGGGTGGACCAGTACGCGTGGAGCACCTCGCCCTTGCGCCGCTACACCGACCTGGTGAACCAGTGGCAGATCCTGGCCTGCGCCTCGCATGGCGTGACGGCGCCGCTGGTGGCGCCGTTCAAGCACCGCGACGCGACCCTGTTCTCGATCGTGTCCGCCTTCGACGCGGCCTACGCGGCCTACAACGACTTCCAGCAGAACATGGAGCGCTACTGGTGCCTGCGCTGGCTGGCGCAGGAGAACGCCAGGCAGGTCGATGCCGTGGTACTCAAGGAAGACCTCCTGCGCCTGGTCGAGATCCCGCTGGTGGCGCGCCTGGCCGGCATGCCGCAGCTGGCGCGCGGCGCCCAGGTGCGGCTCGATATCCTGCGCTGGGACGAGGTCGACCTGAGCCTTGAGGCGCGCCTGCTGGAAGTGGCGGCCACGGCGCCCGACGCGGCGCTCGCGCTGGAAGAAGAGGAAGAGGGCGATACCGGGGAAGCGACGCTGGCCGAAGTCGTGGAAGCCGAAGGCGTGGTTGCCGCGGTCACGACCGAGGAGGGCGTCGAAGTGCCCGCCAAGGCTGGGTGATACCGTAGGGTGGGCAGGTTTCCTGCCCACGCGGTGACCGTTGGCAGATGAATGCCGTACACGATGATCTTGCCACCCGTTGAATCCCCATCCTACGTGTCGCGATCACGCCCGAATCTCCCCCCGCCCGCTGTTGCAGGTTAGAATGCCCCATCCCTGATCCAACCGCCCGCCCGGGCACGCGCAGTGAAGTACTTGCAAAACAACCGTCCCCTGATGATCGCCCTCGGCGTCTCCGTGCTCGCGCACGCGGCGCTGCTGGCGGTGCGTTTCGCCGCTCCCGATGCCTTCCGCCAGCGCCCGGCCGACCCCGGCCTGGAAGTCATCCTGGTCAACGCCAAGCACGCGCGGGCCCCGGCCAAGGCCGACGCGCTGGCCCAGGCCAACCTGGAAGGCGGCGGCACGGCCGATGCGGGACGGGTGCGCTCCCCGCTGCCCGACCTGCGCAAGGTCGAGGACGGCGAAAGCATCAAGGCCCTGCAGCGCCGCATCGCCGACCTCGAGCAGCGCCAGGAAAACGTGCTGACCCGGGTGCGCTCGTCCAGTTTCGCGGCGGCGCCCAGGACCGAGCAGGACAAGCCCGATCCGGCCGCGCGCGGCCTTGATGCCTTCGACACCAGCCGCGCCATCTCGCGCGCGGCGGCCGAGGTCATCGAGCGCATCGAGGACCAGAACAAGCGTCCCAAGCGCACCCAGATCACGCCCAGCACGCGCCAGGTCGGCTATGCCCTCTACTATAAAGAAATGCAGAAGCGGATCGAGGAAGTCGGCACCCTCAACTTCCCGCAGCAGAACGGCAGGAAGCTGTACGGCGAACTGGTGGTCTATATCCCCGTGTTCCAGGATGGGAGCCTCTACCTGAAGGATGGCGGTCCGCGCATCGAGCGCAGTTCGGGCAGCCCGGCGCTGGATGCGGCGGCGCTGCGCATCGTGCGCCAGGCCGCGCCCTTCGGCGCCTTCCCGGCGAACATGCGCAGCCGCGGCAAGGACGACCTGTGGGAGGTGATCACGCGCTTCCGCTTCACGCGCGAGGAAAAGATGCAGGCCGAGCTGCGCGGGGGGTAGGGGTGATGGACAAATACTGCGTGATCGGGAACCCGGTCGACCACAGCAAGTCGCCCGCGATCCATGCGGTGTTCGCGCGCCAGACCGGCCAGGACCTGGTCTACGGGCGCTGCCTGGCGCCGCTGGACGGCTTCGCCGCCACGCTCAGGCGCCTGGTGGACGAGGGCTACCGCGGTGCCAATGTGACCGTGCCCTTTAAGATCGAAGCGGCCGCCCTGTGTACCCGGCTGGCGCCGCGCGCGCGGGCGGCCGGGGCGGTTAACACGCTCAGCTTCGACAACGGCGAGATCGCCGGCGACAATACCGACGGTCCGGGCCTGGTGGCCGACATCACCCGCAACGCGGGCAAGGCCATCGCCGGCGGCCGCGTGCTGCTGCTGGGCGCGGGCGGCGCGGCGCGCGGCGCCCTGCTGCCCCTGATCGAACAGGGCCCGCGCGAGATCGTCATCGCCAACCGCACCGCCGCCACGGCGGCCGCGCTGGCGCGCGACTTCGGCCGGCACGGGGTGCTGCTGCGGGGGGGCGGCTTCGGCGCCGTCGCCGGTGCCTTCGACATCGTCGTGAATGCCAGTTCCAGCAGCTTGGCGGGCGCGCTGCCGCCGCTGCCGGCCGGCGTATTCGCACCCGGCGCGCTGGCGCTGGACATGATGTATGGCGAGCAGCCCACCGTGTTCATGCAATTCGCGGCGGGCCAGGGCGCGGGGGTGCGCGACGGCCTGGGCATGCTGGTCGAGCAGGCCGCCGAAGCCTTCGCCATCTGGCGCGGCGTGCGTCCCGATACCACTGAACTGTTCAGGAAGATGCGACCATGAATACCAGCACGCTCGCGATGGGCAAGACGAAGAAGGCCGCCGGCAAGGGGGCGCGCCGCTGGCGCAAGTGGCTGGTGCTCGGCCCGCTGCTGCTGGTGCTGCTGGTGCAGCTGTATTTCTTCGCCATGGTGTGCTGGTACGCGGTATTCAATCCCGGCTCGACCAGCTTCATGCGCCAGCAGCTGGCGGAACTGCGCGAGAAGAACCCGAACGCGACGCTCAAGCATGAATGGGTGCCCTACGAGCGCATCTCGGTCAACCTCAAAAAGGCGGTGGTGGCGTCCGAGGATTCGCGCTTCGCCGAGCATGGCGGGGTGGACTGGGAAGCGCTGGAAGCGGCCTATGAAAAGAACAACCGGCGCAGCAAGGTGGTGGGCGGCGGCTCCACCATCACCCAGCAGCTGGCCAAGAACCTGTTCCTGTCCGGCTCGCGCAGCTACCTGCGCAAGGGCCAGGAGCTGGTCATCGCCTTCATGCTGGAAACGGTGATGCCCAAGCGCCGCATCCTCGAGGTCTACCTGAACGTGGTGGAGTACGGCCGCGGCGTGTTCGGCGCCGAGGCGGCCGCGCGCCACTATTTCCGCACCTCGGCCGCGAACTTGAACGCGCAGCAGGCCGCGCGCCTGGCCGTGATGCTGCCCAACCCGCGCTACTACGACAAGCACCGCAGCACCCGCTACCTGGAACGTCGTACCGCGCTGATCCAGCGCCGGATGCGCTTCGTCGACCTGCCCTGAGCCCCGGCCGTGGAACTCCGGATCCGCTTGCAGGGCTTTTATTCGCCGGGTGACGAGCGCCGTTTCTTCGATGGCCTGCTGGGGCTCGCGGGTGTGGCGGGCTGCCGCGGCGAAGGGCGCGACCTGCTGGTGGCGCTCGACCTGCGGCGCCTGAACCGGGACGCCATGCGCGAGCTGGTCGCGCTGCTGTGGCGCTACCGGATCGGGCTCGCGCCACTGCGCGCGCTGGCCGGCAAGGCGCGCTTTGCCTGGCTCGACGACCCGCGCGCCTACTGGCATGCGGCCATGTTCGGCGCAGGGGCGGCGTCCGGCGCAGGCTAGCGACGAAATTGTCGTGACGGGGTGGCCGCCCCTGCGGGCTGTCGGTTACACTTGCGTCACTTCGCATTCCGGCCCTCGAGAAACACGCATGATCAACGTATTCGTCCTACAAAATGGCCGCCTGAACCAGGTCAGCGTCGACTCGCGCGAGGACCTGGCCAACGTGACACCGGTCTGGGTCGACCTGAACGAGCCCACCGACGAGGAGCGCATCCTGGTCAAGACCACCTATGGGGTGACGCTGCCGGGCGAGGACGAGGTGTCGGACATCGAGGCGTCGGCGCGCTACTACGAAGCCGAGAATGGCGACCTGCACCTGCGCACCGACTTCCTGCTCGAAGAGGAAGACGGGCCGTCGCGCGTGGTGACGGTGGCCTTCATCCTGTCCGGGAAAATCCTGTTCTCGGTGCACAACGACGACCTGCCGGTGTTCCGCCTGGTACGCCTGCGCGCGCGCTCGCGGCCCGGCTCGATCGAAGACTACATGGACGTGCTGCTCGACCTGTACGCGACCGATGCCGAGTACTCGGCGGATGCGCTCGAGGGCATCTACGAGGCCCTAGAAGAAGTCTCGACCCGCGTGCTGCAGAAGGAATTCACCGACCAGGACGCGGCCGCCGCGCTGAACGCGATCGCGCACGAGGAAGACTTGAACGGCCGCATCCGCCGCAACATGATGGACACGCGGCGCGCGGTCAGCTTCCTGATGCGCGGCCGGCTGCTGAACGCGGACCAGTTCGAGGAAGCGCGCCAGATCCTGCGCGACATCGAGTCGCTCGACGGCCACACGTCTTTCCTGTTCGACAAGGTGAACTTCCTGATGGACGCCACGGTCGGCTTCATCAACATCAACCAGAACAAGATCATCAAGATCTTCTCGGTGGCCTCGGTGGCCTTCCTGCCGCCGACCCTCATCGCCAGCATCTACGGCATGAACTTCAAGGTCTTCCCCGAGCTGAACTGGAACTTCGGCTATCCGCTCGCGATCGGACTGATGGTGGCGGCCATGGCGGCGCCGCTCGTATACTTCCAGCGCCGCGGCTGGCTGCGCTAGACGTGTGACCTTGGTGCGCCATGGTTGACCTGACCGACGACTTTCCCCAGAATCCGGACACGCCCGGCCGCCTCGACCTGTTCGCGCCGCAGCGTGGGCGATTCGAGCGCGGCTACGATGGCGACTGGTTCGCCATCACGCTCGATGCCGGCCAGCGCTACCTGTTTTCGCTGGAATCGACCACCGGCATCAGCCTTCCCGAGATCGGCAACGCCGTGTATGCGCTGGCAGTGTACGACGCGGCAGGCAACCGGCTGACCAGGATCCTGAACGGCGACTACCTGCACGGCCCGACGATCGAATTCGTAGCGCCAGCGGCAGGAACCTATTATGTCGAAGCGATCTCGTTGTACAAATGGTACGGACTGGAAGGCTACGAGCTCAAGGCCGCGCTGCGCACGGGGGCCGACGACCAGCCGGCCGGTAGTGCCACCAGCGCCTTCCTGCCGCGCGACGGCTCGGTCACCGGCAGCTTCGAGGTGGCGGGCGATATCGACTGGGTCAGGTTCAGCGTGCAGCCCGGCGTGCATTACCGCTTCGAATTCGAGGGGCCCGGCATCGGCACCGGTTCGCCCTACGTCTTTCCGACCGAGATCCGGATCCTCGATGCCGCCGGCAGGTTCGTACAATACCTGGACTGGGGCTTCTCGCCCGCGCAGGCCGGCGACTACTTCCTCGAGTTGCGCGGCCTGCAGGCAGGCACCTTCAAGGGGATCTCGCAGACCTGGCAGGACGACTATTTGCCGAGCAATGCGACGCTGGGCTCCATCGCGCCGGGAGCGCTTGCCACGGGGACCATCGAATTCGAGCACGATGTGGACCGGTTCCGGCTCGACGTCGAAGAAGGAGTGTTCTATACGCTTACCTTCAATGCCGAACCGGATGCCTACATGCTGTTCCTGCGCGACGCAGCGGGCACGATACGCGATTCCGCCTCGGGCAACATCGACGGCAGGACGATGTCGTTCGATTTCCGCGCGGGCGCAGGGGACAGCCATTTCCTGGATGTGGAGCAGGGCCCGACGGTCCGCGGCCTGCTCGAACCGCGCTCCTATATGGCCAGCCTGAGTCCCGGGAGGCGCGACCTGGTCGGCGACACCATCGCGACCGCGCAGGCGGTCCCCATAGGCGTGTCCACCCGGGGAGTGCTGGAGGCTGCCAGCGATGTCGACATGTACCGGGTCTCGCTGGTGGCGGGAGAGCCTTATGCGATGACCGTGGGCGCGCAGACGGGACGCGCCGAGGGCTTCGTGCTGCGCATACTCGGCGCGGACGGCGCGACGTTGGCGGTTGACGACGGCTGGGACGACCGCAATTACTCGCTGGCGCTCGACTTCACGCCGACGCTGAGCGGAGAATATTACCTGCAGTTGAAGTCGGCGATGGGCGGGGTGCACCCGTACACGCTTGCGGTCTTGCCGCTGCGCGGCGACACGGTTGGTCCGGCGCTGCTCGGCAGCACCCATCCGGCCGGCGCCGATGGCGTCGCGCTGACCGACACGACCATCGTGCTGCGCTTCAGCGAGCCGGTCGCGATCGACAAGTCGAACATCACGATTACCGGCCCGAACGGCGCCGTGGTCTACCAGGCCAGCGACAACGACTACCTCAGCATGGACTTTCCACTTGTCCAGGGAAGCGAGGTGCTGCTCAGGGCGAGCGCCCATTTCACGCCGGGCAGCTACACGATCCACCTGCCGCAGGGGGCGGTGTCCGACCTGGCGGGAAACCCCTACGCCGGCCCGGACAGCATGCGCTTCAGCACCGTCGCGCCGGCCGGGGCCGCGACGTCCGGGAACGACCTGCTGGCGGGGCTGCCGGGACAGCGCACCGACGGCGGCGCCGGCATCGATACGCTGCTGCTGCCGGGCGCGGCCGGCAACTACCTCATTCAGCGTAACGGGCAGGAAGCTACTACGCAGCACGACCTGTGGGACACGCGCTACGATGTCGTGAATGTCGAACGGCTGCTGTTCGAATATGGGGCGATCGCGCTCGACATCGACGGCAACGGCGGCCAGGCCTACCGCCTGTATCGCGCCGCCTTCGATCGCGCGCCCGACCTGGAAGGACTGGGTTTCTGGATTGCCCAACTCGACAGGGGCAGCAGCCTGCTCGACGCTGCGCGCGGTTTCATCGGCAGCGCCGAATTCGCGGGATTGTACGGCACCGCGCCGGACGACCAGCTGTTCGTGCGCCTGCTCTACCAGAACGTACTGCAGCGCGAGCCGGATGCGGCCGGGGCCGCGTTCTGGCTGGCGCGCCTGGGTGACGGGCAGGGACGCGAGCAGGTGCTGGTGTCTTTCAGCGAGTCGGCCGAAAACGTCGCGGCGACCCTGGATCTCATCGGGAACGGGTTCCAGTACACGCCCTATTGAGCGCCGCCGGGCCGTTCCCGGCGCGTGTCAGCCGATGCGCTTGAACACCCGGCGCGCCGCCTCGACCGTCTCGTCGATCACCGCATCGGTATGCTGGGCCGAGACGAACCCGGCTTCGAACATGGCCGGGGCAAAATACACGCCTTCGTCCAGCATGCCGTGGAAGAAGCGGTTGAAGCGCTCCTTATCGCCGGCCATCATCTGGCCATAGGTCGACGGGATGTCGTGGTTGAAATAGAAGCCGAACATGCCGCCCACCGCGTCGCCGCAGAACGGGATGCCCGCTTCCCTGGCGGCCTCGGTCAGGCCGTCCACCAGGCGCTGGGCGGCGGCGCCGAGGCGCTCGTAGAAGCCCGGCTCCTGGATCAGCTTCAGCGTGCTCATGCCGGCCGCCACCGCCACCGGGTTGCCCGACAGGGTGCCGGCCTGGTACACCGGGCCGATCGGCGCCATCTTCTGCATCAGGTCCGCGCGCCCGCCAAAGGCCGCCACCGGCAGGCCGCCGCCGATCACCTTGCCCAGCGCGGTGAGGTCCGGCGTGATGCCGTACAGTTCCTGGGCCCCGCCCAGGCCCACGCGGAAGCCGCACATCACTTCGTCGAAGATCAGCACGGTGCCGTATTCCGTGCACAGTTCGCGCATGCGCTGCAGGAATTCCGGGGTGGCGCGGATCAGGTTCATGTTGCCGGCCACCGGCTCCACGATGACGCAGGCGATGGTGTCGCCCATCGAGGCGAAGGCGTCTTCCAGCTGCGGGATGTTGTTGTAGTCGAGGACCAGGGTGTGCTTCACGAAGTCTTCCGGCACGCCGGCGCTGGTCGGGTTGCCGAAGGTGAGCAGGCCGGAGCCGGCCTTCACCAGCAGCGAATCGGCATGGCCGTGGTAGCAGCCCTCGAACTTGACGATCTTGTCGCGCCCGGTGGCGCCGCGCGCCAGGCGCAGCGCGCTCATGGTGGCCTCGGTGCCGGACGAGACCAGGCGCACCTGCTCGATCGAGGGCAGCAGGCGGCAGATCTCTTCGGCGATCTCGATCTCGCCTTCGGTCGGCGCGCCGAACGACAGGCCATTCGCGGCGGCGGCCTGCACCGCCTTGATCACCTGCGGGTGGGCGTGGCCGACGATGGCCGGGCCCCAGGAGCCGATGTAGTCGATGTAGCGCTTGCCGTCCGCGTCCCAGAAATACGGCCCCTCGGCGCGGGTGATGAAGCGCGGGGTGCCGCCCACCGAGCGGAAGGCGCGCACCGGCGAATTCACGCCGCCCGGCGTCGATTGCTGGGCGCGGGCAAACAGGATCTCGTTCTTGGAAGTGGAGTCAGTGGTCATGATGTGCGGGCTTTTCAGCACCGGTAGAATTTGTTGGGGATGAACTTGCCCATGCCGAAGCGCTGCGCGTGCTCGAGGGCGCCGGTGGTATATTCCTGGGCCGCGAACAGCGCCGCCGGCGCTTCCATGCCCTGGGCCATCAGGGCGGTGAAGGCCGCCGAATAGGTATTGCCGGCGCCGACGAACGGCCCCGGCAGGTGCGTCCATTCGACCCGGGCGACGACGCCGCCGGCGTCGAACAGGGTATTCGAACAGGCACCCGCTTCGTCGCGGGTGCCGGTCACCAGCACGTACTGGCAGCCAGCATCGGTCAGCTCGGCCACGTCCTCGAGCAGCGAACCCTCGCTGCCGGGCTCGCGCCAGATCTCGGCCATGCGGCCCAGTTCCGACTGCGACAGCATCAGCACCGTGGTCTGCGGCGCCAGGATCGAGCGGATCGCCGACAGCATTTCCTCGTCGGCCAGGCCGGAGTCGGGCAGGGCCGACAGGAAAGGGTCGAGAATGAGCGGCGCATCCGGATAGTCGGACACGATCTCGGCGATCGCCGCCAGTTGCAGTACGGTCGCCACGGCGCCGACCTTGAAGGCCGCCACCGGCATGTCCTCGAGCAGCACCCGGGCCTGGTCGGCCATCCAGTCGCTGTCGACTTCATGCAGGTTCTCGACCTTGGCGCTGTCGGCCACCAGCAGTCCGGCCACGACCGACAGTCCGTGGCATCCGTGCGCGGCGAAGGCGGCCAGGTCGGCCTGCACGCCGAGCGCGCCGACCGGGTCGGACACGCCAAATGTCAGGATGAGGGGGAACGGTTGGTTTTGCACGACGCCTGGATTAAGATACCTGATTCCGCATTTTACTAGATAGAAGGAAGCATATTGTGAGTACTGATTCGACGGCCCCTTTCCAGACCTGGATGTGCCTGATCTGTGGCTGGGTCTATGACGAGGCCGCCGGCGCGCCGGACGACGGCATCGCCCCCGGCACCCGCTGGGCCGATGTCCCGATGAACTGGACCTGCCCGGAATGCGGCGCCCGCAAGGACGATTTCGAGATGACCGCCATCTGATGTCACCGGGCGGGCCACGGTCCGCCCACCCTGCCATTGCCTTCTTGATAGCTGAGTTTGCAAGACGTCAATCCAATCTGCGGGCAACAGTTGACGTACTGCAACACTCCTGCGCACAAGGGCAAAACCCTGTGCTATCGTGGCGCTTCATGCTGAAGTGAAACGAAAATGACGACATCGCCGCAAGCAAACGGCCTGACCATCATGGTGATCGACGACAGCAGCACGATCCGCCGCTCCGCCGAAATCTTCCTGACCCAGGCCGGCTACACGGTGGTGCTGGCCGACGATGGCTTCGATGCGCTCGCCAAGATCAACGACCACCACCCGGCGCTGGTGTTCTGCGACATCCTGATGCCGCGCCTGGATGGCTACCAGACCTGCGCCCTGATCAAGAAGAGCGCGCGCTTCCACGCCACGCCGGTGCTGATGCTGTCGTCCAAGGACGGGCTGTTCGACCGCGCGCGCGGCGCGATGGTCGGCGCCAGCGCCTATCTCACCAAGCCGTTTTCCAAGGACAGCCTGCTGGCGGCCGTGCGCGAGCACACCGCCGCCCGCGACTGACCTGACTGACCTGACAGACCTGACCGACCCCGGAGCCCAAGGTGGCCATACATCACATCCTGATCGTCGACGATTCCCCGACCGAACGCTTTTACCTGACCGATATCCTGGTGCGCGCGGGCTTTGCCGTGACCACCGCCGTGAATGGCGGCGAGGCGATCGACAAGATCCGCGCCGAGCGCCCGCAACTGATCCTGATGGACGTGGTCATGCCGGGCGCGAACGGCTTCCAGGTGACGCGCTCGATCGCGCGCGACCCGGAGCTGGCCGCGATCCCGGTCATCATCTGCAGCAGCAAGAACCAGGAGACCGACCGTATCTGGGGCATGCGCCAGGGCGCGCGCGACTACCTGGTCAAGCCGGTCGATCCGGCGCTGCTGCTGGCCAGCATCGCCTCGCTCGACCAGCAGCCGGCCAGCGCCGCCGCATGAAGGACGCGCCGGCGCCACGCCAGGGCAGCGCCGATCCGGCCGCCCGCCGCACCCGCCTGCGCGACTACCAGCAGCAGCTGCTCGAGCGCATGCAGGCCGCCAGGGGCGGCGAGGGCGCGCCGATCCAGCAGCTCGGCCTGCAGCTGGGCGGCACCCGCTACCTGCTCGACCTGCTGGAGGCGGGCGAGATCGTGCCGCTGGCGCCGATCGCCCGCGTGCCCCTCACCGTGCCCTGGTACCTTGGCCTGGCCAATGTGCGCGGCAGCCTGGTCGGCGTGATCGACCTGGCGCGCTACCTGGGCGAAGAAGACGGCGCGGCGCCGGCCGCCCCGGGCATGCGCCTGGTGACCTTCGCTCCCGCGCTCGGCTTCAACTGCGCGCTGCTGGCCGAGCGCGTGTACGGACTGCGCCAGGCCGGCGCCATGGAACGCGCGGGCGAGGCCCTGCGCGATGCCGACGGCCAGCTGTGGACGCCGCTGTCGCTGGCGGCCCTGGTGCGCGAAGAGCGCTTCCTGCAGGTCGCCCAGGAGCCGGACGGCTGACGGCGGGCAGCCTGAACAGACACCGCATTCAACACACCGACGCAGCCAGGCGGCGCGTCCATCGATCGTAGGACCAGGAGCCGGTATGGGATTCGCCTCGAAACTCAGCATCAACGCATTCACCAAGGACGAGGACGAGGACACCGTCCTGGCCTCGCCCGACACCCAGTTCGGCCCCGGCCTGCTGCCCCAGCATCCGTCCGCGCCGGCTTCCGCCGAGGGCCCGCTGCACGGCTCGGCCGACGCGGCCGCGCGCCGGCTCGGCAATACCCGCCCGCGCAAGCCGCTCGCGGCCGCCCCGGCCGACCCCGACGACCTGCGCCTGCCGCTGATCGGCCACATGTCGCTGTCGCGCCAGCTGCGCCTGGTGCTGGCCGCCTTCGTCGGCGGCATTCTCCTGACCGTGCTGGCGATGTGGCAGAACGCGGCGCGCACCGACGTCGTCTCGACCCAGGGCCAGCTCGCGGCCGACGCCCTGATGCATTCGCAGCGGGTGGCCAAGTCGGCCCCGAATGCGCTGCGCGGCGAGCCGTCCGCCTTCACCGAACTGGATGACAGCCGCGCCGAAGTCGGACGCCTGCTGACCCTGCTGGCACGTGGCGGCCAGTCCGGCGGCCATGCGGTGCCGGCCGCCTCGAACGAGCTGTCCGGCCTGCTGGGCAAGGCGCGCGCCGCCTGGTCGGCCTCGAACGCGGCGGCCGCCACCATTGTCGGCAACAAGCGCCACCTGGTCGGCTACGGCGGCGCCGTCAAGCGCTACGAGCCGCTGGCCACCGAACTGCGCACCCTGGCCGAACGCCTGCAGGACAGTCCGCGCGAGGCCGCCGCCGGCGCCCGCCTGGCGCTGCTGAGCGAACGCCTGTCGGTGGCCACCCACGCCTTCATGGCGCCCGGCGTGGCCCACCGCGACGCCGCGCGCGGCATCGCGCGCGACAGCGCGGACCTCGGCGCCCTGCTGGCGGCCCTGTCCGACGGCGCGGGCGCGGCGGCCGAACCGGGCCTGCGCGCGCGCCTGGACGACGCGCGCAGCGCCTTCCAGGCCTGGCAGGAAGGGCTGGCACCGCTCTCGACCAACCAGCACAACTTTGCCGCCGCGCGCAGCGCCGAGGCGGTGATCGCGCGCGACAGCGAAGGCCTGCGTTCCTCGCTGGCGCGCCTGCAGTCCGAATACCGCTACCAGCTGGGTATCCGCAGCAGCTGGTTCTGGGTGCTGGTGGGCGCCTCGGTGTTCACGCTCGCCATGGGCGGCAGCCTGAGCCGCGTGATGCTGCAGGACTCGCGCAACCGCACGCGCGGCGCCGAGGCGCGCCGCCGCGAAGCCGAGGCGATGCGCCAGCTGGCCCAGGCCAAGGAAGAAGAAGCCAAGGCCACCAACGACCAGAACCAGGCGGCGATCCTGCGCCTGATGAACGAACTGCAGGAAGTGGCGGACGGCGACCTGACCGTGCATGCCACCGTGTCGGAAGACATCACCGGCGCGATCGCCGACTCGGTCAACTACACGGTCGAGGAATTGCGTGGCCTGGTGCTGCGGGTCATCAAGACCGCCGGGCAGGTGACCGGCGCGGCGGCCGGCGCCCAGGCCGTGTCCACCGAACTGCTGGGCGCGGCCGAGGCGCAGTCGCGCGAGATCCAGGACGCATCCAGCACGGTGCTACAGATGGCGACCCAGATTTCCAGCGTGTCGCGTTCGGCCACCGAATCGGCCGACGTGGCGCGCCAGTCGGTGGCGGCGGCGGAGCAGGGCGCGCAGGCGGTGCAGAACGCGATCCTGGGCATGCACGAGATCCGCGAGCAGATCCAGGAAACCAGCAAGCGCATCAAGCGCCTGGGCGAATCCTCGCAGGAGATCGGCGAGATCACCGACCTGATCTCGGACATCACGGAACAGACCAACGTGCTGGCGCTGAACGCGGCGATCCAGGCCGCGTCGGCGGGCGAAGCGGGACGCGGCTTCTCGGTGGTGGCCGAGGAAGTGCAGCGCCTGGCGGAGCGCTCGGCCGAAGCGGCCAAGGGCATCGGCGCGCTGGTGCGCACCATCCAGGCCGACACCCACGACGCGGTGGCGGCCATGGAAAAATCGACCCAGGGCGTGGTCGAGGGCGCGCGCCTGTCCGATGCGGCCGGCGCGGCCCTGAGCGACATCTCGCGCGTGTCGAACCGCCTGGCGGAGCTGATCCAGGGGATTTCCGCCGCGGCCGAGCAGCAGGCCACCTCCGCCAACGGCGTGGCCCATACCATGCAGCACATCCTGTCGGTTACCGAGCAGACCCAGGGCGGCACGCGCCAGACGGCGCAGTCGATCCGCGAGCTGGCGCTGCTGGCGCAGGAACTGAAGGATTCCGTGTCGCGCTTCCGCGTGGCAGCCTGATTCACCGATTACACGAGCCCATGACGAACCCTTTCCCGCCGCGCGCAACCGCCTTCGATACCGGTCCCCTGTCCTGGGTGATCGGCGAGATCCGCGATGCGCTGGGGCGTTCGGGCGCGGCCCTGCGCGACGCCGCAGCGCGCAGCCTCGAAGCCCAGCCGACCCTGCTGCTGCATGCCCGCACCCACCTGCACCAGGCCAATGGCGCCTTGCAGCTGGTCGATGTCGAGGGCGCCGGCGTGCTGGGCGGCGCGGCCGAACGGCTGATCGAGCGCTTCAAGGACGGGCAACTGCCCTGCACGCCGGAATCGGTGCAGGCCGTGCAGGATGCCTACCAGGCCCTGGTCGAATACCTCGACGAGCTGCTGGCCGGCAGCCCCCAGCAGCCGGCGCGCCTGTTTCCCTATTACCGCGACCTGCAGGAGCGGCTCGGCGTGGAGCGCATCCATCCGTCCGACCTGCTGCCGGCCAGGCTGGGCGAGGGCGCCGCGCTGCCGGCGTCCGACACCGGCCTGCTCGGCGCCAACGTGCCCGACATCGCGCTCGACATCGCAGCTTGCCGCGCGCGTTTCGAAAAGGCCCTGTTGCCCTACCTGAAGAGCGGCGAGGCCCAGCATGCGGCCGGTATGCGCGACGCGCTGGCGCCGGTGGCCGCCGGCCAGGGGGACGGGCGTGCGCGCCTGTTCTGGCAGGCGATGCACGCCTTTGCCGGCGTGGTGGCCGACGGCGCGCTGGCGCCCGATCTGTACGTGAAGCAGCTGCTCGGCCAGGTCAACCTGCAGCTGCGCCGCCTGGCCCAGGGCCAGGGCGGCACGCCCGACGCGATGCTGCGCGACGCATTGTTCTTCGTGGCCGCGGCCGAAGGGACGCCGAATCCGGACGCCGCGCGCCTGCGCCAGGCCCTGGGCCTGGATGGCATGGTGCCGCACGACTATGCGCTACGGCGCTATGGCCGTATCGACCAGGCCGTGCTGCAGGAAGCGCGCGAGGCGCTGGCCCGCAGCAAGTCGGACTGGGACCGCATCGCCAGCGAAGGCGACCTGGACCTGCAGGACGACTTCAGCCGGCAGCTGGCGCGCCTGGCCGGCGCCAGTGAAAAGCTGGGTGCCCCGGCGCTGGCCCAGCTGATGCGCGAACTCGGGCGCGCGGCGCAGGACGCCCTGCAGGCCGGCCGCGGCGACGAGGTCAAGCTCGAGATGGCGGCCGCCATGCTGTTCGTCGAGAACGGCCTGGACCAGCTGCGCCAGCTGCCGCAGGATTTCGCCGAGAACGCGGAAGCGGTCGGCGCGCGCCTGCTGGCGCTGGCCGCCGGCGAAACCCCGCCTGACGCCCCGCAATGGCAGGGCGAGCTGGCGCGCCAGATCCAGCAGGGCCAGACCGTGGCGGTGCTGGCCGGCGAGATCAAGGCCGGCCTGCGCCAGGTCGAGAAACTGCTCGACGATTACTACGACCGGCCGGACCGGCGCGACGTGCTGGCCCAGGCCGCGCCGGTGCTGCACGGCCTGCAGGGCGCGCTGGCCATCCTCGACCAGGACCAGGCGGTGCTGGCGGCAGGCCACGTGGCCGGGGCGGTGGCGGCGCTCGCCGAAGGCGACGGCGACCTCGAGGCGCAGTCGGGTGCGCTGCACAACATCGCCCAGAACATCGGTGCGCTCGGCTTCTTCGCCGACCTGCTGGCGCAGAACAGCGAGGCTGCCAGCGGGCGCTTCCGCTTCGATGCCGACCAGCGCCTGCTGCGCGAACTGCCTTTCGAATACGTCGAGGCCCAGCCGCAGCCGGCGCCCGGGATCACCGTGCCACAGGAAGCGGGCGTCGAATCGGAACTGCTCGAGATCTTCATCCTGGAAGCCGGCGAAGTGCTGGGCCTGGTGCGCGACACCCTGCCGCAGGCGCACGCGCATCCGGACAGCCAGGAAACCCTGATGCTGCTGCGGCGCTCCTTCCACACGCTCAAGGGCAGCAGCCGCATGGTGAGCCTGGAGCGCTTCGCCGAGGCGGCCGCGGCGGTCGAGCGCGTGCTGAACCTGTGGCTGTCGGAGGCGCGCGCCGCCACCCCGGCGCTGCTGGCGCTGCTGGACCAGGCCCGGGAAGAACTGGGCGCCTGGGTGGCCGAGCTGGCCGCCGGCGGGCAGTCGGCACGCGATGGCGCTGCCATCGTGGAGGCCGCGGCGCGGGTGCAGGAAGGCGGACCGGCGTACGCCGAACACGCCGGACATGACGCCACCGCTGCCGGGGCGTCGCCCGCCTCCGTGCCGGAAGCTGTTCCGGAAGCGGCCGCCGACGATGTCCCGGCAATGGCGCTGGAACCGGTCGCGGAGTCTAGCCCGGAATCGGCCCCGGAGTCGACCCCCGAATCGGACCTGGAATCGCACCTGGAATCGGACACCGGGACGGCGCCTGTCACCGGCGCTGCCCCCGCCGTCAAGCGCGTCGGCGAACTCGAGATTCCGCTCGGCCTGTACAGCGTGTACCTGGACGAGACCGCGGCCCTGGTGGCCGTGCTGGCGGAAGAATTCGCGGCCTGGCGCGGCGCGCCGCAAGGGCGCACCGCGCCCGACGCCCTGAAGGCCGCGCACACGCTGGCCGGGACCTCGTCCACGGTCGGCTTCGGCGCCCTGCATGCGCTTGCACACGCGCTGGAGCTGGTGCTGGAAAAGCTGGCGCTGCCTGGGCCGAACCTCGACGAGGCCGGCCTCGCGCTGCTGGAGGCGAGCCTGGCGCGCATGCGCACCATGCTGCAGGTGTTCGCCCTGGGCGAACTGGCGCCGTCGCAGACGGACCTGCTAGCCCAGCTCGATGCGCTGCTGGCGCGCCTGGCCAGCCAGCAGGCCGCCAGCGTGTATGGCACGGTGGAGCCGGCCCTGGCGCGCCAGCTCGACACCCTGTTCGCCAGCGCCTATGCCGCGCTGCTCGACGGACCGCCGCCGCTGCCGGACCAGGCGGTGCGCGAAGCGGAAGAAGCGGAGCAGAAGGCCAGCGCCGTCACCGAGATCGACAACCTGTTCGACAGCTTCCTCGACGATCCCTACGCCGCGCCGGCGCTCGACCAGGCCGCGCCGGAACAGGTGTTCGTGCCGGTCACGCCGGACGAGGCCGCGCTGGAGGGCGTGCCGGAGCTGGCCGGCGACGCCGTGCCGCCGGAACCGGAAGCAGGGCAGGAGTCAGCGCCGGAAACGGAAGCGGAACCCGAAACGGAACCCGAAACGGAGCCCGAACCGGAACCTGAGCCCGAACTGGTGGCGGAACCGGAACCGGCAGCCGGAACCGAACCGGCACCCGCGCCGGAGCCCCGCCCCGACGCCGTCCCGGCGCAGGCCGAAAGCGGCCTGGCCACCGGTCCGCTCTTCACCGACGAACTCGACCCGGATTTGCTGCCGGTGTTCCTGGAAGAGGGCGCCGACCTGTTCCCGCAGATCGGCAAGGGCCTGCGCCAGTGGCAGCAGCAGCCGCAGGACGACGCGATCGCGCAGGGCCTGCAGCGCGCCCTGCACACGGTCAAGGGCAGCGCGCGCATGGCCGGCGCGATGCGCCTCGGCCAGCATACCCACGAGCTGGAAACCCAGGTCGAGAACATGGTGCATGCCGGGACGAGCACCCCGGCCGCCTTCGACGAACTGCTGGCCAGCTACGATGCCGCGCTGCTGCTGTTCGAGCAGCTGCAGCGCCCGTCCGCGCCGCAGCCTGCGCTGGCGCCGGCGGCGGTGGCCCCCGCCGAGCAGCCGGGCGCGCGCGCGCCGCTGGTGCGGGTGCGCGCCGACATCCTCGACCGGGTGGTCAACCAGGCCGGCGAAGTGTCGATCACGCGCTCGCGCCTGGAAAACCAGGTCGGTTCGCTCAAGGGCGCGCTGTCCGACTTCACGGACAACCTCGACCGCCTGCGGCGCCAGATGCGCGAGATCGAGATGCAGGCCGAGTCGCAGATCGCCTCGCGCCTGTCGATCGCCGGCGAGCGCGAATTCGACCCGCTCGAGTTCGACCGCTTCACGCGCCTGCAGGAACTGACCCGCATGATGGCCGAGAGCGTCAACGACGTGGAAGCCTTCCACGAGGGCCTGTCGCGCACGGTGGACAGTGCGGCGGAAGACCTGGCGGCGCAGGCGCGCATGACGCGCGAGCTGCAGCGCGACCTGATGCGGGTGCGCATGGTGCCCTTCTCGCACCTGTCCGAGCGCCTGTTCCGCATCGCGCGCCAGACCGCCAAGGAGCTGGAAAAGCGCGTCAACCTCGACATCCGCGGCGGCTCGGTGGAAATCGACCGCAGCGTGCTGGAACAGATGGCCGCGCCCTTCGAGCACCTGCTGCGCAACGCGATCGTGCACGGCATCGAGCCGCGCGCCGCGCGCCTGGCCGCCGGCAAGGCGGAGACCGGCGAGATCCTGGTGCAGGTGAGCCAGCACGGCAACGAGGTGGCGATCGTGTTCAGCGACGACGGCGCCGGGCTCGACCTGGACCGGATCCGCGCCAAGGCGCGCGCCACCGGCCTGCTCGGGCCGGACCAGGCGATGAGCGACCAGCAGGTCGCGGAACTGATCTTCGAGCCCGGCTTCTCGACCGCCGACGCGCTCACCGAACTGGCCGGCCGCGGGGTCGGCATGGACGTGGTGCGTTCCGAGGCGCAGGCGCTGGGCGGACGGGTACAGGTATCGGCCGAGCCGGGGCGGGGCACGCGCTTTGCCATCCACCTGCCGCTGACGCTGGCGGTGGCCCAGGTGGTACTGGTGGCCAGCGCCGGCCGTACCCATGCGCTGCCCTCGACCCTGGTCGAGCAGGTGCTGCAGGTGCGCGACAGCGAGCTGGCGGCGGCCCAGGCGGCCGGCACGCTCGCCGTCGGAGGACAGCCGCATGCGCTGCATGCGCTCGATGCGCTGCTGGGAGAAGGCAAGGGCGGCAAGGGCGCGCCGCTGCAGCGGGTCAATCCGGTGCTGGTGGTGCACGGCGCCAGCGGGCGCATCGCGCTGCGCGTGGACGAGGTGCTGGGCAACCGGGAAGTGGTGGTCAAGAACATCGGCCCGCAGCTGGCGCGCGTGCCCGGCATCGCCGGCGCCACGGTGCTGGGTACCGGCGAGATCGTGCTGATCCTCGATCCGGTGGTGCTGGCCCAGCGCCCCGCCGCGCAGCCGGCGGCGGCGGCCGAGGAAGCGCCGCCGGCCGAGCGCGCGCGCATCATGGTGGTCGACGATTCGATCACGGTGCGCCGCGTCACCCAGCGCCTGCTGGAGCGGGAAGGCTACCGGGTGATGCTGGCCAAGGACGGGGTCGACGCGCTCGAGCAGCTGGAAGGGGCCAGGCCGGACCTGATGCTGGTCGATATCGAGATGCCGCGCATGGACGGTTTCGACCTGACGCGCGAACTGCGCGCGCGCGAAGCCACGGCGGACATCCCGATCATCATGATCACTTCGCGCACGGCGGACAAGCACCGCAACTATGCGATGGGGCTGGGGGTGAACGCCTACTTCGGCAAGCCCTACCAGGAGCCGGTGCTGCTGGCGGCGATCGGCAGTCTGCTGGGCCAGGGGGTGGCTGGCTGACGCGCTTGCGGGCCGGCGGCGGCGCGTCCTTTTATTGCGCCTTCTTCAGGCGGCCGAAGCGCTCCAGCGTACGCCGGCGCGCCGCGTCGTGCTCGACCACCGGCAGCGGATAATCGCGTCCCAGCACCAGGGCGCGCTCCGCCAGCAGCGCGGGCGCCAGCAGCCACGGCGCATGGATCTCCTTCGCTCCCAGGCGCGCCAGCGCCGGCACCCATTCCCGGATGAAGTCGCCCTGCGCATCGAAGCGCTGCGACTGCGTCACCGGGTTGAAGATCCGGAACCACGGCTGGGCATCGCAGCCGGTCGAGGCCGCCCACTGCCAGCCGCCATTGTTCGAGGCCAGCTCGTAGTCATTGAGTTTGAGCGCGAAATAGCGCTCGCCGCGGCGCCAGTCGATGCCCAGGTCCTTGGTGAGAAAACTGGCTGTCACCATGCGCAGGCGGTTGTGCATGAAGCCGGTGTGATTGAGCTGGGCCATCCCGGCGTCCACCAGCGGGTAGCCGGTGCGGCCCTCGCACCAGGCGGCGAACAGGGCGTCCGCCGCCGGCCCCTCGTCCCAGGCAAGCGTGTCGAAGGCCGGCTTGAACGCGCGCGTGACGACCTGCGGATGGCGCGCCAGGATCATCATGTAGAACTCGCGCCAGACCAGTTCCGACAGCCACACCGTGGCGCCGCTGCCGCCGGCCCCGCTGTCCTGCAGCGCGCGCGCACTGCGCACCAGGTGGCGCACCGAGGTGGTGCCGAAGCGCAGGTGGACCGACAGGCGCGAGCTGGCGTCTTCCGCCGGGAAGTCGCGCGCCCGGCCGTAGTCGGGCAGGCGCGCCAGGAAGCGCTCGAACAGGTCGGCCGCCCCTTCCATGCCGGCCGGTGCCGGCAGCGGGCCCTCGGCGAAGCCGAGCTGCGCCAGCGTGGGTAGCCGCGCCGGCCCGGCGGGCGCGGCGAAGGCATCGGCATGCGCGTCGACCGGGTAGGCGGCCAGCGCTTCCGGCTGCGCCGCCAGGCGCTTGAGCCAGGCCTTCTTGTAGGGCGTGAACACGGAGAACGGCCCGCCCGCCAGGGTCAGTACGTCGCCGCTGTCGAACACGACCTGGTCTTTCACGCTCAGGAATTTCCGACCCTGCGCGGCGAGCAGGGCTGCCATCCGTGCGTCACGTTCGACCGCCTCGGGTTCATAATCGGCACATACCCATACCGCGTCGCAGGCCAGCTCGGCCGCAAGCGCCGGAATCACTTCAAGCGGGCGGCCCTGCCGCACGATCAGGTAGCCACCGAGCCTGCGCAGTTCGGCGTCGAGGCTGGCCAGGCTGGCGTGGATGAAACGCACGCGCCGGTCGTCGCGTGGCAGCGGATCGAGGATGTCGCTGTCATACACGAAAACGCAATGCACACAGTTTGACGAGGTCAAGGCCCGGTGCAGGGCCGCATGATCGAATGCCCGCAGGTCACGCCGGAACCATAGCAGGCTGTTGCTCATTTTCATCATCGTGTGCAGGGTCAAGGTGTCGGCGGATTGTACTGGGTAGGATTCTTCCTAAAGCGCCGTCCCGGCAGCTGGACGGGACAGAGGCGGGTCGTTGCCAGCGTGTCCAGGCGCCCGAAGCGGGGCGCTTCGATGGGCCCCGGGCGGATTCGGTGTAAACTATCGAAAAGCCTAATATTGGCTTGTGGACACTTCGCGTTCCAGGACGCCGCCCGCGGCGCCCCGGTGCTTAACCAGAGTGAGCCCATGTGAGAGCAATCGTATGAAAAAAAGCAAAGTTGGCAGCACTCTAGCGATGCCGGGCAGGCCGCCGGAACCTGACGCAGCGCTGGGCAAGATCGGCCCCGTCGCGTCTGGACTGAACCTTGCCAATCACTTCCTGATCGCGATGCCATCGATCCAGGACCCGATCTTCGGCGGCACCGTGGTCTACGTCTGCGAGCACAACGAGAAGGGCGTGCTGGGCGTGGTGATCAACAAGCCGACCGACATGACGATGTCGGTGCTGTTCGACCGTGTCGACCTGAAGCTGGCGCCCGGCCTGCGCTCCTCGGTGGCGGAGCAGCCGATCATGTTCGGCGGACCGGTCCAGGACGACCGCGGCTTCGTGCTGCACTCGCCGGGCGGCCGCTATTCGTCCTCGCTCACCGTCACCGACGACGTCGCCTTCACCACCTCGATCGACGTGCTGGAAGCGGTGGCCAGCGGCGCCGGCCCGGCCCGCATGCTGGTCTCGATCGGCTATGCCGGCTGGAGCCCGGGCCAGCTCGAGGAAGAAATCGCGCGCAACGGCTGGCTCACGGTCGGTGCCGACGCCCGTGTCCTGTTCGACCTGCCGATCGAGGACCGGTACACCGCCGCCATCAGGCTGCTGGGAATCGATCCACTCATGCTTGCCACCGAAGCCGGCCATGCATAAAGAAGGAGCTCGCGTGTCCGAGTCGGCTTGTGCTTGAGATCGTCCTGGGGTTCGACTTCGGGCTGAAGCGTATCGGCATCGCCATGGGCAATACCCTCACTGGGCAAGCCCAGCCGTTGACCGTCATCCAGGCGGTCGACAACGCCACCCGTTTCCGGGTCATCGGCGAACTCATCAATGAATGGAAGCCGGCGCGCCTGGTGGTGGGCGAGCCGCGCCATCCCGACGGCGCCGAGCACGACATGACCCTGCGCAGCCGCCGCTTCGCCAACCAGCTCCACGGCCGCTACAACCTGCCCGTCGAACTCGTCGACGAGCGCTATTCATCCGCCGTCATCCCGAAAAAACGCGGCGAGATCATCGACGCCAAGGCGGCCGCCATCATTTTGCAACAATACTTCGACGCTCATGCCAACATCTAAACACGCCTACGACGCGGAGGCGCTCTACCGCGATTTGCTGGGCCAGGTCCGCGCGGGCCTGGACGGGGTGCCAGAGCCCGCCATCGTCGGCATCCATTCGGGCGGCGCCTGGCTGGCCGAACGCCTGGCGCGCGACCTCGACCTCAGCGGCCGCTTCGGCACCATCGACGTCTCGTTCTACCGCGACGACTATGCCAGGAAGGGCCTGCATCCGGACGTGAAGCCGACCCACATCCGCTTCCCGGTCGATGGCGCCACGGTCGTGCTGGTGGACGACGTTCTGCAGACCGGCCGCACCGTGCGCGCCGCGATCAACGTGCTGTTCGACTACGGCCGCCCGGCCTGCATCCGGCTGGCGGCGCTGGCCGACCGGGGCGGGCGCGAGCTGCCGGTGGCGGCCGACTATGTCGGCACCCGCGCCGAGCTGGCGCCGCAACAGTCGCTGTGCCTGCAGCGCGACGCCGCCGGCCAGCTGGCGCTGACCATCGAGGACGATTCCGCCGCTACTGACGCTTCCGACGCTTCCGACGCTTCCCACTGATCATGCCGAAACTGTTTACCAATCCGCAGCTGAACCAGCACGGCGAGCTGCAGCACCTGCTCACCATCGAAGGCCTGCCCAAGGCGGTCATCAACCACATCCTCGACACCGCGTCGAGCTTCGTGGGCATCTCGGACCGCGAAGTCAAGAAAGTCCCGCTGATGCGCGGGAAGAGCGTGTTCAACCTGTTCTTCGAGAACAGCACCCGCACCCGCACCACCTTCGAGATCGCGGCCAAGCGCCTGTCGGCCGACGTCATCAACCTGAACATCCAGGCTTCCTCGGCCAGCAAGGGCGAGTCGCTGCTGGACACGATCGACAACCTGTCGGCCATGCACGCCGACATGTTCGTGGTGCGCCACGCGCAGTCGGGCGCGCCCTACCTGATCGCCAAGCACCTGATCGAGACGCAGCAGTCGCACGTGCACGTGGTGAACGCCGGCGACGGCCGCCACGCGCACCCGACCCAGGGCCTGCTCGACATGTACACGATCCGCCACTACAAGCAGGACTTCACCAACCTGCGGGTGGCCATCGTCGGCGACATCCTGCACAGCCGCGTGGCGCGCTCGGACATCCATGCGCTCACCACCCTGGGCGTGCCGGAAGTGCGCGCCATCGGCCCGCACACCCTGCTGCCGGGCGGCCTGGCGGAAATGGGCGTGCGCACCTTCACCAGCATGGATGAAGGCTTGAAGGATGTGGACGTGATCATCATGCTGCGCCTGCAGAACGAGCGCATGAGCGGCGCGCTGCTGCCCTCGGCCCAGGAATATTTCAAGAGCTACGGCCTGACCCCGGAACGCCTGGCCCTGGCCAAGCCGGATGCGATCGTGATGCACCCGGGACCGATGAACCGCGGGGTCGAGATCGATTCGGCGGTGGCGGACGGCAGCCAGGCGGTGATCCTGCCGCAGGTGACCTTCGGCATCGCGGTGCGCATGGCAGTGATGAGTATTTTGGCGGGAGGCAGGGCGTGAAGTTCGGACAGATGAAACTGCATATCAAGAACGGCCGGGTGATCGACCCGGCGAACGGCATCGACGCGGTCCAGGACCTGTTCATTGCCGACGGCGTGATCGCCGCCCTCGGCAGCGCGCCGGCTGGATTCAGCGCCGACCAGGCCATCGACGCGGCCGGCCTGGTGGTCGCCCCCGGCCTGGTCGACCTGTCCGCGCGCCTGCGCGAGCCGGGCTACGAATACAGGGCGACGCTGGAATCGGAACTGCAGGCCGCGATGCAGGGCGGCGTGACCACCCTGGTGTGCCCGCCGGACACC
Source organism: Massilia sp. MS-15 (assembly GCF_020176695.1). Taxonomy (GTDB): domain Bacteria; phylum Pseudomonadota; class Gammaproteobacteria; order Burkholderiales; family Burkholderiaceae_D; genus Telluria; species Telluria hydrophila. The sequence goes on along the minus strand of NZ_JAIWIA010000027.1, from coordinate 22,220 downwards.
GACCCGGTGCTGGACGAGCCGGGCCTGGTCGAGATGCTCAAGCACCGCGCGCGCATGCTGGACCAGGCCAATGTGCACCCGCTGGGCGCGCTGACGATGGGGCTGAAGGGCCAATCCCTGACGGAGATGGCTGAGCTGACCGAGGCCGGCTGCATCGGCTTCTCGCAGGCCGAGGTGCCGGTGCTGGACACCACCGTGCTGCTGCGCGCCATGCAGTACGCCAGGACCTTCGGCTACACGGTCTGGCTGCGCCCGCAGGACGCCCACATCGGGCGCGGCGGCGTGGCCCACAGCGGCCCGCTGGCCTCGCGCCTGGGGCTGTCGGGCGTGCCGGTGATGTCCGAAACCATCGCCCTGCACACGATCTTCGAGCTGATGCGCGCCACCGGCGCGCGCGTGCACCTGTGCCGCATGTCGTCCGCCGCCGGCCTGGCGCTGGTGGCCGCGGCCCGCAAGGAAGGCCTGCCGCTCACCTGCGACGTCGGCGTGCACCACCTGCACATGACGGACGCCGACATCGGCTTCTTCGACCCCAACGCGCGCTTCAACCCGCCGCTGCGCAGCCAGCGCGACCGCGACGCGATCCGCAACGCGCTGCTGGACGGCACCGTGGATGCGATCTGCTCCGACCACACGCCGGTGGACGACGACGAGAAGCTGCTGCCCTTCGCCGAAGCGACACCCGGCGCGACCGGCCTGGAACTGCTGCTGGCGCTGACGCTGAAGTGGGCCGAAGAGCAGCGCAACGGCGACATGCTGCCGCAGGCCCTGTCCAAGGTCACCGTCGAGGCGGCCCGCATCGCCGGGCTGCCGGCCGGCACCCTGTCGGTGGGCGCGGCGGCCGACGTGATCGTGTTCGATCCGCAGGCGCGCTGGAAGGTCGAGCGCAAGGCGCTGGCCAGCCAGGGCAAGCACACCCCCTTCCTCGGCTTCGAGCTGGCCGGCCAGGTGCGCGCGACGGTCGTGCGCGGCCGCGTGGCTTTCCAGCGCTGAGCCGGGCGGACGGCGCCCGCCGTCCGCCAGCTTGCCTTCTCCTTCTCGTCGTGAAGCTCCGGCCGGGCCTTCTCCGTTCACTGCGCCTGGCGCGCGTCATGGTCCACCTGGTGGCGGGCCTGGCGACGTCCGCGCTGGTGTTCCCGCTCGCCTCGCGCGCCCTGCGCGAGCGCCTGACGCGGCGCTGGTCGCGCCGCCTGCTCGGCCTGTGCCGGGTCAGCGTGGCGCAGCTACCCGGCGCGCCGGCGGCCGCGCATGCGCTGGTGGTGGCCAACCACGTGTCCTGGCTCGACATCTTCGTGATCAACGCCCTGTACCCCTGCCGCTTCGTGGCCAAGGCCGAGATCCGCTCCTGGCCGGTGCTGGGCTGGCTGGCGGCCAGCGCCGGCACCGTCTTCATCGCGCGCGGCAACCGGCGCGAGCTGCGCCACCTGTTCAAGGGCCTGGTGGCGGTGCTGCACGGCGGCCAGCGGGTCGCCTTCTTCCCCGAAGGGACCACTTCGCTGCAGGGCGAGGTGCTGCCTTTCCACGCCAACCTGTTCGAGGCCGCGATCGATGCCGGGGTCGCGGTGCAGCCGTATGCGCTGAGCTATGTCGATGCCGCGGGGGGCTACCACGCCGCGGTGGAGTATGTGGGCGAAACCACCTTCGTGGACAGCCTGCTGCGCATCCTGGAGGGCGAGCCGGTGCAGGCCCGCCTGCAATGCCTGGCGCCGATCGATGCCACCGGCGCGCACCGGCGCGACCTGGCTAGGGTGGCCCAGGAGGCGATCGGCGCGGCGCTCGCGGCACACGTCGTCACTGATACATAAAACGTATCACAGCACGCTGAATCATATATTGGACAACTCACAGCCCGCAGGGCACGCTGGTGCTTTGCCCAGCCCGCCGAGGAGACCAGCATGCCCACCTACCGTTCCCGCACCACCACTCAGGGCCGCAACATGGCCGGCGCGCGCGCCCTGTGGCGCGCCACCGGCATGAAGGACGGCGACTTCGACAAGCCGATCATCGCCGTGGTCAATTCCTTCACCCAGTTCGTGCCCGGCCACGTGCACCTGAAGGACCTGGGCCAGATAGTGGCGCGCGAGATCGAAGCGGCCGGCGGGGTGGCCAAGGAATTCAACACCATCGCCGTCGACGACGGCATCGCCATGGGCCACGGCGGCATGCTGTACTCGCTGCCGTCGCGCGACCTGATCGCCGACTCGGTCGAGTACATGGTCAACGCCCACTGCGCCGACGCCATGGTGTGCATCTCGAACTGTGACAAGATCACCCCCGGCATGCTGATGGCCGCGATGCGCCTGAACATCCCGACCGTGTTCGTCTCCGGCGGCCCGATGGAGGCGGGCAAGGTCGTCAAGGTCGTGAATAATGACCGCAAGATCATCAAGCTCGACCTGGTCGACGCCATGATCCAGGCCGGCGACAGCAAGATATCGGATGCCGACGTGGCGGAAGTCGAGCGCTCGGCCTGCCCGACCTGCGGCTCTTGCTCGGGCATGTTCACGGCGAACTCGATGAACTGCCTGACCGAGGCGCTGGGCCTGTCCCTGCCGGGCAACGGCACCATCCTCGCCACCCACGCGGACCGCAAGGAACTGTTCCTGCGCGCCGGCCGCCTGATCGTGGAGATCGCCAAGCGCCACTACGAAGGCGACGACGATTCCGTGCTGCCGCGCTCGATCGCCTCCAGGGCGGCGTTCGAGAACGCGATGGCGCTGGACGTCTCGATGGGCGGCTCCACCAACACCGTGCTGCACCTGCTCGCGGCGGCGCACGAGGCCGGCGTGGAATTCAGCATGGCCGACATCGACCGCATCTCGCGCAAGGTGCCCTGCCTGTGCAAGGTGGCGCCGATGACCGACAAGTACCACATCGAAGACGTGCACCGCGCCGGCGGCATCTTCGCGATCCTGGGCGAGCTCGCGCGCGCCGGCCTGCTCGACACTTCGCTTCCCACCGTGCACACCCCCACGATGGGTGAAGCGATCGAGAAGTACGACATCAAGCGCAGCGACGATCCAGGCGTGCACCAGCTGTTCCGCGCGGCGCCGGGCGGCGTGCCGACCCAGGTCGCCTTTTCGCAGGCCGAGCGCTTCGACGAGAACGACCTGGACCGCAGCACGGGCTGCATCCGCGACCGCGCGCACGCCTACTCGCAGGATGGCGGCCTGGCGGTCCTGTACGGGAACATCGCCGAGAAGGGCTGCATCGTGAAGACGGCGGGGGTGGACGAGAGCATCCTGCAATTCTCCGGCAAGGCGCGTGTGTTCGAGAGCCAGGACGCGGCGGTCGAGGGCATCCTCGGTGACACGGTACAGGCCGGCGACGTCGTCATCATCCGCTACGAGGGCCCAAAGGGCGGTCCGGGCATGCAGGAGATGCTGTACCCGACCTCGTACATCAAGTCCAAGGGACTCGGCAAGGCCTGCGCGCTGTTCACGGACGGACGCTTCTCGGGCGGCTCCTCGGGCCTGGTGATCGGCCACGCCTCCCCGGAAGCGGCCGAAGGCGGCGCGATCGGCCTGGTGGAAGAGGGCGACATGATCGACATCGACATCCCGAACCGCACGATCGACCTGCGCGTGAGTGCCGAGGAACTGGCGCAGCGCCGCGGAAAGATGGAAGAGCGCGGTGCGGATGCGTGGAAGCCGGCGGGGCGCGAGCGCTATGTGTCGCAGGCGCTGCAGGCGTATGCGGCGCTCACGACGTCGGCGGATCGTGGGGCCGTGCGCGACCTGAGCCAGCTCAAGCGCTGACCGCAAACGGGCATCACTGTTTGCCGCTGTGTTCCCGATACTCGGGACAATCCACCTGCAGCAGCGAGCGGTCGTCCAGGCACACCGCCGTCAGCTTCCCGCCCCACACGCAGCCACTGTCCAGGCCCACCAGGTTCGGCCGCAGTACCAGGCCCAGCGCCGACCAGTGGCCGAACACCACGGTCACGTCGCGGGTGCGCCGCTGCGGCAGATCGAACCAGGGCAGCAGGTCCGAGCCTTGCGGCCCTTGCCCGCTTTCCTTGTGCAGGAAGTCCATGCGCCCGTCCGGCGCGCACAGGCGCATGCGGGTCAGCGCATTGACGATGCAGCGCAGGCGCGCGCTGCCCCGCAGGCCCTCGTCCCAGCGGTCCGGCTCGTTGCCATACATCTCGCGCAGGAAATCGATCCAGTCGGGGCCGCGCAGCGCGCTTTCCACCTCGTGCGCCAGCGCCATGGTCTGCGCCGCATCCCATTGCGGGGCGACGCCGGCGTGCACCAGCAGGTGGGCATCGACGAACATCGCCAGGGGGCGCTGGCGCAGCCAGGCGACCAGGTCGTCGCGGTCGGGCGCGGCCAGGATCTCTTCCAGCGTATCGGAACGGCTGGCGCGCTGCGCGCCGGCGGCAACCGCGATCAGGTGCAGGTCGTGGTTGCCGAGCAGGGCCTCGACACGGCCGGGATCGGCCTCGGACAGCGCCTTCATGCGGCGCAGCGCGCTCAGCGAATCCGGACCGCGGTTGATCAGGTCGCCGACGAACAGGATGCGCGGTGCTTCCGGGCCGTGTTGCCGGGCGTCGTCGGCGATGCGTTCGATCAGGAGCCGGGCTTCGTGGGCGCAGCCCTGCAGGTCGCCGATGGCGTAGGTTCTCATGGTGATTGTCGTCCTGGTGAAGCGAAGTAAGCGGTGCCGGGTGGCCGGCATTTTCGGATACTAAATGATTTCACGCAGAGACGCTGCGGCGCATGCCGCGGGGAAAATGCTGCGCGCATTTGATCCAGTCGAATGAGGGCGCACAGCCGTGTATCCGCTTCCGGAAAACACGGTCCATTCCGGTACAATGGGCCACCATTTGCGGGATCGGCGTGCCGTGGTTTTTCCGCGGACGCGTATGCGAAAGCGGCTCACGTAATTGCACCGAAAGCATAATAATGTTCTCCTTTTTCGTCAGTTTCGTAGCCTGCGCGCTGCTGACCCTGCTGGTGATTAAGTACGCGAAGCGCAATGGCGCGGCGCTGGACAGCGATTATGAAGGTGTGCAGAAGTTCCATACCCATGCGGTCGCGCGTATCGGCGGAATCCCGATCTTTCTCGCGGTCCTATTCAGCGGCGCCATTTCGACGCTGCGCGAATTGACGCTCGGTCCGTGGCTTGCATCGCTGATCGGATGCGCATTCATCGCCATGGCCGGAGGCATCGTCGAAGACTGTACCGGCCGCGTTTCTCCGGGCCGCCGGCTGCTGCTCACGATGCTTGCGGCATTGCTCGCGTATTACCTGCTCGGCGCGAAACTGGTGCGCCTGGATTTACCCTGGGGCGTGCTGCCGCTGCAATTGAACCTGTTGGTGCTGCCGCTGACCGTGCTGGCGGTGGCCGGCATTGCGAATGCGGTCAACATTATCGACGGCTTCAATGGGCTGGCCAGCATGGTCAGCATTTGCATGCTGCTGTCGCTGGCCTATGTGGCGCTGCAGGTCGGTGACATGTACGTGCTGGTGACGGCGCTGATCGTGGCTGGCGCCGCGGCCGGTTTCCTGATCTGGAATTACCCGGTCGGCCTGATATTCCTCGGCGATGGCGGCGCCTACTTCATCGGTTTCATGCTGGGCGAACTCGCACTGCTGCTGGTGATGCGCAATCCTGGCGTGTCGACCTGGTATGCCGCGCTGCTGCTGATCTATCCCGCATTCGAAACCTTATTCTCGGCCTATCGCCGGATGTTCGTGCGCGGTAAATCGCCGGCACTCCCGGATGGTATTCATCTGCATAGCCTGATATTTCGCCGCATCGTGCAATGGACCGTCGGTCCGCGTGAAGCGCGCGCATTGATGAAACGGAACGCGCGCACCTCGCCCTATTTATGGCTCTTTTCCTTGATGGCAGTGATTCCCGCAACCGTGTTCTGGAAAAACACCGGACTTCTGATCTTCTTCAGTTTGTTGTTTATAATCAGTTACCTCTGGTTATATGCGCGTATTGTTCGATTCAAGTCGCCACGCTGGCTTTTCCTGCACAATAAAAAGCGGAAATGAAGTATTAATGATAGTATGTCGCGAAATTTGGTGAGATTCTCGCCATGCCGTAACAGATTCTGTAACGGATTCTGTAACGGAGGCTGCATCAAGCTGCTTTAATCTGTTTCAACTTTTTCACTGACGAGGGAACCAAGATGGATCTGTCCAATATGTCCATAAGCGATTTGCGCAACCTGCAGGAGCAAATAAAGCAGGAGATGAAAACGCGCGAAGTACAGGAAGTGCAAAAAGCGCGCGAACAGATTCTGGCCATCGCGCAAAGCGTTGGCGTGCCCCTCAAGGACCTGCTGGCCACCGGCGGCCGCGGCGCCGCCAAGGGCGCATCGAATAAAGGCAATACCGTCGCCGTGCGCTTCCGTCACCCCGACAATGCGTCGCAGCAGTGGACCGGCCGCGGCCGCCAGCCGAAATGGGTCAAGGAATGGGTCGAGGGCGGCAAGTCGCTCGACAAGCTGCGCGTCTGAACGCAGGCCCGGGTCTCCTCCGCGGCCGCTCCGGCGGCCGCGCACCGCGCGCGCAAGCGGTCCGTCCGATTCCCACGCGACGCTGCTTGCCGCTACAATAGCCGCATTTGTCATTCCTCCAACTAGCCACCCCGATCATTCGGCGCCGATTCCCCGGCGGCTCATGCACGCCCGCGCCTCCCGCTTTTCAAGGAAACCATGCTCCCTCTCTCGAAAACCATCTTCAAGGCTTATGACATTCGCGGCGTGATCGGCAAGACGCTCGACGAAGGCATCGCGCGCGATATCGGCCGCGCCTTTGGCGCCGCCGCGCTGGCCAAGGGAGAGCGCAAGGTCGTGATCGGGCGCGACGGCCGCCTGTCCGGTCCCGGCCTGGCCGCGGCCCTGGCCGAAGGCCTGCGCGACGCCGGCGTCGGCGTGATCGACCTCGGCATGGTCGCCACCCCGATGGTCTACTTCGCCACCAACGTGCTCGATAGCCGCTCGGGCATCATGGTCACCGGCAGCCACAACCCGCCGGACTACAACGGCTTCAAGATGGTGCTGGCGGGCGAGGCGATCCATGGCGACGCCATCCTGGCCCTGCACGACAGCATCGCGGCGTACGACCAGAAGATCGCTGAACAGCGCGGCGAATACGGCACCCATGACATTAGCAAAGCCTACCTGGAACGCATCGTCAATGACGTCAAGCTGGCGCGCCCGATCAAGATCGCGGTCGATTGCGGCAACGGCGTGGCCGGCGCCTTCGCCCCCGACCTGTTCCGCGGCATGGGCTGCGAGGTCGTCGAACTGTTCTGCGACGTGGACGGCCACTTCCCGAACCACCACCCCGACCCGGCGCACCCGGAAAACCTGCAGGACCTCATCAAGGCCCTGCAGGACACCGACGCCGAGATCGGCCTGGCCTTCGACGGCGACGGCGACCGCCTGGGTGTCGTCACCAAGGACGGCCAGATCATCTTCCCTGACCGCCAGATGATGCTGTTCGCCACCGATGTCCTGTCGCGCAACCCGGGCGCCGAGATCCTGTACGACGTCAAGTGCACGCGCCACCTCGCGCCCTGGATCGAGCAGGCCGGCGGCAAGCCGCTGATGTGGAAGACCGGCCACTCGCTGGTCAAGGCCAAGCTGAAGGAAACCGGTTCGCCGCTGGGCGGCGAGATGAGCGGCCACATCTTCTTCAAGGATCGCTGGTACGGCTTCGACGATGGCCTGTATGCCGGCGCGCGCATGCTCGAGATCCTGGCCAGGGAAAGCGATCCTTCCAGGCTGCTGAACAGCCTGCCGATCGCCTCGAGCACCCCGGAACTGCACCTGCACCTGAAGGAGGGCGAGAACTTCGCGCTGATCGACAGCCTGCGCGCCAACGCCAGCTTCCCGAGCTCCACCAGCATCAACGGCATCGACGGCCTGCGGGTGGAATATCCGGACGGCTTCGGCCTGGCCCGCTCCTCGAACACCACCCCGGTAGTCGTGCTGCGCTTCGAAGGCGAGAATCCGGAGGCCCTGGCGCGCATCCAGGCCGAGTTCAAGTCGGTGATCCTGGCGGCCAGGCCGGACGCGGAACTGCCGTTCTGAGGACCGCACGGTGAAGATCCTCTTGGTGCGCGTGTCCTCGCTGGGCGACGTGCTGCACAACCTGCCGATGGTGGCCGACCTGCTGCGCCAGCATCCGGGCGCCACCATCGACTGGGTGGTGGAAGAGGGCTATACCAGCCTGGTGCGCCTGAATCCGCGCGTGCGCAAGATCATCCCGTGGGCGCTGCGGCGCTGGCGCAAGAGCCTGGGCAAGGCCGAGACGCGGGCCGAGATCAAGGCCTTCTTCTCTACCTTGCGCGAGGAAGAATACGACATCGTGTTCGACACCCAGGGCCTGCTCAAGACCGGCATCATCATGGGCGCCGCCCGTACCCGTCGCGGCGGGCGCAAGGTGGGCCTGGCCAACGGCAGCGAAGGTTCCGGCTACGAAGGCATCTCGCGCATCTTCCATACCCACAGCATTCCGCTCAACCCGCGCACCCATGCGGTGGCGCGCGGGCGCCTGGTGGCCGCGGCGGCCCTCGGCTACCAGGTCGACAGCGCACCCGACTTCGGGCTGCCGGCGCCGCAGGCGGCCGCGCGGCCGGACTTCCTGCCGGCCCAGGACTATGCCGTGTTCTTCCACGGCACCGCGCGCGCGGCCAAGAAGTGGCCGCGCGCGGACTGGATCGCGCTGGGGCAGGCGCTGGCGCCGCTGACGGTGCTGCTGCCCTGGGGCTCGCCCCAGGAGCGGCAGGAAGCCGAGCTGCTGGCGGCCGGCCTGCCGAACGCGCGCGTGCTGCCGCAGCTGTCGATGATGGATGCGGTGGCGCTGGCCCAGCATGCGCGCCTGGCGGTCGGCGTCGATACCGGCCTGACCCACATCGCGGCCGCCTTCCTGCGCCCGACCGTCGAGATCTACTGCGACTCGCCGAAGTGGAAGACCGAAGGCAACTGGTCGGACCGGATCGTCAACCTGGGCGACCTCGGTGCGCCGCCCTCCGCTACCGAGGTGATCGCCGCCGCGCGCGGCCTGCTGGAGGGCGCGGCGGAGGCCCGGCCTTGACGCGCTGGCTGTATTCGCTGGCCTGGTGGCTGGCCATGCCGCTGGTGCTGGCCCGCCTGTGGTGGCGCGGGCGCCGCGAGCCCGGCTACCGCGCCCACTGGACCGAACGCCTGGGCGGCGCGGGGCCAGCGGCGGTGCAGGCCGCGCCGGCGCGCATGACGCTCTGGGTACATGCCGTATCGGTGGGCGAGACCCGCGCCGCCGAACCCCTGGTCGAGGCCCTGCTGGCAGCCTACCCCGAGGCCCGCATCCTGCTCACCCACATGACGCCGACCGGCCGCGCCACCGGCAAGGCCCTGTTCGGCCGCCATGGCGAACGGGTGCTGCAATCCTACCTGCCCTACGACACCGGCTTCATGGTCGGGCGCTTCCTGCGCCGCTGGCGGCCGCGCCTGTGCATCCTGATGGAGACGGAGGTATGGCCGAACCTGATCGCCGGCTGCGCCAGGGCCGGGGTGCCGGTGGCCCTGGTGAACGCGCGCCTGTCGGAACGCTCGCTGCGGCGCGGCCGCAGGATGGGCGCGCTGATGGGGGAGGCCGCCGGCGCCATCGGCCTGGTGGCGGCCCAGACCGAGGCCGACGCCACCCGCATCCGCTCGCTCGGCGCGCCCCGGGTCGAGGTCACCGGCAGCATCAAGTTCGACGTGGTCCCGCCGCAGGCGGCGCTGGACAAGGGTGCCTGGCTGCGCGCGCAATGCGGCGGCCGCCCCCTGTTCCTGTGCGCCAGCACGCGCGAGGGCGAGGAGGCACTGGTGCTCGATGCCTGGCAGCGCGCATCCGGCAAGCCGGCCGATGCGCTGCTGGCGCTGGTGCCGCGTCATCCGCAGCGCTTCGACGAGGTGGAAAAACTGGCGGCGGCGCGCGGCCTGCGGGTGGCGCGCCGTTCGGCCCTGGAGGGCGGGGGGATCGGCGGCATCGGCGCGGCCGAGGTGCTGCTGGGCGACTCGATGGGCGAAATGTTCGCCTATTACGCCGCCTGCGATTGCGCCTTCATCGGCGGCAGCCTGATGCCGCTCGGCGGCCAGAACCTGATCGAGGCCTGCGCGCTCGGCAAGCCGGTGCTGCTGGGCGAGCACACCTTCAATTTCGCCGACGCCAGCGAGGAAGCGGTGCGCGCCGGTGCCGCCGTGCGCGTGGCCGATGCCGACGCCCTGGCCGCGGCGGCCCTGGGCCTGCTCGCGGACGGCGCGGCGCGCGCCGCGATGGGCGCGCATGCGCTGGCCTTCGCAGGGCGCCACCGCGGCGCCACCCTGCGCACGCTTGAACTGCTGCGGCGACTTATCGGGTAGCTTTTGTTACCATTCCGGTTCGAGCTCGGATCATTACAGGGGATGCGCAATGTTGTCGTTTAATCACCCGAGGCCGCGAAGCAATGGAGTGGGAAGCGAACAGCCGCTGGCGATGCTGGCCCAGCATGGCGCCGGTGTCGACGATGCGCTGCAGTTGCCCACCCATGACGGCCCGGTCGACGCAGCGGCGAACGCCGATCCCGCCACAGCCCCTGTTTCTCCGATACCACCGATACCACCGGTACCATTATCCGGACTGCATTTCTTCGTCCGCTATACGCTGGGCGAGTACCTCAGCTTCATGTGGGACCATGCCGGCTTCCTGATCCGCCGGCGCCGCATCCGCTGGCCCGCCAGTCTCTACCTGCGCCTGAAAAGCACCCTGAGCGCGGCCCTGCATTTCGTCATGCTGGGGCGCGGCCGGCGCACCTACGAATTCACGATCGACCAGCACGGCATCGTGCGCACCAGCGGCGGCGTGACCCTGATCGGCTGGGAAGACGTGATCGGCGTGCGCACCTACACGCGCGGCTTCATGATGGTGCTCAAGCGCGGCACGCTGCCGATTCCCTACCGGGCCCTGTCGGACGCGCAGCGCGGCGCGATGAAGGAACTGGCCGCCGCCCGGCGCGACGCGCTGCTGTAGGGCGCACGGCCTTGCCGTGCACCCCGCGAGCCCGCGATCATTCCGCGAACAGTACGGGCATCTCCTGCGCCCGCTTCTTGAGCGCCAGCCGCGCCCCATCGTAGTCCGGATACACCTCGCCCACCGCCGCCCAGAAGCGCGGGCTATGGTTCATCTCGCGCAGGTGCGCCAGCTCGTGCACCACCACGTAGTCCACCAGCGCCGGCGCATAGTGGATCAGGCGCCAGCTCAGGCGGATGCTCCCGGCACTGGTGCAGGAGCCCCAGCGCGTGCCGGCCGAGGACAGGCCGAAGGCCGCGTAGCGCACCCCCAGCTGCGGGGCGAAGAAATCCAGCCGCTCGCGGAACAGGCGCTTGGCCTCGGCCTGGAACCACAGCTTGACGCGTTCCTTGAGCTGCCATTCCGACAGCCCCGGTACCACCCCGATCCACAGTTCGCCGCCGGCGGTGTCGAACTGGCAGTGGCTGCGCGCCGCGTCTTCGAGGCGCAGCGTGATCTCGCCGCCCAGGTAGGGCAGGCGCGCGCCGTCCTTCCACTCGAGGGGCGGGCACTGCTGCCGGTTGGCGCGCCGTTCGCCCCGTTCGAGCAGCTTGGACAGGATCCAGCGCTGCTTGGCGCGGATCGCGCTGTCGATGTCGGCCTGGGTGCAGCGGCGCGGCGCGGTCACGCGCAGGCCGTCGTCGTCGATCATGAAGCCGATCGAGCGGCGCGCCGAGCGGCGCAGGGCATAGTCGACGGTATGGGGGCCGAGCACGATGCGCTTGAGGGGCGCATCGCCGCTGGCGACAGGCGGCGTGGGGATGAGGTGGCGCGGCGCCGGAGGCGGCGCCTTGAACAGCGGCTGCGCCGGCGCGGCCGGCTTATCGGAGGGCTTGAGCGCCGCGAAGAATTCCTGGGCAAACAGCTCCAGCTGCTGCCCATCGACCTTGGCCGAACGCATGGTGTGCGGTGCCTGCGACTGCCTGATCTGGGCGCTGACGTCGCTCAGCCACCTTTGTAGACGTGGGGCGAGATAACGCGCATTTCGGATTCTATCCAATTTTCGACCTCTTGCATCATGCTGTCGGGGGTGTGGTCCTGCGGCGAAATCGGCTTGCCGATCGAAACGGTCACCAGGCCCGGGCGCTTGATGAACGAGTTCTTCGGCCAGCACTCGCCTGAATTATGCGCGATCGGCACCACCACGGCACCGGTTTCGATCGCCAGGCGCGTGCCGCCGCTCTTGTACTTGCCCGCCTGGCCTACTGGGATGCGGGTCCCCTCGGGGAACATGATGATCCACTGGCCGTCCGCCAGGCGGCGCTTGCCGTGCCGGACCACGTGGCCGAATGCGTGCTTGCCCTGCTTGCGGTCGATCGGGATCATGCGCAGCAGGCCCATGGCCCAGCCGAAGAAGGGGATGTACAGGATTTCCTTCTTGAACACGAATACCAGCGGGCGGGTCAGGTTCGGCAGCAGGAAGATGGTTTCCCAGGCCGACTGGTGCTTCGACAGGACGATGGCTGGTGCGTCCGGCAGGTTCTCGTAGCCCTTGAACTGGTAACGGATCCCGCAGATCACCTTCGCACACCAGATGATGAAGACATTCCAGCGCGAGGTCACCCAGAAGCGCTTGTTGTAGGGCAGGGGCGCGGCCAGGAAGCAGACGCAGGCCCACACCACGGTGGCCACGACCATCACGATCGTGAAGAGCAGGGAACGCAGGAACAGGCTGAATTGTCGCAAAGGGGCTCCGGACAGTGGTCTAGGTTTGGATCGGTGTTTACTCGGGCCGCTGTGCCGCGGCCTTGAGGAAGGCGTTCACCATGCTGGCCAGGTCGGGGAAGACCTGGGTACCGGGCGGCAGGCCGCCGGTCGCGTGGGTCTTTTCGCCCTTGCCGGTCAGGACCAGGTAGGGCGTGCAGCCCATCTTGAACCCGGCCTGCAGGTCGCGCAGCGAATCGCCCACGGTGGGCACGCCCTTCAGGCTCAGCTTGAAGCGCTTGCTGATCTCCTCGAACATGCCGGCCTTGGGCTTGCGGCAGTCGCAGTTGTCGCTGGCCGCGTGCGGGCAGAAGAAGATGGCGTCGATGTCGGCGCCCACCAGCTGGGCGCTGGCGTGCAGTTTCTGGTGGATCGCGTTCAGGGTCGTGATGTCGAACAGTTCGCGCGCGATGCCCGACTGGTTCGAGGCGATCACGACCCGGTAGCCCGCCTGGTTCAGGCGGGCGATCGCTTCCAGCGAGCCGGGAATGGGGATCCACTCCGCCGGCGACTTGATGAAGTCCGGCGAATCGTGGTTGATGACCCCATCCCGGTCGAGGATGATGAGTTTCATGGAACTACTACCTTACGCTTATGCAGCCAGTTTCGAGATGTCGGCGACGCGGTTCATCATGCCGTGCAGCTGCGACAGCAGCGCCAGGCGGTTGTTGCGCAGATTGATGTCGTCGGCCATCACCATCACGTCGTTGAAGAAGGCGTCGACTTCGTCCTTCATCAGCGCCAGGGTCTTGAGGGCGCCGGTGAAGTCGCTCTTCTCGAACGCGCTGGTGACGTCGCCCTCGAGGGAGGTCATCTTGGCGGCCAGGTTCTTCTCGGCCGGCTCGACCAGCAGCTCCTGCCTGACCGAGGCGTCGGCCGGCATCGCATCCTCGTTCTTCTTGAGGATGTTGGTGATGCGCTTGTTGGCGGCGGCCAGCGAACCCGATTCCGGCAGGGCGGCGAAGGCCTGCACCGCTTCCAGGCGCTGGACGACGTCGTCGACGCGGTCCGGGTTCTGGGCCAGCACGGCCTCGACCTCGTTCGGCGAGAAGCCGCGCTCGCGCAGCATGCCGCGCAGGCGGTCGAGCATGAAGTCCTTCACTTCCACGCTCGGATCCCGCATTTCCTTGACCTTGGCGGCCTGGCCTTCGAACACCGCCACGGCATCGCCCAGCAGTTCCGACAGCGACAGCGGCAGGCGCTTCTCGACCAGCATGCGCATCACGCCCAGGGCGTGGCGGCGCAGCGCGAACGGGTCCTTCTCGCCGGTCGGCTGCAGGCCGATGGCCCAGATGCCGACCAGGGTTTCCAGCTTGTCGGCCAGCGCCACTGCCAGGCCGGTGTTGGTCGAGGGGAGAAGGTCGCCGGCGAAGCGCGGCTGGTAGTGTTCGGAAGCGGCCTTGGCCACTTCATCGTGCTCGCCATCGTGGCGCGCGTAATACGTGCCCATGATGCCCTGCAGCTCGGGGAACTCGCCCACCATGTCGGTCAGCAGGTCGGCCTTGGCCAGGTGCGCGCCGCGTTCGGCCAGCGCCACGTCGAAGCCGAGGCGCGTGGCGATTGCCGTCGCCAGCCTGGTCACGCGCTCGGTGCGTTCGAGCTGGGTGCCCAGCTTGTTGTGGTAGACCACGTTCGACAGTTGCGGCAGGCGCGATTCCAGCGTCTTCTTCTTGTCCTGCTCGAAGAAGAACTTGGCGTCCGACAGGCGCGGGCGCACCACGCGCTCGTTGCCGCCGACGATGGCCGCCGGGTCGTCGGTGGCGATGTTCGACACGATCAGGAAGCGCGAGCGCAGCTTGCCCGAGGCATCGGTCAGCGCGAAGTATTTCTGGTTGGTCTGCATGGTGAGGATCAGGCATTCCTGCGGTACGGCCAGGAATTCGTCCTCGAAGCGGCATTCGTAGACCACCGGCCATTCGACCAGCGCGGCCACTTCATCGAGCAGCGCTTCCGGCATCAGGACCTGGTCGGCGCCGGCCTTTTCCAGCAACTGCTGGCGGATGCTTTCCTTGCGCGCTGCGGTTGACGCCAGCACCTTGCCTTCGCTTTCCAGCACCTGCGCGTACTGGTCGGCATGCGGGATCGCGATGGCCTGGCCGTGCGACAGGAAGCGGTGGCCCATGGTGTGGCGGCCGGCTTCCAGCCCCAGCAGCGAGAGCGGCAGCAGCTGTTCGCCATGCAGGGCGGTGAGGAGGTGCACCGGGCGCACGAACTGCACGGTGGCGCCATCCGGGCGCTGGTAGCTCATGAGCTTCGGGATCGGCAGCTTGGCCACGGTCTCCTGCAGGACATCCTGCAGGGCGCCGGCCAGCGCGCTTCCCGCTGCGGTATAGGTGTAGAAGAAGGATTCGGCCTTGCCATCCTGGGCGCGTTCGAGGTCGCCGATCTCTAGGCCCGGGAAGCCCAGCGCGGCCAGCTTCTTGGCCAGCGGTGCGCTCGGGTTGCCGTCCTTGTCCAGCGCGACCGCCACCGGCAGCACCTTCTCGCGGATGGATTTGTCGGGCGAGGTGCCGCGTACGTTGGTGATCGTGACCGCGAGGCGGCGCGGGGTGGCATGGGCCGTGGCCACGCTGTCCGCTTCAAGGAAGTCGCGCGCCTTCAGGCCGCCCGCGATGCCATTGGCGAATGCCGTGCCGAGTTTGACGAGCGCTTTCGGCGGCAGTTCTTCGGTCTGGATTTCGACGAGGAGAGTCTGGTTCATGGTCTGTTCTTATCTGTTCCGTGGGCTCAGGCTGCGGCTTTGTCTGCACCTGGCAGCATCGGGAAGCCGAGCTTCTCGCGCGAGTCGTAGTAAGCCTGGGCCACCAGGCGCGACAGCGTGCGCACGCGGCCGATGTAGGCGGCGCGTTCGGTCACCGAGATGGCGCCGCGCGCGTCCAGCATGTTGAAGCTGTGCGAAGCCTTCATGATCTGCTCGTAGGCCGGCAGCGTGAGCTGCAGTTCGACCAGGCGCTTGGCTTCGGCTTCGTGGTTGCTGAAGGCCTGGAACAGCAGTTCGGTGTTGGCGTGCTCGAAGTTGTAGGTCGACTGCTCGACTTCGTTCTGGTGGAACACGTCGCCGTAGGACAGGGTCTTCTTGACCGGAGCGCCGGCCGCCCCGTTTTCTTCCCACTCGGTCCACACCAGGTCGTACACGTTCTCGACGCCCTGCAGGTACATCGCCAGGCGCTCGATGCCGTAGGTGATCTCACCCAGCACCGGCTTGCAATCGAGGCCGCCGACCTGCTGGAAGTAGGTGAACTGGGTGACTTCCATGCCGTTCAGCCAGACTTCCCAGCCCAGGCCCCAGGCGCCCAGGGTCGGGCTTTCCCAGTCGTCTTCCACGAAGCGCACGTCGTTCTTCTTCAGGTCCAGGCCCAGCGCCTCGAGCGAACCGAGGTAAAGGTCGAGGATGTTTTCCGGCGCCGGTTTCAGCACCACCTGGTACTGGTAGTAGTGCTGCAGGCGGTTCGGGTTCTCGCCATAGCGGCCGTCCTTCGGGCGGCGTGAAGGCTGCACGTAGGCGGCGCGCCACGGCTCCGGACCGATCGCACGCAGGAAGGTGCCGGTGTGGAAGGTGCCTGCGCCGACTTCCATGTCGTACGGCTGCAGCAGTGCGCAGCCCTGCTTGTCCCAATAGGTCTGCAGGGTCAGGATAATTTGTTGGAATGTGAGCATCGGAATGTGAGCAACATGTGGGGTGCCGCGGCGCTCGTCGCCGCGGTCACAGTAAATTTGCCAAATGACCAATTCTACTGAATTTTCACGGCCCTCTGGGATCGATTCAACTCAGCCGTTGGAATTGGCGCTGTTATTTTGATAGCGGCGGCCGGCCAGCCATGCGCCGACCAGCATCAGTCCGCCGAGCAGCAGGAACGCAGCGTTACCGAAGCGGATGTACGGGGTCATGCCTTCGGTCCCGCGCACGGTAGCCGTTAGCACGCCGCGCTCGTAGAAGGGCAGGCGCTTCACGACTTTGCCGCGGCCGTCGATCACGGCGGTGGCGCCGTTGTTGGTCGAGCGCAGCATCGGGCGGCCGGTTTCGATGGCGCGCATCTGCGAGATCTGCAGGTGCTGCGGGATCGCCACCGAGTCGCCGTACCAGGCCAGGTTCGACACGTTCAGCAGCAGGGTCGCCGGACGCGGCGCATTGCGCAGCTGGGCCGCGATCTCTTCGCCGAAGGCGTCCTCGTAGCAGATGTTGGGCAGCACCAGCTGGTCCTTGACCGCGAAGGGCGCCTGCAGGGCCGGGCCGCGGGTCTGGTCGCCCAGTGGGATGTGCATCAGGTCGGTGAACCAGCGGAAGCCCGGCGGGATGAATTCGCCGAAGGGCACCAGGTGGTGCTTGTCGTAGCGGTAAGGCTGCGGGTCCCTGGCGCTGCCTGGGCCGAAGGCGATCACGCTGTTCGAATACTGCGTCGCGCTGTCCGCGGTCGGGATGCCGATCATCAGGTGGCTGCCGGTCTGCGCGGCGAAGCTGCGCATGCCGGCCAGGTACTCGGGCGGCAACTGCTGCGGCGTGACGGGAATCGCGGTTTCCGGCGTGGCGATCAGGTCCGCCGGCGCGGCCGTGATCATGCCCTGGTAGCGGCTGATAATGTCGACCAGGTAGGCCATGTCGAATTTCTGGTCCTGCCTCACATCACCCTGCAGCAGGCGCACGCTCAGCGGCTGGCCGACTTCCTGGGTCCAGGCGACCTGCTTCAGGCTGAAGCCCACCACCATCACCACCGTCAACAGGTCCAGGGACGGCCAGCGCGCGCGCTGGGTCAGCATCACGATACAGCCGGCGCACACGGCCGCCAGCACGCCGACGCCATACACGCCAAGGATGGGCGCATAGCCGCCAAGGGGCGAGACGTTGTGGGCATAGCCCGACGCCGCCCACGGAAAACCGGTAAACACCCAGCCGCGCATCCATTCCGACACGCCCCAGGTCACGGGCAGCACCAGCAGCACGAAGGCGGATACCGGCAGCGACCACTTGCGGCGCAGCCAGCTGGCGACGCCGCCGGCAAGGGCGCCGAACAGGCCCATGTACAGGCCGAGCAGGGCGATCGCGATGGCGCCGAGAATGGCGGGCAGGCCGCCGAAGCGGGTGACTGCGATGTAGAGCCAGTGCATGCCGGCCACCGACCAGCCGAAGCCGAAGGCCCAGCCGAGCCACACGCCGCGGCGGCGCGATGTACCCATGCCGACCTGGTAGAAGAAGTAGGCGAGGGCCAGGAACTGCACCGGCCACCAGCCGAAGGGCTGGAAGGACAGCAGGCTGCTGGCGCCTGCCAGCGCCATCAGGACCAGGGCCTGCGGGGAAGGCCTGGTGCCGCGCAACGTGGGATCGGGAGCGGTGCTGCGGTCCGGCGAACCGGGCTGGGTACGGCGGCGCAGCATCAGTCGTGGTCGTCTTCAGCGAATGGCAGCTTCTCGACCAGCAGGACGTGGATCTGGCGCGCGTCGGCGCGCAGCACTTCGAAGCGCAGGTTCTGCAGGTCGAACACTTCGCCCTTGTGCGGCATGCGCCCGAGGTGGCTGGCGACCAGGCCGCCGACGGTGTCGGCGTCGTCTTCCGGCAGGTCGGCGCCGATTTCTTCGTTGAACTGCTCGATCTCGGTCAGGGCCTTGACGCGCCAGCGGGGCCCCAGCTGGCCTTCCTTGATCGACAGGACGTTGTCCTCGTCCTCGTCGACGTCGTATTCGTCGTCGATGTCGCCGACGATCTGCTCGAGCACATCCTCGATGGTGATCAGGCCGGCCACGCCGCTGTACTCGTCGACGACGATGGCCATGTGGTTGTGGTTGGCGCGGAAGTCGCGCAGCAGCACGTTCAGGCGCTTCGATTCGGGAATGAAGATCGCCGGGCGCAGCATCTTGCGCACGTCGAAGGATTCCTCGGCGTAGTAGCGCAGCAGGTCCTTGGCCAGCAGGATGCCGACTACCTTGTCGCGCTCGCCTTCGATGGCGGGGAAACGCGAGTGCTGGGTCTCGAGCACGATCGGCAGCCAATGCTCGATCGGGTCGGTGATGTCGATCACGTCCATTTGCGAACGCGGCACCATGATGTCGCGCACCGACAGGTCGGATACCTGGAACACGCCCTCGATCATCGAGAGTGCGTCGGCATCGATCAGCTTGCGTTCGTGGGCTTCGTGCAGGACTTCGAGCAGTTCTGCGCGGTTTTCAGGCTCGGGGGAGATGAGTGCGGTCAGCCGTTCGAACAGCGACCGGTGGGGTTTGGCGTCCGATCGGACGTCACTGGGATACTCGGGCATAGTTGGCGTGAAGCCGTTGTTACGATGGGTATAGGATACACGAAAAGGGCAGATGGCCCAATTTTGGGTGATGTTAGCAGGGTGGACGACGCAGCCGCCCACCCGCGGCATCATTCCGAATACGGGTCCGGATAGCCGAGCACTTCCATGATGTCGCGCTCGAACTGCTCCATCTCCTCGGCTTCCTCGTCGTGCTCGTGGTCGTAGCCCTGGGCGTGCAGCACGCCATGTACCACCAGGTGGGCCGCGTGCTCCTCGACCGTCTTGCCCTGCTCCTGCGCCTCGCGCATCAGCACGTCGGTGCACAGGATGATGTCGGCCTGGGTCGGATCGTCCTCGCCCAGGTCCTCGCCTTCGTTGTAGGCGAAGGTCAGCACGTTGGTGGCGTAGTCCTTGCCGCGGTACTGGCGGTTGAGCGCCTGGCCTTCCCCGGCATCGACGAATCGGATCGACAGTTCGGCCGGGCCGAGCAGGGCGGCTTCCACCCAGCGCTGCAGCATCTGCGCGGTGATCTCCTGCTCGAGGCGGGTGTCGGGGTACTGGACTTCCAGGTCGAGCTTATGTTTTTTTTCTTGCATTTTTCACAGGGGTAGGTTTGGGTAAAGCGGCCAGGTCCTCGATCGAGGAATGCTTCTCGTAGGCGTCGATGATGCGCGCCACCACCGGGTGGCGCACCACGTCTTCGCTCGCGAAATGGGTAAAGGCGATCCCGCGCACGTTCTTCAGCACGTGGATCGCGTCCACCAGGCCCGAACGCTGCGACTTGTGCAGGTCGACCTGCGTGACGTCGCCGGTGATCACGGCCTTGCTGCCGAAGCCGATCCGGGTCAGGAACATCTTCATTTGCTCGACCGTCGTGTTCTGGGCTTCGTCCAGGATCACGAAGGCGTGGTTCAGGGTGCGCCCGCGCATGTAGGCCAGCGGGGCGATTTCGATCACCTGCTTCTCGAACAGCTTCTGGGTGCGGTCGAAGCCGAGCAGGTCGTACAGCGCGTCGTACAGCGGGCGCAGGTAAGGATCGACCTTCTGGCTCAGGTCGCCGGGCAGGAAGCCGAGCCGTTCGCCCGCTTCCACCGCCGGGCGGGTCAGGATGATGCGCTTGACCGCGTCGCGTTCCAGCGCATCGACCGCGCAGGCCACGGCAAGGTAGGTCTTGCCGGTACCGGCCGGGCCGACGCCGAAGCTGATGTCGTGCTCGAGCACCGCCTTCAGGTACTGAATCTGGTGCGGGGTGCGGCCGCGCAGGTCACTGCGGCGGGTTTTCAGGGTGGGGCTGACCAGGTCGGAAGGCGCTTCCTCGCTCGCCGGAGCGGCGGCATCCTGCGCTGGCGCCGCGCCAGGGGCTGCAGGTTCGGCTTCGCCGGGAATGCGCGGCTTCAGGCCGGAACGCTGTTCGACCAGGGCCAGCTGCACCTCCTCGATCGGCACGACCTTGTTGGCCACCGCATAGAAGCGTTCCAGCAGCTCCACCGCGCGGGTGGCGTTGCTGCCGCTGACGATGAACTTCTCGCCGCGGCGGAAGATGGTGACGTCAAGCGCGGCCGAGATCTGGCGCAGGTTCTCGTCGAGCGGACCGCACAGGTGGGCAAGCCGGTTGTTGTCGAGCGGCTCGGGAATGAAATACGAGGGCTGGGTAGGTGTGTTCTTCAACTGGCTTTGGCAATCGTATCGAGGTTGGCGACGAGTTCGCCGCGAAGGAAGTAGTCGTGGCTGGCCAGGATGTGGACATCGACCAGCTGGCCCACGAGGGCCAGCCCGCTCGCGTCCGGGGCGAAGTTCACCACGCGGTTGTTTTCGGTACGCCCCTGCAGCTGGGCGGGATCTTTTTTCGACACGCCCTCGACCAGCACGCGCTGCACGCTGCCGACCATGGCCGCACTGTATTTGCAGGTATTCGCGTCGATCAGGGCCTGCAGGCGCTGAAGGCGCGCCAGCTTGGTCTCGTGCGGGGTATCGTCTTCCAGGCTGGCCGCCGGCGTGCCCGGGCGCTTGCTGAAGATGAAGCTGAAGCTGTTGTCGAAGCCGACGTCCTGCACCAGCTTCATCATGGCCTCGAAGTCGGCCTCGGTTTCGCCGGGGAAGCCGACGATGAAGTCGGACGAGAAGGCCATCTCCGGGCGCACCGCGCGGATGCGGCGGATGATCGACTTGTATTCGAGCGCCGTGTAGCCGCGCTTCATGGCGCCGAGCACGCGGTCGGAACCGTGCTGCACCGGCAGGTAGATGTGGTTGACCAGCTGCGGGATGCGGGCATAGGCATCGATCAGGCGCTGGGTGAATTCCTTCGGATGGCTGGTGACGTAGCGCAGGCGCGCAATGCCGGGGAGGTCCGCTATATATTCCAGCAGCAGGGCAAAGTCGGCCGTCTCGCCGCCCGCCATTGCGCCGCGGTAGGCGTTCACGTTCTGGCCCAGCAACATGATTTCGCGCACGCCCTGGGCGGCCAGGCCGGCGCACTCGGTCAGCACGTCGTCGAAGGGACGCGAGACTTCCTCGCCGCGGGTATAGGGCACGACACAGTAGCTGCAATATTTACTGCAGCCTTCCATGATCGACACGTAGGCCACCGGACCTTCCACCTTGCTTGGGGGCAGGTGGTCGAACTTTTCGATTTCCGGGAAGCTGATGTCGACCTGGGCCGCTCCGCTGGCGCGCCGCTCGCGGATCATCTGCGGCAGGCGGTGCAGGGTCTGCGGGCCGAATACCACGTCCACATGCGGCGCGCGCTTGACGATGGCTTCCCCTTCCTGCGAGGCAACGCAGCCGCCGACACCGATCACCAGTTCCGGTTTGGCGCGCTTGAGCGCCTTGAAGCGCCCCAGGTCGGAAAACACTTTCTCTTGCGCTTTTTCGCGCACTGAACAGGTGTTCAGCAGGATGACGTCGGCATCTTCGGGCGAATCGGTGCGGACCAGTCCATCGGATACGCCGAGGACATCCGCCATCTTGTCCGAATCGTATTCGTTCATCTGGCAGCCGAAGGTCTTGATGAATACTTTTTTCTGCATGGAGTGCTGTGTTGAAAGAGAGGCTACGCCTCGATGAAACAGGGGTCCAGTTTAGCGTAAATCGTTCCGCTGGCCCGGAATTGGCGTGTGTGCGCCGAGGGCTACGCGTGACAGCTTCGGAATCGCAAGAATGACGTGCAATTTGAGCGAAGATAATTTAACCTAAAGTAATTGCAAATATACCTATATTGTTAAATTTCTGAGTTGCAACAAGGTTTCCTGAA
>NZ_JAIWIA010000026.1 GCF_020176695.1 Massilia sp. MS-15 | reverse complement strand
AGTCCATCTAGAATAATTCTGGAACGGGCAATGTCAAGCGATCATTAATTTTTCGCACCACAGCGCAGCAATAAGCGAATTTATAATTAGAAACGGCGATAGTTAAACTTAACGTTTTTGCACTGCCCGATTGAAAGATCGTGTCGTCCGCGGGGTTAGTCCGCCCGCGAAAGAAGCACGGTCATAAAGTGAATTTTCAACTTAGGAGCGGCTTCGTTGCGTAAAAAATAAGTAGCGTAGCTGTTGGTTGCCATTGGTGCCGCGCCCACTACGACAGGACTGCATTTGCTGGTAAACAGCACGGGCATCAAGAACCTGGGTGAAGGCGAATGGAAGACGAAAAACATGGTGCAGACTATCGCCGCCAATGGAGAAAGGTGCATCTCGGGATCGACGCGTCCACGCTCCAGATTCGCGCCATGAAAGTGACCGACGACAGCATCGGCGACGCGCCCGCCCTGCCAGCGCTGCTTCCTCAGATTCCTGCTGACGAGCGCATTGCCAACGTCAGCGGCGATGGTGCTTACGATACGAAGGATTGTCATGAGGCGATCGCCTTGCGCTCGGCACACGCCATCATCCCTACCCGCAAGATTGCCAAACCCTGGAAAACGCATCGCCGCAGTGCCCAGGCACGCAACGAGATCCTGCATACGATGCGAAGGCTGGGCTGGGCTATCTGGAAAAAATGGAGCGGCTACCATCGCCGCAGCCTTGTCGAAACCAAAATGCGCTGCTTCAAGCTGCTGGGTGAGCGCGTTATGGCACGTGGCTTCGACCGTCAGGTCGCCGAACTACAGGTGAGAGCTGCTGTGCTGAGCCGCGTTACTAGGCTGGGCACTCCAGTCACGGTCCGAGTGTTATGAAGCGAACTACCAATAGCACCCGCTCGGCCTTCGCTCAATTCGCTCTACCCAGCGGCAGGGACGTCTTCCATTCCTCAATGGGGCGGCCTGATTGCAAATGCGGACCTGAAGCCAACGTGCTGCGGTATCGAGCTGATATATCGAACGCTTGTGCCTTAAATCAGCGTCGCCAGCGCACCCTGCGCCCCAGCCCCCTCCAGCACCCGCAGCAGCGCATCGACATCCACCGGCTTGACCAGATGATGCTGGAACCCCGCTGCCAGCGCCTCGTCCCGGTCCTGCTGCTGCCCATAGCCGGTCACCGCTACCAGTAAGGCCCCCGCCGTCTCCCGCTGCGCGCGCAAGCGCCGCGCCAGCTCGCGCCCGTCGATGCCGGGCAGGCCGATATCGAGCAGGCAGACGTCCGGCGCCACGCTGCGTGCCCGCTCGAGCGCGCGCAAGGGTTCGTGCTCGACCACGACTTCGTGTCCCTGTGTTGCCAGCAGCAGGCCGAGCGTTTCGGCCGCATCGACATTGTCGTCCACGATCAGCACGGTCAGC
>NZ_JAIWIA010000025.1 GCF_020176695.1 Massilia sp. MS-15 | reverse complement strand
CCGCATCGACATTGTCGTCCACGATCAGCACGGTCAGCGCGCCCCGCTGCGCCGTGCCGGCCGGCGCTTCGGGCGTGGCCTCGGGCGCGCCGCCCTCCAGCAGCGGCAGCGTGACCACGAAGGTGCTGCCCTTGCCCGGTCCGGGGCTGGAACAGCCCACCGCGCCGCCATGCAGCTCGACCAGGTTGCGTACCAGCGCCAGGCCCAGGCCCAGGCCGCCCTGTGACCGGTCGGAGGAGCGCGCCGCCTGGGCGAACAGGTCGAACACCCGGCCGGTCAGTTCGGCCTCCATGCCGATGCCTTCGTCGCGCACGCTGATCACCAGCGCTCCGCGCTCGCCCTTGCCGCGTACCTCGGCGCGCAGGTCGATGGCACAGGCTTCCGGCGTGTACTTGGTGGCGTTGCCGAGCACGTTCGCGACCACCTGCACCAGGCGCGCCTTGTCGCCTTCCACCGCGGCCCAGGATGGCGGCAGGTGCACCGCCAGCTTCTGGCGCCGCGCCTCGATCGCCGGGCGCACCTGCTCCACCGCTTCCTGCACCACGGCGCGCATCCCGACCGGGGCGCGCTCCAGGGTGATCAGGCCGCGCGTGACGCGCGACACGTCCAGCAGGTCGTCCACCAGGCGCGTCATGTGGCGCACCTGGCGCCCGATGATGTTGCTGCTGTGGCGCACGCGCGCCACGCCGGCCGCATCGTCGAGCCGGCCGATGCGCAGCAGTTCGGCGGCGGCGCTGATCGGCGCCAGCGGATTGCGCAGCTCATGCGCCAGCATGGCCAGGAACTCGTCCTTGCGACGGTCGGCCTCGACCAGCTTCTGCTCGGCCAGCTTGCGGTCGGTGATGTCGCGGAAGAACGCAGCGATGCCGCCGTCCTGCATCGGGTAGGCGCGCACCTCGGTCCAGACCGGCTCGCCGTCGGGGAAGGCGCTGGCATGGATCGCCGCCGACGCAACCCGGGTCCGCATCACCTCGCGGTACATGCGCCCGGCGTCCGTGCCCGCCATGTCCGGGAACACGTCCCAGTGGCTGCGCCCGATCACCTCGGCCGCCGTGCTGCGGCACAGGCGCAGGCCTTCGGCATTCATCTCGATGATGGTCCAGTCGGCGTCGCATACCGCGAAGCCTTCGGCGATGGTGTCGAACAGGTGGCGGTTGCGGTCGCGCTCGGCGCGCAGCTCGGCCTGGGCACGCGCGGTTCCGGCCGCGGCCCAGGTGCGTTCGGCCAAGTCGCGCGCCAGCTGCACGTCGTCCTCGCTCCAGTGGCGCGCCTGGCGGCATGCGATGCCGAGGCAGGCCGTGAGCCGGTTCGACTTCACCAGCGGCACCAGCAGCAGCGCGCCGATCGCGGCGGCGGCGCAGGCGGGGCGGCAGCCCGCGGTGCGCACGTCGCCCGATGTGTCATGGATGCGCACCACGTCGCCGGCGTCCAGAGCGGCGGCCACGGCCGGGCCGAACGCCTCCAGGCTGACGTCCGGCGGCGCCGCGCGCTGGCCGGCGCGTGCCCAGCAGCGCGGGCGGGCAAGACGGCCGCTGGCCGCGTCCAGTTCCAGGTACAGCACGCGGTCGGCACCCAACTCGCCGCCCAGCAGCGCACTGGCGGTGGCGATCACCTCCTCGCTCGAGACGAGCGGGCGCAGCGCATCCGACACAGTCAGCTCGAAGGCGGCGCGGCGTTCGGCGGCGACGCGGCGCGTGGTTTCCATCACGGTGCAGAACATGCCGGCCACTTCGCCGTCGCCGCCGAGCAGGGGTGCATAGGAGAAGGTGAAGGTGGCGCGTTCCGGATAGCCGCGCCGCCGGACGGTCATCGGCATGTCCTCGAAATACACCTGCTTGCCGGACAGCGCACGGTCGATCAGCGGCACCATGTCCTGCCAAGCCTCGGCCCACAGCTCGCGACAGGGCGCGCCCAGCGCCTGCCCGTGCTTATGACCGAGCAGCGGTACGTAGGCGTCGTTGTAGAGGAAACTCAGGTCCGGCCCCCAGGCCAGGAACATGGGGAAGGCGGAGTGCAGCATCATGTCGACCGCGGTGCGCAAGGCCGGCGGCCAGCTCTCGGGCGGGCCGAGGGGGGTCTGGGTCCAGTCGTGCCGGCGGATGCGCGCACGCATCGCGGTCTCGCCGTCGGGGCGCGGTAGGTGAGCCATGGCCCGATTGTCGCATACCCTGTTGCCCATCAAGCATATTGCAAAAGTGCAATTGCCTGCGGCGGCGAAGCTGGTTTATGCCGGAAGCATTACAGCTTGATGAAGTGCTCGCGGTAGTAGCGCAGTTCCTCGATCGACTCGACGATGTCGGCCAGCGCCGTGTGCTTCTGGTGCTTCTTGAAGCCCGACGCCAGCTCCGGCTTCCAGCGGCGGCACAGTTCCTTCAGGGTCGACACGTCCAGGTTACGGTAATGGAAGAAGGCTTCCAGCTTCGGCATGCCGCGCGCCATGAAGCGGCGGTCCTGGCAGATCGAATTGCCGCACATTGGCGATTTGTTGGCCGGCACGTATTTTTTCAGGAAGGCGATCAGTTCCTGTTCGGCCTGGGCTTCGGTCACCGTGGAGGCCTTGACGCGGTCGATCAGGCCCGACTTGCCATGGGTGCCCTTGTTCCAGTTGTCCATCTTGTCGAGGGTTTCGTCAGACTGGTGGATGGCGAACACCGGGCCTTCGGCGATGATGTTCAGGTCGGCGTCGGTCACGACCACGGCCACTTCGATGATGCGGTCGGTGTCCGGGTCGAGGCCGGTCATTTCCATGTCCAGCCAGACCAGGTTGAACTCGTTCGGACGCACGGCCGCGCCTGCGCCTTCGGATTGTGTAGCTTGTGACATAATTCTCTCTTTGCTTATGTGTGCAGCATGCGGATGCTGCATTCGTTGTTGCGCATTTGCTTTGCACTAATCCTGCATTTTCTCACAGGCACAGCATGTCTTCACTCGGGTTTTCGGTCTTGTTCGTGGTTTTCTTCGCGCTGACGCTGGGCGTGCGTTTCTGGCTGGCCAGCCGCCACATCCGTCACGTGCTGCGCCACCGCGCCAACGTACCGGCCGAGTTTGCGCCCAAGGTAGCGCTGGCGGCGCACCAGAAAGCGGCCGACTACACCGTCGCGCGCACCCGTTTCGGCATCGCCGCCATGCTGTGGGGCGGGCTGGTGCTGATCGGCTTTACCCTGCTGGGCGGCCTGCAGGCGCTGTCCGTCGCCCTGCTCGGCCTGACCGGACCGGGCATGGCGCACCAGATCGCGCTGGTGGCGGCCTTCGCCGTGTTGTCCAGCCTGCTCGACCTGCCCTTCGACTGGTACCGCCAGTTCGTGCTGGAAGAGCGTTTCGGATTCAACAAGATGACGCCCGGCCTGTGGCTGGCCGACATGGCCAAGGGTGCGCTGGTGGGCGCGGTCATCGGCCTGCCGCTGCTGTGGGTGATCCTGGCCCTGATGGAGCAAAGCGGCGACCTGTGGTGGCTGTGGGCCTGGTGCGTGTGGAGCGGCTTCCAGCTCCTGATGATGGTGCTCTACCCGACCGTCATCGCGCCGCTGTTCAACAAGTTCACGCCGCTCGAGGATGCCCGCCTGAAGGAACGCATCGAAGGCCTGATGGCGCGCGTCGGCTTCGCCTCGAAGGGCCTGTTCGTGATGGACGGCAGCAAGCGCAGCGCGCACGGCAATGCCTATTTTTCCGGCTTCGGCAGCAACAAGCGCATCGTGTTCTTCGACACCCTGCTGACGCGCCTCGAGCCGCACGAGATCGAGGCCGTGCTGGCCCACGAACTGGGCCACTTCAAGCTGCGCCACATCGTCAAGCGCATCGCCGTGATGTTCGCCATCTCGCTCGGCCTGCTGGCCCTGCTCGGCTACCTGAAGACCCAGGCCTGGTTCTACACCGGCCTGGGCGTGCTCCCGATGATGGACGCGCCGAACGACGGCATGGCCCTGATCCTGTTCGCGCTGGTGCTGCCGGTGTTCAGCTTCGTGCTGTCGCCGCTCGGCTCGATCACCTCGCGCAAGCACGAGTTCGAGGCGGACGCCTTCGCGGCGCGCCATACCGATAGCAGCCACCTGGTCTCGGCCCTGGTCAAGATGTACGAGGACAACGCCTCGACCCTGACGCCCGACCCCTTGCACTCGGCCTTCTACGA
The DNA here is from genome assembly GCF_020176695.1 of Massilia sp. MS-15. Classification (GTDB taxonomy): domain Bacteria; phylum Pseudomonadota; class Gammaproteobacteria; order Burkholderiales; family Burkholderiaceae_D; genus Telluria; species Telluria hydrophila. Next base: position 65,344 of record NZ_JAIWIA010000025.1, on the reverse strand, counting down.
TTCGCACCCGCCGGCCTCGGTGCGGGTGAAGCACCTGAACATGGCGGCCGCATGACGGCGCCCGCCCTGAACCAGGCGCAGTGCCGCGCGGGCGCCGCGCCGCACGACCCCGATGCGCTGCGCGCGCGCCTGGCGCAGCTGCCGCACTGGCAGGCGGTCGACGGCGCGCTCACGCGGGAATACGCCTTCCCCGACTACCGCGCCACCATCGCCTTCGTCAACGCGGTGGCGGACATGGCCGAGTCCCAGGACCACCACCCCGACATGCGGGTCGGCTACCGCCGCTGCACGCTCGCCTACACCACCCATTCGGCCGGCGGCGCGCTGACCGACAAGGATTTCATCTGCGCGGCCCGGGCCGACGCGCTCTACGCGAAAGGACAGGCCGCATGAAGGGCAGCAAGAAGGCGCAAGGAGACCAGCTCACCGCCACCATCATCGCCGCCCATGGCCGCCACTACCTGGCCGATGCCGACGGCGAGAAGCTGCAGTGTGTCACGCGCGGCAAGAAGACCAACGTGGCCGTGGGCGACGTCGTGCACCTGGCCCGTACCTCGAACGACCAGGCCGTGATCGAAACGATCGCCGAGCGCAGCACCCTGCTCTACCGCTCGGACCAGTACAAGTCGAAACTGCTGGCGTCGAACATCTCGCGCCTGTTCATCGTGGTTGCCACCGAACCGAGCTTCGCCGACGACCTGGTCTCGCGCGCGCTGGTGGCGGCCGAAGCGGCCGGGATCGAAGCGCACATCATCCTGAACAAGGTGGACGTCGAGGAACCGCTGGCGCGCGCGCGCGAACGGGTCGGCCTGTACGGCGCGCTCGGCTACCCGGTGCACGAACTGTCGGCGCGCGCACGCCCCGAACAGGCGGTCGAGACCCTGGTGCCGCTGCTGGCGGGCCAGTCCTCGATCTTCATCGGGCAGTCGGGCATGGGCAAGTCGTCCCTGGTCAACCTCCTGGTGCCGGACGCCGACATCGCCGTGCGCGAGATCTCGGAAGCGCTCGACACCGGCAAGCACACGACCACCTTCACGCGCCTGTACTGGCTGCCCGGCGGGGCGGCCGGCCGGGCCTCGATCATCGATTCGCCGGGCTTCCAGGAATTCGGGCTCTACCACCTGACGGAAGGCATGCTGGAACGCGCGTTCGTCGAGTTCAAGCCCTACCTCGGCGGCTGCAAGTACTACAACTGCCGCCACCTGGCCGAACCGCAGTGCGCGGTGCTGGCCGCGGTCGCGGAAGGCAGGATCGCGAAGATGCGGCACGCACTGTATGCCCAGCTGCTGCACGAGTCTTCGCAGACGCTGTATTGACCAGGAACGTGGCGTTGGCGTAGGGTGGGCGGGTCACCCGCCCACGCGTGCACGTGGTGCCGGCCCTGAGGCAGCGCAGCCGTGCGTCGAACGCGTGGGCGGCACCGCCGCCCACCCTGCAAAACCGCGCCTTCCCTAACGTCAAGCAAAAACCCTTATAATTCAAGGGATAACATATTCAGCAAAGACGCAAAGACGATATGCCAGTCGCAAAGCCCATCAAGCACTTCCTGCAGTTCTCCGACTTCTCGCTGGACGAATTCGAATACGTCATCGAGCGCGCGAAGGTCATCAAGCGCAAGTTCAAGGCCTACGAGGTCTACCACCCGCTGGTCGACCGCACGCTGGTGATGGTGTTCGAGAAGAGCTCGACCCGTACCCGCCTGAGTTTCGAGGCCGGCATGCACCAGCTGGGCGGCGCCGCGATCTACCTGAACACCCGCGACAGCCAGCTGGGCCGCGGCGAGCCGGTCGAAGACGCGGGCCAGGTCATGTCGCGCATGTGCGACATCATCATGGTGCGCACCTTCGGCCAGGAAATCATCGAGCGCTTCGCTGCGAACTCGCGCGTCCCGGTGATCAACGGCCTGACCAACGAACACCATCCCTGCCAGGTGCTGGCCGACATCTTTACCTTCTACGAGCACCGCGGCCCGATCGCGGGCAAGCTTGTTACCTGGATCGGCGACGCCAACAACATGCTGTATTCGTGGCTGCAGGCGGCCGAGGTGTTCGGCTTCCACCTGAACGTGTCGACGCCCAAGGGCTACGAGCTCGATCCGAAGCTGGTGTCCACCCAGCGCTACACGCTGTTCGACAATCCGTCGGACGCCTGCGCGGGCGCGCACCTGGTCAGCACCGACGTCTGGACCAGCATGGGCTACGAAAAGGAAAACGCCGAGCGCATGAAGGCCTTCGACGGCTTCATCGTCGACGCCGCCAAGATGGCGCGCGCCACGCCGGACGCCCTGTTCATGCACTGCCTGCCTGCGCACCGCGGCGAGGAAGTGTCCGCCGACGTCATCGACGGCCCGCAGTCGGTCGTCTGGGACGAGGCGGAGAACCGCCTCCACGTGCAGAAGGCGCTCATCGAATACCTGCTGCTCGGGCGCATCGACGACAAGTAAGCCAGACGTTTGCACCATCGATTTCACCACCCACCACCAAGCTTGATCGTTGGCCGTCCGTCCCGCAGCGCGGGGCGGACTCGCACAAGGCCAGCTGACCATCCACAACCCCACCTCCTTCCACTGGAACATCCATGAGCGACATTAAAAAAGTAGTCCTCGCCTACTCGGGCGGCCTCGACACCTCCGTCATCCTGAAGTGGCTGCAAGACCACTACCACTGCGAGATCGTCACCTTCACCGCCGACCTCGGCCAGGGCGAAGAGCTGGAACCGGCGCGCGCCAAGGCGCTGAAGTTCGGCATCAAGCCGGAAAACATCTACATCGACGACGTGCGCGAGGAATTCGTTCGCGACTTCGTGTTCCCGATGTTCCGTGCCAACACCGTGTACGAAGGCGAGTACCTGCTGGGCACCTCGATCGCGCGTCCGCTGATCGCCAAGCGCCTGATCGAGATCGCCAACGCCACCGGCGCCGACGCCGTGTCGCACGGCGCGACCGGCAAGGGCAACGACCAGGTACGCTTCGAGCTGGGCGCCTACGCGCTGAAACCCGACGTCAAGATCATCGCCCCGTGGCGTGAGTGGGACCTGCTGTCGCGCGAGAAGCTGCTGAAGTACGCGGAAGACGCCGGCATCGAGATCGACATGAAGCACAAGAACGGCGGCGCGCCCTACTCGATGGACGCCAACCTGCTGCACATCTCCTTCGAAGGCCGCCACCTGGAAAACCCGAGCGCCGAAGCCGAGGAATCGATGTGGCGCTGGACCGTGTCGCCCGAGGCGGCGCCGAACGACGCCGAGTACCTCGACATCGAATACGAGAAGGGCGACATCGTGGCCCTGAACGGCAAGCGCATGAGCCCTGCCCAAGTCCTTACGGAGCTGAACCGCCTGGGCGGCAAGCACGGCATCGGCCGGCTCGACCTGGTCGAGAACCGCTACGTCGGCATGAAGTCGCGCGGCTGCTACGAGACCCCGGGCGGCTCCATCATGCTGCGCGCGCACCGCGCGATCGAATCGATCACCCTGGACCGCGAAGTGGCGCACCTGAAGGACGACCTGATGCCGCGCTACGCTTCGCTGATCTACAACGGCTACTGGTGGGCCCCGGAGCGCGTCGCGCTGCAGACCCTGATCGACCATACCCAGGCGACGGTGAACGGCTGGGTGCGCGTCAAGCTGTACAAGGGCAACGTGATCGTGGTGTCGCGCGATTCGAAGACCGATTCGCTGTTCGACATGAACATCGCCACCTTCGACGAAGACGGCGGCGCCTACAACCAGGCCGACGCGGGCGGCTTCATCAAGCTCAACGCGCTGCGCATGCGCATCGCCGCCAAGGCGCGCGCCAAGCGCGGCCAGTAAGCCAGACGCCACATCGTAGGGTGGGCAGATTCTGCCCACGCGTGCAAACGACGCATCCGGGCCGCTCCACGGTCTTCGAAAGCTGCGTTGCCGCGTGGGCGGAACATCCGCCCACGCTACCCCGGCGCGCCTGCCTGGCGCACTGCTTGACGACTGTCAAGAAGGCATCGATCCCCCGATACCGCCCCTTTCTTTCATGCCATCCTACCGACGTTTTTCCAACGTTCTCTTTCAGGATGACAACATGAAAACACTCACGAAATTTGCCGTGATCGCGGCGTTCTCCGCTTCCGCCAGCCTGGCCCAGGCCGTCGACCTGAAAGGCCTGCTCGGCGCCGGCGCCGACCTGGCCAAGGCCGCCTCGCTGAGCGATGCCGACATCATCGCCGGCTCGCGCGACATGATGGTCCAGATGGACGAGATGAACCCGGTCGCCCCACCCGGCAGCGACTACGCCAAGCGCCTGGCCCGGCTGACCAGGGGCCTGGAAAACGAGGATGGTCTCAAGCTGAACTTCGCCGTCTACATGGTGGACGAGGTCAACGCCTTCGCCACGCCCGACGGCAGCGTGCGCGTGTTCAAGGGGTTGATGGACATGATGACGGACGACGAACTGCGCGGCGTCATCGGCCACGAGATCGGCCATGCGAAGCTCGGGCACAGCAAATCGCAGATGAAGAGCGCGCTCCTGATGTCGGCCGGCACCAAGGCGGCCGGCGCCACCAACAGCGCGGTCGGCAAGGCGGTGGCGGCCAATGCCGAGACCATCGAGGCCTTCGCCAATGCCCAGTTCTCGCAGAAGGATGAAATCGCGTCCGACGACTATGGCTTTGAATTCATGCGCAAGTACAAGCACGATCCGGCGGCCCTGGCCACGGCCTTCCGCAAGCTGGCCAGGGCCGGCGGCAGCGGCGGCAACTCGCTGATGGCGAGCCACCCGGACCCGGCTTCGCGCGCGCGCCGCGTCGAAGAGCGGCTGGCAAAGAAGTAAGGAATCCTCAAACGGCGCGGGCCGCGCGGCCGCCCCGCCCGCTCAGGCGCGCGGATTGCGCAGGTCGTCCACCGGCTCCCGCCCGAAGCCCCGCGCCAGCAGGCAGTCCACCAGCGCCACCGCGCAATCGCGCGGCGCTACCAGCACGCCCCCCTCCTTCAGGTCCACGAAGCGCTGCCGCAGCGGGAACTTGCTGTCCGGGGTGGCGCGGATCTCGGCCTGCATGTCGGTATCGATCACGCCCGGCGCCAGGCTGACGCACTTCACCCGCGGATCGCCATCGAGCGCCACCGCCCGCGCGTGCTGGTCGAGCGCGGCCTTGCTGGCGCAGTACACGCTCCAGCCGGGATAGGCGCTGCGCCCGGCGCCGCTCGAGATGTGCAGGATGCGCCGCTCGGCCTGCGGCGCCGCCTGCGCGAACGCGGCCGACAGGGCCAGCGGCGCGGCCACGTTCAGGGTGGCCGCGGCCAGGACGGCAAGCGGATCCTGCCCGGCCAGCGGACCGACCGGCGTCACCATGCCGGCATTGTTGACCAGCAGCGCGGTGTCGCAGCCGGCCAGGAAGCTGCGCAGCGCCGGTCCGGCCAGCCAGGCGCCGAGCGCCGCGCCATTGCCCAGGTCGACCACCGCCTGCTCCATGCCTTCGCACGCCTGCGCATGGCCGCGCGCTACGCCCAGTACCGGGATGCCGCGCGCCATCAGTTCCGCCGCGACCGCGGCGCCCAGGCCACGCGAATGGCCCGTCACGACTGCCTTGATCATGCCTGCCTCCCCTGTTCCTTTAGATGAATACCGGCTCCGGTTCCAGCGCGACGCCGAACTTCGCCGCCACGTCGGCCTGGATCGCGCGCGCCAGCCGCAGCACGTCCTCGCCCGTGGCCCCGCCCAGGTTGACCAGCACCAGGGCCTGCTTCGGATAGACGCCGGCAGCGCCCAGCGCTCGCCCCTTCCAGCCGCACTGGTCGATCAGCCAGCCGGCCGCCAGCTTTTCGCTGCCGTCCGGTTGTGCGTGGTGCACCATGTCGGGATGGCGCGCCAGCAGCTGCGCGCACTGTTCCCGGCTCACCACCGGGTTCTTGAAGAAGCTGCCCGCGTTGCCGATCTCGGCCGGATCGGGCAGCTTGCGGCGCCGGATCGCCTCGACGATCGCGCCGATGTCGCGCGGCGTCGGCGCGGCCAGGCCGGCCGCCTCCACCGCCCTGGCCAGTTCGGCGTAGCGCAGGTTCGGCTGCCAGTCGGCCGGCAGCGAGAAGGTGACGTCCAGTACCACCAGCGCGCGTCCTTCCGGCTGCTTGAACAGGCTGTCGCGGTAGCCGAAGCGGCAGTCCGCCGCGGTGAGCGTGTGCAGTGCGCCGCTGGCCATGTCGAAGGCGCTCAGGGAGTGGAACACGTCGCGCGTCTCGGTGCCGTAGGCGCCCACGTTCTGGATCGGCGCGGCGCCCACGGTGCCGGGGATCAGGGACAGGTTTTCCAGTCCGCCCAGCCCCTGCGCCAGGGTCCACTCCACGAAGCCATGCCAGTTCTCGCCGGCGCGGGCACGCACCAGGATGCGCCCGTCCTGGCGGCCCAGCACTTCCCTACCCTGCCCGGCCATGTGCAGCACGATGCCGTCGACGTCGCGCGTCAGTACCAGGTTGCTGCCCCCGCCCAGCACCAGGCGCGGCAGTGCGGCCAGGGCCGGATCGCGCCGCAGCGCTTCCAGCTCGGCCGCCCCCTCCACCCGCAGATAATGCCGGGCGCGCGCCGGCAGGCGGAAGGTGTTGAGGGAAGCGAGGGGGAAATCGTGGAGGATGGAGAGCGTGGCTGGCATGGCGTGAAGGGGTTGTTGGCCGATATAGTAACAGGCCCGACCCCGGGCCCGGGCGGCAGCTTGCCTTTCCGGCAAATCGGATATCCCGGCAAGGGCGTTGTCCGTTAAAATAGAGGAATTCATCTATTTAGCATTAGCAGAAAAAGGAAATAGCCATGCCATCGTTTGATGTCGTCTGCGAAGCAGACATGGTCGAAGTCAAGAATGCCGTTGAGCAATCGAACAAGGAAATCACCACCCGCTTCGACTTCAAGGGCAGCTCCGCCAACGTCGAGCAAAAGGACAAGGAACTGACCCTGTTTGCCGATTCCGACTTCCAGCTCGGCCAGGTCAAGGACGTGCTCATCAACAAAATGGCGAAGCGCAAGGTCGACGTGCGCTTCCTCGACGAAGGCAAGGTGGAAAAGATCGGCGGCGACAAGGTCAAGCAGGTGATCAAGGTGCGCAACGGCATCGAGACCGAGGACGCCAAGAAGATCACCAAGGCCATCAAGGAAAGCAAGATGAAGGTCCAGGCCAGCATCCAGGGCGAATCCGTGCGCGTGACCGGCGCCAAGCGCGACGACCTGCAGGCCGCCATGGGCCTGCTGCGCAAGGACATCCAGGACCTGCCGCTCGCCTTCAACAATTTCCGGGACTGACAGGAGCGCCTGGCGCGCCATGACCGAATGTGGCGTGGCAGTGGCCGCGCCTGGGAGTAGAATGACGGCCGTGCACTACGGCCTGTCAGTGCATTTGTACGCGTAGGGAACTATCGCGGTTTAAGGATTGCAATGAAACGTGTTGATGATTTCCGCCTGAAGCTGGGCAACAAGGAATACGTGCCGATCATGATCGGCGGGATGGGCGTGGACATCTCGACCTCGGAACTGGCGCTCGAGGCGGCGCGCCTTGGCGGCATCGGCCATATCTCCGACGCCATGGTGCAGGACGTATCGGACCGCAAGTTCGATACCACCTTCGTCAAGGACAAGACCAAGCTCTACAAGTTCAACATCAACAACATGAACAAGGCGGTGGTCCAGTTCGACCTCGACCGCCTGGCCGAAGCGACCCGCCTGCACGTGGGCTCGACCATGGATGCGAAGAAAGGCGACGGCCTGATCTTCGTGAACTGCATGGAAAAGCTGACCATGAACGCGCCCAAGGAAACCCTGCGCGTCCGCCTGTCGGCCGCGATGGACGCCGGCATCGACGGCATCACGATGTCGGCCGGCCTGCACCTCGGTTCCTTCGAGCTGATCAAGGACCACCCGCGCTTCCGCGATACCAAGCTGGGCATCATCGTGTCCTCGGTGCGCGCGCTGCAGCTGTTCCTCAAGAAAGTCTCACGCCTGGACCGCCTGCCCGACTACATCATCGTCGAAGGCCCGCTGGCCGGCGGCCACCTGGGCTTCGGCATCGACGACTGGAAGCAGTACGACCTGCACACCATCATGGACGAGATCCATGGCTTCATGCGTGCGCAGGGGCTGGACATTCCGGTGATCGCCGCAGGCGGCATCTTCACCGGTTCGGACGCGGTCGGCTTCCTGGAAAAAGGCGCCGGCGGCGTGCAGGTGGCGACCCGCTTCACCGTCACCCACGAGTGCGGCATGCCGGACCACGTCAAGCAGGAATACTTCCGCGCCAGCGAGGAAGACATCATCGTCAACGGCGTCTCGCCCACCGGCTACCCGATGCGCATGCTGAAAAGCACGCCGGCGATCGGTTCCGGCATCCGCCCGGGCTGCGAGTCCTATGGCTACCTGCTGGACGCGACCGGCAACTGCGCCTACATCAACTCGTACAACCGCGAAGTGCAGGCCAGCCCGGACGGCAAGAACATCGCCGTGTTCGACAAGACCTGCCTGTGCACCCACATGCGCAACTTCAACTGCTGGACCTGCGGCCACACCACCTACCGCCTGAAGGACACCACCCACCGCCTGGCCGACGGCAGCTACCAGATCCTGTCGGCCCAGCATGTGTTCGAGGACTACCAGTTCAGCGTGGACAACGCGATCGCGCTGCCGCCGAAGCAGGAAACCGCCGCCGCCTGAGGCGCGGGCAGTAACTGTTCCGTATCCCCGAAGCCACGGTTCGCCGTGGCTTTTTTGTGCTGCGCCTGCCGCCGCCGAACCCGTGTAAGCTAAAAGCCCGACGAATCTCGACGAGCGCTTTTTTTCGCGAAGGGTGCCGGCATGTCCACCATCGAACCGTCCGCGCAGGTGTGCTTCCTGACCGATGACGAGGGCAAGGTCGTGACCTGGAATCCCGCCTGCGCCGACCTGTTCGGCTGGACACCGGAGAGCGCGCCGGGGCACCTCCTGACCGAGCTGGTGGCCGGCGAGGCCCGCTGGCCCGTCCTGGCCGCCGCTGGCGGCGGACGGCTGCAGATGCGCTTTGCCGGTGGGCATGAAGCCGCCGCCACCCTCAGCCTGCTGCGCCAGTACGGCACCGGTGGCGCACCGCAGGGCTGGAGCGCCAGCATCGCCATCGCTCCCGCCGATTCGCTGTCCGAAGCCGAACGCATCGGTAACACCCCGCTGGCCGAGGTGGTGGACCTGCTGCCCGGCACCTTCTATGCGCTCAACCGCGAAGGCCGGCTGCTAGTCTGGAACCACAACCTCGAACGCCTCACCGAAATGACGCCGGACGAGCTGGCCGCGGCCCGGGTCACCGACCTGCTCGAGCCGCACGAGCGCGCGCAGGCGCTGGAGAACATCCGCCGCGTATTCGACGAGGGCGCGGAGGTGTCGATGGAGATCAGCTGCGTGTCGCGCAGCGGTCGCGAGACCCCGACCGTGCTGGGCGGCGCGCGCGTGGCCTGCAACGGCGACCACTACCTGTTCGGCATGGGCATCGACATCAGCCGGCGCCGCGAGAAGGAGCGCCAGCTGCGCCTGAGCGAGCGGGCGCTGCACGCGGCCAGCAACGGCATCGTGATCACCCGCTGCAGCGGGCGCGACAATATCATCGAGTACGTCAACCCGGCCTTCGAGCACATCGCGGGCTATGCGGCCGACGAGGCGATCGGGCGCGATCCGCGCTTCATGGCCGCACCCGGTTTCGACGCCCACGAGCGCAGCCAGTTACGCCAGGCGATCGCCGAGCGGCGCCCGGTCAGCGTGGTGTTCCGCAACATGCGCAAGAGCGGCGAGATCTTCTGGAACGACCTGCGCATCACGCCGGTGCGCGACGAGCATGGCGAGGTCACCCACTTTATCGGCATCCTGCAGGACGTGACCGCGATCAAGCAGCGCACCGAGCACCTCGAGCACGAGGTCAACCACGACCCCCTGACCGGCCTGGCCAACCGCAACCTGCTGTGGGACCGGCTCGACCACGCGGTGCACCTGGCCCAGCGCCACGGCGCGATGGTGGCGGTGATCCTGGTCGACCTCGACAATTTCAAGGCGATCAACGATACCTTCGGCCACGAGGCCGGCGACGTGGTGCTCAAGGTGGTGGCGCGCCGCCTGCAGGCTGCGGTGCGCGACAGCGACACGGTGGCGCGCATGTCGGGCGACGAGTTCGTGCTGGTGCTGGTCGACCAGCCCTCGGTGCGCTTCACCCTGCGCATGGCCGAGCGCCTGCGCCAGGCGCTCGTCATGCCGGTGGCCTTTGGCGGCAACGAGATCCCGGTCGGCGCCAGCCTCGGGGTGGCCGTCTTCCCCCAGGACGGCACCGTCGGAGCCGAGCTGGTGCGCTGCGCCGACATGGCGATGTACCACGCCAAGGGCAATGGCGGCGGCGTGCATTTCTATTCGGCCGAGATGCGCAGGGCCAGCGAGCAGCGCGCCGCCCTGGCCGACGGCATCCGCAGCGCGCTCGAGCACGACGAGCTGTTCCTGCTGTTCCAGCCACGCATGGATGCGCGCGGCGGCCAGGTGCGCGGCTTCGAAGCCCTGCTGCGCTGGCGCCACCCGCGCCACGGGATCATGCTGCCGGCCGCCTTCCTGGCCGAGGCCGAGGAATCCGGCAAGATGATCGACATCGGCAACTGGGTGCTGGACCAGGCCTGCGCCTTCCTGCGCGAGCTGCGCCAGCTCGGCTATACCGGCCTGCCGGTATCAGTCAACGTGTCGCACCGCGAATACAGCCAGCATGGCTTCGTTTCCGGCATTGCCGCGCGCATCGCGCGCCACGGACTGGCCCCGGGCAGCCTGGAAATCGAGATTCCCGAAGGCGACCTGATCCGCAATCCGGTGCTGGGCCGCGAGCTGTCCACGCAGCTGCGCGAGGTCGGGGTGGCGCTCTCGCTCGACGAGTTTGGCAAGGGAATGTCCGACATTGCCTTCCTGCGCCAGTTGTCGGTGCGCCAGGTGAAGCTGTCGAAGGCGGCGGTGCACGAGATCGCCGCCGAGGGCAGCGGCAATCCGCTGGCCAAGACCCTGATCGACCTCGGCCACAATCTCGACCTGGCGGTAGTCGGCGAAGCCGTCGAGACCGAGGCGCAGGTGGACTTCCTGCGCTCACACGGCTGCGACCAGCTGCAGGGACAATGGTTCAGCGAACCGCTCGCGCCCGACGCGGTGCGCCAGATGCTCGACCAGCGCCACCACACCTAGGCAGCACGCCCTGGCGTTCAACCCCGGCCCGGCAGGACGCAATCCATACCTCCAATCGTGCAGGCTGTCGCAGTCGACTGGCGGCCGGGATGCGCACGGGGTAAAGTTGCATCATCCCAACAGTCATTTTGCCTGGGATCTTGTATTCCAGGCATGAACAGGCAGCGGCGCGGTACACTCGCCGCTTGCACCGAGAGCGAAACGAATGACCATGCAAGCAAGGAACACCAGCCCCCACTTTCTGTCGAGCGTCCTGTCGTGGCTTTACCGCGGCTTCGACGCCGTGGCGACCTGGGTGACCCAGCTGTCGTGGTGGAAGTTCTTCCTGTTTGCCATCCTGACCCTGATGGCCGGCGCGATCCTGCAGGAAGAGCTGTTTTCCGGCCCCGCCGAGGAAGAGATCAGCCGCGCCGAGCGCGAGGCCGGCCGGCGCGGCGAGGCCGCGATCCTGATCGACGAGAGCGGCATCCGTTTCCATCCGCGCAACCGCCCGCGCGGCGCTGCCGTCCCCAGTCCCGTCCCGGCTGATCCGCCCCCCGTCGACGGCGCGCCCGATGCGCCGGTCACACCGGATGCGCCGGCCGCACCGGTGCCCCCGGCGCCCCCGGCACCATCCAGCACGCCGGCCGTCGGCGCCAACGGCGAATCGGTGCACATCGAACTGCCGCCGCAGATTGGCGAGGAATTGTCGAATGCCATCGAAGCGGCGGTCGAAGACGCGGCCGAACAGAAGGTCTCGCGCTACCACAAGCAGGCCTCGACCTGGTTCATGAACTTCGTGGTGCTGTTCGTGCTCGCCCTGTTCGGCACCAAGGCCCTGGTCGGCGGCAAGAAGCGCGCGGAAGCGCAATCGCAAATGGCGAACGCGGCCGCCGAACGCGAGGCGATGCAGCGCCAGCTGTCGGAAACGAAGATGCAGATGATGCAGGCGCAGGTCGAACCGCACTTCCTGTTCAACACCCTGGCCTCGGTCGAGCACCTGATCCAGGTCGATCCGCCACGCGCCTCGGCCATGCAGCGCAGCCTGATCCAGTACCTGCGCGCGGTGCTGCCGCAGATGCGCGACAACGCCGTCGTCACCGGCCTCGGGCGCGAAGTGGACATGGTCACGGCCTACCTGAACCTGCTCAAGATGCGCATGGAAGAACGCCTGACGGTCGTGATGGAAGTGCCGGACGGCCTGCGCAGCGCGGCCTTTCCGCCAATGATGCTGCAGTCCATGGTCGAGAACGCGATCAAGCACGGCCTCGAATGCAAGCCGGAAGGCGGCACCCTGAAGATCCATGCCGACGTGGCCGACAACAAGCTGCGCGTGACCGTCACCGACGACGGCGTCGGTTTCGGCGTGGTGCCCAGCGACGGCACCGGCCTGGGCCTGCAGACCATCCGCGACCGCCTCAAGCTGCTGCATGGCGACGCCGGCCAGCTGCACATCGCGGCCAATAGCCCGAGCGGGGTGATCGCGATGATCGAGGTGCCCTACCAGCTGTCGAAGTGAAACGCCGCAGCTTGCCTGCCGCGCAGTTTCATTGAATAATTATTAAAGTCATCCACCTTTCAACCTGACCGAGACGCCCATGCCGAACGCCGCACCGACCGCGATCATTGCCGACGACGAAAGACTGATGCGCGACCAGCTGCGCCTGCGCCTGTCTGAAGTCTGGCCGGAACTGCAGATCCTCGGCGAAGCCAAGAACGGCGAGGAAGCGGTGGAACTGGTCGAGCAGCTCAAGCCCGACCTGACCTTCCTCGACATCCGCATGCCGGGCAAGACCGGGATGGAAGCGGCGCGCGACATCGGCGAACGCAGCCAGATCGTGTTCGTCACCGCCTACGACCAGTACGCGGTGGAAGCCTTCGAGCGCGGCGCGATCGACTACGTGCTCAAGCCCACCGAACCGGAGCGCCTGAAAGTCACCGTGGACCGCCTCAAGGCGCGCCTGGAACGCCCGGCCGAGAAGGTCAACGACAGCGTGCAGGCCATGCTGTCGCAACTGGCCGAGAAGATCGCCGCGCCCAAGCACAAGCACCTGCAGTGGATCCAGGCCAGCATCGGCCAGGACCTGCGCATGATCCCGGTGGAAGACATCCTGTTCTTCCGTTCCGACGAAAAGTACACCTGCGTGCAGACGGCCAGCTTCGAGGCCCTGATCCGCAAGCCGGTGCGCGACCTGGCCGAGGAACTCGATCCTTCCCTGTTCTGGCAGATCCACCGCGCCACCCTGGTCAACGTCAACGCCATCGAGGGCGTGACGCGCGACATCCGTGGCCGTCACCTGGTCCTGGTCAAGGGCCGGCCGGAAAAGCTCGAAGTGAGCCGCAGCTTCCTGCACCTGTTCAAGCAGATGTAGGCAGTGCGTGTGCGGCGCTTGCGCCGCTGGCCCACCACCGTCTGCGCTTTCGCATCGACTCCCTGAGGCTGCGACACCGGCGCCCCCCCCGGGCGCCGGCCGCTCCTTGTCTCGCCTCAAGCCAGCTCCTGCCCCCAGGCCGTAATGTAGAGTTCCCGGCCCACGGGCCAGCTTCTAGCGTTTCCGCATGACACCACAACGACGCCAGCGCCGGCACAGATCCGGCAAGGCGGTTCTCGTCTTTTCCTTCCTGGGCGGCTATTGCGCCGGCCATGCAGCGGCCGCTGCCGCATTGCGGCCCGCGCGCAGCGTGCACCGTCCGGTGCGCGAATTCGACGGCCGCCGCATCGTCCACAGCGCCAGCGATGCCATCCTGACGCTCGACGAAGAGGCCGTGATCCTGTTCGCCAACCCGGCCGCGGCCAACATGTTCGCCAGCAGCGTGGCGGCGATGCAGGGCAGCCCGCTGGCGCGTTTCATCCAGGCGCGGGCGGCCAATGCCAGCTCGCCCTACGACTACTTCCCGGCCGGCGGCAGCCGCGCTGGACGGCGCGCCACCGACTACGCCGTCACCGGCATCCGCGCCAACGGCCAGCTGTTCCCGATCGAAGGCTCGGTCTCCACCATCGAGCACGGCGGACGCCAGCTGTGCACCGTGATCCTGCGCGACGTCTCCGAGCGCCACCTGGTGCAGCAGAAGCTGTCGCGCTCGCACGACCAGCTGCGCCAGCTGTCCGCCGCACTGCAGACCATCCGCGAAGAAGAACGCACCCACATCGCGCGCGAGCTGCACGACGACCTCGGCCAGCTGCTGGCCTCGCTGCGCATGGATCTCACCCTGCTGCAGGGAAACGACCGCCTGCCCGAACCGAGCCGGCGCCTGATCGCGGGCATGGAAACCAACCTGCTCACCGCGATCACCTCGCTGCGCCGCATCGCCACCAACCTGCGTCCGCGCGCCCTCGACGAGGGCGGCCTGTATTTCGCGCTGCAGGTCCTGCGCGACGAATTCACCGAGCGCCATGGCATCGCCTGCACCCTGCTGGCCGACGAGGCCGGTCTGCGCCTGGACGATACCGCCAGCACTGCCATCTTCCGCATCGTGCAGGAAGCCTTGACCAACATCGCGCGCCACGCCGGCGCGACCCGGGTCCTGCTCAGCCTCGAGCGCAGCGGGGACCAGTTGCAGGTGCGCATCAGCGACGATGGCCGCGGCATCCGCAACGAAGACATGGAGAAAAAGGAATCGCTCGGGCTGGTCGGCATGCGCGAGCGCGTCTGGGGCATGGGCGGCGAGATCGCCATCGGCTGCGAAGGCGGCAAGCATGCCGGCACCCGCATCGACATCACACTGCCGCTGGCCGCCCACCTGATCGGCGAAGTAGCGACAAGCTGAATCGCGCCCGGGCGCAGCCGCGGCGCGCAAGACGCGACCCTGGTTTGTCCCGCTGGCCTGCGTGCAACACGCGAAGATGGTCAGATAATCAAGTCTAATACCGCCTTTGGCCGATTCCCGCGCCGGCAGGACGGCGCGCGGGCGGCTGTCGATCGCCATGGCGCGCACGATTGAAAAAAATTGGCGATTACTCAATATTGCTTCCGGTATGATCGTCGGCAAATCTGGCAATTCTTGTTCTCAACTTTCGACCAATGGGGGCAGCGCATGAAAACGATGGCAGGGCGGCTCGATAGAGCGCGCAACCCGACACGCGGCGTCGGAATGGATGGCTACGAACTGGCGCGCGACGACGCCTTGCGCGCCGGCGGCCTGGACGACCTGCGTGCACTGATCGAAGCGCGCATGGCGGCGCTGCTGGCCGACTCCGGCGACGGCAAGGACCTGCTGGCCGCGGCCATGCGCGCTGGCGCGCTCGGCGCGGGAAAGCGCATGCGGCCGATGCTGGTGATGCTGGTGGCGCGCGACCTTGGCTGCACGTCGCCAGGCCTGGTGGACGTCGCCTGCGCGGTCGAGATGGTGCACGCCGCCTCGCTGGTGCTGGACGACCTGCCCTGCATGGACGATGCCCAGCTGCGCCGCGGCCAGCCGACCATCCACGTGCAGTTCGGGCAAGACGTCGCCATCCTGGCCGCCGTCGCCCTGCTCAGCCGCGCGTTCGGCGTGCTGGCCGGCGCCGCCGACATCGCACCCGTGACGCGCTCGCGCCTGGTGGCGCGCATGAGCGAGACGGTGGGCAGCCAGGGCCTGGTGCGCGGCCAGTTCCAGGACCTGCGCGGCGGCGCACGCAGCCCGGACGCCATCGCCACCACCAACGAACTCAAGACCGGCGTGCTGCTCGGCGTGGCGGCCGACATGGCCGCCATCGTGGCCAATGCCGGCGAGCGCGTGGCCCAATCGCTGCGCGCTTTCGCGCTGGCGGCCGGCCATGCCTTCCAGATCCGCGACGACCTGATCGACCTGCCCGGCAAGGACATCGTCCTGACCGGCACGGCCAGCGGCAAGGACAGCAACAAGGACCTCGGCAAGGCCACCCTGCTGGCCACGCTCGGCCTCGAGGAGACCCAGCACCAGCTGGCGCGCCACCTGGCCGATGCGCAGCGCCACCTTGATGCGGCGCTCGGCCCGCGCTCGGGCACCCGCCAGTTCCTCGACAGCCTGTTTGCGCAGGGCCGGGTCCGTGCGCGTGCCGCCGAGGCCGCCCCTGCCGCCGCCCCGCTACTGGCGGCCGAGGACGCGCGCAGCCGCGCCCTGCTGGTCAGCTGAGGACGCTCGCATGGCGCATTTCGGGATCGTCGCACCCGCGTTCTACAGCCACTTCAGCGCCCTGAGCGCCCTCGCCGGCGAACTGGTGGCGCGCGGGCACCGCGCCACTTTCCTGCACCGTCCCGACGCCGCCGCCTTCGTGCGCGACCCGCGCGTCGGCTTTCACACCGTGGGCGCGGACAGCCATCCCCCCGGCTCGCTGGCGGCCGTACTGGAACGCGCCGCGAATCCGGGCGGGCCGCTCGGCCTGCGCCGCGTGATCCTCGACATGGCCGGCAGCACCGACATGCTGTGCCGCGAACTGCCGCCGGCCATCGCGGCGCTCGGCATCGACGCCCTCATCGCGGACCAGATGGAAGCGGCCGGCGGCCTGGTCGCCGAGGCCATGGCGCTGCCCTTCGCCTCGGTGGCCTGCGCGCTGCCGGTGAACCGCGAGCCCGGCATCCCGCTGGCGGTGATGCCCTTCGACTATGCCGAGGACGAGCGCGCGCGCCACATGTACGAAGGCAGCACCCGCGTCTACGACTGGATGATGGGCCCGCACCGGCGCAGCATCGCCGCCAATGCGCGCAGGCTTGGCCTGGGCGCGCGCGACGGGCTACACGAATGTCTGTCGCCGCTGGCCCAGGTGAGCCAGACCGTGGCGGCCTTCGACTTCCCGCGCCACGCGCTGCCGCCCCATTTCCACCACGTGGGGCCCTTGCGTCCGACCGGCCAGCCGCAGGGTCCGGACGGGCGCAGCATGCCCGCCATCGCCGCCGGCCGCCCGTTCGTGTTCGCCTCGCTCGGCACCATGCAGGGCGGGCGCTTCGGGCTGTTCCGGCGCATCGCGCGCGCCTGCCGCGCGCTCGACGCACAGCTCCTGGTCGCGCACTGCGGCGGGCTGGATGCGCGCCAGGAAGCGCGGCTGCTGGAAGCCGGCGCCACCTGGGTGTGCGCCTTCGCCAACCAGGAAGCGGTGCTGGCGCGCGCCGACGCGGTGGTCTCGCACGCCGGCTCGAACACGGTCATGGACGCGATCGCCGCGCGCACCCCGATCCTGGCGCTGCCGATCGCCTTCGACCAGCCGGGCATCGCGGCGCGCGTGGCCCATGCCGGCATCGGCCTGAAGGCGTCGGCCCGCTTCACCGGCAGCGCCCGCATCGCCAGCCTGCTGCGCCGCCTGCTCGACGAGGACAGCTTCGCCGCGCGGCTGGAAGCACTGTCTTCCGGCGTGGCGCAGGCCGGCGGCACCCGGCGCGCGGCCGACATCATCGAAGCGGCGCTGCCCCTGCAGCAGCCGGCACCAGGCAGCAAGGCCGCCCGGGCCGCCTACGCCCTTGGATAAAGCAATGTACGACTACGACCTGGTACTGGCCGGCGGCGGCCTGGCCAACGGCCTGCTGGCCTGGCGCCTGCGCAGCCTGCGGCCGGAACTGCGCATCCTGCTGCTGGAGGGCGGCGAGCATATCGGCGGCAACCATACCTGGTCCTTCCATGACAGCGACCTCACGCCCGCCCAGCGCGCCTGGATCGCGCCGCTGGTGTCACACCGCTGGCCACGCTACCAGGTCGCCTTTCCGGAGCGCGCACGCACGCTCGAAGGCGGCTACGCCAGCATCGCATCGAACGACTTCGCGCGCGTGATCCAGGGCGCGCTCGGCGCCGCCCTGCGCACCCATGCCCGCATCGACAGCCTCGGCCCGACCACGGTACGCCTGCACGACGGCGCGACCCTGCGCGCGCGCGCCGTCATCGACGGGCGCGGCATGCGGCACAGCAGCCGCCTCTCGCTCGGCTACCAGACCTTCCTCGGCCAGGAACTGCGGCTGGCCGCGCCGCACGGCCTGGACTGCCCGGTGATCATGGATGCCACCGTCGCCCAGCAGGGCGGCTACCGCTTCGTCTACCTGCTGCCCTTCGGGCCCGACCGGATCCTGGTCGAGGACACGCATTACGTGGACAGCCCGGCCTGGCAACCCGAGCGCCTGCGCGCCAACATCGCCGCTTATGTCCAGGCGCGCGGCTGGCAGGCAAGCGAAGTGCTGCGCGAAGAACAGGGTTCGCTGCCGATCGTGCTGGCCGGCGAGTTCGAGGCCTTCTGGGACGAGCTGCACGGCCAGCCCAGCAGCGGCCTGCGCGCCGGCCTGTTCCATCCGACCACCGGCTACTCGCTGCCGCACGCGGTGCGCCTGGCCGACCGCGTGGCCGCCCTGCCCGAGCTCGATGCGGCGCCGCTGTTCGCCGCGATCCGCGCCGAGGCGAACAGCGCCTGGCGCGCACAACGCTTCTTCCGGCTGCTGAACCGCATGCTGTTCCTGGCCGGCGAGCCGGACCGGCGCTGGCGCGTGATGCAGCGCTTCTACGGCCTGCCCGCGCCCTTGATCGCGCGCTTCTATGCAGGCCAGCTGGGCCTGCTCGACAAGGCGCGCCTGCTCAGCGGCAAACCGCCGGTGCCGGTGGCGCAAGCCATGGCAGCGGCATGCAAGATCCACCCCGACCAGATCAGGAAACCCGCATGAACCCGTCCACTTCGCAACAACAACAGGCTGTCGTGATCGGCGCCGGCTTCGGCGGACTGGCGCTCGCCATCCGCCTGCAGGCCGCCGGCCGCCAGGTGACGCTGCTGGAAAAGCGCGACAAGCCGGGCGGCCGCGCCTACGTCTACGAAGACCAGGGCTTCGTGTTCGACGCCGGCCCTACCGTGATCACCGATCCGTCCTGCATCGAGGAGCTGTTCACGGTGGCCGGCAAGCGCATGCGCGACTACGTCGAGCTGCTGCCGGTCGCGCCCTTCTACCGCCTGTGCTGGGAAGACGGCAGCCACTTCGACTACGCCAACGACCAGGAGGCGCTGGACCGCCAGATCCACGCGCGCAACCCGCGCGACGTCGAAGGCTACCGCCGCTTCCTCGCCTATTCGAAAGCCGTGTTCGACGAAGGCTACCTGAAGCTGGGCGCGGTGCCTTTCCTCTCGTTTCGCGACATGATCGCGGCCGGCCCGCAGCTGGCCCGGCTGCAGGCCTGGCGCAGCGTGTACGGCATGGTGGCGCGCTTCATCGAAGACGAGCAGCTGCGCCAGGCCTTTTCCTTCCATTCGCTGCTGGTGGGCGGCAACCCGTTCGCCACCAGCGCGATCTACACCCTGATCCATGCGCTGGAACGCCAGTGGGGCGTGTGGTTCCCGCGCGGCGGCACCGGCGCCCTGGTGCGCGGCCTGGTGCGCCTGTTCCAGGACCTGGGCGGGCGCATCGAGCTGAACGCCCCGGTGGCGCAGATCGAGGCTTCCGGCAACCGCGTCACCGGCGTGCGGGTCGAGGACGGACGCCTGTTCGCTGCCGACGCGGTGGCTTCCAACGCCGACGTGGTGCACACCTACGACAAGCTGCTGGCCCGGCATCCGCGCGGCCGGGCGGAAGGCGCGGCGCTGCAAAAGAAACGCTTCAGCAATTCGCTGTTCGTACTCTACTTCGGCCTGGACAAGCACCACGAACAGCTGCAGCACCACACGGTGTGCTTCGGCCCGCGCTACCGCGAGCTGATCAAGGACATCTTCCAGGGCCAGCAGCTGGCCGACGATTTCTCGCTCTACCTGCACGCGCCCTGCGTCACCGATCCGTCGCTGGCGCCGCCCGGCTGCGGCAGCCACTACGTGCTGGCGCCGGTGCCGCACCTGGGCAATGCGCCGATCGACTGGACGGTGGAAGGTCCGCGCTACCGCGACCGCATCCTCGACTACCTCGAGCGGCGCTACATGCCGGGCTTGCGCAGCCAGCTGGTCACCAGCAGCTTCTTCACGCCGCTGGACTTCCGCGACCAGCTCAATGCCCACCTCGGCTCGGCCTTCTCGCTCGAGCCGGTCCTGACCCAGAGCGCCTGGTTCCGCCCGCACAACCGCGACAGCGAACTGTCCAACCTCTACCTGGTGGGCGCCGGTACCCACCCCGGCGCCGGCGTGCCGGGCGTGATCGGCTCGGCCAAGGCGACCGCCGGGCTGATGCTCGGCGCGGCCGCGCAGGCGCCCGCGTTCTCCCCGTCGGTGCAGGAGCTGCGCGCATGAGCGAAGCGCTGATGGAGCACGCCACCCGCAGCATCGAGGTCGGGTCGAAAAGCTTCGCCGCGGCGGCGCGCCTGTTCGACCCGGCCACGCGGCGCAGCGTGCTGATGCTGTATGCCTGGTGCCGCCACTGCGACGACGTGGTCGACGGCCAGGAACTCGGCTTCAATACCGCGGCCGGCGCGCCGCGCGATGCCGCCGCCAAGCTGGCCATGCTGGAAGAACAGACCCGGCGCGCCTATGCGGGCGAGCCGATGCGGGACCCGGCCTTCGCCGCCTTCCAGGAAGTGGCGCTGCGCCACCGCATCGCGCCGCGCTACGCGCTCGACCACCTGGCCGGCTTCGCCATGGACGTGCGGGAAACCCGTTATGAGACCATCGACGATACCCTGCGCTACTGCTACCACGTGGCCGGCGTGGTCGGCCTGATGATGGCTTCGATCATGGGCGCCCAGGACCCGCGCGTGCTGGACCGTGCCTGCGACCTGGGCCTGGCCTTCCAGCTGACCAATATCGCACGCGACATCGTCGAGGATGCCCGCATGGGCCGCTGCTACCTGCCGGCCCAGTGGCTGCGCGAGGCCGGCATTCCCTTGCAGGAACTGGCCGAGCCGCGCCACCGCGCGCAGCTGGCGACGCTGGCGGCGCGCCTGGTGGACCATGCGGAACCGTACTATGACTCGGCCGCCGCCGGCATCGCGGCCCTGCCGCTGCGCTCGGCCTGGGCCATCGCCAGCGCGCGCAATGTCTATCGCCAGATCGGCATCGAAGTGAAACGGCGCGGCGCCCACGCCTGGGATACGCGCGCCGGCACCAGCAAGGCGGCCAAGCTGCTGTTGCTGGCACGGGGCGCCGGGATGGCGCTCGGCTCGCGTTTCAGTGGGCGTGATCCTGCCGGGCAGGAGCGTGATCCGACCCTGTGGCGGCGTCCGGACGGCGCGGCGGGCGGCCACCGTGCAGCGCATGCAACTGCTGCTTGAGCCGGGCGACTGGAGGCGCATACAGGAAACCGAAGGACACGGCGCCCTCCTTGCCCTCGACCGCATGGTGCATCCGATGGGCCTGGTACAGGCGCTTGAGGTAGCCGCTGCGCGGCGTATAGCGCAAGGGCCAGCGCCCGTGCACCAGGCCGTCGTGGGCGACGAAGTACAGGGCGCCATAGGCGGTCATGCCGGCGCCGATCCACTGCAGCGGCCAGGCGCCCTCGGTGCCGAACCAGATCAGGGCGATCGCCACGCCCGCGAACACCACGGCGTACAGGTCGTTCTTCTCGAACCAGCCGGTGCGCGGCTCATGGTGCGAGCGATGCCAGCCCCAGCCGAAGCCATGCATCACATACTTGTGCGCGAGAATGGAAAACACTTCCATCAGCACGACGGTGAGCAGGACGATGAAGGCATTGAGCAGCATGGCGGGTGCAAGGTAAACGGAATACGCCGAGACTACCACAGGCGGCATGCCACGCAAGGGCCGCACGGGCGCGAAGACCGCCCGGGCGCGGTTCAGCGGCGGTACACATCAACGATCAACATCTACGAAAGGACATCCATGCGTCACCTCCTGCTTTCCTGCGCCCTGCTGCTGGCGGCCCTGCCTCTTGGCGCCGCCAGCGCGGCCACCATCGAGGTGCGGGTCACCAATGTCGGCGCCACGGGCACGCTCAGGGTCGCCGTGTGCGACCGCGAGCGCTACCTCAAGGCCTGCCCCTACAGTGCCTCGGTCGCGCCCCAGGCCGGCCAGACCACCGTCACCCTGAAGGACATCCCGCCCGGCACCTGGGCCGTGCTGGCCTACCAGGACGAGAACGAGAACAAGCAGCTCGACCGCAACTTCATCGGCATTCCTACCGAAAACTACGGCTTCAGCCGCGATGCCGTCGGCCGCTTCGGGCCGCCGGAATTCGAGGAAGCCGCCATCGAGGTGCGCGATGGCACGACGGTGGCGCCGATCGCGCTGCATTGAGGCGGCATTCAGGCACTCCCTCCACCGGAAACGTGCGCGGCGCGCACCACGGCCAAGCCGACCGGACCGCCCAAAAAATAACGGTAGGAATCGCCCAAGGCTTCATGTATCTTTGCTATCCACGAGAGGCCGGGCAGCGTTTCCGGCCGTGTCCACAACACGAAAGCGGGGTCGCACGGCCCGCGTCTCCTAGCTACGGGGAACCAAGTACATGAACGAGTTGGTCAACACCTTGAATGAATATGTCTGGAGCACGGCACTGATTGCGCTGTGCCTGGGCACCGGCCTGTATTTCTCCATCCGCTCGCGCTTCCTGCAAGTGCGCCACCTGCGCGAAATGACGCGCCTCATGATGGACGGGAAAAGCTCCGACCAGGGTGTCTCTTCCTTCCAGGCCCTGACCATGACCCTGGCCGGCCGCGTCGGCACCGGCAACATCGCCGGCGTCGCCACCGCCATCACCTTCGGCGGCCCCGGCGCCGTGTTCTGGATGTGGATGGTGGCCTTCCTCGGCGCCAGCTCGGCCTTCGTCGAATCCACCCTGGGCCAGGTCTACAAGGAATCGATCAACGGGCAGTACCGCGGCGGCCCCGCCTTCTACATCGAGAAGGGCCTGGGCATGAAGTGGTATGCCCTGCTGTTCGCCTTCGTGACCATCTTCGCCACCGGCCTGCTGCTGCCCGGCGTGCAGGCCAACTCGATCGCCGAAAGCCTGAAGACCGCGGCCGGCGTCGACACCACCATCACCGGCGTGCTGCTCGCCATCGCACTGGCCTTCATCATCTTCGGCGGCGTCAAGCGCATCGCCACCTTCGCCGAAGTCGTCGTGCCCTTCATGGCGCTCGGCTACATCGTGGTGGCCTGCATCATCGTCGCCCTGCACATCGAGCAGCTGCCGTCGGTGCTGGCGCTGATCTTCAAATCGGCCTTCGGCCTGGAAGCCGGGTTCGGCGCCATCCTCGGCCTGGCGATCCAGTGGGGCGTCAAGCGCGGCGTGTACTCGAACGAAGCCGGCCAGGGTACCGGCCCTCACGCGTCCTCGGCCGCGGAAGTCAGCCACCCGGCCAAGCAGGGCCTGGTGCAGGGCTTCTCGGTGTATGTCGACACCCTGTTCGTGTGCTCGGCTACCGCCTTCATGCTCCTGATTACGGGCCAGTACAACGTGCAGGCGCCGGACGGCAGCCCGATGTTTACCGGCATCCAGGGCGTGGCCGCCGGCCCCGGCTATGTCCAGACCGCGCTGGAGAACATCCTGCCGGGCTTCGGCTCGCTGTTCGTCGCCATCGCCCTGCTGTTCTTCGCGTTCACCACGATCGTCGCCTATTACTACATCGCCGAAACCAACATCGCCTACATCAACCGCACTGTCGGCCGCCCATGGCTGACCTTCCTGCTGAAGATCGCGCTGGTCGGCTCCACCTTCTACGGCACCATCCGTACCGCCGACGCGGCCTGGGCACTGGGCGACCTGGGCGTCGGCCTGATGGCCTGGCTGAACATCGTGGCCATCCTCCTGATGCGCAATACGGCCTTCAAGTGCCTGCGCGACTACGAGGCGCAGAAGGCCCAGGGCAAGGACCCGGTCTTCGATCCGGTGGCGCTGGGCATCAAGAATGCCGACTACTGGGTCGGGCGCAACGCCGGCCTGCAGCAGGGCAAGGCCAACGGCGGCACGGTCACGGCCGAAACCACCAGCTGAGCAGTGCCATCGGCGTGGCCGCGCCTGCCGGGCGTGGCCACCCAGCCATTCCTGTTATACTGCCTGCGGGTGTTCGTACCATGCGGGTACGACAGGATGTGCGAAGGTCGGGCCGCCTCGCGGCTTTTTTGCGCCCCGGCGCGACCACCATGCACATCGAACGCCGCCTCTCCCTGTCTTTCAAGGAATTCTTCGAATCGAGCAAAGCGGGTGGCATCGTCCTGATCGCCTGCACCCTGATCTCGCTCGCCCTCGCCAATTCTTCCTTCGGCCCCGCCTGGCTCGGCCTCTGGCAGCACTACGTCGCCGGACTCAGCATCGAGCACTGGGTCAACGACGCCCTGATGGCGATCTTCTTCCTCTTGATCGGCCTCGAACTCAAACGCGAACTGGTCAACGGCGAGCTGTCCGACCTGCGCAATGCCATGCTGCCGATACTGGCCGCCGTGGGCGGCATCGCGGTGCCGGCCCTGATCCACTTCAGCCTGAACGGCGGCACGCCGACCCAGGCCGGCGTCGGCATCCCGATGGCGACCGACATCGCCTTCGCCCTCGGCGTGCTGGCCCTGCTGGGCAGCCGGGTGCCGGCCTCGCTGAAGATCTTCCTGACGGCGCTGGCCGTGATGGACGACCTTGGGGCAATCATTGTCATCGCCCTGTTCTACACCAGCGAGCTGTCCTTCCTGTACCTGCTAGGTGCGCTGGGCGTGTTCGCCGCGATGCTGGCGCTGAACCGCGTGCTGCGCGTGATGGCGCTGCTACCCTTCCTGCTGGGCGGCGCGCTGATGTGGTTCCTGATGCTCAAGTCCGGCGTGCACGCGACCATCGCCGGCGTGCTGCTGGCGTTTGCCATTCCCTATTCGAGCAGGGAAGACGACGCCGCCTCGCCCTCGCACCGGCTCGAGCACATCCTGCACAAGCCGGTGACCTTCCTGATCCTGCCGGTCTTCGCGCTGGCCAACACCGGG
The DNA here is from genome assembly GCF_020176695.1 of Massilia sp. MS-15. GTDB lineage: Bacteria > Pseudomonadota > Gammaproteobacteria > Burkholderiales > Burkholderiaceae_D > Telluria > Telluria hydrophila. Next base: position 40,442 of record NZ_JAIWIA010000025.1, on the reverse strand, counting down.
ATCGTGATCGGGGACGGCTGGGCCACGGAACTGCTGGGCGCAAACAGCCTGGGCATCATCGCGGGCCTGGTCCTCGGCAAGCCGGTGGGGATCTTCCTGTTCAGCTTCGGGGCGGTAGCGCTCGGCCTGTGCCGCCTGCCGCTGGACCTGGCCTGGCGCCACGTCGTCGGCGCCGGCCTGCTGGGCGGGATCGGCTTCACCATGTCGATCTTTATCACCAACCTGGCCTTCACCGGTGCCGCCGAGACCATCAACGCGTCCAAGATGGCGATCCTGGCCGCTTCCCTGGCGGCCGGCGTCGCCGGCTTCACCTGGCTCAAGCTATGGGGCGCGCCGCTGGCGAGCGACCGCGATACCGATACGCTGGACTATATGCTGGATGACAGGGCGCCGGACGGCACCCGCTGAATCAGGCGTAGGTCCGTTGCAGCGCGGTGCGCCCGTGCGCGCGCTGGCCGCTGGTCGACAGGGCCACGATCGCGCTGCCCGCGGCGACGACCAGCGCATCTTCAATCAGTCCGCTGCGGGTCTGGCCCATTTTCGCCATCGCCTGCTTGCGGCCAGCCAGCGTGAGGTAGGCGAGCGGCACGGCGGTGGCGACGGCCAGCGCCGCGCCCGCCTTTTCATTGCCGCGCGGCGCCAGCGCGGCGCCGGCGATGCCCGCACTCATCACGCGCGCCAGCAGTCCCAGGAAGACGGTGCGGTCGGGCGCCGACTTCATCTTGTCGCCATACAGCTCGCCGGCGCCCATCGCCAGCGCGCCGTACTTGAACAGGGGACGGTCGAGCAGGAACAGCTCGCCGGGGGTGCGGCGGCCCGCGAGACGGGCGGTGGCGATGGTCGCCATCGGCGTCATCGAGCGCGCGCTGGCGACGGCGCCGATCAGTACGGAAGAAAGCAGGCTGCGAAAGTTCATCTGGCGACTCCTGTGCAAGTGAAGGTTGCCCGAGGCGCCGCACCCGGGGGTGCGCATGTGGCAGCCTCGGCCGTTTAAACGCTTGCTCGACTGTAGTCAATCCTGCGGCGCCGTGTCGCCCGCCACGTTCACCTGAAAATGCCGCAAGCCGCCGCGGGTGCGATGCAAGCCCGCACGGCTGGCCTCAGCGCTTCTCGGCCAGGATCTTCTGCAGCAGCTTGAAGGCTTCGCGCTCGATGAGCGGCGCCGCATCCGCCAGTTCCTTGCTGGCCTTCACGTAGGCGGCGCGCTTGCGTTCCTTTTTCTCTTCCGGCGGCACCACCGACTTCATGCCCGGCATCTGGATCTGGGCCGCGCTGTTGTACTTCTCGTGCAGCACACGCTTGCCATACGGCGTCTGGTAGAAGCGCGTCATCTCGGCCGCGGTGTCGGCGGAGATGACCGGTGCCAGGGCCGGGGCCAGGCGCCGCGCCACCTCGGCCGGCGGGGTCTGGCCGATGCGGGCGAACACCGCCTGGCGCTGGGCTTCACTGGCATAGCGGCTGCGCGCGGCGACGCTGCGCAGGACTTTCTCGACCTGCATCGTGGCGAGCAGGTCCTGCACCGCCTGCACGTGGGCGGGGGTGGGTGCTGCGGCATGCGGTGCGGGCACGGCGGCGGCGCTGGCGGCCGGATTGGCAAAGACCAGCGACAGGCCCAGTACGGATGCGGTGACAAACTTCATGGACGTCCTTTCGGATGGGATGGGTTTAATAGCCGCAGTATATTGTGCTGATAGCAAAAGGCGCGTCCTACTTCAGGCGGCAGGTCAGCGCCCAGCAGCTGTCCCAGCGCCCGATCTTGATCTCGCGTACCGCCGTGCCGAGGCGCTTGCGCAGCGCGCTGTCGGTCGGGTAGTTCTTCGGCAGCTCGTGGCGCCTGCCCTCGGCATCCGTGAACTGGGCCCAGGTATTGCCTTGCGCGTCGGTGCGCGCCACCGTCGGGCTGGCGCCTTCCACGTATTCGTCGTCGATCAGCACCAGCAGCGCGTTGGCACCGACCCGGGCGCGCAGGCCGGCGAGGAAGGCATCCTGCTCTTCTTTCCTGAAATGCGACCACAGGAAGCCGGCGAACACGGCCGTGATTTTCCCGACTTCGTTGCCGAGGTCGGTGGGCAGGTTCAGCGCGTCCACCACGCGGTACCGCACGTTCTCCAGCCCTTCCCCATGTTCGCGCGCCACGGCCAGCATCGCTTCGCTGATGTCGGTGGCCAGCACCGACTGCGCCGTCTCGGCGATCACGTCGGTGAAATAGCCGGTGCCGCAGCCCAGCTCCAGCACCGTATGCCCCCGCATCAGCTCGGCGACCTGCTCGGCCACGTCGTCCAGGTCGTCCTGGCGTTCCTCGTCGCTCTCGTCGTGGAACTGGGCGTCGTAGTGCTCGGCGATGGCGGTGTAGAAGTCGGCAACCGGGTTGTTGCCAGGGATGTTGCTCATGGTGTTTCCTTGTTGATTACAGTTCGTAGTTGTCGCCGCCGCGCATGGCGGACTCGACCATCTTGCGGTTGAGGGTCGGGGCGAGCAGTTCGATGAAAGTATAGATATAGCTGCGCAGGTAGGCGCCCTGCTTCACCGCCACCCGCGAGACGTTCATGCCGAACAGCTGGCCCACGGGAATCGCGCGCAGGTTGCGGTCGCGTTCCGGGTCGAAGGCCATGCCGGCGATGATGCCCACGCCCATGCCCAGCTCGACATAGGTCTTGATGACGTCGGCGTCGATCGCTTCCAGCAGCACGTCGGGTTTGAGGCTGCGCAGGCCGAAGGCGTGGTCGATCTTGCTGCGGCCGGCAAAGGCGGCGTCGTAGGTGATGACCGGATAGCTGGCGATCTCTTCCAGCGACACCGCCTTCGAGCGCAGCAGCGGATGTTCCGGCGGCACCACCACCATGTGCTCCCACTGGTAGCAGGGCAGCGTGATCAGGCCGTCGACGGCGGCGATCGCTTCGGTGGCGATGGCCAGGTCGGCCTGGTCGTTCTTGACCATGTCGGCGATCTGCTTCGGGTTACCCTGCAGCAAGGACAGGCGCACTTTCGGAAACTTCTGCATGAAGGCCTGCACCACCTTGGGCAGCATGTAGCGCGCCTGGGTGTGGGTGGTGGCGATGGTGAAGCTGCCGCTGTCGTGGGCCGCATATTCCTTGCCGATGCGCTTGAGGCTGTCGATCTCCTGCATGATCAGTTCGACCGACTGCAGCACCAGGCGGCCCGGCTCGGTCAGCCCGCGGATGCGCTTGCCATGCCGGGTGAAGATGTCGACCCCGAGCTCTTCCTCCAGCTCGATGATGGCTTTCGAGACCCCGGGCTGGGAGGTAAACAGTGCCTTGGCCGCATCGGTCAGGTTGTAGTTCTGGCGGACGGCTTCGCGCACGAAGCGCAGCTGGTGGAGATTCATTGAATGGTTCGGTTCCTGGAGTTCTTGTTAAAGCGGCAGCAGACGACATTCTAAGATGCTTATTCAAGTTGCGCATATAAGCAAATGAAATCTCCGTAGTTTGGAATATAAGCACCCCACCCTACACTGGCCGCACCCTTTCATGGGTGGACAATGTTGCCAGGGTCCGCCCCCATCGGACGAGACCATGTACCGCTACGACCACTACGACCACCTCATCGTGCGCGAGCGCATCGCGCAATACCGCAGCCAGGTGGAACGGCGCCTGAGCGGCGAACTGACGGAAGAAGAATTCATCCCGCTGCGCCTGCAGAACGGCCTCTACATGCAGCGCCATGCCTACATGCTGCGCGTGGCCGTGCCCTATGGCCTGCTGGCCTCGAGGCAGATGCGCATGTTCGCCCACATCGCGCGCAAGTACGACCGCGGCTACGGCCACTTCACCACGCGCCAGAACATCCAGTACAACTGGATCGACCTGGAAGACACCCCGCAGATCCTGGAAGACCTGGCCTCGGTCGAGATGCACGCCATCCAGACCTCGGGCAACTGCATCCGCAACATCACGACCGACGAATTCGCCGGCGTCGCCGCGGACGAGATCATCGATCCGCGTCCCTTTGCCGAGATCCTGCGCCAGTGGAGCACCTTCCATCCCGAGTTCATCGCCCTGCCGCGCAAGTTCAAGGTGGCGATCAATGGCGCTTTAGAGGACCGCGCCGCGATCGCCATCCACGACATCGGCCTGACCCTGGTGAAGAACGACGACGGCGAAGTTGGCTTCAAGTTCATGGCCGGCGGCGGCATGGGCCGTACGCCGATCCTGGGCTCGGTGATCCGCGAGTTCCTGCCCTGGCAGCACATGCTGACCTATACCGAAGCCGTGATGCGCGTGTACAACCAGCATGGCCGCCGCGACAACAAGTACAAGGCGCGCATCAAGATCCTCTTGAAGGCCCTCGGCGTCGAGGAATTCACGCGCCAGGTCGAAGAAGAGTGGAAGGACCTGAAGGATGGTCCGGAGACCCTGACCCAGGAGGAATTCGACCGCGTCGCCCAGTGGTTCCAGCCGCATGGCTACGCTGAACTGGACGACATCGACCCGGCCGCGGCCCACGCCGACAACCGCGCCTTCGCCAACTGGGTCAACCGCAACGTCAAGCCGCACAAGGTGCCCGGCTATGCCGCCGTGGTGCTGTCGCTGAAGAAAACCGGCGTGCCGCCGGGCGACGCCACCGCCGAGCAGATGGACTTCGTGGCCGACCTGGCCGACCGCTACAGCTTCGGCGAACTGCGCGTGACGCACGAGCAGAACCTGGTGCTGGCCGACGTCGAGCAGAGCAAGCTGTTCGAGCTGTGGCAGCTGGCCAAGAGCCGCGGCCTGGCGACGCCGAACATCGGCCTGCTGACCGACATCATCGCCTGCCCCGGCGGCGACTTCTGCTCGCTGGCGAACGCCAAGTCGATCCCGATCGCGGCCGCCATCGCCGAGCGTTTCGACAACCTCGACTTCCAGCACGACATCGGCGACATCGAACTGAACATCTCGGGCTGCATCAACGCCTGCGGCCACCACCACGTGGGCGCGATCGGCATCCTCGGCGTCGACAAGGACGGCAGCGAGTGGTACCAGGTGTCGATCGGCGGCGCCCAGGGCAACCTGTCCGCCATCGGCAAGATCATCGGCCCGTCCTTCTCGGCCGTGCAGATGCCGGAAGTGGTGGGCCGCCTGCTGGAAGTCTATGTGCGCGAGCGCTTCGAGGGCGAGCGCTTCGTCGACACCGTGCAGCGCCTGGGCATCGCGCCCTTCAAGGAACACGTCTATGCCACGCCGATCGCGGCTGGCCAACCCGTGGGAGAAGACCAATATGCTTAATGCGCACAAGCAGATCATCAGGCATCGCGAAGTGGTCGACGACGACTGGTCGGTGCTGCGCCTCGAACCGGAGCAAAGCGCCGAGACCGTCGAGGTCCCGGAAGGCAGGATCATCGTACCGCTGGGCGTGTGGCTGGCGCAGCGCGCCGCGCTGTCGGCGCGCGCCGAGATCGGCGTCTGGCTCGCGCCCGACGAGCAGGCCGCCGCGATCCGCGACGACCTGCCGCGCTTCCAGGTGGTGGCGGTGGACTTCCCGAAGTTCTCGGACGGGCGCGGCTATTCGACCGCCTTCAACCTGCGCAGGCGTCTTGGCTACACGGGTGAGCTGCGCGCCATCGGCGACGTGCTGCGCGACCAGCTGTGGCCCCTGTCGCGGGTCGGCTTCGATGCCTTCGCCACCCGTCCGGACCGCAGCATCCACGACGCCCTGAAGGGCTTGACCGTGTTCTCGGAAACCTACCAGGCTTCCGTGGACCAGCCGCTGCCGCTGTTCCGACGCGCGCCGCGCGGCACGCCGCCGGAACTGACGGACGTCGGCGCGGGCATCTAAGGAAAACACCATGAGCGATCTTCACCATCGCGTCGAAGAAACGGGGGCCATCCTGGCGCGCATCGCGCGCGACTACTCGCCCGCCGTGTTCGCATCGAGCCTGGCGGCCGAAGACATGGTCTTGCTGGACCTGATCCTGAAAGCGGCACTGCCGATCGGGATCTTCTCGCTCGAGACCGGCCGCCTGCATGCCGAAACGCTCGACATGCTGGACCGCGTGCGCGCGACCTATGGCATTGATATCGCCCTGTTCAAGCCGCAACCGGAAGCCGTGCAAGCCTACGTCGCCAACAACGGCCTGAACGCCTTCTACGACAGCGTCGAGATGCGCAAGGAATGCTGCCGCATCCGCAAGGTCGAGCCGCTCGGCCGCGCCCTGGCCGGCAAGCGGGCCTGGATCACCGGCCAGCGCCGCGCCCAGTCGAGCACGCGTGCCGAACTCGCGGTGCAGGAGATGGATGCCGCGCATGGCATGCAGAAGTTCAACCCGCTGGCCGACTGGTCGGAGCAGGATGTCTGGGAATACCTGCGCACGCACCATGTCCCGTACAACGCCCTGCACGAGCGCGGCTTCCCGTCGATCGGCTGCGAACCCTGCACCCGCGCGGTCCAGCCCGGCGAGGACGTGCGCGCCGGCCGCTGGTGGTGGGAAAACCCCGAATCGAAGGAGTGCGGCCTGCACGTGGTCGACGGCAAACTCGTACGCATCCAATCCGTGGCGGCCCGGGCCTCCACTCCATGACGGAACACACATGACCACACTTCTCGACAATCCGGCCGTGCTCGGCGACATGCAGGCACGCCACCTCGACGCCCTGGAATCCGAGGCCATCCACATCCTGCGCGAAGTGGCGGCCGAATGCAGCCATCCCGCCCTGCTGTTCTCCGGCGGCAAGGATTCGGTCGTGCTGCTGCGCCTGGCCGAAAAGGCTTTCCGCCCGGGCAGGTTTCCCTTCCCGCTGGTGCACATCGACACCGGCCACAACTTCGACGAAGTGATCGCCTTCCGCGATGCGCGCGTCGCCGAACTGGACGAGCGCCTGATCGTCGGCTCGGTCGAGGAGTCGATCCGGCGCGGCACGGTACGCCTGCGCAATCCGGCCACCGACTCGCGCAACGCGGCCCAGGCCGTGACCCTGCTGGAAACCATCGCCGAGCACGCTTTTGATGCCTGCATCGGCGGCGCCCGCCGCGACGAGGAAAAGGCGCGCGCCAAGGAGCGCATCTTTTCCTTCCGCGACGAGTTCGGCCAGTGGGACCCGAAGGCCCAGCGGCCGGAACTGTGGGACCTGTATAACACCCGGGTCCACCCGGGCGAGAACATGCGCGTGTTCCCGATCTCGAACTGGACCGAGCTCGACGTGTGGCAGTACATCGCCCGTGAACGGCTGGCCCTGCCCCCGATCTACTTTGCCCACGAGCGCCAGGTGATCCCGCGCAATGGCCTGCTGGTGCCGCTGACGCCCCTGACGCCGCCGCGCGAAGGCGAGCAGGTCGAGACCCGCAGCGTGCGCTTCCGCACGGTGGGCGACATCTCCTGCACCTGCCCGGTGGCGTCCAGCGCCGCCACCGTGGAACAGATCATCGCCGAAACCGCGATCACCGAGGTGACCGAGCGCGGCGCGACCCGGATGGACGACCAGACCTCCGAAGCCTCGATGGAAAAACGCAAGAAGCAAGGATATTTCTGATGAACGCACCCACCCAGCACCTCGACCATCCAAACCCGCCCCAGGCGGCCGACGCCGGCATGCTGCGCTTCATCACCGCCGGCTCCGTCGACGACGGAAAGAGCACCCTGATCGGCCGCCTGCTGTACGACAGCAAGGGCATCTTCGCCGACCAGCTGGCCGCCGTCTCGCGCTCGAAGCACAAGCGCACCGTGGGCGACACCATCGACCTGTCACTGCTGACCGACGGCCTGGAAGCCGAGCGCGAACAGGGCATCACGATCGACGTCGCCTACCGCTACTTCGCCACCCCGAAGCGCAAGTTCATCATCGCCGACACCCCCGGCCACGAGCAGTACACCCGCAACATGGTCACCGGCGCATCCACCGCGGACGCCGTGGTCATCCTGGTGGACGTGTCCAAGGTGAAGCTCGACGAAGATGGTTCGGTCACGCTGCTGACCCAGACCAAGCGCCACTCGACCATCGCGAAGCTGCTGCAGATCGAGCACGTAATCGTCGCCGTCAACAAGATGGACCTGGTCGGCTACGACCAGGCCGTGTACGAGCGCATCGTCGCCGCCTACCGCGCCTTCGCCGACACGCTCGGCCTGCGCGACGTCACCGCGATCCCGCTGTCGGCACTCAGCGGCGACAACGTGGTCGCCGCCTCCGGCAACATGCCCTGGTACCGCGGCCCGACCCTGATCGAACTGCTGGAGAGCCTGTCGGTATACAACGAAGCCCACGCCGCGCCCTTGCGCTTCCCGGTGCAGCTGGTGGCGCGCCACAACGGCCATGAGGCGAACGACTTCCGCGGCTACATGGGCCGCATCGAGTCGGGCAAGGTCTCCATCGGGGACAAGCTGATCGTGCAGCCCTCCGGCCAGCAGGCCACCGTCAAGGACATCGTCACCTTCGACGGCTCGCTGCAAACGGCCGTCGCCGGCCAGTCGGTGACCCTGCTGCTCAACGAATACCTGGACATCTCGCGCGGCGACCTGCTGGCCGGCAGCGAGCAGCCGGCCACCCTGCTCAAGCAGGTGGTGGCCGACCTGTGCTGGATGTCGGACGAGCCGCTCGATGCGCGCCGCAAGTACTGGATCAAGCACGGCACGCGCCAGAGCGCGGCGAAGCTCAAGCAGATCGACAGCATCCTCGACGTCAACACCCAGCAGCGCACGCCGGGAACGCCGGGCACGGGACTGACGCTCAACGACATCGCCACCGTGCAGCTCAGCGTGCAGCAGCCGCTGGCGGCCGACGCCTATGCCGACAACCGCGCCACCGGCGCCTTCATCCTGATCGACGAAGTCACGCACCAGACCGTCGCAGCGGGTATGATCCGCCTGGACCGATAAGCGAAGGGGACGTATGGCGGGGCTGGGCAAAGTCTATCTGGTGGGTGCCGGTCCCGGCGCGGCCGACCTGATCACGGTGCGCGGCGCGCGCCTGCTGGCCCAGGCCGAGGTCGTGCTCTACGACGCCCTGGTCACGCCCGAGATGCTGGCCCTGTGCGCCCAGGCCGAGCTGATTTCGGTCGGCAAGCGCTCGGGCCAGCGCTCGACCGCCCAGGTCCTGATCAACCAGCAGCTGGTGGACTGCGCCCACCGCTACCGCCTCGTGGTGCGCCTGAAAGGGGGTGATCCGATGCTGTTCGGCCGCGCCGACGAAGAATTGCGCGCGCTGGAAGCGGCCGGCATCGAGGTCGAGGTCGTCCCCGGCATCACCACCGCGGTGGCGGCGGCGGCGGCATCGAAACAGCCGCTGACCAAGCGCGGCGTGGCGCGCAGCGTCGCCTTCTTCACCTCCAGCACCGCGCCCGACCAGCCCGACCATCCAAGCTTGCCCGAAACCGACACCCTGGTGCAGTACATGGGCGGACGCGAAGCGGCGGCCACCGCCGAGCGCCTGCTGGCCGAAGGCCGGCGCGCGGACCTGCCCGTGGTGGTGGTGGAGAACTGCAGCCGGCCGGACCAGCGCATCCTGCGCATGCACTTGAGCGACCTGGCGCGCGGCCTGGAACCGGGCCACGGGCCGGTGCTCGTGATGCTGGGCGAGGCGCTGGCCAGGCGCGCGCACCAGGCCTGATCCAGGCTGGCCGCAAGGCCGGCGCCGCTCAGCCGAGGGCGCGCACGCAGTAGTCGCTCATCGCCGCCTGCACGCCCGGATCTTCGCCGATCGCGCCCGCTACCTGCAGCCGCAGGCCGGGATGGGCGGCGCGGATGCCGTCCGCCAGCAGCGGCAGGTCGCGCAGCAGATGGCCGCCCTGCCCCAGGAACACGGGCACCACGGTGATGTCTTCGACGCCCTCCTCCACCAGCGCGGCGACCGCCTGCGGCAGGCGTGGCTCCATCAGCTCGAGGAAGGCCAGGCGTACGCGCACGTCCGGCAAGCGCGCCGCGGTCTGCTCGCGCAGGCGCTCGAAGGGTGCGGCCCAGGATGCGGCGCGCGCGCCGTGCGCGAACAGGACCAGGGCGCGGGTGGTGGAATGCACGGGAAGCGCCATCAATGCCGCTCCACCCACCACAGGGCGCCGATCGCCAGCAGCAGGAACAGCAGGCTGGGCGCGGCCGCCGTGAAGAAGGCCGGCAGCGCGGTGAGGACGCCCAGGTGCGAGAACAGCGCGTTGAGCAGCAGGAAGCTCACGCCGATCATGATGCCCACAAAAATCTTCAGGCTCACCCCGCCGCTGCGCGTGTGCAGGTAGGCGAAGGGCAGCGCCAGCGCCATCAGCACCAGGATCGACAGCGGGTCGATTATCTTCTTCCAGAACGCCACCTTGAAGCGGTCGGTCTCCTGGCGGTTCTCGGCCAGGTGGCGGGTGTACACGGCCAGCTCGTTGGCCGACATGCGTTCCGGATCCGAGCGCGACACCGACAGGATCTTGGGGGTGATCTCGGAGGCCAGTTCGAGCGTGTCGAGCTTGCGCGTGGACACGGCCGCGGTCTCCTGGCCGAAGCTGGCCGCCACCGACTGCCCTGCGGGCACCGGGCTGCCGGGCGCCGGCAGCGTGCGGCTGTTGGAGAACATGGTCTCGGTGACCCCGGTGAGGCGCCAGGTATTGTCGCCGCGGTAGGTGCCGCCGCTGGCCGTGATCAGGGAACGCATGCGCATGTTGGCGTCGAACTCGTACAGGCGCACGTCCACCAGCTGGCCGTCGTTGCGGATCTGGCGCACGTTGAAAAAGCGGGTGCCGACCACCGGGCCCTTGATGCCGTCGGTGTGCACGCTGTCCTTGGTCCACATGCCGGAGCGGAAGTCGGTCGACAGGGTCGAGCCCTTGGCGGCCAGGCGCACCCGTTCGGCCAGGGGCGCCGTGCGCGGGGTGATCAGTTCGCCGAACACGAAGGTGATCAGGACGAACACGACGCCGATCCGGAACAGCATCCAGGCCGCCATCCGGGTCGACATCGAGGAAGCGCGCATGATGGTGAATTCGGAACTCGAGGCGAATTGCGCCATCGTGTAGATGGTGCCGATCAGGGCCGCCACCGGCATCACCTGGTACACGTTGCCCGGCACCAGCAGCAGCGCATACATCAGCGCATGCTGGAATTCATAGCCGCCCTTGCCCACCGAGGGCAGCTCGCCGGTAAGGTCCATGAAGGAGATCAGGGCCAGGAAGGCGACCAGCACGAAGGCGACCGCCTGCGCGATGTTCACCGCGAAGTAACGCTGCAGGACGCTCATTCGGCCTCCGCCCTGGCCGGCGCCGTCGCTGCCGCGGCCGCGGCCGGGGTGCGGCGCTGGCCGCGGCGCCGCTTCCAGGCGCCCAGCAAGGCCAGCGGATGCCAGCGGTGATTGACGTTCAGGCGCCAGGCGAACAGCGCCAGCACGGTCAGCGCGGCCGCCAGGTGCAGCGGCCACCAGGCCATGTCGAAATCGAGCTTGGCGCGCTTGACGCTGTTTTCCATCAGCTTGTTCAGGTTCAGGTAGGTAAAGAAGATCAGCAGCGCCAGGATCATGTTGGCCGAGCTGCCGGCACGCGGATTGACGAAGCCGAGCGGGATCGCCAGCAGCATCAGGACCAGGCAGATGATCGGCGCGGAGATGCGCGCCAGCAGTTCGGCGCGCGTGTACTGGTTATCGTATTGCAGCAGCACCGAGGTGGGCAGCGCGTTGCTGGGGGCGTCCGTGCCGAGCACCGGGGCGCGGGTCGCCACGCGCATCTTGTAGCGTTCGAACTCCATCGACTGGAAGTCGGCCTGGCCGGGCTTGCCCTGGTAGCGCCGCCCATTGCTCAGCACCAGGTACTGGCCGCCCTTGGCATCGGTCTCGATCACGCCTTCCTTGGCCACCACCACCGCGGTGTTGCCGTTCTTGTCCTGCGAGTTGACGAACACGTTCTGCACCACGGTCGCGCCGGTGGTCGAGCGTTCGACGAAAAAGACGCGGTCCGCCGAGGAAGACTCGCGGAACTGGCCGGGGGCGACCCGCTTGAGGTCTTCGCGGTTCTGGAAGCGCTCCACGAACTCGATGCGCTTCATGGCCGCCCACGGCGCCACCAGCAGCGACAGCGCCGCCACCACCACCATGACCGGCAGGCCGAAGCTCAGCACCGGGCGGATCCAGCGGCTCAGCGACATGCCGGAGGCGAACCACACCACCATCTCGGAATCGCGGTAGCTGCGCGTGACCGCGCCCAGCACCGAGATGAACACGGTGAGGGTGAGGATGGTGGGCAGGTAGTTCAGGATGGCGAAGCCGATCAGGGCCAGCACGTCGCCGGAATCGACCTTGCCGCCGGCGGCCTTGCCGAGGACCGTGATCAGGGTCCAGGTGACCAGGATCGTGAACAGCACCGTGAAGGTGGCGCCGGCCGAACTGGCCAATTCACGTTGCAGGGCGCGTCGAAAGATCATTCAATAAGTAGCTATAATTGCAGGTTAGGCACGGCAGTATGGAAATCGACATCACTGCGGCACCGCGAAAACGAACCGGAGAACCAAAAATGGACTTTAGCATAAAAGCATTCGACACCAAGAACACCCTGTCCGCCGCAAAAACCGGCGTGCTGGCCGTGGCCGTGTTCGAGAACAAGAAGCTGTCGCAGGCCGCCCAGGCACTCGATGCCGGCGGCGCCATCAGCGCGGCGGTGAAGTCCGGCGACATCAGCGGCAAGCCCGGTTCGACCCTGCTGCTGCGCGGCGTGAGCGGCGTCGCGGCCGCCCGCGTGCTGCTGGTGGGCATGGGCGCCGACGACACGGTGAGCGAAAAGAACTACGGCACCGCCGTCGGCGCGGCCCTGAAAGTCTTCGGCACCCTGGGCAGCGCGGATGGCATTATCGCATTCCCGCTGGCCGATGTGAAAGACCGCGACGTCAACTGGGCGGTGCAAAGCCTGGTGATCGCCGCCAACGAGACCGAGCACCGCACCGATACGCAAAAGAGCAAGAAGGATCCCGTGCCTTCCGGCGTGCGCAAGATCGTGATCGCCGCCGACGCCGCAAACGCCGCCACCGCGCTCAAGCCGGTCCTGGCCCAGGCGCTGGCCATCTCGAACGGCATGGCCCTGACCAAGGAACTGGGCAACCTGTCGCCCAACGTGTGCACCCCGACCTACCTGGCCAACACCGCGCGCCAGCTGGCCGACGCGTATGGCTTCGAGATCGAGGTCCTGGAGCGCAAGCAGCTCGAAGCCCTGAAGATGGGCAGCTTCCTGGCGGTGGCCAAGGGCAGCGAAGAGGCGCCGAAGTTCATCGTCCTGAAGCACATGGGCGGCAACAAGAAGGATGCGCCGACCGTCCTGGTGGGCAAGGGCATCACCTTCGACACCGGCGGCATCTCGCTCAAGCCGGGTCCGAACATGGACGAGATGAAGTACGACATGTGCGGCGCCGGTTCGGTACTGGGCACCTTCCGCGCGATCGGCGAGATGAACCTGAAGCTGAACGTGATCGGCATCGTGGCCGCCTGCGAGAACATGCCCTCGGGCCGCGCCACCAAGCCGGGTGACATCGTGAGCTCGATGAACGGCCTCACCATCGAGATCCTGAATACCGACGCCGAAGGCCGCCTGATCCTGTGCGACGCCCTCACCTACGCCGAGCGCTTCAAGCCGGCCGCGGTGGTCGACATCGCCACGCTCACCGGCGCCTGCATCGTGGCCCTGGGCCACCACACCAGCGGCCTGTTCACCCGCCACGACGACGCGCACGACGCGCTGGCCCAGGAACTGCTGGACGCCGGCAAGCAGGCGGGCGACGTGGCATGGCGCTTCCCGCTGGGCGAGAACTACAACGAGCAGCTCAAGTCGAACTTCGCCGACCTGGCCAACATCGGCACCCCGGGCGCGGCCTCGATCACGGCGGCCTGCTTCCTGGAGAACTTCACCCGCAAGTACACCTGGGCCCACCTGGACATCGCCGGCACCGCCTGGAAGTCGGGCGCGAACAAGGGCGCCACCGGCCGTCCGGTGCCGCTGCTGACCACCTTCCTGATGAACCGCGTGTAACCGCGGAAGCCGCCGTGAAATAATATTTCACGGCGGCTTTTAAAATGAAAGATTATTTCACCGCTCCCGGGCAGGTTCGCTTACCCGGCAATACTCAGAACACCCGCGTCTCCACCCGCTGCAGCGCATTCACCTCGGCCGCCACGTTCGCCGGCGCCATCAGCACGGTCAGGTTGACCGGATAAGCCCAGCTTGCCCCCGCCCAGCGGTCGAGCGCGATGCCCATGCCGGCGCTGATGACCGCGTTTCCGATCAGGCTCATCGCATCGGGACGCGAGCCGAAGATCTCCTGCCCGCTTGCCGCGCCCGCCTTCTTGCAGTCGACCACCAGTGGCGCCGCGCTGCGCGTGATCGTGACCCGGCCGGGCGCGACCACGAACCAGCGTCCCATGTCATTGGTCAGCACGCAGCCGACGCCGGCCACCTCCTGGTAGTCGAGCACCGCGTGCACTTCCAGCATCTGCTGCAGCGGTGCGTCGGCAATGGTGGCGCAGCCGCCCAGCAGGAACGGGGCAGCCAGCAGGGAGAGGATGGAAGGGGAGAAACGACGCGGCATGGTGGCGGGGAATAGATGTTTCATCCCACCATTAACGGCAGCGCAGGCCACATGCTGAAGGGTCGGGATACTTCAGTCGGAGCCGGGATCGTCGAGCGCGCGAAAGCGCGGCTGCGCCACGCCGTCGGCATGGACGGTTTCGAAGAAGGCGGCGCGCGGGCGCACCCAGACCTTGCCGTCCTGGCCGCGGTAGACCATCACGGGCGTGTGGTCCGCTTCCAGCACGGCCTCGACGAGCAGTTCGTAGAGGCCGCCCTTGTAGTGGCGGTAGTGCCTGGCTGCGGACAAACTCAGGCCTTGCTGTCCTCGAGGCTCTTCTGCTTCTTCTTCAGGCCCTGGATGACCTTTAGCACGCCTTCCATGCCGGCGGCTTCATCCAGTTCGCTGAACGCATCCAGCACCTCGTTGAGCACGCGGTTGCGTACCGTTGCCTCGTCCTGGGTCAGCGCAGGCTTCTGCCCGGCGTCCTTCGCGAACTTGGAAGGCGCCTCGGCCGCGGCCTTGGCACCGTGCGTCAGGGCGGCCTGCCAGATCACCCAGCGGCGCTGGGTCTCGTACACGAGGTATTCCTCGGGCTTGTCCTCACGGCGGCGGGTGATATGCCCTTCGCGCTGGGCCCACGCTTCGAATGCAGTGCGCATTTCAGTCCTTTGTAAATCGGCGTTCGGATTCATCGCTATCGAAAGATACGGTGGCGAATCGGTTATTACCATGCACCAGGCGGGCCCGGCTGCCATGCATGCAGCCATTGGGACAGCCCCGAACATCTGTCTTCATTTCCGTAGATAGTACAAGATTAGTTGCACCATCACAACTATTGTAATGCTTGCGTAGAAACAGTGTTAAATACTGTGGCGCTAGTTTAATTCTTTTGCGAACGTTTTTACAGCCCCTGAAGACGGTAATTGCACATTTTTTTAATAATATATGAATTTATTTTAGCATAGCCAATTGTTTCACACACAATTGTGTGGGCTAATTAGCAACGGTTTTTCAGTGTGGGGACGATCCCCGTAAGTGTTTTCCACAATTCATGCGTTTGCGCGGCATCAAATGAAAATGTTGCATTTCGCGCTTAGCCGTGTGCCGCCGGACAGGATCGCAAGCGGTTATCATGCCGGTTTTGTTTACAGACCTGCTCATGAAGATCGCCACCTGGAACGTCAATTCCCTGAAAGTCCGCCTCCAGCACCTGCTCGCCTGGCTGGAGGCCAATCCAGTGGACATCCTCTGCGTCCAGGAGACGAAGCTGACCGACGACAGGTTTCCCACCGCGGAGCTGGAGGCGATCGGCTACGAAGCCGTATTCAGCGGCCAGAAGACCTACAACGGGGTGGCCATCCTGTCCCGGCACCCGATCGCGTCGGTGCAGAAGAACAATCCGCTGTTCGCCGACGAGCAGCAGCGCATCCTGGCCGCCACCATCGGCGGCATGCGCATCGTGTGCGCCTACATGCCGAACGGCCAGGAGATCGGCAGCGACAAGTTCGCCTACAAGATGGCCTGGCTGGATGCGCTGCGCGCCTGGATCGCCGACGAGATGCGCGCCCATCCACGCCTGGCCCTGCTGGGCGACTACAACATCGCGCCGGAGGCGCGCGACGTGCACGATCCGGCCGAATGGGAGCACCGCATCCACTTCACGGCGCCGGAACGCGCGCAGATGGCGGCGCTGATGGAACTGGGACTGCTTGACGCCTTCCGCCTGTTCGCGCAGCCGGAAAAACAGTACAGCTGGTGGGACTACCGCCAGATGGCATTTCGCCGCAACCGCGGCCTGCGCATCGACCACATCCTGCTCAGCCGCGAACTGGCGGCGCGCTGCACGGCCTGCCATATCGACCGCGAGACCCGCAAGTGGGAACAGCCGTCCGACCACGCGCCGGTGGTCGCCACGCTCGATTCAGGCAACCTGCTGCAGGGCTGAACCGCGCAGCAGGCGGGCGGCCTCGCTGGCCGGCAGCGGGCGCGCGAACAGGTAGCCCTGGGCCAGCTGGCAGCCCTGCCCGCCCAGCAGCTGGTACTGGCCCTCGGTCTCGACGCCTTCGGCCACCACCGACAGCTGCAGGCTGTTGGCCAGCGCCATCACGGCCGCCACGATGGCGCGGTCTTCGGAACTGGCTTCGAGCTCGCGCACGAAGGCGCGGTCGATCTTGATCTTGCGCACCGGGAAGCGCTTCAGGTAGGCCAGGCTCGAATAGCCGGTGCCGAAATCGTCGATCGACAGACGCATGCCCATGTCGTTGATCTGGCGTAGCGTGTCGAGGGTCTGGCCGCCGTGCTGCATCAGCGCGGTCTCGGTGATCTCGAATTCCACCAGTGCCGGGTCGATCCCGGTCTCGCCCACGATGCGGCGGATCGATTCCACCAGGCCGTCGTGCATGAACTGGCGTGCCGACAGGTTGATCGCCAGCGGCACCGCCGGCAAGCCCTGGCGCTGCCAGGCCATGCTCTGTTCGCAGGCGGTCCGGATCACCCATTCGCCCACCGGCACGATCATCCCGTTTTCTTCGAGGATGGGGATGAATTCGTCCGGTCCCACCAGCACCGTATTGCCGTCCGCGCCGCCCGCGCCGCCTTCGCTGCGCCGGCGCCAGCGCAGCAGCACTTCGAGCGCGTGCAGGCGCCGGGTGGCGGTGCAGATGATCGGCTGGTAGTGCAGCTCGAACTCGCTGCGCAGCAGGGCGCCGCGCAGGTTCGATTCCAGCTCGAAGCGGCGCGCCGCGGCCTGGTTCATGCGCTGGTCGAAGAACTGGTAGTTGTTGCGCCCCAGCGCCTTGGCGTGGTACATCGCGGCGTCGGCGTGGCGCATCAGGGTCTCGACGTCGTCGCCATCGTCCGGGCACAGGCAGATGCCGATCGAGGGCGAGATGTGCAGGCTGTGCCCTTCCAGCGGGAAGGGCGTGGCCAGCGCCTCGATGACCTTGTCGCCCACCAGCGCGCACTCGGCCGCGCCGCCGACATCGGGCAGCAGCACCACGAACTCGTCGCCGCCCAGGCGCGCCACGGTATCGCTGGCGCGCACCGCCGCGCACAGGCGGCGCGCCACTTCGCGCAGCAGGTGGTCGCCGGTGGCATGGCCGAGCGAATCGTTGATGGTCTTGAAGCGGTCCAGGTCGAGGAACATCACCGCCAGGGCGCGCCCGCCCTTCCTGCTGTTCCTCTGCGCGGCGCGCAGCGCGCACTCGAGGCGGTCGGCCAGCAGGGCGCGGTTGGGCAGGCCGGTCAGGCTGTCATGGTAGGCCATGTGGTGCACCCGCGCCTCGGCCTGGCGGCGCTCGACGATCTCTTCCTGCAGCAGCGCGTTGGCCCCGGCCAGCTCGGCGGTGCGCTCGGCCACCCGGATCTCCAGCTCGTCGCGCGCGCGCCGGATCGCGTCGGCCGCCTCGCGCTGGGCGGTGACGTCGTCCAGCAGCCAGACGCTGCGCCCGGCCTTCTCGGCCACGTCGAACAGGCGTCCCGACAGGCGCGCCCAGAAGCGGCTGCCGTCGCGCCGCACCATCTGGTGTTCCGCGCTGTGCACCGGCCCTTCGCGAAAGCTGCACGCCGTATCGCGGCGCGCCTGGCGCCAGGTGACGTCGTCCGGATACAGGTCGCGCACCGGGCGGCCGTCCATGCCGCCGGCCGGGCTGCCGAACAGCTCCTCCATCTTGGCGTTGCAATGCAGGGTGACGCCGTTTTCCACCACGGCGATGCCAAGCACCGCGTTGTCGAGGATGGCGCGGTTTTCCATCAGCGCGTTGCGCAGCTGGATCTCGTCGGCCCGCTCGCGGGTGCGGTCCTCGAACATCCAGATCGCGCCCAGCGCCGGATCCTCCGGATTGAACAGGTAGCCGTTCAGCTGGCCCCAGATGCGGGTGCCGTCCTTGCGCACCAGCTCCGTCTCGGCGCGGTAGGGAATGCCGCGCGCCAGCTGCGGGTAGGCGTGCACGCTGAAGTCGTGCCAGGACTGCTCGTCCGGATGGACGATGCGGGTCGAGCGCCCCAGCGCTTCGCCGTCGCGGTAGCCGAACATGGCGCCGAAGGCCGGGTTGTAGCGCTGAATGATGCGGTTGCGCGTGTACATGATGCCGATCGTGGCGTTGTTCATGATCGCCTGCATCTCGAACAACGTCTGGCGCACCTCGGTCACGTCCTCGACGATCCAGATGGTGCCGGCTTCGCGCGTAGCCGGATCGACCGCGCGCCCGCGCAGCCGGGCCCAGATCATCGAACCGTCCCGGCGCCGGAACGGGTGTTCCCCCTTCTCGTACAGGCCGCCCGTGGCCAGCACCGGATAGGCTTCCGCGGTCAGTGCCTGGTAATCCTCGGGCGTGCCGAACACCTCGGCCGGATGCAGCCGGCTCAGCTCCTCGTGGGAATAGTCGAGCATCTCGCAGATGCGCGGATTGCAGGACTTGAAGGCGCCTGGCAGCGTGAAGACGATGCCGACCGGCGCGTTTTCCAGGATCGCGCGCTGCTCGCGCAGCGCGATGCGCAGCATCTCGTGGTCGAGATCGCGGGCGTCCCGCTGCGCGCAGGCGTCGGCGGCAGTGGCGGAAGCAGGGCTGGCTGCAAGCATCGGCTCGCTGGAAAGTCGGGGCATGGAATCTTGGTTGTTTCTTGGCTAACTTGCCATTAAGCAATCATAAACCACAAACCTGTGACGTTCCAAAACTAAAAAGCACAAAAACGGGCCGTGTTGTTGTGGCCCGTCAAAGTAGCAACGTCAATGTCCCGTATTAGAGGCAGTCTCCGGGGACGCGCACCCAGCCTTCCATCAGTACCCGCGCACTGCGGCTCATGATGGCCTTGGCCACGCTCCACTGGCCATCGCGCAGCACCGCCTCGGCGCCGACGCGCAGGGTACCGGACGGGTGGCCGAAGCGCACCGCGCTGCGCTCGCCGCCACCCGCGGCCAGGTTGACCAGGGTGCCGGGAATCGCCGCGGCGGTGCCAATCGCCACGGCGGCCGTGCCCATCATGGCGTGGTGCAGCTTGCCCATCGAAAGCGCGCGCACCAGGAGGTCGATGTCGCCGGCGTCGACCTGCTTGCCGCTCGAGGCCTGGTAGCTGGCCGGCGGGGCAACGAAGGCCACCTTGGGCGTGTGCTGGCGCCGGGCCGCTTCCTCGATGCTCGAAATCAGGCCCATGCGCAGGGCGCCGTGGGCGCGGATGGCCTCGAACATGGCCAGCGCGCGCGGGTCGCCATTGATGGCCTCCTGCAGTTCGGTCCCCATGTAGCCGATCGCTTCGGCCTGCACGAAGATGGTCGGGATGCCGGCGTTGATCATGGTCGCCCTCAATGTGCCGACTCCGGGCACCTCGAGCTCGTCGACCAGGTTCCCGGTCGGGAACATGGCAGTTGCCACGCCGGCGCCCGCGCCCTCTTCTTCCGCGGCCGGGTCGAGGAATTCGAGCTGCACTTCGGCCGCCGGGAAGGTCACGCCGTCCAGTTCGAAGTCGCCGGTTTCCTGCACTGCGCCGTTCGTTACCGGGACGTGGGCGATGATGGTCTTGCCGATATTGGCCTGCCAGATGCGCACCGTGGCCATGCCGTCCTGCGGAACGCGGGCCGGATCGAGCAGGCCGCTGGCGATCGCGAAGGATCCGACCGCCGAGGACAGGTTGCCGCAGTTGCCGCTCCAGTCCACGAAGGGCCTGTCGATCGCGACCTGGCCGAACAGGTAGTCGACGTCGTGGCCGGGCTGGTCGCTCTTGGCGACGATCACGGCCTTGCTGGTGCTGGAGGTGGCGCCGCCCATGCCGTCGATCTGCTTGCCGTAGGGGTCGGGGCTGCCGATCACGCGCAGCAGCAGCGCGTCACGCGCCGGGCCAGGGACCTGGGCGGCTTGCGGGAGGTCTTGCAGGCGGAAGAACACGCCTTTGCTGGTGCCGCCACGCATGTAGGTGGCGGGGATCCTGATTTGGGGGGTGTATGCCATATGAATCCTTATGGGCTATTCAAACCCTGCTTGACCGCGTGGGCGGGAAACCCGCCCACCCTACGGACACCGCTTCAGGTAGGGTGGGCGGCTTCGCCGCCCACGCGGTCAAATCACGTATGAAATTACGCGGCCGCTTTCGGGGCCGACGATTCCAGGAAATCCTGCGCGAAACGCTGCAGCACGCCGCCGGCCTCGTAGATCGCCACTTCCTCGGCGGTATCGAGGCGGCAGGTCACCGGCACTTCCACCCGCTCGCCGTTGCGGCGATGGATGACCAGGGTCAGGTCGGTGCGCGGCGTGCGCTCGCCACGCACGTCGAAGGTCTCGGTGCCGTCGATGCCCAGGGTGAGGCGGTTCACGCCCGGCTTGAACTCGAGCGGCAGCACGCCCATGCCGACCAGGTTGGTGCGGTGGATGCGCTCGAAGCCTTCGGCCACGATCGCTTCCACGCCCGCCAGGCGCACGCCCTTGGCCGCCCAGTCGCGCGAGGAGCCCTGGCCGTAGTCGGCGCCGGCGATCACGATCAGCGGCTGCTTGCGCTCCATGTAGGTCTCGATCGCTTCCCACATGCGCGTCACGGTGCCTTCCGGCTCGATGCGCGCCAGCGAGCCGGCCTTCACGTTGCCCATCGCGTCACGCACCATCTCGTTCTTCAGGGTCGGGTTCGCAAACGTCGCGCGCTGCGCCGTCAGGTGGTCGCCCCGGTGGGTCGCGTAGGAATTGAAGTCCTCTTCCGGCAGGCCCATCTTCGCCAGGTATTCGCCGGCGGCGGAATCGAGCAGGATCGCGTTCGACGGCGACAGGTGGTCGGTGGTGATGTTGTCGCCCAGGACCGCCAGCGGACGCATGCCGGCCAGGCCGCGCGCACCGGCCAGCGCGCCTTCCCAGTACGGCGGACGGCGGATATAGGTGCTCTGCGGGCGCCAGTCGTACAGCGGGCTCACCTTCGCGCCATCGTCCGCCACGCGCGCGAACATCGGCGTATATACCTTGCGGAACTGTTCCGGCTTGACGCTGCTCTCCACCACCGCATCGATCTCTTCGTCGGACGGCCACAAGTCGGCCAGGCGGATGTCGCGGCCAGCGGCGTCCGTACCCAGCACGCCCTTCTCGATGTCGAAGCGGATGGTACCGGCGATCGCATAGGCCACCACCAGCGGCGGCGAGGCCAGGAAGGCCTGCTTGGCATACGGGTGGATGCGGCCGTCGAAATTGCGGTTGCCCGACAGGACCGCGGTCGCGTACAGGTCGCGCTCGATGATCTCCTGCTGGATGCTCGGATCGAGCGCGCCGCTCATGCCGTTGCAGGTGGTGCAGGCAAAGGCGACCACGCCGAAGCCGAGCTTTTCCAGCTCCGGCATCAGGCCGGCCTCTTCCAGGTACAGGGCGACCGCCTTGGAACCCGGCGCGAGCGAGCTCTTGACCCAGGGCTTGCGGGTCAGGCCGGCACGGTTGGCGTTACGTGCGATCAGGCCGGCCGCGATCATGTTGCGCGGATTGTTGGTATTGGTGCAGCTGGTGATCGCCGCGATGATGACGGCGCCGTCCGGCATCAGACCCGGCTCGTTTTCCACCACGCCTGAAATGCCGCGCTCCGCCAGTTCCGAAGTCGGCACGCGCTTGTGCGGATTCGATGGACCAGCAATGTTGCGCACCACCGTCGACAGGTCAAAGGAGAGCACGCGCTCGTACTGCGCTTGTGCGAGGCTGTCGGCCCACAGGCCGGCCTGCTTGGCATAGGTTTCGACCAGCTGCACGGTCTCTTCCTCGCGGCCGGTCAGGCGCAGGTACTTGATGGTCTGTTCGTCGATGTAGAACATCGCGGCGGTGGCGCCGAATTCCGGCGCCATGTTCGAGATCGTCGCGCGGTCGCCCAGCGTCAGGCTGGACGCGCCTTCGCCGTAGAACTCGAGGTAGGTGGAAACGACTTTCGACTGGCGCAGGAATTCGGTCAGCGCCAGCACGATGTCGGTGGCGGTGATGCCCGCCTGCGGCTTGCCCGTCAGCTCGACGCCGACGATGTCCGGCAGGCGCATCCAGGAGGCGCGGCCGAGCATGACGCTTTCCGCTTCCAGGCCGCCCACGCCGATCGCGATCACGCCCAGCGCATCGACCATCGGAGTGTGCGAGTCGGTGCCGACCAGGGTATCCGGATAGGCCACGCCCTGTTCCTGCTGGATGACCGGCGACATGCGCTCCAGGTTGATCTGGTGCAGGATGCCGTTCCCCGGCGGGATCACGTCCACGTTCTGGAAGGCCTTCTTGGTCCAGTCGATGAAGTGGAAACGGTCTTCGTTGCGGCGGTCCTCGATGGCGCGGTTCTTGGCGAAGGCATCCGGATCGAAGCCGCCGCATTCGACCGCCAGCGAGTGGTCGACCACCAGCTGGGTCGGCACCACCGGATTGACCAGGGCCGGATCGCCGCCCTGCGCGGCGATGGCGTCGCGCAGGCCGGCCAGGTCGACCAGGGCGGTCTGGCCCAGGATGTCGTGGCAGACCACGCGCGCCGGGAACCAGGGGAAGTCGAGCTCGCGCTTGCGCTCGATGATCTGCCTGAGCGAGTCGGTGAGCGTGGCCGGGTCGCAGCGGCGGACCAGGTTCTCGGCCAGCACGCGCGAGGTATAGGGCAGCGTGTCGTAGGCGCCCGGCTGGATCGCATCGACCGCGCTGCGCGTGTCGAAATAGTCCAGCGCGGTGCCGGGAAGGGGTTTGCGGTGATTGGTGTTCATGGCGGTACTCGTGTGATTGGCCGGCGCGGGAGCATGCCCGGCCGGCGCATTCTGTTGACGCTCAGGTGCGGTCGGCGATCGGGACGAACTGCAGGTCTTCCGGACCGACGTAGTTCGCGCTCGGGCGGATGATCTTGTTGTCGATGCGCTGCTCGATGACATGGGCCGACCAGCCCGAGGTGCGCGAGATCACGAACAGCGGCGTGAACATGGCGGTCGGCACGCCCATCATGTGGTACGACACAGCCGAGAACCAGTCCAGGTTCGGGAACATCTTCTTGACTTCCCACATCACCGATTCCAGGCGCTCGGCGATGTCGAACATCTTCATCGAGCCGGCTTCCTGCGACAGGGTGCGCGCCACTTCCTTGATCACCACGTTGCGCGGGTCGCTGATGGTGTACACAGGGTGGCCGAAGCCGATCACGACTTCCTTGTTGGCGACGCGGTTGCGGATGTCGGCTTCGGCCTCGTCGGCGTTTTCATACCGCTTCTGGATGTCGAGCGCGACTTCGTTGGCGCCGCCGTGTTTTGGTCCGCGCAGTGCGCCGATCGCACCGGTGATGGCCGAGTGGATGTCGGAACCGGTGCCGGCGATCACGCGCGACGTAAACGTCGATGCATTGAACTCATGTTCGGCGTACAGGATCAGCGAGGTGTGCATCGCGCGCACCCACGAGTCGCGCGGCTTTTCGCCATGCAGCATATGCAGGAAATGGCCGCCGATCGAATCGTCATCCAGCTCGACCTCGATGCGTTTGCCGTTATGGCTGAAGTGGTACCAGTACAGCAGCATCGAGCCGAACGACGCCATCAGGCGGTCGGCGATGTCGCGCGCGCCGGCGATATTGTGGTCGTCCTTCTCGGGCAGGGTGCAGCCCAGCACCGACACGCCGGTGCGCATCACATCCATCGGGTGGGCGCCGGCCGGCAGCGCTTCCAGCGCGCTCTTCACCGCTTGCGGCAGGCCGCGCAGCGATTTCAGCTTGGCCTTGTAGCCCTTCAGTTCTGCCTGGGTGGGCAGCTTGCCGTGTACCAGCAGGTAGGCGATTTCCTCGAACTCGCAGGTGTTCGCGACGTCCAGGATGTCGTAGCCGCGGTAGTGCAGGTCGTTACCCGACTTGCCCACCGAGCACAGCGCGGTATTGCCAGCGGCGACGCCGGACAGGGCCACCGATTTCTTCGGCTTGAACGTTGGGGTCTCGTTGTTCTGGGTGCTCATGCGTGGATTCTCCTGAGTCTGTGTTATGTGGTTTTCTTCTGGGCGAACAGCGCGTCCAGTTTCTGCTCGTAGCGATGGTAGTCGATGCGGTCGTATAGTTCGGCGCGGGTCTGCATCGTCTCTAACACGTTCTTCTGGGTGCCGTCGCGGCGGATCGCCTGGTACACGTTCTCTGCCGCCTTGTTCATGGCGCGGAAGGCCGACAGCGGATACAGCGCGATGGACACGTTGGCGCTGCGCAGCTCGTCGAGCGTGAACAGCGGGGTCGAGCCGAACTCGGTGATGTTGGCCAGCACCGGCACCTTGACGGCGTCGGCGAACTGCTTGTACATCTCCAGGCTCGTCATCGCTTCCGGGAAGATCATGTCGGCGCCCGCTTCCACGCAGGCGACGGCGCGCTCGATGGCGGCGTCCAGCCCTTCCACGGCCAGCGCGTCGGTCCGCGCCATGATCACGAAGTCCTCGTCGTGACGGGCATCGGCGGCGGCCTTGACGCGGTCCACCATCTCGTCCTTGCCGACGATTTCCTTGCCCGGACGGTGGCCGCAGCGCTTGGCGCCGACCTGGTCCTCGATGTGGCAGGCGGCGGCGCCGGCCTTTTCCAGGCTGCGCACGGTGCGCGCCACGTTGAAGGCCGAGGCGCCGAAGCCGGTGTCGATATCGACCAGCAGCGGCAGGTCGCACACGTCGGTGATGCGGCGCACGTCGATCAGCACGTCTTCCAGGCCCGAAATGCCCAGGTCAGGCAGGCCCAGCGAGCCGGCGGCCACGCCGCCGCCCGACAGGTAGATGGCGCGGTAGCCGGCGCGCTTGGCCAGCAGCGCGTGGTTGGCATTGATGGCGCCGATGACCTGCAGCGGGGATTCTTCCTGGACGGCCTTGCGGAAGGCGGCGCCAGCGGAGGTGAGACTCATGCTTGTCCTTTCGAGTGATGCGTTGAGCGAATACGGCTTAGCTAATGCAAGTGGCGTGCCAGTCACGCTTTCGCCCGAATTTCAAGGACTTGGCGAAGTTTGCCCCACCCGCGCGTTTCAATCGAACGCAACATGGAACATCAAATGAAACATTGTAGCAACAAAAAACCCCGCCGGAGCGGGGTTCGGTGATCGAAGCGCGGGCTTCAGTGGGCCGAGGCGGCCGCAGCGCCGATGCCGGTCTCCGAGCGCACTTCCTGCGCTTCGAAGCCGGCCTTGTCGATCGCGGCGCGCGGGCTCTTGTCGGTGACCGAGAAGAACCAGATACCGAAGAAGCCGACCGCCATCGAGAAGATCGCCGGCGAGGTGTACGGGAAGATCGCTTGCGCATTGCCCAGCACATCGACCCAGACCGACTTCGACACCAGGGTCAGCACGACGGCCGTGGCCAGGCCCAGGAAGCCGCCGACGGTGGCGCCACGGGTGGTGCAATCCTTCCACAGCACCGACATGAACAGGACCGGGAAGTTGGCCGAGGCGGCGATCGCGAAGGCCAGCGACACCATGAAGGCGACGTTCTGCTTCTCGAACGCGATCCCGAGCAGCACCGCGATGACGCCCAGCGCGATGGTGGTGATCTTCGACACCTTCAGCTCATCGGCGCTGTTGGCCTTGCCCTTCTTGAACACGGTGGCGTACAGGTCGTGCGACACCGCCGAGGCGCCCGACAGGGTCAGGCCGGCCACCACCGCCAGGATGGTCGCGAAGGCCACCGCCGAAATGAAGCCGAGGAAGATGTCGCCGCCCACGGCATTGGCCAGGTGCACCGCCGCCATGTTGTTACCGCCCAGGAGCTTGCCGGCGGCGTCCTTGAAGGCCGGATTGGTACCGACCAGCACGATCGCGCCGAAGCCGATGATGAAGGTGAGGATGTAGAAGTAGCCGATCCAGGTGGTGGCCCACAGCACCGACTTGCGCGCTTCCTTCGCGCTCGGGACGGTGAAGAAGCGCATCAGGATGTGCGGCAGGCCGGCGGTGCCGAACATCAGCGCCATGCCGAAGGAGATCGCCGAGATCGGGTCTTTCAGGAAGGTGCCCGGGCCCATGATCGATTCGCCCTTGGCATGCACCTCGGTGGCGGCCGAGAACAGCTGCTCGGGGCTGAAGTTGTACTGCGCCAGCACAGCAAACGCCATGTAGGACGCGCCCGACAGCAGCAGCACGGCCTTGATGATCTGCACCCAGGTGGTCGCGGTCATGCCGCCGAACAGCACGTAAACCATCATCAGGAGGCCCACGATCACCACCGCGATCCAGTATTCCAGGCCGAACAGCAGCTTGATCAGCTGGCCGGCGCCGACCATCTGCGCGATCAGGTAGAAGGCCACCACCACCAGGGTGCCCGACGCCGCGAACACGCGGATCGGTTTCTGGTGGAAGCGGTAGGCCGCCACGTCGGCGAAGGTGTAGCGGCCCAGGTTGCGCAGGCGCTCGGCCATCAGGAAGGTGATCACCGGCCAGCCGACCAGGAAGCCGATGGCGTAGATCAGGCCATCGAAACCGTCCAGGAACACGGCGGCGGAAATGCCGAGGAAGCTGGCTGCCGACATGAAGTCGCCTGCGATCGCCAGGCCGTTCTGGAAGCCGGAGATGCCGCCCCCGGCGGTGTAGAAGTCGGAGGCCGAGCGGGTCTTGGCGGCGGCCCACTTGGTGATGAACAGGGTCAGCACCACGAAGATCGCGAACATGCTGATCGCGGTCCAGTTGGTGGCCTGCTTGGTGGCCTGGCCGAGGTCGGGCGCGGCCAGGACGGCGCCGCTGGCGGCCAGCAGCGCCGGCGCCAGGACGATACGGTTCAGGGTGTTCATGCGGCCACCTTCCTTCCGCTGCCGTTGCTGCTGCCGTTGCCGCTGGCCGCATTGGCCTTGATGGCGTCGGTCAGGCGGTCGTACTCGCCGTTGGCGCGGCGCACGTAGATGGCGGTGACCACGACGGTAAACAGGATCACGAACAGGCCCAGCGGAATGCCCCAGGTCATGACGCCGTCGCCGAAACGGCTGCCCATGAATTCCTTGTCGAAGGCGCAGAGCAGTGTGAAGCCGTAGTACACGACCATCATGCTCCAGGTGAGGATCCAGCCGAAGCGCGAGCGCGCCCTGACCAGCTTGCGGTAATTGGGGTCGGCCTTGACCCGCTGTACGATGTCTTGTTCCACTTCTGTCTCCGGTAGTTATCGTGATGCCTTTTTTTACAGGCTGGGGCCCATCCTACGGGTGCGGCCTTACCGCATTCTTACGACCGCTTACTTGCGACCGCTTGGGCGTAGCTGACCGCGCCGCAGGCACTGGCCGCAAGCACGGTGCACGAATCGGCTACACTTGCCGCCATGAGTGATCCCTCCCGCAGCCCCGCCGACGGCGGCGACAAGCCCGTGATCTGGACGGTGTCGGTATCGCGCCTGTCCGACCTGTTCCGCGACATCACCCTCGAGTACGACCACCTGGCCACGATCGAGCCGCTGCACCTGGGCTTCGACGAGGCGGCGCGCCGTATTCGCGAACGCATGGCCACCGAGCGCTGCGACGTGGTGATCGCGGCCGGGTCCAACGCGGCCTACCTGAAGGGCCGGGTGGCGGCGCCGGTGGTGGTGGCCAGGGCCAGCGGCTTCGACGTGATGCAGGCGCTGGCGCGGGCGCGCCGGGTGTCGGCACGCATCGGCGTGATCAGCTACGGCACACCCTTGCCCGAACTGGCCGACTTCGCCGCGACGTTCGGTCTCGACATCGCCCAGCGCACCTACGTCACGGAAGAAGATGCGCGCGCCGCCATCCATGAACTGAAAGCCGCGGGCATTGCCGTGATCGTCGGCGCCGGCCTGGCCACCGACCTGGCCGAGGAAGCGGGGCTGGCCGGGGTGTTCCTGTATTCGGCCGCCTCGATCCGCCAGGCCTTCGACGACGCGCTCGAAATGGCGCGCCTGACCCGGCTCGAAGAGAACCACGGCCGGCGCAGCGCCTCGCTCGAGGCGCGCCGCGCGCGGCGCGGCCTGCACGACCTGCGCGGCGATTCAGGCGCGATGGAGCGCCTGCGCCAGACCGTGGTGCTGTATGCGCGTTCGCCGGCCACGGTGCTGATCCAGGGCGAGACTGGCAGCGGCAAGGAACTGGTGGCCCAGGCGATCCACCGCGAGGGCTTGCGGCGCGCGCTCAACCGCCCTTTCGTGGCGGTGAACTGCGGCGCGATCGCCGAGTCGCTGCTGGAATCGGAACTGTTCGGCCACGAGGAAGGCGCCTTCACCGGGGCCCGGCGCGGCGGCCATGCGGGCCTGTTCGAGGCCGCCAACGGCGGCACCCTGTTCCTCGACGAGATCGGCGAAATGCCGCTCGGCCTGCAGACGCGCCTGCTCCGCGTGCTGGAAGAGCGCGAGGTGATGCGCGTGGGCGGCACCCGGCCGGTACCGATCGAGGTGCGCGTGATCAGCGCCACCCATTGCGACCTGGAAGCGCGCGTGCGCGAGGGGCGCTTCCGGGCCGACCTGTTCTACCGACTGGCCGTGCTGCGCCTGGCCCTGCCGCCACTGCGCGCGCGGCGCGCCGACATCGTGCCGCTGGCCGAATGGTCGCTCAAGGGCGCGCTGGCCACGCTCGACGCGCGTCCGCATCCGAACCTGCGCGCCGAGATCGGGGCCTGCGCCGCGCTGCTGGAAGCCTACCCCTGGCCCGGCAACGTGCGCGAGCTGCGCAACCTGATGGAGCGCCTGGCCCTGTTCATGGCGGCCGAGCCGCTGCAGGCGCTGACCCCGGCCTTCCTGCTGGCGATCGCGCCCGAGCTGGCGCAGGGGGCGGCCGGATCACCGTCCCTTTCCCCTGCCCTCCCGACTGCATCCGGGGAAAGCCTGGACGAGGTGCTGGCCCGCTTCGGCGGCCAGCGCGACGCCGCGGCCCGGCACTTGGGCATCAGCCGCACCACCCTCTGGCGGCGCCTGAAGAAGCGCCAGGCCGGCCATCGGTAGCGGGATCAACACCGGCGCGGCTATTCGCCGTATCATGGCATTTTTGTATGGCCTGGCGCCGGAGGAGCGCCAGCTCGTCGACCAGCGTCCGCCCACGAAGCGGCGCGCCAACCGGGCCCGGCCCGGCCTTCGGAGGCACTATGCAACATGCGTCGCAAGCTGCACTGTTTTCCCTGATCGGTGACACCCCCTTGATCGAAGTGACCCGGATCGACACCGGTCCCTGCCAGCTGTTCCTGAAACTCGAATCGCAAAACCCCGGCGGCTCCATCAAGGACCGCATCGGCCGCGCCATGATCGAACAGGCCGAGCACGACGGGCGCCTGGCGCCCGGCGGCACGGTGGTCGAAGCCACCGCTGGCAACACCGGCCTGGGCCTGGCCCTGGTGGCGCGCATCAAGGGCTACCGGGTGGTGCTGGTGGTGCCCGACAAGATGGCGGCCGAGAAGATCCTGCACCTGAAGGCGCTCGGCGCCGAGATTCACCTGACCCGGTCCGACGTCGGCAAGGGGCATCCCGAGTATTACCAGGACTATGCGGCGCGCCTGGCCAGGGAGATTCCCGGCGCCTGGTTCGCCGACCAGTTCAACAACCCGGCCAATCCGCGCGCCCACGAGACCTCCACCGGACCCGAGATCTGGGACCAGGTCAACCACCGGCTGGACGCGATCGTGGTCGGCGTCGGCTCTTCCGGCACCCTTACCGGTCTGTCGCGCTATTTCAGGAAGGTGCAGCCGAACCTGGAATTCGTGCTGGCCGACCCCAAGGGTTCGATCCTGGCCGACTATGTGAATACCGGCGTGCTGCGCACCGACGCAGGTTCATGGGCGGTGGAAGGCATCGGCGAAGATTTCATTCCCGGCATCGCCGACCTGTCGCGCGTGAAGAAGGCCTACACCATCGACGACGAGGAAAGCTTTTCGAGCGCGCGCCTGCTGCTGCAGCAGGAAGGCATCCTGGGCGGTTCGTCCACCGGCACCCTGCTGGCAGCAAGCCTGCGCTACTGCCGCGAACAGACCCGGCCCAAGCGCGTGGTCAGCTTCGTGTGCGACACCGGCACCCGCTACCTGAGCAAGGTGTACAGCGACGGCTGGATGGTCGACCAGGGCCTCATCACGCGCCCCAGGACGGGTGACCTGCGCGACCTGATCGGGCGCCGCCACGACCAGGGCGAGGTGGTGACTGTCGCCCCCACCGACACCCTGCTCACCGCCTTCAACCGCATGCGCAACGCCGACCTGCAGCAGCTGCCGGTGATCGACGCCGCGGGCCGGCTGACTGGCCTGATCGACGAATCCGACCTGCTGCTGCACGTGACCGGCAAGGGCGGCGACTTCCACGCCCCGGTCTCGGCCACCATGACTTCCTCGCTGCAGACCCTGCCGCCCACCGCCGGCATGGGCCAGCTGCGCGAGATCCTCGACCGCGGGCTGACCGCCGTGATCCACGACGGCGAGCGCTTCTACGGCCTGATCACCCGCTACGACCTGCTCAACCATCTTCGTAGGACGCTCTCATGACCGACCAGCACAAGCACATCGCCACCCGCGTCATCCACGGCGGTCAGG
Organism: Massilia sp. MS-15; assembly: GCF_020176695.1. Lineage (GTDB taxonomy): Bacteria > Pseudomonadota > Gammaproteobacteria > Burkholderiales > Burkholderiaceae_D > Telluria > Telluria hydrophila. Next base: position 9,615 of record NZ_JAIWIA010000025.1, on the reverse strand, counting down.
CGCCGGAACCGGCCACTGGCGCCGTGATGCCGCCGATTTTCGCCACCTCGACCTTCCGCCAGGAGAGCCCGGGCGTGCACAAGGGCCTGGACTACGGCCGCTCGCACAACCCGACCCGCTGGGCGCTGGAACGCTGCGTGGCCGACATCGAAAGCGGCAGCGCCGCCTTCGCCTTCGCTTCCGGCCTGGCCGCGATCGCGGCGGTGCTGGAACTGCTGCCGGCAAACTCGCACGTCGTGGCCGGTGACGACATGTACGGCGGCACCTATCGCCTGTTCGAGCGCGTGCGCCGGCGCAGCGCCGGCCATGCGTTCAGCTACGCCGACCTGACCGACCCCGATGCCCTGGCCAGGGCCCTCACGCCCGAGACGAAGCTGGTGTGGGTCGAGACCCCGACCAACCCGATGCTCAAGCTCGCCGACCTGGCGGCGATCGCGGCGTTGTGCCGCGCGCGCGGCGTGATCACCGTGTGCGACAACACCTTCGCCAGCCCGATCGTCCAGCGCCCGCTGGAACTGGGCTTCGACATCGTGGTGCACTCGACTACCAAGTACATGAACGGCCACTCGGACGTGATCGGCGGCGTGGCGGTGGTGGGCCGCGAGGAGCGCCACGCGGCCCTTGCCGAGGGGCTCGGCTTCATCCAGAACGCCGTGGGCGCGATCCAGGGTCCGTTCGACAGCTTCCTGGTGCTGCGCGGGATAAAGACCCTGGCCCTGCGCGTGGAGCGCAGCAGCGCCAACGCGCTGGCCCTGGCCCGGTGGCTGGAGCAGCAGCCGAAGGTGCGCAAGGTGTTCTACCCGGGCCTGGAATCGCACCCCCAGCATGCGCTGGCGCGGCGCCAGATGAACGGTTTCGGCGGCATCGTCTCGATCGACCTGGCGACCGACCTGGCCGGCAGCCGGCGCTTCCTCGAAGCCTGCGAGGTCTTCACCCTGGCCGAAAGCCTGGGCGGGGTCGAGAGCCTGATCGAGCACCCGGCCCTGATGACCCATGCGACCATCCCGCCCGAGCAGCGCGCCGGACTGGGCATCGGCGACGGCCTGATCCGGCTGTCGGTCGGCATCGAACACCTGGAAGACCAGCGCGACGACCTGCGCCGCGCGCTGGCCGCGATCTAGGGGATGCCTCCACCCATGGGGAACGTGTCCCTGTCGTGTCCCTGTCGTGTCCCTGTCGTGTCCCTGTCGTGCCGCTGTCGTCGCGTTGAAAGTGCGAAGATCCCATACTTGGGGCTCCGCACAAGGAGAAGATGATGTCGATTCAAAAAATGCGTCTCAAGCGAGGCTGGTCGCAACAGCAACTGGCCGACGCCAGCGGCCTGAGCGTCCGTACCGTCCAGAGAATCGAGTCCGGACAAGCTGGCAGTGTCGAGTCGATCAAATCCATCGCTGCGGTATTCGGAGTCGATTTCTCAACCCTTTCCAGCGAGGCGATCATGGCGGACAAACAGAGCGGTGCGGAGGCAATCCGCGAACGAATGGCATTCATGCGGGTACAGCGCATCCGCGGCTTTTATATGCACCTGATGCTGTATCTGGTCGTGACGGCTGGATGCGGCGTCATCGATTTATTCACGTCGCCGGGCATCCTCTGGTTCGTCGGCCTGGCGCTGTTCTGGGGCCTTGGCGTTCTGATGCATTCCCTGACGGTGTTCGTCTTCGAACGCTACTTTGGCGGCCCATGGGAACTGGACGAGGTCGAGAAACTACTGGGACGCCCTCTCTAGCCTAGAGCTGGCACAGGCGGCCGCCGTCGACCAGCAGCGAGGCGCCCTGGATGAAGCCCGCGTCGCCCGACGCCAGGAAGGCGATCGCGGCGGCGACCTGCGCGGGCTTGCCCACCTCGGCGGGACCGAGGTGCTCGGTGCCAGATTTCACCTGCGGGTTATTCCACAGCATCGGGGTGTCGACGGCGCCAGGCAGGATGGCGTTCACCCGGATGCCCTTCGGGATGCCTTCGATCGCCGCCGAGCGCGTCAGGGAAAGCAGCGCTGCCTTGGCGGCGGCGTAGGGTGCGACGTTCGGCTCGGTTTCCAGCGCATGCACGCTGGCGACGTTGACGATCGCGCCGCCGGGCCGCATATGCAGGAAGCCCTGCTTGATGAAATAGAATGCGCCCAGCAGGTCGACCCGCAGTACCTTGTTCCAGTCCGCGCCGTCCAGTTCCTCGATCGGCCGGAACATCATGAGTCCGGCGTTGTTGACGACGACATCCAGCCGGCGGTAGCGCTGCATGACCTGGTCGACGGCAGCGGCCACCTGGCCCTCGTCGCCCACGTCGCACACCACCTGCAGCGTGTTGCCGGGGACCTGCGCGGCGGCTGCCGCCAGCGCCTGCTCCTCCTGGTCGACCAGCGCAACCGCCGCACCCTCGGCGCCGAAGCGCTGCGCCGTGGCGAGGCCGATGCCGCCGGCAGCGCCGGTAACGATCACGACCTGGTTCGAAAAGCGCATGGCCTAGTCGGTATTCCTGGGCGCGCCAGTGGCTGCCACCGGGTCGGATATCGTGCGCGGCCGGGAACCGCAGCACTCCGGATAATCCTCATCGATCGCCAGCGGTACCTGCAGGCACACGCTTTGGGTCGGCAGGACTTCGGTCCAGTCGCGGATCAGGTCGCGGTAGGCCAGGCCCACCGGCCGCAGCTTGCGCTCAAGATCGGCCAGCCCGAGCGCATTGACGTGGCCCCTGTCCTCGCGCAGGCCGCTGTCCCAGTCCACCTGGTCGGTCAGCGAATACCAGGTGAAGCCGACCAGCGGGACGCCATTGTTGCGCACCCGCAGCACGTTGGCCCATTCCTTGCGCAGCCAGCGCACCGCTTCGTCGCCGCACGGACCTTCGCACAGATTGGTCTCGGTGTGCATGACCGGCAACTGGTAGCGGTTGTAGTACTGGTGGGTGATGACCGCGTAGCCGAAGATCTCCCCTGAAGCCGTGCTGGTTCCAGCATCCGTTACCAGATGCTCGTTGGTCTGGTAGTAGTCGTTTCCCATGATGCAGTGGTGCTTCAGGTTATTGTTGAGGAAAAAGTGGTACTCCTCGCGCGTCATGCCGTTGTCCAGCAGGTACTCGTACATGGTGGAGTCGACCCGGCGCCCGTAGTTCAGGTCGAGCGACAGGAAGCGGCGCGCGTTCATGGTTTCCGCCGGCCTGATCGCCGCCGGCGACCTGGCATGGAAGTACTCGGTCGATTCGCTCTGCACGAACAGCGCGTCCGGGCGCACTTCCAGGATCGCGCGCATGGCCAGCAGGTTCGCCTTCACCACGTGCTTCATGGCCGTGACGAAGGCGCGGTCGCTGCGCAGCTGCTCGTTCCACCAGCCATACAGGGCCGAGAACAGCGCACAGATCGACATCTCGTTGACCGGCGTGTACATCTGGATCCAGGGATAGCGCAGCGCGAAGGCGCGCGCGTAGTCGGCGAAGATGGCGGGGAAATCCGGATTCTGGAAGTTGCCGAGGAAGTCGGGCAGGCCGAAGTGGCACAGGTCGACGATGGCGACCAGGCCGCGCCGCCGCAGCGCGGGAAAAGTATCGTCGGCGAAGGACCAGTCGTAGCGCCTGGGGCCGACCAGGGTAGTGTGCAGCGGCGGGCCGTAGCGCAGGAAGCGGATGCCGAGTTCCTCGACCAGGTCGAAGTCGCGCCGCCAATGGCGGTAATGGCCGCACTTGTCCATCTCGTCCATGCGATGCCTGCCGCCATCGATGGTCGGGATGCTGTTCTCGATTCCGGTGGCAAACAGGAACCCCGGTTGGTTCGTGACCATGCGCTGTCTCCCCGCACGACGCCGACAATGCATTGTCGGCGATCGGCGGCAGAAGTCAACGGGCGCGCGTGCCCGTGCTCAGCGCGGGTAGGTGAAACCGGTGCGGATGTCCATCGGTACCAGGCGCGCGCCCTCGCGCACCATCAGGCGTTGCGGCGGCTCCTCGCCGGCCAGCACGCGCCGGGTGATCGGCAGCCCTTCCGCCTTGCGCACCAGCTCGTCGCTGCGCTCGTAGACGTTGGGGCAGCCGGTCGCCTTGAGGAGCGCCTGCACGATGGTGACTTTCCACAGGTCGACGCCGGCGGCATTGAACTGGCACACCAGGTAGCCGGCCGGGCCGCCGTAGGCGTGCACCAGCAGTCCGGACAGGCCATCCTGCTCGCCATCGACCAGCTGGACCAGGGCCTGCGGGTCGGCTTGCGCCAGCATGGGAGCGCGGCGCTCGACGGCGGCCTGCACCCGGCGCTTGATCAGCGCATGGTCCACCGGCTCGCTTTCAACCAGGGTCCAGACCCGGGCCGCGATCTGCGACTTGGCGTTGTAGGCGGCGCGCGCCAGGAAGCGCCGCGCCGAGGACTGCACCAGCGCGGTGGCGCCCGGCTTGCCGCGTTCCATGGGCTTGCCCTCGACCTTCTCGATCGCGGACAGGTAGATCCAGGGGTCGCCGGACAGCAGGGCCTGTTCCTTGCCCTGTTTGATGGTGATGATGAGCATGCGCGGCTTTCGTTTTCAAGGTCGGCATGATACAGCAAGCCGCGCCCCTGCCGCTTGCTTGTCGCCCGCTTCAGGCGGCGGCCAGTGCGCGCGGCGCCTGCGCGCCCGTGCGCAGCTTGAAGGTCGCCACCAGTTGCGACAGCTCGGCCGCCTGCCGGCGCATCGATGCCGCGGCGGCTGCGGCCTGTTCGACCATGGCCGCGTTCTGCTGCGTCGATTCGTCGATCTCGGCGATCGCCTGGCTCACCTGGGCCACGCCGCTGGCCTGCTCGCTGCTGGCGTCGTGGATGGTGTCGAGCAGCCCGGCCACGTCGTGCACGTGGGCCAGTACCGCACGCATGGTTTCGCCCGCGGTACCGGCGATATCGGTGCCGGCCGCGACCTCCTGCGCCGATGCGCCGATCAGCTGCTTGATTTCCTTCGCCGCCGTCGCCGAGTGCTGGGCCAGGCTACGTACCTCGGCCGCCACTACCGCGAAGCCGCGTCCTTCGGCACCGGCGCGCGCCGCTTCCACCGCCGCGTTCAGCGCCAGGATGTTGGTCTGGAAGGCGATGCTGTCGATCATGGCGGTGATGTCGACGATGCGCGCGCTCGAGGCCTTGATCGCGCCCATGCGCGCCACCACCTGCTCGACCGCCTCCGCGCTGCGCACCGCCACGCTGGAGGCCGAGCGGGCCACGGCATGGGCCGAGCGCGCACTGGCATTGTTGCGGGCGATGGCCGCGCCCAGTTCGTCCATCGCCCCGACGGTCTGGCGGATCGCCGCAGCCTGGCGTTCGGTACGGCGCGCCAGGTCCTGGTTGCCCTCCGCGATATCGCCGGACGCCATGTCGATCTCCCGTGCACCCTGCATCACCTGGGACACGGTGGCGGACACGCCGCCCGTCATGCCGTTGAGCGCATCGAACAGGCGGCCTATCTCGTCGTGGCGGCCGTGGCGGATCACCGGACGCAGGTCGCCGTGCGCCACCTGCTCGGCCAGCATGGCGGCCTGGCGCAACGGGCCGACGATGTTCCGGGTCAGGATCCAGGCCATGGCGGCACCGATCGCAAGCGCGCCGGCGCCCAGGGCCAGCACCAGCGACTTGCCGGCCAGCGAGGCGGCAGCCGACTCCGCGGCGAGACGGCGCGCCTCTTCCGTCTCGTGGGCCAGCAGGGCCTCCAGCGCGCCGGCATACGCCCGGTAGCCCTGTTCCCAGTCGCCGGCCACGAGACCCTCGACGACCTGGGTCTGGCCGAACTCCTTGGCCTGGAACAGCGCGGCCTGGATCCTGGCCAGTGCCGCCTTGCGCCTGCCCGCTTCGGCGACCAGCCCGGCCTCGCGCGCCGACAGCGGCAGCCTGGCCAGCTTCGCTTCGAGCACGGACGCGGCCTGTTTGCCCTGGGCCAGCTGGGTGCCGAAGTAGTCGGCCAGCTCCAGGCTGTCGCTGCGCGCGATGGCGACTGTGCGCGAGCCGTTCAGGCGCTCGACGCCGAGCAGGTCGGCGCTCAGCTGCTGCTTGGCCAGCTTGTCGTAGACGAGGTCATGGGTGAGCCCGTCAGTGGACTGCATGCGCCACAGCGCCACGGCCGACAGGATCAGGATCAGGAGGGAGACGATACCGAAGGCGCCAAGGAGCTTGGTGCCGGTCTGCAGCTTCTTAAGTGGCATTGCACGTATCCGAGTGAGTGGAATACTTGCAGTGTAGAAATTATATGTGACAGCGTGATGAATGTTGACACGACGGCGGCGCTGAACGGTTCCGGCCGTCGCGCAAGCAGGCGCGACAGCCGTTGCAGACCTGCCTCACGCTCAGGTCGATGCAGGAAGCGCGCTCCGCCCTGCGCGGCCAGGCGCGGCAGCTAGACTGGCGGATGCGGATCTTGCATGGCTTTCAACTGGGACATTTTGTCTCGATGTATGGACATTGCTTTTGAGTAGAATGCCTCAACAGCGCCATCGGCACCATCGGCACCATCGCCGCATGGCCGAGCGCTGACGTTTTCTTCTCACTCCTCTTCGAATGACACTGCCCGGCGCCGTGGTGAACCGCTGCTCCTCAGTCCAAGTAATAGCCTGGAAATACGCAAATGATGGATATGGAATGGTTCCCCGTGGTCTTCTTCACGTTCAAGGTCGTTGCGCTCAGCATCGGCATGTTCTTTGCCGTCAAGTGGCACTACGATCAAGGGAAGAAGCATCCGGACCGCAAGAAGGAGATGCGGGCGGTGATGGGAACCGGCGCCAGGGTGGCCGTGCTGTTCGTGCTGCTGGTCGTGATCCTGGGCTTCGTCACCTACCTGCTGGCCACGAAGCTGGGCCTGGACTTGCGCCTGCCGTGATGGCAAGGCGCAGGCGTGGGGGTAAACCGGCTGCGGTTTCGCCCACGCCCCGGGCTTACTTGCCGCCTGGCGCTACCTTGCCGGAAGCTTCTCCCGCTTCCCACTGGCGCTTGAGCGCCGGAATCGCCGCCGGCTTCCATGGCTTGACCGGCTGCTCCTTCATCTTCTTCTCCAGTACTTCGAGCGCCACTTCCAGCTGGCGGTCACGGCCCTCGAAGGTCTCGTGCGGCAGGTTGTCGACCTCGATGTCCGGGCTCACGCCCACGCCTTCGATCAGCCACTCGCCGTCGGCCGCGAACTGGCCGAACTCGGCCACCCGCGCCATGCCGTTATCCAGCAGGCTATTGCCGTCGCTGAGCCAGACGCCGGCGCCGGCGGTGCGCTTGCCGACCAGGGGACCCAGCTTCAGGGCCTTGATGCCGGCGGCGAAGGTTTCGCCGTCGGAATAGGTCAGCTCGTCCATCAGCACCACCAGGTGGCCGCGGAAGGTGTTCTGCATGTTCGACTGCGGCAGGTTGCCGTTCGCGCTCCAGAACGCCCATGAGCGGCGCAGCAGCTTCTCGATGATCCAGCTGTCGATGTTGCCGCCGTTGTTGCGGCGCACGTCGATGATCAGGCCTTCCTTGTTGATGTTGGCGTAGAAGTCGCGCGCGAAGGCGTTGATGTCGCGCGCGGTCATCGCGCGCAGGTGCAGGTAGCCGATCCTGCCCTTCGAGGCGCGCTCGGCCTGTTGCGCCCTGCCCTGCTCCCAGTCGGCGTAGCGCAGGCTGGCATGGCGCGCCATGCTGACCGGGGTGACGATCACGGCGCGCGGCTTGCTGTCCGGCTTCGCGCCCGCGCTCTTCACGTGCAGCAGCACCTGCTTGTCGGCCTGGTCCAGCAGCAGGTCGGCGATGTCGCGCGCCTCGACCAGCGACTTGCCATTGACGGCGGTGATGATGTCGCCTTCCTTCACCCCCACGTCGGGCTGGGCCAGCGGGCCGCGCTCGGACGGCAGCTCCGGCTCGCTGCGGTAGACGCGTTCGACCCGGAAACCGTCCGCCACGCGCGTGAACACCGCGCCCAGGCTGGAAGGCGCACCCTCGCCCGGCGCGCGGCGCACGTCGCCCGGCCGGATCTGCGAATGCAGCGCCCCGACTTCGCCCACCATCATGCCCAGCACGTCGTCCAGTTCGGCGCGGTCGGTGACGCGCTCGACCAGCGGCGCGTAGCGCGCGCGGGCGGCGTTCCAGTCCACGCCGCGCATGTTGGCGTCGTACAGGAAGTCGCGGTGCATGCGCCAGGCATCGTTGAACATCTGCTTCCATTCCAGGCGCGGGTTGGTGCTCACCGCCCAGTCGTCGAGCTTGACCTTGGCCTTGCCCAGGTCGGCCGGGGCCTTGGCGCCGGCCGCCACGATCAGCATGTCGCCCGGCCCGCTGCCGGCGCTGCGGTAGAAGATGTGCTTGCGGTCGGCGCTCAGGCCGAACTCGCGCACGTTGGTCACGAAGGTTTCCAGGGACGGGCTGTTGCGCGAGATCTCCAGGGTCTTCAGCGCACTGCTGCGGCCACCCTCCGTGTCCAGCACGTACAGGCGCTTGTCGTCGACCGCCAGCGCGCGGTAGTTGCCCGGCGCGACCGGTACTTCGTACAGGCGCTCGCGCAGGCCGGCGTAGTCGACCGGCGGCGTCGGCACGGCTTTGGCCTTGCCCTTCGCATCGTCGGCGGCCGCAGCGGCGGCGCTGGCGGCAGCCACCGCGGCGACCGCGGCGCTCCTGTCGCCGTCGTCCTTGCCCGGCGCCTGCACGGCGGCGCGGGCAGCCGCTTCCGGCGTCTTTTCTTCCGGCTTGGTCAGCTCGTCCTCGGGCTTGAACGGGAAGCGCACGCCGGGCTGCAGGGCCAGCGCATAGATGCCGACGCGGCGGTCGAACACCGGGCCCATGTTGCGGTCGCCCCAGGGGCCGCCGTTGGCGACGTTGAAGTGGCGGGCGGACAGGAAGTACAGCCACTTCCCGTCCGGCGAGAACACCGGCGAATCGGCCGTGTAGCGGTCGGTGGTGACGAAGTCCTTGGTCTTGCTCGGCAAGTGGTACATGCCGATCTGGTTGCGCTGCTCGCTGCTGCCGACCCGCACGAAGGCCAGGTTGCGGCTGTCCGGCGACCACACCACCTGGTCGGGACCGTCGGCGCCGACCTGCTTGGCGTCGTCGATGATGAGGTTGGTGCGCGCCTGCAGGTCGAGCAGCCAGGTACGGCCCTTCTTGTCGGTATGGGCCAGGTACTTCCCGTCCGGCGACGGGTAGATGCCGGAACGGTGGCTGGCGCCGTCCAGCGTCAGGCGCTCGCCCTTGCCCGAGCCGTCGGCCGCGAAGCGCCAGATCTCGTTCTCGCCGGTGCTGTCCACGAAAGCGTACACCCACTTGTCGTCGTGGCTGAACACGGCGGAGCGCGCGCGCGCGCCTTCCGGCACCGCGATCTCGACCCGGCGGTAGCTGCCGGTACCGGCAATGGTGACCTTGCCACGCGCGGTCAGCACGATGCGCTGGGCCTTGTTGGCCAGCTCGATGCTGGTCAGCGCGTCGAGCGGCGAGCGCACGCGGCGGGTGCGCTGCTGGTCGAAGTCCGATACCAGGCTGGCGGACAGGCGCGTGTCGGCCCCGCTGGCGATGTCGTAGATGCGCAGGTCGGCCCCGAGCTGGTAGGCGATGCGGCCGTCGCCCAGCGAGGCGGTACGCACGTCCCACTCGGTGTGCCGGGTATGGACCCGGCGGTCGCTGCCGTCCGGCAGCACGCGGCGCACCAGCCTGGCCGGGTCCAGTGCGGCGACGATGCG
>NZ_JAIWIA010000024.1 GCF_020176695.1 Massilia sp. MS-15 | reverse complement strand
TCCGGCCGCCACGACCAGATGTTGTCGGCGCCGCCGGCATCGCTGATGAAGTAGATGCGGCCCTGATGCCACATGGCGCGGCGGTTGTTCGCGTTGTCGTCCTTGAACAGGCGTACCGCCTCGTTCTCCGAACCCAGTTCATAGCGCCACAGCTGGGCATGAGCGCCGCCGCGGTAGGCCTTGACGTTATCGTTGGTCATCGACAGGCCCATGCGCGTGAAGAACACGGTGCGGCCGTCATCGCTCAGCGCGGCATCGTTGGCGTCGGCCAGCGGCAGCACGCGGCGCACCAGCCTGGCCGGGTCCAGTGCGGCGACGATGCGGTGCTTGGACGGACCGGTCGAGTTCTCGGTGCTGACCAGCACTTCACCCTGTGCGGTCCAGCCCAGCACGCTCACGCCGCCGTTCTCGAAGGTGATCCGCTTCGGCAGCCCGCCCTCGACCGGCATCACATAGGCTTCCTGCGCCCCCTCGTAGGAAGCGGCGAAGGCCACGTACCTGCCGTCGTGCGAGATCGCAGCCTGGGTCTCCGCGGACGGATGGGTGGTCAGGCGGGTCGCCTTGCCGCCCGCGAGCGTGGTGCGCCACAGGTCGCCCTCGGCGGTGAACACGACCGTGTCGCCGCGCACTGCCGGGAAACGGAAATAAGGGTCGGCAGCACTGGCCTGGCTGCCGATGAGCGCCAGCGACAGCGCGAGAATGGTGCGGGAGACGTTCATGTCCAGTATGGCAAGAGTTACTCAAGCGGAACAGTTTGCCACAGCTGACTGACCTGGACGACATGCATACATGCAAAAAAAGGCCGGCGGCAGCGCCACCGCGGTGTTCAGGCGGGCGGCGTGCCTTCGCTTGCGCCCCTCATCTGGCGCGACAGCTTCCAGACCATGCCGGCCAGTACCGCCACGCCTGCCAGCAGCAGCGCCCACAGCCAGGTGACGCGCGTACGCGATGCCTGCCTTTCCTCCTGCGCCCCACGGGCGCTGTCGGCATCCGCCTGCAGCCGGACCGGCCCGCCCGCCTGTGCCTGCTCGAGCACAGCCAGCTCGCGCATCGAGAAGCCGGGCGCAACCTGGCTGAGCGGCACCTGGCCCGAGCGGACGGCATCGCGGCCAAAGGCGAGCGTGTACGGCTGAGCTCCGCCGGCGACGAACACGAGGACCGCCGGCTTCCAGCGCAGGCGCAGGCCGGGCCGCTCGGGGGCGCTGCCCTGGGGCCGCACCACCCACTGCGACGCATGCGTCAAGGGCACGGCGATGTCACCCGACACGCGCGGCTGTCCGTCCTGCGTCAAGCGGTAGAAGGTCGCATTCGCTACCGGCCGCAAAGGCAGCTGGAGCATGCTGCCGGTCCTGCGGTCGGGCTGTTTCTGGTAGTGCCCGACGAGTACCGGCATCACGACATTCTGGTGCTGGAGCGCGAGGCCGATCGATTCGACCGGCACGGCGATCGGCGCCTCGTACAACAGGTCGGTCCCCGTGGCCGGCCCTGGCTGCAGCACGACGCTTTCCCACCGCTCCGGGGCCTGCGCCGTGGCCAGCCGCTCCGCGGCGACGGCGGAGAATTCAACCGGCGCGCCTTCAATCCAGCGGATGCGCGCGAAACGAAACGCCCGTGGCGGAAACGCGATCCTGTCCTTGCGCACGCTGGCGCCCTGGCGGTTGACCAGCCAGCTGAGCGAGGCGACGGCGAGCTCCTCCCATTCCTGCAGGTCGTCACTGATATCGAGCGCCACCTGGGCGCTGTAGCTGCCCTGCCCCGGCGGCAGGCTGAGCGCCAGGGCAGCGACCGGCTTGGACGATGTCGCTCCTGCCTGCAGGTCGAGGACCAGGCTTGCCAGGGCGTCGCCGGCGCCGCGGTTCCCGGGCGCCGTCACCGAGATGAGCGCGCCATTGTCGCCCGTCCGGATCTCCAGTCCGGGCGGCAATCGCGTGCTGCCGGCCGGCCCGCGCACCGGAAACACCGCGACCGGTGTGCTCGACCGTTGCTCCTGTGCCTGCTGGACCTGGTCGATGAGGGCGAACGGCATCGGCCTGCCTGCGGCATCGAACAGGCGCAGGTCGGCCAGGTCGGGCTGGCGCGCCGCCAGGTAGACCGCGCGCGGCAATGGCAACTGCACCACGGCGTGCTTGCCGCTCACGCTGAGCGGAATCGCGTGCGCATAGTCTTGAGGCTGGTCGCCTGGGGCCGCAAGCGCCTGCGCTACCGGCAGGACGTTCAGCGCGATCGTGAGCGACAGCGTGACCGATCGGGGAAAGGTGGACAAGCGCGCGAGAATGGGATGCATGGGGGTTCCGTTCCGGTCAGGTGCCCTGGGTCGACATGGCCGGGCGCCTGTCGGCCTTTGGAAAAGGAGCAAAATAGCCGATCAGTATCATCAAGAGGCCGACGCCGACAAACGAGACGACGCGCGCCAGGCTGCCGCTGTTGGCCAGGTCGAAGGTCAACAGCTTGAGCACCACCACGCCAAGCAGGACGGCGCCGAGACACCAGCTGCCGCGCACGGCCCTGACGGCGGCGAAGCGCATCAGGAACAGCGCGCTCGCGCACCAAGCGAGGGACAGCATGGCCTGCACGAACTGCGACGCCACCAGCGCATCGACCCGGTACGGAATGTCGCGGTATTGCGCGGCGCTGCGCAGGAAGATGAGGTTGCACCAGACCCAGGCGGCTGCCACGCCGCTAGCCCGCAGGCGTGCCATGATCCTGCCGGGCGCGCCCTGCCCTTCCAGCGAAGCGCGCGCCGCGCCCAGGCACAGGAACAGGACGAAGCCGGTCGTCAGGTCGAGCGGGTTGAGCAGGGGCAGGTAGGGCAAGGGCGCCATGCTGCCGTCCTGCACCAGGTTCCAGACGCTCGTGAGCGCCAGCAAGAGCAGCGCGCCGCACGGAATCAGGACGCGCTGGTACCACTGCGGCAAGGGAGCGGCTGGCCACTTTCCGGCCCGGCTACGTCCGGCCAGCCAGGCCAGCGCCAGCATCATCACCCAGGTCGGCAGGTAATTGCCCCAGGCCGGGCTGCTTGCCCAGGCGGTCTGCTCTGCCGTATCGACCACGTCGCCCGGCACCGCCAGCCACTGCCCGACCAGGATCGACCCGGTGGGCCAGATCGCCAGCCAGGGCCCGGCCGAGCGCAGCGCGTGCACGGCGCGCAGCAGCAGGCCACCGCCCCTGGCGTCGCCGGCGCTCCAGCGCAGCAGCACATACTCGCTGCTGGACCAGAGCAGCGCCCAGGCCAGCCAGACACCGGGCTCGGGCAAGGTCCGCGTCCCGTACAGGCTGGACAGGATGACGAGCGTGAACACGGCCAGCATGGCCCAGCTGCTCGTGCCCAGCCAGCGCAGCTCCGGCCAGGCGAGGCGTGGCGCCAGCCGGGTGCAGGCGATTGCGGACACACCGGCCAGCAGCGCGTACATGGCACTCCAGCGTGCATCGGCAGGGCCCAGCGCGGCCGGCAGCGCGAACAGCAGCCGGCTCGCGGCAATGCTCATGCCCGGTCCGAACCACCAGGCGCCGCCCCACAGCAGGAACACCAGCGGAAAATGGCGGTGCGATTGGGGGTCTGGCGAACGCCTGCCCATCCAGGCGCTGGCAAGCGCGGCGAGCGCGATCATCAGGACACCCAGCAGCGGTTCACCGCCCCCGGTTTCCCTCACGCTCAGCCATTGCCATGCCACCGTGCTCACGCTCATCAGGGCGATCGCTGCCGCGAGCTGGGCCAGGACGGCGAGGCGCCGCGCCAGCGGCCAGGCCAGGCGGGCGCCGCTGAGATAGAGCAAGCCGGCGGTCAGCAGGGCGCCTGCCGTGAGCAGGTTCGCGCGCAGGACGCCGCCCGTGTGCAGGATCGCTTCGGTCCAGATGCCGGCCAGGAACCAGCCGGCGGCCGTCACCAGGAAGCCGTTGGCAATCCACAGCAGGGCCGGGTGCGAGTCGCCGGTTTGCCGGCGGAACCCGCGGGCCATCGCGAACGCGCTGCCCGCCAACAGCAGGAAGCCCAGCCACAGGTTGGCGTCGCGCGCGGCATCCGGATCGATGCCGCCGATGGCGCCGATGAAGCCCATCCAGGCGCCGGCCTGGAGCAGCACGCCAAACATCCATGTGAGGCGCTGCTTGCGACGCAGGCCGAGCCATGCAAAGCCGGCGCCTTCGAGCGCCCATACGCCCGAGGTCCAGCGGCCATCGACCGCGAACGGAATGGCCAGCGTGCCGAAGACCACACCGAGGGCCATGAAGGTTTCCACCAGCACGCGCCAGCGCGCGCCTGCCCTGCGCCACAGGATGACGCTGAGCGTCATGTAAAACACGCCGAGGGCGAGCGCCGAGAAGGCGAGCCCGAATTCCATGCTCTTGACCAGTCCGGCCTGCAGGGCGAACGCGGCCAGCGGCGTTCCCAGTACCAGGCTTGCGTCGACGGGGTCTTCCAGGCGCGTGTGCTGCTGGCGTGCGAACGCCACCGCGATGCCGACGTAGAACACGAAGAACAGGGCCAGGAACAGCTGGGCGCTCAGGTAATGCTCCGGTGTGTAGCGCAGCGTGCCCCATGCGGTGCCGACGATGAAGGTAAATGCGAAACCGATCAGGTTCAGGGGCCGCCAGGCGCGCTTGATGGCGAGGAAAAAGACACCCGTATTGAGCAGCGCGTAATAGGAAAACAGCCCGACATGATTGCCCCCGCCGGTGGAGAGCAGCAGAGGGCTCGCGAATCCGCCGGTGATGCCGAATGCCGCCAGCCAGGGCGATTCCTGCAGCACTGCCAGCAGGCAGGTGAAAGCGGTCAGCGCCACCAGCAAGGCAAAAGCGAAACCGGAAGGCATCAGGTCGTAGCGGTGGTACGCGCCAAAGACCACCAGCATCAGGATCGCGATGGCTGTCCCCTGTACCGGCAGGCCGATTTCGCGTCGCGCGCTACGCAGGCGCCAGCCCCAGCCCAGCAAGGCCAGGGTTGCCGCCACCACCCCGGCCAGCCGCGCTTCGATCGGGACAGTGACCGTTTCTGCGACGTACTTGAGCAGGAAGCCAACGCCAATGAACAGGATGACCAGGCCGAGCTTGGCGACCAGGTTGCCGTTAAGCAGCCAGCCCATCGCGGCGGCGGCCCATCCTGGCGCGGTGGACGAAGTAGGTGGTGTGGCGCCGCCCTGCGTCGCGGGGGCGTGCTGCGTGTCCGCGGCCGCGCTGGCCTGTGGGTCGGCCGTCGCGTCCGGCGCCTGCCCGGCATCCCCTGGCGTGGCCGCTTGCGTGGCAGCGTGCGCCGGCGCGATGGTGGATGCGGCCCGCTCGGTCGCGACCTCGTCCGCATCGGTGCCCGCCTCCAGTGCGGCGGCGTGCCCGTTTCCCGGCGCGAGCGGGCATTGTGGCGCTGCGCTTTCCTCCTCCGCCCGGTCCGGCGCTTGCGCTTCTGGCAGCGCTGCCGCCGGCTGATGTGCTTGTTGTGCGGTGCCAGCCAGGGATTCCGGGGGAGGCGAAGGCACCGAGGCCTCGACCTTTGCGCGCAGGACGCTGATTTCACGCTCCAGCGCGGCCAGCCTGCTCCCGCGGCCGATACCAACCAGCCATGCTGCAAGGAAGGGGTACGCCAACACCAGCAGGATCAAGCTAGCTATTTCCATGGCTTCTCCGGCCGCTGGAAGCGGCGAACACAATCGGGTGAACGCAGTGGGGGCGCATCGGCACAGTGCCGCGCCAGACCAAAAGCATACGTCGCGCAAGAGAATTTATTCCGCAAAGAAAGATATCGATTGCGCAGGCTCAATCCTGCGGCGCCGTTCGCGCCGGCCGCACGAAAAAAAACCGCGCCGAAGCACGGTTTCCTGGATCGTGAATCGAAGCTTATTCGATTTCCACCGTCTCGGCCGGAGCCGGCGGCGGCAGTGCATCGCCTTCCGGGAATTCCAGCACGACGTCGTCCTTCTCATTCAGGTCCACCGTCACGCGCCCGCCGTTGACCAGGCGGCCAAACAGCAGCTCGTCGGCCAGGGCCTTGCGGATCATGTCCTGGATCAGGCGCGACATCGGACGCGCGCCCATCAGCGGGTCGAAGCCTTTCTTGCCGAGGAACTTGCGCAGCTTCTCGGTGAACACGGCTTCCACCTTCTTCTCGTGCAGCTGCTCTTCCAGCTGCATCAGGAACTTGTCCACGACGCGCAGGATGATGTCTTCGTCCAGCGCGCGGAAGCTGATGATCGCGTCCAGGCGGTTGCGGAACTCCGGCGTGAACATGCGCTTGATGTCGGCCATCTCGTCGCCTGCCGCCTTCGAATCCACGAAGCCCACCGAGCGCTTGGTCAGGCTCTCGGCGCCCGCATTGGTGGTCATGATGATGATCACGTTGCGGAAGTCGGCCTTGCGTCCGTTGTTGTCGGTCAGCGTGCCGTGGTCCATCACCTGCAGCAGGATGTTGAAGATGTCCGGATGGGCTTTTTCAATTTCATCCAGCAGCAGCACCGCGTGCGGCTTCTTGGTGATGGCCTCGGTCAAGAGGCCGCCCTGGTCGAAGCCGACATAGCCCGGCGGCGCGCCGATCAGGCGCGACACCGCGTGGCGCTCCATGTATTCGGACATGTCGAAGCGCACCAGCTCGATGCCCAGGATGAAGGCGAGCTGCTTGGCGACCTCGGTCTTGCCGACGCCGGTCGGGCCCGAGAACAGGAAGGAGCCGATCGGCTTGTCGGTCTTGCCCAGGCCGGCACGCGCCATCTTGATCGCCGCCGACAGGGCGTCGATCGCCGGATCCTGGCCGAACACCACGTTGCGCAGGTCGCGGTCGATGGTCTGCAGCTTGCTGCGGTCGTCCTGGTTGACGGTCTGCGGAGGGATCCGGGCGATCTTGGCGATGATGTCCTCGATCTCGGTCTTGCCAATGGTCTTCTTCTGCTTCGACTTCGGCAGGATGCGCTGGGCGGCACCGGCTTCGTCGATCACGTCGATGGCCTTGTCCGGCAGGTGGCGGTCGTTGATGAAACGCGCCGCCAGCTCGGCCGCGGTGGTCAGCGCCGACGAGGAATATTTCACGCCGTGGTGCTCTTCGAAGCGCGACTTCAGGCCGCGCAGGATCGCCACGGTCTGCTCGACCGACGGTTCGTTCACGTCCACCTTCTGGAAGCGGCGGCTCAGGGCATGGTCCTTCTCGAACACGCCGCGGAATTCCGTGAACGTGGTCGCGCCGATGCACTTCAACTGGCCGTTGGCCAGGGCCGGCTTCAGCAGGTTCGACGCGTCGAGCGTACCGCCCGATGCGGAACCGGCACCGATGATCGTGTGGATCTCGTCGATGAACAGGATGCCGTTCGGGGTGTCCTTCAGCTGCTTGAGCACCGCTTTCAAACGCTGCTCGAAGTCGCCGCGGTACTTGGTGCCGGCCAGCAGCGCGCCCATGTCGAGCGAGTACACGACGGCGTTCTGCAGGATCTCGGGCACGTCTTCCTGGACGATGCGCCATGCCAGGCCCTCGGCGATGGCGGTCTTGCCGACACCGGCCTCGCCCACCAGCAGCGGATTGTTCTTGCGGCGGCGGCACAGGATCTGGATCACGCGGTCGACTTCTTCCTCGCGGCCGATCAGGGGATCGATCTTGCCGTCGGCCGCCGACTTGTTCAGGTTCTGGGTGAACTGGTCGAGCGGGCTTTCCTTGGCCTGGCCGCCCTCGACCTGCGCCTCTTCCACGCCTTCGGACGCCTTGCTGGTGTCCATCTGCTGGTCCTTGCGCACGCCGTGCGAGATGAAGTTGACCACGTCGAGGCGGGTCACGCCCTGCTGGTGCAGGTAGTAGACGGCGTGCGAGTCCTTCTCGCCGAAGATCGCCACCAGCACGTTGGCGCCGGTGACTTCCTTCTTGCCGTTCGAGGCCGATTGTACGTGCATGATCGCACGCTGGATCACGCGCTGGAAACCAAGCGTCGGCTGGGTATCGACCTCGCCCGTGCCGGGCACGGTCGGGGTGTTATCGCCGATAAAATTAGTCAGGGTCTTGCGCAGGTCATCGATATTGACCGCGCACGCACGCAGGACTTCGGCGGCGGATGGATTGTCGAGCAAGGCCAGCAGCAGGTGTTCCACGGTAATGAACTCGTGGCGGGCCTGGCGGGCTTCGACAAAGGCCATGTGTAGGGATACTTCAAGTTCCTGCGCAATCATACTTCCTCCATCACGCACTGCAGGGGGTGCCCTGCCTTACGCGCATGCGTTAAGACAAACTCCACTTTGGTACACGCTATATCTTTGGAAAACACCCCACAAACGCCCTTGCCGTGACGATGCACGGAAAGCATGATCTGGGTCGCCGTTTCGCGATCCTTGTTGAAATACTCCTGGATGATCGCTACTACGAATTCCATCGGCGTGTAGTCGTCGTTCAGCAAGGCCACCTGGTACAAGGGTGGCGGTTTTACGGTCTGCCGCTCCAGCAGCTGTTCGGTATCATGCTTCGTAGCCATGGGCGTATTCTAAAGCTTTCAAAGTCTGTGCCAAGCGTAAACATCAGCTTGTTCTCATGTGCTTCCATGTTACGCGTTTTCCGGTTTATGCGCAGATGGCGATCCAATTGACGAAATCAAGAGTCGGGTTACCTCAGCCGTAAGAAATTTGGCAACAGCCCCGCAAAAGCGCTTGACTTCAGTGATTATTCCACCAACAATGCAGTTATTGACAGGTACTTATGTACTTGTTGATAAGAAGTGAGCAGGCTGAGGAGGGGGCAAGAAGCTTCTTGCTTTTATGGCTCGTGTGATTAGTTAAAATTTGAAAGTTCTTTTATGGCAACTGGTACTGTTAAGTGGTTCAATGATTCCAAAGGCTTTGGCTTCATCACTCCTGATGACGGCGGCGAAGATCTGTTCGCGCACTTCTCCGCAATCAATATGAACGGTTTTAAGACCCTCAAAGAAGGTCAAAAAGTCCAATTCGAAGTCACGCAAGGCCCGAAAGGCAAGCAAGCTTCCAACATCCAGGGCATGTAATCTTTCCCCTCCCGGAAGCAAGAAACCCCGCTCAGCGGGGTTTTTTTTCGTCCTTCTTCCGCGCCAGGGCGGCCTAGCGGCCGCGCCCCGGCCCTCCCTCAACCCATCTGCTCGATCATCACCTCGCCGAAGCCCGAGCACGAGACCTGGGTCGCCCCTTCCATCAGGCGCGCAAAATCGTAGGTGACTTTCTTCGAGGTGATGGCCTTTTCCATCGCGCGGATGATCAGGTCGGCCGCCTCGGTCCAGCCCATGTGGCGCAGCATCATCTCAGCCGACAGGATCAGCGAACCGGGGTTCACGTAGTCCTTGCCGGCATACTTCGGCGCGGTGCCATGGGTCGCTTCGAACATGGCGACCGAGTCCGACATGTTGGCGCCCGGCGCGATGCCGATGCCGCCGACCTGGGCCGCCAGCGCGTCCGAGATGTAGTCGCCGTTCAGGTTCAGGGTGGCGATCACGCTGTACTCGGCCGGGCGCAGCAGGATCTGCTGCAGGAAGGCGTCGGCGATCGAATCCTTGATCGTGATCTCGCGCCCGGTCCTCGGATTCCTGAATTTGCACCATGGGCCGCCATCGATCAGCTCGGCGCCGAACTCCTTCTGTGCCAGCGCATAGCCCCAGTCGCGGAAACCGCCTTCGGTGTACTTCATGATGTTGCCCTTGTGGACCAGGGTCACCGAAGGCTTGTCGTTGTCGATCGCGTACTGGATCGCCTTGCGCACCAGGCGCTCGGTGCCTTCGCGCGAGACCGGCTTTAGCCCTAAGCCCGAGGTCTCCGGGAAGCGGATCTTCCTGACACCCATCTCTTCGGTCAGGAATTTGATGACCTTCTTCACGCCGTCGGAGCCCTCGGCCCATTCGATGCCGGCATAGATGTCTTCGGAATTCTCGCGGAAGATCACCATGTCGGTCTTCTCCGGCTGCTTCAGCGGGGATGGCACGCCGGCGAAGTAGCGCACCGGTCGCAGGCAGACATACAGGTCGAGCTCCTGGCGCAGCGCCACGTTGAGCGAACGGATGCCGCCGCCCACCGGGGTGGTCAGCGGGCCCTTGATCGAGACCACGTAGTCCTTCAGGACCTCCAGGGTTTCCGCCGGCAGCCAGACATCGGGGCCATACACGCCCGTCGATTTTTCGCCGGCATAGATTTCCATCCAGCTGATCTTGCGGTTGCCGCCGTAGGCCCTGGCTACGGCCGCATCGACGACCTTGCGCATGACCGGAGTGATATCGGCGCCGGTGCCGTCACCCTCGATGTAGGGAATGACCGGATGGTCCGGCACGCTGAGCGTCAGGTCGGCATTGACGGTGATTTTCTGGCCGTCGGCCGGGACCTTGATATGTTGGTACATCGTGTTCTCCCATAGGGTCGCGTGATGTCGCGAGGCAGGCCGCGGCGCGGCGTTCCGGCCTGAATCGGCCATGGCCGCCCTGCATTTCATCTAGAATGTGGAATACGGCCGCAAGTCTTGTAGAAGACATCTGGCTGGCATCTTGCATTATGCACCAGTATTTTCCGGGGCGCTACGCGGCACCCCTCCTGAGCCCATTCGTCATCCATGTCCCTGATTCTCTTCAACAAACCCTTCCAGGTCCTGTGCCAGTTCTCGGCCCAGGATGGCCGCGCCACGCTGGCCGACTACCTGGACATCCCCAACATCTATCCCGCCGGCCGGCTCGATGCGGACAGCGAAGGCCTGATGCTGCTCACCGACGACGGCAAGCTGCAGCACCGGATCGCGCATCCGGACCACAAGGAAGCCAAGACCTACCTGGTGCAGGTCGATGGCGTGGCGGACGGCGCCACGCTGGCCCGGCTGCAGGCGCCGCTCGACCTGGGCGACTTCGTCACCAAGCCATGCAAGGCGGTGCGCATCGCCGAGCCGGCATGGCTGTGGCCGCGCAACCCGCCGATCCGTGCCCGGCAGGACAAGCCGACCAGCTGGATCGCGGTCACGCTGGAGGAAGGAAAGAACCGGCAGGTGCGGCGGATGACGGCGGCGGTGGGCTTGCCGACCTTGCGCCTGGTGCGCTCGAGCATCGGGCCGTTCTCGCTCGCGACCCATCCCCTGATGCCGGGCGAATTCACCGAAGTCCGGTATGGGTAGGGTGGGCGGGTTTCCCGCCCACGCGTTCGACGACATCGTGACATAGCCACGGCCATGTTCTGGCCGGGTGCCCGGACGCGGGGGCGGCGCCGCCGCCCACCCTACGAAAGCCACAAAAAACGCCGGCGTGAAGCCGGCGTTCCTGTGTAAAGCGAGCAGTCAATTACGCCCCGAACGACTCCAGCGCCGCGTTGAAGGTCGCGCTCGGACGCATCACGGCCTTCACCTTGGCGTCATCCGCCTTGTAGTAGCCGCCGATGTCGACCGGCTTGCCCTGCACTTCCAGCATCTCGGCAACGATCTTCTGCTCGTTCTGCGCCAGCTGCTCCGCCAGCGGCGCGAACTTGGCTGCCAGGCCGGCATCCTCGGTCTGCGCGGCCAGCTCCTGCGCCCAGTACATCGACAGGTAGAACTGGCTGCCGCGGTTGTCGAGCTCGCCGGTCTTCGGCGACGGCGACTTGCGGTTGTCCAGCAGGCGGCCGGTGGCGGTGTCCAGGGTCTTGGCCAGCACCTTGGCCTGGCTGTTGCCGGTCTTGATGCCCAGGTCTTCCAGCGACACGGCCAGCGCCAGGAACTCGCCCAGCGAATCCCAGCGCAGGTGGTTCTCTTCGGTCAGCTGCTGCACGTGCTTCGGCGCCGAGCCGCCCGCGCCGGTCTCGTACATGCCGCCGCCGGCCATCAGCGGAACGATCGACAGCATCTTGGCGCTGGTGCCCAGTTCCAGGATCGGGAACAGGTCGGTCAGGTAGTCGCGCAGGATATTGCCGGTCACCGAGATGGTGTCCAGGCCGCGCGAGACGCGCTCCAGGGTGAAGCGCATGGCACGCACCTGCGACATGATCTGGATGTCCAGGCCGCTCGTGTCGTGGTCCTTCAGGTAGGTCTTGACCTTCTTGATCAGTTCATTTTCGTGCGGACGGTACGGGTCGAGCCAGAACACGGCCGGCATGCCCGAGTTGCGCGCGCGGGTGACCGCCAGCTTGACCCAGTCGCGGATCGGGGCGTCCTTCACCTGGCACATGCGCCAGATGTCGCCCTTCTCGACGTTTTGCGACATCAGCACTTCGCCGGTGGCGAGGTCGACGATGTTGGCCACGCCGTCTTCCTGGATCTCGAAGGTCTTGTCATGCGAGCCGTATTCCTCGGCCTGCTGCGCCATCAGGCCCACGTTCGGGACGGTGCCCATGGTGCGCGGATCAAAAGCGCCGTGCCATTTGCAGAAGTTGATCACTTCCTGGTAGATACGCGCAAAAGTAGATTCCGGGATCACCGCCTTGACTTCCTTCAGGCGGCCGTCGGCGCCGTACATCTTGCCGCCAGCGCGGATCATCGCAGGCATCGAGGCGTCGACGATCACGTCGTTCGGCGAGTGGAAGTTGGTGATGCCCTTGGCCGAATCGACCATGGCCAGCGCCGGACGGTGCTCCTGGCAGGCATGCAGGTCGCGTTCGATTTCTTCGCGCTGCGAGGCCGGCAGGTCGGCGATCTTGTTGTACAGGTCGGCCATGCCGTTGTTGACGTTGATGCCGAGGCTGTCGAACAGGGCGCCGTGCTTTTCAAACGCTTCCTTGTAGAACATGCGCACGCAGTGGCCGAACACGATTGGGTGCGAGACCTTCATCATGGTCGCTTTCACATGCAGCGAGAACAGCACGCCGGTATTCTTGGCGTCTTCGATCTGCTTCTCGTAGAAGTCCAGCAGGGCCTTGCGGCTCATGAACATCGAATCGATGATCTCGCCGGCCTGCAGCGCGACCTTCGGCTTCAGCACGATGGTCTGGCCACTCTTGGTGACCAGTTCCATCTTGACGTCGCGGGCGCAATCCAGGGTCATCGACTTTTCGCCGTGGTAGAAGTCGCCGTGGGTCATGTGCGACACGTGGGTGCGCGATGCCTGCGACCACTCACCCATCGAGTGCGGGTTCTTGCGTGCGTATTCCTTGACGGCTTTCGGTGCGCGGCGGTCGGAGTTACCTTCGCGCAGGACCGGATTCACCGACGAGCCGATGCACTTGCCATACTTCGCCTTGACGGCCTTCTCTTCGTCGGTCTTCGGGTCGGCCGGGTAGTCCGGCAGGTCATAGCCTTTGGCCTGCAGTTCCTTGATGGCCGCGGTCAGCTGGCCCACCGAGGCCGAGATGTTCG
The DNA here is from genome assembly GCF_020176695.1 of Massilia sp. MS-15. Classification (GTDB taxonomy): domain Bacteria; phylum Pseudomonadota; class Gammaproteobacteria; order Burkholderiales; family Burkholderiaceae_D; genus Telluria; species Telluria hydrophila. The sequence goes on along the minus strand of NZ_JAIWIA010000024.1, from coordinate 169,509 downwards.
GCAGCTTGATGATGTTCGCGTCCGGTTCCAGGGTCTTCTTGCCCAGCTCGCTCAAGGCGTCCGGCACGCGCTGTTCCGGCGTGAGGCGCTCGGGGAATTGCGCCAGGATGCGGGCGGCGACCGAGATGTCGCTCTGCTCGACCTTGATGCCGGCAGGCTTGGTGAAGGTGCTGACGACAGGCAGGAAGGCGTGGGTCGCCAGCAGCGGCGCCTCGTCGGTCAGGGTGTAGATGATGGTCGGATCACTGCTCATTCGCTTTTTCCTCGATGATCGCGCACTGCGCGATGGCTGAAAACGGTGGTAACGGTCTGGCTCGGGTCTTGTGCCGAAGGCCTCGCTTTGCGAAGTCTTCTATAAGACATAAGACGGGCGTTTCACATTATGCACCAGTATTTTACTGTGCGCCACGGTTTTAGGATACCGGGGCCCGCCGCGGCGACCGCGCGCGCATCAGGAACGACAAACGACAAAACCCGCCAGGACCGAAGTCGGGCGGGTCTTGCTCTGCACAGAACTGCCTGCTGCGGCTAGCCAGCCGCACGCACCTCGCTCATTAAGCGGACAGTGCTTTCAGGGCAGCAGCCAGGCGGCTCTTGTGGCGCGCTGCTTTGTTCTTGTGGATGATCTTCTTGTCAGCGATGCTGTCGATGGTCGACACGGACTGCTGGAAGATGGTGGTTGCAGCGGCCTTGTCGCCAGCCTGGATGGCCTTGCGAACTGCCTTGATTGCGGTACGCAGGGTCGAACGCTGGGCCGAGTTGTGTGCGTTTTGCTTAACTGCTTGACGAGCGCGTTTGCGCGCTTGTGCGGTATTTGCCATGAAATTTCCTAAATCGGGGTCAAGTTGCGTTTGCAAACATTAGCGAGTGAAACCGGCGCTCCTCATTTGTGTACGACGGGTGCCTGCCCAACGATTCGTGTCTGCTAACAGAATTCAGTACAGCCCACGATTATAGCGAACGAAAGCATTTAGAGCAATTCATAATTCAAACATTGTCGCCCCTGGGCACGCGTGGCCGCCCTTTTCGAACTGTTGCCCACGTATAATCCCCGCCCATGAACCTGCTCCGTACCCTCGCTGCCATCTCCAGCATGACCATGGTGTCGCGCATCACCGGCCTGCTGCGCGAAAGCCTGTTTGCCGCCGCCTTCGGCGCCTCGTATTTCACCGACGCCTTCAACATCGCCTTCCGCCTGCCCAACCTGCTGCGCCGCCTGTTCGCCGAAGGTGCCTTTTCGCAGGCCTTCGTGCCCATCCTCACCGAATACAAGGGCAAGCATGGGCAGGAAGCGACCAAGACCCTGGTCGACCATGTGGCGACGGTCCTGATCTGGGCCACCCTACTGACCAGCCTGGCCGGCATCCTGGCGGCCCCGGTGCTGATCTACCTGATCGGCGGCGGCCTGCAGAGCGAACCGGCGGCCTTCGACGCCGCCGTCTTCATGACCCGCCTGATGTTCCCCTACATCGCCTGCATGGCCTTCGTGGCCTTGGCCAGCGGCATCCTGAATACCTGGCGCCAGTTCAAGATTCCGGCCTTCACGCCGGTGCTGCTGAACCTGTCGTTCATCTTCGCCGCCGTGGTGATGGCGGACTACTTCGAGCAGCCGATCTATGCGATGGCCGTCGGCGTCTGCATTGGCGGCCTGCTGCAGGTGGCGATCCAGGTCCCGCCCCTGCTCAAGCTGGGCATGCTGCCGCGCCTGTCGCTCAATCCCCTGACCGGCCTGCGCGACGCCGGCGTGCACCGCATGCTAGGCAAGATGGGACCGGCCGTGTTCGCGGTGGCGGCGGCCCAGATCAGCCTCCTGATCAACACCACCATCGCCGGCTGGCAGGGGCCCGGCGCGGTCTCCGCCCTGCAGTATGCGGACCGCCTGATGGAATTGCCTACCGCCCTGCTCGGCGTGGCGCTCGGCACCATCCTGCTGCCCGGCCTGGCCAAGGCGAACACCGATGGCGACACCCAGGAATACGCATCCCTGCTGGACTGGGGCCTGCGCCTGACCTTCCTGCTGGCGATTCCGGCCGCCGTTGGCATGGCGACCCTGGCCGAACCGATGATCACCACCCTGTTCCACTATGGCGCGTTCGACGACGCCGACGTGCGCAAGGCCTCGCTGCCGCTGATGGCCTATGCCGCCGGCCTGCTCGGCTTCATCCTGGTCAAGACCCTGGCCCCGGCCTTCTTCGCGCGCCAGGAAGTGCGCACGCCGGTCAAGATCGCGGTGGGAGTACTGGTCGCGACCCAGCTGATGAACATCGGCTTCGTGCCGCTGCTGGGCGTGGCCGGGCTGGCGCTGTCGATCGGCGTCGGCGCCTGCATCAATGCGGCCTTGCTGTACACGGGACTGCGCCGGCGCCGGATCTACGTGCCGCAGCCGGGCTGGGGCCAGTTCCTGGCCAGGCTGCTGGTGGCGGCAGGCGTACTGGGCGCCGTATGCTGGTTTGGCCAGGCGCAGTTCGACTGGATCGCCATGCGCGCCACGCCGCTGCTGCGCGCCGGCGCACTGGCCGGCATCATCGCGGCGGCCGGCGCCGCCTACTTCGCCGTGCTGCTGGCGCTGGGCTTCCGGCCACGCGACTTCAGGCGCCGCGCCAAGTAAGGCGCGGCCTTACCTTGCCTTGCCTCGCCCTAGCGCGGGGCGGGCGAGGACGCGCCGAGCTGGCAGCTGCCGCTGACGCACACGGCGCCCGGATCGGGCAGGTGGCGGCAGATCGACATCATCCCACCATCGGCCAGCCTGGCCTTGACCTCGGCCCTGTGCTGGCCGGCCAGGGCCAGCAGGGCCTTCTCGTCGGTGCGCGCCTGCGAATAGGGCAGGTAGGCCTGGGGCCCGCCGCAGGCCTGGGCGCCGACCGCCACGGTGCGGCACTGGCTGGATTCGGTACAGGAGGCCGTGCCGATCAGGGCGCGCATGCGCGCCAGCGCGTCGCCGCCGTCCGCGCCCGGGGCCGTGGCCGGTGCCGTGGCCGGGTTCGCCACCGGTGCCTTGAAACCGCTGTCGCGGGCCTGGAGGGTGCAGGCGGTGCAGCCCAGCATGAGGATGAGGATGAGTGTGCGCATGCCTTCATCTTCCCTCCCCTGCCAGGAAGCGGTCAAGCGAATCCGGGCATGCGCCGCCGGCGCAAGAAAAACTGCCGCATGATTTCTCATGCGGCAGCCCTGTCGCCTGCGCCGGATCGCCTGGTGCTTCAGGTGCGCTGGTAGATGTCCTCGAAGCGCACGATGTCGTCTTCGCCCAGGTAGCTGCCCGACTGCACCTCGATGAGGTGCAGCGGCAGCCTGCCCGGGTTTTCCAGGCGGTGGGTGACGCCGATCGGGATGTAGGTGGACTCGTTTTCCGACAGCAGGCAGACCTTCTCGCCGCAGGTCACGCGCGCCGTGCCCGACACCACCACCCAGTGCTCGGCGCGGTGGTGGTGCATCTGCAGCGACAGCTTCTCGCCCGGCTTGACCGTGATGCGCTTGACCTGGAAGCGGTCGCCCGCATCGATGCCCTCGTAGTGGCCCCAGGGGCGGTACACGCGGGTATGGTGCAGGTGCTCGGTGCGCGCCTTCGACTTCAGGTGGTCGACCACCTGCTTGACGCGCTGGACCTGGTCCTTGTGGGTGACCAGCACCGCGTCCTGGGTTTCCACGACCACCAGGTTGTCCACGCCCACCACGGCCACGATGCGCGACTCCGCGCGCACCAGCGAATTGGTGACGCCGTCGAGGTAGACGTCGCCGCGCTGGGCATTGCCGTTGGCGTCCTTGGGCTGCACTTCCCACAGCGCCGACCAGGAACCGACGTCGTTCCAGCCGATGTCGGCCGGGACCACGGCGGCATCGACGGTCTTTTCCATCACCGCGTAGTCGATCGAGTCGGACGGGCTGTCGGCGAAGGCCTTTTCTTCCAGGCGGCAGAAGTCGAGGTCGCGGTAGCCGGTGCTGACCGCCTTCTCGGCCGCCGCGGCGATGGCCGGGGCATGCTTTTCCAGTTCCGCCAGGTAGCGCTCCGCATGGAACATGAACATGCCGCTGTTCCAGTAATAGCCGCCTTCATCCAGGAAGCCTTGCGCGGTGGCCGCATCCGGCTTTTCGACGAAGCGCGCCACGCGGTAGCAGTCGCCGCAGTTGGCGACGGCCTCGCCGCGGCGGATGTAGCCGTAGCCGGTTTCCGGGCTCTGCGGGACGATGCCGAAGGTGGCCAGCGCGCCCTGCCCCACCAGGGTCACGGCGCGTTGCACCGCGTCGCGGAAGGCGGCGCCGTTCTCGATCACGTGGTCGGCCGGCAGCACCAGCATGATGGCTTCCGGATCGATCGCCTTCAGGTAGTGGGCCGCCGCCGCCACCGCCGGCGCGGTGTTGCGGCCGACCGGTTCGAGCAGGATGCCGAGCGGCGTGATGCCGGCCTCGCGCAGCTGCTCGGCCACCATGAAGCGGTGGTCGTTGCCGCACACGACCAGCGGCGCCATCACTCCCGGCCAGCCCGCCACCCGCAGCGCAGTTTCCTGCAGCATGGTCCTGTCGGCTACCAGCGGCAGCAGCTGCTTGGGCAGCACGGCGCGCGAAAGCGGCCACAGGCGGGTACCGGCACCGCCGGAGAGGATGACTGGGTAAATGTTCATGCGCTAACTTTCTCGTTGATCGTCTCGATTGCGGTATCGGTGTCGCCGTCCTTGCGCCGCGAGCGGCGGCGGTCGCGGGCATTGAGCCACTCTTCCGAGGAATACTCGGAGGCGTGCTTCATCTCGCCCTGGCGGTCGACACTATAGTCCTTGAAAACTATCATTTCGTGCAATGTTACATCATGCAACACGCGTGTGTACTCGAACAACACGCTGCGCACGATCTCCGCGCCTTCGCAGATATGGCTGCCGTGGCCGATCCAGGTCGGGCCCACGATGCGCGCGCCGGCCTCGATCTTGACGTTGGAACCGATGTAGACCGGGCCTTCGATGCTGGTGCCTTCCCAGTCGATGCTGGTGTTCAGGCCGGTCCAGACGCCCGGCTCGATCTGGATGCCAGGCACGTCCATGTGGTTGACTTCGCCGGTCAGCACGGTCTGCAGCACTTCCCAGTAGTCGCTCATGGTGCCGATGTCGAGCCAGTTGAACGGACGGCCCTGGGCATAGAACGGCAGGCCGCGCTCGGCCAGCAGGGGGAACAGTTCGGAACCGATGTCGAACGGCACGCCCGAGGGAATCAGGTCGATGACTTCCGGCTCGAAGATGTAGATGCCGGTCGAGATGAAATTCGACTTGGCTTCCTGTTCGCTCGGCTTTTCCTGGAACTCGGTGATGCGTCCTTCGGCGTCGGTGACCACCACGCCATAGGATGAGACCTTGTCCCACGGGACTTCCTTGGTGATCACGGTGGCCATCGCGCCCTTGCGGCGGTGCTCGAGCAGCGCCGCCTTGAGGTCGAGGTCGATCAGCGCGTCGCCGCACAGGACGATGGTGGTGTCGTCGAAGAAGCCGCCGAATTCCTGGATCTTCTTCATGCCACCGGCCGAGCCGATCGGTTCCGGGACGACTTCGCCGTCGTCCTTGATGTAGCCCTCGAACGAGTAGCCGATCTGGACCCCGAACTGCTCGCCTTCGCCGAAGTATTCCTCGATCTTTTCGTGCAGCCAGCTGACGTTGACCATGATTTCGGTCACGCCGTGCTTCTTGAGGTGCTCGACCAGGTAGGCCATCACGGGCTTGCCCAGCAGGGGGATCATGGGTTTGGGCAGGTCATAGGTCAGCGGGCGTACACGCGTGCCCTTGCCTGCAGCGAGAATCATGGCTTTCATCAGACCGTCCTTTAGATAAATTGTTTATTTCGCCGTGGTTTGATAGCGCCATACATCGGCGCACATCTGCGCGACATCACGCCCGGCAGTCCAGCCCAGTTCCTCGCGCGCCTTGGCCGGATCCGCATAGCACTGGGCGACGTCGCCCGGGCGGCGCGCGACGATCTGGTAGGGAATCGGGCGGCCGCAGGCCTGCTCGAAGGCGCGCACCATTTCCAGCACGCTGTTGCCGCGGCCAGTGCCGAGGTTGTAGGTGACGATGCCCGGCTCCCTGGCCAGGCGATCGAGGGTCTTGACGTGGCCGATCGCCAGGTCGACCACGTGGATGTAGTCGCGCAGGCCGGTGCCGTCCGGGGTCGGGTAGTCGCCGCCGAACACGGACAGCTTGTCGCGCTGGCCGTTGGCGACTTGCGCGATATACGGCACCAGGTTGTTCGGGATGCCGTTCGGCTCTTCGCCGATCAGGCCGCTCTCATGGGCGCCGACCGGGTTGAAGTAGCGCAGCAGCGCGATGCGCCAGTCGGGCTCGGCCTTGGCCAGGTCGCGCAGGATGTCCTCGATCATCAGCTTGCTGCGGCCGTAGGGGTTGGTGGCCGACAGCGGGAAGTCTTCGCGGATCGGCACCGAGGCCGGGTCGCCGTACACCGTGGCCGAGGACGAGAACACGATGGTCTTCACCCCGGACTTGGCCATGGTCTCGAACAGGATCACGCTGCCGTTGACGTTGTTGTCGTAGTAGCGCAGCGGCTGCGCCACCGATTCGCCGACCGCCTTCAGGCCGGCGAAGTGGATCACGGCGTCGACCTTGTGGGCGCCGAAGATGCGTTCCATGGCGGCGCGGTCGCGGATGTCGGCTTCCTCGAAGACGAAGGCCTTGCCGGTGATGCGCTGCACCCGTTCCTGCACCCGCGCGTCCGCGTTGGACAGGTTGTCCACCACGACCACCTCATGGCCGGCGTGCTGCAGTTCGACGACGGTATGCGAGCCGATGTAGCCCATGCCGCCAGTAACCAGGATCTTCATGTCGTTTGCTCTCTTCTGATATGCAAAATGTATTAATTGAGTGGCATTCATTGCTGCCGCGTATCATTGCCTTGACCGCGGCGCGGCGACATGCCATGCCGCTGCCCGGACCGTCCCCCAGGACGGCCCGCAGGCGGCAGCGCGAGCTCGTGTGTGTTATTGCAGGCGGCTTCTATGGCCGTCCTATCCCTGTCCGGCCCGCCTGCCGGTGGCGGTACCGGTGCCGCCGTCGGCAGCATGCCTTCCTGCACGGGTTGCGGGCCGGTCCGGGCCTGGCAAGCCTGCCATGCGGCCCGCAGCGCGCGGGCGGCGGCTTCAGGCGGCCAGGCTTTCCGGCGCGGCCACGCCCAGTTCGCGCGCCAGCACGGCGACGATGCGCTCGGCGGCGCGGCCGTCCCACAGGTGCGGGCGGCGGCCCTGCTTGCCCTGCCCGGCCAGGATCTTGCGCGCTTCGCGCAGGATGGCTTCCGGATCGGTACCGGCCAGCACGTTCGAACCCTCGTCCACCGTCACCGGACGCTCGGTATTCTCGCGGATCGTCACGCAGGGCACGCCCAGCGCCGTGGTTTCTTCCTGCAGGCCGCCGCTGTCGGTCAGCACCACGGCCGCGTCCTTCCACAGGTTGAGAAAGGCCATGTAGGCCTGCGGGCCGGCCAGCGTGACGTTCGGCCCCAGGTCGATGCCGAACTTCTCGATGTTGGCGCGGGTGCGCGGATGCACCGGGAAGATCAGCGGCAGCTCTTGCGCGATCTCCTTCAGCGCGCCGGCGATGCGGGCAAAAGTGGCCGGCTCGTCCACGTTGCTGGGCCGGTGCAGCGTGACCACGCCGTAGCGGCCGCCCGCCTGCGCCGCCTTGAAGGCGCCCGTTTCGAAACTTGACGTATCGGTGCGCGACAGCTTGTCGGCCTGGTACAGCACGTTGTCCACCATCACATGGCCGACGTAGTGCACGGCGGCGTCCGGCTTGCCCTCGCGGCGCAGGTGTTCCAGCGCCGCCGGTTCGGTGACGAAGAACCAGTCCGAGATGCTGTCGGTGACGAGGCGGTTGATTTCTTCCGGCATGGCCATGTCGCCGCTGCGCAGCCCGGCCTCGACGTGGGCGACCGGGATCGCCAGCTTCTTGGCCACCACCGAGCAGGCCAGGGTGGAATTCACGTCGCCCACCACCAGCACCGCATCCGGGCGCTCGGCAACACACAGCTCCTCGAAACCGACCATGATCTTGGCGGTCTGCTGGGCGTGGCTGCCGCCGCCGGCGGCCATGAACACGTCCGGTTGCGGAATGCCCAGTTCTTCGAAGAACACATCGTTCATCTCGCGGTCGTAGTGCTGGCCGGTATGGATGATCTTGTACGACAGGGCATCCTGGGCCTGCAGGGCGCGCACGATGGGGGCGATCTTCATGAAATTCGGACGCGCACCGGCAACGAGGTAAATCAGCATTTGGACATTTCCCTTTAATAATAAAAGCTTTATTGCTTATTAATAACTTTTTGCTAATGCAGGAACGTTATTGTAAACCTGCATTCGACCGGAACGGCGGACGATACGGTCGTGATCCTGAGCACGTCGCACGGACGCTTCGATTCATAGGTACGCGAGCACCAGCCGAGTGGCGGGTTCTCGGCCCCGCGCACCAGTTCCAGCTGCAGGTCGGCGCCCGAGGCCTGCAGTTGCAGCACGAAGCGCTTGCCGCGCGCCGACAGGCCGTGGCTGGTGAGGCGCACGTCGAGTTCGGGCGCGAAGTGCCAGAACAGCTCCACCTTGTGCGGCTTGCGCGCCGATACCTCGTCGCGCACGCTGAGCGTATTGCTGGCGCTGTCGAAGCGCACGCTGCGCATGTGGCGCACCGGGTCGGCCAGGCGGGCATAGCCGTCGTGCGAGCCGCGGAAGTCGAAGTCGCCCGGGCTGCTCGGCATGCGCTCGATGTGCGCCTGCGCCTTGCGCAGCCACATGAAGCGCCCGCCGCTGGTGGACTGGTCGAGGCCGTCGATGCGCACGGTGTTGTGGGCCGAGGTGCCGCGGAAATAGTCACGCCACTTCTGCTCCTGCCAGTAGGAATAGGTGCCCGGATCGATGAGGCATTCCTCGCCCGCCACCGACAGGGTCAGGGCCAGCGCGTCGGCATGGCCATGGGCGGCGGTGCCGAGATAGCCCAGTGGGCCGCAGTCGAGCAGGCCCTTGATTTCGGTATGCTCGCCGAAGTGGCTGCCGAACAGCAGGTAGCCGCCGTCCGGGAAGGCCCAGCCGCTGTCGACTTCGTGCGGATCGCAGTCGGGGCGCGCCCCCGGCAGCGCATGCAGCAGCCAGCGCACGCCGGGATGGCTGTCGGCGGCCGCGCCGAAGACGGTGTCGCCCAGCGCCAGCAGCTGGGCGGCACGCTCGCCGCCGCCGGCGTCCAGGCGGAACACGCGGCCGTCATCGGCATCGCCCACCGCCGGCAGGTGGCCGCCAACGTCGCGCACCGAGCGCAGGAAGCGCAGCGCGCGCTGCAGCGACGCCCAGTAGGGACGCGGGAAAGGCTGGCCGCAGGCCTGGCCCATCAGGCCGGCCACGAACAGGAATTCGCTCGAGAAGATGTGATAGGCAAAGGCCTGCTCGCGGTTGACGCCGTCGCGCGAGAACTGCAGCACGGCCTCGTGCTCGAGCTCGCGGCGCGCCGTCGCCGTCCACTCGGCCGACTCCTTCCAGCAGGGCCAGGTGCTGGCGCCCACGTAGAGGCCGGCCAGTTCGCCGATCAGGTGGTTGTTGGCCGAGGAGTGGCGCGACAGGTTGCGCGCGATGCCGCGGCAGTGGGCGTGGATGCTGCTCAGCCAGTCGCTGCGCAGCCGCTGTCCGGACTCGCCCTCGAACAGCGGGCTGTTCTCGCCGCCGGCCAGCTGCCACACCAGGCTCCAGTTGATCAGGCGGATGCCCAGTTCCAGCGGGCTGGTCCAGTTGGGTCCGGTCAGCGGCGGGCACTGCTCGAGCCAGCTGCGCAGCTGCTGCTCGAGCGCATGCAGCCAGCGCAGCTCGCCGCTCACGGCCCAGGCCTGGGCCAGGCGCACCAGGTGCAGGTGGCGGTTCAGTTCCCACACATGCTTGATGTCGCCGACCTGCTCGCGGTCGCCGATGGCGATGTCGCCGGCGTACAGCGGCGGGGCGGTGACGCCGGTGTCGGGATCGCGGTTCCAGGCGGTGGGCACGCCGACGTCGAAGCGGCGCTCGGCGAACAGGACCACGTGGCCGGCGCAGATACGCTCGGCGTCGAGCAGCAGCGCTTCGCGTTCGGCCGGATCGAGCGCGGGGGCGCCGTGCACGGCCAGGGTACGCGCGCGCGGCAGCGGAGCCGGGGCGGTACGGCCCGCCATGCGGCGACCCATGCGGGTCGCGGCGGCCTGGCGCACGCGGTAGCCCATTTCCGCCACCGACATGCAGCGCAGCCGGTTCACCAGCAAGCCTATCCTCACTGTTGCGTTCATCTCTCTCCCCCGCTTTGCGATTGATTGTGATTGTTCCGCGCCGCCGGCGCCAGCCCGATGGACGACTGCGATCCCCGGTGCATGCAGCCGGCCACTCAGCGCATACCGCCTCGCCCAGCCTGCCAGTTTGCAAAATGGAAATTGTTTTGATAGTACAACAGTGAAACCGCGGCGAAGCGCACGATTCGATGCCCTGCGGACCGATGTGTTGCATCCTGGCCGCGGCCAGCGCGGACCGTTTGTGTACTTTTCTACAACAATTCGGCCGAGAATAGCATAGCTCTGGTGTTTTGTTGGCTATGCCGGGAGCGAAATGTGCGCTACCAGAAGGACCAGCTGCCGGTGGCCAGCACCCAGGCCCCGAGCAGGCCGTTGGTCAAGGCGTGGGCGACGACCGGTCCCCACAGGTTACGCTGGCGCATGTACAGCAGGCCGTAGGCGGCCCCGGCCACGATGCCGGCCAGCCACAGGTGGTGTTCGAAGCCGAACAGCAGGACCGAGACGAGGAAACCCTTCAGGCCCACGCGCGCCGGCGCCAGGGCTTCGAAGTCCGGCGAATCGACCCAGCGCATGAGGAAGGAGCGCCAGAACAGTTCTTCCATCACGGGCACCACCAGGACCGCGCCGGCGATGCGCAGGCCGGCCAGCAGCGGGTCGATTCCGCCGTTGCCGCGCGGGTCGTAGCCGGGACTGTTTCCCAGCGTCATCCAGGGTGCGTCGAGGTGAATCCACAGCGCGAACACCAGCGCGCCGGTCGCCAGCGCCGCCAGCAACTGGGCCGGGCCGGGCAGCGGCATCCGCAGCTCGTGGTAGCGGCGCCAGTTGATCGCCAGCAGCAGCGCCACCGTGGCGGCCTGCGCCGGATACAGCCAGCGCAGGCCGGCGCGCGCGAAGCCGGCGCGCTCGAGCATGTCGCCGAGGACAAGGAAAGCCAGGTAGGCGCCGAAGGGAAGGATGCGGGCCCACGCGGCGCGGCTGAACAGCGGGGCGTCGGCCGCCTGGGCGGGCGTGCTGGCGGCCAGGCCGCGGGAGTCGTCGTGTTCGCTCATGCGGTGCCGGCCCCTGCCCGGTTCATTCGCCGCGCGCGCGGGCTTCGATCCGCTCCCAGCGCTCGAGGGCATCGAGCAGCAGCGCGTCGATCTCGGCGTGGCGCGCGCTCAGGCGGCGCGCTTCGCCCGGGCTCTGCTTGTAGAAATCCGCCGAGTTCAGCTGGGCCGTGATGGCCGACTGCTCATCCTCGAGGGTGGCGATCAGCTGGGGCAGCTCTTCCAGCTCGCGCTGTTCCTTGTAGCTGAGCTTGACCTTCTTGCCCGCGCCCTGCGGGTTCGCGGCCGGCTCGCTGGCGGCCTGGACTTTCTGCGCCGCCTGCGCCTGTTTCGGCGCGCCGGCAGACTCCTGCGCGCGCGCGCGCTCCCAGTCGGTATAGCCGCCCACGTATTCGCGCCACAAGCCATTACCTTCAGCCACGATCACCTGGGTCACGACATTGTCGAGGAAGGTGCGGTCGTGGCTGACCAGGAACACGGTGCCCGTGTATTCCTCGAGCAGTTCCTCGAGCAGTTCCAGGGTCTCGATGTCGAGGTCGTTGGTCGGTTCGTCCAGCACCAGGCAGTTGGCCGGCTTGGCGAACAGGCGCGCCAGCAGCAGGCGGTTGCGCTCGCCGCCGGAGAGCGACTTCACGGGCGAGCGCGCGCGTTCCGGCGCGAACAGGAAGTCGTTCAGGTAGGTCATCACGTGCTTCTTCTGGCCATTGATCTCGACCCAGTCGCTGCCCGGCGAGATGGTGTCGGCCAGGCTCGCCTCTTCGTTGAGCTGGGCGCGCATCTGGTCGAAATAGGCGACATTCAGGCGCGTGCCGAGCTTCACGGAGCCGCTGTCGGCCGTCTCGTCGCCCAGGATGATCTTGAGCAGGGTGGTCTTGCCGGCGCCGTTCGGACCGATCAGGCCGACCTTGTCGCCGCGCAGGATGGTGCCGGTGAAATTGCGCACGATGACTTTCTCGCCGTAGGACTTGGAGATGTTGTCCAGGTCGGCGACGATCTTGCCGGAACGCTCGCCGGCGGCGACGTCCAGCCGCACCGTGCCCTGCTGTTCGCGGCGCGCGGCGCGCTGCAGGCGCAGCGCTTCCAGGCGGCGCACGCGGCCTTCGTCGCGGGTACGGCGCGCCTGCACGCCCTTGCGGATCCAGACTTCTTCCTGGGCCAGGAACTTGTCGAACTTGGCGTTCTCGACCTCTTCGTTGGCGAGCAGCTCGCGCTTGCGTTCCTGGTAGGTGGAAAAATTACCCGGGAAGGAAAGCAGGCGTCCGCGGTCGAGCTCGATGATGCGGGTGGCGACATTGTCCAGGAAGCTACGGTCGTGGGTGATGAACAGCACCGAGCCGCGGAATTCGCGCAGCAGGCCTTCCAGCCACTTGATCGAGCTGAAGTCGAGGTGGTTGGTCGGCTCGTCCAGCAGCAGCACGTCCGGACCGGACACCAGGGCCACGGCCAGCGCCACGCGCTTCTGCATCCCGCCCGAGAGCGTGCCCATCTTCGCATCGCGCACCAGGCCCAGGCGGTCGAGGGTGGTGTCGACCTTGTGCGCCAGGTTCCAGCCGTCGATCGCATCGAGCTTGAGCTGCAGCTCGTGCATGCGCTCCATCAGCGCCTCGTCGTTGTCGCCACCGAACTGCCCGGTGAGGGATTCGTACTCGGCCAGCATGGCCTGCTGTTCGCCCATGCCGGCGGCGACGGCGTCGAACACGCTCATGTCCGGATCGAAGACCGGCTCCTGCTCGACATAGGCGATGGTGACGCCCTGCTGCATGACGAGCAGGCCGTCGTCGAGGCGCGAGCGGCCCGAGATGATCTTCAGCAGCGAAGACTTGCCGGTGCCGTTGCGCCCGATCAGGCCCACGCGTTCGCCGGCCTCCAGGGAAAAGTCAGCATGGTCGAGCAGCGCGACGTGGCCGAAGGCCAGTTGCGCGGAAGAGAGGGAAATGACAGCCATGATCCGTGAACCCGCCTGCCGCCGGTCGATGGCGCAAGCGCAAAATGTTGAAAGAAGCGCCCATTGTACCGGGTGGCGGGCATGGGCCGGAATTCCGGCGCTCGGGATGCAAGCCGTCCTGCGCGCCGTGGCGCCGGTGACAAGCTGGAAGCGGAAAAGCGTGCCCGGACGGGCGGGAAGATGGTGTCGCCAGCAGGAATCGAACCTGCATCTAAGTCTTAGGAGGACCTTGTACTATCCATTGTACTATGGCGACACGCGTGCCTGCCCCGGATACGGCGTGGTGCAGCCCCTTATTGTACCAGCCAGCTTGCCAAACCCAAACAGTGGCACATTCGCCACTCCCGTTTCAAATCTGACGAAATCTCTTTACTTGTCGCTTGGATATTCTTATCCTTGCAACTTGCATTATATAAAAGCAATTTTTATTTCATTCAAACAAATATTCGTCATGAAGACCTCCCGTTCCCTGCTGTGCTCCCTCCTGCTGAGCGTCCCGATGCTCGCCTCCGCGACGCCGGTAGCCAGCAGCGTCGTCGTCGACCGCCTGATCGGCCAGGTCAAGCTCGGCAATTCCGGCAATGCGACCGAACTGGCGGAACTGAAGCGGCTCACGGGCGACGACACCCTGGTCCTGAGCAGCAAGATCAATGTGAACAGCAGTAATACGGCCCAGGCAGTGGACGGCCTGGCCTCGGCCTGGTTCCTGACCGACCTCGCCGGACCGGGCTACTTCGCCCTGAAGTTTGGCACCGGCAACTCGAGCTCGGCCAACATCTTCTATTTCGAGAACCTGGGCGACCTTACCCAGCTGATGTGGACCAACAGCCAGGTGAACAAGCTGACCGGCGACTGCGGCAAAGGTAACTGTAATATCGGACGCCTGAGCCACTACATCACCGCTCCGGCCAAGGCCAAGCCACCGGTCGTGGATAACCCCGGTGGCGGCACGGGTGGTGGCAGCGGCACCGGCGGCGGCACGGGCACCGGGACCGGTGGTGGCAGCGGCACTGGCACCGGCGGCGGCGCCGGTACGGGTACGGGCCAGGATCCGCTGGTGCCGGACCCGGGGCAGACCGGTGGCAACGGCGGCAGCCACGAGCAGCCGCCGCAGGGCGGCCAGGACGGCCAGGACGGCGCCGCCGAAGTGCCGGAACCGGGCAGCCTGGCGCTGCTGGGCTTGGGCTTGCTGGCCGTGGCCGGCGTGCGCCGCCGCCGCTCGTCCGGCGCGCAGCGCGCCTGACCGACGGACCGGGCGCCGGGACTACGGGGCCGCCGGCCCCTCCTCCACCCGCAGTGTTTCCTTCATCGAGGCCAGCAGCGCAATCAGGCTGGCCTTGTCCTCGGCCGGGAAACCGGCCAGCATCTCGTCGATCCAGCGCTCGTGCACCGCGGCCATCGCGGCAAAAGCGCTGCGCCCGGCCGGCGTCAGGCGCACCGCCCAGGCGCGGCGGTCGTGCGGATCGGGCACCCTCACCACCAGTTGCTCGCGCTCGAGCTGGTCGGTGATGCCGGTGACGTTGCCGCCGGTGACCATCATGCGCTTCGACAGTTCCCCCATCCGCAAGCCATCCGGATGCCGTTCCAGCTGGGCCATCAGGTCGAAGCGCGGCAAGGTGATGCCGAACTGCGCGCGCAGGCGGGTGCGGATCTCGTTCTCGATACGCACCGTGCACGACAGCATGCGCAGCCACAGCTTGAGCGACTGGTGGTGATCGCGGGTCAGCCGGCTCGCCAGGTCGAGTTCGCCGCCCTGCTCCCCATCTTCGCGTTTGGACATGTTTTCCTCAGACCGCATCGCTGCGGAGTTTAAAGCGTTGCAGTTTACCGGTCTCGGTGCGCGGCAGCTGCTCGCGAAAGCGCACCACACGCGGATACTTGTACGGCGCGATCCGCGCCTTGACGAATTCCTGCAGCGCCAGCGCGGTCTCGGCGCCCGCCGCCACGCCCGGCTTGAGCACGACATGCGCCTCGACCACCTGGCCGCGCTCCTCGTCGGCCCGGCCCACCACCCCGCATTCGGCCACCGCCGGATGGTGCAGCAGCACTTCCTCGACCTCGGCGCCGGCGATGTTGTAGCCGGCCGAGATGATCATGTCGTCCAGCCGCGAGCAGTAGTGGAAATAGCCGTCTTCGTCCATCTGGTAGGCGTCGCCCGTGATGTTCCAGCCCTCGTGCACGTAGTTGCGCTGGCGCGGATCGTCCAGGTAGCGGCAGCCGGTCGGGCCCTTCACCGCCAGCCGCCCGACCTGGCCCGGACCGAGCCGGCGCCCGTCCTCGTCGAGGATGCAGGCCTGGTAGCCGGGGACCGGCTTGCCGGTCGCGCCGGGGCGTACCGCGCTGCCGGCGGCGGAGATGAAGATGTGCAGCATCTCGGTGGCGCCGATCCCGTCGATCATCTCGAGCCCGGTGGCCGCCTTCCAGGCGGCGCGGGTGGCCACCGGCAAGGCTTCGCCGGCCGACACGCTACGGCTCAGGCTGCTCAAGTCGAAGCGGTCCGCCAGCTGCGCCATCTGGCGGTAGAAGGTGGGCGCGGTGAAGCAGATGGTGGCGCGCTGCTGCTGGATCGCCGCCAGCAGGGTTTCCGGGCTGAGCTTCTCGGCCAGCACGGCGCAGGCGCCGACCCGCAGCGGGAACAGCAGCAGGCCGCCCAGGCCGAACGTGAAGGCCAGCGGCGGCGTGCCGATGAAGATATCGTCGGCCTGTGATGCCAGCGTGTGGCGCGGGAAGCAGTCGCAGATCGCCAGCAGGTCGCGGTGGAAGTGCATGGTGCCCTTCGGCACGCCGGTGGTGCCGGAGGTGAAGCTGATCAGGCAGATGTCGTCGGCCGCGGTGTCGTGCGCGGGATAAGGGCTGTCGTGGGCCGCCATCCGCGCTTCCAGCGATTCCGGCGTAGCGTCTGGCGCGTCGAACAGCAGCAGCGGCAGGCCGCCGGGTTCCATCGCGTCGACCTCGGCGCGCAGGCTGGCGGCGCACAGCACGGCGCCGACCCGGGCCCGGCTGGCGATGGTGCCCAGCTCGCGTGCACGCAGCAGCGGCATGGTCGGCACGGCGATGCAGCCGGCCTTGATCACGGCCAGGATGCAGGCCGCCATCATCGGACAGTTGGCGCCGCGCACCAGTACCCGGCTGCCGCTGGCCAGGCCCAGGTCCTGGCGCAGCACGTGGGCGATGCGGTCGACCCGCGCGCGCAGCGCGGCATAGCTGAGGCGCTCGCGGGTGCCGACCAGGGCGGTGCGCCCATCCCAGCCGCGCGCGCTGGCGCCGTCGAGCAACTCGGCGGCGCTGTTCAGCCGGGCCGGATACTGCAGCTCGGGCAGGTCGAAGCGCAGTTCCGGCCATTCGTCGGGCGGCGGCAGGCTGGCGCGGGCAAAGCCGTCGGTGTAGCCGGACGGCGCGAGTGCTGCGGAAATATCGTTCATGGTCGGTCCCTGTTGGAATTCCAGCAACGCAGCAAAGATGCGCTGTACTTTAAATCTAAAGTAATGTGCCGGCAAGGCCGGCGAGGCCGACCTTGCCGCCTCAGTCGGGAACCCGGGCTTGCTGGCGGCGCACGGCGCCCAGGGCCTGGGCCAGCGCCGCCTGGGTGTGCGGGGAGGCTGGCGCGGCGTCGGCCACGGCGGCGGCCGCCGCGCGCAGGCGCGCCGCGCTGTCCGCCAGCCCGAGGGTGGCGCAGCCTTCGGCCAGCTGCAGCAGGCGATCGCGCGAGGGAGGGATGGCGGCCCCGGTCTCCTCGAGCTGGCGCTGCAGGCCGCCGAGGTAGGCCTGCAGGCGCTCGCGGCCGATGCCGAGGCGGCGCAGCACGGCCGCCGGCTCTTCGTCCGGATGCACCAGGCGCGTGAGCTGGGCCCTGACCTGGCCGGCGGCGAAGGGTTTCACGATGTAGCCGTCGGCGCCCTGGCGCCCGGCTTCGGCCAGGGTGTCGGCATCGGCGGCGGCCGACACCAGCACGAAGGGCAGCGCGGCCAGCGCGGGCGCGGCGCGCACCCGCGCCAGCAGGCCGAGGCCATCCAGCCGCGGCATGCGCAGGTCGCAGAACACGATGCCGGGACGCAGGCCGGCTTCCAGCTGGCGCCAGCCATCCTCGCCATCGTCCGCTTCGACGATGTCGTATGCGCCGCAACTGTCGACCAGATGCATCAGCATCATGCGCGCCACCACGTCGTCGTCCACCACCAGCACCTTCATCTCGCCGCGCGTCCTTTTCCTTGCGTTCGGAAGCCCATTATAGGCATAGCGCCGCGCGGGCGGAACATGGCTGTGCGCGCAACGGCTTTCAGGCCGGCAGGAAAGCGTCCAGCCGCTGCTCGAGCGCGGCGTGGCCGGCCAGCAGCGCGTCATGGCGGCCGGCGCCGGCCGCCGCTTCGAGTTCGGCGCACAGCGCGCCGAGCGCATCCTCGCCGAGATAGGCGGCGCTGCCGCGCAGGCCGTGCAGCACCCGTCCGGCCGTTTCCAGGTCGCCGCCGTCCAGCGCCGCCGCCAGTTCGGCGCGGCGGCGCGGCAGGTCGGCCGCGAAGGCGGCGCGCAGGCGCGCGGACAGGCTGGTGCCGGACGCGGCGGCGGCCGGAGCAGGAACCGGCGCGGGCGCCGGATCCGCGGCTGGCGCCACCTCGAACAGCGCGTCCAGGGTCGCCACCGACGGCGCCAGGGCGGCCGCCCCGGCCGGCAGCGGCGGCAGCGCGATCCCGCGCGCCAGCTGGCGCTCGATGGCGCGCGCGATCTGCAAATGCAGGGCTGCCTCGTCGATCGGCTTGGTGAGGAAGCCGTCCATGCCGGCGGCCAGGTAGCGCGCCCGGTCCTCGCCACTGACGTTCGCGGTCAGGGCCACGATCATCAGGTGCGGGTCGAGCACGCGCAGCTGCGCGCTGCCGCCGGCGCGGATCAGGCGGGTGGCGGTGGCGCCATCCATCTCCGGCATGCGCCCGTCCATCAGCACCAGGTCGTAGCGGTAGCGGGCGCAGGCCGCCAGCGCCTGGGCGCCGTTGTCGACGACGTCGACCGCATGTCCCATCTCCTCGACCAGGGTGCGGGCGATGATCTGGTTGGTGGTGAAGTCCTCGGCACACAGCACGCGCAGCCGGTGGCTGTGCGGCGCGCGCGGCGCGTTTGCCAGGTCGGCCGGCTCGACCCCGTCGGCCAGCGGCAGCAGCACGCTGAAGGTGCTGCCCTTGCCCTCCACGCTGTTGACACCGATCGAGCCGCCCATCAGGGCCACCAGCTGGCGGCAGATCGCCAGTCCCAGCCCGGTGCCGCCATAGCGGCGCGTGGTGGAGGTATCGGCCTGCTCGAACTTCTGGAACAGGCGCGGCAGCGCGCTGGCGGGAATCCCGATGCCGGTGTCACGCACGGTAAAGCGCACCATGTGCCAGCCTTCGCCGCGCACCTGCTCGTCCGGGCGGCACGCCACCTCCAGCGCGATGCTGCCGGCGCAGGTGAACTTGAAGGCATTGCCCAGCAGGTTGACCAGCACCTGGCGCAGGCGGGTCGGGTCGCCCAGTACGAAGCGCGGCAGCGCGTCGTCGAACGCCAGGTCGAAGCCGACGCCCTCGATCGCCTGCTCCTCGAACAGGCTGGCCACGCCGCGGATCAGGGCGTGCAGGTCGAAGTCGATGTTCTCGATGCTCAGCTTGCCCGCCTCGATCTTGGAAAAATCGAGCAGGTCGTTGATGATCGCCAGCAGCGACTCCGCATTGCCCTGGGCGCGCGCCACCTGTTCGCGGGTGCCGGCGCGCAGCGCCTGATCGCGCAGGGCGAAGCCGAGCATGCCGATCACGCCGGCCAGCGGGGTGCGCATCTCGTGGCTCATGTTGGCCAGGAACTCGGATTTCTGGCGCGTCGCGTCCTCCGCGCGCTGCTTGGCCTGGCGCAGGAATTCCTCGTTCTCCTGCAGCGCGCGGTAGGCGCGTGCCAGTTCGTTGGACTGCTGGCGCACCCGCCCTTCCTGTTCGCGCAGCTCGCCGGTCTGGCGTTCCAGCACGCGGTTCTGCTGCTCGACCTGCTCGGTGCGCAGGCCCACCTGGCGCGCCAGTTCTTCCTTCTGGCGGCGCAGGCCGGACAGGCGCATGCGCAGCGCCGTGTAGCCGAGCGCGACCAGCACCAGCACCGCCACCGCGCGGAACCAGGGCGTGCCCCAGGGCGGCGGCTCGATCGTGATCGCCAGCGCCGCCACCTGTTCGCTCCAGACCCCGTCCTTGTTGGCCGCGCGCAGGCGGAACACATAGGTGCCCGGGTCGAGGTTGGTGTAGGTGGCGAAACGCTTGCCGGCGTCGCCCTCGATCCAGTCGCGGTCGAAGCCGTCCAGCCGATAGGCGAAGCGGTTGCGCTCGGGGGCGGCGAAGTGCAGGGCCGAGAATTCGAGCGAGAACACCGAGGCGCCGGCCGGCAGGGTCACGGTCTCGGCATGCTCGACCGGTCCCTTGAGCGCGCCCGGCAAGGCTTCCTCGATCGGGCGGTTGAAGATCGTCAGGCCGGTGATCACCGGATGCGGCGCCACGCGGTTGTCGCGGATCGCGCGCGGGTCGAAGGCCGTGATGCCGTTGAAGCCGCCGAAGTACAGGGTGCCGTCGGGAGCGCGCGCGGCCGAGGAATCGAAGAAGGCGCCTTCGGTCAGGCCGTCCGCCGCCGTATAGTTGCGCCAGCGCCGGGTGGACGGATCGAAGCAGGAAATGCCGCTGGTGCTGCTGACCCACAGGCGGCCGTCGCCGTCTTCCATGATCGCCGCCAGCGCGTCGTCCAGCAGGCCGTCGCGGCGCGTGTAGCGCACGAAGCGCATCGCGCCGTCGGCCGCCATCACCATGCGGTTCAGGCCCGCCGCGGTGCCGACCCAGATGTCGCCGCGGCTGTCCTCGAACAGCGCATGCACTTCGTCGTGGCTCAGGCTGCCCGCATCGAGCGGGTCGTGGCGGAAGTGGCGGAAACGCCCGGTGCCACGGTCCATCAGGTCGAGGCCGTCGAAGGTGCCGATCCACATGCGGCCGCGCCGGTCCAGCAGCATCGGCCGCACGATGTCGTCCGCCAGGCTGCTGGCGCGGGCCGGGTCGTGGCGCCAGCTGTCCACCTTGCCGCTGCGCTGCTCGAACCGGTGCAGTCCGCCGCGGGTGGCGATCCACACCGCATCGTCCGGCGTGACCAGCAAGCCGCGCACGTGGTTGGCCTCGGCGTCGCCCGGCAGCACCTGGCGCGTGAAGCGGCCACTGGCCGGGTCGAAGGTGCTGAGGCCGATGCGGCTGCCGATCCACAACCGGCCGCTGCTGTCGCGCGCCAGCGCCGTGGCCGGGGTGCCGATCGGGCTGTTCGGATTGCGCGGATCGTGGCGGTAGGCGGTGACGGCGCCGCTGGCCGGGTCGAGGTGGTTCAGCGCGCTGTTGGTACCGACCCACAGCTTGTGGCCGCCGCCTGCCGGATCGACCAGCAGCGCGCGCGCCTTGTTGTCGGCCAGCGAAGGGGGCATGCCCGGCACGTCCTCGCGCCGCACGATGCGCGCGAAGCCGCCGCTGCCCAGGTCCACCCGCGACACCCCGGCAAACCAGGTGCCGACCCAGAAGGTGCCGAGGCGGTCGCGGTACAGGGCCGAGACCTGGTTGTCGGCCAGGCTGTGGCGGTCGGCCACGACGTGGCGGTGGTTCTCGAAGCTGTCGTCGCCGGCGCGCCAGCGCAGCAGGCCGTTGTCGTGGGTGCCGGCCCAGACCTCGCCGGTGGCGTCGCGGTACAGGGCCGTGATCCACCAGGGACCGACCCCGTCGCGCGGCCCGAAGCGGCGCACCTGCCCGGTCTCCTTGCCCGACAGCGCGTGCCGTTCCAGCCCGCCCAGGCGCCCGACCCACAGGCGCTGGGTGCCGTCCACCATCAGCGCATGCACCGGGTTGGCGCGCGGGCCCAGGCCGGATGGATGGTGTTCGATCCGCTCGCCGTCCGGCGCCAGGCTGTCCAGCCCGCCGCCGGTGCCGATCCACAGGCGCCCGCTGCCGTCCAGCGCCAGGGCGTTGACGTTGTCGTCGCTCAGGCTGCGCTCGTTGCCGCGCTCGTGGTGCCAGGTGCGGAAACGGCGCAGCGTGGTGTCGAAGTACTGCAGGCCGTCGTTGGTGCCGATCCACAGTCCGTCGCGGCCATCGCCGACGATGGCATTGATGTGGCGGTTGCCGTTGCCGCGCCGCGCCGTCTCGTCCGGCACGAACAGGGTGAACGACTGGCTGACCGGGTCGTACAGGTTGAGCCCGCCGTCGGTGCCCAGCCACAACCGGCCGTGGCGGTCCAGGTGCAGCACCCGCACCCAGCTGTTCGACAGCGTGCGCGGCTTGCCCGGCACGCTGCGGTAGTTGATGACGCGGTAGCCGTCGAAACGCGACAGGCCGTTCTGGGTGCCGAACCACATGAAGCCGTCGCGGTCCTGCAGCATCGCCAGCACGGTTTCCTGGGCCAGGCCCTCGGCCACCGACAGGTGCTGGAAGCGCAGGCTGGCGCCGGGTATCACGGCCTGGGCGGCCTGGGCGCAGCAGGACAGGGCCAGCAGCAGTGCCGCCAGCACGCGGATCAATGGAGTCATGCCGGGAAGAAGTCCAGTACGTCGTCGCGCCGCGCCAGCGTGTCGTGTTCGCCAAGACGGATCAGTTCGCGCGTGTAGCCGCCTTCGAACAGCAGGTAGGAGGCCAGCGCCGCGCCGCGCGTCTCGAGCGCGCCGATCCCGCCCAGCAGGGTGCGCACCGGGGATGGCAGGCTATGCACGTGGCGTAGCGCGATGTCGTCCAGGCGCTCGGACGGTGCGATCACCAGCAGTTCCACGCGCCGCAGCGGCAGCGCGGCGCGTGCCTCCGGCGCCACCCGCTCCAGGGTCTGGTTGACGCGCTGCAGGCGCTCGATGTCGGACGCCAGGCTGTCCAGGAAGATCGAGGACAGCGCGTGGCCGGCGATCTGCGCCAGGCTCGGATAGCCCGCGTTGCCGGCCAGGCCGGGCGCGCGCTCGGTGGCGGACTCGGACATGCGTCCCGCTCCCACCACCAGCACGCGGGTGGCGCCCAGGTGGATCGCCGGCGCGATCGGCGCCAGCTGGCGCATCGAGCCGTCGCCGCAGTATTCGCGCCGTCCGGCCAGGTACAGCGGCACGGCCGGGAAGATGAAGGGAATCGCGCTCGAGGCCAGCAGGTGCTCGACACCGATCTGGGTCGGCAGCGCCAGGCGCTGGTGGCGCAGCCAGGGCGCGATCTCGCGCGCCGCCTGGTAGAAGGTGATGTGGTGGCCGCTGCTGTACGAGGAGGCGGTGACCGCCAGCGCGTGCAGCACCCCGTCGGCCAGCGCCGCATCCAGGCGCGGCAGGTCGAGCGCATGGTGCAGCAGGCCCGCCAGCGGGGTATTGTCGAGCAGGGACTGGGGCGGCGCCGCATGCCACTTGCGCAGCAGCCAGCCAAAGGACAGCAGCGACAGCCAGCGCGCGCCGCTGCGCAGCACGGCCAGCGAATCGGCGCGGTAGACCTGGTGCGCCGACACGCCTTCCCACACCGCGAGCAGGCCGCGCACGGCGCTGCCGAAATCGTCGGCGCGGCAGGCCAGCGCGGTGGCGTTCAGGGCGCCGGCCGAGGTGCCGCAGATGATGTCGAACGGAGAACGCAAGGCCGGACGGCCGGCGTCGGCCAGGATGCGGGCGATCGCATGCATCACGCCGGCCTGGTAGGCGGCGCGTGCTCCACCGCCCGTAAGGACCAGGCCTGTTTTTGCTTGACTTTCCACCCGCCAAGCTTAGCAAATGTCGGATACCTCTAGGAAAATAATTGCGCTTTGCCCCGGCCTGGACGGGGTGGCAGTTGGTTTTCGCCGACGGTCAGCGCCCCGGCCGGCAAGCCTTGCCTTCGTACTGGTGGCGTTGCAGGACATACGCCTTGCCGTTCCAGCGCTCGACCGGGAAGCAGAAGCCGGGGCCGCCCACTTCGATGTCCGGCCAGCCGTCCTTGCCGCGGGTGGACAGGAAACTGGCCATGCCGGTGCCGCCCGAGATCTTCTTCCAGCTCCCGTCCGCCTGCCTGGAAACAAGCGCATAGCCGGCCCCGGCATGGCCGTAGCAGGCGCTGCTGCTTTCGGTGATCAGGGCTTCCGGCCGGCCGTCGCCGTTCAGGTCGCGCACCTCGGCGATCTCGCCCGGCACGTAGGCGGGCGACGGGTCATCGCACTGGCGCCATTGCTTGCCCTGCAGGCTGAAGCCGGCCGCCCTGAAGGCCGCGCCCTGGTCGCGCGCGCTCAGCACGGGCGTGGCGGCGCCGGCGGCAGTACTGGTCAACAACATCGCCGCGAGGACCACCCGCGGCATCGTCATCGGGGTATGCATGACCATTTCCTTTCAACGAGGGGGAACACAGGCCCAGTATGCGCCTGTCCGGCCCGTTATGGTCACCGGCTGCACCTGCCGGGCGCGCCTTGGCAAGCCACGCATACCCACGCCGACGCAGCGCCAGGCTCAGTCGCCCCGGGCCACGCCCTCGCGGCGTGGATCGGCCCCGCCGTACCAGAGCGGCACGCCATGCACCTCGATGCGCTGGATGCCGTGCAGGCCCGAGGTCTGCTCGCCCTGCCGTACCGCGTGCCCGCGCGCCTTCAGGGCCTCGACCGTGGCGGCCGGGAAGCGCCCCGCCTCCAGTTCGGTGGGGCCGTTGCGGCTGCCGAAGTTCGGCAGCGCGATCGCCTGCTGCACGTTCAGGCCCCAGTCGAGGGTGCCAACCAGCACCTTGGCCACGTAGTTGATGATGGCCGGGCCGCCCGGCGAACCGACCGCCAGCACCAGTCTGCCGCTCCTGCGGTCGAACACGATGGTGGGCGACATCGCGCTGCGCGGGCGCTTGCCGGCTTCGACCCGGTTCGCGATCGGACCGTCGGCGTCACGCGAAGCGAAGGAAAAGTCGGTCAGCTGGTTGTTCAGAATGAAGCCGTCGACCATCTGGCGCGAGCCGAAGGCGTCTTCGACGGTCGTGGTCATGGCCAGGCCCATGCCGTAGCCGTCCACCACCGACAGGTGCGAGGTGGACGGCGTTTCGATGGCATTGTCCTTGCCCCAGTGCCAGGCGACTTCCATGCCGGGCGGCTTGCCGGCCGGCGCCTCGCCCATCGAGCGCGCGCCGACCAGCCGGGCGCGCGTGGCCAGGTAGGTCTTGTCGATCAGGCTGGGCACGCCCTTGCCCGGCAGCGGCACGAAGTCGGTGTCGGCCGCGTAGCGGTTGCGGTCGGCATAGGCCAGGCGCCCCACTTCGCTGAACAGGTGCAGGGCCTCGACGTCCGGCACGCCGTTGATGGGTGCCAGCGCCCGCATGTCGAAGGTCTCGAACATGCCCAGCATCTGGGCCACGGCGATGCCGCCGGAAGAAGGCGGCGGCATGCCGCACACGGTGTAGGCGCGGTAGTCGCTGCACACCGGAGTGCGCACTTGCGGCCGGTAGTCGGCGATGTCGGCGGCGCTCAGCAGGCCCGGGTTGCTCGGGTGCCCCGCGACCTTCGCCGCGATGTCGCGCGCGATGCGGCCCTGGTAAAAAGCGTCGGCGCCGCCGGCGGCGATCTCGCGCAGGGTCCTGGCCAGCGCCGGGTTCTTCAGGATGTGGCCGACCGGCCAGGGCTGGCCGCCGTTGCCGTAGAAGTAGCGCGCCGCCTCCGGGTCCTTGCGCAGGTGGCGCTCGCCGCTGAGCAGCGCGTGCAGGCGCGGGCTGACCGCGAAGCCTTCCTCGCTGAGGCGGATGGCGGGGACGAACAAGGCCTTCCACGGCAGCTTGCCATGCTCCCTGTGGGCCAGTTCCAGCATGCGCAGCACGCCCGGCGCGCCGGTCGAACGGCCGCCGACGATGCCCTCGGTACGCGACAGCGGCGTGCCGTCGGGCCGCTGGAACAGGCGCTCGTCAGCTTTCGAGGGCGCGGTTTCGCGGCCGTCGAAGGCCTGGGTCTTGCGGCCGTCGTAGTGGACCAGGAAGGCGCCGCCGCCGATGCCGGAAGACTGGGGCTCGACCAGGGTCAGCACCAGCTGGGTCGCGATGGCGGCATCGATCGCGCTGCCGCCCTGCTTCAGGATCGCGTAGCCGGCGTCCACCGCCAGCGGATTGGCCGCGGCCACCATGAAGCTGCGGGCCGGCCAGCCGGCCTTGTCCTGGTAGCCGGTGGCGGCTTCGGGCGCGCGCTGCAGGACGTCCGGCGCCAGCGCGGAAGGGGTGGCGGCCAGGGTGGCGCCGAGGGCCAGCATGAGGCCAAGGGCCATGCGCGGCATCGTATTGTTCTTCGTCAAATCGGTTCTCCGGAAAGCAAACGGGCGCGCGGCTTGCGCCACGCGCCCGACATCCGCCCATCGTACAGCAATTGGCGGCAGCGTTCAGGACGCCCGCTCTGCGCCGCTTACTTCGGCTGCATGCGGATCGCGCCGTCCAGGCGGATCGTCTCGCCGTTCAGCATGACGTTCTCGATGATGGCCTTGGCCAGGTGCGCGTACTCCTTCGGCATGCCGAGGCGCGGCGGGAACGGCACCATCTTGCCCAGCGAATCGCGCACTTCCTGCGGCATGCCCATCAGCATCGGGGTTTCGAAAATGCCCGGGGCGATGGTCATCACGCGGATGCCGCTGCGCGCCAGGTCGCGCGCCATCGGCAGGGTCATGCCGGCCACGGCCGCTTTCGAGGAACCGTAGGCGGCCTGGCCGATCTGGCCGTCGAAGGCCGCGACCGAGGCGGTGTTGATGATGATGCCGCGCTCGCCGTATTCTCCTGCTTCGGTCTTGCCCATGGCGTCGGCCGCCAGGCGGCACATGTTGAAGGTACCGACCAGGTTGATGTTCACCGCGCGCTGGAAGGCGTCCAGCGGGTGCGGGCCGTCCTTGCCGACGGTCTTGACGGCCGGCGCCACGCCGGCGCAGTTGACCAGGCCGCGCAGCGTGCCCAGTCTGGTGGCCGCCTCGACCACGGCCAGGCCGTCGGCTTCCGAGGTCACGTCGCACTTGACGAACTGGCCGTTCAGTTCGGCCGCCACGGCCGCGCCGGCGTCAAGCTGCACGTCGGCGATGACGACCTTGCCGCCCGCCTCGGTGATCATGCGCGCGGTGGCCGCTCCCAGGCCCGAGGCGCCACCGGTGACGATGAACACGTTGTTCTGAATTTGCATGGTTTTCCCTTTTTAAAAGTTCTGGTGCCGCTGTCTGCACGCGGTGATGACGCCGTGACTACGCAATTACGTTTACGTAAACGTCAAACAGCGATTGTAGCGAACTTTTTGCCGGAAAAACCATTTATGCGGCTGCGTGCCTCAGATGCACTGGATATTCGCGCCGTTGCGCGTGCACAGGCGCCCGCTGCTGCTGACCCCGACATTGCCGTTGCCGGCGTTGTAGGTGGCGCCGCTGGCGTCCGTGCACAGGCTGCCGGCGCAGCCCACGGCCTGGCTGGTCTGCGGCACCAGTGGCGCCGGCGCCGCCGGCGCCGGCACGGGCGGGAACGGCATCGGCGCCGGCGCGGCGATGCGCGGCGTGCTCTCGACGCGCTGGACCGCGCCCGGGCGGCGCTGCGCCTGTTTGCCCTGCTTGTCGGCCGGACGCGCTGCGGGCCGCCCCTGGCGCTCCTCCCGGGTTTGCGGCCGGGCAGGCGGCTGCGGCGCCGGGCGCGCCGAAGGGTCGGCCTCGTCCTGCTTGCCCGTCACCGGTGGCTGGCCGGCGCGCTCCTCCTGGGCCTGGGGCCGGGCTTCGCCGGCGCGCTGGCGCATGGCCGGGCTGTCCTGGGGGTTGAGCACCGGGCCGTAGCTGGCACTGTCGGACACCGGCTTGCCGGTCGGCGGCTGCGGCGCGGCCGTGTTCTGCGCCAGTGCGCCGGCGGATCCAAAGGCCAGCAGGACGGCGATCAGGGACGGGATGGGACGCATGGCGCACCTCGCGATTCGAATGGGGACAGGCCATTATCGGCCCGCGCAGCCGGCTTCGTCGCACGCGAAACAATTCCTCACACTCGCGCCCGGCAGATTGTCGGGACGAAGCGTCGTTGACGGCGGCAATCGAGCGCTATCTGTAGCGGGATCCAGAACCGGAAACAACAACGGCCCCGAAGGGCCGCATGGGAGCGAAACCTGGTCCGCTTACTCGGTCAGCGCCGCGAACGCCGCATCGCGCACCTGCTCGACCGGGCCCACGCCCGAGATCTTGCGGTACTTTGGCGCACCCGGCAGGCCCGACTGCGCCCACTTGTTGTAATAGCCGAGCAGCACTTCGGTCTGGTTGTGGTACACGGCCAGGCGCTTCAGGACGGTCTCTTCCTTGTCATCGTCGCGCTGCACCAGCGGCTCGCCGGTGACGTCGTCGATGCCCTCAGCCTTCGGCGGGTTGAACTTGGTGTGGTACACGCGGCCCGATGCGGCGTGGGTGCGGCGGCCCGACATGCGCTCGACGATCAGCTCATCAGGCACGTCGATTTCGAGCACGTAGTCGATCATCACGCCGCTGTCCTTCATGGCGTCGGCCTGGGCGATGGTGCGCGGGAAGCCATCGAACAGGTAGCCGTTGGCGCAGTCGGTTTCCTTCAGGCGCTCTTTCACGAGACCGATGATGATGTCGTCCGACACCAGCTGGCCCGCATCCATCACCTTCTTGGCAGCCAGGCCCAGCTCGGTTCCCGCCTTGATCGCGGCACGCAGCATATCGCCGGTGGAAATCTGCGGGATGTTGAACTTTTCCTTGATGAAGTTGGCCTGGGTGCCCTTACCGGCTCCCGGTGCTCCTAGCAGAATGAGACGCATGAGTTTCCTAGATTCCTAGAGGATGTTGATAATTTTTATGTGCGCTAACGATCGCGTTTGATGCCACGTTTGATGCCGCATTTGATGTATATCTGGCTACTTGACACGAAAGTTACCACAAAAGTCAGCTTCAACGCCAATCCCGGGGGCCTCCGCCAGCCCGTTTTGGCATGGCGCAGACAACGTAAAACTGGCGTAAGGAAGTTCAGGCAGCGTAGTGGCGGCGCACCCGCTCCAGGTCCTCGGGCGTGTCGACGCCGGCCGGCGGCGCACTGTCGGTGATGTGCACGGCGATCGGATGGCCGTGCCACAGCACGCGCAACTGTTCCAGCGCCTCGATGGTTTCGAGCGGTGAACTTTCCAGCGCCGGGTAGGCCTGGAGGAAAGCGTTGCTGTACGCGTAAAGACCGACGTGGCGCAACGGCGCGTAGCCCGCGGGGAGCGCATCGCGCGTGGCGGCAAAGGCGTCGCGGTGCCAGGGAATGCTGGCGCGCGAGAAATACAGCGCCCTGCCCGCCTTGTCGAGGACCACCTTGACCACGTTCGGGTTGAACACCTCGGCCACATCGCTGATCGGGTGGGCCACGGTGGCCATCGGCACGCCGTCGGCGATGCGCGCGGCGCAGGCGGCCAGCAGTGCCGGGTCGATCAGCGGCTCGTCGCCCTGCAGGTTGACCACGACCTCATCGGGCGCCAGGCCCAGCTTGCGGGCCACTTCGGCGATCCGGTCGGTACCCGACGGATGGTCGGCACGGGTCATGAAGGCCTCCACGCCATGTGCGGCGCAGGCCGCCAGGATGTCGGGGTGGTCGGTGGCCACGATGATGCGCGCCGCACCCGATGCGCGCGCACGCTCGGCCACGCGCACCACCATCGGCTTGCCGCCGAGGTCGGCCAGCGGCTTGTTCGGCAGGCGGGTCGAGGCCAGCCTGGCCGGGATGATGACGGTAAAGCCCATCGGCTCAGACCGGTTCGACCTTGCGCGCCTGGTCGGCCCACATGATCGGAATGCCATCCCGGATCGGGTAAGCAAGGCGGTCCGGGCTACAGATGAGTTCCTGCGCCTTCTTGTCGTACTGGAGTGGGCCCTTGCACAGCGGGCAGACCAGGATATCAAGCAGTCGAGCGTCCACGACATTTCTCCACGATTTGTTCGGCCAGCGCGGGATCGATCCGCGCCGTCACCGGCACGACCCACAAGCGCGGATCGTCCTTCAGGTTATCAAGTTGCCGACATTTTACTGCATCCTTCTCCGTGATCAGGATGACATCGGCATCCACGCCGTCGAAGGGACGGTCGAGGAAGTCGTGGTGGTCGGGCAAGGGCAGTTCGGCGAAGTCGAGCCCGGCGCCGCGCAGCATGGCGAAGAAGCGGCCCGGATTGCCGATGCCGGCCGCGGCCACGATGCGCCGGCCCTGCAGGCGCCCCAAGGGAAGGCGGGCTTCCGGCCGCCCCAGGGGTTCGGCGAAGCGGCCCGCCAGCTCCATGCGAAAGGGCTGGCCGCCGACCGCACGCGCCAGCGCCGCGTTGATCGCGGGCGCGTTCACCACCGTGAAGTCGCGCCGCCGCGAAGGCGGCTCGCGCAGCGGGCCGGCCGGCAGCAGCCAGCCGTTGCCGACGCCGCGGCCGTCGAACAGGACGACCTCGATGTCGCGCGCCAGCGCGTAGTGCTGCAGGCCGTCGTCGGCGATCAGCACGTCGACCTCCGGATGCGCCGCCAGCAGCGCCCTGCCCGCCTCGGCGCGCCGGCGTCCGACCACCACCGGGCAAGCGGCGCGCGCCGCGATCAAGAGCGGCTCGTCGCCGACTTCGCGCGGGTCGGACTGCGGGCCGACCGCGCGTGGCGCCGCTTCCTGTCCCCCATGGCCGCGCGAGATCACGCCCGGACGCAGGCCGGCCGCGCGCAGGTTCTCCGCCAGCCAGATCGTGAGCGGCGTCTTGCCGGTACCGCCAATAAAGATATTGCCG
The DNA here is from genome assembly GCF_020176695.1 of Massilia sp. MS-15. Taxonomy (GTDB): domain Bacteria; phylum Pseudomonadota; class Gammaproteobacteria; order Burkholderiales; family Burkholderiaceae_D; genus Telluria; species Telluria hydrophila. Next base: position 139,553 of record NZ_JAIWIA010000024.1, on the reverse strand, counting down.
ACCACGATCACCGGCACCGGCAGGCGTTCGCTGTGCTTGATGCCGCTGCGGTAGAGCAGCATGCGCAGCGCCGCCAGCAGGCGAAACAGCAGGGAAAGCGGCAGCAGCGCCAGCGCAAGCGGGCCGCGCCGCAGCCAGGCTCGGGTCAGGGTCGATTCGAGAGAAGCCATCACAGGACGCAAGGCGGACGCCGGGGCGTCCGCGTGCTTATTTGCCGGGGTTGCCGGGACCGGTCTGGGCGGCGAAAGTCAGCTTGTCGTAGCCGGCCACGCGCGCCGCTTCCAGCACGTTGATCACCATCTGGTGCATCGCGAACTGGTCGGCATTGACGATCACCACCGGGTCGGTGGCGGGCTGGCCGTTCGGGCCGCCGTTCTGGGCCGCCCGGCGCAGCTCCTCGGCCAGGCCGGCCACGCTCTGGTAGGCGACCGGCACATTGTTCACCGTGTAGTTACCCTTGGCATCGACGGTCACGTTGATCTCGAAGGGGCGTTGCTCGACCTGCTCGGCGTCGGCCGTGGGGAGCGTGATCTGCAGCTCGGTGAACTTGCTGTAGGTGGTCGAGACCATCAGGAAGATCAGGACGACCAGCAGCACGTCGATGAAGGGGATCAGGTTGATCTCCGGTTCCTCGCGCTGGCGGCCGCGGCGGAAATTCATCATTTGCGGGTCCCGTGCACGACGTCGACGAATTTCACGGCCTGCAGTTCCATTTCGACGATGAAGCTGTCGACCAGGGCGCGGAAGTGGCGGTAGAACACCAGGGCCGGCATCGCGATGGCCAGGCCGAAGCCGGTGTTGTACAGGGCCACCGAGATGCCGTGGGCCAGCTGGGCCGGGTTGCTGCCGCCGGTCGGGCTCTGGGCGCCGAAGATCTCGATCATGCCGACCACGGTGCCGAACAGGCCCATCAGCGGGGCCAGCGAAGCGATGGTGCCGAGGGTGGTCAGGAAGCGTTCCAGGCCGTGGGCGACGCCGCGGCCCGCTTCCTCGATCGACTCCTTCATGACGTCACGCGGCGCGTCCACGTTGCGCAGGGCGGCGGCGAGCACGGTGCCGAGCGGGGAATTGTGTTCCAGCTTGTCGATGACGTCGGGCGTGACCTTGCCGGCACGGTAGACCTGGGTGACTTCGGCCAGCAGGTCGCGGGGGAGGATCTTCTCGCGGCGCAGGTAGAGCAGACGTTCCACGATCAGGGCGACAGCGACGATCGAGGCGACCAGCAAGAGCCAGATGGGCCAGCCTGCAGCTTGGAAAATGGCGAGCAAGAGAAACTCCTGAGGGAAAGAAATCAATTCAGCAATGTAACAAGTTGCTAGCAGTGCGGCAAGTGCGCTACGTGCAGGTTCTACACAAGTTCTGTGGATAAAAATGTGCGCAAGGCCCTGCGGTGAAGCAAAGCTCTTTGATTTGAAAGGATATTTTGAAGCTGCGCAAGAATAAGGCAGGTCCCGATGCGCGGGCCGATCCGTTTTTGCCATGCATCGAACCGAGCGGCCGGCGGCCAGTTACGAACACAATCTGTGGACAAAATTGTGTGCAATGGCCGAACCTGTCAACTAAGCCATTGATTTGGATAGATAATTTTCCTCAGCGAAAAATTTAGGCAGGAATCGCCGTGCGCCTCGCGTGTTCGGATTGTGCGGTTCCTCACATTTTTTGTGGACAAAAATGTGAGCAATGCCCTTTTTCGGTAGCTAAGTGTTTGATCTCGCACAAAAAACTCGGGCTGCACAAAATTTAGTCAAAACCTGTTATAGGCGACATTCCGGCGTGTTTTGCGCGTGTTTTGCACAGCACCTGCGGCTTTCGGCACTCGGATGCAGAGAAAATTTTCCTCTGCACACTTTTTGTGGATAAGTTTGTGATGAAGCCTGTATGCCTTCATCTAAACCTTTGATTTCAATCAAATAGTTGCTGACTGCCTTCAGAACATGCAGCGCCGGCACAGCCCAAGAGCGCGAGACGCGCCTTCCCGCATGCATTCGCCGGTCTTCTCCGCCATGCTCGATGCGATGACGTTTGTACACAGGTTTTGTGGACAACATTGTGCTCAAGCCAAGCATATGCATGCTAAGTGCTTGATGCGTAAGGCAAGCGGGAGGCTGGTCTGTTTGCATGCAGCCAATTGCGCCAATGGATGAGTTGCCCACAGTTTTTGTGGATAAGCCCCGCCTGGCGCTCCCCAGCCTCGCTGCAAGCCCTTGAATCGAAAGGCTTTTCAATAGAATGCATTGAAAATTGGCAACAACAGGATTGCGCGGGCAAGGCGCACGGCTACGGGACGGCCCTTGTCGATTTCGCCCGGATATGACATAAGCATCGCTTTGCCCCGCACGAAAGCCGCCATGGAAGACCGATTCGACGCTGCCCCCGCCGACCTTGCCTACACGGCTCCGCCCGTCCTGAGCGTGACGGCCCTGAACCAGCAGGTAGCGCGCCTGCTCGAGCGCAGCTTTCCCCTGGTGTGGATCGGCGGCGAGATCTCGAATTTCACGCGCGCCAGCTCCGGCCACTGGTATTTCACGCTGAAGGACGATGCGGCCCAGGTGCGCGCCGTGATGTTCCGCAGCCGCGCCCAGTACGCCGGATTCAATCCGCGCGAAGGCGACAAGGTCGAGGTGCGCGCCCTGGTCACCCTGTACGGCGCGCGCGGCGACTACCAGATCAATGTCGAGACCATCCGCCGCGCCGGCGTCGGCCAGCTCTACGAAGCTTTCCTGCGGCTCAAGGAAAAACTCGAGGCCCAGGGACTGTTCGATCCGGGCCGCAAGCGCCCGCTGCCGCTGTTCCCGCGCACCATCGGCATCGTCACCAGTCCCCAGGCGGCCGCGCTGCGCGACGTGCTCACCGCCCTGCGCCGCCGCGTACCGCACGTGCGGGTGATCCTTTACCCAGCCCCGGTGCAGGGCCAGTTCGCGGCCGACAAGATCGCGGAAGCCATCATGACCGCGTCGCGCCGCCAGGAAGCCGACGTGCTGCTGGTCTGCCGCGGCGGCGGCTCGATCGAGGATTTGTGGAGCTTCAACGAGGAGTGCGTGGCGCGCGCCATCGATGCCTGCGCGATTCCGGTGATCTCGGGCGTGGGCCACGAAACCGACGTCACCATCGCCGACTTCGCCGCCGACATGCGCGCCGCCACGCCCACCGCCGCCGCCGAACTGGCGGCCACGCCGCGCGCCGACTGGCTGGCCTCGCTGGCAGGGGACGCCCAGGACCTGCGCCGCGCGCTGCGCCGCACGCTGTCGGATGCGAGCCAGGGCCTGGACGGCTACAGCCGCCGCCTGCTCAGCCCCGCGGCCCAGATCCGCCACCAGCGGGTGAAGCTGCTGGCGATGGCGGCCGCGCTGACCCATGCGGTGCGCACCCCGGTCAACCGCCAGAACCTGGTGCTGGCCCAGCTGCAGCAGCGCTGGATGCGCCACCGTCCCGAGCTGGGCACGCTGCGCGCCCAGCTGCTGGCCGAGGGACGCCACCTGAACGCCAGCCTGTGCAGCGCCATCAAGGCGCGCCGCGACGCCCTGGGCGCGCTGGCGGCCCAACTGGAACTGCTGAATCCGCAGCGCACCCTGGAGCGCGGCTACGCCATCGTGCGCAATGCGCAGGGCGAGGTGCTGCGCGACCCGGACCAGGTCAAGGCGCGCAGGAAGCTGTCGCTACGGCTGGCGGGCGGCAGCGTGGAAATCGGCGTGTCCAGCACACACAGCCTGTCCGAATAGCTAGCCATCCATGCAACACCGGCCTATCCGGTTTAGAATGACGCCGCTCTGGAACAAAACCTGTCCAACCACACGAAGGAAGAAACATGGAACATACCCTGCCGCCACTGCCATACGCCAAGGATGCCCTGCAGCCGCACATCTCGGCCGAGACCCTGGAATTCCACCATGGCAAGCACCACCAGACCTATGTCACCAACCTGAACAACATGATCAAGGGGACCGAGTACGAAAACATGTCCCTGGAAGAGATCATCCAGAAATCGACCGGCGGCGTGTTCAACAACTCGGCCCAGGTGTGGAACCACACCTTCTTCTGGAACTGCATGTCGCCGAACGGCGGCGGCGCGCCGACCGGCAAGGCGCTGGATGCCATCAACGCCAAGTGGGGTTCGTTCGACAAGTTCAAGGAAGAGTTCAACAAGTCGGCCTTGGGCAACTTCGGCTCGGGCTGGACCTGGCTGGTGCAGAAGACCGACGGCAGCGTCGACATCGTCAACACCTCGAATGCCGGCACCCCCTTGACCACTACGGACAAGCCGCTGCTGACCGCCGACGTGTGGGAGCACGCCTATTACATCGACTACCGCAATGCGCGCGCCAAGTTCCTGGACGCCTTCTGGAACGTCGCCAACTGGGACTTCGTGAACCAGAACATGGCCTGAACGCCGTCTGGTTGTTTCGTCATAATTAAGTTCGGAACAACTTAAAAAAGATCGGAACACGCTTCTCACTCATGGCCCGCGTTGTGCGGGCCGTGTCTTTTTGAGCGATATCCCATTCAGCCTTGGTTTGCTTCGCGCCTACGGCAGCTACACCCGATAGCAGCACCAAGATCGTCGTGGCGATTCAGCCTCCCGCTCGATCACAATCTGTTGATCTGCCGGTCGATCGCCTTCCGGGCCTGCTCATTACGCTCGCTGTACCGGTCAGTGAGGTAGTCAGTACGACCACGCATTAATAGCGTGATCTTGAACAGCTCCTCCATCACGTCGACCACGCGATCGTAATAGGCAGACGGCCGCATACGGCCATCATCATCGAACTCCTTGTAGGCCATCGGAACCGAGGACTGATTCGGGATCGTAAACATGCGCATCCACCGGCCCAGAAGGCGCAAGGTGTTCACCACGTTGAACGATTGCGAACCGCCACACACCTGCATCACTGCCAGCGTGCGGCCCTGGCTTGGACGTATCGCCCCCATTTCCAGCGGGATCCAGTCGATCTGGTTTTTCATCACGGCCGTGATTGCACCGTGACGCTCCGGACTGCACCACACCTGGCCTTCCGACCACAGGCACAGCTCGCGCAGCTCGACCACCTTGGGGTGGGTTTCAGGCACGCTGCCCACCATCGGCAGTTCCATCGGATCGAAGATCCGCACCTCGGCGCCGAAGTGTTCCAGGATGCGTGCAGCCTCATAGGTCAGGAAGCGACTGAAGGAGCGCTCACGCAGCGAGCCATACAACATGAGGATCCGCGGCGGATGGTTCATGTCGCCGGCTTGGGCAAGCTTCTCCAGCGTCGGCTGGTCCACCAGTTCCGGCTTGATATTGGGGAGATTCGAAATCCTGTTCATTTGATTCGCTTTCCTTCGGCGTCGACGACAGGCTCGCCGTCTTCCTTTGTAAAAGCACCCTGCTGCTGCGCCGGGAGAATGTCGAGCACGACTTCGGACGGACGGCACAGCCGCACACCGAGCGGCGTGACGACAAATGGGCGATTGATCAGGATCGGATGGGCGAGCATCGCATCGAGCAGCTGCTCGTCCGTGACGGCCGGGGCGCCCAGGCCGAGCTCGAGGAAAGGCGTGCCCTTCTCGCGTACTGCACCGCGCACCGACAGCCCGGCACGCTGGATCATGTCGGCCAACGTCGCACGGTCCGGCGGGTTGTTCAGGTATTCGATAATGGTCGGCTCGATCCCGGCATTGCGGATCAGGCCTAGCGTGTTGCGCGAGGTGCCGCATGCGGGGTGATGGAAAATCGTGACGTCCATGGAGACTCCTTTCTCAGCTCAGGCGAATGGCGAGCGCGCACAGGGTGACAAAGAGGATCGGCAGCGTCAACACGATGCCTACGCGGAAGTAGTAGCCCCACGAGATCTGGATGTCCTTCGCCGACAGCACATGCAGCCACAGCAGCGTGGCCAGGCTGCCGATCGGGGTAATCTTGGGGCCGAGATCGGCGCCGATGACGTTTGCGTACACCATGGTTTCGCGCACGACACCCTGGGTAGAGGTGGCATCGATCGCCAGTGCACCCACGAGCACGGTCGGCATGTTGTTCATGATGGACGACAAGATCGCCGTCATGAAGCCGGTACCGAGTGCCGCACCCCACACGCCATGTTCAGCGCAGCGCTCCAGAAGCGCCGTCAGGTAATCGGTAAGGCCCGCGTTGCGCAGCCCGTAGACCACCAGATACATCCCCAGCGAGAACACGACAACCTGCCATGGCGCACCACGTAGCACTTCACGCGTCGAAATACGGTGGCCACGGGCGGCGACGGCCAACAGCAGGACCGCGCCTACCGCGGCGACCGCGCTGATCGGAATGCCGACATCGTCCAGCCAGAAGAACCCGACCAGCAGCATCACCAGCACCCACCAGCCGGTGACAAATGTGGCGCGGTCATGGATCGCCTCTTCAGGCCGCTTGAGCTGGGACAGGTCGTAGTTGGCCGGAATGTCCTTCCGGAAGAACCAGACCAGGGCGGCGAGCGTGGCTGCCACCGACACCAGATTGACCGGGACCATGACTGCCGCGTAGCGTGCAAAAGTGATGCCGAAGTAGTCGGCGGACACGATGTTGACGAGGTTCGACACCACCAGCGGTAGGCTGGCGGTGTCGGCGATGAAGCCGGCCGCCATGACGAAAGCCAGTGTGGCACGCGCCGTAAACCGCAGGGCAACCAGCATGGCGATGACGATCGGCGTCAGGATCAGGGCGGCCCCGTCATTTGCAAACAGCGCGGCCACTGCCGCACCCAGCAGGACGAGCAGGATGAACAGGAGCCGGCCATTGCCTCTGCCCCAGCGCGCCACGTGCAAGGCTGCCCATTCGAAGAAGCCAGCCTTGTCCAGCAGCAGGCTGATGATGATGACGGCCACAAACGCCCCAGTGGCGTTCCAGACGATGTTCCAGACGACGGGAATGTCGCTCACCTGGATCACGCCGGCGAACAGGGCCACGGCGGCGCCGGCCGACGCGCTCCAGCCGATGCCGAGGCCGCGCGGCTGCCAGATAACGAACGTCAGGGTTGCCAGAAAAATGAGAAAAGCAATCAGCACAAGAATCCTTTGAATGGTGGTGGTCACCACGAAAAAGCCGGGGGCATGCCCCGGCCAACATGAGGCCGCCCGTGTTCAGGCGCCGATATGACCGATGCGGTCGAGCTCCGCCTTGAGTCGTTCCCGGTCGCCCTTCAGTTCTTCCAGCGGCAAGGCAAGGAAGGCCACGATCCGTGCGCGCAGCGTGGCGTAGGCTTTCTCGAATGCGGTATCGATTTCCTCGTCCGTGCCGACCGCATGGCTCGGATCTTCCACGCCCCAGTGCGTGCGCAGGACCGGGCCGAGATAGGCCGGGCAGGTTTCGCCGGCGGCGCTCGCACATACGGTCACAACCACATCCGGCGTGACAGGCAGCTTGTCCCAGGATTTGCTGTAGTAGCCCTCGGTGGAGATGCCTTTGCTTGCCAGCAGGGCGAGCGCCTTGTCGTTCAGCTTGCCGGTCGGCTGGCTGCCGGCGCTGATGGCATGCCAGCCTGCAGGGGCCAGGTGGTTGAAGACCGCTTCACTGATGAGCGAGCGGCAGGAGTTGCCAGTGCAGAGGAAAAGTACGTTCACGGAAAACCTTTGGTGAAAAAATGGATCAACTTGTCGCGCCGACGACAGCGCTATTGCAGGCGGCATTGCCGACCGGCGTACAAGGATTGCCGCCGCAGCAGTTCTCGGTGAGGAAGCCCAGCAAGGCATTCATCGTGTCGAAATTTGCTGAATAGATGATGAAACGCCCGTCCTGACGGGGGATCACCAGGCCGGCGTGCGACAACTCTTTCAGGTGAAAAGAAAGCGACGATGGCGGCACGCCGAGCGCCTCGGCGATCCTGGTTGCTGGGAGGCCGGCCGGCCCCGCCTGGACCAGCAGACGATAAGTGGCGAGCCGCGATTCCTGGGCCAGTGCAGCCAAGGCAGCGATTGCCGGTTTGGTATCCATGACATTCACCCTTCAATTTGATACTTCCAGTATATTAGAATCAAGCCCGTTACGACAAGTGCTCATCTCCATGCCCAGTTTGGGGCGCCCGTCACAGCTTCCTTGCCGCGATCGCGCGCACGGCTTCGCGGCGTACCGAATCGTCTTCCAGCCACTCCAGTGGCAGTGAAACGAACTGTTCGACGCGCTTTCTGATCTGTTCGAAGACCCGGCGAAAGGCTTCTCGCTTGCACCCGTCGTCACCTGGGACCTGGGCTGGGTCTGGATAGCCCCAGTGCGCCGTCGTAGGGTGGCCCGGCCAATGCGGGCACACTTCTCCGGCCGCGCTGTCGCACACAGTGATGATGAAGTCCATGTGAGGGGCACCAGCTTGCGCGAATTCGAGCCAGCTCTTGCTGTGCATTGCGGCCATTGGGAAGCCCGGATCGAACCGTCTTATCTGGTCTGCGGCGAAAGGATTGACGACACCAGCGGGACGGCTTCCTGCGGAATATGCTTGAAATCGTCCCCTGCCCAGCACCGTCAACAGTGCTTCCGACATGATGCTGCGCGACGAATTCCCGGTGCACAGGAAGAGGACGCTGTAGACCTTGCCTGTCATCGTCTGGCGTCGACGTGAGACGTCTGCAAGCTTGCATCGGGGCGGGCAATTGCGTTCAATTCTTCCTCGATGGCCATGCGCGCAAGCTTTTCGAAGGGCAGCATCGCGAAGATATCCAGGCGGTTCTTGATCTCACGGCATACCTTGCTGAACAGCTGCCGTTGCTCCTGCTCGCCGCCAACAAAAGTTGCAGGGTCTTCGAAACGCCATTGGGCTGTGATTGGATGGCCAGGCCAGCGCGGGCACACCTCACCAGCAGCCTTGTCGCATACCGTGATCACGAAGTGCATGTGGGGTGCATCGGCAGCGGCAAATTCGTCCCAGCTCTTGCTGCGCAGCTCGCCGAGCGGAAAGCGAAGGTGCTCGATCGCTTCCATTGCCAGCGGGTGGACATAGCCAGTCGGATGGCTTCCTGCGCTGTACGCACGGAATCGGTCGGCACCGATCGCATTGAGGATTGCCTCGGCAATGATGCTGCGCGACGAATTGCCGGTACAGAGGAAAAGCACGTTGAATGTTTCGTGGTTGGTCATCGCGGCCTCCAGCCAAGCAGGGTTGTTTATACGACTATTCGAAATATATCGAAGTTTCTTGACGGTTTGATGACATGAGGTTATTCTGTGTTCGTCGAATAACGAATTGCAGGTAGGTCGGCTCTCGCATTGACCGGGTTCCACCGTTCTCACACATGCATGCCCGATCGGTATTCACATGTTCGCCATTTGACGAATAACGAACTCTAAGCGATATGGACCAGCTGACTACCAAGGAGAACAAAATGAAGAATGAAAACGTACAGAATCTGCCGGTTGCAGTGCTCGGCGCGGGCCCGGTCGGACTTGCCGCAGCAGCCCACCTGATCGAGCGCGGCCTGACGCCCCTGATCTTCGAAGCCGGTTCCGAGGTAGGGGCAAATATGGCAACCTACCGTCACGTTCGCCTATTCTCGCCGTGGCAATACAACGTGGACAAGGCTGCCCGCCGGCTCCTTCTCAACCATGGCTGGACCGAGCCTGCAGGTGAATATCTGCCGAGTGCCGGTGAAGTCGTGGATCGCTACCTTTCCCCGTTGGCGTCGATCCCGGCGATCGCCTCGAATCTGCTGCTCGAGCATCGCGTCACGGCTATCACGCGACTGGGGTTCGACAAGGTCAAGACAAAGGGTCGTGAGAACGCCCCATTCCTCATCCGTGTCGATACGCCGGCCGGGCCACGGCAGTTCGTGGCCTGTTCCGTGATCGATGCCACTGGCACGTGGTCGCACCAGAACCCCCTGGGTGCGGATGGCATTCCTGCGCTTGGTGAAGCAGAGCTTGCCGCGCGAATCGACCACGGCATGCCCGACGTGCTCGGCTCGGCACGTGAACGCTACGCCGGCAGGAAGGTGATGGTCGTGGGTGCGGGGCATTCCGCCGCGGGCACCTTGCTCGCTCTCGCCCAGTTGGCTCAGGAGCACCCGGGTACCAGTATCGTCTGGGCCACTCGCGGCAGCCAGTTGACGCGTGTATTCGGCGGCGGGGAAGCCGATGGGCTTAAGGCGCGGGGGGAGCTGGGGATGCGCCTGAAAGCGTTGCGTGATTCAGGAGGGCTGGAAATGCGTCAGAATTTCCGGATCGAGCAGCTCACCGAGGTTGGCGGAAAGATTCGTGTGATCGGAGAGGCAGTCAATGGTGAAGTGCCTACGCTCGACAATATCGACCGCATCATCTGCGCTGCCGGCGCCCGGCCAGACCTGGAGCTCACCAGGGAACTGCGTGTGCGTCACGACCCATGGCTCGAGAGTACCGATGCTCTGGCACCACTGATCGATCCGAACGAGCACAGCTGTGGCACGGTCCGCCCCCATGGGCACCGAGAACTGGCGCATCCGGAATCGGGCTATTACGCCGTCGGCGCAAAGAGCTACGGCCGCGCTCCCAACTTCCTGCTGGCGACTGGCTATGAACAGGTGCGTTCAATAGTTGCCGTCCTGGTGGGGGACATGGCAGCGGCTGACGATGTGCAACTCGACCTGCCGGAAACAGGTGTCTGCAATACGCGTCTGGCGTACGAGAGCCCGGCGGACCAGGCGAGCTCTTGCTGCGATGTGCCGGCAGCCGTTGCCGCTTCCTGCTGCGTGCCGGCACCGTCTCCGGAAGGTACCTGCGGCTGCAGCAAGCCTGCTGCAGCAAGCTGCTGCGCTTGACGCATGATCCTCGCCGCCGGCCCAAGCCGGCGGCTTCCTCCCGGAGCCACTCGTGCAACAACCATCGAAAACCATCGGCATCCTCGCCGTCACCCAGATCGTCTCCTGGGGCTCGCTGTACTATGCCTTTACCATTCTGGCACCCGGCATCCAGCGTGATCTTGGCCTCTCGCCCGAACTGGTATTCGGTGCATTCTCCTGGAGCCTGCTTGTTGCCGGCCTGGTAGCGACGCCAGCAGGCGTGCTAATTGACCGCTACGGCGGCCGCTATGTGATGGCGACAGGCTCGCTCGTATGTGCGATTGGACTGGCCTGGCTTAGCAGCTCTACTGGCGTGGTTTCCTTCTATTGTGGATGGACCCTCGTAGGCATTGCGATGACGTTCACGCTGTACGAAGCGGCTTTCGCGACGATCAACCGCAAGCTTGAGACTGGATCGAGGCAGGCGATTTCGACCCTGACGCTGTTTGGCGGCTTTGCCAGCACGCTTTTTTGGCCGCTTACCGCCATGCTCGATACCATGCTCGGATGGCGCGAGACCTACCTGTGGTATGGGGTCATTCAGCTCGCCGTCTGCTTGCCGCTGCATGTATGGCTCGGCGCAGATCCTGTGCAGAAACGCCATGAGACTTCCAATCATGTATCCCGGGGTTACACGTTGGCTCAGGCATTGCGCCATCCTGCGTTCTGGGCGCTCGCATCGGCATTTTCACTCAACACTTTCATTTTCTCGGCAATGGCGGTCCACCTGATTCCGCTGCTGGAGCGCTTGGGTCAAAGTACTTCGATGGCAATCTTGCTGGCCACACTGATCGGTCCGATGCAGGTGGCCGGCCGTGTAGCAGAAATGACGCTTGCACGAGATACGGCGCCGCAAACAGTCGGCACGCTAACGTTCTCGATGCTGCCCGCTGCGCTGCTGCTGCTTACGCTATTCGGCTCCCTGGCCTGGATCGTCGTTGTGTTCTGCATCCTGTATGGCCTGAGTAACGGCATCCTGACGATCGTGCGAGGTTCGATTCCGCAGGCCTTGTTCGGCCGGGAGAATTACGGAGCAATTTCCGGAGCCATGGCCGGCCCTTCGCTGCTCTCGAAAGCCGCCGGGCCGTTCGCCGCGGCAGCGTTGCTGCGCTATGAGGGAGGGACCACCACGCTGCTCTGCCTCCTGCTGGCCATGTCCATCGCCTCGCTCGCCTTTTACCTGCGAGCGGTGAGCACAGAACGCCAGTTGTCGCCGGCAAAAGCTTTTGACAAGCCTACGGTCTGAGGACTATTCTCCATTCGCCAAACTACGAATGAACTCGATGTCTACTTCCTGCTGTCCCTCCAGTCCTTCCGATTCGCCTGCTGCTGAAATCGATATCGATGACCTGGCACGCCTGTGCAAGGCGTTGTCGCACCCAGCACGTGTACAGTTGCTGAGACACCTGATCAATCACGGCGAGTGCTATTTCGGAAGCTTGGCCGATGTCCTGCCGCTCGCCCCGTCCACGATTTCGCAACATGTCACCATCTTGAAAGAAGCCGGTCTTATCGAGGGCTCTTCAGACGTGCAGCGGGTCTGTTATTGCGTGAATCGGGAGCGGTTACAGGCGCTCAAACGCATGATCGGCGTGCTTTAATGAATCGCCCCGGGTTTTGTAGCGCGGCCGACATCCCCAGCGTCCCGGCTGCGCCCTTGAAGCTGCCCTTGCGCACGACCTCGACCAGGACCCGCAGGTCGCCATTCTCGATTTGACTATTCACGGATCGCGTTCCATAAAGCCACGCTCCGCCCGATCATAAACGCCGCGTTTTCTTGCTAAGCTGAGCGCCGATACCCTACCTACCGGAGCCAGTCATGCAGCAGCAACCTCAGCAAGCGCAGCAAGCGCAGCAACAGCGGCACAGGATCGCCGTGATCGCCGGCGACGGCATTGGCAAGGAAGTCATGCCCGAGGGCTTGCGCGCGCTGGAAGCGGCCGCCAGGCGCTTCGGTATCGCGCTGGAGTTCGTCCACTTCGACTGGGCCAGCTGCGACTACTACCTCGCCCACGGCCAGATGATGCCGGACGACTGGAAGCAGCAGCTGGCCGCGTGCGAGGCGATCTTCTTCGGCGCGGTCGGCTGGCCCGACACGGTGCCCGACCACATCTCGCTCTGGGGCTCGCTGCTGAAGTTCCGGCGCGAGTTCGACCAGTACGTGAACCTGCGCCCGGTGCGCCTGATGCCCGGCGTGCCCTGCCCGCTCGCGAACAAGGGGCCGGGCGACATCGACTTCTACGTCGTGCGCGAGAATACGGAAGGCGAGTACTCGGCGGTGGGCGGGCGCATGTTCGAAGGCACCGAGCGCGAGCTGGTGCTGCAGGAAGCGGTGTTCACCCGCCACGGCACCGACCGCATCCTGCGCTACGCCTTCGCACTGGCGCAGCGCCGCCCGAAGAAGCACCTGACCGCGGCCACCAAGTCGAACGGCATCGCGATCTCGATGCCCTATTGGGACGAGCGGGTGGCGGCAATCGGAGATGACTATCCGGACGTGCGATGGGACAAGTACCACGTCGACATCCTGGCCGCCCGCTTCGTGCTTTCGCCGGAACGCTTCGACGTGGTGGTGGCGTCGAACCTGTTCGGCGACATCCTGTCGGACCTGGGCCCGGCCTGCGCCGGCACGATCGGCATCGCGCCTTCCGCCAACCTGAATCCCGAGCGCCGCTTTCCTTCCCTGTTCGAGCCGGTCCACGGTTCGGCGCCCGATATCTACGGGAAGAACATCGCCAATCCGGTCGCCATGGTGTGGTCGGGCGCGATGCTGCTGGAATTCCTCGGCTACCGCGAGGCGCACGACGCGCTGCTGCGGGCGATCGAGTGGTGCCTGGTGCAGGGCCCGCGCACACCGGACATGGGCGGCACGGCCAGCACGACCGAGGTCGGACGGGCGATCGCGGAACGCCTCGCGCAAGCCTAGGCGGGCCGCCACGCCTTTCTTCTTGCACATGTCACCGTTTGTATGAGAATGTCCCCCCTTTGTAGGGGCTGTGCTTTCTGACAAGCACTCTTATACAATTCCGGCTGGAGGAAAACATGAGCATGTACCGAGTGATGTTGGTGGAAGACGATGCGCGCCTGGCCGAGCTCGTCACCGAATACCTGTCCGGCTACGAATTCACGGTCGACCTGGTGGGCCGCGGCGACCAGGCGCTGGAGCGCTTCCGCGCGCTCACGCCCGACGTCGTCGTGCTCGACCTGATGCTGCCCGGCCTGGACGGCATGGTGGTCTGCCGCCAGATCCGCGAAATGTCGGAAGTGCCGATCCTGATCCTGACCGCGCGCGAGGATTCCTACGATGAAGTCTCCGGCCTGGAACAGGGCGCCGACGACTTCGTCAACAAGCCGGTGCAGCCGCGGGTGCTGCTGGCGCGCCTGCGCGCCCTGATGCGGCGCACCGCCCAGGCCAAGGGCAGCGACGCGCGCGTGCTGCAGTTCGGCGCCCTGCGCATCGTGACCACCGACCGCAGCGTGATGTGGCGCGGCGAACCCTGCGTGCTGTCGAACACGGAATACAAGCTGCTGCTGGTGCTGGCCGAAGCGGCCGGCCGCGTGCTGTCGCGCGATGCGCTGCTCAAGAAGATGCGCGGGATCGAGTTCGATGGCCTCGACCGCAGCATCGACAACTGCATCTCCAAGCTGCGCCGCAAGTTCGAGGATGCCGAGTCCGAGAAGATCAAGACGGTGTGGGGAGAAGGCTATCTGTTTTCGCCTTCGGCCTGGAACTGAAGAGGAAGTCGTTCCTTTCGGATCACCCGTGACTGTCATGCGCTGACGATCGCTACCCTGCCAAGCCTGGACGCCTGGCGCGACATCCCGCCGGGCCGATGATTTTCCGGTTTTCATGCAGCCTGGCAACCGGTCCGCTTTCACATCGATGCACGTCTGATGAACCGCGACGGTTCAATCATCGCTGCGCATTCGGATGGCAGCGATGGCAAGGCGTTTATTTCGCTGCTGAAATAACACTTAAGAAAGCATTACCAGCAGAAAATTTTTCTCTCAGAAAAGTGAACTCGCGCAATTTCCTACGCTCAAAGTTTCGCATTCACTTTTTAAAGAGGAAACAAGCTGATGAACACTGCCGTCCATCCTGCCCCGCCAGGCCGCGCTCGCACCCTGCTCTGCTGCAGCGCCGCCGTCCTGCTGGCCGCCCTCGGTGCCAGCGTCCAGGCCGTCGACTACGCCGCGCCGCATACCGGCACCGTGGCCGCCGCCACCAGCACCGTCGATGCGGTCTCCGAACTCTACCGTAACCTGCTCGGCCGCGAGCCCGACAGCGCCGGCCTGGCCTACTGGGTGGGCCTGGTCAACCAGGGCCTGCCGCTGGACAGCGTGCGCGCCGCCCTGGTCGGCAGCCAGGAATACGCCAACCGCACGGCCTCCACCGCCCCTGTGTCCTTCTACCACCTGTACGTGTCCACCACCGGCTCGGACGCCAACCCGGGCACCCAGGCACGTCCGTTCAGGACCGTCGGCAAGGCCGCGTCGGTGGCCAGGGCCAGTACCACCGTGCACGTGGCGCCGGGCACCTACAAGGGCAACGTGAGCACCAGGACCAGCGGCACCGCCACCGGTCCGATCCGCTTCGTGTCCGACACCAGATGGGGCGCGAAGATCGTCGGCAGCGGCACCGAGGTCATGTGGCTGAACAGCGGCAGCCACGTCGAGATCAACGGCTTCGACATCAGCGGCCCGGGCCGCCTCGGGATCCAGAACATGGGCTCGAACACGCTGGTCACCAACAACCGCGTCCACCACATCGCCGTCTCCGGCGGCTGCACGGGCAGCGGTGGCGCCGGCATCGTCAACGCCAACTACAGCAGCGCGGCCGGCGACATCGTCGGCAACGTGGTGCACGACATCGGCAAGCCGGGCGGCTGCAATGGCGTGCAGGGCATCTACTCGTCCAACAAGGACAGCAAGATCCTGAACAACATCGTCTACCGCGCCTCGGCCTACGGCATCCACCTATGGCATGCGGCGACCGATTCGGCCATCGCCAACAACACCGTGTTCGCCAACGGATCGAGCGGCATGGGCGGCGGCATCGTTACCGGCGTGGGCGACAAGCCGGGCAACATCCAGCTGAAGAACACGATGGTGGTGAATAACATCGTGGTCCGGAACCCGCGCCGGGGCATCGCGCAGTACTGCTATTCGGGCCAGAACTGCATCGGTTCGGGCAATGTCACCGCAAACAACCTGGTCTATGGCAATGGCTCGGCGATCGCGCTGCGCGTGGGCAGCGCCACCGGCACGGTCAACGCGGATCCGCAGTTCGTCAGCTACAACCCGGCCGGCAATGGCGACTACCGCCTGCAAAGCGGCTCCCCGGCCGTGAACAAGGGCATCAAGACCTCCGCCCCGCCCACGGACATCGCCGGTATGCCGCGTCCGAAAGGCGGCGCGTGGGACATCGGCGCCTACGAGAGCTACTGAGCCAAAAAGGGAAAGGCGGCGCGCTACTCGAACAGCGGCACGATCGCCAGCGGCGCGCTGTAGGTGACCAGCTGGGCGCGCTCGCTGCCGAAGCGGTAGTTCACCACCGGGAAGTCGGCATCGGCGTCGCCGGCAAAGGCTGCGCCCTGGGCCACCGGCAGCGCCGCCTCGCCATCCAGGCGACGCAGCCTGACGGTGGTGTCGCTGCCCTTCTTCGGGAATACCAGGCGCACTCCCACGCACTGGCGGCTGCGCGCGCCGGCATCGGTGTGGCGGGCAAAGTCCAGCGCCTGCTGGCAGGCGGCGCGCAGGTCGGCCGCCTCGTAAGTATTGTCCGCCTGCGTTGCAATGCCGACCCGGGCGCGCAGCGCGAAGGGGCCGATGGGGCGGTTCGGCGCCAGCACGGCGTTCTCGTCGTAGGCCGTCTTGATCAGCGGTAGCACGCCGCGTCCGAGCGCATCGAAAGCAAGGCTGGTCTGGACCGTCTTGCCCTTCAGGATCAGCTGCACGCCCTCGCCCAGCACGCCTTTCTCGCGCGGCAGCAGCTGCAGCTGGTTCTGCAGCAGGGTCTTGGCCCCGCCATACTTCTCGAACACGACCACGGCCCGGTAGGCGTCGCGGTAGCTTGCCCATTCCGCGCCCGGCACCTGCACCTGCGCGTGCGCCTGCGCCGCGGCCAGGCTGGCCGTGGCGAGGAAGCATGCGCAGGTGGTGACGTGGGCGAAGCGCATCATCAGAAGCGGTAGGCGATGGCGGTCGAAACCGTCAGGTTGGTGGACCGCTCGACGAGCGGGCTATGGCGCGCGTCACCGGCCAGGCGGGACAGGTGCGCGCTCGACGTCAGCATCCAGGACGGCGACAGCGCCCAGTTCCAGCGCGCGCCGACGTACACGTCCTTCAGGCCACCGTCCGGGCGGTAGACGCGGTTGCCACTGGCCAGGGCCTGGGCCGGGCTGACGCCGAAATAGCTCTGCTGGTAGGCGCGGTTGGCGAAGCCCAGGCCGGCGCTCAGCGACACGCTGTGATGCGGCGCGAGCGCCATCGCCAGGCGCTGGATGCCGAGCGCCGCGCGCACGCCGTTGCGGTCGTTGCCGGCGCCGGCCAGCAGGCTGCTGGTCAGGCGCCATTCCGGCGCCAGGTAGTAATTGAAGAAGGCGCCGGCTTCCGGGCGCATGCGGATCTCGTCCATGCCGGCCAGCGGATTGTCCGACTCATAGGTGCGTACCGAACTCGGCAGGAAGGGCTTGGCGCTGCCCTCGACCCCGTCCAGGCGTCCGCCCGTGCCCGACTCGGTGCGGCGCGGATGCAGGGCCAGCAGCGGGCCGTATTCGACCAGCGGGCTGGCCGACAGGTGCATCCCGGCGCTCATGCCCGAGACGAAGATCCCGTTGCTCCACTGGATCTGCAGGACCGGCAGCGCCGCCGTCCGGCTGCTATCCGCCCCTTCGTAGCGCGGGCCCGACACGACGCCCAGCCCCGCATACATGTCGCGGCTGCCATCGGGCATCGGGTTGGTGGTCGGCGTCTGTGCGCTTGCAGCGCTGCCCGAGACAGCCAGGACCAGGGCGAATAGCTTTTTCATGTCTTTCACAATCGGAGTTCGGCATCCCGATATTTTACGTCGAGCAAGCTGAACACTCACGAATTGTTACTGCAAGGTACGTTCTTCGCGAATAAATTCCACCGGCGCTTCGCTGCGGTCGACGATGACCAGGTGGGACGGATACACGATTGCCATGGTGCACAGGATGCCAGGACCGGGGACGGTGTCGACATGCACCACATGGAGCTTGCCGTCACGAAAATCAACGGAACGGATCGCCGTACTGCGGCAGCCATCCGGCTGGGCGCCGCGGAACACGCCAATTACCATCTGGCGCGTGAAATCGACCTTTGGCAGCGCGGCGTCACGGCCCGCATGTTCCGCCCACAGGGCAGCCCATGCCGCTTCGTCGCGCACCACGACATTGCGCTGCGCAAGCACCTGGGTGCGCAGGTTCGGCTCGACGGTCGTGAAGTTGGCGAAGTCGGACACGATTCTCCGGAACACGAGCCTGGCGTCGGACCGCGGCAGCGCCACCACGCGCATCGGCTGGGTCACCACGGCCGGGCATGGCGCCATCGGCGACGGGTGGCGCAACGCGTACTCGACCAGCAGCTGGCCTGCGTGGACGCCGGCATGCACGACGTCGAAGCCGCCGCAACCGGCCCTGCCCTCGCCGGCGAAGACGGCCACCAGCATGTGCTGGCTGAAGTCGACCGGCGGCGCGGCGCGGCTTGCGCCATGCTCGGCCCACAGCCCAGCCCAGGCGGCGGCATCCTTGACCACGACTTCGCGCGGCGCCTTGATATTCGACGCATCCTCGCTGGCCACGGTCCGGAACGGCACCGGGCTGCCGTCCGGCGGCAGGAAATCGACCCGCTCCACCTTGTGGCTGGCGCCCAGGCCAAGGTCGGCCCGCTCCAGGTTGTTCAGCACCGTATCGAACAGCGGGCGCAGGCTGGCGTCGCTGCAGCCGATGCGCGGCCCGGCGATCGTGCCGGCGGCGCTGCACAGCAGCGCCTGCGGGCTTGCACCCAGCAGTTGCTGGCCGTAGGCGTTGTCGGCGCAATCGCCGGCGCGGTCCCACAGCACGTATTTGCTGTCGATGACATACAGCCGGTTGCGGGTCGTGGCGCAGGAGGCTTCCCTGGCCATCCTGATGTACTCGGAAACGACCGGCACGCCGCCATGCGGCTCGCCGACGGTGATGCCCTGCCCGGCCTGCTGGTTGCGCATGGTGCCGGCCATGCCGCCCTCGCCGCCGCCACAGGCGACCGCGCCTACCATGGCGATGCCCGCCATTGCCACCAGGGCGAAAGCGCGTACGGACTTGTTCATGTTCTCGTTCTCCACGCTGGGGCGGCATCGTCGGGCGACGGCACCGATCGATTCCTTGGAATAAAAAAACCCGCCGACACTCGCATATCAGGCGGGCAAACGGAAAACCAGAATGACCTGATGTAGGAACATGGTAGGGATTCCGGGCCGCGGATTCCCCCTCCAACTGTCGAGGAATTGTCTACAATTTGTAAGGCATTCACGCTGGGCGGTTGCTCCTATACAATGCCGGCCAAGGAGACACTATGTATGTAGCAGTCCGTAACCGCCAGTCATGCAGGATGGGTACGTGAACCGGATCTTCTTCCGCTTCTTCGTGCTGGTCATGCTGTCGATCACGGCGGCTACCTTCGTGATTTACTTCGCCTTCAGCCGCTTGTTCGGGGATCCGCTCGAGGACATCGCACGCCGCCAGGCGGCGGCCCAGATCTTCCTGCTCGAGCAGTACGTGGACGAAGCCCCGCCGGACGACTGGCTGACGCGCCTGAACAACGTGCGCGTGGTGTCCAGCGTGCGCTACGACCTGATTCCGCTGGCCGAAGCCAGGGCCGCGCTGCCCAGCGGCCGCCGCGCCCAGCTCGACCGCGGCGAGATCGTACTCGACCCGGCCAGCCGCAGCTTCTACCGCCGGGTCGACCTGGAAGGCGAGCGCTACATCGGCAGCCACGAAGAGGTGCTGCACGCCCGCAACCTGCCGGTCGACATCGGGCAAGCCCTCAAGATGGAAGCGCTGCGCTACGTGATCGTGGCGGTGGCACTCCTGGTGCCGATCGCGCTGTGGTCGCGCGCGCACTGGCAGGGCCTGCAGTCCTTGTCGCGCGTAGCCGACGCGTTCGGCAGCGGCAAGCTGACCGCGCGTTCACAGATGAAACCATCGGCCAGCATCTATCCGCTGGCCGAGCGCATCAACCACATGGCCGACCGCATCGAAGACCTGCTGGAAGCGCAAAAAAGCCTGCTGCACTCGGTGTCGCACGAACTGCGCACCCCGATCGCGCGCCTGGAATTCGGCCTGGAACTGCTGGATGCGCGCGCCAAGAACCCGGACCTGAGCAAGCGCGTGCGCGCCATGGAAGGCGACTTGCGCGAGCTGAATTCCCTGGTCAACGAACTGCTCGACATGAGCAAGCTCGACAGCGCACGCAAGCTGCAGGCCGAGCCGGTCGGGCTGGCCGCGGTGCTGCAGGAATGCACCGGCATGCTGCCGCCCTCCCCGCACCGGCTCGAATACGCGCTGGACGCGTCTCTGGGCGAGATCGAGGCCGACCGCCGCCTGCTGGCGCGCGCCGTCTGCAACCTGCTGCGCAATGCCCAGAAATATGCGTCCAGCCGCATCCTGCTGGCCGCCAGCCACAGCGGCGGCCAGGCCGAGATCACGGTGGACGACGACGGTCCCGGCATTCCTGAAGAAGAGCGCGACCGCATCTTCGATCCCTTCTACCGGCTCGACCGCAGCCGCGACCGCGCCACTGGCGGCTTCGGCCTGGGCCTGTCGATCGCGCGCAAGGCCGTGGCCCTGCACGGCGGCACCCTGCATGCGACGGGTTCGCCGCTAGGGGGTGCGCGCTTCGTGATCACCCTGCCCGCCTGAGCGCGACAGGCGCGACAGCAGCGTCATGTTGCGAATGGAAGAAGAACGAAGGCGCCGGCGGCCCTGCCCTAGCGTGCGGCGGCTGGCGCCTGGCGCCTGGCGGGATAGCGCTCCACCGGCTCGGATTCGGGGCGCACGTGGGTGGCCGCGTACCATAAGTGTTCCCACCAGTGTTCGCGCGAGTGCACGGTCACCAGGCAGGCCTTGTCGATGGCGCCCTTGAACAGCGGATCGGGGCACTGGTTCGTCAGCAGGGCGTAGCGCTGGTTCTCGGCATTGACGAGGGCAATGCCGAGCCAGATGGCGAGTCCCGCGCAGAAGACCGCGAGCGACCACGCGATGTGGTTCACGCGGCTGGTCTCGAACAGGTCGTCCTCGTTGGGACGGGACCTGTCGTACATCTTGAGGACTTCGCGCTCGACGTCCTTGCTCATTTGGTGGCGGCCGCCTTCTTGACGAGCGCATCCATCACCTGGGTGGTGGCCTGGATTGCCTGGCCCATGTCCTGCAGCTTGTTGGCGGTGCCCACCTGGGAAGGCGACACCACGTACTTGCCGTCGATGATGATGGTCGGAGTGCTGCTGACCTTGTAGTTGTTGGCCAGCTGGCCGAGGCGGCGCAGCTTGGTGGTCACGCCGAACGAGTTCCAGGTTTCCATGAACTTGGCGCGGTCCAGGCCATTCTTGACCGCCCACTCGATGATCTGGTCATCCTTCATCAGGCGCTGGCGCTGCCCGTGCACGGCCTGGAACACGCGCGAATGGTACTGCTCCAGCTTGCCCATCGCTTCGAGCGTCAGGAACAGGTGCGCTTCCGGATCGGCATTGCCCTGGAACGGCAGGTGCACGCGGCGCATCACGATGTTGTCGCCCTGCTTCCTGACCCACTGGTTCAGGCTCGGCTCGAGCGCATTGCAGGCCGGGCAATGGTAGGCGAAGAATTCGATGACCTCGACCTTCTTGCCCGCTGCCTGTACCGGCTGCGGCGCACTCAGGGTCTGGTAGTCGACGCCGTTCTTCGGATCGGTAGGCGATGCGAAGGCGGTACTGGCGACCATGGTGGCGGCGATGAGGGCAAAACGCAGGGAACGCATGGATATCCTTCCAGAATAGAGTAAGCAAACGCCGCGAGATTACCACTTTTTCGCGCCGCCTTCGTGGTGAGGCAGGGAATTTTGCATTTGCTTACGGAATTAACAGGGGCGATGCATGCGGTGACATGGCGCGCGCGAACCAAGACATAGAATCGCGGCAGCACCAATGCGGATCATTCGCTCCCGCCCTGGCGCGGCCGGCGCCGCCGCACCTCTTCCAGCGCCTCGCACAGGCGCGCCGCGCCGTCCATCGTACGCGGGCCAGGACGCGAGAGCAGTTCCCCGTCCACGGTCAGGAGGTTGGCGCGCTTCACCGCCGTCATGCCCGGATAGGCCTGCCACAGACCCAGGCCGGGATCGCCCGGGTCGTAGCGCTTGTCGGCCAGGATCGCTTCCGGGTCGGCCGCCAGCACCGCCTCGATGCCGACCTGGGGTGCCACCGCCTTGAGCGCGCCGAACACGTTGCGCCCGCCACAGACGCGGATCGCATCGCTGGCGATCTGGGCATCGTTGAGGGTGTACAGCGGCTGGTCCCAGACCTGGTAGAACACCGTCACCGGCGGGCGTCCGGCATAGCGCGCCTGCAGCGCGGCCAGGCGCGCGCGCAGCGCCGCCGCGGCCGGGGCCGCCACCGGCCCGGTGCCCAGCAGCCGGCCGAGCCGCTCGATGTTGTCGGCCACCTGGGCGATGCGGCGTGGCTCGCTGTGGAACACTGGCACCCCCAGCGCCTCGATCTGGGCGATCTGGCGCGCCGTGTTCCCGGTATGCCAGACCACGACCAGGTCGGGCTTCAGGGCCAGCACCCGTTCCATGTCGATCACGCTATTGCTGCCGATGAGCGGGATCTTCCTGGCCGCGGCCGGGAAGTCGCTGTAGTTCATCGCCCCGACGACCCGCGCGCCGCCCCCGGCCGCGAACAGCAGTTCGGTGGCGTGCGGCGCCATCGAGATCACGCGCCGCGCCGGCTGCGCCACGGTGACGCGGCGGCCGGCATCGTCCACCACGGTCACCGCGGCCCCGGCCGCGCTGCCGGCCAGGCCGGCCAGCAACGCGGCGGCGAGGAGTCGGGACGCGCGCATCAGAAGTCGTAGCGCAGCGACAGCTTCAGCTGACGGCCATCGCTCGGGTAGATCCCCGAACGGCAGCCGAAGGCGTTGCTGTAGTACTGGCGGTCGGCCAGGTTGAGCGCGGTGACGGCGGCTTCCCAGCCTCCCACGCGGTAGGCGTAACGGGCGTCGAAGGTGGCGTAGGACGGAATCCGCGCACCGCAGTCGTTGGCGAAATCGCTGCCGTAGCGCTGGCTATCGACCCACTGGGCGCCGATGTCGGCGCTGTGGCCGCCGGCGGGCGTCCAGGCGGCGCGCAGCGTGACCACGTTCTCCGGCACCAGCACCATCTCGCGGCCGGCGTTCGCGCCGCCGGTGAATTCGGCGCCCACCCGCTGCCACTTGGCACTCAGGCGCAGCGCCGCGGTCAGCGCCTGCTGCCCTTCCAGCTCGAAGCCCTGGCGGCGGGTCGGGTCGAGGTTGGTGTTGGCGCCCCAGCCGATGGTCGGATCGTAGAAGATCTCGTCGCTCAGGCGGTGGCGGAACACGCGCGCCGTCAGCTGGCGCGCGGCCGAACCGGCGGTCACGCCCAGCTCGAGGTCGCGCGAGACCTGCGGCGCCAGCACGTCCGGTGCGCCGCGCAGGCTGTTCTCGTCGACGTTGGCGATCCGGTAGCTGCGCCCCAGTTTCGCGAACACGGTCAGCTGCGGCATCGGGTCGATGCTGCCTTCGAGCGACCAGGCATTGACCGACTGCCTGCGATGCTCGTTCACCACCGGTGGATAGGCCAGCGGGTCGGAATAGTCCTTGGTGAAGCGTTCGTGGCGGCCACCAAAGGCCAGGCGCGCCTGGTGCGCGGCATTCCACAGCAGTTCGTTGCGCAGGTAGACCGCCTGCGCGTCCTGCGCGGCGTCGCCGAGCGAGAAGTCGGACCTGGTCTGGCGCTTCCAGCGCACCAGGTCGATGCCGGCCACCAGTTCGTTGCGCTTGTCGCCGATGAGCGCCGTGTGGCGCGCGCGTGGAGAAAACTGGGTCTGGCTGGCGTCGTACGCCACCCGCGTGACGCCGCCGGTGTAGAAGTAGCTGGCGCCGACCTCGCGCTCGCGGCGCGACAGTTCGGCGGCCAGCTCGACCTGGCCGATGCGGTGCTCGACGAAGGCGCTGACGCGGTCGGTGTCGAGGTTGCCGACATCGTCCGGCGTCAGGGTCTGGCGCGGATTGGCCAGGAATTGCGCTTCATTGAGCGAGCCGGGGAAGCGCGCATCCTGCTCCGCATGCTCGAAGCGCAGGCCGGCACGGCCGGCGCCATGGCGGTACTGGACGCCGCCGCTCGCGCTCTTCTGCTTGAACGCGTTGTTGTCGCGGTAGTTGTCGGTGCCGCGGTCGGCCAGGGCCAGGTCGAAGGACAGCGGGCCGGCGCCATGGCCGAGCGAGGCGCGCAGGTCGTGGGAATCATGGCGGCCGCCCTCGGCGAACAGCGAACCGTGGGTGCCACCCTGGGTGCCGCGGCGCGTGATGATGTTGATCACGCCGCCGGTGGCGCCTTCGCCCCACAAGACGCTGCCGGCGCCGCGCACGATCTCGATGCGCTCGACCGTGTCCACCGGAATGCTCGACAGGACGGCATTGGCCAGTTCGTTCTCGTTGAGGCGCACGCCGTCGACCAGGATCACCAGGTTCTGGGGGCTGTTCGAACCGAAGCCGCGCAGGTCGAGCGCGAAGTCGGGCGATCCGTCCAGGCTCTGGCGGCCATAGACGCCGCCGACCTTGCGGATCGCGGCATTGACGTCGGTGGCGCCGGCGCGGCGGATCTCCTCGGCGGTGATGACGGTGGCGCCGATCGGAGCGGCCGCGGCCTGCGCCGGGAAGCGCGCGCCAGTGACGACGATCGGGGGAAGGATTTCCTGCGCCAGGGCATCGGCGGCAAGGACGGACAGCGACAGGGCGCAAGCAAGCGCGAGCGGCTTGAACGCCGGCGCGCTGCGTGAAACGACAGCAGATTTCATTGTAGGAGGTTCTCGGTAATGGCACCGGCCTGCGTCCCCGCACACCGGAGTTCAACGGAAACCGCGGCTGCCAGGAGCGCGCCGCTGCTTCCACCTGTCCTGGCCGGTATCCGGGCTTGCAAGACCGACTGTCCCACCTTCCTATGCACGACGCACAGTGGTGTTCGGGACAGCCTGCCGCATCCAGGGTGGATGCGGCGCTTGTTGACCGTTGCGGGGGCAGCACACCTCGGCGCCGGCGCGATGCGCCTTTGCCTCGTGTTTCCCGTTTAACTGCGCACGCTGATCGCGTGCGCGGGCACCAGAACGGGGCGATTATAACCTGACAAGCCGGCCTTGCGCCGGGCAGGCCGCGGCTGCCTCGGTGGCCTCAGGTGCCGCGCTTGCCGCGCATCGCCTCTTCCGCCTTCAATGCCGCCTTTTCCTCGGCGATACGGGCCTTTTCCGCCATCTCGGCCGCATGCTGGATGAGGGCCGCGGCCCGGGTTTCCGGCGTCTCCAGGCTGATCCGGCCGAGGGCGCCGGTGCGGTAGTCGTGCAGCAGCACGTGGGCCGCCTTTTCGTAGTCGAATTCGCCGCCGCGCACGCGGAAGCCGCGCCGCTGCGCCACCTGCTCGATGACCGCGATGCCGTCCAGGCCCTCGGTCTTGAAGCCATAGCGCGCCGTCAGCAGCTGCGGATAGCGGTCGAGCAGCAGGTTGGCCAGGAACTCCGCCACCTCCTCCTCGATCAGCGCATTCGAGCCGACCGCATGGCTGGCGGCCAGCATCATGCCGTCGCCCGCCATCGCGATCTTCGGCCACAGCATGCCCGGGGTATCGACCAGCACCGTGTGCTTGCCGAGATAGAGCTTCTGCTGGATCTTGGTCACGGCCGGCTCGTCGCCCACCTTGGCCACCCGCTTCTTGAGCAGGGCATTCATCAGGGTCGACTTGCCGACGTTCGGAATGCCCATGATCATGATGCGCAGTGGCTTGGTCGGCACCCCGCGGTGCGGCGCCAGCGACTGGCAGAGCGCGGGGATGCGCGCCACGTCGGCCGGGTGCTTGGTCGACATCGGATAGGCGGTCACGCCCTGCTGGGCTTCGTAATACGCCTTCCAGGCCGCGGTGGCGGCCGGGTCGGCCAGGTCGGTCTTGTTCAGGATTTTCAGGCAGGGACGCTGGCGGAACTTGCGCAGCTCCTCCACCATCGGGTTGCAGCTCGCCTCGGGCAGGCGGGCGTCGAGCACTTCGATCACCAGGTCGGTGTTCTCCATCTGCTCGGCGGCTTCCTTCTTGGCCGCATTCATGTGCCCCGGGAACCATTGTATCGACATGCTGTGCTTTCTTCGTCTTCAGTCAGGCCGCTATTTTACGCCGAGCGCGGACACCGTAAACAACCACAGGCGGCAAGGAGGAATTCATTGATGCTCAGCAACATCTGGCTGGCGCAGCGGCGCACACTGGCGCACTTGTGCATTGCCGCGACCTGGAGCGCCACCATGCGAATCGCCGTTCACCTTCCCCCGAAACGCGCGCTGGCGCGCTGGTGCGTGTTCGGCGCCTTGTGCGGCATGGTCCTGGCCGCCTGCTTCATCGGGCGCTTTCCGCTGCTGCAGGGCTAGGCTCTACTCCTCATTCGAGCTCGGCCAGCGCCTTCAGGTGCGCCACCACGCTGCGGCCCAGCGCCGATAGCGCATAGCCGCCCTCCAGGCAGCTGACGATGCGTCCGCGCGCGTGCTGGCGCGCCACCTCCATCAGCTGGCGCGTGATCCAGGCATAGTCGCTTTCGACCAGCCCGATGCCGCCCATGTCGTCCTCGCGGTGGCCGTCGAAGCCGGCCGACACGAAGATCATCTGCGGCCGGTGTGCGTGCATGGCCGGCAGCCAGTAGTCCTGCACCAGCTTGCGCACCGTGTCGCCGTCGGCGAGCGCGGGCACCGGCATGTTGACGTTGGTGGCGCTGACCGGTTCCGGGTCGCAGTAGGGATAGAAGGGATGCTGGAACAGCCCGGCCATCAATACCCGCGGATCGTGGCGGAAGGCATCCACGGTGCCATTACCGTTGTGAACGTCGAAGTCGACGATCGCCACCCGCTCCAGTCCATGCACTTCCAGCGCGTGGCGCGCCGCGATGGCGACATTGTTGAACAGGCAGAAGCCCATCGGCGACGTGGGGGTCGCGTGGTGGCCGGGCGGGCGCACGGCGCAGAACGCGTTGTCCAGTTCGCCCGCGATGACGGCGTCGGTGGCGGCCACCGCGGCCCCGGCCGCGCGCAGCGCTGCCTGGTAGCTGTCGTGGCACAGGATGGTGTCGCCGTCGAGCGGATAGTAGTCGCCGGCCGCTGGCACGTTGTCGCGCACCAGCGCCAGCGCGCCGGGCGTGTGGTTGCGCAGCACGGCGGCCGTCTCGGCCAGCGGGGCGCTGCGCTGCTCGATCAGGCCGTCCAGGCGCGCCAGGATCAGCTGGTCCTCGATCGCGCGCAGGCGGTCCGGCGCCTCGGGGTGCCAGTCGCCCATCTCGTGCTTCAGGCAGTCGGGGTGGCTGTAGATTGCTGTACTCATCTTGCGAATGCTCATCCATAGCGCACCTTTGCTGCCGTTCTCGCATAGAATCGACCCAAAGGCTTGTTGCCGACGGAGTATGAAGGTTGCCAATGGCGCTAATCTACCATGGGACCCCGCCTTCGCACCGAACAGTTTACCGGAACCCAACCATGTTCAATCAACTGCATGCCGTCGCGCGCCAGGTCAGCCAGGTCGTGGTAGGCAAGGACCAGCAGGTACGCCTGGCCCTGACCTGCCTGCTGGCGGGCGGCCACCTGCTGCTCGAGGACCTGCCCGGGGTCGGCAAGACCACGCTGGCCCACGCGCTGGCGATCTCGCTCGGGCTGAAGTTCAACCGGGTCCAGTTCACCAGCGACCTGCTGCCGGCCGACGTGGCCGGCATCTCGGTGTACGAACGCGAGACAAACGGCTTCGTGTTCCACCCGGGCCCGATCTTCACCCAGGTGCTGCTGGCCGACGAGATCAACCGCGCCACGCCCAAGACCCAGTCCGGCCTGCTCGAAGCGATGGAGGAGCGCCAGGTCAGCGCCGACGGCGTCACCCGCGCCCTGCCCGAACCCTTCTTCGTGATCGCAACCCAGAACCCGGCCAACCAGGTCGGCACCTTCCCGCTGCCGGAATCCCAGCTCGACCGCTTCCTGATGTGCCTGTCGCTGGGCTATCCGGACGCCGCGGCCGAACGTGCCCTCCTGATGGGCGAGGACCGGCGCGCGATGCTGCGCCAGCTGGCGCCGGCAATGCAGCCGGAGCAGCTGGCCCAGGCCCAGCGCGCGCTGAAGGACATCCACGCGTCGCCGGCATTGATCACCTACGTGCAGGCGCTGGCCCAGGCCTCGCGCCAGAACGGCCTGTTCGCCGAAGGCCTGTCGCCGCGCGCCGCGATCGCGCTGCTGCAGGCGGGGCGCGCCTGGGCCGCGCTCGAGGGGCGTGACCACGTGATCCCGGAAGACATCCAGGCGCTGCTGGTGCCAGTCTGCGCGCACCGCCTGCGTCCCTTGAAGGCCGCGCACGGCCAGGCGCTGGCCAGCCGCGACCTCGTGCTGCAGCTGCAGAAAGCGGTACCGGTCTAGATGGCGGGCACGGCGCGGGCACAGGGAGCCATGCGGGGCAGCCTGCGCGCCTGGTTGCGGCGCACGACCGGCAACTGGCTGCCGCGCCACGGCGCGCTCGATGCGGGCGAAGTGGTGCTGAGCCAGCGCCGCGTGTTCATCCTGCCCACCCGCGCCGGCCTCGGCTTCGCCCTGCTGGTGCTGGTGCTCCTGATCGGCTCGATCAACTACACGCTGGGCCTGGGCTTCGCGCTGAGCTTCCTGGCGCTGTCCTGCGCGCTGGTGGACATGGTCTTCACCTACCGCAACCTGGCCCACCTGGCCCTGCAGCAGGGCCGCACGCCGAGCGTGTTCGCGGGCCAGGAGGCCCAGTTCGAACTGCACATCGCCAACCGCGGCAAGCTGGCGCGCTACGCGGTCTGGGTCGATTTCGCCGGCGCCGCCGAGCCGCGCCACGTGACCGACATCGGCGCCGAGGGCAGCGCCGCGGTGCTGCTGGGCGTGCCCAGCACGGCACGCGGCTGGCTGCAGCCGGAACGGGTGGTGCTGTCCACCCGCTTCCCGCTCGGGCTGTTCCGCGCCTGGAGCTACTGGCGGCCGGCGGCGCGGGCCCTGGTCTATCCGCGTCCGGAAGAAGGCGGGCCGCCGCTGCCGCTGCAGGCCGATGCCCAGGCCGGCGCCAACGGACGCGTGGCCGGCCAGGACGACTTCGCCGGCGTGCGCAGCTACCAGGCCGGCGACTCGCCGCGCCAGCTGGCCTGGCGCCAGATTGCGCGCCTCGCCCCAAGCCTCGGCGGCCAGCTCGTCACCAAGCATTTCGAGGGCGGCGCGGGCGACGAACTGGTGCTCGACTTCGCCCGGCTGCCGCCCGGGCTCGACCTCGAGCTGCGCCTGTCGCGCATGACGCGCTGGGTACTGGATGCCGAGCAGCGCGCCCTGCCCTACGCCTTCCGCCTGGGCGCCGTGCACTACGAGGCCGGCCACGGCGCCGCCCACCAGGCCGCCTGCCTGCGCGCGCTGGCCCTGTACGGCAGCGCGGAGCCGGCATGAGTATCCTGCGTTCGCTGCCGCGCGACAAGGCCGATACCCTGCTGCTGCTGGGCAGCGTGGTAATGGTGCTGGCGCCGCACGCGGCCCACCTGCCGCCCTGGGTCACGCTGCTGTGCGCGGCCACGCTGGCCTGGCGCGCCGTGGTCACGCTGCGCGGCCGGCGCATGCCGCCGGCGCTGCTGCTGCTGCCGGTGGCGGTGGCGGCGATGGTGGGCGTGCAGTTCAGCTACCAGACCCTGCTCGGGCGCGACGCCGGGGTCGCCATGCTGGTGCTGCTGGTGGCCTTCAAGATGCTCGAGATGCACGCCCGGCGCGACCTGTACGTGGTGATCTTCCTGTGCTTCTTCCTGGTGCTGAGCAACTTCTTCTATGCGCAGGGAATCGGCAGCGCGCTGCTGATGGTGGCCGCGGTGCTGGCCCTGCTCACCACCCAGATTTCCTTCGGCTTCACCGGCAAGGTGCCGCCGCTGCGCGCGCGCCTGGCGCTGGGCGCGCGCATGCTGCTGCTGGCGGCGCCGATCGCGGTGCTGCTGTTCTTCGTGTTCCCGCGCCTGGGCGGGCCCCTGTGGGGCATGCCGGGCGGCGGCGGTGGCGGCGGCAGGTCGGGCCTGTCCGAGCGCATGGCGCCGGGGCAGCTGTCGAACCTGGCGATGTCGGGCGAGCCGGCGTTCCGGGTGCGCTTTCTTGACGGGGAGGCCGCGCCGGCGCGCGAGCAGCTGTACTGGCGCGGCCTGGTGCTCGACGCCTTCGACGGCACCGCCTGGACCCGCGGCGGCTCGATCGCCGCCCGCTCCGGCACCTCGCTCAGCGTGCGCGGCCAGGCCCTGCGCTACGAGATCACGCAGGAGCCGTCCGACGCGCGCTGGCTGTTCACGCTCGAGATGCCGGGCCGCATGCCGCAGCTGGCGGGCTACCGCGTGCGCGCCTCGCACCAGCTCGAACTGAGCACCGAGCGTCCGCTGGCGCAGCGGGTGCGCTATGCGATGCAGTCCTATCCGGACTATGCGCTCGATGGACAGGAGGCGCTGGAGGACCCGAACCAGTGGCTGCTGCTCCCCTACGGCTACAACCCGCGGGCGCTGGCGGCCGGCCTGGCGCTGCGCCGCGAAGCGGAGCCGGCGCGCCGGGTGGAGGCGGTATTGCGCCAGTTCCGCGAGCAGCCCTTCAGCTATACGCTGGAGCCGCCGCTGCTCGGGCGCCATTCGGTCGACGAATTCCTGTACGGGACCCGGGCCGGCTTCTGCGAACACTATTCCGGCGCCTTCGTGTTCCTGATGCGCGCGGCCGGCATCCCGGCGCGCGTGGTCACCGGCTACCAGGGCGGCGAGTCCAATCCGCTCGACGGCTACTTCACGGTGCGCCAGTCCGACGCCCACGCCTGGGCCGAGGTGTGGCTGCGCGGGCGCGGCTGGGTACGGGTCGATCCCACCGCCGCGGTGGCGCCGGAACGGGTGCACCGCAACCTGGCCGCCGCCGTGCCGCCGCCGGCGCCCTTCGGCATCGACGCACTGCGCGGCCTGTCCCTGTTCGACGGCGGCGGCAACGCCCTGCTCGGGCGCCTGCGCCATGCACTCGGCGCCGTCAACAACGGCTGGAACCAGTGGGTGCTGAACTACACGCCAGAACGCCAGCGCGGCTTCCTGCAGGCGCTTGGCGCCCAGCTGGCCGGCTGGCCCATTGCCGTGCTGGTCATGACGGCAGGCGCGGTGTTGCTTGTAATCAGGATTTTGTATCTTCGCCGGGAAATGAATCCGGTTGAGGCGGTATACTCGTCGCTGTGCAAGCGCCTGGCCCAGCTCGCGCCTGGTCTGGCACGCGCAGCGGACGAAGGGCCCAGCGCCTACGCGGCCCGGATCGCAGCCACCCGGCAGCTGGCGCCGTCCGCGCTTGCCGCCGCCACCGAGTTCCTGCGCCGCTACAGCGCTTGGCGCTATGCGCCTTCCCAGCCCGGCCCGCCGCTCCGGCGCGACCGGCAACTGGCCGCCGTCCTGAAGAGTCTATTGTCGCAAGTAAGATGAAAGCTATCCTTCCCCTGTTTGCCGCGCTGGCACTGGCCCTTGCCCCCACCGGGCAGGCCGCCGCCGCAAAGGAAACGCCTGCCCGCAGCGTGTCAGGCAAGGCCTCCAAGCCAGCCAAGGCCGCCAAGGCCAAGGCCGCCGGAAAAAAGGCCAGGGCCTCCGGCAAGCGCGCCGCCACATCCGGCAAGGCCGTGAAGGCCGCCACCAGGATCGACTACGATGGCGAACACCATAATTTCCTCGAATGGGAAGCGGTACGCGCCTTCATCGACGAGATGGGCAGCCGCCACGGCTTCGAGCGCACCGCGCTGGAGACGCTGTTCGGCCAGGCCCGCTTCATCGATTCGGCGGTGCAGCTGGTCAAGCCGGCGCCGCCGGGCAAGCCGAAGAACTGGCAGGTCTACCGCACCCGCTTCATCGAACCGATCCGGATCGCGGCCGGCGTGCGCTTCTGGGATGAACATGCCCAGGCCCTCGAGCGCGCCGAGGCCGCGTATGGCGTGCCGGCCGAAGTCATCGTCGGCATCATCGGCGTGGAAACCATCTATGGCCGCGATACCGGCAAGTTCCGCGTGCTGGACACCCTGGCCACGCTCGCTTTCGCCTATCCGGAAGCGCCGAACCGCGCCGGCCGCATGGCCTTCTTCCGCAGCGAACTGGCAAATACCCTGCTGTTCGCGCGCGAGCATGGGGTCGATCCATTCTCACTGCTGGGCTCGTTCGCGGGCGCGATCGGCATGCCCCAGTTCATGCCCGGCAGTATCCTCAACTATGGCGTGGACTTCGACCAGGATGGCCAGCTCGACCTGCGCAACTCGGCCGAGGATGCGATCGGCAGCGTGGCCAATTTCCTGGTCAAGCATGGCTGGAACCCGGAACACAAGGGCAGCCCGGTGTACCCGGCCGAGGTCTCGCCGAGCCGCGCCTGGGAACCCCTGCTCGAGCGCGGCCTGGCGGCCACGCTGACGCCGGAAGAGCTGCGCACGGCAGGCGTGGAGAGCGCCGAAGCGCTGCCGCCGCAAGGCCTGTATGGCGTGGTCGACCTGCAGAACGGCGCCGACCCTACCGAGTACTGGGTGGTAAACGATAACTTTTTTGCCATCACAAAGTACAATCGAAGTTATTTTTATGCCATGTCGGTGGTAGAACTAGGTCGGGCGGTGCGTACCGCGCGCGCTGGTTAAGCATTGCCCGCTGGGAAACTTTGTATCGATTTGTAACGGGTTTCCTACTGCTTCTTGCTGTTTTGCCGGAGCGGCAGCCCTGATACTCCCCTGGGGTATATCCTCCTTTTGGACAGATTCTCTGTAGAAACACCTCGCTGGGCGCCATACCCCCGCATTTCTTGCTTTTTTCTATAGCTTTTTCCATACCGTGCGGCATTCAACCCGGTGTGGCGATACACTCATGCTTAACCAAAAAACAATTATTATTTCAGTGACTTTGTGAGAGAATTGCATTGCGGCTATTGTTGCGATAAGACAACAATACTGATGAGCGTCTTCTGATTGTTATTGCTACTGAGTATCAGATTAGAAATTAGTTGTACAATTGAATAGAAAATGTCGAAACACCGAAGCCTGGAGCCGAGCGCCGCATGGGGCTCCGTCCACATCCAAAAATAGGAATTTGAATCATGACAAACCAAGTCGGGATTGATATGAACAGCGATGCGGAGTCCGATGAACTCCTGCAGTACAACCCGAATCGCCTGCTCGACACCCTGATCGAGAACCTGCGCCTGAAGAACGACGCGGCCCTGTCGCGCGCACTGGAAGTGGCGCCGCCCGTGATCTCCAAGATCCGCCATCACCGCCTGCCGGTCGGCGCATCGCTGCTGATCCGCATGCATGAAGTGAGCGACCTGTCGATCCGCGACCTGCGCTACCTCATGGGCGACCGCCGCGCCAAGTTCCGCATCAGCGACAAGCAGTTCAAGCCAAAAGAAGGCGCCGCCCCAAAAGAGGCGTGATCCGCGGGGCCTTGCGCCCCATGCCTGGCTGCCGCCGATGCGCAGGCTGCGGGTACCCCGCCGCCCTTGCCGCCTTTGCCGCGCTTGCGCTAGCTTGCAGAAAAACAAAAGCCATCCGTCAGGATGGCTTTTTTATGGTGTCTTGCCTGGCCTCAGGCCGGGAACACGCCCGTCGACAGGTAGCGGTCGCCACGGTCGCAGACGACGAACACGATGGTGGCATTTTCCACCGTCTGCGCGATGCGCAGCGCGACTTCGCAGGCGCCGGCCGCCGAAATGCCGCAGAAGATGCCTTCCTCGGCCGCCATGCGGCGCGCCATCTGCTCGGCCGCGGCCTGGCTGACCGGCTCGACCTGGTCCACGCGCGCCTTGTCGTAGATCCTGGGCAGGTAGGCTTCCGGCCACTTGCGGATGCCGGGGATCGAGGAGCCTTCCTCCGGCTGGGCGCCGATGATGCGGATCGCCTCGTTCTGTTCCTTCAAGTAGCGCGACACGCCCATGATGGTGCCGGTGGTGCCCATGGCGCTGACGAAGTGGGTGACCCGGCCTTCGGTATCGCGCCAGATTTCCGGGCCCGTGCTCTCGTAGTGGGCGCGCGGATTGTCCTGGTTGCCGAACTGGTCGAGGATCAGGCCTTCGCCATTCTTCTGCATCTGCTCGGCCAGGTCGCGCGCATACTCCATGCCGCCCGATTTCGGAGTCAGCACGATGCGCGCGCCATAGGCGGCCATGCTCTGGCGGCGCTCGACCGAGAGGTTGTCCGGCATTAAAAGCACCATCTTGTAGCCGCGGATGGCGGCCGCCATCGCCAGCGCGATCCCGGTATTGCCGCTGGTAGCTTCGATCAGGGTATCGCCCGGCTTGATCTGGCCGCGCGCCTCGGCGCCGCGCAGCATGGCCATGGCGGCGCGGTCCTTCACGGAGCCGGCCGGGTTGTTGCCTTCGAGCTTGCCGAGGATGATGTTGTTGCGCGCCGCGGCCTCGGCGCCGGGCAGGCGCACCAGTTGCACCAGCGGGGTGTTGCCGATCGTGTCTTCGATGGTCTTGTAAGCCATTCCTTGCTTTCTCGCGATTCCTAAACCGCTATTCTAATCCGGTCTGCAAGGAGGCGTATTTGCCGGGACCGGTCCGCCGGTCCCGGCATCGCGCAAGGCTCAGCGCTGCGGCAGCGGATAGCTGGCAACGCTGACGTTGCCGTCCCGGTCCACCGCCTGCACGCCGAAGAACACGTTGTCCTTCGACAGGTCGATCGTGGCCTCCTGCACCTTGCCAACCCACTTCGCGCCTTGCCAGTCGCTGGCGGTGGTGTCGCGCCAGACCACGCGGTAGCCGGCCAGGTCCGGCTCGGCGTTCGCCTGCCATACCAGGGTCGAATCGTTGGTCAGCCGGTCGGTGCGCAGCCTGACGTTCTGCGGCGCGCCTGGTGCCAGCGCCAGCGAGGCCAGCGCCGCGGCGTTCACCCGGGTCACCCTGGCGATGTAATCGTAGTCGTTGAACTCGGCCAGGTCGCCGTACACCTTGCCGTTCTCGGTGCGCAGGTCCTGGTGCTGGTGCGCGAAGTCCTCGGCCGGCTCGGTGAAGCGCAGCGCGGCGTAGCCCTGCTCCAGGAAGGGCATGTGGTCGCCGCCGCGCAGGTAGCGGTCGGCGCGATGGATCACCGACACCTTGAAGCCCTTCACGTAGCGCTCGCCCATCTCCTTGGTGTGGCGGGCCAGCTGGCGCGACAGCGAATCGCTGTCGCCGCCGGTGGCCACCAGCTGGCGCACGGCCTCGCTCATTTCCCTGGTGGCCGGGATGCTCTGCGAAAACAGGCGCACCTGCTTGTTGTCCACCTTGCCATTGTCGGCGCGCGAGCTGCCAATGATGTCGTTGGTGAACATGCCGGCCACGTTCAGCTGGTTCTTGCGCGCCTGTTCGGCCCAGTGGCGCGCGCCCAGCAGGCCCTGCTCTTCGGCCGCCACGGTCATGAACACCAGGGTGGCGTCGAACTTGTGCCTGGCCATGACGCAGGCCAGTTCCATCACGGCGGCGGTGCCCGAGGCGTCGTCGTTGGCGCCTGGCGCATCGGCGGTGTAGTTCATCACGTCGCTGACGCGCGAGTCGTAATGGCCGCTGACCACGTACAGGCGGTCCTTCGACGCTTCCTGGGTGCCCGGCAGGGTCGCCACCACGTTGACGATCTCGGTCGGGCGCGAAATGCGCGCCGACACCGGCGCCACGTGGCTGTCGAAGGCCACCTGCAGTGGGGTGCCGGCGCCGCAGCGCTCCATCTCGGCCTTGATCCAGCGCCGCGCGGCGCCGATGCCGCGCGTGTCCGATTCCGTTTCGGACATCGTGTGGCGGGTGCCGAAGCTCACCAGCTTGTTAACGTACGCCTCGATCCGCTTGGGCGAGATCTCGGCGAGGATCCTGTCGATCTGGGGCTGGTGGCGCTTGAGGTCCGGCGCCGCCGGGCCGGCCGGTGCGGCGCCTGCTGCGCCGGCAGTCATGGCGAACAGTGCGGCCAGCAGGGAGGAAGAAATGCGGGCGTGAGGCATGGATACCTTTCTAGTGATGGGAGCGAAACGTCACGCACATCTTCTCATGCGGATTGCGCCATGTCAGTCAATACATGCATGCGCCGCATGGGCGCGTCAGCCTGCGGCGATCGCCAGTGGAGCGGCACGCCCGGCGCCGGTCACCGGGTCATGCGCGGCATCGAGCCGGAACACGCTGACCACCTGCGCCAGCCGCTCGGCCTCGTCTTCCAGCGCCGCCGCGGCCGCCGTTGCCTGCTGCACCATGGCCGCGTTCTGGCGCGTCGCCTCGTCCATCTGGCCGATCGCGGCATGCACCTGGCCGATGCCGGCGCTCTGCTCGGCGCTGGCGCGCGTGATCTCGGCCATGATATCGGTGACGCGGCGCACCGAGGCGACGATGTCGTTCATGGTGCTGCCGGCTTCGTCGACCAGGCGCGCGCCCGCGTCGACCCGCTCGACCGAGCTGCCGATCAGGCCCTTGATCTCCCTGGCCGCCGCGGCCGAGCGCTGGGCCAGGCTGCGCACCTCGGTCGCCACCACCGCGAAGCCGCGTCCCTGCTCTCCGGCGCGCGCCGCTTCCACGGCCGCGTTCAGGGCCAGGATATTGGTCTGGAACGCGATGCCGTCGATGACGCCGATGATGTCGACGATCTGCTTCGAGGAGTCGTTGATCGAGGCCATGGTCTGCACCACCTGGGACACGACGGCGCCGCCGCGCAGCGCGACTTCGGAAGCCGATTCCGCCAGCGCATTGGCCTGGCTGGCATTGTCGGCGTTCTGGCGCACGGTGGCGCTGAGCTGGGCCACCGACGCGGTGGTCGCTTCCAGCGTGTCCGCCTGGCGCACGGTACGCTGCGACAGGTCGCGGTTGCCGTCCGCGATCTCGGTCGAGACGCTGGCCATGTTCAGGGTGCCGTGGCGCACCTGGCCGACGATGGCGACCAGGCTGTCGCGCATGCCCTGCATGGCGTACAGCAGGCTCCGGCTGTCGCCCGCGGCGGTCTCGATCTTCACGCCGAGGTCGCCCGCGGCGATCGCCTTGACGATCGAGGCGGCATAGTCGGGCTGGCCGCCGAGCTGGCGCAGCAGGCCGCGCGTGATGATCCAGGCTCCTAGCGCGCCGGCCGCGATCGCGCCCAGGCACAGCAAGGTCATCCAGCCGAAGAAGCCCGAGGCCATGGTGCGCGCACCGGCCGCTTCGTCGTTGTTCATTTTCTCCTGCATGTCGATGAAGACGTTGATGCTGGCGAGCCAGTCGACGAAGGCCGGCGCCGCTTCCCGGGCCAGCAGGCTCCTGGCCTCCTCTGCCTGGCCGGCCGCCTGCAGCGCGATCACGCGCTCGATCAGGGGCTTGGTGCGGCGCTCCTGCGCCTTGATCACGGCCAGCGCGTCCTTTTCGGCAGCGGAACTGTCGGCCAGCTCGCTGAACAGCCGGTCCATCGGTCCGGCCGAGCGCGCATAGTTCTCGTCCAGGTCGGCGATCAGCCGCACCGGTACGGCGGCGGCAGCCGGATCGGTGGACAACACCACGTCACGCAGGGCGATGGCACGGTCGTGCACGCTGCCGCGGAAATTGATCGCGTAGCGCTGCTTGACGTTGTTGACGTCGTTGATGTGCTTCAGGATACGCTCGATGTCACCGACGCGACTGATGGCAAGGGCCGTGAGAGCGATCATCAGGAAGAACACGGCGCCATAGCCGATTGCCAGGCGTGCACCGATGGTGAGGGACTTCTTGTTCATGAGAGGCTCGATCCGCGTAGAAGGCTGCAAGGAAAGCAAGGAAAGCAAGGAAAGCAAGGAGTGTTTCCGAGGGGAAAGGAATATAGCACGCGCCTTTTTCAATCCACTCAGATTCGTCAATTGAATCGGGTATAAATGCGGGACAATTCCCGGGCAGTCCATGCCAGCGGCTTGATAGCCTGGAAAATTGACAAAAAAAACCCGCGTTGCCGCGGGTTCCTGCTGCTACATCGCCTTCTGCTCGGCCGGCTTGTCCTTGCCGGGCGCCCTGGCGGAGGTCTTTTCCGCCTTCGCGCCGGCCGGCCCGGCCGCCGCGCCCTCCATCGGCTTGCCGTTGACCACCAAGCCAGCCTCG
This sequence comes from Massilia sp. MS-15, assembly GCF_020176695.1. GTDB lineage: Bacteria > Pseudomonadota > Gammaproteobacteria > Burkholderiales > Burkholderiaceae_D > Telluria > Telluria hydrophila. The sequence goes on along the minus strand of NZ_JAIWIA010000024.1, from coordinate 101,487 downwards.
GACAGCTTGAGCGCCTTCTTGTCGCCCACGCCCTTGACGCGCTGCCGGAAGTCGGCCCAGTCCTTGAACTCGCCCTTGGCGCGTTCGTCGAGGATGGACTTCGACATGCTCGGGCCCACGCCCTTGACGCTGTCCAGCGCGGCTGCGTCGGCCTTGTTGACGTCGACCTGGGCGAAGGCGAACCCGCTTGAGGCGAGCAGCGCGGCAACAGCGAATACCAGTTTCTTCATCATGTTCTCGATCTCCGTAGGTTGTGGCGATGGGCGGCGGCGCCACCCATCCACGCCCTAACGGGGCTGTCCGGTCAGGGTTGACGGCCCCGGCCTGATCGCGCTCAAGCCGGGAACAGCTCGTCGCGGGTTACGGTGGCCGTACCCAGCTTGCCGACCACGATACCGCCAGCACGGTTGGCTGTGGCCAGCGCCTCGGCCAGCGACGCGCCCGCGCCCAGCATCGCGGCCAGGGTGGCGATGACGGTGTCGCCGGCGCCGGAGACGTCGAATACTTCGCGCGCGTCGGCATGCACGTGCAGCACTTCGTCGGCGCTGTACAGGCTCATGCCCTCTTCCGACCGGGTCAGGAGCAGGGCGTCCAGGCCCAGCTCGGCGCGCAGGCGCTGCGCCTTTTCGGTCAATTGTTCCTCGGTCTTCCAGGCGCCGACCACGCGCTGCAATTCCGAGCGGTTCGGGGTCAGGATGCTGGCACCGCGGTAGGGAGAGAAGTCATCGCCCTTGGGATCGACCAGCACGGTCTTGCCAGCCGCGCGCGCCTCCTTCACCATCTCGGCCACGTTGGCCAGGGCGCCCTTGTTGTAGTCGGACAGGATCACCACGTCGTAGCTGGGCAGCAGGGTGCGGAACTGGTCGAGCTTCTCGACCAGCACGGTCTCGGTGGGCGCATCCTCGAAGTCGATGCGCACCATCTGCTGCTGGCGTCCGATGACGCGCAGCTTGATGATGGTCGAGATCGCCTCGTCGCGCTTGAGGTAGCTGTGGATGCCGCTGTCGGCCAGCAGCTTCTCGACTTCGTCGCCCGCCTCGTCCTGTCCGCTCACGCCCAGCAGGCCGGTATGGGCGCCCAGCGCCGCGGCATTGCGCGCCACGTTGGCGGCGCCGCCCAGGCGCTCTTCGCGGCGCTCGATGCGCACCACCGGCACCGGCGCTTCCGGCGAGATGCGCGAGACCTCGCCGAACCAGTAACGGTCGAGCATGACGTCGCCCACCACGAGCAGGCGCACGCTGGAAAGTTCGGGGGCCGCCTGCCGGCGGAAGCTGTCTGCCGCCAGCAGGCGGCTCGGGATCGGGTTCGTCATAAACTTTGCTGCGTCAGTTCATCACATTGAGTTCTTCGGTGCGGCGCGGCGGGTAGGTCTCCCAGCGGCTGCAGCCCGGGCACTGCCAGTAGAACTGGCGCGCCTTGAAGCCGCAGTGGCTGCACTGGTAGCGCGCCAGCTTCTGGGTATAACGCTGCACCAGGTTCTTCACCATCGACAGCTCTTCCCAGACTTCGGTACGGGCGTCCATCAGGTGCGCTTCGAGCAATTTATCCAGGCCAAGCAGGGTCGGATTGCGGCGCAGTTCCTCGACCACCAGCTGCTTCGCCGCGTCCACGCCGTCGAGTTCGATCACGGCCTTGAACACCACTTCGATCAGGTCGATCGACGAGGCTTCAAGCAGGTAGGAGCGCAACAGGTTCACGCCTTCCTGCGGCCTGCCCACCTTGCGGTAGCCGTCCATCAGGCGCCCCGCCACCAGGGCCACGTGCGGCACGCTCTGGTGCTCGACGCGGCGCCAGGTCGCCAGCGCGGCCTCGGTATCGCCCTGGGCCAGCTGGGCGTCGCCGATCAGGATGGTGGCGCGCACGCTGGAGCGGTCGGCCAGCAGGGCCTTGTCCAGCAGGACCATGGCATCGCTCGGCTGCAGGTGCACCAGGGCATCCTGGGCCAGCTCGCAATAGAACTGGGCGATTTCCTTCTGGCGCGCGCCGGCGCCGGATTCCTGCAGGCCACTAGCGACATCGATCGCGCGGCGCCACTCCTTTTCGCGCTGGTAGATTTCCAGCAGCGCGCGCCGCGCCTGCACCTCGAACGGGGTGCCGACCAGCAGGTTGAAGGTTTCCTCGGCGCGGTCGAGCAGGCCGGCCTTCAGGTAGTCCATGCCCAGTTCGTACTCGGCATGGGCCTTCTGCTCGCCCGGCAGGTCGGGGCGCGCCAGCAGGTTCTGGTGGACGCGGATGGCGCGTTCGATCTCGCCGCGGCGGCGGAACAGGTTGCCGAGTGCGAAGTGCATGTCGGCCGATTCCGGATCGAGCTTGACGATCTCGATGAAGGAATCGATGGCCTTGTCCGGCTGGTCGTTGAGCAGGTGGTTCAGGCCCTTGAAGTAGCCGCGCGGCAGGCTGCGCGATTCGGAGACGACGGCGTTGATGTCGACGCGGGCGGCGATCCAGCCCAGGCCGAAGATGACGGGGATGCCAAGCAGCATCCAGAGTTCGAATTCCATGTGTTCTTGTTCTGAGTTGGCGCGGACGCGCTAGCGCGCCGGGTTCACGGCATCCGGCTGCGGCTGCACGGTGCCGGTGCCGGCGGCGCTCTGCAGGGCCTGGATGGTGTTCTTGTGCTGCGAGCTCTGGCGGCGCTGGCGGAACACGGTCGGCGTCAGGGCCAGGATGCCCAGCGCCGCGCCGGCCACGAAGAAGGCCAGCAGCATCAGCACGAGCGGGCCGCGCAGCTCGTAGTTGAGGAAGAAATGCAGGTCGACTTCCTGGGTGTTCTTCAGGGCGAAACCGAAGAACAGGACAAACAGGATGATGCCAGCAATGGTGGAAACAAATTTCATCAGCAGTGCCCGCTGTAAGGATAGGCAAATGGGTGCGCAAAGGCGCAGTGTCGCATATCCGCCATGATATTTCAAAAGCCAGCAATAAAAAACGGCGTCCCGAAGGACGCCGTTCTAGCCTGGAGACTGGCAGACGATTCAGTCTTCGATGATCGGTTGCCCGACCATCGCGTCCACGCGCTCGCGTAACTGCTTGCCCGGCTTGAAGTGCGGCACCCGTTTTTCGGGCACCATCACCTTGTCGCCGGACTTCGGGTTGCGGCCGATGCGTGGAGGCCGGCTGTTCAGCGCAAAGCTGCCGAAACCGCGGATCTCGATGCGCTGCCCGGTCGCCAGGGCGTTGGTCATCGCATCGAGAATGGTCTTGACGGCAAACTCGGCATCTTTCGCCACCAGCTGAGAATAGCGCTCAGCCAGGCGGTTGATCAGCTCGGACTTGGTCATCTGCTAGCTCCCAGAAAGGAATGTACCTTTGCTTAGTTCTTGTTATCGAACTTGGCCTTCAGCAGTGCGCCCAGGCTGGTGGTGCCCGAAGCCGCGCTGTTGTCGTTGGCCAGCTTGCTCATCGCTTCCTGGGTGTCGACATTGTCTTTCGCCTTGATCGACAGCTGGATGCTGCGAGCCTTGCGATCGATGTTGATGACCAGGGCTTCGACCTTGTCGCCCACTTTCAGGTGGGTGCCGGCGTCTTCCACGCGATCACGCGAGATTTCCGAAGCGCGCAGGTAGCCTTCGACTTCTTCGTTCAGCGCGATCACGGCGCCTTTCGGCTCAACCGATTTCACGGTGCCGGTGACCAGGGTGCCCTTGTCGTTCAGCGAAGCGAAGTTGTTGAACGGGTCGCCTTCCAGCTGCTTGACGCCCAGCGAGACACGCTCGCGCTCGACGTCGATTGCCAGCACCACGGCTTCCAGCTCGTCGCCCTTCTTGAACTTGCGCACGGCTTCTTCGCCGGCTTCGGTCCAGGACAGGTCCGACAGGTGCACCAGGCCGTCGATGTTGCCCGGCAGGCCGATGAACACGCCGAAGTCGGTGATCGACTTGATCGAACCCTTGACCTTGTCGCCCTTCTTGTGGGTCATGCCGAAGTCGTCCCAAGGATTGGCCTTGCACTGCTTCATGCCCAGCGAGATACGACGACGCTCTTCGTCGATTTCCAGGACCATGACTTCGACTTCGTCGCCCAGCTGCACGACTTTGTTCGGCGCCACGTTCTTGTTGGTCCAGTCCATTTCCGAGACGTGCACCAGGCCTTCGATGCCCTGCTCGACTTCCACGAACGCGCCGTAGTCGGTCAGGTTGGTGACCTTGCCGAACAGACGGGTGCCCTGCGGGTAGCGACGCGACAGACCGGTCCACGGATCGTCGCCCAGCTGCTTGACGCCCAGCGAGACGCGGTTCTTTTCCTGATCGTACTTGAGGACCTTGGCGGTGATTTCCTGGCCAACCGACAGGACTTCCGACGGGTGACGCACGCGACGCCATGCCAGGTCGGTAATGTGCAGCAGGCCGTCGATGCCGCCCAGGTCGACGAACGCACCGTAGTCGGTGATGTTCTTGACGACGCCGGTGACCACGGTGCCTTCCTTCAGGGTTTCCATCAGCTTGGCGCGCTCTTCGCCCATCGATGCTTCGATGACGGCGCGACGCGACAGGACGACGTTGTTACGCTTGCGGTCCAGCTTGATGACCTTGAATTCCAGGGTCTTGCCTTCGAACGGGGTGGTGTCCTTGACCGGACGGGTGTCGACCAGCGAACCCGGCAGGAATGCGCGGATGCCGTTGGTCAGGACGGTCAGGCCGCCCTTGACTTTGCCGTTGACGGTACCGGTGACGATCTCGCCCGATTCCATTGCTTTTTCCAGAGCCAGCCACGATGCCAGGCGCTTGGCCTTGTCGCGCGACAGGATGGTATCGCCGAAACCGTTTTCCAGCGATTCGATGGCCACGGAAACGAAGTCGCCCACTTGGACTTCCAGTTCGCCCTGGTCATTCTTGAATTCTTCGACCGGAATGAAGGCTTCCGACTTCAGGCCGGCGTTGACGATCACGAAGTTGTGATCCAGGCGCACGACTTCAGCCGAGATGACTTCGCCCGAACGCATGTCCTGACGCGACAGCGATTCTTCGAACAGGGCGGCGAAGCTTTCCATGCCGGTATCTTGATTGGTTGCAGTAGACATAAAGGTTATTACTCGAGTGAGCCCAGCAGGCCGGCGATGGTGCGGACTGAACTGGGGTTAGGTTGACACACGCCCGCGGCGGCGGAACTGCCGTCGCAGGCACCAGCATGGGCAAGGGCCAGGCCCCTGCCCCCGTGCAAGGGCGAACGATGCAACAGCCATCGTCGTTCCGGAAGTCGCAGCGCAGTCATCTGGCGATGACTCAAGCCGGCGATGATGCACAGCATCCGGATCCACCTGCACGGAAAGTCTTCCTTGCCCAAAGGCAGGGAAGACAATTCACAAAATTCGTCCAACAAGGCCTGACAAGTCAGGCTTGCGCATACCAGGCCAGGACCTGTTCGACCGCGTCAAGCGCCGTCATGTTCGAGGTATCGAGCAAATGCGCATCCGCTGCCGGGACCAGGGGCGCGATGGCGCGCTTGGTGTCGCGCTCGTCACGTTCCTTCAAATCGGCCAGCAGACCTTCCATATTAGCAGAAAACCCTTTGTCAATCAATTGCTTATAGCGGCGTTGCGCCCGCGCCTCGACGCTTGCGGTGAGGAACACTTTTAGCTTTGCACCGGGAAAGATCACCGTGCCCATGTCGCGCCCGTCGGCCACCAGGCCGGGGGTCTCGCGAAAGCCCAGCTGCAGGCCGTACAGGGCCTGGCGCACGGTCGGCAGCGCGGCGATCTTCGATGCCATGTTGCCCACCTCTTCGGCGCGGATGGCCTCGGTGACGTTCTCGTTGTTCAGGAAGATGTCGCCGCCGACGAAGCGCGCCGGCAGGTGCTCGGCCAGCTTGGCGATGCCATGCTCGTCGCGCAGCTCGACGCCGCGGCGCAGGACCTGCAGCGCGCTCAAGCGGTACAGCGCGCCCGAATCGAGCAGGTGGAAGCCCAGGCGCTCGGCCACGCGGGCGGCGACCGTGCCCTTGCCGGAAGCGGTGGGGCCGTCGATGGCAATGACGGGGATAGGATTGTTCGGCATGGTGGTCAAAACAGTTCGTTGCGGGCGATGCCGGCGAAGGCCTCGAAGTAGTCGGGGAAGGTCTTGGCGACGCATTTCGGATCCAGGATCCGCATCGCATTGCCGCGCCGCGCCTGGCCGTCGAGCGAGGCGAGCGAAAAGCACATCGCCATGCGGTGGTCGTCGTAGGTCGCGATGGTAGCCGGTTTCAGCTGTTCCGGCGGCGTGATGCGCAGGTAGTCGGCGCCCTCCTCCACCTCGGCGCCCAGCTTGCGCAGCTCCGCCGCCATGGCGGCCAGGCGGTCGGTCTCCTTCACCCGCCAGCTGGCGATGTTGCGCAGCGTGCTCGGGCCGTCCGCGTACAGGGCCGCCACCGCGATCGTCATCGCCGCGTCCGGAATGTGGTTGAAGTCGGCGTCGATCGCCTTCAGCACGCCGTTCGAGCGCGCCTCGATCCAGTTCTCGCCGCGGGTAACGATGGCACCCATGCGTTCCAGCGCGTCGGCGAAGCGCACGTCGCCCTGAATGCTGTGCAGGCCCACCCCCTCCACCCGCACCGGCCCGCCGGCGATCGCGCCGGCCGCCAGGAAGTAGGAGGCCGAGGAGGCGTCTCCCTCCACATGGATGCTGCCCGGCGAGGCATAGCGCTGGCCCGGGTGCACGGTGAACGAGGCCCAGCCGTTCTGCTCGACCTCGACGCCGAAGCGGCGCATCAGGTTCAGGGTGATCTCGATGTAGGGCTTGGAGATCAGTTCGCCGACCACGTCGATCGACACCGGGTGGCTGCCGGTCATCAGCGGCGCCGCCATCAGCAGCGCGGTCAGGAACTGGCTAGAAACGTTGCCGCGCACGGCGATGCGCTCGGCGTGGATGTGGCCGCGGCGGATGCGCAGGGGCGGATAGCCAGGTTCACCCGTGTATTCGATCTGGGCGCCGGCGGCGTTCAGCGCATCGACCAGGTCGCCGATCGGGCGCTCGTGCATGCGCGATACGCCATGCAGCGTGTAGTCGCCACCGATCACGGCCAGCGCCGCCGTGAGCGGGCGGATCGCGGTGCCCGCATTGCCCATGAACAGGTCGGCTTCGCGCTTCGGCAGCAGGCCGCCGCCGCCATGCACCACAATGGTGCGCTCATCGATCTCGTCCCAGCGGATGCCGAGCGCGCGCAGCGCGCCCAGCATCACCATGGTGTCGTCCGAGGCCAGCAGGTCGTGGATGGTGGTGCTGCCCTCGGCCAGCGCCGCCAGCAGCAGGGTGCGGTTCGAGATGCTTTTCGATCCCGGCAGGCGCACCGTGCCTTCGGCGTGGAGCACCGGCTCGAGGTCGATGTGCTGGGGGTAGTGTTTAGGGTGAGGTAACTGAGGCGTCATTCTGTATCCCGGTGTGGCGGCAAGGGCGGCGAGCCGGCCTCGATCGCGTCGAGCCAGGCCTGCCGCGCGCGCTGGGCGCTGGCGAACACGGTCTCGAGGGCGCGGCCGTCGGCGGCGGCGAGCATCGCCCGCAATGAATGCAATTGTGCCAGATATGCATCGAGCTCGGCGAGCAGGGCATCGCGGTTGGCCAGGCTGATGTCGCGCCACATCTCTGGCGAGGAGCCGGCGATGCGCGTGAAATCACGAAAGCCGCTGGCGGCGTACTGGAACAGCATGCCGGCATGGGGCCTGGCCGCGATGTCGTCCACCAGCGCGTAGGCCAGCAGGTGCGGCAGGTGGCTGACGGCGGCGAACACGCGGTCGTGGTCCGCGGCGCTCAGGGTGTGGACCAGCGCGCCGCAGGCGCGCCAGGCGCCAGCCACGCGCTCGACGGCCGCCGGATCGTTTTCCGGCAGCGGCGTGAGCACCGCCTTCTTGCCCCCGTACAGGCCGGCCCAGGCGGCATCCGGCCCGTTCGCTTCGCTGCCGGCGATCGGGTGGCCCGGCACGAACTGGCCGATGCGCTCGCCCAGCGCGGCGCGCGCCGCGGCCACCACGTCGCACTTGGTGCTGCCGGCGTCGGTCACGACCGTGTGCGGCTCGAGGTGCGGCAGCAGCGAAGCAAGCAGCGCCCCGGTCTGCCCGACCGGCGCCGCCAGCAGCACCAGGTCGGCGCCGCGCAGCGCCTGCTCTGGCGAGGCACAGGCTTCATCGGCGATGCCGCGTTCCAGCGCGCGTGCCAGCGCCTGCGGCGAACGCTCGAGCGCCGCCACCCGGCCCACCTGGCCGGCCGCCTTCAGGGCCAGCGCGAAGGAGCCGCCAATCAGGCCGGTGCCGACGATGACGAGACGGCCGATCATTCAGGCCAAAACCGTCTTCAGCGCGGCGATGAAGGCGGCGTTCTCCTGCGGCAGGCCGATCGAAATGCGCAGCCACTGCGGCAGGCCGTAGTTGCCCACCGGGCGCACGATCACGCCCTGCTTCAGCAACGCCAGGTTGACGCGCGCGCCGGCGCCTTCGTCCTCGCCCACCTTGACCAGCACGAAGTTGCCGAAGGACGGCACGTACTCCAGGCCGAGTTCGTCGAAGGCGGCGGTCAGCTGGCGGTAGCCTTCGGCATTGTTCTGCGCGCCCTTGGCCAGGAATGCCTTGTCGTTCAGCGCGGCGATCGCGGCGGCCTGGGCGAGCGAGTTGACGTTGAAAGGCTGGCGGATGCGGTTCATCAGGTCCGTCACCAAAGGCTGGGCGATGGCGAAGCCGACCCGCAGGCCGGCCAGGCCGTAGGCCTTGGAGAAGGTGCGCGAGACGACGAGGTTCGGGTACTTGCGCACCCACCCGCTCGACTCGAACTGGTATTCGGGCGCCAGGTACTCGTTGTAGGCCTCGTCCAGCACCACCACCACGTTGGCCGGCACCTTCTGCAGGAAGGCTTCGATCTCGGCTGCCGGGATGAAGGTGCCGGTCGGGTTGTTCGGGTTGGCGATGAAGACCAGGCGGGTGTCGGCATCGATGGCGGCCGCCATCGCGTCCAGGTCGTGGCCGTAGTCCCTGGCCGGGACCACGATGGCGCGTGCGCCCACGCCCTGGGTGGCGAGCGCATACACGGCGAACGAGTACTGCGAATACACCACCGCCTCGCCCTTCTGCACGAAGGCGTGGGCGGCGATTTCCAGGATGTCGTTGCTGCCGTTGCCGAGGGTGATCCAGTCGGCCGGCACGTCGTAGCGGCTGGACAGCGCGGCCTTCAGCGCGAAGCCGTTGGCGTCCGGGTAGCGGCCGAGGTCGGCGGCGGCGGCGGCCATCGCGGCGCGGCTCGATTCCGGCACGCCGAAGGGATTCTCATTGGAAGCCAGCTTGACGATCCTGGCCTCGTCGAGGCCGAACTCGCGGGCGACTTCAGCGATGGGTTTGCCGGCCTGGTAGGGAGCGATGGCGCGGACGTAATCTGGACCGAATTTCGACATGGTTGTACTCAGTGAATAATAAAAAATTAAAGACTTTGCGGATAGGAACCCAGCACCTTGAAGAAGGCGGCGTTGTCCTTCAGTTCATCGAGAGCGCGGGCGACCGCGGCATCGCGCAGGTGGCCCTCGATGTCGACATAGAAGTAGTACTCCCAGGTGCCGACGCGCGCCGGACGCGACTCGAAGCGGGTCATCGACACGCCGTGCCTGGCCAGCGGCGCCAGCAGCTTGTAGACGGCACCCGCCTTGTTCGGCACCGCCAGCACGATCGAGGTGTGGTCGCGGCCGGACGGGCCGGCCTCCAGGCTGCCGATCACGGCGAAGCGGGTGCGGTTGTGCGGGTCGTCCTGGATGTGGGCCTGGACCACGCCCAGCTGGTATTGCTCGCCCGCCATCTCGCTGGCGATCGCCGCCACCGTGGCATCCTGGCTGGCCAGGACCGCCGCTTCCGCGTTCGAGGCCACGGCGCGCCGCTCGATGCCCGGGTGGTGCAGGTTGAGCCAGACCTGGCACTGGGCCAGGGCCTGCGAATGGGCGCAGACCACGGTGACGCCATCCATGCTGCCGGTCTTCGTCATCAGGCTGTGATGGACCGGGATCGAGATCTCGCCGCTGATCACGGTGGTGGTGGCCAGCATCAGGTCGAGCGTGCGGTTGATCGCGCCTTCGGAGGAATTCTCGACCGGCACCACGCCGAAGTCGGCGGTGCCGGCCTCGGTGGCGCGGAATACCTCGTCGATCGAAATGCAGGGCAGCGTCTCGATGGCGCTGCCGAACTGCTGGTACACGGCCTGCTCGCTGAAAGTGCCGGAAGGGCCGAGGTAGGCCACCGTGACGCGCTTTTCGAGGGCGCGGCAGGAAGACATGATCTCGCGGAAGATGGTCTGCACGTCGCGACTGTTCAAGGGGCCGGGATTGCGCTCGGCCACGCCGCGCAGCACCTGGGCTTCGCGCTCGGGGCGGAACACGGGCGCGTTGGTCTCGGCCTTGACGTGGCCGACCTGCTGGGCGATCCGGCCGCGCCGGGCCAGGAGGTCCAGGATTTGCGCGTCGATCGCATCGATCTGTTCGCGCAGGGGGAGGAGTTTGTCTGTCATCGTTGGGTCGCTATCCATTTTCGCGGGCTGCTCGTGCGTGATTTGGACGCGTGGGCAGGAAACCTGCCCACCCTACGTTACCGTGGTTTTCGTAGGGTGGGCGGGTCCCCCGCCCACGCGTTCAACCAGCCGGTGCATAACCGCGCCAACCGGTTCAACACATGATCAACGTCCTGCGAATTCATTCAAATAATCGACGAGGGCCTGCACACCCTCGAGCGGCATCGCGTTGTAGATCGATGCCCGCATGCCGCCGACGGACTTGTGGCCCTTCAGTTGCAGCAGCCCGCGCGCCTTCGCGCCGGCCAGGAATTTGTCGTTCAGGGATTCGTCGCGCAGGAAGAACGGTACGTTCATGCGCGAGCGGTAGGCGGGCGCGACGCGGTTCTGGTAGAAGTCGTCGGCGTCCAGCGCGGCGTACAGCAGGCGCGCTTTTTCAATATTGATCTTTTCCATCGCCGCCACCCCGCCCAGTTTCTTGAGGTGGGCGAACACCAGGCCGGCGATATAGATCGCGTAGGTCGGCGGCGTGTTGAACATGGACTCGTTCGCGGCCACCGTCTTGAAGTGGAAGGCCGAGGGGCAGATCGGCAGCGCGTCGTCCAGCAGGTCGTCGCGCACGATCACCAGGGTCAGGCCGGCCGGGCCGATGTTCTTCTGCGCGCCGGCGAAGATCAGGCCATACTTCGACACGTCGATGCTGCGCGACAGGATGTGCGAGGACATGTCGGCCACGATCGGCACCTTCGGCAGCGACTCGGGCACGAAGTCGTACTCGACCCCGTCGATGGTCTCGTTGGTGCAGATGTGCAGGTAGGCCGCGTGGCCGGTGAGGTTCCAGGTTTCCCGGGGTGGCACGCGGGTGAAGCCGTCCGCCTCGCTGCTGGCCGCGACGTTGACGTTGGCGTAGCGCCGCGCCTCCTGAATCGACTTGCCCGACCACGAGCCGGTATGGATGAAATCGATCGTCGCCGGCTGCGGACAGCAGCCCACCAGGTTCATCGGGATGATCGCGTTCTGCGCCAGGCCACCGCCCTGCATGAACAGGATCCTGTAGTTCGGCGGCACTGCCAGCAGTTCGCGCAGGTCGCTTTCGGCCTGGCGGTAGATCGAGATGAATTCCGGACCGCGGTGGCTCATCTCCATCACCGACATGCCGCTGCCGTGCCAGTCCAGCATCTCGCTGGCCGCCTGCTGCAGCACTTCCTTCGGGAGCACGGCCGGGCCGGCCGAGAAGTTGAATACCTGGTTCGTCATGCGGTCCTTTCTGGCTTGCTTACGGTTTCTGCGCGTCCTGCACCATGTCCTGCATCAGCCTGGCGATGCGCGGCATCATGATGCGCTGCCCGATCGCCATGCCCTCGGTGCTCAGCTGCGGGGTCAGGGCCATCATCTTGCGTCCCACCGGGCTGCTGTAGAAGGCGGTGAGCTGGCGGATTTCCCCGGCCGTGTAATGGCGGGTGTAGAGCGGCACCATCGCCTCGATCATTTCGTCGACCAGGGCCTGGTCGCCCAGGATCCGGCCGATCGACTCGGCCAAGGCGGGCAGCATCCGCTCGATCCTGTCCAGGGCCTGCCGCTTCTGCGCCGCATCCAGGCGCGTATCGGCCTGGACCATGGCGACCGCCTGCCGCTGCAGCATGGCCGGCATGGTCTTCTGCAGCTCGGCGTACATGGCCACCATGTTCCTGCGCATTTCCATCGCATCGAACATGGCCTTGACGGCCGTGGTGGCCTCCGCGCCGGTGGCCGGCGTGGCCGGCGCGGCCCCGGCGAACGACGGCAGGCCCGCGAGCGCGGCGGTGGCAACCAGGGTGAGGAGAATGGTCTTCATGCTTGATGCTTGCTTGATGCTCGTTCGATGCGGGCCGGCCAGCCTGGCCGCCCTGGAAAAACGGGCCGCATCACGCGGCCCGCCCTGTACTGCTTACTGCGGTCCCTGCTCGATCTCGACCTCTTCGAGGTCGGTCTCGACGATGCGCTGCAGGCCGGACAGCTTGGTACCGTCTTCCACCGCGATCAGGGTCACACCCTGGGTCGCGCGGCCCATCTCGCGGATCTCGGACACCCGGGTGCGGATCAGGACGCCGCCGGTGGTGATGAGCATGATCTCATCACTGACGTCGACCAGGGTCGCCGCCACCACCTTGCCGTTACGCTCGGAGGTCTGGATCGCGATCATGCCCTTGGTGCCGCGGCCGTGGCGGGTGTATTCAAGGATCGGGGTACGCTTGCCGAAGCCGTTCTCGGTGGCCGTCAGCACCGACTGCTGCTCGTTCTCGGCCACCAGCAGGGCGATGACCTGCTGGCCTTCTTCCAGGTTCATGCCGCGCACGCCGCGCGCGGTACGGCCCATCGGACGCACGTCGTTCTCGTCGAAGCGCACCGCCTTGCCGCCGTCCGAGAACAGCATCACGTCGTGCTGGCCATCGGTCAGCGCGGCGCCCACCAGCACGTCGCCCTCGTCGAGGTCGACGGCGATGATGCCGGCCTTGCGCGGGTTGGAAAAATCGCGCAGCGGGGTCTTCTTGACGGTGCCGAGCGAGGTCGCCATGAACACGTAGTGGTCTTCCGGGAAGCTGCGGTTCTCGCCCGACAGCGGCAGGATCACCGTGATCTTCTCGCCATCCTGCAGCGGGAACATGTTGACGATTGGTTTACCGCGCGAGTTGCGCGAGCCCTGCGGTACTTCCCACACCTTCAGCCAGTACATCCGGCCGCGGTTCGAGAAGCACAGCATGTAGTCGTGGGTATTGGCGATGAACAGCTGGTCGATCCAGTCCTCGTCCTTGGTCGCCATCGCCTGCTTGCCGCGGCCGCCGCGCTTCTGGGCGCGGTATTCGGCGATCGGCTGCGACTTCATGTAGCCGGTGTGCGACAGCGTGACCACCATGTCCTGCGGGGTGATCAGGTCTTCGGTTTCCAGGTCGCTGGCGTTGTGCTCGATGGCCGAGCGGCGCGCATCCTTGCCGTTCTCGGTGTACTCAAGCTTGATGTGCGCCATCTCGTCGCTGATGATGGTCGTCACGCGTTCCGGTTTGGCCAGGATGTCGAGCAGGTCGGCGATGTGGTCCATCACTTCCTTGTACTCGTTGATGATCTTGTCCTGCTCCAGGCCGGTCAGGCGCTGCAGGCGCATCTGCAGGATTTCCTGGGCCTGCTCGTCGGACAGCTTGTACAGGCCGTCCTGCTGCATGCCGTAGTGCTTCGGCAGGTGCTCCGGACGGAAGGCCTCGATGCCGCCGGAAGCCCCCATCTCGGTGCGGTTCAGCATTTCGCGCACCAGCGACGAATCCCAGGCCTTCTGCATCAGCTCGACCTTGGCGATCGGCGGCGTCGGCGCGGCCTTGATGATCGCGATGAAGTCGTCGATGTTCGCCAGCGCGACGGCCAGGCCTTCCAGCATGTGCCCGCGCTCGCGCGCCTTGCGCAGTTCGAACACAGTGCGGCGGGTGACGACTTCGCGGCGGTGCGACAGGAAGCATTCCAGCATCTGCTTCAGGTTCAGCAGCTTCGGCTGGCCGTTGACCAGCGCCACCATGTTCATGCCGAAGGTGTCCTGCAGCTGGGTCTGCTTGTACAGGTTGTTCAGCACCACTTCCGGCACTTCACCGCGCTTCAGTTCGATCACGACGCGCATGCCCGACTTGTCGGACTCGTCGCGGATGTCGCTGATGCCTTCGAGCTTCTTGTCGCGCACGTTCTCGGCGATGCGCTCGAGCAGCGACTTCTTGTTCACCTGGTAGGGCAGCTCATCGATGATGATCGCGACGCGGCCGCCGTCCTTGCCGTATTCCTCGAAGTGGGTCTTGGCGCGCATCACCACGCGGCCGCGCCCGGTGCGGTAGCCGTCGCGCACGCCCGAGACGCCGTAGATGATGCCGGCGGTCGGGAAGTCCGGTGCCGGGATCAGCTCGATCAGCTCGTCGATCGTGCAGTCCGGGTTCTTCAGCAGGTGCTGGGCGCCGTTGATCACTTCCGACAGGTTGTGCGGCGGGATGTTGGTGGCCATGCCGACCGCGATGCCCGAGGAACCGTTGATCAGGAGGTTCGGGATCCGGGTCGGCAGGACCGTCGGTTCCTTTTCCTTGCCATCGTAGTTCGGCTGGAAGTCGACCGTGTCCTTGTCGATATCGGCCAGCAGTTCGCTCGAGATGCGGTCCAGGCGGCACTCGGTATAACGCATTGCCGCGGCGGAATCGCCGTCGATCGAGCCGAAGTTGCCCTGCCCGTCCACCAGCGTATAGCGCAGCGAGAAGTCCTGCGCCATGCGCACCAGGGTGTCGTAGATCGATGCGTCGCCGTGCGGGTGGTACTTGCCCATGGTGTCGCCGACCACGCGCGCGCACTTCACGTACGGACGGCTATGCGTCGTATTACTTTCGTGCATCGAGTACAGCACGCGGCGGTGCACCGGCTTGAGGCCGTCGCGCACGTCCGGCAGAGCACGGCCCACGATCACGCTCATCGCGTAATCGAGGTAGCTCTTGCGCATTTCTTCTTCTAGGGAAATGGGAACTGTTTCTTTTGCGAATTGATCCATTGGGCGGGTCGACTGCTTTCAGGCTAATGGTTATAAGTTGCAACGGATGATTCTACCATGGGGCACTTGGGGCCAGCACAAATCCATTTCCCTTCCGGATGCCCAAGGTAGGGCCGCGTTCGCCCGGCAAATGTTGCAACTAAACAACATACCCACCATTCAGCCTGTGTTTGATTTGGCTGCAGTCGTGTGATTCTGGTCCATGTGGCAAAATGGACAGGAAATTAATTGTGCGATTCACAATGCGAAGCTGCTCTTTGTGCGTTATGTTAATATCTTGACCACAAAGCCTGCCGAGCATGCGCTGAATTGGCGAAGCATCTACCCGAAAGGAAAAAGAACATGAATAAACTGGCTACCCTCCTGCTCGCCGCTTCGGCTGCGATCGCAGGCAATGCTGTTGCCCAGAGCGATGCGCCGTATGCGCCGCTGACCACCGACATCCAGGCGCGTACCCCGTACAGCGCCTATGTGCAGGACAGCCGCGGCGTGATCGCCCGCAATCCTTTCGGCCTGTGCTGGCGTACCGGCTACTGGACTCCGGCTGACGCGGTCCCGGGCTGCGACGCGCCGCTGTGCGTGCCGCCGGAAAAACTCGAGAACGGCAAGTGCGTCGCTCCGCCGCCACCGCCACCGCCAGCCCCGCCAGTCCAGCCGACGCCTGCCCCGACCCCGGCCCCAGTGCCGACCTCGGAAAAAGTGTCGTACTCGGCCGATGCCTTCTTCGACTTCGACAAGGCCGTGCTCAAGCCTGCCGGCAAGGCCGCGCTCGACGAACTGGTCTCGAAGCTGGGTGACATGAACCTGGAAGTCATCATCGCCGTCGGCCACACCGACTGGATCGGTACCGATGCCTACAACCAGAAGCTGTCGATCCGCCGTGCCGAATCCGTCAAGGCCTACCTGAAGGGCAAGGGCGTGGAAGAAAACCGCATCTACACCGAAGGCAAGGGCGAGAAGCAGCCGCAGGCCGACAACAAGACCGCCGCTGGCCGCGCCAAGAACCGCCGCGTGGAAATCGAAGTCGTCGGCACCCGCACCGTCAACAAGTAATCCGCGCGATTGCTCACCGAACCCCGCTCCGGCGGGGTTTTTTTTCGTTGCTGGCACAGGAGCGGCCCGGCTGTACACGGATGGGAACAGGCCTTGACATATTTTCCGTGCGGCATTCCGTGACCTGCGCCATTTCCAGTATGATCCGAGTATGAACACGAACGCAGACCCCTTAGAAATCCAGAAATTCAGTGAACTGGCCCACCGCTGGTGGGACCCGACGTCCGAATTCCGCCCGCTGCACGAAATCAATCCGCTGCGCCTGGAGTGGATCAATGCGCGCGCCCCGTTGCTGGGCAAGAACGTGATCGACATCGGCTGCGGCGGCGGCGTGCTGTCCGAAGCGATGGCACGCAAGGGCGCCAAGGTGACCGGCATCGACCTGTCGAAGAAGGCCCTGAAGGTGGCCGACCTGCACAGCCTGGAGTCGGGCGTGGAAGTGCGCTACAAGCACATCGCGGCGGAAGACATGGCGCTGGAAGAACCGGGCCAGTTCGACGTCGTCACCTGCATGGAAATGCTCGAGCACGTGCCGGATCCGGCCTCGATCGTGCGCGCCGCCACCACCCTGGTCAAGCCGGGCGGCCACGTGTTCTTCTCGACGCTGAACCGCAATCCGAAATCCTACCTGTTCGCGGTGATCGGCGCGGAATACGTGCTGCGCATGCTGCCGCGCGGGACCCACGACTATGCCAAGTTCATCACCCCGGCCGAGCTGTCGCAGTTCGCCCGCCAGGCCGGGCTGCAGGTCGACGGCTTGAAAGGCCTGACCTACAATCCGCTGACCAAGATCTATTCCCTCAACAACGACACCGACGTCAACTACATGGTGGCGTGCAGCAAACCGGTTTAACCTTTCGCCTTTTCCACATGACTCTCCCGACCGTCCTGCCGGCACCGCGTGCCATCCTGTTCGACCTCGATGGCACCCTGGCCGACACCGCGCCCGACCTCGCGGCCGCCGTCAACTGGCTGCGCACCGAGCGCGGCCTGCCGCCGACCCCGTATTCGGTGCTGCGTCCCACCGCCTCCGCCGGCGCGCGCGGCATGATCGGTGCGGCCTTCGGGCTGGCGCCGGGCGACGAGGGTTACGAAGAGCTGCGCATGCAGTGGTTCGACCGCTACCAGGAAACCATGGCCGTGCACAGTTCGCTGTTCGGGGGCGTGACCGAACTGCTGTACGGGATCGAACAGGCCGGCATGAGCTGGGGCATCGTCACCAACAAGCCGGCCCGCTTCACCGATCCGCTGATCCCGCAGATCGGCCTGTCGCATGCGGGCTGCGTGGTGTCCGGTGACACCACCGGCTTTCCCAAGCCCCACCCGGCCCCGCTGCTGGAAGGCGCGCGCCGCCTGGGCGTGGCGCCGGAACAATGCTGGTATGTCGGTGACGACAAGCGCGATGTCGAAGCCGGCCATGCCGCCGGGATGGTCACCGTGGCCTGCAACTGGGGCTACTGCGGCGCCGTCGAGCCATCCACCTGGGGTGCGCACTACCTGCTCGACACCCCCA
This sequence comes from Massilia sp. MS-15, assembly GCF_020176695.1. Lineage (GTDB taxonomy): Bacteria > Pseudomonadota > Gammaproteobacteria > Burkholderiales > Burkholderiaceae_D > Telluria > Telluria hydrophila. Next base: position 83,933 of record NZ_JAIWIA010000024.1, on the reverse strand, counting down.
CCGACCTGTTGCAAACCCTGCGCAGCGTGCTCGACGCCGCACGCCTGGCGGCCGAGCCGGCCGCCTGATTCCCCTTCCTCGCAACGGGCCGGACAGCTCTCGGCCCGCTTACATCTCTTTACGACTGATACAGGCTCAGGTCTAGTTCCGGGTCGTGCTCGCCGGTAATCTACTCCCATACGACAACACAACGTCTTACGGAGAAGAACATGCAAACTACCCAAGGCCTTAACCGCATCCACCCGCTGATGGCCGCCGCCGCCGTCTCGGTCGTCATCGTCAGCCTGACCGGCGCCGCCGCCATCACCGGCCTGCTGCCGAGCTCGAAGAGCGCCGCCGACCTGCCGCCAGCCCCGCTGGCCGCCACCACGCCCTACAACCAGCCGGGCATGGTCCCGATGACGAACGCCCAGGGCCAGGTCGTGATGGTGCCGGCCGCCGCGCTGCAAGCCCAGCCGGCCAGCGCGCCGCTGTCGGCCACGCCGGTGACACCGCAACTGGCGACCCAGCTCGCCGCCGGCACCGCGCCGCAGCTGGCCATGCCGGTCGCCGCCGCCCAGCCGGTCGCCTATGTGCAGCCGGCGCCGCAGCCGGCCCCGGTGGTGGTCAAGGAAGTGATCCGCGAAAAGCCGGTCGTGAAAGTGGTCGAGAAAACCCGCGTGGTGCATGCCAAGCCGAGCGAGCCGCGCTACGTGCAGCAGGCGGCGCCGGCACCGGCACCGGCCCAGCCGAACTATGTCGGCATCGGCACCGGCGCCGTGATCGGCGGCCTGATCGGCAACCAGATCGGCGGCGGCAATGGCAAGAAACTGGCGACCGTGGCCGGCATCATCGGTGGCGGCATGCTCGGCAACGAGATCGCCAACCGCAACCGCTAAGCCGCTTCCCCTTTACCAGAAACCGCAGGCGCAGTCAGCCTGCGGTTTTTTTTCGGAAGATGCAAACGATGATGTCGCTGGGGAAGATCCTCAGCACGGGAATCGCGCACATGACCGCGAGGTACTGCAGCCACAAGGACAGCGGCGATACCTTGCCGGCATAGCTCAGGCGCTCGCGCAGGCCCTTGGCGCGCAGGGCCGGCAGCTCGGCGCAGTCGACCAGCTCGAAGCCCTGCCCCGCCACCAGCGTCGCCAGGTTGGCCGGGCTGAAATAGTGGACATGCGGAGAAGGCATGTCCTTCTGCCACAGGCGCTCGAACGGCATGCGCCAGCCCAGCCGGGCCATGCATTTCGAAAAGCGGTAGAAGAAGCCGCGGCTGCTCGGCAGGTTAAGGATCAGGATGCCGTCCTGCTCCAGGTGCTGCCGGCAGGCGTCGAGGGCGCTGCGGATATCCGGGATATGTTCGATGACGTCGTTGAAAACGATGACGTCGAAGCGCTCGTCGTCCTGCAACACGTCCGGGAAGAAGCCAGCCCGCACCGGCAGGCCACGGCTGGCTGCGCGCGATCCGACCACGGCATCCGGCTCGATGCCGAGCACCGCGAAATCCTCGCGCGCCGTTTCCAGGAACCAGCCATGGGCGCTGCCCACGTCGAGCAGGCTGCGCGCCCCGGGGCGCGCATGGCGCCTGGCGTACTGCACGATGGCGCGGAAATTCTCGAGCCGCAGGGCCTTCAGCGCCGCCTCGCGCTCGGCCTCGTTGATCTCGACGTCGGTGGGCTTGTTGATGGCGACGGAGAGCGCCGCACTTTCGTAATGGCATGCCGGACAGGTAGCGTGCCACGCCGCGATACCGGCTGTTTGGGTGTTACCGCAGACGATGCAAACCATGTTCATCCTTGTCGAAAGAAGCGGATACCGACCGTGTAGCCGGGCCATGATATTGCACTTCTCGCATGAAGTGAGGGTATCTTCGGTCCTACTTGACATTAAGCGCGGCCTAAGCATGCAAGCTGCATCCGGCGCCGAATTGCAGTACAATGAAGTCCTCTCGTTGGGGGCGACCTGGTTTCGACGTGGGTTGCAAAGCAGCGCAGGGCATACCGAGGACTGGTTACCTCGTAAATACATCCAGAAATCAATAACTGCAAACGATAACTCGTACGCACTCGCAGCTTAATTGCTGCTAGGTCCACAACACCTCGCCCCTGGGGTGTACCGCAAGGTTCGTGGACTCATTTACAGGGGCTCGCAGTAGGCTGGGTCACTTGGTCGACTGTTAAATAATAGGTGACTCGCCTGTCCAAAGGGTGCACATCCCCGTTGTCCAGGTTAAATTAATTGATAGTGCTAAGTATGTAGAACTGTCTGTAGAGTGCTTGCGGACGCGGGTTCGATTCCCGCCGCCTCCACCAACCTCTTCCGAAAAGCCGCTGATTCGTCAGTGGCTTTTCCTTTTTCAATGCGCCTGATCTGGTTTCGTGTCCAAGTTTTCGGCTTTCTTTAACGTTTAACGCTTGCGTTGCAACACTGACCCGGCTTCTTCAGGCACTTGCGGCAGCAATACGTGGGCGCGCCGGTCCTGCGGTTAGCGGTAACTCCGCCGCTCATGTTCTCGCGAAACAAGCGGCCATCCACGCAGCCGATTCAGTTGCATCGCACCGTCGCGGCTACCTTTCCAGGCGCATCCCCGCGCTGCCTCAGCTCGCACCGGGTCGCGGCCAGACTCACCCGGTACCAACGTACCGTTTTCGGCTCGTACTGGCAGGCCAACCACTTCACATCGCCGTGCTTGAATCCAAAGTCCGCATCGATCCCGCCAGGCACCTTCCTGGACGCGCCCATCAATTCCGCTTCCTTCTGCCTGCCCTCATGCATACCCGCACCGATCAGGCGCGCTCCCTGGTGCACGGCCGGGCACTTGAAGACCTCGGCCTGGGCACCGTAGGCGATAAGCGAAAAGGACAGGATTGCGAACTTCATTCGTGCGCACGCGCTTAGAACTGGCGGCATTGTCAGTGCCCGACGTTCGCTGCTTCCCGTACCAGGGCCACGCACTCTCCGCCTCGGAATGGCTTGCGCCCCTGAAGCTGCTCGACCGTACCGGAATAGATGAAGTAGCCCATGTTGCCTCCGCGATGTGAGGAAGCATGGTGACAGGCCAGTGTTGACGGCAACTTGGCGGCGGTCAACGGCCGGCGCAGGAGAGACCACGTATCCGGTGGCGCCGCGCGGCCTGGAGCGGCACCCGCCGGGCAAGCCGGAGCAGGATGCCCAGCTTGCTCAGGACCCGGGGTATCTGTCGGCACCCAGGCTCACCTGCACGGCGGATCCGGCGCCCGCATCCACCTCAGGACGTCGGCCCCGGATCCGACCCCGCCTGCTGGATCACCATCAACTCCTTCATCAGCGCCTCGTTGAACGCCGGAATGTCCTCCGGCTTGCGGCTAGTGACCAGTTTGCCGTCCACCACCACCTCGTCATCCGTCCATTCCGCCCCCGCCGCCTTCAGGTCGTCCTGGATCGCCGGATAGCTGGTGAGGTGCTTCGATTGCGCGATGCCGGCATCGATCAGCGGCCATGGTCCGTGGCAGATCGCGGCGATCGGCTTGTCGGCCTCGTCGAAGGCCTTGATGAAGGCGATCGCTTCGGGGATCCGGCGCAGCTGCTTCGGATTTTCCTCGCCGCCCGGCAGCAGCAGCGCATCGAAATCCTTCACGTCGGCCTGGTCCAGGCCCAGTTCCACCTTGAAGCGCTCGCCCGGCTGGTCGTGGTTCATGCCCTGTACTTCCTCGCCCGCGCGCTTGGGCGAGATCAGCGTGACCTGCACGCCCTTCCCTTCCAGGAAGCTGCGCGGGGCGGTGTACTCGACCTGCTCGACGCCGTCGGTCATCAGGACCGCCACGCGCCGGCCCACCAGGTCCTTTTCGCTGACCAGGTCCAGATGGTCGCCGCCACCCAGTTGTTCGTTCATATGTCCTCCTGTCTGGTTCATGAATATATGGAACGATTGTAGGTCGGCCCCACCCCGGACGTCGCGCGCATGGCGCGCTCGCACGCCTCCGCAAGCCAGTAGAATGGCGGGCTTACCAGAACAAGCATCGAAGAACATGACCAGCCCCCCACCCGCCCACGCCGCGCCGGTACGCGCCGAAATCGCCACCCTGTGGCGCCTGTCCTGGCCGATGCTGGTCGGCCAGCTGGCCACCGTCGGCATGGGCGTGGCCGACGTGGCCATGACGGGCCACGTCAGCGCCGAGGAACTGGCCGCCGTCTCGCTCGGCACCTCGATCTGGTCAATCGTGCTGGTGACCGTGATGGGTACCATGATGGCGATCAATACCGTGGTCGCCCACGAAATCGGCGCCGCGCGCTACGACCAGATCCCGCACTCCGTGCGCCAGTCGATGTGGAAGGGCCTGCTCGTGGGCCTGCTCGCCATGCTGTTCGCCAACCTGTGCACCCTGCTGTTCGACCATGTCGGGCTGGACCAGCACGTGGCCGACCGCGCCGCGCTGTTCCTGCATGTGATCAGCGTTGGCATGCCGGCCTTCGCCTGCTACCGCGCCCTGTATGGCTACACGACCAGCATCAACCAGACCAAGCCGATCATGTGGATCGCCATTTTCGGACTGCTGTTCAACGTGCTGTCGAACTGGCTGCTGGTCTATGGTAACTGGGGCTTCCCGCGCCTGGGCGCGGTCGGCTGCGCGGTGTCCACGGCCGTGGGCATGTGGCTGATGCTGGGCGCCATGGTCTTCTGGGTCAAGGTTTCGCCGGCTTACCGCATGACCTATCCCTTCACCGGCTGGGAAGGACCGGACTGGAAGGAGATCGGCGCCATGCTGCGCCTCGGCCTGCCGATCGGCGTCACCTATTTCGCCGAGGTGAGCGCATTTGCCCTGATCAGCCTGCTTGTAGCCCGTTTCGGCGTGGTGGCCGTGTCGGCGCACCAGGTGGCCCTGAACTTCGCCTCCCTGGTGTTCATGGTGCCTCTCAGCTTCTCGATCGGCATGATGACCCGGGTCGGCCAGGCCATGGGCGAAGGCGATCCGGTACGCGCCCGCTTCGTCGGTTGGGTGGGAGTAGGCATGTCGGTGGCGTTCGGCGCCCTGTCAGCGCTGTTCATCGCCATCTTCCGCTGGGAGATCGCGGCTGTCTATACCTCCGACCCGGCGGTGCAGGCCGCCTGCGCCCACTTGCTGCTGCTGGCCGCCCTGTTCCAGCTGTCCGACGCGACCCAGGTGGCAACCGCCTCGGCGATCCGCGGCTACCAGGTGACGCGCGCGCCGATGGTCATCCAGCTGCTGGCCTTCTGGGGCGTGTCGCTGCCGCTCGGCTGCATCCTGGGCCTGGCGCCGGGCTGGTTCCCGTGGACGCCGGCGGCGCCGATGTCCACCACCGGTTTCTGGATCGGCCTGGTCGTCGCACTGACCATCGCCGCGGTGCTGCTCACCTGGTCCTTCGAGAAGCTGGCGCGCCAGCGCATCCGGGATGGTGCGGCACCCCGCGGAAGCGAACACGTAGCGGCGCATGTGTAGTTACAGCTTTTCGGGGCGGTCTCTGGTATCGTTCCGCAGTTGTCGTAAATTAATTTATATCAGAGACCTCATGCGCCCTTCCCTGCTCCTCTCGACCGCTTTCGCGGTCGCCCTCGCGGCTGCTCCCGCCATGGCCGAACGCCTGACGCTGGACCGCATCTACGGTGATCCAGCCCTGGCCGGCCCCGGCGTGCGCAACCTGCGCGTGTCGCCCGACGGCGAACGCGTCACCTTCCTGCGCGGCCGCAGCGACAACCAGTACCAGCTGGACCTGTGGGAATACAACATGAAGACCAAGAGCACGCAGCGCCTGGTCGATTCCAAGCGCCTGGTGCCGAACGAGGAGCTGTCGCTGGAAGAAAAGGCGCGCCGCGAGCGTGCCCGTACCGCCGGCCTATCGGGTATCCTGACCTATAACTGGTCGCCGGACGGCAAGCAGCTCTTGGTGCCGATCGGCGGCGACCTGTTCCTGGTCGACGCGGCGAAACCGGACGCGCCGCGCAAGGTGGCTTCGGGCAACGTGACCGATCCGAAGATCTCGCCGAAGGGCCGCTACGTCTCCTTCGTGCGCAACCAGAACCTGGTCGTGATCGACCTGCAGACCGGCGCCGAGCGCCAGCTGACGAACGATGGCAAAGGCACCATCCACAACGGCGAGGCCGAATTCGTCGCGCAGGAAGAGATGGACCAGCACACCGGCTATTACTGGGCGCCGGACGATTCCGCGATCGCCTACCGCCGCTATGATGAAAAGCCGGTCCCGGTGGTGCGCCGCTTCGAGATCTTCGCCGACCGCACCGAAGTGATCGACCAGCACTACCCGGCCGCCGGCGACCCGAACGTGCTGATCGAGCTGATGATCGTCAACCCGGCCACCGGCCAGCAGCGCAAGGTCGATCTCGGCGCCGAGAAGGACATCTACCTGGTGCGCGCCGATTTCAGCGCCGACGCCAAGACCCTGGTCTACCAGCGCCAGACGCGCGACCAGAAGCGCCTCGACCTGGTGGCGGTGGACGTCGACACCCTGGCCCAGCGCCCGCTCCTGAGCGAAACCTCGAAGACCTGGGTCGAGATCCACAACGACCTGCGCTTCCTGAAGAACAGGAAAGCCTTCATCTGGGCTTCCGAGCGCAGCGGCTACAAGCACCTCTACCTCTACGGCCTGGATGGCAAGCTGCAGGTTCCGCTGTCGAAAGGCAACTGGGGCGTGGACAGCGTGCTGGCGGTGGATGAAGCCGGCGGCAAGGTCTATGTGTCGTCGGGCAAGGATGCGATCATCGACAAGCAGACCTATGCGCTCAAGCTGGACGGCAGCAACGCTGCCGCGCCGACCCGCATCACGGCCGGCGACGGCTGGCACGATGCCTCGTTCGCAGGGAACGGCAAGATCTTCGTCGATACCTACTCGAACCCGACCACCCCGCCGCAAGTGTCGATCCGCCGCGCCGACGGCACGATGGTGGAATGGCTCGAGAAGAACGAACTGAACGCGAACCACCCGTACGGCAAGTACATCGCGGACCACCTGCGGACCGAATACGGCACGATGAAGGCCAAGGATGGCCAGACCTTGCACTATTCGATCATCAAGCCAGCCAATTTCGATGCAGGCAAGCGCTACCCGGTGTTCCTGTTCACCTATGGCGGTCCGCACTCGCAGCGCGTGACCCGTGCCTGGGGCAATTATTTTGACCAGTACATGGCGCAGCAGGGCTTCGTGGTGTTCCGCCTCGATAACCGCGGTTCGGGCCGCCGCGAGCGCGCCTTCACCGACGTCATCTACAACAATCTCGGCAAGCACGAGGTCGAAGACCAGGTGACCGGCATCGACTGGCTGGCCAAGCAGAGCTTCGTCGATCCGAAGCGCATCGGCGTGTTCGGCTGGAGCTATGGCGGCTTCATGACCCTGCGCCTGCTGTCGGCGGCGTCGGACAAGATCGCGATGGGCGTGTCCGTGGCGCCGGTGACCGACTGGGCACTGTACGACACCCACTACACCGAGCAGTTCGTGGGCGGCACGCCGAAGTCGGATCCGGAAGCATATGCGCGCAGCGGCGTGTTCGCGCACCTGGATGGCATGAAGTCGCCGCTGCTGCTGATTCACGGCATGGCGGACGATAACGTCCTGTTCACCAACACCACCCGCCTGATCGACGAGCTGGTCAAGCGTAACGTGCAGTTCGACCTGATGACCTATCCAGGCGCCAAGCACGGCATCTCGGGCAAGACCAACCAGCGCCATGTATATGGCCTGATCGAGGCCTTCTTCAAGAAAAACCTCGGCGGAACTGCGGCGAAATAAGCAGCTTCCACACAATGCACACGGCCGCCCGAGGGCGGCTGTGTGCATTTCAGCGCCTCCCAAACAACAACAGCCGCACTCGGGCGGCTGTTGCGGGCGCGCGAAAGCGCGTCAACGCACGAATCAGTGCGGGCGGCGCGCAGCGTCGTCCAGCGTGTTTTCCACTTTTTCCTGTGCGTCGCCCATCGTCTTCTGGGTCTTGCCTTCGACCTTGGTCGCCTTGCCCTTGGCTTCCTGGGTTGGGCTGTCGATCGCATCACCGAATTCTTCCTGGATCTTGCCACCGATTTCTTTCAGTTTGCCCTTGACTTGATTTTCGTTAATCATGGTCTTCTCCTTGAATTCACATGTCCGGATGGCCATGCACGGGTCCAGAATACGGCGGCGTTCACATCGCTTCTGTTCGCGTCCGCACATTGCACAAATGTCAGTATCTGCGCGACTCCAACACGCTGGCGATGCTAATCTTTTGGCAACACGACTACGCCTGAGAGGCCGAGCCATGAACGAACATCAGAAAGAAGACGCTGTCGACCCGCCACCCACACAACGCCGGGTTGCCAAACGCGTCACCATGATCAGCGGAATCGCCATCCTCTTCATCGCCCTGGCCGCCGCGGTCGTGCTGGCCGCCGATGCATTGCTGCTGATCTTTGCCTGCATCCTGTGCGCGATCCTGTTCTACAAGCTGAGCGAGATCCTGGCACGCCGTTTCCATATGAAGCGCACGGTCGCACTCGTCATTGTCGTCGCCGCCCTGCTCGGCATCATCGGGATCGGCGGCTGGGCCATGGCGCCCGAGATCGCCGAGCAGTCCAGCAAGCTGGCGCAGGAAGTACCGGCCGCGGTCGAGCGGCTGAAGACGACGGTCGAGCAGCATCCGATCATGAAGCGGGTCGTGGCGGAGCTGCCGCCGCCGGAGCAGATCGTCAAGCAAATGGGGGAGATGGTGCCGAATGCGGGCCTGTTCTTCGGCGGCGTGATCGGCGCGCTGGGCAACATCGTCATCATCCTGTTCGTCGGCATGTATTTCGCCGCCAGTCCCCATACCTACACCGCCGGCGTGATTCGCCTGATTCCGAAAGCCAGGCGCAGCCGCGCCCGCGAAGTGCAGCAGGAGCTGGGGAACACGCTGGCAAGCTGGCTGCTGGGCAAGTCGGCGTCGATGCTGATCGTCGGCGCGGCAACCTCGATCGGCCTGAGCCTGCTGGGCGTGCCGCTTGCCCTGATCCTCGGCATCATCGCCGGCCTGCTCGACTTCATCCCCTACCTCGGCCCGATCATGGCGGGCGTGCCGGCGGTGCTGCTGGCGCTGTCGATCAGTCCCGACCTGGCGCTGTACACGGTACTGCTGTTCCTCGGCATCCAGTTGATCGAGGGCTACGCGCTGCAGCCTTTGATCGAAGCCAAGGCGGTCGACCTGCCGCCGGCCCTGGTGATCGTGATGCAGCTGGTCTTCGGTACCCTGTTCGGCTTCGCCGGCGTGGCCCTGGCGACACCGCTCGCGGCCACGCTCTCGGTGCTGGTCAGGATGCTGTACATCGAAGACATACTGGACGACCGACCGGCGCAGAAGCGAAGTCGCTAGGCCCTGAACAACACAAGGCCGCGCACTGCGCGGCCTTGTGCCTGACAGGCAGGAAGGCAGGACTAGCGGTTGCCCTTGACGATGTCTTTCGCGTCACCGACCTTTTCCTGCACCTTGCCTTCGGCCTGGTTGGACACGCCTTCGCGCTGGGCCTGGCGGTTGCCGACGGCTTCGCCGACCTTTTCCTGGATCTTGCCGCCGACATCCTTGGCCTTGCCTTTGATCTGGTCCTTGTTCATGGAGCACCCTCCTGGTTGGTGGATCGAAACCCCACCATAGGCTTCAAACCCCTCCCACTCTGTTCGCCAATTAACGCACAGGCTTGCGCCAGACGCTCGCGAGCCAGGGCTGCTGGTCGCGCGGCAAGCCGGCCGGGCGGTAGTAATGATGCAGTGGAGCAAAGCCAGCGCTGGTGAGGTAGCGTTCCCAGGCAGCGTAGTCGTGGTAGCTGCCATAGCGCGGGCCATTCCAGCCTTCGCGGTTGTCTCCACGCGGATTCGAGCTGAACAGCGCCCCGCCCGGTTTCAGCGTGCCGTACAGCCGTGCCAGCACGTCTGGCAAGGCGGCCGCCGGCACGTGGAACAGCGAGGCGTTGGCAAAAACGCCGTCGAAGCGGGCCGCCGGCAAGTCGAGCTCCAGGAAATCCTGGTGCCAGACTTCGCAGCCGCTGTACTGCCTCGCCATCTCGACGAAACGGCTGCTGCCGTCGACACCGATGGCCTGGTGGCCGCGCTCGGTGAACGCCTTGAGGTCGCGCCCGGGACCACAGCCGAGGTCGAGGATCGTGTACGGCGCAGCCGACTCGATCGCTTGCAGCAGCGCATCGATGTTCTGGCTGACGTCGTGGTCGATGGTGCCGGCGAAGAAGGCGTCGGCGGTCTGGTCGTAGTGGGCCAGGGTGCGGTGGGTGATGTCGTGCAGGTCCATGCCCGTATTATCGCCGAGACGGCGGCGCCGGGCAGCGCACACCGCACGACCTGCGCACCGGCGCAGGTCGTGCAGTGCGCCGGCTTACCAGACGCGCACGCGCTGCTCCGGCGCCAGGTACAGCTTCTGCCCCGGCTTGACGTCGAAGGCATCGTACCAGGCGTCCAGGTTACGCACGGTGTAAGTGCGGTACTGGCCCGGCGCGTGACCGTCGGTCAGCACGGTGCGGCGCAGCGAGGCTTCGCGCATCTTGGTGCGCCAGGCCTGGCCGTAGCCGGTGAAGAAGGCGCGGTCGCCCTCCCCCCCGCCCGCCTTGCCGCTCGGCGCCGCCTTGAAGGCGTCGTAGGCCGCGGCCAGGCCGGCCAGGTCGGACAGGTTCTCGCTCAGCGTCAGCTGGCCGTTGATGGCCAGGTCGTCGAAGGGCTTGTAGGCGTTGTACTGCTCCACCAGCTTGTGCGACGCGGTCTTGAAGTGGGCCAGGTCTTCCTTCGTCCACCAGTCGCGCAGGCGGCCCTGGGCGTCGAACTGGGCGCCCAGGTCGTCGAAGCTGTGGCTGATCTCGTGGCCGATCACCGAGCCGATCGCGCCGTAGTTGTGCGCGTCGGACGCCTTCGGATCATAGAACGGCGGCTGCAGGATCGCGGCCGGGAAGTTCAGCGCGTTCTGCAGCGGCAGGTTGACCGCGTTCACCAGCTGCGGCGGCATGGCCCAGTCGGTCTTCTTCGGTTTCTGCTTGAGCTTGGCGAGCTGCTGGGCATAGTAGAACGCCTGGGCGCGCATCACGTTGCCCAGCGCGTCGGTCGGCGAGACCTGCAGGCCGGCATAGGATTTCCATGCGTCCGGATAGCCCACGCCCACGTACATGGTGCGCACCTTTTCCCTGGCCTGGGCGCGGGTCGAAGGCGCCATCCAGTCCAGCTTGTCGATGCGGCGCTCGAAGGCCTGCTTGATGTTGGCGACCATCTTCTGGATCTGCGCCTTGTTCTCGGCCGGGAAGTACCTGGCCACGTACAGTTTGCCGACCGCTTCGTCCATCGCACCGTTGGTGGCGGCCAGCGCCCGCTTCCAGCGCGCCGACTGCTGCGGCGAGCCGGTCAGGCCCTTGCCGTAGAACTCGAAGCGCAGGTCGGCATAGGCTTTCGGCAGCGTGCTGGAGAACTGGTTCAGGCTGTGGAAGGCCAGGTAGTCCTTCCAGGTGGCCAGGTCGGTGGCAGCCACCTGCGCGGCCGCCCCCTTGAGCGCGCCCGGGTGGTAGGCGATGAAGCGGTCCTGGCGGTCCAGGCGCGCGCCCTGCAGGAAGGCGTTCCAGTCTATGCCGGGGGCCTTGGCCGCGAAGTCCTTCCTGGCCCAGACGTTGTTGGCCTTCAGGATGTCGCTCGACTCTTCGCGGCTGGCGTGGCTTTGCGCCAGTGCCGATTCCAGCGCGAAGATCTTCGCCGCGCGCGCGTCCACGTTGTCGTAGCCGGCCAGCTTCAGCATCGCGCCGATGTACTGCTGGTACTTGCCGCGCAGCTCGGCCATCTTCGGGCTGTCGTCGAGGTAGTAGGCGCGGTCCGGCAGGCCCAGGCCACCCTGCAGCAGATAAGGCAGGTTGCGTCCCGGTTCGCTCAGTCCCTGGTTGATCCACACGCCGAACAGGTTCGGCGTCTCGAAGTCGGTGGCGTTCAGCGGGTCGACGTCGGCGCGCAGGAATTCGCCCAGCACGCGCGCCAGGCTGCTACGGTCCTTGATCGCGGCGATTTTGTCCAGGCGCGGCTTGAGCGGGGACAGGCCGGCCGCTTCGATCGCCGCCTCGTTCATGTAGGCGCTGTAGAAATCGGCCACCTTGCGCGCTTCGGCGCTGGCCGACTTGCTGGCGGCCGCTTCCTCGATCAGCTTGACGATGCGGCCGTTGTTGTCCTCGGCCAGCGCGCCCATCGCGCCCCAGGAGCCGCGGTCGGCCGGGATCTCGGTGCCGGCCATCCACTCGCCGTTGACGTAGGCATAGAAGTCGTCGCCCGGCAGCGCCGCTGCCGGTTTGGCGGCCGCCGGCCTGGCCGCAGCGGCCTGCCCCGCGGCCTGGACCGGGGAGACGGCGGCCGCGCCGCACAGGGCGAGGGTGATGGCGATCTTGATCGGAGTCCAACTGGTATTCATGGTGTCCCTTCTGTTGTCAGTGGTTCTGTGTCCTGTGTTTCCCGCCCGCTCACTGGAGGGCGGCGCGCACCTGGGGCAGCAGGCGCGCCTTCTGGTCGGCGCGGATGCGTACGCCATTGCCGACGCGTTCTCCTTCGAGCGCACCGTCGGCGCCGAAGTGCGTGCGCATATAGGCTTCCATCATCCCGGCATGGGCCGGATCGGCCGACGCGCCGACGATGCCGGCGAACAGGCTGTGGCGTCCCAGCGCTTCCATGTTCGCCAGGAGCGCTTCGCGGTTGGCGGTGGCGAAGCGCCAGGTCTGGTCCAGGTGTTCGCTGGCCACGCCGCCCAGCAGGTAGGGCAGCAGGTCGGGCGGGGTCTGGGGCGAGAGCAGCGACTGCAGCGTGCGCGCGGCCAGTTGCGGATCCTGGGCGCTGGCAAGGGCACGGCTGAAGCGGTTGCGTTCCTCGCTGGTGGGCGCGCCCGCGGCGCGCGCGGCAAGCGCCTCGTAGGTGGCGGCGTTGGCATAGCGGCCGGCGGTGCTGGTGACGAAATCGATCAGGCTCGGCGGCACCGAGGACGGGTCCTGCAGGTAACGCGCGAAGCGGGAGCGTCCCTGCGCGATCGCCTCCGGGTCGCCGGCGCGCGCCAGCGCGGTGGCCAGCATGGCGCGCAGCTGGCTGTCGTCGGCGGTCTCGCCCGGCTTCTCGTCCCAGCCGAGGCGCTCGAGCTTCGGGCGCGCGAAACCGACCAGGAAGCGCCGGATCAATGCCTGTTCCGGCTCGCCCCGGGCCAGCCCGTCGAGGGTGCGCAGGTTGGCCAGGATCGCGTCCCACACGGCCACGCGCGGCTCGTCGCCGTACTTGCGCACCAGGTCGAGGTAGGCGCCCAGTTCCATGCGTCCGTTGGACGCGAAGCTCCAGGTGTCGGACAGCAGCTTCAGGCGGGTACTGTCCGGCAGGCGCGGCGCCTGTTCGGCCAGGGCACGGAAGCTGGCCGGATCGTACTGCACGCGGAAGTAGCCGACGCTGTGCGGATCGACCACCAGCGCGCCCTCGCAGCTGCCCTGGGTCAGCGTGCCGGTGGGGCCGGACAGCAGCGTCGTCCAGGCCTTGCCGTTGACGGTACCCACCTGCAGCGGTACGTTCCACAGGCGCTGCTGCTGCGCCGGCTCGTCCAGGCGGTACTGTTCCTGCGCCAGCGTGACCTTGCGCCTGCCGTTCTCGCACACGGCTTCGACCTTCACCAGCGGGAAGCCGGGCTGCAGGGTCCAGTCGGATGCCAGCTTCTCGACCGGCTTGCCGGACGCCTTTTCGAGTGCCGCCCACAGGTCGGCGGAGGTGGTGTTCGAATACTGGTGCTTCGCCATGTAGGCGCGCATGCCCTTGCGGAATGCATCCTCGCCCAGGTAGGCCTCGAGCATGCGCAGGAAGGCCTGGCCCTTCAGGTAGGTGATCGCATCGAACGCGGCGGCGGCCTGCTCCTCGGTCTCGATCGGGGTCTGGATCGGGTGGGTGGTCTTGCGCGCGTCCAGGTTCATCACGTATTCGCGCTCGGCCATGGCGTCCAGGTAGGGGCGCCATTCCGGGTGGAAGTGGTTGGTGGCCTTGGCCGCCATCCAGGAGGCGAAGCCTTCGTTCAGCCACAGGTTGTCCCACCAGGCCATGGTGACCAGGTTGCCGAACCACTGGTGCGCCACTTCATGGGCATTGATATTGAAGGTCTGCTTCTTGACCCGCTCCGGGCTTTTCTTCGGGTCGTACAGCAGGGTGGGCTCGTTGTAGACCACCGCGCCCCAGTTTTCCATGGCGCCGTTGAAACCGCCCGGGATCGCGATCTGGTCCAGCTTTGGCAGCGGATAGGGAACGCCGAAGTAATGGTTGTAGTAGCGCAGCAGGTCGCGGGTAGCGGCCAGCGGGAAGGTGGCCGAGCCCAGCTTGCCCTCGGTGGTGACGATGCCGATGTCGACGCCGTCCTGGCGGCTTGCCAGGCGCTCCAGCTCGCCCGCCACCAGCACCACCAGGTAGCTCGGCATCTTCGGCGTGTTGCCGAACGTGACGCGCTGCATGCCGCCGGCAAGCTCCTCGCGCTTCTCGATCGGGGTGGTGGAATAGGCCTTGAAATGGCCCGGCAGGTCGACGCTCAGGCGGAAGCGCGCGCGGAAGGCGGGCTCGTCCCAGGTGGGCAGCATGCGGCGCGCGTCGGTGGGCGCCATGGTGGTTGCGATCAGTTTCTTGTCGGCGCCGCCCGCCTTGTAGTTGACATAGAACAGACCGCGCCCCTCGCGGTTGATCTGGCCGCGGAAGGCCAGCGCCAGCTCATACTTGCCCGGCGCCAGCGGCCGTGCCAGGGCGAAGCGCAGGGTCTGCTGTTGCTGGTCGAGGATGGGGACAAGGTTCAGCTTGCCGATGTCCCTGCCGGCCAGGCTGGCCGCGTCGATCTGCAGATTGTCGGCATTCAGCATGATGGTCGAGGTCGGCTTCAGGACCTCGATCTCGACCGTCTGGGTGCCGCGGAAACTGTTGCCGGAGACATCGGGAACGACATGGGCGGTGTACTGCAGCGGCACCACGTCCTTGGGCAGCTTGCCCGGCGTGGCCGCAAACGAAAACGGTGCTTCGGCATGGGCGGCAGGCGCGCCCGCGGCGAATGCGAGCGCAGTGGCGGCGGCCAGGGCCAGGGCGACAGGCATGTCTCTCATAACAATCTCTCTCTCATCTATTTTTATTGGCGGATCCCGCGCGCCACGGCGCAAAGACCCAGCGGGCACTGTAGAAAAGCCGGATGGCGGCTGCGCCCGGAATGCGACAGACTGCAAAAATCAGGGCCAGACTGCCAAATCCGGGGAATGGCGGAGCATTCTGCAGCATGCATGGCGGGTTGAACATGCAATTTTGGCAAGATCAACAGGGCAAGAAAGAAATTTGAAATATTTTTTGAAAACACCCTAAAGTTCCTGAAAGCCCATCCGTAAAAGCCTTTAGATGCCCGGCAATCCGGCCAGGCAGGCAGAATGGTGCAGACATGACCGCGAACGACGTCCTCTCGATGTACGAAAACCTGGCAGGCCTGAGCGGCCAGATGAAGGGCGCCGCCGAGGCGGGCGACTGGCGTGGTTTCGACAAGCTCAACGCACAGGCAAGCGTAGCGGCGGGCGCGGCGCTCGGCGGCGTGCCGGCGCTGGATGGCGCCAAGCGCCTGCGCAAGATCGACCTGCTCAAGCAGCTGATGGCCAACGACCGCGCGATCCGCGACGTGACCGAACCGTGGATGGGCCAGCTGGACCGTGCCATGTGCGCGCACTGAGCGAACGGACCAGGCGCCGCTGCGGCGCGCCCCCTCCCCTGCAAAGGCGCCCATGGCGCCTTTTTTGTTTGGTAGCGTCGACCGGTGCCAAAAAGCAAAAAGCGCCCGCAGGCGCTTTCTTGCTGATGCACGGGCCAGTGGCCCCTGCACGGAATCGGGGAGAGCGAGCACCAGGTATCTCCTGGCGTCGCCTCGTGCCGGTTGCATCCGGCGTTCGCTGCCGCAGTTGGCAGGCGAACCGCTTCCGGACACAGGCGTTTCCTCAACGTCCGCCCGCTTTCCGCGCCACGCTATCGGTGGTGGCTGCGCCAGGCCTCTGTGCCGTTCATGATCTCGCGACCATGAAATGAGTATAACGTAAAAATCAGACTTGTGTAGACGACTCGTGCGCACCCTGCTCCAGGGTCGGCTCGACCGCGGCCGGCGGCGCGGACTTGCGGTCGAGTCGGGCGCGCAGGCGCGCCCCCAGGCCGACACGGGGTTCGGCGGCGCGCGCCCCGGCCTTGCGGCGGCGCACGATGAAGACCAGGCCGCCCAGCAGCGCCAGCACGGCGGCACCGGCGCCGGCCAGCGGCAGCCAGGTGGTTTCCGCCGGCGGCGGTTCCGGCTGCTTGCGCTTTTTCCGGGGTGCGCGCGGCGTCTCGGACGTTGCGGCGCCCGCGGCCACCTGCAACAGCTTGACCTTGTCTTCCAGCTGGACCAGCTGTTCGCGCAAGAGGGTATTCTTGGCGCCCAGCACGACGCAGCTGTCGACCGGCTGCTGCACCTGTGCGGCACAGGCTCCCGCCGCGGGTGCCGGCGCGGGCGCGGTCACGCGCTCGGACGCCAGCAGCGGCGTGTCCGATGGCGGCCGGGATGCGGGCGCCACGCGCCGCGCTGCGGGCGGTACAGACGGTGCAGGCTGTGTGGCCAGATCGGTCGGCCGGGGCCGCTGCCGGGCCACGGCTGGCGCGGGCTTCGGAGCCGGCATGGGAGGCGCCAGGGCCGGGACCGGATCCTGCGCCGCCACCGGGGGCGCGGCTGGCCGCACGGGCTGCACAGGCGGCGCCGGATGCGGGTCGGGCGCCAGCGACAGCGTTGCCAGGCGCACGGTGCGCTGCGCGCCGTCGGCCAGTTCCAGGAACAGGTGCAGCCGCTCCAGCTCCACCGGCGCGAACGAGGTGATGTGCAGGAACTGGCGGCCGTCGCGCCGCATCACCGACATCCGCAGCGTCGACAGCACCGGCGGCATGCCGAGGCCGGCGCCGCGGTAGACCTCCGGGTGCGCCAGGCGCACCTGCACCGGCATGGCCGGGTCTTCCAGCAGGGTGAGTTCGATGTCGGCCACCAGCGGCTGGCCGAGGAAGGACGCGAGCCGCGGCTCGCCGAGCTCGGCCGCATGGGCGGCAGCGATCGGCAGCGCGCACGCCAGGGAAAGCATCGATAACAGGGTAAGCCGGCGCGCCATAGGGAAGTGGAAAATGAAGCCTGAACGTCATTAACGGACAATCGGCTAAACTCTTTAGCCACGCGCTACACCATCCCGCCCATTCGACAGGACACGCCATGGAAAACAGGATTGAAAAAGACAGTTTCGGCCCGATCGAGGTGCCGGCAGCCCGGCTGTGGGGCGCCCAGACCCAGCGTTCGCTGCACCACTTCCACATCTCGACCGAGCGCATGGCGCCGGAACTGGTGGCCGCGCTGGCCCAGGTCAAGCGCGCCGCGGCGGCCGTCAACCGCTCGCTCGGCAAGCTGCCTGGAGACAAGGCCGCGGCCATCATCCGCGCCGCCGACGAGGTGCTCGAAGGCCACCACCCCGAGGAATTCCCGCTCGCCGTGTGGCAGACCGGCTCCGGCACGCAAAGCAACATGAACATGAACGAGGTGCTGGCCAATCGCGGTTCCGAGCTCTTGAAAGGCGAGCGCGGCGAGCAGCGCCTGCTGCATCCAAACGACCACGTCAACATGGGGCAATCGTCGAACGACATCTTCCCCACCGCGATGCACGTGGCGGCCGCCTGCGCCGTGGCCCAGGACCTGCTGCCGGCCCTGGGCCAGCTGCGCGCGACGCTGCTGCGCAAGTCGCGTGATTTCGAATCGATCGTCAAGATCGGCCGCACCCACCTGCAGGACGCCACCCCGCTGACCCTGGGCCAGGAATTCTCGGGCTACGTGGCGCAGCTGGAGTTCGCGGAAAGCGCGCTCCGCGCCACCCTGCCCGGCCTGCTGGCCCTGGCCGCCGGCGGCACTGCCGTCGGCACCGGCCTGAACGCGCACCCGGATTTCGCCCCGCGCATCGCCGCCGAGCTGGCCTCGCGCACCGGCCTGTCGTTCAAGAGCGCGCCGAACAAGTTCATGGCCCTGGCCGGGCACGACGCCATGGTGGCCGCCCACGGCGCCATGAAGACCCTGGCCACCGCCCTCATGAAGATCGCCAACGACGTGCGCTGGATGGCCTCGGGGCCGCGCTCGGGCCTGGGCGAGATCACGATCCCGGAGAACGAGCCGGGCAGCTCGATCATGCCGGGCAAGGTCAACCCGACCCAGTGCGAGGCGCTGACGATGCTGTGCTGCCAGGTATTCGGCAACGATGTTGCAATCACGGTCGGCGGCTCGCAGGGCAACTTCGAGCTGAACGTGTTCAAGCCCATGATCGCGCATAACTTCCTGCAAAGCGCGCGCCTGCTGGCGGACGGTATGCGCTCCTTCGACCGGCACTGCGCCCAGGGCATCGAGCCGAACCATGCGCGCATTGCCGAGCTGATGGAGAAATCGCTGATGCTGGTAACCGCACTGGCCCCGCACATCGGGTATGATCGCGCCGCGCAGATCGCCAAGACGGCGTCGCACGAAGGCCTGACCCTGCGCCAGGCCGCGCTGCAGTCGGGCTTCGTCACCGAGCAGCAGTTCGACGGGTGGATCGTTCCGATCGACATGACCCGGCCAGATTCCGTTGATTAATTTCCTGAGAAAAAATATGCAAACAATCGTGTTCGATTTGACCGCCGAGTTCGTCGAGCTCAACCAGCTGCTGAAGCTGGTGGGCCTGGTGGACAGCGGTGGCGCCGGCAAGAACATGGTCGCCAGCGGCGCCGTGTCGGTCGATGGCCGGCAGGAGCTGCGCAAGACCGCCAAGATCCGCAGCGGCCAGACCGTGAGCGTGGGCGAACTGCGGGTGCGGGTGCAATAAATCACCCTGGGCCGGGCAATGGAACAGGGATCGCGGGCTTATGTTTGCGTCTTAACAAACAGAACAAGGATTCCTTGTTTATATTTTAAGTTCTCGCGTATCGACTTACCTCAACCGGCCAAAGGTGAAGCATGGAAACCCCGAACCGCGCCCATTCCCAGGACCAGCTCATCGGTGACTTGCGTCTCGTCATCGAGAACGCGGAAGAGCTGCTGAAGAACACCGACCACTACACCAGCGACCTGTACCAGAACGCGCGCGCCAAGCTGGCGCTGGCGCTGGAAGCGGCCAACGAAGAACTGGCCCGCTTCGAGGATGCCCAGCTCGAACGCATGATGGCCGCCACCCGCGCCGCCAACGAGCGTTACTGCGACCGCACCGGCGAACAGCGCATCCTGCGCGCCTTCCACTAGTTCTGCGCCGCGATCGCGGCCACCAGGCCGCGCCCGAACCAGCCTGCCAGCATGGCGCCGAGCGCGGACGCCGATGCCGACGCCGCATCCAGCGCTGCGCCGAAGCTGGCGCCGCGTACCAGCTGGCCCAGGGCGGCCGCCTCGGCCACATCCAGCTCCTCCACTTCCACCTGCCAGCCACGCCGCAGCACCAGTACCGTGCAGGGACGGTCCACGCGCGCCGGCAGCCCCGGGCCGCCGGGCTGGTGCGCATGCCACAGCGCCGCGGTCGCCCACGGGCTGTCCAGCAGCGCCGCCGAAGGATGCAGGGTGATCCGGGCACCATCCAGTGCGCTAGGTGCCATGCCGGCCAGCGCATCCAGCCCGAGCGGCGGGCTGTCCGGCGCCAGGTGGGCACGGTGCACCGCCCATTCGAGGCGCGCCACGTCCGGCAGGTAGGGATAGGGGGCGGCGGCCTCCACACCGGCCAGGAAAGCGGGAAAGTCCGCGCCGAAGGCGCCCAGGTCGGGATCCTGCGAAGGATGGGCCCTGCCGTAGGCGCGCGCCAGGCCAGCCATGGCCTGCGCGCCGACCAGCTGTTGCAGCACCGGATAGGCCGCGGCCAGCGCCCGCTCCCAGCCGGCCACCAGGTTGCCGCGGTACAGGGGCAGGCGCGCCAGGCCGCCCTGTTTCAGCAGGGGCGCCAGCGCCGCGTCCTGGTCCGCATCGAGCAGGGCCGCGCCGAAGCGCTGTTGCATGTCTTCCTGTGCTGCCCCCGCTCCTGGCGCCAGCGCAGCGCGCGATAGGGGCGCTGGCAGCTGCGCGGGGGCAGGCGGAGGATAGTCGCGGGCAATCGCATCGGCCGCCCGCGCCTCGGCCACCAGCACCTCGAGCGCGGGCAGCTCCGCATCCCACTCGACCAGGGCCGGCACCCGTCCGAAGCGCGCCAGCGCGGCGCGGTACAGCGCCCAGACCGGCGCCGCCACCGCCGCGCCGTGGTGGTCCACCACGCCGAGCGGGGTCTCCAGGTGGCCGGCCAGGTGGATCTCGCCCACGCTGCCGGGCGCCAGCGCGGCGATGGCCGCCAGCGCGTCTTCGCCGTGGTTGCACTGGTTGACGTACAGGTTGTTCACGTCGAGCAGGATGCCGCAGCCGGTGCGCCGCGCCAGCTCCGCCAGGAAGGCGGTCTCGCCCATGCTGTCGCCGCGCCAGCGCACGTAGGCCGACACGTTTTCCAGCAGCAGGCGCCGGCCCAGGCGCGACTGGACGCGGTCGACGCGCTCGCACAGCAGTGCCAGGGTGGCTTCGTCCAGCGCCAGCGGCAACAGGTCGTTGAGCTGGCGTCCGGCCAGCGCGCCCCAGCTCAGGTGTTCGGAGACGAGCAGCGGATCGAGGGCCGCGGCGAGCGCCGCGACGCGTTCCAGGTGGGCCTCGGAAAACCCCTGCACCGACCCCAAGCCGAGCCCGACCCCGTGCAGGCTGAGCGGATAGTCGCGGCGCAGTGTTTCCAGCACGTGCCAGTCCCACCCGGCCCGGGCCAGGTAGTTTTCGCTATGGACTTCGATGAAGCCGACCGCGGGGCGGCTGGCGAGGAAGGCGCGGTAGTGCGGCGCGCGCAGCCCGATGCCGGCGCGCGGGACGGCCTGGGGAGCGGACATCGACGTGCGCGTGCGGCGCTGTTTGCCTGACCTGGCCTGCGTAGCTTATTTGCGCACGGCGGGCCTGGACGCCTCCACCGCAGCCTCGGCCTTGCCCTGGGCCGCCGCGTCGCGG
This sequence comes from Massilia sp. MS-15, assembly GCF_020176695.1. Classification (GTDB taxonomy): domain Bacteria; phylum Pseudomonadota; class Gammaproteobacteria; order Burkholderiales; family Burkholderiaceae_D; genus Telluria; species Telluria hydrophila. The sequence continues at coordinate 62,935 of NZ_JAIWIA010000024.1, read as the reverse complement.
GGTGCGCGCCCGGCCTCCAGCGAACCGCCCAGTTTGGTGCAGCTACCCTTGGCCACGAACTTCCATTCGTTCGGGTCCTGGTCGACGCGGGCGGCGCCGGCGCAGCCGTGGGTGGCGGTGCCGCAGTCGTTCTGCCCGGCCTTGGCTACGCCATAGCAGGCTTCCTGGTCGGCCTTCGGCACGCCCATCGCATCCTGGGCGGCGGCGTGGGCACAGGCGCTGGCGAGGGCGGCGGCGATCAGGGCGTGGCGGTGGGTCATGCGGGTACTCCTGGCAGGTGAAAAGCGCCAGTATTTATCAGGCCGGAGAAAGATGCAAGACGAAGGCTCAGGCGGTCGTGTCGATCTTGTTGCCCAGGTGCGCGGGCAGGCGCGCCGGCTGCGCCGCCGGCAGGGCCTCGAGCAGCTGGGTGGCGGTGGCTTCCTGGATCTGCTGGGCCTTCTTCATGACGGCCAGGCTCAGCTCCTGGCGCTGGCCGGTCTCGGCGATGCTGGTGGACAGCTTGGCGATGCTCGACACATCCATGTCACTCTCCCATTAAGGCGTATCCACCGTTTACGGCGGCGCCGGCAGGAACTTTAGGCTTGCCGCGCTTCTTTTTGCATCCAGGCCCGCAGCCAGCCCAGCACGGCCTGGCGGTCGTTCAGGTCCAGCCAGGCGGGACCGCCCTGCTCCACCGGCGCGGGCGCGTCGGAGGCCACGGCGACGATGTCCGGGTCGTCCGGATACAGGGCCGGGCGGCCCAGGCCGGGGCGGAACACTTCCAGCTTGGGCATGCGCTCCCACTTGTATCCCTCGACCAGGGTCAGCTCGGCCGGCGCCAGCCGCGCCAGGTGCTGGGCCAGCGGCGGCTCCGGGGCGCCGCGCAGCTCGCGCAGGATGGCGACGCGGTAGGGCGAGGCGAGCAGCACCTCGGCCGCTCCCGCCATGCGCAGGCGCGCGCTGTCCTTGCGGGGCGGCTCCAGTTCGACATCGTGGTGGCTGTGCTTGACGACATTCACGCGCAGGCCCTCGCGCGCCAGGGCGGCCACCAGGAATTCCAGCAGCGAGGTCTTGCCGCAGCCGGACCAGCCGACCACGCCCAGCAGCCGGCGCGGCGCCTCAGTAGCCGACACGGTAGCGGTAGCCGCGGTAGTTCAGGATCGCCGCCTTCGGCAGCAGGCGCTCCAGCACCAGGCCCGGGGCGACCTCCTCGCCTTCGCGGCGCAGCATCTTGTCGACCAGCAGCAGGCGCTCGGCCGGGTTCGGCGAGTAGATGTAGCCGCCGAAGGTGACTTTCGGGATCTCGCGCTGCACGGCCTCCGGCAGCGACTGCAGGGGACCGGCGCTGTCCTCGGCCACCGCCGCGGGCACAGGCGGGGGCGCCGGGGCCGGGGCCGGTACCGCGGCGGCCGGCTCGGACGGCGCGGCTTGCGCCAGGCGCGCCGGCGCCTCCTGCGGCGTGGCGGGCGTGCGTACCGGCACCGGCGCCGGCGCCGGCCGGGCTGGCGCGATGGCCGCTGTGGACGCCGGCGGCACCGGCACCGCCGCCGGCGTGGCGGGCGCCGGTTCCGCCACGCGAGCCGGGGTGGCGGCGACGCTGGCCGGCGCGGACGGTGCAACAGCCGTGCCAGCGGAGGCAGGCACAGGCGCAGCAACGGGCGCCGGTACGGGAACGGCCGCAGGCGCGGGTGCGGCGGCGAGCGGCACCGCCGTGGCGGCCGGCGCCGGCAGCGCATTACCCTGCCCCGGCGCCGGCGCCGGCCGGGCTGGCGCGCCGGCCGCTGTGGACGCCGGCGGCACCGGCACCGCCGCCGGCGCGGGTCCGGCGGCGAGCGGCCCCGCCCGGGCGGCCGGCGCCGGCAGCCCAGCCCCCGGCCCCGCCGCCGGCGCCGGCTGGCGCCGCAGGAAAGCCGCCCCCAGCGCCCCGAAGGCGGCGCCGGGGCCGGCGGGGGCCAGCCGCGGGACATGGCGCCCGCGCTCCGGCGGGGCCGCCGGCGCGGGCGCCGGCGCGTGGATGGTCGGGATATCGCCGAGCTGGCGCTCGGCCTGGGCCTTCTTGAGGGCGTCGAGGATATACGACATGGCTTAGTTTCCGGTCGCGGCCCGGGCCAGCAGGCGGGGCTCGGGCACGCCCGACAGCTGGTTCAGGCGCATGTAGGTGCGCGGACCGGCCACGCCGTCCGCCTTCAGGTCCTGCGCGCCCTGGAAGCGCCGCAGCCGTTCACGGGTGACGCCGTCCAGCGCTGCCGCGGGCCGCGGCGCGGGCGCGCCCTCCAGCTGCGCCAGGCGCGCCGCCAGCCAGTCGGCATCCGGGCCGCGGTCGCCTTCGGCCAGCTCGTCGCGAAACGCGCGCGGCATGCGCCAGAAGGTGGTGAACTCGCCGCCGAAGCGGGCCACGAAGTCGGCCAGGCCGATGCGCTCCCGGCGTCCGCCGGCGCTCAGGGTGACGCCCTGCCCGTCCAGCGCGGACAGCACGGCGTAGCCCGTGCGCGGGCCCTCATGCAGGGTCACCACGGCCGGGCGGTCGAGCAGGCGCAGCTCGTACAGGCCGCCGCGGCCCTGGTGGCAGCGCAGGTCCTGGCGCAGCGCGGCCGCGCACGGGTCCTCGCCGTCCAGGGACTGGCCCCACAGGGCGGCCAGGCTGCGCAGGGCGCCGGCCTGGTCGGCCTGCAGCGGCGGCACGCTGGCCGGCGCCGCGCCTCGTACGGCATTCGCTGCCGGAGCCGGAGCCTGGGGCGGCGCGCCGGCAGCCGGGGCCGCAGCCCGCTTGACCGGCGCCGCTTCGCGTCCCGGCATGACCTGCCAGGCGGCCGCGCTGAGCGCCGCCAGCGCCAGCAGCGCGCCCGCCGCCAGCGGCAGGCGGCGCGGGCGGGCGGCGGGGGCCTCCGTCGCGAACACCTCGGCCGCGGCCTTGTTCAGGATCCGGCGCGTGACCTGCGGGCTGTTCTCGACATAGGCGCCCAGCAGCGCGCGGTCGCACAGCAGGTTGATACGGCGCGGTACCCCCTGGGTCCAGGCATGGATCGCGGGCGTAAGCGCGGGCGGGAACGGCCTGCCGCTGCTGCCGGCCACCGCCAGCCGGTGCGCGACGTAGGCGCCGGTCTCCGCTTCCGACAGCGGCCCCAGGTGGTAGCGCGCGATCACGCGCTGGGCCAGCTGCTCCAGTTCCGGGCGCGCCAGCATGCTGCGCAGCTCGGGCTGGCCGATCAGGATGATCTGCAGCAGCTTGCGCTCGCTGGTCTCGAGGTTGGTCAAGAGGCGCAGCTGTTCGAGCACCTCGGCCGACAGGTTCTGCGCCTCGTCGATCACCAGCACATTGTTCAGGCCCCGGGCATGGGCTTCCAGCAGGTGGACGTTGATGGCGTCCACGTAGGCCTTGATACCGGCGCCGGACGTGGCTTGCGGCACGGGAATATGCAGCTCGTCGCACACGCTCTGCAGCAGTTCGCCCACGCTCAGGCGCGGGTTGAAGATATACGCCAGCCGGCAGTTCGCGGGAACCTGCTCGATGAAGCAGCGGCATACCGTGGTCTTGCCGGCGCCGATCTCGCCGGTGAGCAGGACGAAGCCGCCGCCGCTGCCGATCCCGTACAGCAGGTGCGCCAGCGCCTCGCGATGGCGCTCGCTCATGAACAGGTAGCGCGGATCGGGAGCGATCGAGAACGGTGCGCCCTTCAGGTCGAAGTAATGGTTGTACATGCGTGGGCAGGGTTGCGCTGGCTAGCGGGACTGCGACTTGAACTTCGCGCAATATATCTTGCTTTTGTCATTCACGTAAGCAATCGTGCTGCCAGGGCTGGACACGCGCACGGGAAAGGGCGAGGCGTCGCGCGGCCGGAAGGCGGTGCCGGAAGCGGCGCGGATGCTTTCCTGCAGCTCGTCCGGGGTGCTGCCGGTGGCGGCGGCGATGAACACCAGCGCGCTGCTGTCGTCGCTGACCATGACTTCCGCCACCCGCGCACCCCACAGCGTGGCCTCGACCCGGAACCAGTAGGCGCCGCCCTCGCGCTTGTAGGCGGGGCCGAAGGCGGCGGTGAGGTAGTCGTGGAAATAGCGGTTGTCGAGGTGGCTGCGGCACAGCAGGGCATCGCCGATCACCTGGTTGAAGGTCGAGGGCATGGCGCGCGCCGGCACGACTGCGCACAGCGCGAGGCACACGGCGGCCAGCCAAAGACGGCGCACGGCGGCCTAGAGCCTGGACAGCCAGTCGCGGTTGGCCGCGATCTGGGCCTTGACCGAGGACGGCAGGGCTTCATAGCAGCCGGGATGCTGTTTCAGCGCGTGTTCGCGCACTTCCTTCTGCATGCCATTGACGATGAAGACATACACAGCAGCCCCATCCTTGTTACGGGTGCCCATATAGCGAATCACGGTAGCTCTCCTTCCATGACCCGTATTATGACATCCCGCGGCGCGCCGGGCCACGCGCCCGCCCGGCAGGAGCCTGCAACCCGGCGCTGGCGGACGCGATCTCCACGGCAAAACGCGGCGCCTCAGGCGGGTGGGCTGCTGCGCAGCGCTTCCCAGGCCGCGCTGTTGCGGTCCAGCCACATCCGGACCAGGCCCCGGTTGTCGTGGCGCCAGGGGTGGAAGCGCGGCGAACAGTACTGCAGCACCGGCCCCGCCATGTGCCAGGCCAGGCCGCGCCGGCCGAACCACATGCGCGCGGCGCTGGTCCAGGTGCCGGGCCGCCACAGGGCGCCGTCGCGCCGCAGGTTGTGCGCGGTCTGCAGGAAGATGTCGAACCAGAACACCAGGCTGGCGTGCAGGAACCACAGCACGCGACGCAGGTGGCCGCCACCGGCGGCGCGGTAGGCGTCGAAGGCCACCGCCTTGTGCTCGAGCTCCTCCACCGCGTGCCATTCCCACAGGCGGCGCAGGGCCGGCTCGGCGCCTTCGAGCCACTCGGGGTGGCGCAGCACGCCGTCGGCCAGCATCGCCGTGTAGTGTTCCAGGGCGCAGGTGATCGCCACCCGGTCGCGCACGCCGAGCGCGGCGATGCGGCGCACGCGGCGCACGATGCGCCCTTCGATCGCGAAGCGCAGGCCCTGCCGCTCGAGTTCGGCGTTGTACTGGACATGCATGTGGCGGTGGGTCGCTTCCTGGCCGATGAAATCCTTGACCTCGGCGCGCAGCGCCGGATCGAGCCGCTCCTGCGGCAGCGCGCGCAGGCTGTCGATGAACATCTGTTCGCCGATCGGGAAGGTCATCGACAGCGCATTGAAGAACTGGGTGCGGTAGGCGTCGCCGCCCAGCCAGCGGCGGCCGAAGCCGCCCGACAGGTCGACGTCGAGCTTGCGGACGGTAAGCGAAGACATGGCGGCTCCCGGGATCGAGCGAGCAATATAGCACCGGCGCCGGCGGCGCATGCGCCCCTTTCCGGCTTGGTTGACTGACGGCAATATTCAGCGCAGCGCAGGCCGGCCGGTCCATGCTGCCTCGTCTCATCCCTGTAAATGACAATTCATTCCCCGTTTTTGCGCTTCCGTCGGTTTACCTGCGACGTCGGCGATGACCTGTCTTATCTTGCAGTCTCCCGACGCCCTGATCAACGACAACGACATGCCTACCGTCCTCAAGCCTACCCTGCTCGCCGCCGCCATTGCCATCGCCGCCGGCGCCTTCGCCCAAGCCAGCCATGCCGAAGCGCCTTCCACGCCGGTCGCGCAGCAGCGCACGCTGGCCGCCTTCAGCGCCATCGAACTGTCCGGCCCTTACCAGGTGGTGGTGCAGGCCCAGGGGAGCCAGGCGGTCTCGCTGTCGGGCGAGGCCAGGCAGCTCGGCGAGGTCGAGACCTTCGTGCGGGGCGACACCCTGGTGGTGCGCCCGGTACAGCGCACCGGCTTTCATTTCAGCTGGAACAAGCGGCGCGACAAGGTCACGATCCACATCACCGCGGGCAGCCTGAAGAGCCTGAAGATGTCGGGCAGCGGCGACGTCGCGCTGACCCGGCTGGCCGGCGAGCGCGTCGCGCTCAGCGTGGACGGCCCCGGCGATTTGCAGGCGGAAGGCGCGGTGCGCGAGCTGGCACTGCGCTCCAGCGGCAGCGGCGATGCCGACCTGCAGCGCCTGAAGGCGGCCAACGTGGAACTGCACATGTCCGGACCGGGCGACGTGCGCCTGGCCGGCGTCGGCAACGAACTCAAGGCCACGCTCAGCGGTTCCGGCGACCTGACGGCCGACGACATGCGCCTGGCGCGCCTGCAGGCCCGCATGAGCGGCCCGGGCGGCATGAAGCTGTCCGGCAGCGCGCGCGAACTGCGTGCGGCGATCAGCGGTTCCGGCGACCTGGACGCCTGTTCACTGGCAGTGGAAACAGCCTCCACCGTGCAGAACGGCCCGGGCAGCGCCTGCGTCAACGGCGCCATCACGAAGTTCGATGCCGAAGTACGCGGCTCCGGCGACCTGCGCGCCAGCGGCCTGCAGGCCGGCAGCGCGGTCGTGCGCCTGGGCGGCCCGGGCAGCGCCACGCTGGAAGGCAGTATCGGCGAACTCAGCGCCGACATCAGCGGTTCCGGCGACCTGGAAGCCGGCGCCCTGAAGGTCCAGCGCGCCATGCTCAAGACGCGCGGCCCGGGCGGCGTCGCACTGGCCGACGTGTCCGACACCCTGGACGCCGAGCTGCACGGCTCGGGCGGCCTGGATGCGCGCATCGACGGCAAGCGCCTGCTGCTCAGGATGACGGGACCGGGCGCCGCCCGCGTCGAGGGCCATGTCGCACTGGTCAAGGCGCGCCTGAGCGGCTCCGGCGGCCTCGACGGCCGCGGCCTGACGGCGGGACAGGCCGACATCGCCGTCACCGGCCCGGGCAAGGCACAGGTGCAGGTCACCGGCCAGGAGGAGCCGCGCAAGGCTGCCCGGCGCGAGGGCCAGGCCGCGCTGCTGGTGGTGGACCACCGCGGCAGCCGCCACTCGGTGCAGTAATATCCCGGGCGCCGCCGCCTGGCGGCGCCCTTCCCGGCAGGCCTACTCTCCGTTTTCACGCCTCTGCAATACCAGTTCCAATACCAATAAATATAACTGCAAAATCAATGGTTTATGCAAATAAACCATGCCGCCTGCAGGATCCTTGCAAAGAATGTTTGCATACCAGTTAAATACCTGTTGACAGCATCGGCCCGCCTGCCTATAGTGCGCTGACCTTCCCGGCTGAACACTTCAACATGAGCGACTATCTCATCGGCGTCGATGGCGGCGGCACCGGCACCCGCGTACGCCTGGCGCGCGCCGACGGCAGCGCACTGGCGCAGGCCAGCGGCGGCCCGTCCGCCCTGGCGCGCGGCATCGACAACGCCTGGACCACCATCAACGGCGTCGTTGCCGACGCCTTCGCCGCCATCGGCATGGCCGAGGTGCCGCTGCGCGACTGCGCCATCGGCCTCGGCCTGGCCGGCGTGCACAACAGGGAATGGGCGGCCGCCTTCGTCGCCGCCGATCCCGGCTACGCCGCCCTCGCCCTCGACACCGACGGTTTCACCACCCTGATGGGCGCCCACGGCGGACGGCCCGGCGCGATCGTCGCGATCGGCACCGGCAGCGTGGGCGAAGCGATGCTGCCCGATGGCGGCAAGGTCGAAGTCGGCGGCTGGGGCTTTCCGGCCGGCGACGAGGCCAGCGGCGCCTGGATGGGCCTGCGCGCCCTGAACCACATCGAACACGTGCTCGACGGCCGCGCCGAAGGCGGCGATTTCGCGCGCGAGCTCATCGCCTTTTGCGGCGGTTCGCGCGACGCGGTCCAGGTCTGGTTAGGACGCGCCAACCAGACCGCCTACGCCGGCCTGGCGCGCTTCGTGGTGGCCCACGGCGGGACGGACCCGGTGGCGCGCGCCATCCTCGAACATGCGGGCCGCGAAGTGGCCGCCATCGCCGCCGCGCTCGACCCCGGCGGCACGCTGCCGCTGGCCCTGTGCGGCGGCCTGGGCGAGGTCCTGCGCGCCTGGCTGCCCGCCGACACCCTGGCGCGCTGCGTGCCGCCCGAGGGCGACTCGGCCGCCGGCGCGCTGCGCATGATCCGCCAACGCCTGCAAGGAGCGACACAATGAAGGGCAACATTCTCACCCCGGACGGCTGGATCCACGGCATGCTGCGCCACGGCGCCGTCATCGAGGCGGTCGAGGGCCATGAAGTGGACCCGGCCGCCAACCAGGACGACTACATCCTGCCCGGCTTCATCGACGTGCACGTGCACGGCGGCGCCGGGCGCGACATGATGGAAGGCGGCGACGCCCCGCACGTGGTCGCCGCGCTGCACGCCAGGCACGGCACCACCGCGCTGCTGGCCACCACCATGACCGCCCCGGTGGACGACATCGAACGCGCCCTGGGCGCGATCGGCGCCGCCTGCCGCGCGCGCGGCCCGGGCGAAGCGCGCATCCTCGGCGTGCACCTGGAAGGCCCGTACATCAATGCGGGCAAGCTGGGCGCCCAGCCGCCGTATGCGCGCGAAGCCACGCTCGACGAGGTGATGCGCTTCCACGCGATGGCGCCGCTGCGCCTGATCACGGTGGCGCCCGAGATCGACGGCCACCTCGACCTGGTGCGCGCCATCGCCGACGCCGGCATCCGGGTCCAGATCGGCCATACCAATGGTTCCTACGAGGATGGCGTGCAGGCGCTGGCGCGCGGCGCCGGCGGTTTCACCCACCTGTTCAATGCGATGCCCGGCCTGCACCACCGCGCGCCCGGCATGGTGGGCGCGGCGCTGGCCCATGCCGAATACGCCGAGATCATTCCCGACCTGCTGCACGTGCACCCGGGGGCGATCAGGACCGCGCTGCGCTGCATCCCGAAGCTGTTCTGCGTCACCGATTCCACCGCGGCCGCCGGCATGCCGGACGGCGAGTACATGCTGGGCCGCCAGACCGTCCACAAATGCATGGGCGGTGTGCGCCTGCAGGACGGCACCCTGGCCGGCAGCACGCTCACCATGGATGGCGCGCTGCGCAACCTCGTGAGCATCGGCCTGCCGCTGGCCGAGGCCAGCCGGCGCGTGTCCACCCATGCCGCCGACTACCTCGGCGAAACCCGGCGCGGGCGCCTGGCACCGGGCTGCCATGCCGACTTCGTGGTGCTCGACCGCGAACTGAACATCAAGTCTGTCCATATCGAAGGAGAACCGCAGTGAGCGTCCCGCATTCGCTGATGTACCAGGAAGCCCTGTCGGCCGGCGACTGCGTCGCCCGGCAGCTGGCCCAGGATACCGAACGCTATGCGCAGCTCGGCGCGGCACTGCGCGCGGCCAGCTTCCACAGCGCGGTGACGGTGGCGCGCGGCAGCTCCGACCATGCCTCGAGCTACCTGGCCTACCTGATCATGGCGCGCATGGGCCGCCTGGTGACCTCGCTGCCGATGTCCCTGGTCACGCTGTACAAGTCGCCCCTGGTCACGCGCGACACGCTGGCGATAGCGATCTCGCAGTCCGGCCAGAGCCCGGACGTGGTCGAGCCGATCCAGTACTTCCGCGCCGGCGGCGCCACCACTGTGGCGCTGGTGAACGACGCCGCCTCGCCGCTGGCGCGCGCCGCCGAATGGACCATGCCACTGCACGCCGGCCAGGAGAAAAGCGTGGCCGCCACCAAGAGCTTCATCGCCAGCCTGGTGGCCGGCGCGCGCCTGGTCGCGCACTGGCAGGACGACCGCCAACTGCAGGACGGCATCGCGGCCCTGCCCGATACGCTGCGCGCCGCCAGCACGCTCGACTGGTCGCCGGCGATCGAGGCGCTGGCCCCGGCCCGCAACATCATGGTGGTCGGACGCGGCATCAGCTTCCCGGTGGCGCTGGAAGCGGCCCTGAAATTCAAGGAAACCTCGGCCCTGCAGGCCGAAGCCTTCAGCGGCGCCGAGATCAAGCACGGCCCGATGGCGCTGATCGAGGACGGCTATCCGCTGCTGATCTTCGCCACCCGCGGCCCGGCCCAGGCCGGCCTGGTGGCGCTGGCCGAGGAGATGCGCGGGCGCGGCGCGCGCGTGCTGCTGGCCGCCCCCGAAGACGTCGCCAGCCGCGACCTCACGCTGCCGGTGGCCGCCCTGCCCGAACTCGACCCGATCGCCGCGATCCAGGCCTTCTACATGATGGCGGCGCGCCTGTCCGAAGCGCGCGGACTGGACCCCGACCAGCCGCGCCACCTGAGCAAAGTCACGAAGACCAACTGAGACCAAGCGAGACGAAGCGACATGGCAGAGCAGCACGACGACTACCTCGCCCTCGCCGGGCAACTGATCATGGTGCGCCTGTTCGGCACCGAACTCGATGCCGATACCGAGGCCTTCATTCGCCAGTACCGGGTGCGCGGCGCCTGCCTGTTCCGCCAGAACATGACGGATGCGGCCCAGCTGGTCCGCTTCACCGGCGCCCTGCGCGCGGCAATGGGTCCGGAAGCGCTGCTGGCCCTCGACCAGGAAGGCGGCGCCGTGGTGCGCGCCACCTGGGTGCCGGCGCCGCCGAGCGCGATGGCGCTGGGCGCGGCCGGCGACCCGCTTTTTGCGCGCGAGGTCGGCGCGGCGGTGGCGCGGGCCGTGCGCGCGCTCGGCTTCAACTGGAACTTCGCGCCGGTGCTGGACCTGAACAACAACCCGCACAACCCGGTGATCGCCGAGCGCTCCTTCGGCGCCGATCCCGCTGCCGCGACCCGCATCGCGATGGCCTGGATGGAGGGCAGCGAAAGCGAGGGCGTGGCCTGCTGCGTCAAGCACTTCCCCGGCCACGGCGACACCCACGTCGATTCGCACCGCGACCTGCCCACCGTCGACAAGCCGCTGGCGGAACTGGAGCGCTTCGAGTTCGCCCCCTTCCGCATCGCCGCGCCGAAGGCCAGCGCGGTGATGACCGCGCACATCGTGTATCCCGCGCTCGACCCGGCGCATCCGGCCACGATGTCGCGCGCGATCCTGACGGGCATCCTGCGCCAGCGCTTCGGCTATGGAGGCGTGATCATCACCGACGGCATGGACATGCACGCGATCGCGCACCGCTACGGCGCCGGCGAAGCGGCAGTGAACGCGCTGGCGGCGGGCGCCGACATGGTGATGGCGATCGGCTCGCGCGAAAGCCAGCGCGACACCGTGCACGCGATCGCCGCCGCCATCCGCACCGGTGTGCTGCCGCTGGCGGAAGTGCATGCGCGCCTGGCGCGCCTGTCCCGCCTGGCGCAGGCGCATCCGGCCGGCCCTGCGCCCTACACGCGCGACGCCGAGGACCGCGCCCTGATGGCGCGCGCCTGGCAGGCGGGCCTCACCGCGCTCGGCCAGCCGCGTCCACCCGCGCCCGGCAGCGCGGTGCGCCTGGTGGCGCGCGCCGACGTGGTCAGCGACGGCGTGTCCGAGGCCGGGGTGCCGGCCGCCGCCCTGGCCGCCCTGCTCGGCCGCCTGTACGAGGTCGAGCTGGTCACCTTTGCCGACGCCGAGCGCTTCGACTGGAACGCGCTGGCGCAGGACGGCCGCTTCACGATCCTGGCCTCGACCTCGCGCCGGCGCTACGGTCCCCATGCGCGCGCGACATGGCGCCCGGACCTGCACCTGGCCTTGTGGAACCCGTACCAGGCGCTCGACTTCGCCGCCCCGGCCCTGATGAGCTACGGCTTCGCGCCGCCGGCCCTGGAAGCGGTGCTGGCCTGGCTGGCCGGCGAAGGCGGGGCGCCGGGACGCTGCCCGGTACCGGGCTTCGATGCTGCCTCGGCGAAACTCGGTAACGCTATGTAACCGTGCGCGCACCGCGGCCCGGGCTGCGGCACAATTGCCGGGCCTGAAAAAGGCAGTTTTATGGGACAATGCACACTTTGCCGGGATAGCATTCTCACTATATTTCCGAGTATGCATGTCCTGAGTGCACTCCCCTTATTTTCGACTCCATTGAAGGATTATTCATGGCCCAATTCCGTCTTGCCCGCCTCTGCCTGATGCTCGCCGCGATCGGCGTATCCGCCCCGGCACTGGTTTCCAGCGCCCACGCACAGCAGAAGAGCGATGCGCCGGCTGCCGCCGCGCCGGCAGCGGCGAAGGACACCGTCCGTCCCGAAATGTTCAAGCTGCTCGATCCGGCCGCCCTCAAGCCCCTGATGGATGCCAAGAACTACAGCGAAGTGCAGAACCGCATCACCCAGGCCGAGGCGATCCAGAACCGCACGCCCTACGAAGACTACGTGATCAACCGCATGAAGCTGTCGTGGGCCCTGGCCACCGAGAACAGTGCGACCGCCATTGCGACCATGGAAGCGATCCTGGCCTCGGGCCGCCTCGAGAAGGGCGACCAGCTGAATTACTTCCAGGCCCTGGGTGACGCCAACTACAACGCCAAGAACTATGCCAAGGCGGTCGAGTGGTACACCCGCTTCCAGAACGAAGGCGGCGACCCGAACAAGGTGCGTAGCGCACTGTCGCGTGCCCAGGTCAGCAGCGGCAACTTCGCCGGCGCCAAGACCTTGTTGATGACCAACATCAACGCGGCCAAGCAGGCCGGCCAGAAGCCGTCCGAGAACGACCTGCGCCTGCTGGGCCAGGAAGCGAACAAGGCCAAGGACAGCGACACCTACCTGTTCGCCCTCGAGAACCTGGTCCAGTACTATCCGACCGACGACTTCTGGATGGACCTGCTGAGCCGCGGCGTGACCCGCAAGCCGGGTTTCGACGAGCCGACCTACGGCGCCGACATGCTGCGCCTGGAAATGGCCGCGGTGAAGGAAATGCCGCCTGAGCACTATTCCTACCTGGCCGAGATCGCGATGCGCGACGGCTTCCCGGCCGAGGCCAAGCAGGTGCTGGACGCGGGCTTCAATGCCGGCGTGCTGGGCAAGGGCAGCGACGCCAAGGCCCTGAGCGCCCTGCGCGCCAAGGCCACCAAGCAGGCCGCCGACGACGTCAAGACCATCGCCGCGGGCGAAGCCAACGCGGCCAAGGCCAAGACCGGCGCCGGCCTGGTCAACCTGGGCTGGGCCTATGCCACCATGGGCCAGGCCGACAAGGGCGTCGGCTTCATCCAGCAGGGTATCGCCAAGGGCGGCCTGAAGGCCCCGGACGAAGCCAAGCTGCGCCTCGGCATGGCACAGGTTCGCGCCGGCAAGAAGGCCGAAGCGATCCAGACCTTCCAGGGCATCAACGGCAAGGGCGGCGCGGCCGACCTGGCCAAGTACTGGGTCCTGCTGCTGCAGCAGGGTGGCGGCGCCGTCGCTGCCCAGTAAGAGCGCGGCATTGCCACGCCAGCCGGGCCCGCGGGCCCGGTTTTTTTTCGTCCGCGGCAGCCGTGCGGCGTCCGGCGATTGTCCTGACTTTGCCAGCCGAATGTGCGTGGGCGTACATCGGCCCGCCATCGCCACGCCGATAATGCACGCACGGCACAGGCGAGGAGGACGGCATGACACAGGTACCCGAGAAACGCACCGGGCAGGCGCCCGCCCCGCTCGGACGCGACGAGTTCCACCTGCGCTTCCGCCAGGCCTTCTTCGATCCGGCCTACGAGGCCCTGGGGCCGCAACTGGACGCGATCGAACAGGTGGCCTGGGACGCCTACCACGAAGGGCGCAAGGCGCCGCGCACCGTGAAAGCGGGGCCGGGCTTCGCCGACCCAGGTTACGACCTCTCGGTGGAGTGGAAGGAGGCGCGCGACCGCCTGCTGGCGGCCGAGGCGCGGCAGAAGGATCCCGCCACGCGCAGCCGGGTGCTCCTGATCAACGGCGCGGCGCGCAATGACGGCAGCTGCCCCGGCGAGATCTCCAAGACGTGGCGCCTGAGCATGCTGGCGCGCGAGGTCCTCGAAGCCGAGGGATTCGAGGCCGACGTGCTCGACCTGAGCCGCCTCACTTCCGACTACGACCGCCATATCCACCCCTGCAAGGGCTGCGTCTCGACCGCCATGCCGCTGTGCCACTGGCCGTGCAGCTGCTACCCGAACCATGCCGAGCGCCAGGTGAATGACTGGATGAACGAGATCTACGAGCGCTGGACCCTCGCGCACGGCATCATCATCCTCACGCCCGTGTACTGGTACCAGACGCCCAGCGCGCTCAAGCTGATGATCGACCGCCTGGTCTGTGCCGACGGCGGCAACCCCGACCCCACCTCCACCCACGGCAAGACGGTAGAGGAAGCCAAGGCGCTCGAACTGGACGGCTGGGACTATCCGAAGCACCTGGCGGGACGCGCCTACGGGCTGGTGGTGCATGGCGACGTGGCCGGCATCGAGGGCACGCGGCGAGCGCTGGCCGACTGGCTGTCGTGGATGGGCCTGGTCGATGCCGGCAGCTTCGCCCAGCTCGACCGCTTCATCGGCTACTACGAATCCTACGCCGCCAGCCACGAGGCGCTCGACCGCGACACGGCGGTGCAGGAGGAGGTGCGCAACGTGGCGCGCGCAGTGGCCGCGGCGGTGGGCGAGATCCGCGCCGGGCGGGTGGCCCTGGCCGAGCACCCGCTGCGCAACCCGCGCCCAAAGTAGGAAGCGGAAGGGAGCGGTAGAATGCGGGAATGAACGGACTTGCGGAACTGATGCAATCGGCCGCCGGCGGCGGCAAGCTCCCCCTTTACCAGCAGCTGCAATACGCGCTGCGCCGCGCCATCGGCGAAGGCGCCTGGGGCGCGGCCAGCGCCTTGCCGGCCGAGCGCCAGCTGGCGCAGGAGCTCGGAATTTCGCGCATCACGGTGCGCAAGGCGATCGACGCGCTGGTCGAGGAAGGCCTGCTGGTGCGGCGCGCCGGCGCCGGTAACTTCGTCAACGGGCGCATCGAGAAGAACTTCGCCCGCCTCTCCTCGTTTTCCGAGGACATGCGGGCGCGCGGCCGGGTGCCGCGCAACGAATGGCTGCGCCGCGCCGAAGGCCTGGTCACGCCCGAGGAAGCGCTGCGCCTGCGGCTCTCGCCGGGCACGCCGGTGTACCGCTTCCACCGCATCCGCTACGCGGACGAGCTGCCGATGTGCGTGGAATACGCCACCATCGCCGCCTTCGCCCTGGCCTCGCTCGATGCGGTGGAAGACTCGATGTATGCGGCGCTGGAAGCGGGTGGCAACCGGCCGGTGCGCGCGCTGCAGCGCCTGTCGGCCCTGCTGCTGGGCGCCGAGCAGGCGCGCCTGCTGCAGACCCGCGAAGGCGATGCGGGCCTGTGCGTGGAGCGGCTCGGCTTTGCCCGCGACGGGCGGGCGGTGGAGTTCTGCCGCTCCTACTTCAGGGGCGACATGTACGATTTCGTGGCGGAGCTGAACGCGTCGTGAAAAGGCCGGCCCTGCCGGCCGTGCCTTACACCGCGGTGAAGCCGCCGTCGACCACCAGCTCGTGGCCGTTCACATACGAGGCCTGCTCCGAAGCCAGCCACAGTGCCGCATTCGCGACCTCGATGGTCTCGGCCACGCGGCCCATCGGATGGCTCGCCTCCAGCTTCTCCTCGGCGGCCGGATCGCGTTCGACGAAGCGCGCCAGCATCGGGGTCTTCACCGCCGCCGGACACAGCGCGTTGATGCGGATGCCTTCGCGCGCATATTCGGCCGCGGCGCTGCGGGTCAGGCCCAGCACCGCGTGCTTGCTGGCGGCATAGATCGCGCGGTTCGGCGCGCCGACCAGGCCCGAGACCGAGGCCACGTTGACGATCGCCCCGCTGCCCTGCCTGAGCATCTGGCGCAGCTGGTACTTCATGCACAGCCACACGCCCTTGACGTTGGCGTCCATGATGCGGTCGTACTGCGCCTCGTCGCCCTCGGCCAGCGGCGCGCTCTCTTCGTCGATCGCGGCATTGTTGACCGCAATGTCCAGCCGGCCGTAGTAGTTGATGGTCTTGTCGACCAGTGCCTCGACATCGGCCGCCTTGCCGATGTCGCTGCGCACGAACAGCGCCTTGCCGCCCGATTCGACGATCATCGCCGCCGTCGCATGGCCGCCGTCGACGGCCGTGTCGGCCACCACCACGTGGGCGCCGGCACGGCCGAACGCCAGCGCCGTGGCGCGGCCGATGCCGCTGGCCGCGCCCGTCACCAGCGCCACCTTGCCGGCAAAGCCGCCCTCGTTTGGCGCTTGCGCTTTTGCTATCCCTCTCATGTTACTCCTGATGCCTTGCAAAATGGTTCCCAAGGGAAACATTTTAACGCAGGGGCGAGGGCTTTGTCATGCCCGGCGTCCGGGCTGTTGCTTCTAGGGCTGGCCGCTTCCCTTGCCCGCCTTGCCCTGGTCGCCCGCCATGATCACCGACAGCTTGGCCGGATCGATTGCCTTGCGGAAGGCCGCGTTCATTTGCGGCAGGGTGACCGCCATCAGCTTGCGCTCGAACGCGGCCGACCAGGTGAAGTCGCGGCCGCGGTACAGGTAGGAAGTCCAGCCCGCGGCCAGGGCGGCGTCGTTGGCGCGGTTCTGCAGGCGCTGCTGCATCAGGCCGGACCTGGCGTCGGCCAGTTCCTGTTCCGTGAAACCCTTGGCCACGGCGCGCGCCAGCTCGTCGCGCACGGCGGCGTCCAGCTTGCGCAGGTTCTGGGGCGCGGCGATGGCGCTGATCGAGAAGCTGCCGGCGCGGTCCAGGTCGCCCGCCGCCAGTTCCGAGCCGCCGCCATAGGACAGGCCATCCTTCTGGCGGATGCGGTCCATCAGGCGCGACTTCAGGCCGCCCTCGCCGAAGATGTAATTGGCCAGCATCAGCGCCGGGTAGTCGGCGTCATCGACATTCAGGTCGAGGTTCATGCCGGCCAGGTAGAAGCCGTTTTCCTTGTCCGGGGTGTCGAGGGTGCGCGCGACCGGCGCCACCTCGGCGTGGCGGCGCAGCACCGGCGCCACCTTCTCCGGCGCGGTCCACTTGCCGAACAGCGCGTCCACCAGCGGCACGATTTCCTTCGGGTCGAAGTCGCCCACGATCGCCATCTCGGCCGGATGGGTGTTGTAGAAGCCGCGGTGGAAGGCCGCCAGGTCTTCCAGGCGCACCGCCTGCAGGTCCGCGATGTCTTCTTCCAGGGTATTGGCATGGCGGATGTCGCCACGCGGGTACTGGTTGAAGTGGGTGGCCAGCGCGCGCGCCGCCACGCTTTGCGGTTCGTTGCGGCTGGCCTCCAGGCCGGTCAGGATCTGCTTGCGCAGCTGCTCGAACTCGGCCGCCGGCAGGGCCGGTTCCTTGAGCACGTGGGCGGCCAGCCTGATGGCCTCGGCCAGGTTGGCGCGCGTGGTCTGGAAGCTGTTCGGACCGCCCACCATCTTGAGCTTGTCGAAGGCGTCGGCCAGCTCGGCGCGGCTGTACTTGCTGGTGCCGCGCATCAGCATGGCCGAGGTCAGCGCCGACGTCATCCCCTTGCCGAACAGGTTGTTCTCGTCGCCGAAGTGCTGGCGCAGCTGCACGGTCACGGTCTCGCCGCGGTTCTTCTTGGGCAGCAGCGCCAGCTTCACGCCGCCCGCCGTGGTGAGCGTGGTGCGCTTCATGATGTTGTCCTGGCTGGGATCGAAGTCTTCCGCCACCAGGTTCGAGGCCGCCGGCCGGTAGTCCTTCATCACGCTGTCCACCGGCGGCGCGGGCGGGATCGCCGCGCGCAGCGGCGTCTCTTCCGGCACGAAGCTGCCGACCACCCGGTTACTGCGCAGGAAATAGCGGCCGGCGCTGGCCGCCACCTGTTCCGCCTTGACCTCCTTGATGCGCTCGCGGCCCAGGAAATACAGGCGCCAGTCGCCCAGCGCGATCGCTTCCGACAGCGCGACCCCGAAACCCTGCGCGTCGTTCAGGCTGCGTTCGATGTTGTTGAGCCAGGCGCGGCGCACGCGTTCCATCTCCGCGGTGGTGGGCGGCTGCTTGGCCAGGCCTTCGACCGCCTCGAGCAGCGCCTCGCGCACCGGCTCCAGCGGCTCGCCCTTCTTCACCACCGCGCCGTAGAACTGCAGGCCGGGCGCGTAGCCGGTCTGGCCGAAGCTGAACACCTGGCTCGCCTTGCCGCTCTCCACCAGCAGCTTGTGCAGGCGGCCATTGGGCGCGTCGCCCATGATCTCGGCGGCGAAGCCGAGCGCCTCGGATTCTTCCTGCAAGTCGGACGGGATCTTGTAGCCGACCGCGACGATCTGCACGTCGCCCTGGCGTCGCACGACGAAGCTGCGCTCGCCGTCCTGGGTCGGCTCCACGGTCCAGAACCGGGGCAGCGCGCGCTTCGGCTTCGGGATCGCGCCGAACAGGCGGTTGATCTGGGCCAGGGTCGCGTTCGGCTCGAACTTCCCGGCCACCAGCAGCACCGCGTTGTCGGGCTGGTACCAGGTCCGGTAGAAGGCCTGCAGGTTGGCGATGCGGACGTTCTCGATGTCGCTGCGGTTGCCGATGGTCGAGCGCCCATAGCTGTGCCAGTCGTAGGCCACGCTCTGCATGCGCTTGAACAGCACCTGGGCCGGCGAATTCTCGCCGCTCTCGAACTCGTTGCGTACCACCGTCATCTCGGACGCCAGGTCCTTTGGGGCCACCGGCGAATTCGCCATGCGGTCGGCTTCCATCTGCAGCGCCCAGTCCAGGTTGTCCTTCGACGCCTGGAACACCTCGTAGTAATTGGTGCGGTCGAGCGAGGTGGTGCCGTTGAAATCCATGCCGCGGCGCGCGAACTGGCCGGTGATGTCCGGATTTTTTTTGGTCCCCTTGAACAGCAGGTGTTCCAGCAGGTGGGCCATGCCGGTCTCGCCATAGTTCTCGTGGCGCGAGCCGACCAGGTAGGTGACGTTCACGGTGACCGTCGGGCGCGAGCTGTCGGGGAACAGCAGCACTTTCAGGCCGTTGGCGAGGCGGTATTCGGTAATGCCTTCGGCCGAGGGGCCGAGCGTGACGCCCTGCGGCAGTGGGGCCGACGCGCGGGCCGGCGCGGCGGCTGGCGGCGCCCCCCAGGCGGCGCCAGCCATGACGAAACAGAGGCTGGCGGCGGCCAGGCGCGCAGCCGTGCCGCGTGTGCGATCGATCGGATTCATGGTGTCCTGTCATGTTGGCAGGACGTTTCCACCCTGCATGTTCTTGAATGCAGGATGGTAGCAGACCGGATCGCTACTGGCGGGCCCGCTTTTCGTGAGCTTGTTGATATGGGCTAATACGGGATAATTCCGCCATCTCTTGCGCCAGGAACTCGAACAGGTCGTCGGCGCTGACGATGCCGGCCAGATTTCCCTGCTCGTCGATGACCGGCACGCGCCGGATACCGCGCTGGCGCATGCGCTCGATGGTCCCGTAGACGTCGTCCGTCACGTGCGCGAGCAGGAGGTCGTCGGCCATGATGTCGCCCACCTGCAGGCTGGCCGGATCGAGCCCGGGAGCGATGACGGATACGACGATGTCGCGGTCGGTCAGGATGCCGACCGGGACGCTGGCGCCGTCGAGGCGGTCGACGACGACCACGTCGCCCACGTGCCGGCGGCGCATCATGAGCGCCGCGCCCTGCACGGTCTCGTCGCGCGTGCAGTGGGCGGCTTCGCTGGTGCAGATATCGCGGATGTGCATGCTGCTCTCCTTGTTTCCGCTGGCCCAATGAAAACTGGCGCCATGACTTTCATCATAGCGCCAGTTCCGGAATCGTAAAGGGGGTCAGGCCGCCGGCTTGCTGGCGTCCGGGGGCGGCACGAAGCAGGCGTCGGCCACCTGCAGATCGTTGTCCTTGGCGAAATTGAGCACGAAGTGGTAGGCGAGGGGCTCGACCTGCTGCAGCTCGCGGCTGACAACCACGGCCTTGACGCCGTTGACGACGGTGGGGTGCACCCAGGGGGAAAACTGGAGGTGGGAATCACGGCCGGCGGCGCCGGGGGCGAAGCAGGACATGACCCCGCACAGGCGCTCGGCCCAATCGCTGGGGCGGAACTGCCTGCCTTTGCTCGTAATGCCCAGGATAAAAAACTCGTCCTTGAGCTTCTTGTCCGTGGTGTGCGGTAACTCGGCCATAGTGCTGCTTGCTGAAACAAGGATACTGCGTGAAAGAGAACAAGCTCAGATCAGCTCAGTTCACTATTATATCTTATAGAAGACTCACGGACGAGACCTGTTCACAATTCAGCCCCCGCTCAGCCCAGCCACACCACGCTCGACAGCAGGAGCAGCAGGATCATCCACAGGATCAGCGCCCGCCACACCAGCCCCACCGTGCTCTGCAGCGCGCGCAGGTTCGGCTCCTCGCCCGGCAGCATCTCCGTATCGCGGTCGCTCAGGTCCACCGTGGCGGCATCGAGCGGCAGCGGTTCGGGCGCGTTCTCGTTCGGCGTCCCCAGGCGCACGCCCATCGCCCCGCCGCCCGCGGCGAGCAGGATGCCCCGCGATTCCTCGGCCCAGCGGCCGGCAAAATTGCGCCAGGCGTAGATCGCATCCTCGAAGTTGCCGACCACGGCGAAGGCCACCGCCGTCAGGCGCACCGGCACCCAGTCGATCCAGTAGAAGGCCCTGGCGGCGAACTGGCCGAAGGCCTCGTTGCGCATATGGTCGGGCTCGTTCCAGGCGCGCGCCAGGTATTCCGAGACGCGGTACAGCACCGCGCCCGCGGGACCGAAGGGCATCAGGAACCAAAAGAATACGCCGAATACGTTGCGGTGGGTGGTGATCAGCGATTTTTCGACGGCCACGCGGCAGATCTCGGTGGCGTCCATGCCGACCGTATCGCTGCGGGTCCACTCGGCCAGCAGCTGGCGCGCGCTGGCTTCGTCGCCCTGGTTCAGGGCCAGCTGGATGGAAGTGAAATAGTGGCTGTAGTGGCGGAACCCCAGGGTCAGGTAGACGATCAGCACGTTCCAGGCAAAGGCCAGCAGCACCAGGTTGTAGCGCATGAAGACCCAGTACACCAGCCAGGTCGGCAGCATCAGGGCCAGCATCATCAGGATCCAGCCCATCCGACCGTTCTTCTGCTCGCCCGCATTGAACCAGCCCTCGATGCGCATCGCCAGGCCCTTGATGCCACCGTATACCTGGTTGTCGGCGCGCAGCGGCTTGAGCTGCTCGATGATGAGCGCGACGAGGATGGAGAAAAATGTCATTCAGGAATCCTTTTTTATTCTGGCAAGTCCATGCTGCCCGCTACGATAGCGGAGAAGCCAGCCGGAATCAATTCGGGAATCGACCTGGCCTGGTCCCGTGGACCAGGTCGCGGTGCGGGTTCAGGCCCGCAGGAAATGGTACAGGTTGCGCAGCATGGCCGCCGTCGCGCCCCAGATGAAGTAATCCTGGTAGGGCATGGCATAGAAGCTGCGCTTGCCGGTGCCGTCGGGCAGGGCCACCGAGCGGCGCTCGTGGTTGGCGCCGGACATCAGGAAGGCCAGCGGCACTTCGAAGATCTCGGCCACCTCGCCCGGATCAGGACGCAGCGCGAACGGCGGCTGCACCAGGGCCACCACCGGTGTCACCCGGTAGGCGCTGATGGTGACGTGTTCCGGCAGCACGCCGACGATCTCCACATGACGCCGGTGCAGGCCGATCTCTTCTGCGGTCTCGCGCAGGGCGGTCTCGATCGGCGAGGAATCCAGCTCTTCGGCCCGGCCGCCGGGAAAGCTCACCTGCCCCGCATGGCTGGACAGGTGCTCGGTGCGCCGGGTCAGCAGCACGCTCAGGCCCGCGGGACGCTCGACCAGGGGTAGCAGCACGGCGGCGCGGCGCAGGCGCAGGCTGGGCGCGGCCAGGGCTTCGTCCGAGGGTTCAGGATCCCAGGGCAAGGTGCGGGCGAAGCGGGCCCGCACCGCCTGCGCCGTCAACACGTCCGGCGCGAGCGGCGCTTCGCCGGCCAGGCCCTCGACGGGCATGGCGCCGGGATCGAACAAGGTCTTGGTCAAAAAAGTTCCTAAAGGCAAAAACAGGGTCGCATAAAGAAAAAGGCATCCTTGCGGATGCCTTTCTCATGACACAGTAGCGATTACTCGGCTGCTGCTGCGGTCTTGACTTTACGCTGCGGCAGTTTTTCTTTGATACGTGCCGATTTGCCCGAACGCTCACGCAGGTAGTACAGCTTGGCGCGACGGACGTCACCACGACGCTTCACTTCGATCGAAGCGATCAGCGGCGAGTACAGCTGGAAGGTACGCTCGACGCCTTCGCCCGACGAGATCTTGCGAACGATGAAGTTCGAGTTCAGGCCGCGGTTACGACGCGAGATGACGACGCCTTCGTATGCCTGGGCGCGCTTGCGGTTGCCTTCGACGACGTTGACGCTGACGACCACGGTGTCGCCCGGTGCGAAGTCAGGGATGTTGCGGCCGAGGCGCGCAATTTCTTCTTGCTCGAGTTGTTGGATCAGATCCATTTTTATCACTCCAATGACCATCTTGCCGGCGCCGAGGATACAAACTGCGTTGCCCGGTAGAGGATGGGGTTAAACACGCAGGCAACACGCCCGCTTGCTCATGCACACAAGGTGCATTCTTACTCGGCAGGCTTGTTCAGCTCTGCCAGAAACTTTTCGTCCAGCTTGGTCAACTGGCCGGCGGCACGCGCCCGCTCCAGCTGATCCGGCCGTTTCTTCCATGTCGCCTCCAGCATGCGCTGGCGGCGCCACTTCATGATTTCGGCGTGGTTACCGCCCATCAAAACCGGCGGCACCGGCTCGCCCTCGTAGACTTCCGGGCGCGTGTAATGCGGCGAATCGAGCAGGCCGTTGACGAAACTGTCTTCGACCGCCGAGGCTTCGTCGCCCAGCACGCCAGGCAGCAGCCGCACGACCGCATCCATCAGCGCCATCGCCGGCAGTTCGCCACCCGACAGCACGAAGTCGCCGAGCGAGATTTCCTCGTCGACGCAGCGGTCCAGCAAACGCTGGTCCACGCCTTCGTAGCGGCCACACAGCACCACCAGTCCCGGTTCGTCCTTCAAGGCCACGACACGCTCGTGCGTCAGGGGTTTGCCCTGCGGCGACATGAACACCACGCGCGGTGTGCTCAAGCCCATGTCGACCTGACGCTGCTTGGCGGCAGCGATCGCGGCCTCCAGCGGCTTGGCCAGCATCACCATCCCGGGGCCGCCGCCGTAAGGGCGGTCATCCACGGTGCGGTGGCGGTCCTGCGTGAATTCGCGCGGGTTCCAGATATGCAGGCCCCAGCGCCCCTGCTCGATGCCGCGCCGGGTCACGCCCGACTGCGTCAGCGCTGCGAACATCTCGGGAAACAAGCTCACGACGTCAAACTGCACCGGAACCTCGCTTCACAGGCTGCACGCTACCACGCGGGTCAATAATCCAGACCCCAATCCAGGGTAATCAGTTTTGCGCCCAGGTCGACGTTCTTGACGAAAGCGTCGACAAACGGCACCAGGCGCTCCGACACTTTCGCATCCGGGGCGCCTGCGTCCACCGGCGCGATCCGCAGGATCGACTGCGCGCCGTTGTGCATCATGTCGGTCACCTTGCCGAGGGCTTCGCCCTCCAGGTTGACCACATCCAGCCCGATCAGGTCGGACCAGTAGTATTCGTCTTCTTCGAGTTGCGGGAACTCGCTGCGCGACACCTGCACCGCTGCGCCCTTGAGCGCTTCGGCGTCGTTGCGGTCACGCATGCCGACCAGGGTGGCGACCACGTCGCCGCCATGCATCTTAGCCGTGCGTACCGAGACGGAACGCAGGGTCGGCTTGTCGATCCACCAGGTCTTGACCTTCAGCAGCGCATCGGCGTCCACCGAGAACGGGGTGACACGCAGGCCTCCCACGATCCCGAACGCGCCGGAGACGTATCCGACCTGCACCAGGTCGTCGGGGACTTCCACCCCGGATGCTGCCGAATCGGTCAAGCCTTGACCTGCCTTACTTAGGCTGCAGGCTGCTGGTTGGCGACCAGGCGAGCAACGGTCGGCGACAGTTGTGCGCCAACGCCTTGCCAGTGAGCCAGGCGGTCGGCAGCGATACGCAGGCCGACTTCAGCGCCCGATGCCATCGGGTTGTAGAAACCGATGCGCTCGATGAAACGGCCATCGCGACGGTTACGCGAATCGGTTGCAACGATGTTGTAGAACGGGCGCTTTTTTGCGCCGCCACGAGCCAAACGGATAACGACCATAATATTTCCAAAAAGTTGTATTGGACGGAGAAAGCCGACGATTATAGCGCGTAAGCCTGGAGAGGGGCAAGCGGTTATAGCAACACGGCGCGGTTGGACAACCCGGCGGCGTGAGGTTCGGCGAATTGAGCATTATCACCTATTTTGCGTCGCAAGGCCACCTCCCTTAGTCTTCCCCCATCAGGATCCGCAACATGCGTGCCGGATTGGCGAGGAAATCGCGGGTGACGCGGTAGTGCTCCGTCTCCTCGTAGGCGACTTGCCCGATGCCGTCCTCGCCGAAGGCGTAGATGGTAGCCTCCGGGTAAGCCATCAGGATCGGCGAGTGGGTGGCGATGACGAACTGGCAGTGTTCGCCGGCCAGGTCGTGCAGGCGGCCCAGCAGGGCCAGCTGGCGCTGGGGCGACAGGGCGGCCTCCGGCTCGTCCAGCACGTAAAAGCTGTCCTTGCGGAAGCGGTTCATGAACAGGCTGAGGAAGGCTTCGCCATGCGACTGCTCATGCAGCGAGCGCTCGCCGCCATATGCCCTCATCAATGGACCGTTTGGAAACTCATCCAGCCGCTCGATTTCGGTACTGACGTTGTAGAAGCTCTCCGCGCGCAGGAAGAACCCGTCGCGCGGCCGCTCGATGCCGCGCACGAAGCGCAGGTGCTCGTGCAGGCTGGAATGCGAGGCCCGGGTGGCGAAATTGAAATTGCGGCTGCCGCCTTCGGCATTGAAACCCATGCCGACCGCGATCGCCTCCAGCAGCGTCGATTTGCCGGAGCCGTTCTCGCCGACCAGGAAGGTGACCTTCGGGTGCAGCACCAGGCGCTCGAGGGAGCGGATCGCGGGCAGCGTGAAAGGAAACGCCGGCGGCGCGCGCGGCGCCGTCGGTTTGATCTGGATCTCTGCCAGGTAGGCGCGCGTCTTGAGCATGGTCGGAAGATGGGCTGGCTGCACGCAACGCGTGCCTTCCTTGTCATTTTGCACCATACTTCCGTTTTCCTGAACTTTTGGCAACGCTCATGGCTGTCCAGCACAAGAACAAGACCTTCGCCGCCCTCCTCGCCCTGCTGCTGGGCGGCTTCGGCGTCCACCGTTTCTACCTGAAGGGCGGCAGCGACCGCCTCGGCCTGCTGCACCTGTGCAGCCTGCCGCTGACCGGCATCCTGTGGGGCGCCGTGAAGCCGCATCCGTTCTACGTGCTGCTGCCGCTGCTGCTGTCCTACATCGCGGGCTTCATCGAGGGGCTGGTGATCGGCTTGACGCCGGACGAGGCCTGGGATGCGCAGCACAACAAGGGCAGCGGCAAAACCTCGCGCTCGAACTGGGTGCTGGCCCTGGTGCTGGTGCTGATCCTGGGGGTGGGGGCGATCGTGCTGATCGGGACGATCGCGCGGGTGTTCGACCTGCTCTATACGGGCGGGTCGTACGGCTGACATTGAACGCGTGGGCGCTCCCGCGCCCACGCGTTCAATCAGCATGTGAATAGACACACAGGCTATTCAAGGACCGTTCGAACGCGTGGGCGGAGGACCGCCCACCCAACATTCAGAACTGCTCGACGTCCAGCGCCAGCACGCCCGGCGCGCCTTCGACGATGGCGGTGCGCAGGCCAGGTGCCGAGGACAGCACGTGGTCGGCGAAGAAGCGCGCGGTGGCGATCTTCGCGCGCAGGAAGGAGGCATCGCCCTCACCTGCCGCCAGCCTCGATTGGGCGACCAATGCGGCGCGCGCCATCTGCCAGCCACCCAGCACGATGCCGGCCAGCTTCAGGTAGGGCACGCTGCCCGCGTACACGGCGCGCACGTCCGATTTGCCATACGCCACCACGAAGTCCACCACTTCCTCCAGCGCGGCCGCGCCGAGCGCCAGCTGGCGGCGGATGGCCGCGAACTCCTCACCCTGCTGCTCCCCCAGTTGCGCTTCGACGGCGCGCACCTGTTCGATCAGCGACTTGGCCACGGCGCCGCCATCGCGCACGGTCTTGCGGCCGACCAGGTCGTTGGCCTGGATCGCGGTCGTGCCTTCGTAGATGGTGAGGATCTTGGCGTCGCGGTAGTGCTGGGCCGCGCCAGTCTCTTCGATGAAGCCCATGCCGCCATGCACCTGCACGCCGTCGCGGGTCACGTTCTCGCTCATCTCGGTCGACCAGCCCTTGATGACCGGGACCAGGTATTCGTACACCGCCAGGTTCGCCTTGCGGGTCGCCTCATCGGCATGGCTGTGCGCGATGTCGGACAAAGCGGCGCCGACGTAGGCCAGCGCGCGCGCCGCCTCGGTCTGCGAACGCATCGACATCAGCATGCGGCGCACGTCCGGGTGGTTGATGATGGCGACCGGGCCCGGGGAGCCGGCCACTTCGCGCGACTGCACGCGGTCCTTGGCGAAAGCAACCGCCTGCTGGTAGGCGCGTTCGGCCAGGCCGACGCCCTGCATGCCAACGCCGAAGCGGGCCGCGTTCATCATGATGAACATGTACTCGAGGCCGCGGTTCTCTTCGCCCACCAGGGTGCCGATGGCGCCGCCGTGGTCGCCGAACTGCAGCACGGCGGTCGGCGAAGCCTTGATGCCCAGCTTGTGTTCGATCGAGACGCAGTGGGCGTCGTTGCGTGCGCCCAGCGAGCCGTCGGCATTGACCATGAACTTCGGCACGATGAACAGCGAGATGCCCTTCACGCCCGCCGGTGCGTCCGGAGTGCGCGCCAGCACGAGGTGGATGATGTTCTCCGCCATGTCGTGCTCGCCATAGGTGATGAAGATCTTGGTGCCGAAGATCTTGTAGGTGCCGTCGCCCTGCGGCTCGGCGCGGGTGCGCACGGCGGCCAGGTCCGAACCGGCCTGCGGCTCGGTCAGGTTCATGGTGCCGGTCCACTTGCCGCTGATGAGCGGCTCCAGGAACAGCTGTTTCTGTTCATCCGAACCGGCGGTGAGCAGCGCCTCGATGGCGCCGTCGGTCAGCAGCGGGGCCAGCGCGAAGGACAGGTTGGCCGCGTGCAGCATCTCCATGCACGGCGTCGCGACCAGCTTCGGCAGGCCCTGGCCACCAAATTCGCTCGGATGCTGGATGCCCTGCCAGCCGCCATCGGCAAAGGCGCGGAAGGCGTCACGGAAACCTTTCGAGGTGGTGACGCTGCCGTCTTTCCAGAAGCTCGGTTCCTTGTCGCCCGCATGGTTCAGCGGAGCGACGACCTCGCCGCAGAACTTCGCGCTTTCCTCGAGCACGGCATCGACCGTGTCGGGGGTGGCTTCTTCGCAGCCGGGCAGCTGGTTGATTTCAGCCAGGTTGGCCAGTTCGTTCAGCACGAACTGCATGTCTTTCAGCGGGGCTTGGTAGCTCACCATGGTCTCCTGATGTGACGCTCAATGTACGAACGTCGCTCCCGCTTGCGCGGGAACGACGTGGTTTTCATGCTGCGGTGGCAGATCGCACCGCGGACTGATTAGCCCAGTTCCTTGACCAGAGCCGGCACGACCTCGAACAGGTCGCCCACCAGGCCGTAGTCGGCCACCGAGAAGATCGGCGCTTCCGGATCCTTGTTGATGGCGACGATGGTCTTCGAGTCCTTCATGCCGGCCAGGTGCTGGATCGCGCCCGAGATGCCGACCGCGATGTACAGGGTCGGGGCGACGATCTTGCCGGTCTGGCCGACCTGCCAGTCGTTCGGCACGAAGCCGGCGTCCACCGCCGCGCGCGAAGCGCCCATGGCGGCGCCCAGCTTGTCGGCCAGGGGTTCCAGCAGCTTGAAGTTCTCGGCCGAGCCGATGCCACGGCCACCGGAGACGATGATCTTGGCGGCGGTCAGTTCCGGACGGTCCGACTTGGCCAGCTCGCGGCCCACGAAGGCCGACTTGCCGAAGTCAGCAACCGGAGCGATCTGCTCGACGGCGGCGGAACCGCCGGTGGCGGCGCTATCGAACGCGGTGCCGCGCACGGTGATGACCTTCACGCTGTCGCTCGATTGCACGGTAGCGATGGCGTTGCCGGCGTAGATCGGACGCTCGAAGGTGTCGGGCGACTCGACCTTGGTGATTTCCGAGATCTGGGCCACATCCAGCTTGGCGGCCACGCGCGGCAGGATGTTCTTGCCGTAGGCGGTGGCCGGGGCCAGGATGTGCGAGTAGCCACCTGCGATCGCCAGGATCTGCTCGGCGACGTTCTCGGCCAGGCCATCGGCGAAATGCGGCGCGTCCGCGACCAGCACTTTTGCAACGCCAGCGATTCCAGCGGCGGCTTCGGCGGCGGCGCCGCAGCTAGATCCGGCGACCAGGATGTGGACTTCACCGCCGCACTGGGCGGCAGCGGTCACGGTGTGGTGGGTGGCGCCCTTCAGGGTGCCATTGTCGTGTTCAGCGATAACGAGTGCGGCCATGTTCTTTTCCTAAATATGGTGAGCGGCAGGCCGCGATTAGATGACTTTGGCCTCGGTGCGCAGCTTCTGCACCAGGGTCGCCACGTCCGGGACTTTCACGCCGGCCGAGCGCTTGGCCGGCTCGGTGACCTTCAGGGTCTTCAGGCGCGGGCTCACGTCGACGCCCAGGTCTTCCGGCTTGACGGTTTCCAGCGGCTTCTTCTTGGCCTTCATGATGTTCGGCAGCGTCACGTAGCGCGGCTCGTTCAGGCGCAGGTCGGTGGTGACGATGGCCGGCAGGGTCAGGCTGACCGTTTCCAGGCCGCCGTCCACTTCGCGGGTCACGGTGACCTTGCCGTCTTCCAGCACGACTTTCGACGCGAAGGTCGCTTGCGGCCAGCCCAGCAGCGCAGCCAGCATCTGGCCGGTCTGGTTCGAGTCGTCGTCGATCGCCTGCTTGCCCAGGATGATCAGCTGCGGCTGTTCCTTGTCGGCCAGCGCCTTCATGATCTTGGCCACGGCCAGCGGCTCGGTCTCGACCGCGGTCTCGACCAGGATGCCGCGGTCGGCGCCGATCGCCATGCCGGTACGCAGGGTTTCCTGGCACTGGGCCACGCCGACCGAGACTGCCACCACTTCGGTGACCTTGCCGGCTTCCTTCAGGCGCGTGGCTTCTTCCAGCGCGATCTCGTCGAACGGGTTCATCGACATTTTGACATTGGCGATATCCACGCCGCTGCCGTCGGATTTGACGCGGACCTTGACGTTGTAGTCGACCACGCGTTTGACGGGTACCAGGACTTTCATAGGGTGCCTTTAGAAAATGGAATGGAATGACAGACGAAAATGGTCTCGATTATAAGAGAAATTCGGCTTCAGGTCGAAATTAAAGCACGATCGTGCGTTTTTTAGTTAGAGCATTCCGCCTAAATTGCGTTTCAGGGGCGGCGGGAATCGGATTGGAAGGGCTGTGCGGCTCGCCCTCCCCTGCCGCCGCCAGCTGGCACGCCACACGGGCATGCCTTGCTCGCGGCGTGTCGGCTACTTACTTGCGACGCATGAAGAAGGTGAACTCGCCGTGCTCGACGGTGTGCGCCAGCAGGGCATTGCCGGTCTGTTTGGCAAATGCCTGGAAATCGCGCACGGAACCGGTGTCGGTCGCCACGATGCGCAGCACCTGTCCGCTTTCCATTTCGGCCAGTGCCTTCTTGGCCTTCAGGATCGGCAGCGGACAGTTCAGTCCGCGCGCATCCAGGTCTCGCTGGAATTCCATGGTATCAATGTCGATAGTGGTGTCGCTCATCGCATGCCTGCAAAGTAAAGAAGGTGCTCGGGAATCGAATACTACTCCTTTTACGGCAGTATGACGCAGCGCACCAAAATAGTCATACATTGTTGCACGACTGCAACCGATTGTGAACTGATCCATGCCTGTGCACCAGCATGCGTCACATTGGCAACCGGGTAGCACCACCTTGGTGCGACACCTGGTAAATGCGCCCGACAAGCGGATTTGCAAGCTGCACGTACACGCATGCGCATGCAAGCAATGCAGGCAATACAAAACCCGCAGCCGAATATGCATGAATACACCAGCCTCACGGATGCGCCAACGCAAACGCCGCCCGAAGGCGGCGTCATTTTTACCGGATGGTCAACAACGCTTACGCGCGTTCGCCCACCCAGGCGGCTACGCCCGCCAGGGCCTGCGGCAGGCCTGCCGGATCGGTACCGCCCGCCTGGGCCATGTCCGGGCGGCCGCCGCCCTTGCCGCCCACCTGCTGGGCGACGAAGTTCACCAGTTCGCCGGCTTTCACCTTACCCGTGGCGTCCTTGGTGACGCCGGCGATCAGGCTGACCTTGCCGTCCGCCACGCTGGCCAGCACGATCGCGGCGGTCTGCAGCTTGTCCTTCAGCTTGTCCATGGTTTCGCGCAGCGCGGTCACGTCGGCGCCCTCCATGGTCGCGGCCAGCACCTTGATGCCGTTCACGTCCACCGCCCTGGTCACCAGTTCGTCGCCCTGGCCCGCGGCCAGCTTCGACTTGAGCGCGGCCACTTCCTTCTCCAGCATTTTCACCTGGTCCTGCACCTGGGAAATGCGGGTCGGCAGCTCGTCAGGGCTGGTCTTCAAGGCGCCGGCGGCTTCCTGCAGCTTGCGGTTGATCGACTGCACCAGCGCCAGCGCGCCCTCGCCGGTCACGGCTTCGACGCGGCGGATGCCGGCCGCGACGCCGCCTTCCGAGACGATCTTGAACAGGCCGATGTCGCCGGTACGGGTGACGTGCACGCCGCCGCACAGCTCTTTCGAGGAGCCGATGTCCAGCACGCGCACGCTGTCGCCGTACTTCTCGCCGAACAGCGCCATGGCGCCGTGCTTGACGGCGTCGTCGAAACTCATGTGCTGGGCCTGGGTGGCGTGGTTCTCGAGGATCTCGCGGTTGACGATCATCTCGACCTTGGCGATTTCATCCAGCGTGAGCGGCGCGCCATGGCTGAAGTCGAAGCGGGTCTTGTCCGGATCGACCAGCGAGCCTTTCTGCTGCACGTGGCTGCCCAGCACTTCGCGCAGGGCCTTGTGCATCAGGTGGGTCGCCGAGTGGTTGCGGATGGTGCGCGCGCGCTTGACGGTGTCGACCTGCGCATCCACGGTGTCGCCCACTTTCAGCGAACCTGCGCGCAGCACGCCGTGGTGGCCGAAGACTTCGGCCTGGATCTTCAGGGTGTCTTCGACGTCGAACACATTGGCGCCCACACGGATTTCACCCTGGTCGCCGACCTGGCCGCCCGACTCGGCGTAGAACGGGGTGGTGTCGAGCACCACGATGCCTTCCTGGCCGGCCTTCAGTTCCTGGACCGAGACGCCGTCGGCGTACAGGGCCAGCACGTGGGTGTTGTGGGCCAGCGATTCATAGCCGACGAACTTGGTCTTCTCGCCCGCATACTCGACCTTGGCGGCCATCTTGAACTTGCCGGCGGCGCGCGCCGTCTTCTTCTGCTGCTCCATGGCGGCGGCGAAGCCCGCTTCGTCCAGGGTCACGCCGCGCTCGCGGCAGATGTCGGCGGTGAGGTCGAGCGGGAAGCCGTAGGTGTCGTACAGCGTGAAGGCGGTGGCGCCGTCCAGGTTCTTCGCATCCTTGGCCAGCTGCGCTTCCAGGATCTTCATGCCGTTTTCGAGCGTTTCGCCGAAACGCTCTTCCTCGGCCTTCAGCACTTGCGCCACGCGCTCTTTGGCTTCACGCAGTTCCGGATAGGCCTCGCCCATCTCGATGTCGAGGTCCGCCACCAGCTTGTGGAAGAAAGGCTTGGTCTGGCCCAGCTTGTGGCCGTGGCGCAGCGCGCGGCGGATGATGCGGCGCAGGACGTAGCCGTGGCCTTCGCTGCTCGGGATGATGCCGTCGACGATCATGAAGGACGCCGCGCGGATGTGGTCGGCGATCACCTTCAGCGAGTTGTTTTCCAGGTCCGTTGCCCCGGTTTCGCGGGCAGCGGCGCGGATCAGATTCTGGAACAGGTCGATCTCGTAGTTGCTGTGCACGTGCTGCAGCACGGCGGCCAGGCGCTCCATGCCCATGCCGGTGTCGATCGAGGGCTTCGGCAGCGGGGTCAGGACGCCCTGTTCGTCGCGGTTGAACTGCATGAACACCAGGTTCCAGATCTCGATGAAGCGGTCGCCGTCTTCCTCGGCCGAACCCGGAGGGCCGCCCCAGATGTCGGCGCCGTGGTCGTAGAACACCTCGGTGCACGGGCCGCAGGGGCCGGTGTCGGCCATCTGCCAGAAGTTGTCGGACGCGTAGCGCGCGCCCTTGTTGTCGCCGATGCGGATGATGCGCTCTTTCGGCACGCCGATCTCGTTGGCCCAGATGTCGTAGGCCTCGTCGTCCTCGAAGTAGACGGTGACGGTCAGCTTCTCGGCGGGCAGCATGTAGACGCGGGTCAAGAGCTCCCAGCAGTAGTTGATCGCATCGCGCTTGAAGTAATCGCCGAAGCTGAAGTTACCCAGCATTTCGAAGAAGGTGTGGTGGCGCGCGGTGTAGCCGACGTTTTCCAGGTCGTTGTGCTTGCCGCCGGCGCGCACGCAGCGCTGCACGGTGGTGGCGCGCGAGTACGGGCGCGTATCCAGGCCCAGGAACACGTCCTTGAACTGCACCATTCCGCTGTTCGTCAGCAGCATGGTCGGGTCGTTGCCCGGCACCAGCGGGCTGGAACGGACGATGGTGTGGCCTTTGGACTCGAAGAACTTGAGGAACTTGTCGCGGATTTCGGAGGATTTCATGTCGTGAGGGCGGAATGAGGGAGCATGCGCTATAAAAAAACGATTATAGCCTAGCTGGAGACGGGCCAGTCGGCCGGGCCGATCAGGTCGATGCGGTCGGTGCAGAAGGCGTCGACGCCCCAGGACAGCAGTTCGCGCGCCCGCGCCGGCGTGTTCACCGTGTAGCAGAACAGGCCGAAGCCCGCCGCGCGCACGGCCGCGGCCAGCGCCGGCGCCAGGAAGCGGTAGTCGAGGTGGAGCGCGGCCGCGCCCACCGCGCGCGCCTGCGCTTCCCAGTCGGGTGGCGCCTGGCGCATCAGGCAGGCGCGCGGCAGCGCGGGTGCGGCAAGCCGCGCGGCCTCCAGCGCCGCCACGCTGAACGAGGACAGCAGCGGCGCGCGCGCCAGGTCGCCTGCCGCGAGCGTGTCGGCGAACATGGCCTGCGCCAGGCGCGCCACCGTCGCCCCGGTCTCGCGCTCGAAGCCGGGCGCCGGCTTGATCTCGATGTTCATCCAGACCCCGTGCGCCTGGCACAGGGCGGCGAATTCGGTGAACAGGGGCACACCCTCGCCGCGGTAGGCGGCGCCGAACCAGCTGCCGGCATCCATGCGCGCCAGTTCGCGCGCATCGTAGTCGAACACGTGGCCGGTGCCGTTCACGGTGCGGCCAAGGCAGGGATCGTGCAGCACCACCGGCACGCCGTCGCGCGCCAGCATGACGTCGAACTCCACGGCGCGAAAGCCGAACGCCAGGCCGCGCCGCAGCCCCGCATAGGTGTTTTCGGGCGCCAGGGTTCCGCCGCCACGGTGTGCCAAAATCCGGGGATAGCGCCACATGCCCTGCCCGCCCCCGTGCTTCAGGTCGCGCCCGCCTGGCCGAGCCCGTGCGCCAGGTACAGGAACAAAGCGAGGTTCAGCGCCACGCTCAGCTGGAACTTGCGCTGGAACGCGGCCTTCGCCGTCTTGTGCCGCAGCCACTGCTGGGCCAGCACGGCGCCCGGCCAGCCGCCGGCCAGGCCAAGCAGCAGCAGGGTCGATTCCGGCGTGCGCCAGTTGCCCTGGCGCGCGGCCGACTTGTCGATCGCATACGCGGCGAAGCAGCTCAGGCTCATGGCCAGGTACATGCCCCCGACCGGCGGCGGCAGCGCCCACGCGAATGTGGCGAAGGCATACAGGACGGCGAACAGGAGGAGCGGCAGATAGGGCATGCGGCGAGCTTAACCCGGCCGGCGCGCGCCTGTCCACTGCGCCCGGCGCCATTCGCGCGCCTGCGCCGTCCCTGCTTTCGCGCCACCCGTCACCGCTTTCGCGCCATCCGTCACGCATCCGGCAGACAGGGGCCGCGGCGGGCGCAGGATGGTGTCCCGGGCGCATCCGCCCTCACCTTCCCATGGAGACATCCCATGCACCACGCCATCCTGCGCAGCCTGCGCGCCCTCCTCCTCGCCACCGCCTTCCTCGCCAACGCCAGCGCCATGGCCGCGCCCCAGGAGGAACTGAACAAGTCGCTGGCCCGCCGCGTCTATGAAGAAGGCCTGAACCAGGGGATCTTCACCGTGCCGTATACCGAGGACTTCGTCGGCCACGCCGGCAGCGGCACCTTTACCCGCGAAGCCGGCATGCGCGAAGCCAGGGGCTGGCGCCAGGCCTTTCCCGACCTCAGGATGCACGTCGACCTGATCCTGGCCGAGAACGACCTGGTGGCGGTGCGCTGGACCGCCACCGGCACCAATACCGGCACCGGCAACGGCCTGCCGGCCACCGGCAAGCCGGTCAAGGTCACCGGCCAGGCCACCTTCCGTTTCGTGGACGGCAGGATTGCCGAGGAATGGGCCACGGGCGACACGATCGGCATCATGCGCCAGCTCGGCCTGCTGTCGAAGACGGCGGCGCCGCCGCTGAAGGCGGCCCACCAGTGAGGAACATCCAGGCTGGAAGCGGCGGCCGGCGGCCGCAGCCGGTGTAAGATGCGCTGGCCTATCGTCTTCCTTCACGGTGCCGCAGTGTCCACAGTGTCCGTCGCCTCCACCGCGCCGCTCCGGCGCTTCGCCGGCTACCGCCGCCCCCTCCTCCTGACGCTGGGCGGCTGGGCCCTGTGTGCGCTGGTGTTCGCCGCCCAGTCCCACGTCGCCGCCGCGGTGCGCGGACAGCCGCTGCCCTGGGGCGGCACCCTGGCGGCGTGGTCGGTGTGGTCGGGCGCCTGGGCGCTGCTGACGCCGGCCATGCTGTGGCTGGCCAGGCGCCTGCCCGTCACGCGCCAGGACGTCTGGCGCGCGCTGGCGCTGCACGCGGCCGCCAGCGCCGGCTCGGTGCTGCTGCACCTGGCGCTGTACGCGGCCGCCGCGCCGCTGGTGGGCGCGCCCGGTTTCACGGGCGACTGGAGCGCCACCTATGCGCGCCTGATCGGCTCGGCCTTCCTGCCCAGCCTGGCCGTGTACTGGGTGCTGCTGGGCGCGGTGCAGTTCCTGCGCCTGCAGCAGGCGGTGCATGAGCGCGAGCGCCGCCAGCTCGGGCTGGAAGCGCAACTGGCCGAGGCGCGCCTGCTGGCGCTGCGTTCGCAGCTGCAGCCGCACTTCCTGTTCAACACCCTGAACGCGATCGCCGTGCTCACCGGCGACGACCCGGCCGCCGCGCGCCACATGCTGCAGCTGCTGTGCGCCCTGCTGCGCAAGGTGCTGGACAAGGACGCCAGCGCCGAGGTCACGCTGCGCGAGGAATGCGATTTCATCACCAACTTCCTGGAGATCGAGCAGATCCGCTTCGCCGACCGCCTCAGCTACCGGATCGACATCCCGCCGCAACTGCTGGGGGCGCGCGTGCCCAGCCTGGTGCTGCAGCCGCTGGTGGAAAACGCCCTGTGCCACGGCCTGGCGCCGCGCGCCCGGCCCGGCCGCATCGTGGTCAGCGCCCGCGCCGAAGACGGCATGCTGCAGCTGGCGGTGAGCGACGACGGCGCCGGCCTGTCCCGCCACATGCGATGGGGCATCGGCCTGTCGAACACGCGCGCCCGCCTGCAGCACATGTTCGGCGAGCGCCAGCGCTTCGCCATCGGCGCCCGGCCCGGCGGCGGCACCGTGGCCACGCTCGCGATTCCGCTGCGGGAGGGTGCATGCGCATCCGCACCCTGATCGTCGACGACGAGGCGCTGGCGCGGCGCGGCATCCGCCAGCTGCTCGAAGGCGACGCCGGCATCGAGGTGGTGGGCGAATGCGCCGACGGCGCCTCCGCCATCGAGGCCATCGCCGCGTTGCAGCCGGACCTGGTCTTCCTCGACATCGCCATGCCCGAGGCCGACGGTTTCGACGTGATCGCGGCGGTCGGCGGCGACTGCATGCCGGCCACCATCTTCGTCACGGCTTACGACCAGTATGCGGTGCGCGCCTTCGAGGTCCAGGCGCTCGACTACCTGCTCAAGCCGGTGGAGCCGGCGCGCCTGCGCGACGCGCTGGCGCGCGCCAGGACCCGGCTGGCCAGGCCTGACAGGACGGACACGACGAACGACCTGGCGGCACGCGTCGCGGCGGTGCTGGACGAACTGGGCGCCAGCCCGGCGCGGCGCTACCTGCGCCGCCTGCCGATCCGCAAGGCCGGCCGCGTGCTGCTGCTCGACGTGGATGAGGTCACCCATTTCGAGGCCACCGGCAACTACATCGAAGTGCACACCCGCGAACGCATGCACCTGCTGCGCGAGACCCTGTCCGGCCTGGAGGCGCGGCTCGATCCGGAGGCTTTCCTACGGGTATCCCGCTCCTGCATCGTCAACACGCGCGACATCCGCGAATTGCAGCCGCAGGCCAGCGGCGACTTCGTGCTGCTGCTGGACGGCGACAGCGAGGTGCTGGGCAGCCGCCGCTACCGGACCGGGCTCGACGCGCTGTTGCGCGGCTGAGCCGGGCCGCTTTTGACGGCGACGGTTGGATAGCGAACAGAAGACAGGCGCCCAAAGCGCCTACGCTCGTCATTCAACCGTATGCAGCCAGGAGAATGAGATGGCATTTGATTTGGGAAATTTGTTGTCGCAATACCTGGGCGGAGGCAACCAGGACCGGGCCGCGGAAGACTTCGACCGCGTGGCCCAGAGCGCTCCGCGCGAAACGCTCGCCGAGGGCGTGGCCAGCGCGCTGCGTTCCAACCAGACCCCGCCCTTCCCGCAGGTGGTCAGCCAGCTGTTCGGGCAGAGCGATGCGAACGGCCGCGCCGGCATGCTGAACCAGCTGCTGGGCTCGCTCAATCCGGCCGTCCTGTCCTCGGTGGCGGGCGGCATGTTCGGCAACATGTTCGGCGGCGGCAAGCAGCTCAGCCCGGAACAGGCGTCCCAGGTCTCGCCCGAGCAGGTGCGCGAGCTGGCCGAGAAGGCCGAGCAGCAGAACCCCGGCATCGTCGACCGCATGAGCGCCTTCTATGCCGAGCACCCGACCCTGGTCAAGGCCATCGGCGGCGCCGCGCTGGCACTCGCGCTGGGCCACGTGGCGCAGCGCATGCGTCCTCCATCCACCAACAGCAATGAAGGAGATAACATGGGTATCCTGAGCAATATCTTCGGCAAGATCTTCCCGAAAGCGCATGCCGCCAACAAGGGACCGGCGGCCCAGCCGCAGGCACAGGCGCCGGCACCGTCGTCACCATCGGCACCGCAGGCCCAGCCGCAGGCAGCCCCCCAGGCCCAGCCGCAGGCCGCGCCTGCCGCGATGGAGCAGGTGGATGTCGAGGCCATCCTGACCCAGATGCAGGCCTCCTCGGGCCAGCAGTTGAACTGGCGCAGCTCGATCGTCGACCTGATGAAGCTGCTTGGCCTGGACAGCAGCCTGCAGGCGCGCAAGGAGCTGGCCGCCGAGCTGCACTACACGGGTGACACGGGCGACTCGGCCAAGATGAACATCTGGCTGCACCGCCAGGTGATGAACAAGCTGGCGGCCAACGGCGGCAAGGTGCCGGCCGACCTGCGCGACTAGGTAGGCCACTGCTACTACGGGCCGTTCCCGTAGGGTGGGCGGCTGCACCTGGCAACTAGAACGACTGCCGTCCTGTGCGCCGCCCACGCGGTGATCAAATGCCGCAAGATCATCCGGCACGAGAACGGGACCGCCAAGGACACTACCGCGTGGGCGGCGCGAACGCTGCGGATAATCCGCGTTTCCCGGTGGAGCCGCCCACCCTACACATCCCTCGTCAATCCGCCAGCGCCGTATTCGCCGCCGTCCCGCACGAGAAGCAGAAGCGGGCGAAGGCGTTCTTGCGGCTGTTGCAGCAGCCGCAGCGGTCGAACAGGCCGATGCCGCAGTGGGGGCAGAAGTCGAGGCTGGCGTCCTTCAGGTCGAGCGGACGCTCGCAGCCCGGGCACACGCCCTTGCCCAGCCGGGCCTGTACCGTGTCGTAGCGCAGGGTCTGGCGGCGCTGCGCGTCCGGCAGCGCCTCGGCTTCCTTCTGGCGCGCGAGGTAGCGCTGCAGCGACTGGATCGCATAGCGTCCCGCCAGCACCGTGACGGCGATGCCGACCAGGTTGCGCACATAGCCGCCATAGCTGGGCAGGTAGGGCACCAGCTCGAAGAAGAAGGCGAACAGGGCGAAGAAGATGAAGCCCCAGGCGAACGGCCAGTAGGTGCTCTTGCGCTTGCGTGCGAACAGCCAGCCGGCCACCGCCAGCAAGGGCAGGGTCAGGGCCAGGCGGTACAGGAAGACGCGCAGCTCCAGCGCACGCTGGGCCTCGAGGACGGCGGCGCGCGCGGGCGCTTCCAGCGCCTCCCAGCGCGCGTCGGCCTTGCGCTGGGCCTGGTCGGCGTCGAGCAGGATCTGCTGCTGGGCCTGCACCGCGGCGAGCGCCGCGCGTTCCTGCGCTTCCAGCGCATCGAGCGCGCGGGTGCGCCCGATCAATTCGGGGTCCTGGTCGGGGCGCGCGGTGGCGCGCCGGGTGGCGAGCCAGTTATCCAGGGTCTCGCGCGCGGTGCGGGTATTCGCCTGTGCCACCTCGTGCTTGTGGCTGGCCTGCTCGAATGCCAGGCCGGCGGCGGCATGCCTTTCCTTGGCCTCGGTCTGCTCGCTGCGCAGGCGCGCCACCTGGGCCGGGTCCATGAACTGCTCGAGCGTGAGTTCCGGCTCGACGTCGCCCAGGTTGCCGATGACGGCGCTGCCCAGGCCGACCAGGAAGGCCGCAAACGCGAACGCGACCAGCCACAAGGCCCGCTGGAGCCATTTTTCGGTGAAGCGCAAGCCCTTGCCCATGTTGTCCTCCCATGTCGATGGAAGAGGCAGCTTGCCACGAAAGGAAATTGCATTCCAGCAGCGCGCACAAGAACACGCGCCCTGCACCACCGGGTAGCGGCGCGCGCTACCCGGCGCGGGCCCGGCCCGTCAGAAGTAGGACAGCCCCAGCGCCTTCTTCACTTCGTCGGTGGTCTGGGCCGCCACCTCGCGCGCCTTCATGGTGCCCTCCTTCAGGATCTGCAGCACCTGGCCGCGGTCCTTGGCGAACTCCTCGCGGCGCGCGCGGATCGGCGCCAGCAGGTCCTGCAGGATGCCTTCCAGGCGCTTCTTGACCACGCTGTCGCCCAGGCCGCCGCGCACGTAATGGGCCTTCATCTCGGCCAGGCCTTCCTTGTCCTGGTCGAAGGCGTCGAGGTAGATGAAGGCCACGTTGCCTTCCAGGTGGCCGGGGTCGGACACCTTCAGGTGCAGCGGGTCGGTATAGACCTGCTTGACGGCGGCGCGGATCTCGTCGGCGCTGGCGCCCAGGTTGATGGTGTTGCCGAGCGACTTGCTCATCTTGGCGCGGCCGTCGATGCCGGGCAGGCGGCCCACTTCCGGCACGATCGCCTTGCACTCGAGCAGAATGTCGTGATCGGGGCTGTAGGTGCGGTTGAAGCGGCGCACGATCTCGTTGCACTGCTCGATCATCGGGATCTGGTCTTCGCCCACCGGCACCACGGTGGCCTTGAAGGCGGTGATGTCGGCGGCCTGGCTGGCCGGGTAGGTCAGGAAGCCGGCCGGGATGTCGCGCTCGAAGCCGCGCAGGATGATTTCCTGCTTCACGGTCGGGTTGCGCTCGAGGCGCGCCACCGTCACCAGGTTCAGGTAATAGAAGGTGAGCTCGGTCAGTTCCGGGATCTGCGACTGGATCAGGATGGTCGTGCGGGCCGGATCGATGCCGCAGGCGAGGTAATCGAGCGCCACTTCGACCACGTTTCGGTGTACCTTCCCGATGTCATCCATGTTGTCGGTCAGCGCCTGGGCATCGGCCAGCATGACGAACTGGCGGTAGCTGTCCTGGTAGGCGACGCGGTTGCGCAGGCTGCCCACGAAGTGGCCGAGGTGCAGCGGACCGGTCGGACGGTCTCCGGTGAGGATGACCGGCATGGAAGGAGAAGTTGCGGTAGCAGGGGTGGGGGAGCTCATAGGGTTTCCTTGTCTGTGCCCCGATCCTCCTGCGCTGGATATGAAAACGCCACCTGGATCGAGGCGGCGTTAATCGAAATGCAAATCATTCCTGGGGCCGCGCGTCAGGAGCGGCGCCACCAGGTCAGCAAAAATTGATGTGCTTTCGGAAAATTCATGGACTGCATGGTTGCAGGTTGGCGCGCCGCTGTCAACCGCTTCCCGTCCCATGGCCCGCTGGCCAGCCCCCCTTTCGACACTTTTACGCCTGGGAGGCTGCGTTGCGGGGATTTTGTTGTTATAAAACTAATATGGTGAGTGATGAATCCACAAAAGAGCACGAACAGCCAACGCCCCCCACTGGAACTGTGGGGCGGCCTCGAATGCACGGTCAACCGTGTCCGCGACGAGTATTTCAGCCAGCTGGACCGTAACGGCCATGCCGGACGCGCCTGCGACATCGGGCGTTTCGCCGCCACCGGCATCCGCGCCATCCGCTATCCCGTGCTGTGGGAACGTACCGCCCCCGAGGGCATCGACGGGGCCGACTGGTCCTGGCCCGACGAACGCCTGCAGGCCCTGCGCGACGCCGGCATCACCCCGATCGCCGGCCTGGTGCACCATGGCAGCGGCCCACGCCACACCAGCCTGCTCGACCCCGGCTTCGCCGAACAACTGGCCGCCTACGCCGGCGCGGTGGCCGCGCGCTATCCCTGGATCACCTACTACACCCCGGTCAACGAACCCTGCACCACCGCCCGCTTCGCCGGCCTGTACGGGGTGTGGTACCCGCACGGCCGCGACGACCGCAGCTTCGTCCAGGCCCTGCTGAACCAGTGCCGCGCGGTGGTGCTGTCAATGCGCGCCATCCGCGCCGTCAACCCGCAGGCGAAGCTGGTCCAGACCGACGACCTCGGCAAGACCTACGGCACCCCGGAACTGGGCCACGTGGCCGAGTTCTACAACGAGCGCCGCTGGCTGGCCTGGGACCTGCTGTGCGGCATGGTCGACGAAGGGCACGCCCTGTGGGATTACCTGCTCAAGACCGGCATCGCGGCCGAAGAATTCCTGTGGTTCCGCGACAACCCCTGCCCGCCCGACATCATCGGCGTCAACTACTACGTGACGTCCGAGCGCTGGCTCGACCACCGTCCCGAACGCTTCCCGGAACACCACCGCGGCGTGGCCGACGGCATTCCCTGCGCCGACATTGAGGCCTCGCGCGTGCTGGCCACGCCGACCCCGGGCATCGCCCCGCTGCTGTCCGAGATCTGGGACCGCTACGGCATCCCGCTGGCCAT
Organism: Massilia sp. MS-15; assembly: GCF_020176695.1. GTDB lineage: Bacteria > Pseudomonadota > Gammaproteobacteria > Burkholderiales > Burkholderiaceae_D > Telluria > Telluria hydrophila. The sequence goes on along the minus strand of NZ_JAIWIA010000024.1, from coordinate 21,784 downwards.
CACCGAGGCCCACATCGATGCCAACCGCGAAGACCAGCTGCGCTGGCTGCTCGAGATCTGGCAGGCGGCCCAGCAGTCGCAGCGCAACGGGATCGACGTGCGCGCCGTCACCGTGTGGTCGCTGCTCGGTTCCTTCGACTGGAACAGCCTGGTCACCCAGAACCGCGGCTACTACGAGCCGGGCCCGTTCGACGTGCGCTCGCCCACCCCGCGCCCGACCGCGCTGGCACGCATGATGAAGGAACTCTCGCTGGGCGCCCCGCTGTCGCACCCGGTACTGCGCGGCCAGGGCTGGTGGCGCCGTCCGGGGCGCTTCCTGTGCCACCCGCCGGTGGCCACCCCGGCCGCCCTGACCTCGATCGCGGCCGACGGTGCGCGCCTGGTGGGCACGCAGGCGGCGCCGATCCTGATCCTGGGCGCCACCGGCACCCTCGGCCGCGCCTTCGCCCGCGTCTGCCGCCGGCGCAACCTGTCCTACCGCCTGCTGTCGCGCCAGGAGATGGACATCGCCGACGCCGCCTCGGTCGAGCGCGCCCTGGCCCAGTACCAGCCCTGGGCCGTGATCAACACCTGCGGCTACGTGCGCGTGGACGAGGCCGAGGGGGACGCCGCGCGCTGCCTGCGCGAGAACACGTCCGGCCCCGCGATCCTGGCCGCCGCCTGCGCGCGCCACGGCATCCACCTGACCACCTTCTCCAGCGACCTGGTGTTCGACGGCAGGCAGGACCGTCCCTACGTCGAATCCGACCCGGTGGCGCCGCTCAACGTCTACGGGCGCAGCAAGGCCGAGGCCGAGGTGGCGGTACTGGACGCGAACCCGGACGCGCTGGTGGTGCGCACCAGCGCCTTCTTCGGCCCATGGGACGCCTACAACTTCGTCACCCTGGCGCTGGGCGCGCTCGAGCGCGGCGAGCCGTTCGCGGCCTCGAACGACCTCACCATCACCGCCACCTACGTGCCCGACCTGGTGCACGCCTGCCTCGACCTGGCGATCGACCGCGAGGCCGGCATCTGGCACCTGTCGAATGGGGGCGAACTCACCTGGGCCGAGCTGGCGCTGAAGGCGGCCGGACGGGCCGGCATCGACGCCAGCCGGCTGGAAGCGCGCGCCATCGACTACCCGGCCGCGCGGCCGCGCTACTGCGCCCTGGGCAGCGAGCGCGGCATCCTGCTGCCGCGCCTGGACCAGGCGCTGGACCGCTACCTGGAACTGCGCAACCTGGACGATCCGGAAATCGTGGAACTCCAGCACACCGCCGAGAGCCGCCAGCCGCTGGCCAGCGGCCACCGCCAGCAGGAAGAAACCCCGCTGGACGCGGTGCAGGCCAGGAACTGCTGAATCACCCAGGCCTGTTTCACGAGGCGGAACAATGTGAGGGGCATTGTTCCGCCAGGCGAAACGGTAGGGCGGTTGGCTCCGGCCGCGCGTTGAGCTGACCACGCCCCCCGATCTTGCCTCGAGTACGAGAAGACCCTACACTGCGCCATCCCGCCCCCAGGCGACCATCCACATCGACCAGGATCCCATGCGCCGCCTGTCCGCCCTGCTCCTTCTCCTGTTCACGCTGCCGCCCGCGCTGGCAGCCATCCCGGCGGACACCCACCTGCCGGCCGGCATCGGAGCCTGCAGCGTGGCCGCGCCCTGCCCGGTCGCCGTGCTCAGTCCCGGCTACGGACTGGCCGGGACCGACTACGGCTTCCTGACCCGCCAACTGAACGGCATGGGCTACCTGGTCCTGGCCCTGCGCGACAGCGCCGGCGGCGCCACGATCGACCGCGGCGCGCCGATCACGCCCCAGGTACAGGCAATCGCCCGCGCCACCGCGCGCGGCATCGCCGCCCTGCTCGCCGAAGGGGCGGCCCGCGACCGGCGCTTCGACTGGCGGCGCGTGCTGCTGGTCGGCCATTCGCTCGGCGGTGACAGTTCGGCCCAGTTCGCCGCCGATTACCCGGGTCGCGTGTCGGCCCTGGTCAGCCTCGACAACCGGCGCGTCGCCCTGCCGCGCGCCGACGGCATCCGTGTGCTGTCGATCCGCGCCAGCGACACCGTCGCCGACCCGGGCGTGCTGCCGGACGAAGCCGAACAGCGCCGCCATGGCAGCTGCATCGTGCGCATCGAAGGCGCGCGCCACAACGACATGCAGGACGAAGGCAGCGCCCGGCTCAAGGAAACGATCCTCGCCATCCTCGAGACTTTCCTCGCGCCGGCGCGCCAGCCGGCCTATGCCTGCGCCCCCGCACCTGCCAGTTAGCGCCGGGGACCGCCTCCTTCCACGTTACAATCCGGCCCAGCCACCACTTCTTCGTCGATACCGTGCAAGAGCAACACGCCTTTCCCTTCCTGCGGGAGATCCTCCTGTTCCTGGTCCTGTCGGGCATCCTGATTCCGATCCTGCAGCGCCTGCGCATCAACCAGGTGGTCGGCTTTCTGGCCGTCGGCACCCTGGTCGGTCCCTTCGGACTGGCCCTGCTGGCGGACGATGTGCCCTGGCTGGCTTTCCTTGCCCTGCCACGCGACCAGGGCACGGCGGCACTGGCCGAGATCGGCGTACTGTTCCTGATGTTCATGATCGGCCTCGAGCTCTCGGCCGCGCGCCTGTGGGCGCTGCGGCGCTGGGTGTTCGGGGCCGGCACCGTGCAGGTGCTGGCCAGCGCCCTCCTGCTCGGCGGCGGCCTGCTGCTCGCCTCCGGGCTCGACACCCGCAGCGCCCTGATCGTCGGACTGGTGCTGTCCTTGTCGTCCACCGCGGTGGTGATGCAGCTGCTCGCCCAGCAGCGGGCCACCGGCAGCCCGCTCGGCCAGGCGGCCTTCGCCATCCTGATGCTGCAGGACCTGGCCGTGGTGCCGATCCTGCTCCTGATCGGCGCCCTCGGCGGCAAGGGCGGCGGCGACGATGTCGCGCTGCTGGCCGTGCTCACGCTGGGCAAGGCCGCGCTTGCCATCGGCCTGATCTACCTGGTCGGCGGGCGCGTCGTCCACAAGCTGTTCCGCGTATTTGCCGACCACCGCCAGCCGGACGTCTTCATGGCGCTGATCCTGCTCTGCACCTTCGGCATCGCCGGCCTGGCAGCCAGCGCCGGCCTGTCGATGGCGCTGGGCGCCCTGCTCACCGGCGTGGTGCTGGCCGAGACCGAGTTCAAGCACGAGGTCGAGCTGGTGATCGAGCCGTTCAAGGGCCTGCTCATGGGCCTGTTCTTCATGAGCGTCGGGATGAGCATCGACACCCGCCAGATGCTCGAGGCACCGCTGCTGCTGGCCGGGCTGGTGGCCGGCCTGGTGCTGCTCAAGGCGCTGGTGGTGGCGGCCGTGATGCGCGTCGGCGGCCACCCATGGAGCCGCGCGCTCGAGGGCGGCCTGTTGCTGGGCCAGGGCGGGGAATTCGTGTTCGTCGCGATCGGCTACGCGATGAGCGTGCAGGTGCTGGAGCCGGCGCTGGGCGCGCGCGTCATGCTGGTGGTCGGCCTGTCGCTGTTCCTCACCCCGGTGCTGGCGCGCCTGGGCCGCGCCATCGGCCAGCGCCACGAGCGCACCCGCGACCAGCAGCAGGCACCCGACGACGGGGCGCTGGCATCGGCACGCGGCCGCATCATCATCGCCGGTTTCGGACGCGTTGGACAGCAGCTGGCCAAGCTGCTGGGCGAGCAGAACATCCCCTTCATCGCCTTCGAATGCGACGCCAAGCTGGTGTCCAGGCTGCATGCCGAAGGCAAGCCGGTCTACTTCGGCAATGCCGCGCGTCCGGAACTGCTGCACCATGTCCATGCCGACGAGGCGCCGGCCATTGTGCTGACCATGGACCACCCTGCCTCGGCCATGCGGGCGGTGCGCAGCATCCGGCGCGACTTCCCGCACGTGCGCCTGTTCGTGCGCTCGCGCGACGAGAAGGACGCGCGCGCGCTGCGCCTGGCCGGCGCCAGCGTGGTGGTACCCGAGACGCTCGAAGCGAGCCTGCAACTGTCGGCCTTCGTGCTGGAAGCGATGGGCCTGGACGAACGCACCGTGGATGGCATCGTCGACCATGAGCGCGAGCTGGTCAACGCCAAGCTGCTGGCGCCTGGACACACCCCCTGAGCACGGGCGCCGGGCGCGGCGCGCCCCTCAGTGCCAGTCCTTGTCCGGCTGCGCATCGAGCCGGTGCGCGGCATCGACCACGTCCTGCAGCTCGACCGGATCGCTGAAAGGGTCGGCGTCCAGCTCGGTGACGCGGTTCAGCGCTTTCTGCCAGCGCCGCAGCTCGTCGACATAGGGCTGGTGCGGCACCCGTTTCAGGTCGCCGTCCTGTTCGGCCAGGTCGCAGATGCCGTTCTTGACCCACTCCCCGGTATGCCAGTCCGGCATGTCGACCGCCGGGAACAGGCAGATGCCCTGCAGGTCCATGCCGCGCCGCACCGCCGCCAGCGATTCGCCCATCACGTCGCGCAGCCAGTCGGCGCGGCCGTGTCCCAGGCCGCTGGTCTCGCCGATGATCATCGGCCGCCGGTAGCGCTCCCAGACCGTGCCGAGCATGTCGCACAGCGGCGCGATGCGTTCGTCGCCGGGCGGCAGCGGCGCATGCGGTCCGCTCTCGCGGTACTCCATCTGGCCAAAGGAATAGACGTTGGCGCCGACGATGTCCAGCAGTTCGGGCGCGCCGCCGCATTCCGGATGCGCGCGCCCGGCGATGATGTCCCAGGCCAGGAAGGTATCGGCCTCGGTCTCATGGCGGGCGGCCTCGGCCTGGTCCGGACGGTCGCGCGGCGCCACCACCCGCACCAGCGGGTCGATGTGGACCAGGCGCGCCTGCGGATCGACTTCCCGGATCGCCCGCGCGCCGGCGATCGCGGCGCGGCACAGCGCCACCCGCAGGCGCATGCGTTCCGCGCGGCTGCGGCGGTAGGGCGCGGCCCAGCCCCATTCGCCGGCGCAATAGGAAAAGAAGGTGATCTCGTTGACCGGCGTGAAGAAATGCGGCCCGCGCACCCGCGGCAGCACGTAGCCGGCGGCGGCGCGGCAGTAGGCCGCGAAGCGCGCCACGAAAGCGTCCGAGAACGGATCGAGGTCGTCCGGATAGCCGTAGTGGCACAGGTCCCACACCGGCAGCACCTGCGCCGCGTTCATCGCCGCGATGTAGGGATCGATGAGCGAAAAATCGCACTGGCCGGCACGGTCCACCAGCGGCCAGGGAATGCCTTCGCGCGCGACGGCGATGCCGAGCCGCGCCAGCATCTGGTAGTCGGCCGCGGCATGGCGGTCGTGCGCCGTCTCGGCCACCAGGTTGCGCCGCACGCAGTCCTCGCCCCAGAGGAAGTTGGAACACTCGAAGCCGGACAGAAAGAAAGTCGGGAAGATCCCGGGATGCCGTGCCATGCGCCCTCCTTGCCTTGCCTGCCCGGTCATCCGGGCCAGGCGCCCAGCATGCCACGGCTGCGCCGAACGCCGTGCACGACTCGCCTTCAGGCCAGCGCGCGCCGCGCCGCCCGGCACCCCCACCAGGCGGCTTCCTCGAACACCGACAGGCCGGACAGGTCGGCATGCGCGAACAGGACCGGACCGGCCGCCTCGCGCAGGGCCGCCAGGCCGGCATTGGCGAGAAACCCCGGCCGCGGCACCGCCATCGCGTGCGCGCGCAGCGTGATGTCGGCCCGCTCCACGCAGGGCGCGAAGGCCCAGCCATAGGCCTGTTCCAGGTCGCTGGCGGCCAGTTCCAGCAGGGCTTCCGGGCGGGCCGACTGCAGCCAGCGGCGCGCTTCCTGCGGGGTACGTTCCGACAGCGCCGTGTAGGCGGTGAACACGGTCTTGTCGGGCGGCCGCGAGCGGATGTCCTGGTGCGTGGACACCACGTAGCCCAGTCCGCGCCCCCCGTACACGACATTGTCCCAGGCCAGCTGGGCGTCGGGCAGCTCGCGCGGGAAGTCGCGCATCAGGAAGTTCGTCACCATCCAGGGCGCGTACTCCGGCAGGTGCTGGCGCGGATCGAAGCCGTAGGCCTGGATGCCCTCCACCACGCGGCTGGCGACGAACAGCGGCATGGCGATGATCGCGCGGCGCGCGCGCACCAGGAAGCTGCGCGCCTGCCCGCCTTCCAGCGTGAAGCACAGCGCCTCGGCCCTGCCGTCCACGACGCGCACCGAGGCTGCGGTGCCGGCGCGCCGGCGCGCTCCCGCGCGCGCGGCAAGGGCTTCGGCCAGCGGCGCCAGGCCGCCGGGCCAGGTCAGCAGCGCGTTCTCGTCCGCGTTCGCGGCCTGGCCCCAGCGCCCGGCAAAATAATGGATGCCGGCCCAGGCCGAGACGCGTCCGGTGCCGGCGCCATAGTCGTCGCGGCAGCAGTAGTCGAGGTACCAGCGCAGCGTCGGTGAACGGTAGCCCTCCCGGTCCAGCCAGTGCGCGAAGCTGACGCGGTCGAGCGCGCGCCAGGCCGGATCGCTGGAAGCCAGCACCAGCGGGAAGGCGAAGGCGCGCCGGCCATCCGCACCGCGCTCGTGGCGCAGGCGCGCCATCGCAGCGAAGAAGCGCCGGTGTTCGGCGGCGTCGCGCGCATCGGCCGGTACCAGGCCTTCGTGCCAGGCGCCGTCGCGCAGCAGGCGCTCCTGCGGGCCGTGCAGGATGAAGCGCTCGTCGTAGGCGGGACGCGCCTGGTCGGCGCCGCGCAGCAGGATGCCGAGGTCGGCCAGCATGGCGCGCACGTGGCCGGACTCCGGCCCCGGCAGCGGCAGGTAGTGCGCGCCCGTCGGGCAGGCCAGCTCGCCGTAGCGGCCGCCGGCGGCGTTGCCGAAGGCTTCGGGGCCGTCCAGCAGCAGGTAGTCCTGGTGGCCCAGCTTGCCGAGCTGCCAGGCCGCGCTCAGGCCGGCGACGCCGGAACCCAGGATCAGCACATCGGTTTCGAGCACTTGCGCGGGCGGCGGCAGGCGGCCGCGGTCGCGCAGGTAATGCCCCTCGTCGCGGCCCGGCGCATGTACCGAAGGCGCGATCTCCTGCCAGCGCGCGAAGCCGGCGCCGCCCGCCAGCGCGGCGCCGGCGGCGCCAAGCGCCGTGAACACGAACGAGCGGCGCTGCATCAGCGGATCACCTGGCGCCAGTCTTCCTCGAAAGCGCGCACCAGCGACTGGGAGTCGAGCCGGTTCGGCGCCATCGGCCGGCGCGGCATGTCGGGCGGGAACTCGAACATGGCGCGGGTGCTGGCGCCGTCCAGGAAACGCATCGGCAGGCGGTAGCTGGCGGGCGGCGCGAAGCGTCCCTCGGGCGAGGCCATCACGAAGCCCCACTCGCCGAAGGACGGCACGTACAGGTGGTAGGGCCAGGTGCGCAGGCCCACTTCGCGCAGGGTCGCCTCGATGGTCCAGTAGGCGTTCGGCGCGAAGAACGGAGAGGTCGACTGCACCACGATCAGGCCCTGGGCCGCCACGTGCTTGCGCAGCAGGCCGTAGAACGGCACCGAGTACAGCTTGCCGAGGGCGAAGCTGGACGGATCGGGGAAGTCGACGATGGCCACGTCGTACATGCCGGCGTCCTTTTGCAGCCAGATGCCGGCGTCGGCGTTCACCACCTTGACCCGCTTGTCGTTCAATGCTCCGGCATTGAGCTTCACCAGTTCCGGGCGGGTCGCAAAGGCCGCGGTCATGGCCGGATCGAGATCGACCAGGGTCACCTCCTCCACCTGCGGATAGCGCAGCACCTCGCGCAGGGCCAGCCCGTCACCGCCGCCCAGCACCAGCACCCGCCGCGCCCAGGGCAGCGACTGCATCGCCGGATGCACCAGCGCCTCGTGGTAGCGGTATTCGTCGCGCGAGGAGAACTGCAGGTTGCCGTTGATGTACAGGCGCAGGTCGTCCTTCCAGCGCGTGATCACCAGGCGCTGGTAGGGCGTGGTGGTGGAATACACGACCTCGTCGCCGAACAGGCCATGCTCGCCCCACTCCACCATGCGGTCCGACAGGCCGAAGCCGAGCACCAGCGTGAACAGCACCGCGCAGGCGCGGATCGCGCGCCCGCGCAGGGCCTCCAGTTCGGCGCGGAACACGTACAGGGTCCACATCGCGACGCCGACGTTGAGCATGCCGAACAGGAAGCCGGTGCGCACCAGGCCCAGTTGCGGCGCCAGCACCAGCGGGAACAGCAGCGACACGGCCAGTGCGCCAAGATAGTCGAAGGTCAGCACGCGGCTGACGATCTCGGCGAACCCGGTGCGGCGCTCGTTCAGCGCGCGCATCACCAGCGGCACCTCCATGCCCACCATCATCCCGATCAGGAACACGGTCAGGTAGAGCACCGTGCGGAAGGGCGCGCCCATCCAGGTGAAGGTCATGAACAGCACGGCGGCCGACATCCCGCCCACCAGGCCGACGGCCAGTTCGATGTCGATGAAACGCCCCAGCACGTCCTCGTCGCGTACGTACTTCGAGAAGTGCGCGCCAACGCCCATGGCGAACAGGTAGCAGCCGATGATGGTGGAGAACTGGAGCACCGAGTCGCCCAGCAGGTAGCTGGACAGGGCGCCGGCGACCAGTTCATAGGCCAGGCCGCAGGAGGCGACGACGAACACCGACAGGATCAGAATTTTTTTGGTCATTGAACAACTTTTGTTCTAAGATCGCTGTGCTGCCGCAGTGTGACGACCTCGATTATTTATTCTGGAGAAACTTGTGCCCGCCATCCTAAACTATGTGCTGCATCTTGCGACGGCGATCGCGCTGGTTCTGGCGTTTTTTGTGGTGTACACGCGGATCACGCCCTATGACGAAATCCTGCTGATCCGCCAGGGGAACTGCGCCGCCGCGCTGTCGCTGGGCGGTACCCTGCTCGGCTTCTCGGTGACCATCGCCTCGGCCCTGATGCACACCGCCGACTACGTCGCGTTCTGCGCCTGGGCGGCGCTGGCGATGCTGATCCAGGTGCTGGTGTTCGTGGTCGCCACCCGCCTGCTGCGCATGTCGAAGGACCAGATCGAACACAACAACATCGGCTTCGGCATCCTGCTCGGCGCCATTTCGCTGTCGATCGGCCTGGTCAACGCCGGCAGCATCTCCTGATCCACCACCCGCATAAAGAGGAAGCACCATGTCGCTCGGCTCATTCATCAAGAAGCAGTTTCTCGACGTCCTGCAGTGGAACGAGGAAGGCGAAGGGGTTCTCGCCTGGCGCCACCCGATGGAGGACTTCGAAATCCAGAACGGCGCCACCCTGGTGGTGCGCGAATCGCAGGTCGCCGTGTTCGTCGACGAGGGCCGGGTGGCCGATGTGTTCGGCCCCGGCACGCACCGCCTGACCACTTCTACTCTGCCGCTGCTGACCAACCTGAAGAACTGGGACAAGCTGTTCGCCTCGCCCTTCAAGTCGGACGTGTATTTCTTTTCCACGCGCGTGCAGACCGGACGCAAGTGGGGCACCCCGCAGCCGGTGACGATCCGCGACAAGGACTTCGACATGATCCGGGTGCGCGCCTTTGGCATGTACTCCTACCGCATCGCCGATCCGCGCCTGTTCTTCACCGAGATCAGCGGCACCCGCGCCGTCTACACCCGCGAGGAAGTCGAGGACCAGCTGCGCGGCCTGATGCTGGCCACCATGGCCAACTCGCTGGGCGCATCAAAAATCGCCTTCCTCGACATGGCCGCCAACCAGACCCTGATGGCGCAGCAGATCCGTGGCGACCTGGCTACGGCCTTCGGCCGCTACGGCATCGGGCTGGACGAGTTCAACGTGGCCAGCGTCAGCCTGCCGGAAGAACTGCAGGCGGCGCTGGACGAGCGCATCTCGGCCGGCATGAAGGCCAGCCTGGGCGCCGACAAGATGGGCGGCTTCACCCAGTTCCAGGTGGCCAGCAGCATCCCGCTGGCGGCCCAGAACGAGGGCGGCATCGCCGGCATCGGCGCCGGTGCCGGCGCCGGCATCGCCATCGGCCAGGCCATGGCGCAGGGCATGCAAGGGGCGTTCGCGCCGGGCGCCGCAACGCCACCACAGCCGCCGGCGGTGCCCGCAGGCGCCGAGTCGATCGAGGACCGCCTGTCCAAGCTCAAGGGCCTGCTGGACAAGGGCCTGATCTCGCAGGGCGACTATGACAGCACCAAGGCCGAGCTGCTGAAGAAACTGATCGGCTGATGCAGACCGTCGACTGTCCTTCCTGCGGCGCGCCGGTCGGCTTCCGCTCGCATGCCTCCGTCGTGGCGGTGTGCGAGTACTGTCGCGCGACCGTGCTCAAGGAAGCGGGCGCGGTGCGCGACCTCGGCAAGATGTCCGAGGTGCTGGAAGACTATTCGCGCATCCAGCTCGGCACCGCCGGCAGCCACGGTGGCCGCGGCTTCACCGTCATCGGCCGCATCCAGCTGCGCTTCGATGCCGGCATGTGGAACGAGTGGTACGTCCTGTTCGACGACGGTGGCGACGGCTGGCTGGGCGAGGCCGCCGGCCAGTATGTGATGACCACCCGGCGCGAGCTGGCGCCCGGCTGGCCGGCCTTCGAAGCGATCCGGATCGGGCAACAGGTCGACATCGGATTCGGCCCCTTCGTCGCGGCCGACAAGCGCGTCGCGCGCTGCAGCGGCGGCCAGGGCGAGCTGCCGTTCCGGGTGGGCCAGGGCTGGGAAGCGCGCGTGGCCGACTTCCGGCGCGGCCCCAGCTTCACCACGCTCGACTATTCCGACGCGGCCACGCGCGCGGACCCGCCAATGCTCTACGCCGGCAGCGCGGTGACGCTGGAAGCGATGCGCTGCCAGTTGCTGCGCGACGAGGAACAGATCAAGGCCAGCGCCGGGCGCTACCGCGGCCAGGTCGACACGCTGGCGTGCCCGTCCTGCGGGACGGCGATCCGCTATCTCCCGGGCCTGGCGGCGAACTGCGTGTGCCCTGCCTGCAGCGCGCGCGTGGATGCTTCCTCGCCCAAGGTCGAGGTGCTGCGCAAGGGCGAACAGGTGGCGCGCCTGCCCTTCACCCTGGAACTGGGCGCGACGGCGAAGATCAGCGGCCAGGAGTACCGCGTGCTCGGCGCCATGCGGCGCGAGGACGACGAGGGCGAGGCCTGGAATGAATACCTGATGTACGCGCCGCGTGGCCCCTTCTTCTGGCTGGTCGAGACCGACGAAGGCTGGTCGCGCGCCGACGTGCTGGACGACTGGCCGGCGCCGCCCCTGCCGTCCGCGCATACGGTGCGCTGCGCCGGCGCCGACTACACGCGCACCTGGGACTACCCGGCGCGCGTGGTGGCCGCGGCCGGGGCATTCACCTGGCGCGTGGCGGCCGGCGACACGGTGCAGGTGGTCGAGTACGAGCACGGCCAGAACAGTCTGTCGGCTGAACATACGGCCGAGGAACTGAGCTGGTCGCGTTCGACGCCGGTGGCCGATGACCAGGTGCGCGCGTGGTTTGGACTGTCCAAGCCGGCCACACCGGAAAAGCAGCCGATGACGGACCGCGACATCGCCTGGAAAACCCTGCTGTGGATGGTGGGCCTGAACGCCATCCCGCTGATCTTCAATTTCGGCACGACGCTGGCCTGGGTACTGGTCGGGATCGTCGTCCTGTTCCTGCCCCTGAAGCTGGGACCGGACAAATGACAGTGCATCCATGAGAACCAAATTCCTCCTCTACGCCATCGTGGTGGCCCTGGTCACGACCATCCTGTCCTGGAGCAGCATGCTTGGCTCCGTCAGCAAGGGCGGCGGCAACAGCTGGCGCTCCCACAGCTACGGCGGTGGTGGCTACAGCGGCGGCGGCAGCCACAAATGAGCGGTGTGCACCGTCCCGCCGGGATCCACCTGCTGGCCGACCTGGGCGGCATCGAGGCCGTGCTGCTGGCCGATGCCGACGCGATCGACACGCTGCTGCGCGCGGCCGCGCTGGCGGCCGGCGCCTGCATCCTGCACAGCCACTTCCACGGCTTCGGTCCGGGCCAGGGCGTGACGGGGGTGCTGCTACTGGCCGAGTCGCACATCTCGATCCACACCTGGCCCGAACACGGCTTCGCCGCGGCCGACATTTTCATGTGCGGCGCGGCCCGGCCCGAGCGCGCGCTGGAGCTGATCGAGGCCGCATTCAGGCCCGCCACGCGCACGGTGCAGACCATTGCGCGCGGGCAGCTATAATCGGGGGCTTGTCCCGCTCATCTCCCGACCATCCGCAGGAACCACATGACGCAAGTCCCTACTCCTTCCGCGCCGAAGGCGCTCGGCCACATCCGCGTGCTCGACCTGTCGCGCGTGCTGGCCGGACCCTGGTGCGCGCAGAACCTGGCCGACCTCGGTGCCGACGTGATCAAGATCGAACGTCCCGGCAGCGGCGACGACACCCGCGCCTGGGGTCCGCCCTATGCGCGCGATGCCGAGGGCCAGGACACGGGCGAAGCCGCCTACTACCTGGCGGCCAACCGCGGCAAGCGCTCGGTGACGGTCGATATCGCCAGCAGCGAGGGCCAGGCCCTGCTGCACGAACTGGTGAAGCACTGCGACGTGGTGCTGGAGAACTTCAAGGTCGGCCACCTGAAGCGCTACCGCCTGGACTACGACAGCCTGAAGGCGATCAAGCCCGACCTGGTGTACTGCTCGATCACCGGCTTCGGCCAGGACGGGCCGTATGCGCACCGCGCCGGCTATGACTTCCTGATCCAGGGCATGGGCGGCCTGATGTCGGTCACCGGCGAGCGCGACGACCTGCCGGGCGGGGGCCCGCAGAAGGCCGGCGTGGCCCTGACCGACCTGATGACCGGCATGTACGCCACCGTGGCCGTGCTGGCCGCGCTCACCCACCGCGACCGCACGGGCCAGGGCCAGCACATCGACATGGCCCTGCTCGACACGCAGGTGGCGATGCTGGCGAACATGGGCAGCAACTACCTCAACAGCGGCAAGCCGCCCAGGCGCTGGGGCAATGCCCATGCCAACATCGTGCCCTACCAGACCTTCGCCTGCGCGGACGGGCACATCATCGTCGCCACCGGCAACGACGGCCAGTACCGCAAGTTCGTCGAAGCGGGTGGCCGGCCGGAGCTGGGCAGCGACCCGCGCTTCGCCACCAATCCGCTGCGCGTGCAGAACCGCGACCTCCTGGTGCCGATCCTGGCGGAAATGGTCAGGGAGAAGAAGCGCGATGCGTGGATCGCCCTGCTGGAGTCGGTCGGCGTGCCTTGCGGGCCGATCAACGACATCGGCGAAGTGTTTGCCAACGAGCAGGTGCGGGCGCGCGAAGTCGCGATCGAACTCCCGCATCCGACCGCCGGCAAGGTCACACTGGTGCGCAATCCGATCCGGATGTCGGCCACGCCGGCCACCAGCGACAAGGCCCCGCCCCTGCTGGGCCAGCACACCACTGAAGTGCTGCACGATGTGCTGGGCCTGGGCGAGGCGGAGATTGCCGCCTTGCGCGGCAAGGGCGTGGTCTAGTTCAATGCATCTGGTGCTTGAGGTCCGACAGGACATCATGCACCCGCGTCACCACCGACGCGACCTGCGGCGACGGCTGCTGACTGCGGCACATGCGCTTGGCCTCGTCGCCCATCTCTTCCAGCCGGTCGATGCACGCGGCCATCCGCATCGGGTCATTCGACTGCATGACGCGCTGGGCTTCCGGCATTTCGTGGGCGATCTTCTGGATGCAGTCGCGGATGTCACTCGGTGCGCCCTGGTCGTTCCGGGTAACTTCTTCGGCCTGGTTGATCGTTTGCTGGATCTGGCTGAAACGTTGCTGGATTTCGGCAGCTTGCAACATGATGCGCTCCTCAAAGTAAGGCGGTAAACCCGCTCGGACCACGTACTTTAGTCCTCTCACCAGGGATATCAAGCGCGCACTTCAGGTGTGCGCGCGTCTTTCCTGCCTTCGTGCCCATGCGGGCCGGATAAATTTCTATTCCGCGCGGAAAATGTGTTGACGTGGAATCCATCGCTGCTAGTATAGCGACATCCGATATGTCGGGACACGATATACTGGATCACGATATACAACCAGGAGCTGGAGTGGACATCAACTATGCGAAATTCCTGCCGCTATCGGAGGCCACCTTCTACGTGCTGGCCGCGCTGCGCGAACCGCTGCATGGCTACGCGCTCATGCAGAAAGTCGAAGCGATGAGCGAGGGCAACGTCGTTATCGGGCCCGGAACGCTTTACGGCGCATTTGCCGCGCTGGAGAAGCAGGGGCTGATCGAGAAGCTCAGCGAAGTCGAGCGGCGCAAGACCTACGGCTTGACGGACAAGGGACAGCTGGTACTGGCCGAGCAGGTACGACGCCTGGCCGTCATGGTGCGCAACGGGCAGTTTGCACTTTCACATCTGAATGCAGGAGAAGCGGCGTGAACGGAACGAAGACGGTCTTCAAATTTTTCTGGGCGCACCAGGACGAGCAGCAGGAAGCCTGGCTGCGCGCCATGGCGCAGCAGGGCCTGCACCTGGTGAAGGTGAATCCCTTCTGCTTCTGGACGTTCCGCCTCGGCGAGCCGGCCGACGTCGTATACCGGGTCGACTTCCCGCATGGCAGCCAGGATCCGGCCTTCCGGCAGCTCATGCACGATGCCGGCTGGAACCTGGCTGCCACGACCGTCGGCTGGCATTACTGGCGCACCCCGGCCGTCGCCGGAAGGGCGCCGGAACTGTTCAGCGACAATGCTTCGAAAGCCCGGCAATTCAGGTACCGGCTTGCCGCATTCGTGGCCAGCGCCATGCCCCTGTTCGTCATGCTGATCCTGACGGACAAGCAGCGCGCCCTCGAGCAGCTGTCCCTGCCCTTCCTGGTGCCGCTGTGTATCGCCCTGGTCCTGTACGCGCTGATCATGCCTTACACCATCCTGCAGCTGATGCTGCGTATCCGCAAGCTCGGCAGCCCCCTGCCGGGCTGAGGCTAGGGACCAGGGGCCGCCGGCGCCAGCCGGCGCAGCCGCAGGGAGATCAGCATGGCCACCCCGAGCAAGGCACCGAGCACGACCACCACGCCCGGCCAGGCCCACTGTTCCCACACATGGCCGGTGAACCAGCCCACCACGCTCGAGCCGAGGTAGTAGCAGAACAGGTAGATGCCCGAGGCCAGCGCCTGGGGTGGCCGGGCACGCCGCCCGACCCAGCTGCTGGTCACCGAATGCGAGGCGAAGAAACCGAAGGTGGCCAGGCCAGTGCCGAGTACGGTGGCGGCGACCGAATCGTGCAGCGTCACCAGCAGGCCCACGATCATCACGCCCATGAACAGCCACAGCACCTTGCGCCGGCCCAGCCGGTCGGCCAGCTTGCCCGCCCACATCGAGCTGAACATGCCCAGCAGGTAGAGCAGCGACACCGCGCCCACCGCGCTCTGGCTCAGGCCGAACGGCGGCGCCAGCAAACGATAGCTGATGTAGTTGTACAGGCTCACGAAACAGCCCATCAGCAGGAAAGGCAGTACGAACAGCCAGGGCAGGCCTTCGTCCGCCAGGTGGATGCGCAGTCCATCGAGAAAGCCCGGCCCCCGCGCCCGCCTGGTCTCGCCATGGCGCGAAGGCGGCAGGCTGCGCGAGAACTCCCAGGCCGCGTACAGCCCGGCCGCGCCCAGCAGCCCGAGCGCGATGCGCCATGAGACGACATCGCTGATCACCGAGGACAGCACGCGCCCGCTCATGCCGCCAAAGGCGCTGCCGCCGATGTACATCCCCATGGCCTGGCCGAGCGAAGCGCCCTCGACCTCTTCGCCGAGATAGGCCATCGCCACCGCCGGCAGGCCGCCCAGCACCAGGCCGAGCAGCGCACGCGCGCCGACCAGCTGGGCGTAGTCGACGGCGAAAGCGCACAACAGGGTGAGCAGCGCGCCGCCCGCCATCGACGCCACCATCAGCGGCTTGCGGCCGATGCGCTGGGCCACGCTGCCGGAAGCGAGCAGCGCCACGGCGAGCGTGGCGGTCGATACCGACAAGGCCAGGCTGGATTGGGCAGGCGTGAGATGGAAATCGCGCGCCAGCAGCGGCATCAGCGGCTGGACGCAGTAGAGCAGCGCGAAGACCGAGAAGCCACCGAAGGCCATGGCGCGGTTGATGCGGCGAAAAGCCCGGGTTCCCGCCACGATCCGGCCGCATTCGGCGTCCATGGTGGCGGGCCTGGCTCAGGGCAGGTCCGGATCGAGCTCGGAGCCTGCGTAGTTTTCCAGCTCGGTAAACAGCTGCGTCATGCTGGCGCGGGTACCGATGTGCTGCAGCACCGTGCAGTGCTGGCGGTAGGTGTCGATGCGCTCGGCGATGATGGGCTGGTGCGCCGCCGGGATGTTTTCCATCAGCGCGGCCCAGCCGGCCTCGAAGTCCGGCTTGTTCTTGCGTACCGATTTCACCAGGCGCTCGAACTCCTTCTGGCCGGTGCGCGCGGTGATGCGCCCGCCGCCCTCGACCGCGAAAATGATCGCCAGCGCGATCACTCCTTCGGCGTTCAGGTCCGGGTCAATGATCGGGCCCTCGTAGTGGTGGCGGCGCAGCCACTGGGCCGCGCGCACGATCGCCTGCACGCCCTGGCGCTGCCTGAGCTGGCCGACGTAGCGCTCGTAGCCGGTCCAGCTCTCGCCCGGGTCGGCCGTGCACAGGTCGATGAACAGTTCCTTCAGGCGCCGCTGGGAATACACCGGATCGAGGTCGTACTCGCCCACCAGGCTGTCCTCGGGCAGCGCGGCCAGCTCCTTCACCAGGCGAAAGCCCTGCTGGAACACCAGCTCGGGGCCCTCCTCGATCAAGAGGTCGAGCGCGTCGAGGTCGTCGTCGGTGTCGAGCAGGTGCTCGAGGCCGAGCGAGACCCCGCCCACGGTCAGCAGCAGCGCGCGCCCGATGCCTTCCGCGGTGCGGTCGTTGGTGAACTTCTCGGCCACCATCGCGGTGATGCCGGCCAGTTCGTCGGCCAGCACCGCGGCTTCCTCGGCCGAGGCTTCCTCCGGCAGCAGCTTGATGGCACGCACCAGGCGCGGCAGCTTCTCGATGACGATCGCGGGCAGCATGGATCCTTGCGTCCCGCTCACGAGAAGATGTCCGTGCCCAGGCTGCGGCGGGCGCCGCGGCGCGGCATGCTGCGCACCGACGGCACCTGCTTGCGCAGGCGGTACAGCAGTTCGCGCGTGCTGCGCTGCATGAAGGGCGACTCCTCGTCGGGATCGTCCGGCAGCGCGACGTCGGCCATCTCGGCGCTGTGGCGGAATTCCGGGAACAGTTCGAGCAGCGAACGCTCCCAGCCGTCCTCGCTGGCCTTGGCCAGGTCGACCGCCAGCGGCGCGATATCGCTGTCGCCGCTGGTCTGGGCCGTCACGTAGCGGCCCTTGGACAGGATCTCGCCGGCCAGCTCCAGGATTTCCTTCGGCGCCAGCGACCACAGGATGGCGAACACGGTGGCGCCGTGGTCGGTGGCCGAGGCTTCCTGCAGCAGCTCGATGCGGCGCTCTTCGTCGTCGTTGGCGTAGACGATGCCGTGCACGTGGTTGAACAGGTTCTCGGCGATGCGTTCCGGATCGTCCTCGATCAGGTTGTCGGGCCAGGTGGCCGCGATGTAGGCCAGGCTGTCGGCCCAGGCCTTGGGCGGCACCAGCATGGTGGCCAGCGAGGTCTTGGCGCCGTCGAAGCCGGACAGGTGCAGGGCCGTGACCTGGGGTGGCAGGGTCGACAGTACTTCGACCACCGCGTAGTCGCCGTGCTCGTCGGCCGCCTGCGAGAACGCCTCCTCGGCGTGCTCGAGCGAGCCGGCCAGCACCAGTTCGCTGACCTGCCTGGTCAGGGCCGGAAGATTGGCCTTGCCGGCGTCGCTGGATTCCTGGTCGCTCATTCGCGCTCTCCTTCCGGATCGAACAGCTGGGTGAAGTCGTCGCTGGCGGCAGTGCCGTCGATGTCCTCGTCCTCGTCGCCGTCGTCGCCCTCGCCGAGGCGGTCGAGCGAACGGTCTTCGTCTTCCCAGCGCGCCTGGTTCTTGTACAGGAAGGCGGTGATGATCGCCTGGCGCGCCAGTTCGGGGTGGTTGGCGGTCATCGCGGCGTACATGGCGCTGCCCTGCTCGCCTTCGCACTCGGCCATCGCGAACACGCGCGCCGTGTCGCCGCCCTCGTAGTCGGCGGCCTCGCGCATCAAGCCTTTCGGATCCTTGAAGCGGATGCAGTCAACCAGGGCGAAGGCCATCAGGTTGACGTCGTCCAGGCCCGAGCCGCTGGCGTATTCCGACACCAGCGCGCCGACCATCATGTCGTAGTTCTTGCGGTTGGGTGGATCGCCCAGCGTGCCCTCGATCTGACCTTCCAGTTCGCGCGACTGGAACGAGAATTCCGGATGTACGTTTTTCATTATGTGTCCTGTTGATTCATGATTGGGCGCGCCGGCCACCGGCCGCCAGCGTCATGCCTGCACGTTCACGCCATGCAGCGCGAACAGCGAGCGCCACAGCTCGAAGGCCTCGGCCTCGGCGTCGAGCACGATACGGTGGTTGACGCTCTGGTTGTACTCGGCGCGCCGGACCGGATCGGACAGGACTTCATAGGCCTTGGTCACGGCCTTGAAGCGCGCTTCGGCGCCCGGCGCCCCATTGCGGTCCGGGTGATAGCGCATCGCCAGCGAACGGTAGACCTTCTTGATCTCGTCGTCGCTGGCATTCGGGGCGACGCCCAGGATCGCGTATAAGTTTTCCAAAGAAATTCTCCCGGCAAAGGCCGCACATGCTGGCCGCACGGCAAACGCGAAACGGCAAAAACGAGATTATCCACTATATGAGGGCAGCTTGCCCAGCGTGTCGCCAGCTTCCGATCCGATACGACGGACGTGGCCGGACCTTGCGAACGACCGCTGTTGCCCACAGTATGTGTCTACCAAGCGAGGCTTACCGTGCGCTCCACCACATACCGGGACGGCCAGCCCCGGGCTTACGGTAAAATGGCCGCAATTTCCCATTCAACACTCCTTTTCATGAGCAACGAGAAGAATCACCCGGCGGCCAACGCCAGGATGGCGCCGGCTGCGACGCCTTCCCCCAACTTCCTGCGCACCATCATCGACAACGACCTGGCGGCAGGCACCCACGCGCGCCCAGGCATGCCGCCCGTGATCACCCGCTTCCCGCCGGAGCCGAACGGCTACCTGCACGTGGGCCACGCCAAGTCGATCTGCCTGAACTTCGGCCTGGCGCGCGACTACGGGGGCCGCTGCCACCTGCGCTTCGACGACACCAATCCGGAAAAGGAAGACCAGGAATACGTCGACACCATCATGGATTCCGTGAAGTGGCTCGGCTTTAGCTGGGAATACGGCGACGGCGAATACCTGCACTACGCCAGCGACTATTTCGACAAGCTGTACGAGATGGCCGAGTACCTGATCCGCGAAGGCAAGGCCTACGTGGACAGCCAGAGCCCCGAAGAAATGGCGAAGAACCGCGGCAATTTCAGCACGCCGGGCACCAACTCGCCCTTCCGCAACCGCCCGGTGGAAGAATCGCTGCAGCTGTTCCGCGACATGAAAGCCGGCAAGTACAAGGACGGCGAACACATCCTGCGCGCCAAGATGAGCGAAGACGCGATGTCCTCGCCGAACATGACGAACCGCGATCCGGCCCTGTACCGCATCCGCCATGCGCACCACCACCGCACCGGCGACGCCTGGTGCATCTACCCGATGTACGACTACACGCACCCGATCTCGGATGCGCTGGAGTCGATCACCCATTCGATCTGCACGCTCGAGTTCCAGGACCACCGCCCGATGTACGACTGGCTGGTCGCTACCTTAGCCGACGGCGGCTTCTTCCCGCGCCCGGTGCCGCGCCAGTACGAGATGGCGCGCCTGAACCTGACTTATGTGGTGACCTCCAAGCGCAAGCTGCGCGAGCTGGTCGATACCGGCGTGGTTACCGGCTGGGACGATCCGCGCATGCCGACCATCGTCGGCCTGCGCCGCCGCGGCTACACGCCCGAATCGATCCAGCTGTTCTGCGAGCGCATCGGCGTGTCCAAGGCCGACGGCTGGATCGACATGAGCACGCTGGAAGGCGCGCTGCGCGACGACCTCGACCCGAAGGCGCCGCGCGCGATCGCCGTGCTGCGTCCGCTGAAGCTCATCGTCGACAACTTCCCGGAAGGCGCCTCCAGCGAGTGCTCTTCGCCGGTCCACCCGCACCATCCGGAAATGGGCGTGCGGACCTTCCCGTTCACGCGCGAGCTGTGGATCGAGCAGGAAGACTTCATGGAAACCCCGACCAAGGGCTATCACCGCTTCACTCCGCCCGTGGGCGACCAGCCGGGTGCGCGCGTGCGCCTGAAGTACGGCTTCGTGGTCGAATGCACCGGCTACGACAAGGACGAAAATGGCAAGGTCACGGCGGTGCACGTGAAGTACTTCGAGGATTCGAAGTCGGGCACGCCGGGCGCCGACAACTACAAGGTCAAGGGCAACATCACCTGGGTCAGCGCCGCCACCGCGCTCGAGGCCGAGGTGCGCCTGTACGACCGCCTGTTCACGGAACCGCAGCCGGATGCCGGCGGCAAGGACTTCAAGGCCGCCCTGAATCCCAACGCGCTCGAGACCGTCAAGGCCTACCTGGAGCCGGGCATGAAGGACGCCATGGCCGATCAGCGCTTCCAGTTCGAGCGCCACGGCTACTTCGTGGCCGACCGCGTGGACTCGACCCCGGGCAAGCCCGTGTTCAACCGCGTGACCACGCTGAAGGATAGCTGGGGCAAGTAATTCGCCTCGTCCCAGGCGCGAGGGCAGGCCGGCGGCCTGCCCTCTTTCCTTTGGCGGGTCGTTTTCCAGACCCGTGCCCGGGTTTCGTTGTGTAGCAACAAAACCTATCAGCTCTGATAGGACCCTCCTATCGTAAACACGCTTAGCGTATCAGTGTTTTAAGCGTGCAAGAAACGCTTCCACTGCGCAAGCGAGATTACGGTCCATGCATTTCCCTTCTCCTTCCCATCATCCGCTCGTGGCGCCGGCGACGATGCTGGCAGGACTGCTCTTGTCCCTCGCGGTCGGCGCGGCGCTCTACCTGGCCACCGCCAAGGCCATCGACAGCGATGCCGAGGCGCGCTTTCGCGGCATGGCGCGCGCCGCCCAGCACACCATCGATGCGCGCATCAAGAGCTATACGGACGTGTTGCGCGGGACGGCCGGGCTGTTCCACGCCAATGCGGACGCCAGCGCGGAGGATTTTCGCCAGTATGTCGAGCAGCTCGACACGCCGCGCAACTTTCCCGGCATGTCAGTCATCAATTTCGCACACACCGTAGGTGCCGCCGAATTGCCGGCAATCGACGCCGACATCCGGCGCCGGCTGCGCCAGCACGGCATGCCCGAACCAGCGCAGCGCCTGGCGCCGGTACCCGGCCGCGACAGCTACTCGATCATTACCTATATCGAACCAGCCAGCCGGCAGGCCCTCTCCAAGCTCGGCAAGGACCTCGAACGGCTACCCCATGTCCGCCGTATCCATGCTGCCGCGCGCGACAGCAACAGCATCGCGGCCTCGGGTAACCGGCTCAGCATGGAGCCGGGGCCGAATCCCTACCACCTGGCAATGCGCCTGCCGGTCTACCGCAGCGGCATGCCGATCGACACCGTGGAGCAGCGCCGCGCCGCTTTCATCGGTACCGCGGGCATCGGCTTCGGGGTTGCCCAGATGGTAGGCGGCGTGCTCGACGAGTTCCCGGTCAAGGGCGTACGCCTGGTGCTCAGGGACCTGGACGCGATACCGCACGCACCAGGAGAAGCGCCGCCCAGCGCGACCCTGTACGATAGCCAGGCGGGCACCGCGCCACCGGCGGCGGCGCCGGCAAGCGATGGCGACGGGGTGCTGCACGCCAGCCTGCCGGTGCGCTTCAACCAGCGCGAATGGCGCGCCGACTTCAGCATCGAGCGCAGTGCGC
>NZ_JAIWIA010000110.1 GCF_020176695.1 Massilia sp. MS-15 | reverse complement strand
TTGGGGAGCCGATTTTTTTACGTGTACGTCACGGGCCAATCATTTTCAAGGTCACTGTATCGAGTTCGGAACGATTCGATGCGGTCTTTGTACGGTACGAACGAAATTACGTTCGAATCGGCTCTTTTTTCAAAATTCAATCGAAACTTAAAAGTGCGATAACTTTTGATCTAATTGAGCTACAGCTTCGGCAATAGGCTCATTCGATTCGTCATAAAAAAATGGACCAATTTCATGTGTCATAAGTATAATTTTGTCGAATCGAAATCGATTAATTCGATATTTGCGATTTTATTACTTCGAACGCCGACTGAAATCGCGAATAGGCGAAAGTCGCCGC
>NZ_JAIWIA010000023.1 GCF_020176695.1 Massilia sp. MS-15 | reverse complement strand
GTAGGTTATCGTCAGGCTAGTTATAAAGCAAAGCCCGCTCAGTTGATACTGAGCGGGCTTTTTGCTTTACGTTTACCTATTCTTCACCTGACTTGCAGCGGGGCGGGGACGGCGCAGGCCGATACCCCGTTGCTACCATATCCCTGCTTTACACTCCCCAGAGCACATCGGTACGGTTATCACGCGCAGCGCGCAGCATTTCCAGAAGTGGATACGCGCGCGTCGAGAAGCTGACGACCTCGATCGGCTCGTGTTCGTTGTCTTCGGTTTCACCATGATGGGCGTGCACGTCGCGCTCGACCTGTTCCGACACCTGGTGCTTGCGGCTTTCCTCGATCTCGCCTTCGAGAAGCGCCACTGCGCGCGTCGCTTCTTCCGCGGTAATGACACCGCGTTCCATATCCTTGTGTAGCAAGTCCAGGATGCGCTTCGCATGCTCCTGGTACATCAACACCTCAGGATAGGACTTTGATTTAAATTTAATCAGCATAGCTCTGCCCATTGATCTGTTAGTGATTAAACGATAACACGACTTCGAACAGCGGTCATCCCGCGCACGCACTCACGCCTGTGGACGCCGCAGGCACCACGACAACACCAGTGTCACCAGCGGAGCGAGTGCGGAAAAAGAAACGGCGACGATGATCCTGTCTGAGCGCTCGCCCGTCAGCGAAGCCAGGCTCCATGCCAGGGAGCCCCAGGACAGGCTGTTGCACATTTCCAGGATCGAGGTCAGGAAGTCGCTCTTCCCGCGTGCCAGATAATCGCTGCGCGAGCCGGGGCGTCCGCACCAGTGCACGATCAGGGCGGCGCTGCTGACGGCGCCGATGACGGTGAACGCCACCAGCAGCCCCGCTCCGGGCGTACGCTGCACCAGCCAAACCAGAGGCAGCGCGACGATCGCCAGCGAGGGCAAGACCGCCGACGCCAGCTTGGCCAGGCGTATCGTGGAGACGGGCGCTGGCGCCAGGCGTAGCAGGTCGGGCGCGTCTTCCGCCGACACCACGATCCAGGCCAGCGAAGCCGTGATGGAGCTGCACAACAGGGTGAGTCCCGCGGCGATGGCCGGCATCTGGAAGTCGCCGCGCCGGAAGATGATGAAGAACAGCGGCAGCAGGTAAACCAACTGCAGCGCGACCTGCGAAATCAGGTGCGGATCGCGCACGATCAGCCGCCATTCCTTGAGCAGCACGCTCGTAAACAGGCTGTGTCCGAACTGGAAACGCAGCCCGCCGGCAGGCTTGCGCCCAGCCCGGCCGCTCGATGCCGCCTGCTGCAGCCCGTGCACGAAGAAGCGGTGAGTACACCTCGCCGTGAAGACAAAGGCGGCCGCGGCCAGCAGGATCGTGCCGAGCACCGGGATCGGCTCGCCCAGCAGGGCGCGCCCTGGTAGCCAAAGCGGACTGCCCGATCCGAGCACGCCATTCGCGCCAAAGGCTTGCGTGAAGGCCTGCATCGCGCGCGTTTCCATCGACGAGGAAAAATGCGCGAACAACTGCGACAGGAGGAAGATCGAGGCACCGGCGAATGCACCGATCACCTGGGCCACGATGCGGGTTCGGCGCGCCCCGATGAGCCGCACCAGGCCCAGCGTCATCAGCATGGCGGCGCAGGCCACGACCGTGCCCATGCCGAGCAGGACAGGGTAGACCGCCAGCCATCCCGCATGTCCCAGCAGCGCGCCCGCATGGGCGAAAGGCGTCAGGAAGAACAAGTAGAGCGCCGCCGTTCCTACTGCCACGGTGACGAGGCGTATCGCGAAGATGCTGTGCGAGGACAGGGGTGAGGACAGCAGCAGGTCGAGGTCGCCGCGCTCGAACAGCACCAGCACGCAGGACTTGAGCGCGCTGGAGAGCATGAAGCTCATGCAGCCGAACAGCAGCGCGCTCACTGCCACCAGCACCCGCGGGTCGCCCTCGACGGCGCCCGCCAGACCCTCGAGGCGCCTGAGCGCGACATAGGCGACACCGTGCAGTGCCAGCCAGGCCACGGCGATCGTCGCGAGTCCGGCCAGGCCGGGTCGGCGCCTGGCCTTGCCCGGCTTGCCGGATCCCATGGCGAACCAGAGCAGGCGCAGCTCGTGCCACCACAGCCAGCCAACGCTGCCCGGACGAGCCTTCATGGCAGCGCGGTCAGCTGCAGGAACACGTCTTCCAGGCTGGCCCCGCTCGTGCGTTCGCGCAGTTGCTCCAGCGTGCCTTCCGCGATCAGCCTTCCGGCGCGGATAATGCCGATACGCTGGGCCAGGCGCTCGGCCACTTCCAGGATGTGCGTGGTGAGGATCACCGTGCCGCCCTTGGCTACGTGCGACAGCAGCAAATCCTTGACCTGGCGCGCCGCAGCCGCATCGAGCCCGGTCAGCGGCTCATCGAGGATCAAGAGTTCCGGTTCGTGGATCAGGGCACCGGCCAGGGCCAGCTTCTGCTTCATCCCGCGCGAAAAGCCTTCGGTAAGTTCATGCGCGTGCGGCGTCAGGTCGAGCCAATCCAGCAGTTCGCGCGCGCGCGGTTCGGCCTCCCGCGCGCCAATGCCCCACAGGCCGGCCACGAACGCGAGGTATTCGGTCGGTTTGAGCTTCCCGTACAGCATGGGATCGTCGGGCAGGTAGGCCATCCTGCGCTTGGCGTCCTGCGGCGCAAGCGCCAGGTCGATCCCGAGCACGTCGATGCGCCCGGTGTCCGGCGTCACCAGGCCGGTCACCATCCGCAGCGTGGTGGTCTTGCCGGCGCCGTTCGGGCCGAGCAGGGCATACAGCTCGCCGCGCCGTACCAGCAGGTCGAGGCCATCGACGGCCGGCCGCCCGAAGGACTTGGACAGGCCAGCGGTGCGCAGCGCAGGAATGCCGTAGTCGCTCATTGCGGCGCGAACGACGACAGGAACTGCGCGGTCTGTTCCGGAGGCATGGCATCAGGCTTGCCCACCACGATCACCTGGTACATGCGCGTGTCCCTGGCCAGGAAGCGGCCGACCAGCCGCACCGGCCCTCCCTGGCTCTTGCCGAGCGCATCGACGGTGAGCGCGGCGGTCTCGGACGTGGCCTTGTCAACGGCGCCAATGTTGCGCAACAGCGCCTGGCGCATCGCCGGCAAGGTGGCATGGGCCAGCGCCGCATCCGGCGCCACTGCCGTGCCGATCGCGAAGGTCGTGCCTTCCACCTCGGCCGCTGTCATCGTCATCTCGACGCGGATGCCGCCCAGGTCGACCGTTCGGGTGTGCGTGGCGGGCTTGGCTGGGAACAGGGCCTTGAAGCTGCCGTCGGGGCTGGTGTAGTCGCGCCAGTTGTAGGTGGGCGAGCAGCCGGCGAGCAGGAGCGCCGCCGCGCCGGCCAACATGAATTGTTTGATGTGCATGTAACGATGGTAACAGGAGGCGCTCCGAATGGCAGCCCCCGGCAGATGCCCGGCACCGTCCAGCGTTCACTGCTCGCGCAGTGCGCGCCGGTATTGGATCGCTTCGGCGATATGCATGGCGGCCACGTCCTGCGCGCCGGCCAGGTCGGCCACCGTGCGCGCCACCTTCAGTACGCGGTGGTAGGCGCGGGCCGACCAGTGCAGCTGCTCCATGGCGGCGCGCAGCAGGCGCTCGCCGGCTGCGTCCGGACGGCAGTGGCGGTCGATCTCGCGCGGCCCCAGGCGCTGGTTCGGCTTGCCCTGGCGCGCCAGCTGCAGCGCATGGGCGGCGACGACGCGTGCGGCAATCGCCGCGCTCGGCTCGCCGTCTGCCGCGGCGCCGATGCGCTCGGCGGGCATGGCGGCCACCGTCAGCTGGATGTCGATGCGGTCGAGCAGCGGGCCGGAGACGCGGTCCTGGTAGCGCTGCGCCGCCTCGGGCGTGCAGCGGCATTTGCCGGAGGGGTGTCCGAGCCAGCCGCAGGGACAGGGATTCATCGCCGCGACCAGCTGGAAGCGTGCCGGGAAGTCCGCCTGGTGCGCCGCGCGCGAGATGGTGATGTGGCCAGACTCCAGCGGCTCGCGCAACACTTCGAGCACACGGCGGTCGAACTCGGGCAGCTCGTCGAGGAACAGCACGCCATGGTGGGCCAGCGAGACTTCGCCGGGACGCGGCAGGTTGCCGCCGCCGACCAGGGCCACTCCGGAACTCGTGTGGTGTGGACTGCGAAACGGGCGCTGGCGCCAGCGCTGCGGCGAAAAACTGCCGGCGATCGACTGCACCGCCGCCGATTCGAGCGCCTCCTCGTCGCTCATCGGGGGCAGCAGGCCGGGAAAGCGCGCCGCCAGCATGCTCTTGCCCGCGCCCGGAGGGCCGATCAGCAGCACCGAATGGCTGCCGGCCGCCGCCACCTCGAGCGCGCGCTTGGCCGTATGCTGGCCCTTTACGTCGGCGAAGTCTGGATACTCGGGCGCGGCGGCGCAGGGCAGGGCGGCATGGCGCGCCAGGCGCGGCTGCCCGGCGTCCTGCGCGAAGTGGGCGCAGACCTCGAGCAGGGTGCGCGCCGGATAGACCGCAGCATCGCTCACCAGCGCCGCTTCGTCGGCATTCTGGTGCGGCAGGATGAAGGCGCGGGGGCCGCCTTCGCTGTCGTTGCCGGCCTGCTGGCGCCGCATCGCAAAGCTCATCGCCAGCGCGCCGCGCACCGGCCGCAGTTCGCCCGACAGCGACAGTTCGCCCGCGAATTCGTAGCGCGCCAGGGTATCGGTGCGGATCTGCTGCGAGGCGGCCAGGATGCCGAGTGCGATCGCCAGGTCGAAGCGGCCGGACTCTTTCGGCAGGTCGGCCGGCGCCAGGTTGACGGTGATGCGGCGCGGGGGAATCGTGAAACCGGAGTTCTGCAGCGCTGCGCGCACGCGGTCCTTGGCTTCACGCACTTCTGCATCGGGCAGGCCGACGATGGTTAGTCCAGGCAATCCGTTGGCCAGATGGACTTCCACGTTGACTGCCGGCGCTTCCATGCCGGCGAGCGCGCGGCTACGTAAGACGGCAAGGCTCATGTGGTTCCTGGGAGGTGGCTGGACTCCCAAAATGGTGGCACCGACTTCAAAGCGCCTTATTGAGCGCTGCCAATCGTGCGTTGTCAGTTTCGCTTGACGTCGTAGCGCGCAAAATGCTTCCACGAACCGTCCGGCTGCGCAGCTTCGAGCTTAAATTGCCAGGTCGAGGTTTCGGGGGTGTAGGTCATGGTGTTCCGGAACTCCCCTGTCTTGTAGGGAAAA
>NZ_JAIWIA010000109.1 GCF_020176695.1 Massilia sp. MS-15 | reverse complement strand
ACGTTCGGACAGTGGACGGGCGACCTCCTGAGCGCTGACAACAAAGCTCAGTTGTGGGTGCCGGAAGGATTCGCCCACGGTTTCCTGGTGCTGTCGGAGTCAGCGGAGGTCATCTATAAGCTGACCGATTATTACGCGCCCGAGCACGAGCGCTGCATTGCCTGGAACGACCCGACGTTAGGCATTAACTGGCCCATCACCGGGCAGCCACGAATGTCCGCCAAGGACGAGCAGGGGCTTTACTTTGAAAAAGCCGAGTCCTTCCCCTAAAGAAACCCCCATTGATGGGGCTACAAGTCTTTAACGATTAGTATAACTTCATGTTATGAGAAAATCTGTATTTGGCAGATTTTCACGTAATGT
>NZ_JAIWIA010000022.1 GCF_020176695.1 Massilia sp. MS-15 | reverse complement strand
CTTAAATTGCCAGGTCGAGGTTTCGGGGGTGTAGGTCATGGTGTTCCGGAACTCCCCTGTCTTGTAGGGAAAAATAAATTGCATGATATTGCCAGCAATGTGACCCGTTCCGTGGGGAATGGAATACTTTGGCCCATGGCTATCCATCCAATGCACAAGAATTGTCTGGCTTGCTCCGTCATAGCCAATGAAGACTGTAGCTTCGTAATTTGCCGGTACCTGGACATCCTTCATACGCATTTCGGTAAACGTCCCTTGCAAGGCAGGCGCAGCGACCATCGTATAGGTCACTGGCTTTCCCTTCACGTCCCCCGACATTACCCAGTTCCCGTCAAGCGCTCGGAGAAGGCCCGGGCGAGCATCATTGGCGCTCTCCTGCACTTCGGCGCGGCTGAAAGAAGCGGCCATCAGCAGCACGACTGTGACAGTACGCAAAAAGGATTTCACCAGGTTTTTCATTCTGGATGTTGATTGTTTTGAAAGAAAAAGTGTGTACTAAGACAGGGGAGAAGTCAACGTCATCGAACGTTCGTATTGCTAAACGCTTGGGCATGGGGGCAATAACGGTTCGACGATGATGAAGGCTGACAGGCCATTGGCCAGGTGGACTTCGACATTGACCGCGGGCGCGCCCACGCCGGCGAGGGCGTGGCTTCGTAACACGGCGAGACTCATGGAGATCCTGACGAGGTGGGACTCGCAGGATGGCGGCATCGCCTGGCGGCAGGCTCGTTGAGCGCACCCAAGCGTGTGCTTTTTCAGTTAGCATTCGCGCGGCAGGTACTCCCACGATATTCCAGTCTTGAGGACAAGCAGGATTGGGGCAGGCCGCACGGACGCCATGTCTGCGCCCTGGCAGAGCCTGCGTACGTCCGCTAAGGCCCCGCGATCCACAAGTTGATGCCGGCTCTCGGCATCGGCGACCGTACCATGCCATAACAGCGTATTCAATGGCCGGTTACTTGTCGGGAGCCGCCGATATCAGGAGGTCGGCAACGACGTCGCCCCGAAGTGGACCATCTACAAGTTCGGCGAATTCACGCATCTGGTTTCGTAGTTCGACCATGCGTGCAGTAGGTTCGGGTTGTGTAGCCCAGAGGAGTTGGGATGGCCATTGGGCATACGCAAAATAATGGCCGTCGGTACACCGATGCAAACGCGACCCTAGACCGCCTCGCTCATCGCGTACAAGTTCGGTGAGTTCGAGCCAGGCGCGCTCGAAGTCTCGCTCATGACCAGAGGTTACTTTCCATCTAAAGTAAATCGCGTGCATGGCATCCTGTCGGGTTGTTGCCAATTTCGGCCGTTCGAGTCCATATCGCCTGCCCAGGAAAACATTCACCGACCGTCGCCGCGGAACAGGCCCTCAGCAACGTCTTTCAGCGTGATTTAACAGGTCCAGGGCCGCCGGGATTGCAGTATCAGGCAAAACGTAACGCGAATACGGAACCCCTTTAATGGGAGGCAGATCACAGTCGCGCTTGAAGCCAAGAGCGAGGTACAACGAGAGCGCGTTTGCCATGATTGGACTCGTATGGAGTCCGACCACGGGCGCGCCAATGTCGTATGCACGCGCAAGGGAGGCTGCAACCAGTCGTTTGCCTATCCCTTGACCGCGATGTTGAGGAGCGACCACGAGCATGCGAATAATCGACCAATCGTCGGGGAAAATGCGATTCCGGGGTCTGCCTGGACCGACATGCACTACCGCACCCACGATCGTTTCGCGCTCGGCAATGATCAAGTCGGCGTCACCCGCCAGGTCCGCCATACACCCAATTCCGTCGCGAAAGCTTGCCCAGTCGTCGTAATCATGCTCGTACTGGGCAAATGCCGCCAGCGCGACCGCATTGACACTATTGCGGTCTGAAGGGGCGTATTCCCGCAACACGACATTCATTGTGCCTCCACTTATCGATGATGTCAGACAACGCGTTTCGATATGCACGCTTGGCAGAACTGGCCGCTTTGAGCGTCACGGGCATGTTCCAGGTAACGTCCCATCGACCATCAGGCAGTGCATCGGATTGCCTTCTCGGGTTGGTGCTTTCCTGGCACTGGATTCCAGCAGTGGACGGTCGGAACGGCTCAGTGTACGACTTTCCTGCTCGCGTGGCAGAAAATGGGTTTTTGACAGGCGAACTTCAGATATCGCGCAGGGTCACGACAGGCATGGTCAACGCACGCTTGTCCCTGAAGAAAACAATATCGAACAGGGCCGCCGCGCCGACCACTTCCTTTCCGATCTGCCGCAGGAGGGCGGCCGCCGCTTCGATGGTGCCGCCGGTGGCCAGCACGTCGTCGACGATCAGCACACGCTGGCCTTTGATACGCTCCGGCTGGATCTCGATGGTCGCGCTGCCGTATTCGCGCTGGTAATCGATGCTGATCGATGCACCCGGCAATTTACCGGCCTTGCGCGCCATGGCGAAGCCGACCTTGTGTTCCAGTGCAAGCGCGCCGGCAATCATGAAGCCGCGCGCGTCCATGGCCAGGATGAAGTCGAAGTGCAAGTGATCGGTCTTTGCGTGCAGGGTGTCAATGGCAAGTCGCCAGTGTTCAGGCTGATCGAAGATGCAGCCAACGTCGATGAAATTGACGCCCGGTTCCGGGTAGTCCTGGAAAAATTCCAGAGGAACGCTGTTGAAATCGTTCATGTGCGTGTATGCCCTGCGGGCCAGCGAATGGTGAATGAACGAATTATCGCCGGTTCGGGCGCAGGCTGCTCTCCGGTGCCTGTTCGCCACACATCAACCCCCATGTTGCCTGCACGTTTGGTAAAAAAACGTCGTTCATTCCCGAATTCCCGCTTCTGGTCGCAAAAAATCTGGCATTACCCTGGGTTATCGGTACATTATCTGCACGGCAATATATGCCTGCATTCGCTGATGCAGTGACCAGGCAGCGAATCATTCAACAGAATATGGAGAACAGCAGATGCTATCGATCAAGCAGCTCAACAAGACCTACGCGAATGGCGTGAAGGCCATCAACGATGTCAGCCTCGAGATCCCGAACGGGATGTTCGGCCTGCTGGGCCCGAATGGCGCCGGCAAGTCCTCGCTGATGCGCACCATCGCCACGCTGCAGGATCCCGATAGCGGCAGCATCCATTTCCACGGCCTCGACGTCCTGCACGACAAGGAGGCACTGCGGCGCCAGCTCGGCTACCTGCCGCAGGATTTCGGCGTGTACCCGAAGGTGAGCGCGGAGCGCCTGCTGAACCACTTCGCCATCCTCAAGGGCCTGACCGGCAAGGGCGAGCGCAAGGAGGCCGTGGAGGCCCTGCTGCAGCAAACCAACCTGTGGGAAGCACGCAAACGCGCCCTCGGCACCTATTCGGGCGGCATGCGCCAGCGCTTCGGCATCGCCCAGGCCCTGCTCGGCGCGCCGCGCCTGGTGATCGTCGACGAACCAACCGCCGGCCTCGATCCGGACGAGCGCAACCGCTTCCTGAACCTGCTGGCCAAGATCGGCGAGCAGGTGGTGGTGATCCTGTCCACCCACATCGTCGAGGACGTGACCGACCTGTGCCCGCGCATGGCGATGATCGCGCGCGGCACCGTGCTGCTGCAGGGCGAGCCGCAGGCGGCGATCGACACGCTGAAGAACCGCGTCTGGCGCCGCACGGTCGGCCAGGACGAACTGGCGGACTACCAGGCGCGCTTCAATGTGCTGTCCACCCGCCTGGTGGCGGGCCGGCCGCAGATCAACGTGTATGCCGAGTCCCAGCCCGACGGCGGCTTCGTCAGCGTCGAGCCGGACCTGGAAGACGTCTACTTCCTGCAGGTGCGCAACGCCGGCCGCGCCACGGCAGCGCCGGCCGCAGCCTGCGCCGCCAGCGCCGCAGCGCCCACGGTCGCAGCATAAGGAGTGGCCATGTTGAGGGAATTCTTCAAGTTCGAACTGGCGACGCAGCTGCGCCAGCCACTGCTCTGGGTGTGCGCGCTGATCTTCGGCGCGCTGGCCTTTGGCGCTTCCACCACCGACGCGGTGCAGGTCGGCGGCAGCATCGGCAACGTCAACCGCAACGCGCCGGTGGTGGTCGCCCAGATGCTCGGCGTGTTCAGCCTGATGTCGATGTTCGTGGTGACCATCTTCATCGCCGGCACCGTGCTGCGCGATAGCGAAGTCGGCATCTCCGACATGCTGTTCGCCACCCCGATGAAGAAGCGCGACTACCTGGTCGGGCGCTTCGCGGCCGGTCTGCTGGCCTGTCTGGTGATCTTCGGCGCCATCATGGTCGGCATGATGCTCGGCCCCCTGATGCCCTGGGTCGACGCCCAGCGCGTCGGTCCGTTCGCGGGCGCCGCCTATGCCTGGGGGATGGCCGTACTGGTGCTGCCGAACCTGCTGCTGATCGGCGCGCTGCTGATGCTGCTGGCCGCGACCACCCGCTCGATCATGCTGGTGTACGTCGGCGTGCTGGCTTTCTTCATCCTGTGGATCGTGGCCGGCACCTTCACCTCGGACATCGACAACGAGTGGATCGCCGTGCTGTCCGATCCCTTCGGCGTGCGCGCACTGGGACGCGCCACACGCTACTTCTCCGCCGCCGAATCGAACGCCGGCCTGCCGGACGTCCAGGGCTACCTGCTGGCCAACCGCCTGCTGTGGTCGGCCGTCGCGCTGGTGCTGTTCGGCCTGACGCTGGTCCTGTTCAAGCCGCAGCGCGCCGGTACCGGCAAGCGCCTGTTCGGCAAGGCCAAGGCGCCGGTCGCGGCTGCGGCCGCGCCGGCCCAGCTCAAGCTGCCGCGCACCGAACCGCACTTCAAGGCGTCCACCCGCTGGATCCAGTGCTGGCACATCCTCGCCTTCGACGCCACCGCCGTGTTCAGGAGCGTGCCCTTCCTCGTGATGCTGCTGTTCAGCGTGCTGAACCTGGTCGGCAGCTCGGTGCAGATGGGCGAGATCTTCGGCACCACCGTCTATCCGCGCACCCACCTGATGGTCGAACTGCTCAATGGCAGCTTCACCTTCATGCTGCTCATCATCGTCACCTTCTATGCCGGTGAACTGATCTTCAAGGAGCGCCAGGCCCGCATCGCCGACGTCACCGACGCCATGCCGATGCCGAACTGGGCGCCTTTGGTGGCCAAGAGCCTGGCCCTGGTGGGCGTGATCGTGGCCTTCCTGTTCACCGGCGTGCTGGCGGCGATCGTCATCCAGCTGGTCAAGGGTGGCGCGGCGCCCGAACCGATGGTCTATCTCTCCAGCATGCTGGTCAGCGCCGCTCCCTTCATCCTGATGGGACTGTTCGCCGTGGTGCTGCAGGTCGTCACCAACAACAAGTTCATCGGCTACCTCCTGATGATCCTGTTCATGGTGTCGCAGATCGTTGCCGGCATCCTGCACTTCGACCACAACCTGTACAACATCGCCGGCCTGCCGCGCACGCCGTACTCCGACATGAACGGCTTCGGTCACTTCCTGCAAGGGTGGGGCTGGTTCGTGGCCTACTGGAGCCTGTTCATGCTGGGCGCGCTGATCGTGGCCCAGGCCTTCTGGGTGCGCGGCCTGTCCTTCGCCTGGCGTGACCGGGTACGCGAAGCCGGTCGGCGCCTGAAAGGCGCGCCGGGCGTTGCCCTGGCGGTGTGCACCATCGCCTTCGCCGCCACCGGCGCCTGGATCTTCCACAACACGAACACGCTGGCCGGCTACGAGGCGGGCAACGTCGCCATGGACAAGCAGGCGCAGTACGAGAAGGCCTACCGCAAGTACAAGGACATGCCACATGCCAAGGTGACCGACGTGCGCGCCGCGGTGGACATCTATCCGGACGAGCGCCGGCTGCTGATCCGCGGCAGCTACGTGCTGGAGAACAAGACCGGCAAGCCGCTCGACATGCTGCCACTGCAGGTCAACGCCGATGTCCAGACCACCTGGAAGGGACTACCCGCGCACCAGGTCGTGGTGGCGGACAAGGAGTCCGGCTTCAGCGTCCTGAAGCTGGCGCAGCCAATGGCGCCAGGCGCGCGCCTGCCGCTGGAATTCGTGGTCGACGTGCGCCGTCCGGGCTTCTCGAACGGGGGGCGGGCCGACACCATCAACCTGAACGGCACCTTCTTCAACAACCGCGAGTTCTTCCCGCAACTGGGTTACCAGCCGGGCTTCGAACTGCAGGACCGCAACGAGCGCCGCAAGCGCGGCCTGGGCGAACCACAGCGCATGGCCAGGCTGGAAGACACGGCCGCGCGCCAGCACTCGATGTTCGGGCCGGAAGCGGACTGGATCAGCTTCGAGACCACGGTCTCGACCAGCGGCGACCAGGTCGCGCTGGCGCCGGGCTACCTGCAGAAGTCGTGGAAGGAAAACGGCCGCAACTACTTCCAGTACAGGATGGACCAGAAGATGATGCCGTTCTTCGCCTACCTGTCGGCCGACTGGCAGGTGAGGAAAGGCGCGTGGCGCGGCATCCCGATCGAGGTGTACCACGACCCGAAGCACGCCTACAACGTGGACCGGATGATCGCGGGAACCCAGAAGGCGCTCGACTACTTCAGTGCCAATTTCACGCCCTACCAGCACAAGCAGGTGCGAATCCTGGAGTTCCCGAACTACCAGTCCTTCGCCCAGTCCTTCGCCAACACGATCCCGTTCTCGGAATCGATCGGCTTCATCGCCGACCTGCGCGACAAGGAAGCCATCGACTACGTGTTCTACGTGACGGCGCACGAAATGGCGCACCAGTGGTGGGGCCACCAGGTCACGGCCGCCAACGTGCAGGGCGCGAGCATGCTGATCGAATCGCTGTCGCAGTACTCGGCGCTGATGGTGATGGAAAAGGAATACGGCCGCCACCAGATGCGCCGCTTCCTGCGCTACGAGCTTGACCGCTACCTGCGCTCGCGCGGCAGCGAACGGATCGAGGAACTGCCGCTGTACCGCGTGGAGAACCAGGACTACATCCACTACCGCAAGGGCAGCCTGGTGTTCTACCGCCTGCGCGACGAGATCGGCGAGGCGCCGCTCAACCGCGCCCTGAAACGCTTCCTGCAGGACAAGGGCTACCAGGAGTCGCCATTCACGACCTCCAGCGAGCTGCTTGACTACATCCGCGCCGAGGCGCCGGCCGACAAGCACGCCCTGATCGCCGACCTGTTCGAGAAGATCGTCTTCTACGATAACCGCGTGACCGAGGCGAAGGCCAGCAAGCGCAGCGACGGCCAGTGGGATGTGACGATGAAGCTGCACCTGGCCAAGATGGAGGCCGACGGCCACGGCAAGGAATCGGCCCGCGCCTACGACGAGCCGGTGGAAATCGGCATCTTCGCACGCGCCGACGGCGCCAAGGAAAAGGACGAGCGCGTGCTGTTCCTCGAGAAGCGCGTGCTCACCGGCGACAAGCCGGTCCTGACCATCACGGTCAAGGACAAGCCTTTCGAAGTCGGTGTCGATCCCTACAACAAGATGATCGACCGCGTCTCGCGCGACAACCGCAAGAACGTCACCGTCGAGTGACGGGAGTGACGGGGATGGGCCGGGAGGCGCAAGGCTTCCCGGCCTAGAACAGCACCAGCGGATTCCTGGTCAGCGCCACCGCCACGATGTAGGCGAAGCAGGCCAGCGCCGCAACGAACGCGGCAATGCGCACTGCGCGCGTGCGCCCGCGCTTGAGCGCGATGCTGCCGAGGACGATGTAGGCCAGCAGCGCCGCCACCTTGGCCGTCAGCCAGGGAAACTGTCCCGGATACTGCCGGCTCCAGACCGCCAGGCCGATGGCGCTGGCCAGCAGCAGCGTGTCGACCAGGTGGGGGACGATCTTCACCCAGCGCGCCTGCAGGCGGCTGGAGTCGGACAGCATCCAGATGCCGCGGACCAGGAACAGCAGGCCGCTGAGCGCGGCAAGGTTCATGTGCAGGTGCTTGAGAGCGATGTAGGACATGACGGGGCAGGGTAGTGAAAGACCCGCTCAGTATGCCTCAGCCGCACTCCCCGACATAGTGGCATTCGTCGCAGCGGGTACAGCCGTCCACCTTGCGCAGCGCGCGGGCGCCGCATTCCGGGCACTTGGCGCCGCTGGCGGTGGGCAGGGCGCCGGCGCTGGTGGGCGCCTGCGGCCCGGCGTCCGGCGCCGTGCCCTGGCTGCGTTCGGCCAGGCGGCGCGCCATTTCCGGCACCCCTGCCTGGTTGCCCCAGGCGTCGAGGAAGCCGCGCCGGATCAGCACGCGCTGCAGCATGAAGGCGATCGCCGCCACTTCCGAGTCGTGGTAGACCGGCACCTGGGTGCCGTCCTCGCGGGTGAGCATGCCGCAGCGTACCGGGCCTTTCTCCCATACCACCTCGCGCATGTCGGCCAGCGCCCGCGCAATCGGACCGCCGGCGCGCGCCACCATCGACAGCAGGCGCATCGACGCGGTGATCCACTGCTGCCCGCCGGTGCGCTGGCTGGATGGCATGAAGAACTCGAAAGGCCGCTCGATCGTCACCGGACGGCCCTCGTGCACGCCCTCGGTGCGGATGAAGCTCACGGTAATGTAGGCCGTCTTGCGCCCTTCCTGGGTCGAGTACGCGATCTTCGAAGTCACCGATTCCAGTTCGCCCAGCGGCCGGCGGTCGAAGCGCTTGCGCAGCGGGTCCTCGTCGGGCAGGTCGGCGGCCGCCGGCTGCGGTTCGCCGGTGGACAACACGCTGCCCAGCACCGTGTTGGGACGGTAGGTGGACAGCCCCTTCAGGCCGGCCTGCCAGGCCTGGGTATACAGGGCGCGGAAATCCTCGTAGGGATAGTCCTCGGGCACGTTGACGGTCTTCGAGATCGCCGTGTCGATATAGGGCTGCACCGCCTGCACCATGCGCAGGTGGTCGAGCGCGCGCATCTCGAGCGCGGTGACGAAAGCGGGTGGCAGCACGGCGCCGTCGTGTCCGAGCTGGCGGTACAGGCGCCAGGCGTGGTCCTCGACGGCGTAGCTGCGCCAGCCGCCGTCGGCCGTGCGCTTGCGGCGCTGGTAGCTCCAGGCATAGGGCGGCTCGATGCCGTTCGAGGCGTTGTCGGCGAACGCCAGCGAGATGGTGCCGGTGGGCGCGATCGACAGCAGGTGCGAGTTGCGGATGCCGTAGCGGCGGATCGCCTCGCGCAGCCAGTCCGGCAGGCGCGCCGTGAAGCGGCCTTCCAGGTAACGCTCGGCATCGAACAGCGGGAAAGCGCCGTACTCGCGCGCCAGCGCGACCGAAGTGGCGTAGGCGGCGTCGCGCAGCGTCTCGGCGATGCGCGCCGCCATCGCACGGCCGGCGTCGGAATCGTAGCGCAGGCCCAGCATCGCCAGGGCGCTGCCCAGGCCCAGGAAGCCGAGCCCGATGCGGCGCTTGGCGCGCGCCTCGAGCGCCTGCTGCGGCAGCGGCCATTCGGTGGCGTCCAGCACCAGGTCGAGCATTTCCACCGCCACTGCGGCCACTTCGCAGAAGCGTTCGAAGTCGAACTGCGGATCGGCGCCGAACGGGTCGCGCACGAAGGCAGTGAGGTTGAGCGAACCGAGGTCGCAGCAGCCGTAGTCGGGCAGGGGCTGCTCGCCGCAGGGGTTGGTGGCGCGCAGGCACTCGGCGTACCACAGGTTGTTCTCGGCGTTCATCCGGTCCACGAACAGCACGCCCGGTTCGGCGTGGTCGTAGGTGGAGGCGATGATGCGGTCCCAGAGTGCGCGCGCGCGCACGTCGCGGTAGACCCAGCGGCCATCGTCCAGGCGGCGCGCCGTGGCCATGTCTTCCTCGCCCGGTTCGGCACGGTGCACCAGCGCGAACATCTCATCGGCTTCGACCGCGTGCATGAAGGCGTCGGTGACCCCGACCGAGATGTTGAAGTTGGTCAGGCCTCCTGCGTCCTTGGCGGCGATGAAGCGCTCGATGTCCGGGTGGTCGATGCGCAGCACGCCCATCTGGGCGCCGCGCCGGGCGCCGGCGGATTCCACCGTGCGGCACGAGGCGTCGAACACTTCCATGTACGAGACCGGGCCGGAAGCGCGCGAGCGGGTGCCGTGTACCTTGCTGCCCAGCGGACGGATGGCGCTGAAGTCGTAGCCGACACCGCCGCCGCGGCGCATGGTCTCGGCCGCTTCGGCCAGGGCGGTGTAGATGCCGGGCAGGCCGTCCTCGCTGCCGGAGATGGAGTCGCCTACCGGCTGGACGAAGCAGTTGATGAGGGTGGCCTGCGAATCCAGGCCGGCGGCCGAGTTGATGCGTCCGGCCGGAACGAAGCCCTGTTCCTGGGCCCAGAGGAAGCGCGCTTCGAGTTCGGCGCGCCGGGTGGCCGACTCCTCCGCCTCGTCCGCCTCCTCGGGGTAGGCGGCTGCGGCGAGGGCGCGCGCCACGCGCCGGCGCACATCGCCGATGCCGCTCTCATCGCCCCTGGCGTATTTTTCGCGCAGGACGTCGAGCGAGACTTCCTGCGGTGCGAGCAGCCCGTGGGCCAGGTCGCTTGCCTGCATGTCAGGCAGTCAAGACTTGTCGATGATGATGTGCGGCGCGGCCGGGTCGGTGGCGCCTTCCAGTGGGCCGGACGCCGCAGCCGAGGCCGCAGGTGTAGCGGTGGTCGATCCGCCGGCCTGGCCGGACAGGCGCGCTTCCAGTTCCACCACGCGCAGCTCCAGCGCTTCCAGCTTGGCGCGGGTTTTCGCCAGCACCTGGGCCTGGATGTCGAACTCTTCGCGGGTGACGAGATCGAGCTTCGAGAAGCCCTGGGTCATGATGGCCTTGACGTTGCGTTCGATGTCCTTGGCCGGCGAGCTCTCCAGCGCCTGGTTGATCTTGCCCTGCAAGTCGTTGAAGAAAGTATTCATATCCATTTCCTAGTTTTACGAAGCAATGCACCGCCATGGTGCGTCGGCTTCCGCTTTGGTGCGCCGTTCGTTGCCGGATGGCCGGCGCAGGGGTTGCCCGGGTTGTTCGAAACGCAAATGGGGCGGATGGCTGAGAAAACAAGCGCCGCATTGCGCTTTTTCGGCTGGCACGCATCCTGCTAAAGAGTTGTCAGGCGTGTAGCAAACAGGATTGTAAACCGCAACGGCCGCCGTCACGGCAGGGCTGTTGAATATAAGGGGAATGTCATGAAGCGCAACACAAGTGCAGCAATCTGGGCCGTGCTGGCCCTGTCGGGAGCGCCAGCGTTCGCACAGGAGTCCGCACCGGCAGGCGCACCGGAGCACGCAGTCAGCTACAACGCCGCCATCACCAGCGACTACCGTTACCGCGGGCTGTCGCAAACCCGGTTCGACCCGGCGCTGCAGGGCGGCGCCGACTACGTGCATGGCCCGACCGGCCTGTACGTGGGCACCTGGCTGTCCACCATCAAATGGACCAAGGATCTCGGCGGCGACGGCAACATCGAATGGGACCTGTACGCCGGCAAGCGCGGCACTCTGGGAGAGTCCACCACCTACGACATCGGCGGCCTGTACTACTGGTATCCGTCGAACGGCCTGCAGCCGCGCGCCAATACCTTCGAGCTGTATGCGCGCCTGGGCTTCGGGCCAGCCTACGTCAAGTACTCGCATGCGACCACCAACCTGTTCGGTACCGCCGACAGCAAGGGCAGCGGCTATGTGGACGTCGGCGCCGACCTTGATGTCGGCAAGGGCTTCGTGCTGAACCTGCATGCGGGGCACCAACGGGTAGCCCACAACAGCGCCTATTCGTATGCCGACTACAAGGTCGGCCTGAGCAAGGAGATCGGCGGGGCAACCCTGTCGCTGGCCTGGGTCAAGGCGAACACCGAGGCCTACCTGAGTCCGCAGGGCAGGAACCTCGGCAAGTCGGGCGCGGTCCTGAGCCTGTCGAAGACTTTCTAGAAGCAAATAAAAAGAGGCAAGACATGAAAATGATTACCGCCATCATCAAACCCTTCAAGCTCGACGAGGTGCGCGAAGCGCTGTCCGAGATCAATGTACAGGGCATGACCGTGACCGAAGTCAAAGGCTTTGGCCGCCAGAAGGGTCACACCGAACTCTACCGAGGCGCCGAGTACGTGGTCGATTTCCTCCCGAAGATCAAGATCGAGGCCGCGGTGGACGATGCCGTGGTCGACCAGGTCATCGACGCCATCTCGGGCGCGGCCCGCACCGGCAAGATCGGCGACGGCAAGATCTTCGTGGCCGACCTCAACCAGGTCATCCGTATCCGTACCGGCGAGACCGGCAACGACGCACTGTAAGGGGAATTCGATGAAGCTCACCATTGGCAAGATCCTGGGCGGCCTGGCCGCCGCCGGCCTGGCGCTGCCGGCCCTGGCCGCGCCCACCATCAACAAGGGCGACACCGCCTGGATGTTCGTGGCCACGCTGCTGGTCATCATGATGTCGATTCCCGGCCTGGCCCTGTTCTACGGCGGCCTGGTGCGCGCCAAGAACATGCTGTCGGTGCTGATGCAGGTGTTCATGGTGTTCTGCCTGATCATCGTGCTGTGGTGCCTGTACGGCTACTCGCTGGCCTTCACCGAGAACAACGCCTTCATCGGCGGCTTCGACCGTGCCTTCCTGAGCGGCATCTACGACGCCAGCACCGGCAGCTTCAGCCAGGCCGCCACCTTCAGCAAGGAGACCATGATCCCCGAGTTCATCTTCGTCGCCTTCCAGGGAACCTTCGCCGCCATCACCTGCGGCCTGATCGTGGGTGCTTTCGCCGAGCGCGTGCGCTTCGGCGCGGTACTGCTGTTCATGGTGCTGTGGTTTACCTTCGGCTACCTGCCGGTGGCCCACATGGTCTGGTTCTGGGCCGGTCCGGACGCGATTTCGGACGCCGCCACGCTGGCGACCGTCACCGGGAACGCGGGCTTCCTGTGGCAGCACGGCGCCCTCGATTTCGCGGGCGGCACCGTGGTCCACATCAACGCGGCGGTGGCCGGCCTGGTCGGCGCCTATGTGATCGGCAAGCGCATCGGCCTGGGCCGCGAGGCGATGGCCCCGCATTCGCTGACCATGACCATGATCGGTGCCTCGCTGCTGTGGGTGGGCTGGTTCGGCTTCAATGCCGGCTCGGCGCTGGAAGCGGGCGACGTGGCCGCGCTGGCCTTCATCAACACCCTGCTGGCCACCGCGGCCGCGGCCGTGGCCTGGATGTTCGGCGAGTGGGCTTTCAAGCGCCAGCCCTCGCTGCTGGGCGCGGTGTCGGGCGCGGTCTCGGGCCTGGTGGCGATCACCCCGGGCGCCGGCTTTGTCGGCCCGATGGGTGCGCTGGTGATGGGGCTGCTGGCGGGCGTGGTGTGCCTGTGGGGCGTGACCGGCCTGAAGCGCCTGCTGGGCGCCGACGACTCGCTCGACGTGTTCGGCGTGCACGGCGTGGGCGGGATCCTGGGCGCGCTGCTGACCGGCGTGTTCGCCGCACCCTCCCTGGGCGGGCAGGGCGTGTGGGACTACGTCGCCAACAAGGCCTCGCCGGACTATTCGATCGCGGGACAATTACTGGTGCAGGCCGAAGCGGTGGGCGTCACCATCGTGTGGTCGGCAGTGGTCGCCTTCGCCGCCTTCAAGCTGGTGGATGTGCTGGTGGGCCTGCGCGTGCCGGCGGACCAGGAGCGCGAGGGGCTGGACATCACCAGCCACGGGGAGTCGGCGTACCACTTGTGACAGCCCGTTCGCCGGTATGCTCGAGATGCTGCAGGAAGGCCGTTGCGACCGGCGACAGTTTCTTCCCTTTCCGGTACAGGGTCCACCAGTTCGACTGCACGGGGAACCCTGCGACCGAGAGCACGGCCAGGTGCTCGTCTTCCGGGCGCTCGCCCAGCGCGTGGCGTGAGATGACACCGAGGCCCAGGCTGGCCGCCACCGCCTGCTTGATCGCTTCGTTGCTGCCCAGCTCCATCCGCACATCGGGCCGGAAGCCGAGCGCCTTGAAATGCTTGTCGCAGGCGAGCCGGGTGCCGGACCCTTTTTCGCGCAGGATGAAGCGCAGCGGCGCCAGTTCGGCCAGGGCGATGCGCGCGCGCCCGACCAGCGGGTGCGCCGCCGAGGCCACCACGTCGAGCGGGTTGCCCAGGAAGGCATGGCGCTCGAGTTCCAGGTCCTCGGGCGGCATCGACATGATGTAGAGGTCGTCGAGGTTGTCGCGCAGGCGCCTCAGCACCCCGTCGCGGTTGAGCACTTCGAGCGCGATGTCGATGTCCGGAAAGGCGGCGCAGAAGCTGCCGAGCAAACGCGGCACGAAAT
Organism: Massilia sp. MS-15; assembly: GCF_020176695.1. Lineage (GTDB taxonomy): Bacteria > Pseudomonadota > Gammaproteobacteria > Burkholderiales > Burkholderiaceae_D > Telluria > Telluria hydrophila. Next base: position 187,182 of record NZ_JAIWIA010000022.1, on the reverse strand, counting down.
ACTTCGCGGTACTGACCACCGACAGCCGCAGCCGGCCGCGGGTCATGCCCCGGATGCCGTCCACCTGCTGTTCGAACGCCGACCACTCGTCCATCATGGCGCGCGCCGTGTGCGCCAGCGCCTCGCCCGCCGCCCTCGGGCGTGACCTTCCCCCTGAACATCCTGCTGGGTATTCCGGTCTATGCCTGGGCCGCTGTCGCCCTGCTGGGATGACAGGATGGGCGAACCGGTGCCCGGGAATTGCTCGCCGTGCAATCGCGCCTTTAAAACGGCTTGTTCGTCCCTATATGAGCGTACCGATATAATTCGAATAAGCCATCACTAGGACGTCCACACCATGGTTCCGCACCTCGCCACCGCCCTGACCGGTCCTCTCCTGGACCTGGAAAAGAAAATCCTCGAAGCCACGCCCGCCATCGAGCGCTGGTTCCGCCTCGAGTGGCAGGAGCATACCCCGCCTTTCTACTGCTCGGTCGACCTGCGCAACGCCGGCTACAAGCTGGCCCCGGTCGATACCAACCTGTTCCCGGGCGGATTCAACAACCTGTCCACCGAGATGCTGCCGCTGGCCGTGCAGGCGGCCATGGCCGCGATCGACAAGTACTGCCCGGATGCGCGCAACCTCCTGATGATCCCGGAAGTGCACACGCGCAACCCGATGTACCTGCAGAACGTGGCGCGCCTGATGCAGATCTTCCGCCAGACCGGCCTGCACGTGCGCCTCGGCTCGCTGTCGCCGGAAGTCACCCAGCCGACCCCGCTGGCGCTACCGGACGGGAACATGCTGGTGGTCGAACCCCTGGTGCGCTCGCCCAACGGCCGCCGGGTCGGGCTGGCCGACTTCGACCCCTGCACCATCCTGCTCAACAACGACCTGTCCGCGGGCATCCCGTCCATCCTGGAAAACATCCACGAGCAGTCGCTGCTGCCGCCGCTGCACGCTGGCTGGGCCATGCGGCGCAAGAGCAACCACTTCAAGGCCTTCGACGAAGTGGCCAAGAAGTTCGGCAAGCTGATCGAGATCGATCCGTGGCTGGTCAACCCGCTGCACAGCAAGGTCGGCGAGATCGACCTGCAGGACGACGTCGGCACCGAGCAGCTGGCCGACGCCGTTTCGGCGCTGCTGTCCAAGATCAAGAAGAAGTACAAGGAATACGGCATGAAGGAGCAAAAGCCCTTCGTGATCGTCAAGCCGGATGCCGGTACCTACGGCATGGGCGTCATGACCATCAAGGACGCGAGCGAAGTGCGCGACCTGAGCCGTGCCCAGCGCAACCGGATGACGGTCATCAAGGATGGGGTCGCCATCACCGACATGATCGTGCAGGAAGGCGTGCCGACCTTCGAGTCGATCAACGATGCCGTGGCCGAGCCGGTGGTGTACATGATCGACCGTTACGTGGTGGGCGGCTTCTACCGCGTGCACGCCGAGCGCGGCATCGACCAGAATTTGAACGCGCCGGGCTCGCAATACGTGCCGCTGGCGTTTGCCCAGCAGCATGCGGTGCCCGACCTCAAGGCCAAGCCGGGCACGGCCGCGCCGAACCGCTTCTACGTGTACGGCGTGGTGGCGCGCCTGGGGCTGCTGGCGGCCTCGCTGGAACTCGAGCGCACCGACCCGAATCCGGAAGTGTACTGAGTGGCGCCGGGGGCGGGGAGTGGCTGGAAGCGGGCACTGCCCGCGAGAAATCGCATTTCCGGCTAAAATCAGGCATTCCCCTCCATTGCCCGCGCCATGAACATCGCCTTCCTCGCCGACCCGCTCTCTTCCTTCAAGATCTACAAGGATTCGACCTTTGCGATGATGCGCGAAGCGGCGCGCCGCGGCCACGCCGTGTACGCCTTCGAGCAGCGCGACATGGTGCTGGAAGAGGGCGCGGTCACGGCCGAGGTCAGGCGCATCCACCTGACCGGCGAGCCGGATGCCTGGTACCGCGCCGATGCCCCGGAGATCGTGGCCCTGTCGGTGTTCGACGCCGTCATCGAGCGCAAGGACCCGCCTTTCGACATGGAGTACGTGTACGGCACCTACCTGCTGGAACTGGCCGAACGCCAGGGCGCGCGCGTGTTCAACCGTCCCGGCGCGATCCGCGACCACAACGAAAAGCTCACCATCGGCCAGTTCAGCGGGTACACCTCGCCAACCCTGGTGAGCTCGAACCCGGCCCGCCTGCGCGCCTTCCACGACAAGCACGGCGACGTGATCTTCAAGCCGCTGGACGGCATGGGCGGCGCCGGCATCTTCCGCGTCAAGGCGGATGGCATGAACCTGGGCTCGGTGATCGAATCGCTCACCGACAACGGCCGGCATTCGATCATGGCCCAGAAATTCATCCCTGCCATCACGCAGGGCGACAAGCGCGTGCTGGTCATCGGCGGCAAGCCGGTGCCGTTCACGCTGGCGCGCATCCCGCAGGGCAATGAAGTGCGCGGCAACCTGGCCGCCGGCGGCCTGGGCGTGGCCATGCCGATCACCGAGCGCGAGCGCGAGATCGCCGAGGCCATCGGCCCGGTCCTGGCCGCGCGTGGTTTGTTGCTGGTAGGATTGGATGTGATTGGCGAGTACCTGACCGAAGTCAACGTCACTAGCCCGACCTGCTTCCAGGAAATCGCCGACCAGACCGGATTCGACGTGGCCGCGATGTTCATCGACGCGGTCGAACAACAAGTATCGAAAGCGAACTGACATGGTAGGCATCCTCCTGCTGACCCACGCGCCGCTGGGCCAGGCCTTCATCGCCGCGGTGGCGCACGTGTTCCGCGGTCCCACCGAGCGCTTCGAGGCGATCGACGTCAGCGCCGACCAGGACCTGCACCAGGTGAACTGCCTGGCCAGGGAAGCGATCGCGCGCCTCGACGAAGGCGACGGCGTGCTGGTCATCACCGACATCAAGGGCGGTACGCCCTCGAATTGCTGCACTTCGCTGCAGGACGCCGGCCATGTGGAAGTCATCGCCGGCATCAGCCTGCCGATGCTGCTGCGCGCGATCACCTACCGCCGCGACAGCCTCGATGTGGTGGTCGAGATGGCCCTGGCCGGCGCCCAGAACGGCGCGGTGCGGGTCGACAACCGGATCCGCGTCGGATCGAGCTGATCGGATCGAACTGAACTTCACCCCTTCCTACCATTTGGCCACGGGCACATAACGAGAACATGATTCAACAGGAACTGGAAATCATCAACAAGCTGGGCCTGCACGCCCGCGCCTCCGCCAAGTTCACCCAGCTGGCCGCCAAGTTCAAGAGCGACGTCTGGCTTACCCGCAACGGCCGCCGCATCAACGCCAAGTCGATCATGGGCGTCATGATGCTGGCCGCCGGCAAGGGCGCCAAAGTGCTGCTCGAGGCGGACGGCCCGGACGAGGAAGCCTGCGTCGCGGCGCTGGCAGGCCTGGTCAACGACAAGTTCGGCGAAGGCGAATAATGCCGCGCGAAGCGGTTCCTACCCGCCACACGGGACCATCGATGGCATCGTTCACGCTCCACGGCATTCCGGTATCGCGCGGCATCTCGATCGGCCGCGCGCACCTGCTCACGCCGGCCGCGCTCGACGTCAAGCACTACCTGGTGCCGGAAGAGCAGGTCGAGGCCGAGGTCGCGCGCCTGCAGGACGCGATCGCCGAGGTGCACCGTGGGCTGCAGGCCCTGTGGACCGAGCTCCCCAAGGACGCCCCGACCGAACTGGGCGCCTTCATCGACGTGCACGCGCTGATCCTGTCCGACCCGATGATCTCGGAAGCGCCGCTCGACATCATCCGTACCCGCCACTACAACGCCGAATGGGCGCTGGTGACCCAGATCGACGAGCTGTCGAGCCAGTTCGACGAGATCGAGGACGAGTACCTGCGCGAGCGCAAGCACGACATCCAGCAGGTGGCCGAGCGCGTGCTGAAAGTCCTGATGGGCAGCGCCAGCGCGATGCCGCCGTCGTTCCCGGCGGGCGAGGACCATGCGCCGCCTTCGATGATCGTGGTGGCGCACGATATCTCGCCGGCCGACATGCTGGCCTTCCGCGACCGCGATGGCGAGAACCGTTCCTTCATCGGCTTCGTCACCGACGTCGGCGGCCAGAACTCGCACACCGCGATCGTCGCACGCTCGCTCGACATCCCGGCCGTGGTCGGCCTGAGCCAGGCCTCGCGCCTGATCGAGCAGGACGACTGGGTGATCATCGACGGCGACGCCGGCGTGGTGATCTGCAACCCGAGCCAGCTGGTGCTGGAACAGTACCGTGCGCGCCAGGCTGCGCTCATCAAGGCGCGCAAGCGCCTGCTCAAGCTCAAGAAGACGCCGGCGGTGACGAAGGACGGCACCGCAATCACGCTGCTGGCCAACATCGAGCTGCCGGACGACTGCCCGGGCGCGCTGGAGGCGGGCGCGATGGGCGTCGGCCTGTTCCGCTCCGAATTCCTGTTCATGGGCCGCGGCCCCAACGGCCTGAAGGTGCCCGGCGAGGACGAGCAGTTCGAGCAGTACCGCAAGGCGGTGGTGGCGATGAAGGGCCGTCCGGTGACGATCCGCACGCTCGACGTCGGCGCCGACAAGCCGCTCGACCCCACCGAGCATACCGCCCTGAACCCGGCCCTGGGCCTGCGCGCGATCCGCTACTGCCTGGCCGAACCGCAGCTGTTCCTGACCCAGCTGCGCGCCATCCTGCGCGCCTCCGCCTATGGAAAAGTACGGATCCTGATCCCGATGCTGGCGCATGCCTTCGAGATCGACCAGACGCTCGCCATGATCGAGCAGGCCAAGGCCCAGCTGCGCGCAGAGGGCGTCAAGTACGACCCGGGCGTGGAAGTGGGCGCCATGATCGAGATTCCCGCGGCCGCGCTGGCGCTGCCGATGTTCGTCAAGCGCATGCAGTTCCTGTCGATCGGGACCAATGACCTGATCCAGTACCTGCTGGCGATCGACCGCGTCGACTACGAAGTGGCGCACCTGTACAACCCGCTGCACCCGGCGGTCCTGAACCTGATCGCCCATACCATCGCCACCGGCCACAAGGCCGGGCTGGACGTGGCCGTATGCGGCGAGATGGCGGGCGACCCCAAGCTCACCCGCCTGCTGCTCGGCATGGGCCTGCGCGAATTCTCGATGCATCCGGCCCAGCTGCTGGCGGTGAAGCAGGAAATCCTGAATAGCGACCTGGCCGCGATCACCACCCGCACCCGGCGCATCCTGCGCGCGGTCGAGCCGGACGAGATCGCCGCCGCCGTCGAACAGCTGCAGAACCTCGGATGACCGGGGCGCGCGGCAACACGAAACACATGAAGAAGCACACGCAACCCCCATGGCATCGATAGGAAACGTCACACCGCAGGCGATGCATTTCGCCGAACCCCTGCCGCTGCAAAGCGGCGCCCAGCTGGGCGACTACACGCTGATGTATGAGACCTATGGCTCGCTGAACGCCGAGCGCTCGAACGCGGTGCTGGTCTGCCACGCGCTGAACGCCTCGCACCACGTGGCCGGCACCTACGCCGGCAAGCCCAAGAGCCAGGGCTGGTGGGACAACATGGTGGGGCCGGGCAAGCCGGTCGACACCGACCGCTTCTTCGTCATCGGCGTCAACAACCTCGGCTCCTGCTTCGGCTCGACCGGTCCGATGCACACGAATCCGGCCACCGGCAAGCCGTATGGCGCGGCCTTTCCGCTGCTGACCGTGGAAGACTGGGTGGCGGCCCAGGCGCGCCTGGCCGACCGCCTCGGCATCGACTGCTTCGCCGCCGTGATGGGCGGTTCGCTGGGCGGCATGCAGGCCCTGTCCTGGAGCATCCTGTACCCGGACCGCCTGCGCCACTGCATCGTGATCGCTTCCACCCCCAAGCTGTCGGCCCAGAACATCGCCTTCAACGACGTGGCGCGCCAGGCCATCCTCACCGATCCCGACTACCATGGCGGCGACTTCTACGAGCACGGCGTGGTGCCCAGGAACGGCCTGAAGGTGGCGCGCATGGTCGGCCACATCACCTACCTGTCGAACGACGACATGGCGGAAAAATTCGGCCGCAAGCTGCGCAATGCCGCCGAGAGCGACGACTACGCTTTCGATTTCGGCGTCGATTTCGAGATCGAATCCTACCTGCGCTACCAGGGCGACAAGTTCTCGGAATACTTCGACGCCAACACCTACCTGATCATCACCAAGGCGCTCGACTACTTCGACCCGGCGCGCGCCCACGGCGGCGACCTGGCCAAGGCGCTGGCTGCCACCAAGGCGCAGTTCCTGATCGCCTCTTTCAGCACCGACTGGCGCTTTTCGCCGGAGCGCAGCCGCGAGATCGTCGAGGCCCTGCTGTCGAACCGGCGCAAGGTGAGCTATGCCGAGATCGACGCGCCGCACGGCCACGACGCCTTCCTGCTGGAAGACCCGCGCTACATGGCGGTGGTGCGCGCCTACTACGACCGCATCGCCGCCGAACTCGGCGAACACCGCGCCGCGGCAAGGGAGGCGGCATGAACGCCCGCGAACTGGACGCGCTGCGTCCCGACCTGGCCTTCATCGCCGACTGGGTGCGCGAGGGGTCGCACGTGCTCGACGTCGGCTGCGGCGACGGCGCCATGCTGCGCTACCTGGAACTGGGCAAGCACTGCACCGGCTACGGCGTCGAGATCGCCGACGACAAGGTGCTGGAGAGCACCCAGCGCGGCATCAGCGTGATCCAGCACGACATGGAAGAGGGCCTGGACCTGTTCCGCGACAACAGCTTCGACATGGTGCTGTGCCTGTCCTCGCTGCAGATGATGCAGCATGTCGAGGCGCGCCTGCGCGACATCGTGCGGGTCGGCCAGGAAGCCATCGTGTCCTTCCCCAACTTCGCCTACTGGCCGCACCGCGTGGCATTGATCTGCGGCCGCATGCCGGTGTCGCGCACCTTGCCTTACCAATGGTTCGACACGCCCAACGTGCGCTACGCAACCATCCACGACTTCCAGGACCTGGCCGAGAAGTGCGGGCTGGAAGTGCTGGAGTACGTGGCGCTGGCCGAGGGGAAGGTGGTGCGCTTCCTGCCGAATCTGCGCGGCAGCCTGGCGGTGTTTCGCCTGCGCAAACGCTCCGGCGTCAGCGGACCGGCGTGAGTGATTGGCCTGGCAACCCGGCGCTTATGTGCGGTGGCGGCTTGTCGGGCCGCCCGTGATCCGCGATGATCGGCGCTGATGGATCCATTCAGCTTATTTCTTGGGAGATAGTGCTGCTAAGAACAGCCTATCGCTGACGACATGAAAACATTCAAGCATCTGGCGGGCGGCCTCGCGCTGTGCGCCGCCTTTGGCGTGGCCGGTGGCGCGGCGGCACAGGACGACCGCAACACCACGGTCCAGGACGGCATCGAGGTACGGCCCCTGTCGCGTTTTAGCAAGGTGGTCCCGGCGGAAACGGTGAACCAGGCGGCGGCGCAGCAGTACACGCAGATGATGAGCCAGGCCCAGCAGAAAGGTGTGCTGCTGCCGCCCTCGCATCCGGAAGTGCAGCGCCTGCGCGCCATCGCCCGGCGCATCATTCCGCACAGCACGCGCTGGAACCAGGAAGCGAGCCGCTGGCAGTGGCAGGTCAACGTCATCGATTCGAAGGACGTGAACGCCTTCTGCATGCCGGGCGGCCGGATCGGCTTCTTTACCGGCATCCTCACCTCGCTGAAGCTGACCGACGACGAGGTGGCGGCCGTGATGGGACACGAGATCGCCCACGCGCTGCGCGAGCATAGCCGCGAAAAGATGGCCAAGCAGGGCCTGACCAACATCGGCGCGCGCCTCACCGGCCTGGCGGCATCGGCCTTTTTCGGCGTCGATCCGAACATCACCGGCATGGTCACCAACGCCGGCGCCCAGCTGGTCGGGCTGAAGTTCTCGCGCAACGACGAGCGCGAGGCCGACCTGGTCGGCCTCGACATCGCCGCCCGCGCCGGCTACGACCCGCGCGCCGGCATCGCCCTGTGGCGCAAGATGGCGGCCCTGAGCCAGCGCGCGCCGATCGAGCTGCTCTCGACCCACCCGGGCGGGGAAAGCCGCATCAACGACATGCAGGCGCACATGAACGTGCTGCTGCCGGTGTATGCGCGCACCAAGGGGACCACCGCCGCGAAGCTGCCGCCCTACCGCAGCAACGTCGCCCTGCGCTAGGCGATGGGCAGCAGCCGCAAGGGCCACCAGGCCGAAGCCAATGCCTACGTGCCGCTGCCCATCCGCGACGGCGTCGCGCCCAGCTACCTGTGGCTGACCGAAACGCGCGCCGGCGGCATGCTGCGCTTCCTGGCCGAACGCTTTCCCGACGTGTCCGAAGGCGCATGGGCGAGCCGCCTGGCGCGCGGCGAAATCGTCGATGCGCAGGGCGCGCCGCTGCGCGCCGACAGCCCGGTGCGCCAGGGCATGCGCATCTGGTACTACCGCGAGCTGGAAACACCGGAAACCCCGATTCCGTTCCAGGAGACGGTGCTGCACCAGGACGAGCACCTGCTGGTGGCCGACAAGCCGCACTTCCTGCCCACCATCCCGACCGGGCGCTTCCTGCACGAGACGCTGCTGGTGCGCCTGAAGAAGCGCTACGGCCTGCCGCACCTGACCCCGATCCACCGGCTCGACCGCGAGACCGCGGGCGTGGTGATCTTCTCGCACAACCCGGATTCGCGCGGGGCCTACCAGTCGATGTTCCAGAAGCGGGTGGTGAAGAAGGTGTACGAGGCCCTGGCCGGCCCGATCGAGGGCAGGGAGTTCCCCTTCACCTATCGCAGCCGCATGCAGGATGCGGAGCAGTTTTTTGTGAGCGCGGAAGTGCCGGGCGAGCCGAATTCCGAGACCGTGGTCGAGCTGATCGAGCGGCGCGGCGCGCTGGCGCACTACCGGCTGCATCCGCATACCGGACGCAAGCACCAGCTGCGCCTGCACCTGGCGGCGCTGGGCGCGCCGATCCTGAACGACGCTTTCTATCCGGTCGCGCTGCCCTGCAAGGGGGATGATTTCAACGCGCCGCTGCAGTTGCTGGCGCGCGCGATCAGCTTCGACGATCCGCTGACGGGGGAGACACGGCGTTTCGATAGCCGCTTCCGGCTGGCATGGCCGGTGGACGCGTATTCAGAAGACAAGCTTCTGAATACGGCTTGACTATCAGAGATCGTAATCAATGATGAGCGGCGCGTGGTCGCTGAAGCGCTCGTCCTTGTAGACCGATACCGATGTCGCGCACGCCGCGATGCCCGGGGTGGCCACGTGGTAGTCGATGCGCCAGCCCACGTTCTTGGCGTAGGCCTGGCCGCGGTTGCTCCACCAGGTGTAGTCGGCGGCGTCCGGCGCCAGCTTGCGGTGCACGTCCACCAGGCCGATCTCGTCGAAGATGCGGCTCATCCAGGCCCGTTCTTCCGGCAGGAAGCCCGAATTCTTCTGGTTGCTCTTCCAGTTCTTCAGGTCGATTTCCTTGTGGGCGATGTTCCAGTCGCCGCAGATCACCACTTCGCGTCCCTCGGCCTTCAGTTCCTGCAGGTGCGGCAGGAAGACTTCCATGAAACGGAACTTGGCCAGCTGGCGCTCCGGCGACGAGGAGCCGGACGGGCAGTACACCGAAATCACCGTCAGGTTGCCGAAGTCGCAGCGGGTGTAGCGGCCTTCGGCGTCGAATTCGGTACAGCCGAAGCCGATGCGCCTGTTGTCCGGCGCGCTGCGGCTGTACACGCCGGTGCCGGAATAGCCCTTCTTCTCGGCGTAGTGGAAATGGCCATGGTAGCCGTGCGGCGCGAGGAATTCCTCGCTCATGTCGGCCTGCTGCGCCTTCAGTTCCTGCACGCAGATGAAATCGGCGGACTGGGTGGCGAGCCAGTTGAAGAAGCCTTTTTTGTGGGCGGAACGGATGCCGTTCAGGTTCGCGGAAATAATTCGTGGCATGGGATTCGAGGTGAAGGAAAGCAGGGGCCGGCACGTGGCACCGGGCCGATAGTGTAGCCTGTTTCGATGCTCTTCGGAACGGTCCCGGCCGGGCGCGGCTTCGCTCCCGCGAAGTGGGCGGTTTACAATACGCGCTTTCGACCATTCAGGAGAAGCACGTGAGCGACTTGCGCCAGGAATTTATTGCATTTTCGGTGGGGGCCGAGGTATTGAAGTTCGGTAACTTCACGACCAAGGCGGGGCGCCAGTCGCCGTACTTCTTCAACGCCGGCCTGTTCCACGATGGCGCGACGCTGGGCCGGCTGGCGCAGTTCTACGCCCAGACCCTGCTCGATTCAGGCGTCGCATTCGACATGCTGTTCGGACCCGCGTACAAGGGCATCACGCTGGCCAGCGCAACCGCGGTGGCGCTGGCCGCCAAGGGCCGCAACACCTCGTTTGCCTACAACCGCAAGGAAGCCAAGGACCATGGCGAAGGCGGCACCATCGTCGGCGCCAAACTGGCGGGCAAGGTCGTGATCATCGACGACGTGATCTCGGCCGGCACCTCGGTGCGCGAATCGGTCGACATGATCCGCGCCGCCGGCGCCGAACCGGCCGCCGTGCTGATCGCGCTCGACCGCATGGAGCGTTCGGGCAAGGACGACGCGCTGTCGGCGCACTCGGCGGTGCAGCAGGTGTCGCAGGAATTCGGCATCCCGGTGATTTCGATCGCCAACCTGGACGACCTGTTCACCTACCTGTCGAACGATGCCGGCGCCGAGCTGGGCGCGCACAAGGAGGCCGTGGCCGCCTACCGCAGCCGCTACGGCGTCTGACGCGTAGATACCGTCTTGGCGGTCAAGCCCTACATCGCAAATTTCGGATCGTAGGGCTTACCGCTGTGGATGACCCCGAAGCAGAGGTGAGCGAGCTTACGCATCGCGGCGCCAATGGCCGCCATCTTTGACTTACCTTTTGTAAGCAGACGGTCGTTGAGTGCCTTGATGTGTGGGTTACAGCGTCGTGCAACAACGGCAGGCATGTACAGCACCTTGCGCAAATAAGCAGGGCCAGCTTTGGACATGCGCGGTCGACCACGTACAGACGAGCCAGATTGCCACTCTACAGGTACCAGGCCAAGGTAAGCGGCGAGCTGCTCGGCACGGTCAAATGTTCGCCCTGCAAACAGGGCTGTCATATGACCCGAGACGCGCGGACCGACACCTGGAATGGTCTCAAGAAGTTCCTTTTTGTTTCGCAGGTCTGGATCGTTGTCGATATGCTCGGCAATCATTTTCTCCAGTCGTTTAAGTTCAGCTTCGTGGAAGACGATCGATTGGGCGATCGATTCTCCAACTGCTTCAGGAGCTGGGCTGAAATCATTTGCTTCCTGGCGGTTTCGTTCGCGCTGTAAATCGTCAGCGACAGCATCTCGTCGCGTCAGCAGCGCCTTGAGCCGGCGCGCTGACTGTGACGGTGGCTGCCATGGTGCGGGATTCTGAGCCGCGCCAAAGCGCGCCAGAACGGCGCTATCTGCCTTGTCGGTCTTGGTTTTGACACCCAAACCTTGAGCAAATGCGCGCAGTTGGGCTGGATTGATGAGCGATACCACCAGCCCTGCATCGGCTAACGCCAGTGCGGCGTTCTCGTGATACATCCCGGTCGGTTCCATCACTACATGGGGCTTGAGCGCCTTCTGTTTGTCCAGCCATTCGAGCAGCTGGGTAAAGCCGGCCGGTGTATTTGCCAGCGACTTCGATTTCAGTTTGCCACTCGTGGTATCGAGCAGCATGCAGTCAAGCTTGGCTTTGGCGACATCTACGCCCAGGTAAAACATAGTCTCTCCTTGTGTTCTCGATCATCACACCCACTCTCCTTGTGCATACAGGGTCATAGCCCTTGGCTACCGTCCAGTGTTTGGTATGGTGTGCGAACGAGGTGAAGGGCTTGATCTACCTTCCAAGGTCGAGCCTTAAGGGTGGGCCCAAGCTGGTCTTCACCTCAATTGGCAGTAGCTAACCACCAATGAGAACAAGATACAAGGGTGGGCGGCTGCACCCGTCGCCTTGCATCACGCCGGTGCATGCGCCGCCCACGCGGTGAGCGTTGGCGGCAAGATCATCCGGCGCGCGAGCGGAGCCGCCAACGATCACCGCGTGGGCGGCCTCAAGGCCTGGGGCCGACCAGCATGCCGGGTGGAGCCGCCCACCCTACATCAGCCGGCCAGCTTCTGCTTCAGCAGCTCGGTCACCTGGGCCGGATTGGCCTTGCCCTTCGAGGCCTTCATGGTCTGGCCGATCAGGGCGTTGATCGCGGCTTCCTTGCCGGCGCGGTACTGTTCCACCGACTTGGCATTGGCGGCGAGCACCTCGTCAACGATCGCCGCCAAGGCGCCCGTGTCCGAGATCTGCTTCAGGCCCTTCTGTTCGATCACGGTGTCGGCCAGGTTCACGTCATCCGACCCGGCTTCCCACATGGCTGCAAACACTTCCTTGCCGGCCTTGTTCGAGATGGTGCCGTCGGCGATGCGCTTGAGCAGCAGGGCCAGCTGGGCGGCGGACACCGGCGCTTGCTCGAGCTCCACGCCTTCGCGGTTCAGGGTCGAGGAAACATCGCCCATCATCCAGTTGGCGGCGGCCTTGGCGTTTTCCTTGCCGGCCGTGGCCACCACGGCCTCGTAGTAGGTCGCCATCGCCTTGGAGGAGGTCAGCACCAGGCTGTCGTATTCCGGCAGGCCGTAGTCGCCGGTGAAGCGCGCGCGCAGGGCGCCCGGCAGCTCGGGCATGTCGGCCTTCACGCGCTCGATCCAGTCCTGCTTGATGACCAGTGGCGGCAGGTCCGGGTCGGGGAAATAGCGGTAGTCCTGCGCGTCTTCCTTGGTGCGCATGGAGCGGGTTTCCTTCTTGTCCGGATCCCACAGGCGGGTGGCCTGGATCACCTTGCCGCCGTCTTCGATCAGCTCGATCTGGCGCCGCACTTCGTAGTGGATCGCTTCTTCCATGAAGCGGAAGGAGTTCAGGTTCTTGATCTCGCAGCGGGTGCCGAATTCCTTCTGGCCCATCGGGCGCACCGAGACGTTGACGTCGCAGCGGAAGGAGCCTTCCTGCATGTTGCCGTCGCAGACGCCCAGCCATACCACCAGCGAGTGCAGGGCCTTGGCATAGGCCACGGCTTCGGCCGCGCTGCGCATTTCCGGCTCGGACACGATCTCGAGCAGCGGCGTGCCGGCGCGGTTCAGGTCGATGCCGCTCATGCCGGCGTAGTCTTCGTGCAGCGACTTGCCGGCGTCTTCTTCCAGGTGCGCGCGGGTCAGGTTGACGGTCTTCGTTTCCAGCTTGCCGTCCTTTTCAAAGGCGAAGCTGATGGTGCCGCCCTGGACCACCGGGTCCTCGAACTGGCTGATCTGGTAGCCCTTGGGCAGGTCCGGATAAAAGTAGTTCTTGCGCGCGAACACCGACTGCGGCGCGATTCTAGCGCCCACGGCCAGGCCGAAGCGGATCGCGCGCTCGACGGCGCCACGGTTCAACACCGGCAGCACGCCCGGCAGCGCCAGGTCCACCGGGCTGGCCTGGGTGTTCGGCTCGGCGCCGAAGCGGATCGAGCTGCCGCTGAAGATTTTGGAGTTGGTCGTGAGCTGCACGTGGTTCTCAAGACCGATGACGACTTCCCATTGCATAGTTGTTCTCTCTTTATTCTGTGGCCGCGCTGGCGTAATTTGAACGCGTGGGCGTTTGTAAATCAGGCCACTGGCCTGATTTACCCCGCCCACCCTAGGGCTTAAACGCCCTCTGGAGCGCGCTGGTGCCAGTCGGTGACTTGCTGGTACTGGTGCGCGATGTTCAGCAGCTTCGCTTCGGCAAAATAATTGCCGATGATTTGCAGGCCGACCGGGCGCTTGGCATTCTTGTCGCCCTGGCCGAAACCGACCGGGATCGACATGCCCGGCAGGCCCGCCAGGCTGGTCGACAGCGTGAAGATGTCGGCCAGGTAGTTCGCCACCGGATCGTTGGCTTTCGAACCCAGGTCCCAGGCCACGGTCGGGGCCACCGGGCCCATGATCACGTCGCACTTGTCCTTGAAGGCGGCCTGGAAGTCGTCCGCGATCAGGCGGCGGATCTTCTGCGCCTGCACGTAATAGGCGTCGTAGTAGCCATGGCACAGCACATAGGTGCCGACCATGATGCGGCGCTGGACCTCGCGTCCGAAGCCTTCGGCGCGGGTTTTGCGGTACATGTCCTGCAAATCCTTGTACTCGCTGGCGCGGTGGCCGTAGCGCACGCCGTCGAAGCGCGACAGGTTCGACGAGGCCTCGGCCGGGGCGATGATGTAGTAGGTCGGGATCGACAGCGCGGTCTTCGGCAGCGAGATCTCGACCAGGGTCGCGCCCAGCTTGACGAATTCGTCCAGTGCGCCACGTACCGCGGCCTCCACGTCGCTTGCCAGGCCTTCGCCGAAGTATTCCTTCGGCACGCCGATGCGCAGGCCATTCAAGGGCTGGTTCAGGTCGCGGGTATAGTCTTCGGCGACGTTGCCCTGTTCGACCGTCAGGCTGGTCGAATCGCGCTCATCAAAACCGATCATTTCGTTGAGCAGCAGGGCGCAGTCCTCGGCGGTCTGGGCGATCGGGCCGCCCTGGTCGAGCGAGGAGGCGAAGGCGATCATGCCGAAGCGCGACACGCGGCCGTAGGTCGGCTTGATGCCGGTGACGCCGCAGAAGGCGGCGGGCTGGCGGATCGAGCCGCCGGTGTCGGTGGCGGTGGCGGCCGGCGCCAGGCGCGCGGCGATCGCGGCGGCCGAGCCGCCCGAGGAGCCGCCCGGCACCGCCAGCGGATCCCAGGGGTTCTTCACCGGACCGAAGGCCGAATTCTCGTTGGCCGAGCCCATCGCGAATTCATCGAGGTTGACCTTGCCCAGGGTGACCATGCCGGCGCGGCCGAAACGCTCGACCACGGTGGCGTCGAACGGGCTCTCGTAATTGGCCAGCATCTTCGAGCCGGCCGTGGTGCGCCAGCCGCGGGTCACGAAGATGTCCTTGTGCGCGATCGGCACGCCGGTCAGCGGACCGGCGTTGCCGGCGGCGATGCGGGCGTCGGCCTCGGCTGCCTGGGCCAGCGAACGTGCGCGGTCCAGGTGCAGGAAGGCATTGTGGCTGCTCGCTTCGATGCGGTCGAGGTAGTGGCTGGCCAGTTCGACGCTCGATACCTGCTTCGATTGCAGGAGCGCGGACAGCTCTTTGATGGTCTTGTTATGCATGTGCGTGTCGGTTCGTGAAGACGGAGGCGGAGGCGGAGGCGAAATCAGGCTTACTCGATGACTTTCGGGACCAGGTACAGGCCGTCCTGGGCCTTCGGCGCCGGGGCCTGGTAATCCTCGCGGCGGTTCTCCTCGGTCACCACGTCGTCGCGCAGGCGCAGCGGCAGCGCCATGATGGCGGACAGCGGCTGTGACAGCGGCGCGACGCCGCTGGTGTCCACCGCCTGCATCTGCTCGGCCAGCGCGAAGATGCCGTTCAGCTCGGCCAGCGCGGTTTCCGCATGGGCCTCATCCATTTCGAGCTGGGCCAGGTTGGCGATGCGTTTTACGTCTGAAAGTGTCAGGGACATGGCAAAAGGGCGCGGCGCGGGCCGCGCGCAAAAATGTGAGTGGGCTAATAATGAATGTTGGCAGACGGTCAGCAAACGGCGCGCTACGTCCGATAAAACCTTGGAAACACCGTCGATCTCGCCTTGGAAATGGGGCCGAAAACGCCCCCTTTTCAGCATGTAATCGACAAATTATAAGGTAGAATGGCGGGCTAATGCGCTGTCGGGCTGCGAGACCGCCCGCCGCAGGAAAAGACCGCGCTGCCCGGATGCGCGCGGCAAGGACAACCCGACCAATATTCACGCGCGCCCAGTCGCGCATCAGGACACCCATGTTTGGTTCTTTACGCAGCTACTTCTCGAATGACCTGGCGATCGACCTCGGCACCGCCAACACGCTGATCTACGTGCGCGGCCTGGGCATCGTGCTGGACGAACCGTCGGTCGTCGCCATCCGCCAGGAAGGCGGCCCGAACGGCAAGAAAACCATCCAGGCGGTGGGCAAGGAAGCCAAGCAGATGCTGGGCAAGGTGCCGGGCAACATCGAGGCCATCCGCCCGATGAAGGACGGCGTGATCGCCGACTTCACCGTCACCGAGCAGATGCTCAAGCAGTTCATCCGCATGGTGCACGACTCGAAATTCTTCCGCCCGTCGCCACGCATCATCATCTGCGTGCCCTGCGGCTCGACCCAGGTCGAGCGCCGCGCGATCCGCGAATCGGCGCTCGGCGCCGGCGCTTCGCAGGTTTACCTGATCGAAGAGCCGATGGCGGCCGCGATCGGCGCCGGCCTGCCGGTGTCGGACGCCACCGGCTCGATGGTGGTCGACATCGGCGGCGGCACCACCGAGGTCGGCATCATCTCGCTGGGCGGCATGGTCTACAAGGGCTCGGTGCGCGTGGGCGGCGACAAGTTCGACGAAGCCATCGTCAACTACATCCGCCGCAACTACGGCATGCTGATCGGCGAACAGACCGCCGAAGCGATCAAGAAGGCCATAGGGTCGGCTTTCCCCGGTTCCGAAGTCAAGGAAATGGAAGTCAAGGGCCGCAACCTGTCGGAAGGCATCCCGCGCTCGTTCACGATTTCGTCGAACGAGATCCTGGAAGCCCTGACCGACCCGCTCAACAACATCGTCTCTGCCGTCAAGAACGGCCTGGAGCAGGCGCCGCCGGAACTGGGCGCCGACATCGCCGAGAAGGGCATGATGCTGACCGGCGGCGGCGCGCTGCTGCGCGACCTCGATCGCCTCTTGATGGAAGAAACCGGCCTGCCGGTGCTGGTGGCCGAGGATCCGCTGACCTGCGTGGTGCGCGGTTCGGGCATGGCGCTCGAGCGCATGGACAAGCTGGGCTCGATCTTCTCCTACGAATAAGAAAGCAGGACTGGCGGCGCGATGAGCGTGCTGGCGGGCAGGACGTGCGGCGGTACCGCGCGCGTCTGCCCGCCTTGACCTTGGCCGGCCGCACGGTCCAGACAGGACGCCAACCAGGACATGGAATACAGTCCGCCGCCGCTTTTCAAACAGGGTGCCCCGGCCCGGGTCAAGGCGATCGTGTTCGCCCTGATTTCGGTGATGCTGCTGGTCGTCGATGCGCGCTACCACACCCTCGGCGCGGTGCGCCAGGTGGCCGCCACCGTCCTCTATCCGCTGCAGATGGCCGCCCTGATGCCGCGCGAAGCGCTCGGCAACATGGCCGGCTATTTTTCCTCGATCTCCACGCTGCAAAGGGAGGTGCGCGAGCTCAAGACCCAGCAGCTGGCGCAGGCGCGCGTGCTGCAGCAGGCCCAGCTCCAGATGGCGGAAAACGCCCAGCTGCGGCGCCTGATGGATGCCAGGCAGCACCTGCCGGTGCAGGCCCAGATGACCGAGATCCTGTACGACGCGCGCGATCCTTCCACGCGCCGCATCGTGATCGACCGCGGCGCGCGCGACAAGGTCGTGCCCGGGCTGCCGGTGATCGACCATGCGGGCGTGGTGGGCCAGGTGACCCGCGTGTTCCCGTTTACGTCCGAAGTCACGCTGCTCACCGACCGCGACCAGGCGATTCCGGTGCAGGTGCTGCGCAGCGGCCTGCGCAGCATCGCCTACGGCCGCGGCCAGTCCGGCCTGCTCGACCTGCGCTTCGTGGTGGCCAATGCCGACATCCAGGTGGGCGACGTGCTGGTGACGTCGGGCCTGGACGGCATGTACCCGGCCGGCCTGGCGGTGGCCAAGGTGGTGCAGGTCGAGAACGTCGCGGCCGGTGCCTTCGGCCGCGTGGTGTGCCAGCCGCTGGCCGGCATCGACCGCAACCGCCAGCTCCTGATCATCATGTCGCAGTCGGACCTGCCGCCACGCCCGCAGGCGGAGGCCAGGCCGGCGGCGACCACCGCGCGCCGCAAGCTGCCCGACATGGCGCCGGTGCCGCCGCCGCCGCTGGCGCCGTCGCCGCTGCCGGCGCAGGGCGTCCCGGCCGGTGCGCCCGGTGCGGGGCAGGGCGCCGCGCCGGTCAATGGCGTCGGCGGCGTCGGCGGCCTGCCGTCCCGCCCGGCGCCGCAGCCGGCCGCGCCCGCGCCAGCGCCTGCGACCGCCGCCGCAAGGCCAGAGACGCAGCAGCAGCCGCAACGCGCCATGACCACCGTTCCACAGGGAAGCACGCCGAATGCCAGGTAACCGCCCGCACTATATCCTGCTGCCCGTCAGCCCGCTGTTCATCACCTTCAGCCTGGTCTGCGCCTTCATGCTCAACCTGCTGCCGCTGGGCCGTTGGGTGGGTGCGCCCGACTTCGTCGCGCTGGTGCTAGTGTTCTGGGGCATCCACCAGCCGCGCAAGGTCGGCATCGGCGTGGCCTTCGTCATGGGTCTTTTGATGGATGTGCATGACGCCAGCCTGCTGGGCGAGAACGCGCTCGCCTACACGCTGCTGTCCTATCTCGCCATCATGATCCACCGCCGCGTGCTCTGGTTCCGCCTGATGACCCAGGCCATGCACGTGTTCCCGCTGCTGCTGCTGGCGCAGACGGTGCAGGCCTTCGTCCACTTCACGGCCTCCGGGCGCTTCCCGGGCTTGCTGCACTTCGCCGAGAGCGTGGTCGCGGTCGCGCTGTGGCCGGTGATCACCTGGCTGCTGCTGGCGCCCCAGCGCCGCGCCGTCGACCGCGACCATACGCGCCCGATCTGAACCACCTGAGCCGAGTTTCTCCGCTGTGACCGAATTCAAGGACAACGACCGCGAGATCCACCTGTTCCGCATGCGCCTCACGGCGCTGGTGGCGCTCGTCTTCATCTGCTTCGGCCTGCTGGTGGCGCGCTTCGTCTGGCTGCAGGTGCTGCGCCACGACCAGTTCGCGCTGCAGGCCGAGGGCAACCGCATCGCCCTGGTGCCCATCGTGCCCAACCGCGGCCTGATCGTCGACCGTAACGGCGTGGTCCTGGCGCGCAACTACTCGGCGTATACGCTCGAGGTCACGCCGTCCAAGCTGCAGGCCAACATGGAGTCCACCATCAACGAGCTGTCCAAGCTGGTCGAGATCGACGCGCGCGACCGCCGCCGCTTCAAGCGCCTGCTGGAAGAATCGCGCAGCTTCGCCAGTGTGCCGCTGCGCACCCGCCTGACCGACGACGAAGTGGCGCGTTTCACGGCGCAGCGCTTCCGCTTCCCGGGCGTGGAGGTGCAGGCGCGCCTGTTTCGCCAGTACCCGCTGGGCGAGACCGCCTCGCACGTGATCGGCTACATCGGCCGCATCAACCAGAAAGAGGCGGCGAAGCTGGAAGAGGACGGCATCGACGCCAACTACAACGGCACCGAGCATATCGGCAAGGAAGGCGTCGAGAAGAAGTACGAGAGCTACCTGCACGGCACCACCGGCTACGAGCAGGTCGAGCGCACCGCCGGCGGGCGCGCCATCCGTACCCTGTCGCGCACCGCGCCGACACCGGGCAGCAACCTGATCCTGTCGATCGACATCGAACTGCAGAAGGTGATCGAGGAGGCCTTCGGCGAGCAGCGCGGCGCGCTGGTGGCGATCGAGCCAAGCACCGGCGACGTGCTGGCCTACGTGTCGCGTCCGGGCTTCGACCCCAATTTGTTCGTGGACGGCATCGACAGCCAGAACTGGAACGAGCTGAACACCTCGCTCGACCGCCCGCTGATGAACCGCCCGCTGTCCGGCACCTATCCGCCGGGATCGACCTTCAAGCCCTTCATGTCACTGGCCGCCCTGGAACTCGGCTTGCGCAAGCCGTCCGACGCGATCCGCGACCCCGGTTTCTACATCCTGGGCGGGCACCGCTTCCGCGACGACAAGCCGGGCGGGCACGGCGTGGTCGACATGTACAAGTCGGTGGTCGAATCCTGCGACACTTATTATTACCAGCTCGGCAACGAGATGGGGATCGACCGGATGTCGGACTTCATGAAGCAGTTCGGCTTCGGCGAACTGACCGGCATCGACCTCGAACACGAGAAGACCGGCGTGCGCCCGTCCAAGGAGTGGAAGGCCAAGCGCTTCAGCAAGAACCGTGCGGCCCAGAAATGGCACGGCGGCGACACCATCTCGATCTCGATCGGGCAGGGCTACAACAACTACACCATGATCCAGCTTGCGCACGCGGTCTCGACCCTGGCTAACGACGGCATCGTGATGAAGCCGCACCTGGTCAAGCTGATCGAGGACGGCGCCACCAAGCAGCGCACCCAGACGGTGCCGAAGGAAAGCCGGCGCATTCCGCTCAAGCAGGAGAACCTCGATTTCATCAAGCGCACCATGGTGGGGGTGACCCAGGAATCCTACGGCACCGGTTTCCGCGCCTTTGCCAACGCCGGTTACGTCTCGGCCGGCAAGACCGGCACCGCGCAGGTGATCGGCCTGCGCGGCGGCAAATACAACGCCAACGCCATCGACGAGCGCCACCGCGACAACGCGCTGTATGTCGCCTTCGCCCCGGCCGACAAGCCGACAATCGCGCTGGCGCTGATCGTGGAGAACGCCGGCTTCGGCGCCGCGTCCGCCGCGCCGATCGCGCGCAAGGCGCTCGACTACTACCTGCTGGGCAAGCGCCCGCCGCCGCCGAAGCCCAAGGATGGGGTGGGCGCCAGCCTGCCCGCCGGCGCCGCGCCGAAGGCCGCGCCGCCTGCCGCACCGGTCATCCAGGCTGCTGCGCCGGCAACGCCGGGCGTTCCAGCCACTCGAAAGGAATAAGCCATGGCGCACATTCCAGAACGCCGCTCGCTGCGGCGCCGCCTGCGTCCGTACTTCACGGTCTTCGACTGGCCGCTTGGCCTGGTGCTGTTCGTGCTGATGATGACCAGCGTGATCACCATGACCTCGGCCGGTGCCGAGTTCCCCGACCGCGTCGAGCACCAGATCCGCAACTTCCTGCTGGCCTTCGGCGTGATGTGGGTCGCCGCCAACGTGCCGCCCCAGACCCTGATGCGCCTGGCCGTGCCGATCTATACGATCGGCGTCGCGCTGCTGATCGCGGTGGCCATGTTCGGCATCATCAAGAAGGGCGCGCGGCGCTGGCTGTACGTGGGAGTGGACATCCAGCCCTCCGAGATCCTGAAGATTGCCACGCCGCTGATGCTGGCCTGGTACTTCCAGCAGCGCGCGAACGCCGCCAACTGGAAGAACTTCCTGGTCGCGGCGGCGCTGCTGCTGGTGCCCTTCACCCTGATCGCCAAGCAGCCCGACCTCGGCACCGCGCTGATGGTGGGCGCCTCGGGCTTCTACGTGATCTTCCTGGCCGGCCTGCCGTGGAAGGCGCTGCTCGGCCTCGGCCTGGCCGGCGGCGCCGCGCTGCCGATCGCCTGGTCGATGCTGCACGACTACCAGCGCGAGCGCGTGATGACGCTGATCGATCCCACCTCCGACCCGCTCGGCAAGGGCTTCCACATCATCCAGTCCGAGATCGCCATCGGTTCCGGCGGCCTGCTCGGCAAGGGCTACGCCAAGGGGACCCAGGGCGCGCTGGAATTCGTACCGGAACAGACCACCGACTTCGTGTTCGCGGTGTTCTCGGAAGAGTTCGGACTGGTCGGCAACTGCTTCCTGCTGGTCGTCTACCTGATGCTGATCGGCCGCGGCCTGATGATCGCGGCGAACGCGCCGAACACGTTTACGCGCCTGCTGGCCGGCGCGATCACGATGATTTTCTTCACGTATGCGTTCGTCAACATGGGCATGGTGAGCGGCATCCTGCCGGTGGTCGGCGTGCCCTTGCCCTTCATGAGCTACGGGGGCACCGCATTTATTACGCTAGGTCTTGGCGCAGGTATATTGATGAGTATTCAAAGACATCGTAAACTAGTGCAGACGTAATTTAACAAGGACCGCGCATGGCCGTTCCAAGAAAACAACTTGCTACGACCATCGGCACGGTCATCACCCTGGCAATCCTGGCAACCGGGTGCAGCACTAGTTCCACCGGCGAGCACAAGCCCCTGATTCCGCTGCCCTGGAAGCATCCCGCCGCCAGGCATGGCGATGCGCCGAAGCTGCCGCCGCCGAATTCGGGCCGCGGCGGTTACTACAAGGACGACGGGCCCGGCGCCAATCCACCACCCGGCCTGATGGACCTGCCCGATGCGGTGGTCAAGGCCGAGCCCTATGCCAAGTGGGCCAACCGTCCGTACGCGGTGTTCGGCCAGACCTATACCCCGATGCTGCACAACGACCCTTTCGTGCAGCGTGGCGTGGCCAGCTGGTATGGGGTGAAATTCCACGGCCAGAAGACCTCGTCCGGCGAGCTGTACGACATGTACAAGATGACCGCGGCCCATCCGACGCTGCCGATTCCCTCCTATGCGCGCATCACCAGCGTCGAAACCGGCAAGTCGGTGGTGGTGCGCATCAATGACCGCGGCCCCTTCCACGCCAGCCGCATCGTGGACGTGTCGTATACGGCGGCCCTCAAGCTCGGCCTGCTGGGCAAGGGCAGCCACCAGGTCGAGCTCGAACGCCTGTTCCCGGACGACCCGATCCGCCTTGCCTCCGAGCGCCGCAGCGCCGCCTCGGAAGCGCAGTCGGCGCCGCCCGAGATCGTCGCCCTGATGCTGGAAGACCGGGTGCGCACCGACAGCGCGGCGCTGGCCCAGGTCGTGCCCAAGCTGGTCCCGCGCGGCAGCTACTACGTGCAGCTCGGCGCCTATGGCCGCGCCGGCACCGCCGAAGCCATGGGCGCGCGCCTGCAGCAGGCCGGCGTCGAAGTCGGCAAGCTGGAAGTGGTCAAGGCGGGATCGGTGAACCGCCTGTTCGGCGGCCCCTTCGAGCGCCGCGAGGATGCGGCCGAGGCCGCGCGCGCGGTGCCGGATTCGTTCGGGCTGAAGCCGATCGTCGTCAAGCGCTGAGGCGGCAGGCCAGCGTCAGCCAGCGGCCCGTGGTCTTACTGGCAGGCGCGCAGCTGGACCCCGGCGAAATCGTCAGCGATGCCGGCAAGCCGCTTGCGTTCGTCCTGCGTCAGATCGCGGAATTGCCAGGCCGCGCGCGTGCCCTGCGGCCCACGCGGCAGCAC
Source organism: Massilia sp. MS-15 (assembly GCF_020176695.1). Classification (GTDB taxonomy): domain Bacteria; phylum Pseudomonadota; class Gammaproteobacteria; order Burkholderiales; family Burkholderiaceae_D; genus Telluria; species Telluria hydrophila. The sequence goes on along the minus strand of NZ_JAIWIA010000022.1, from coordinate 164,249 downwards.
GCGCGCACCGCGTACGCCCTGGCGTGCCAGCGAAGCGACCAGGCCTTGCGCCGCCGCCTCGCTCTTGAACACGCCCAGCGACACCGCCCACCTGAGCGGCGAATCGCCCTGCATCACGAAGAAGTTCTCGATCCCGCGTTCCTTCAGTTCGGCCACGCGCCGCTCGGCGCCTTCCTTGCCGCCGCCGGGCGGCAGGTAGACCAGGTGGCTGCTGACTTCCTGGAAGGGCACGCTGATGCGGCTGGCGCGCTGGCCGAGGCCGAGGCGGGCGATGCGGGTGTCGAAACGGCGCGCGTCGCCGGCGGCGAAGGCGCCGGCCTGGGTGCAGGCGATGGTTTCCACCGGCGCGGCGGCGGCCACGGGAAGGGGCTGCGCCGGCGGTGCGTCGGCCTGCGCGGCCGCGGCGGTTGCCGCATCGGCCACCGCGCGCGCCTCGCTCGCCGTCAGCACCACCATGCGCTCGGGCGCCAGCTGGTTCTTCAGGCGCTGCGGCTCGCGCTCGCCGTCCTCGAGCCGGCCGAGGTAGCCCTCGGCATGGGCGAACAGCCCGGCATTCAATGCCAGCAGCGCCCAGAATACGAATTTCAACAAGTGGCTTCTCCGTTCATGCGGCGGCTGCAGCGTGCAGGCCGACCAGCACGATGTTATCGACCACCTGGTGCCCGAACTTGAGGACGGGAGCGATGTAGGGCGCCGCACCGCCGGAGAGGATGCAGGTGCTGGCGCCGTGCGCCGCGCAGGCGCGCTCGATCGCGCCGGCCTGGGCCGAGAGCAGGCCCGACACGATGGCGTCGTCGGTGTTGTCGCCGAAGACCGGCGGCGGCGCGCCGCCCGGCACCACCTGCGGCAGCTGGGCCGTGTTGCGCGCCAGCGCGCTGGCCATCAGCGCCAGGCCGGGCAGGATCATGCCGCCGATGAAACGGCCGTCCGCGGTGATGGCATCGACCGTGGTCGCGGTGCCGCAGGTGGCCACGACCAGGTCCTTGCCAGGCGCCAGCGCGCGCGCCCCGATGGCGGCGGCGAAGCGGTCGCAGCCAAGCTGGCCGGGATTGCGGTAGCCGTTGCGCAGGCCCGCGCGTTGTTCCGTGGCGGCGAACCACTCGACCGGCACGCCTGCCGGCAGGGCATGTGCGATACGCTCGCGCAGTGCCGTCCCGGCCACGTTGGCCACGATCGCGCGCGTCACCCCGGCCGCGCGCCAGGCGCCGGCGGCATCGTCGAGGGCGGCGTGCGGGAGCGCCTCGAGGCGGGTCCAGGCGCCCAGCGCGGCGCCAGGGGCGGCCAGGGCCCACTTGATGCGCGTATTGCCGGCGTCGATCAGCAGCAGCATGGCCTACTCCTTCACGCGCAGCGACACGTCGCCCGCCAGCACCGTGCTGCGGCCGTGGGCCGTATCGAGCAGCAGGCGGCCGCTATCGTCGACGCCGGCGGCCAGGCCCTCCTGCACTACCTGGCCATGGTCGAGGATGACCACGGTCTGGCCCTGCCAGGCGTGGCGCAGGTTCCAGCGCGCGCAGAAAGGCGCGAAGCCCTGGCGCGCGAACAGGCGCAGCGCCTTGGCCAGCGCGTCGAGCAGGGCGGCCATCAGGACGTCGCGCTCCATGCGCGCCAGCCAGGGCGCGCCGGCGGCGCTGCGGCCGAGGCGCGCTTCCACCTCGTCCGGCATCACCAGGTTCAGCCCGATGCCGATCACGGCCCAGGTGCCGCCGCCCTGCGCGGGTGGCGCGGACTGGGTCTCGATCAGGATCCCGGCCAGCTTGGCGCCGTCCTTGAGCACGTCGTTCGGCCATTTGAGCTGGACCTGCACGCCCAGTGCCGCCAGCGCCTCGCCCAGGGCCACGCCGACCGCGAGCGGCAGCCCGGCCAGCACCTGCGGGCCGCCGTCGAACTTCCAGGCCAGCGAGAAGGTCAGCGAGTGCTCGCTGGAAGACAGCCAGCTGCGCCCGGCGCGGCCACGGCCGGCGGTCTGGTGCTCGGCCACCAGCAGCAGGGCGTCGCTGAGCAGGGCCGCGCGCGCCAGCAGGTCGGCATTGGTGGAGCCGGTCTCCGGCACCACCTCCACGCGCACCCCGGCACGCGACAGCGCGGCGATACGCTCGGCGTTCATGGCCGCTCCTGACCGGCTGCGGCGCGCTGCTTGGTCGGGGCGCGCGCGAACAGGCGGTCGAACAGGGCGTTCGGCAGCAGGCGCAGCAGCTTGGCGACGACGCCCATCTGCCAGGGCAGCACGCGGTAGCTGGCGCCGCGCGCGATCACGTTCACCGCCTGGGCGGCGAAGCGTTCGGCGGGCATCAGGAAGGGCATGGGGAAGCGGTTGTTACGGGTCATGGGGGTGTCGATGTAGCCGGGAGCGATGGTCACCACCTCGATGCCGCTGCCGCGCAGCTCCACGCGCAGCGATTCGCAGTAGCTGTGCACGGCCGCTTTCGAGGCGCAGTAGGCGCCGGCGCCGCGCATGCCGCGGATGCCGGCCACGCTGCCGATGCCGACCAGGCGGCGCGCGCCATCCTGCTGCTTCATCGCAGCGATGAAGGGGGCGAAGGTGGCGACCGTGGCATTCACGTTGGTGGCGAACACGGCGTCGAAGACCGCCAGGTCGGCGGGGCGCTCGGTGAGGGTGCCGTGCGAGACGCCGGCGCTGGCGATGACGATGTCGGCGCCGCCACTGGCGGCCAGGAAGTCGGCGGCGGCCGCCGCCAGCGCCGCACGGTCGGTCACGTCCGCCGCGTACAGGCGATGGCGTTCCGGATGGGGCAGGGATGCGGCCAGTTCTTCCAGCCGTTCGCGGCGGCGCGCCAGCAGGCCGAGGCGGGCGCCGCGCGCCGCGTATTCGCGCGCCAGCGCGGCCCCGATGCCGCTCGAGGCGCCGGTGATGAAGACCCGTTCCGCGCGCACCGGCGCAGCGTTCATGTGCGGGCCGCTTTCGCCCGCGCGACCAGTCCGTCCATCACCTGCAGCGTGCCGGCCAGCGCCGCGTCGCCCGCAGCACCGGCTTCCGCCAGCATGCCGGGCGAGGTGAGGAAGCGGCCGTCGACCGCGATCATCGGCCAGTGGGTGATGCGGTAGGCTTCCATCATGGCCTGGGCGCGGCGCAGCTTGGCCTGCACGCCGAAGGAGCGGTAGGCGTCGATGAAGCGGGCGCGGTCGATGCCGGCGCGGCTGGCCCAGTCGAACACCTGCTCGTCCTGGGCAAACCGCTGGCGCTCGACGTGCATCGCGTTGAACACCTGGCCGTGGTACTGCTCGAGCAGGCCGAGCGACTCGAGCGTGAAGAACAGGCGCTGCTGCGGCATCACCGCGGCCCCGGCCGGCACATGCACGCGGCGCAAGGCGATGTTCTCGCCCTGCCTTCTGACCCAGTTGGCCAGCTGCGGCTCGAGCGCGTAGCAGTGCGGGCAGTAATAGGCAAAGAACTCCAGTACCTCGATCCTGCGGCCGCTGTCGGTCGGCTGGGCTTCGGGCAGCGTCAGGTATTCGGTGCCCTCCTTCGGCGAAGCGGGGGAGGCGGCGGCGAAGCCCGGCATGGCGGCGGCCAGGGCGGAGCAGCAGATCAGGCGGCGAAGCGGGTTCATGCGGTTCCCTGGAAGGCGAAAAGGATCAGCGCTGGTTGCGGACGATGGCCACGTCGACGCCGCTATCGAGCAGTTTGGCGCGCGCCTTGTTCATGGCCTCCGGCCCGCCGTAGGGGCCGACCCGCACGCGGTGCAGCACGCCGCTGTCGGTGCTGCGGTCGCTGATCGTCGCTTCGAAGCCAAGCAGGGCCAGCTTGGCGCGGGTGTTCTCGGCGTCCGACATCTCGCGGAAGGCACCGGCCTGCAGGTAGTAGATGTAGCCGTCGCCGCCATTCGCGGGGACCGGGGCTGCCGGAGCGGCGGCTGCCGGGGCGGGCGCGGCGGGTGCGGCCGGTGCCGCTGCCGGCGCAGTTGCCGAAGAAGCGGCCGGCGCCGTTGCCTGCATGCCGGCGATCGCCTGGCCCAGCGGGTCGGCATCGGCCGGCGCCGGGGCCGGGGCGGCATCGGGAGCCGGGCGGTTGGCGCGCTCGGCGAGCTCGCGGTTCGCCTCGCGCGCGGCGTCGCGCTTGCCGTACAGCGGCTTGTTCGGATCATTCGCCTGGCTCGGCTCGAGATCGGCCGGCCGTCCCATCTTGGTGGAGCGGTCGGTGAACGGCGACTGGCCCTTGGTGATCACGAGCGCGACTGCCACCGCGATCCCCAGGCCGATGATCAGGCCGATGATGATCCCGGTCAGGGTGCTGCCGCGCTGGCGCAGCGGGGAGAGATGTCGGATGGCGGTCATGTTGCGATTACTCTTGGGTTTCGGTCGGGGTGTCCGCCAATGCGCGTTCCATCTTGGCCGGGGCCGATACGCCGATCAGGGCCAGGCCGTTGCGCAGCACCTGGCGGGTGGCCAGGGCCAGGGCCAGGCGCGCCAGCTTCAATGGCGCGTTATCGTCCAGCAGCCACTTGTGGGCGAAGTAGTAGCTATGCAGCTCGCCAGCCAGTTCGCGCAGGTAGAAGGCGACGTGGTGCGGGCTCAGCTCGAGTTTGGCGCGCTCCAGCATTTCCGGGTAGGCCGACAGCTTGGCCAGCAGGCTCGCTTCGTGCGGTTCGGTAAGCAGCGACAGGTCGGCACTGGCCAGCTGCGCTTCATCGCCACCCCAGTTGGCCAGCGCCGAGCAGATGCGCGCATGGGCGTACTGCACGTAGTACACCGGGTTCTCGTCCGAGGTCTTCAGCGCGACGTCGACGTCGAACACGAACTCGGTGTCGGCCTTGCGCGAGATGAGGAAGAAGCGCACCGCATCGCGGCCGCGCGTGATGTCGCCGTTGCCCGACCATTCGATCAGGTCGCGCACCGTCACGTAGGAACCGGCGCGCTTGGAGATCTTGACCTCTTCGCCGTTCTTCATCACGGTGACCATCTTGTGCAACACGTAGTCGGGGTAACCCTTCGGGATGCCGATATTGACCGCCTGCAGGCCGGCGCGCACGCGCGCGATGGTGCCGTGGTGGTCGCTGCCCTGCACATTGATGGCCTGGTCGAAGCCACGGCGGAATTTCTGGATGTGGTAGGCCACGTCCGGCACGAAATAGGTGTAGGTGCCGTCGGACTTGCGCATCACGCGGTCCTTGTCGTCGCCGTAGTCGGTGGTCTTGAGCCACAGCGCGCCTTCCTGCTCGTAGGTGACGCCGGCGTCGACCAGGGCCTGCACGGCCGCTTCCACCTTGCCGTCCGCGTACAGCGAGGACTCGAGGTAGTAGTTGTCGAACTTGACGCCGAAGGCCTGCAGGTCCTGGTCCTGCTCGTTGCGCAGGTAGGTCACGGCGAACCGGCGGATCGACTCGATGTCGTTGACGTCACCCGAAGCGGTGGCGGGCTCGCCATCGCTGGCCGAGACGGTCTTCTTCGCCAGGAAATCGGCCGCGATCTCGGCGATGTAGTCGCCGTTGTAGGCCGCTTCCGGCCACTCGGCGTCGCCAGGCTTGAAGCCGCGCGCGCGCGCCTGCACCGAGGTGGCGAGGGTGGCGATCTGCACGCCCGCGTCGTTGTAGTAGAACTCGCGGGTGACGTCGTGGCCCTGCGCTTCGAACAGCGAGGACAGGGCATCGCCCAGCGCGGCCTGGCGGCCGTGGCCGACGTGCAGCGGACCGGTCGGATTGGCCGAGACGAATTCGATGATCGCGTGGTGGCCCTGGCCGGACGTGCCGCGGCCGAAGGCCGCGCCCTGCTCGAGCACGGTGCGCACGACCGACTGCTTGGCGCCAGCAGCCACGCGCAGGTTGATGAAGCCGGGACCGGCCACCTCGGCCGACTCGACCAGGCCGGCGGCACCAGGCTCGGCCAGCAGGGCGGCGACCAGGCGGGTGGCCAGTTCGCGTGGATTGGTCTTCAGCGGCTTGGCCAGCTGCATCGCGATGTTGCAGGCGATGTCGCCATGGCTCGGGTCGCGCGGACGTTCGAGCACCACGTTGGGGGTGAGGTCGGTGCCGGCGACGATCGGCGCGAGTGCGGCCTGGAACAGGGCAACGATTTGTTGTTTTTGTTGGACGAGCATGGGAGTGTTTCGGTCTGTATAGTGAGGCGGGCCTGCGGACAGGCAAACAGCGCCCATTATACTGGTTTGGCGCATGATGCAATACGATCAGGCTGGCATTTGCAATGCAGCAAACACTTAAGCGGCGCCAAAGCCTGACCCGTTACAATGAAGCCTTTTCACCGTATCGACCTGCCATGACCGACAAGCGCCCGACGCTCACCCTGAAACCGAAAGCCAAGCCGGCGCGTAGCGCTGCGTCGCAGGGTGGGGGCAAGCCGCCGCGTCCGGCCGCTGCGCCGGCGCAGGCCGAGGCCCGCAAGCCGGCCCAGGCGACCGCGCCGAAGCCGAGCTACCGCCCGTCCGCCGAGCGCGCCGCGGCCCCCTCCGCGCCACCTGCGCCGCCGGCGCCGCTGCGTGACACTGCGCGCCTGCGGCCGAGCCATGAGGTCAAGGTGGCCCCCCAGCGCGACTACCGGCCCGACCTGAAGGCCGACTCGCTGGCCCTGAGCCTGCTGGGCGCGGCGAATGCCGTGGCCCGGGTGCGCGGCGGCAGCGCGCTGCCGCAGGCCTTGAGCGCCGTATTCGGCGCCTACGAAGTGACGCCGCAGGCGCGCGGCGCGATCCAGGACATCGCCTACCGCACGATGCGCCAGCTGGGCCGCAGCGAGACCCTGCTCGGCCTGATGACCAGCAAGGCGCCCGAACCGCCGATGCTGGACGGCCTGCTGTGCGCCGCGCTGGCCCTGCTCGATCCGCCGCAGGGCGGGCAGCCGCCCTACGAGGCCTTCACCGTGGTCGACCAGGCCGTCACCGCGGCCGCCAGCCATCCCGATTTTGCCCACGCCAAGGCCATGGTCAATGCCGTGCTGCGCCGCTTCCTGCGCGAGCGCGAAGCCCTGGTCGAGCAAGCGCTGAAGCAGCCGCTGGCGCGCTGGAACTATCCGCAGTGGTGGATCGACAGCACCCGCAGCGCCTATCCGCAGGACTGGGAAGCCATCCTCACCGCCGGCAACGCGCATCCGCCGCTGACCCTGCGCGTGAACCGGCGCCGGCTCGAGGTCGCGGCTTACCTGGAGATGCTGCGCGCGGCCGGCTTCGACGCCGCCCAGGTCGGCCCGAGCGCGGTGCGCCTGGCGCAGGCCGTCAACGTCAGCCAGATCCCCGGTTTCCATGACGGCCTGGTGTCGGTGCAGGACGCCGGTGCCCAGCTGGCCGCGCCGCTGCTCGACCTGGCCGACGGCATGCGCGTGCTGGACGCCTGCGCGGCGCCGGGCGGCAAGAGCGGCCACATCCTGGAAACGGCCGAGGTCGAGCTGACCTCGGTGGACGCCGACCCGGCGCGCCTGGCGCGCGTCCGTGACAATCTCGGCCGCCTCGGGCTCGCCGCGACCCTGCTCGCCGCCGAGGCCCAGGAGGGCGGCTGGTGGGACGGCCGCCCCTTCGATCGCATCCTGGCCGACGTGCCGTGTACCGCGTCCGGCATCGTGCGCCGCCATCCGGATATCCGCTGGTTGCGCCGCAAGTCCGACACGCTCCAACTTGCAACACTTTCCAGCAAAATACTCGACAACCTTTGGCAGATGTTACTGCCCAATGGTAAATTGTTGTTTGTGACATGTTCGCTCTGGCCCCAGGAATCGGAGGCGCAGGCAGCCGCGTTCGCGGCGCGCCATGACGCCCTCCGCCTCGACGCGCCGGGCCAGCTGCTGCCATCCAGCGGTGCCGGGCAGGATCATGACGGCTTGTTTTACGCCCTGTTCCAGAAAAAAGCGGCGTAATGCTCATCCCGACAGAATAGGCTTCGGCTTCAGATAAGGCTCCGGCGCACCCGTGACGTTACGATTTTTCTGCCTACTCGCTTGCCAGCTGCTGCTGGTCTTCGCGTGCACGCAGGCGCGGGCGGCCGATGTCGACATCACCAAGGCGGAAATCCAGGCCACCGAGGAAGGCTACCGTCTCAATACGGCCTTCGCCTTCGACCTGAACCACGAGCTGCAGGACGCCGTGCAGAACGGCGTCAAGCTGCACTTCACCACCGAGATCGAGATGACGCGCCCGCGCTGGTGGTGGCGCGACGAGAAGGCGGTGCTGGCGCGGCGTACCATCGGCATCTCCTACGACGTGCTCACGCGCCAGTACATCGTGGCCAGCAACGGCAGCGTGCCGCAACCCTTCAATACCCTCGACGATGCGCTGTCGCTGATCCGGCGCCCGGCGCGCTGGCTGATCGCGCCGCGCGACGCGCTCAAGCGCGGCGAGACCTATAACGTCTCGCTGCGCATGTTCATGGACCGGGACTTCCTGTCCAAGCCGCTGCAGGTCAACGCCATCAACGATTCGAGCTGGCGCCTGGCTTCCAACCGCAAGACCTTCACCTACCGTGCGGAGTAGCAGGCATGCGCGGTAAGTCGGTGAACCAGGCGCTGCGCTACGCGCTGGTGGTGGGCGGCGCCATCGTCTCGATCCTGCTGTTCCTGCTTGCCTCGGCTTCCGACAATTCCGGCTTCTTCGACCGCTACTACACCTGGCTGCTGGGCCTGAACGCCGGCATGGCGGCGCTGCTGCTGGTGCTGGTGATCGTGGCGCTGGCGCGCCTGTACGCGCGCTACAAGGCCGGCAAGTTCGGCTCGCGCCTGGTGGCGAGGCTGGTGCTGCTGTTCGCCGGCATCGGCATCCTGCCGGGCCTGGTCATCTTCATGGTCTCGGTGCAGTTCGTGTCGCACTCGATCGAGAGCTGGTTCGACGTCAAGATCGAGGCCGCGATCGAGTCCGGCATCAACCTCGGCCGCGCCGCGCTGGACGAAGCCGTGGCCGAACTCGGTGCCACCGGCCAGACCGCGGCCGCCACCCTGGCCGGCCAGGACGCGGTCGCGGTGCAGGGCATCCTCACGCGCCTGGTGGACGACGTCAGCGGCCTGCAAAGCGCGATGCTGCTGGCGGCTGACGGCACCGTGCTGGCCTCCGGTTCGCAGGACCGCATGCTCGACCTGGAGCGCGACCGCCCGACGCCGGTGATGCTCAAGTCGGCGGCGCTGCCGGGCGGCTATGCCAGCCCCGAGGGTACCGGGGCCGGAGGCGAGGCCGGGGAAGAGCCGAACGCGCTCGACGCCGCCACCGGCCTGCGCCTGCGCGTGGTGCTGGCGGTCCCGGAGGCGCTCGGGATGGAGCCGCGCTACCTGCAGCTGCTGCAGTCGGTGCCGGTGAACCTGGCCTCGAACGCGGTGGTGCTGCGCAGCGCGCGCGACGAATACCAGTCGCGCTTCCAGGAGCGCACCGGCCTGCGCAAGATGTACATCGAGACGCTCACCCTGACCCTGCTGCTGGCGATCTTCGGCGCCATCGGCAGCGCGGTGCTCATCGCCGGCAACCTGGCGCAGCCGCTGCTGGTGCTGGCCGAGGGCACGCAGGCGGTGGCCGAGGGCGACCTGTCACCGCGGCCGACGGTCGAGACCAACGACGAACTGGGCACCCTGACGCGCTCCTTCAACGCCATGACCGGCCAGCTGTTCGAGGCCAGGAGCGCCGTCGAGCGCAACCGCACGGCGCTACAGAACGCCAAGGCCCACCTGGAGTCGGTGCTGGCGAATATGTCGGCCGGCGTGATCGTGCTCGACGCCGAAGGGCGGGTGGTGAACTCGAACGATGCCGCCTACCGCATCCTGCAGGTGGAACCGGGCGCGCTGAGCGGCCCGCTGGGCAGCATCGCGGGCCTGGAGACCTTCTACAACTGCGTCACGCGCGCGATCTCGGCGCAGAGCGCGCAGAGCGCGGCCGGCGCGCCTGCCGGCGGCGACCGGCGCCGGCGCGCCCACTGGCAGCAGCAGATCGAGATCCCGCGCCGCGGCAGCCAGGATGGACAAGACCACGAGCAGGACCACGACATCACCCTGCTGGCGCGCGGCTCGCGCCTGCCGGTCGGTACCGGCAGCGGCTTCATCGTGGTGTTCGACGATATCTCGGACGTGATCTCGGCCCAGCGCTCGGTGGCCTGGGGCGAGGTGGCGCGCCGCCTGGCGCACGAGATCAAGAACCCGCTGACCCCGATCCAGCTGTCAGCCGAACGCCTGCAGATGAAGCTGGAAGCGAGCCTGCCGCCGCCGGAAGCGGAACTGCTCAAGAAGAGCACCACCACCATCGTCAACCAGGTCGACGCCATGAAGCGCATGGTGGACGACTTCCGCGACTACGCGCGCACGCCGCCGGCGGTGCTCGAACCGCTCGACCTGAACGGCCTGATCGACGAGATCCTGCAGCTGTACCTGACCGGGGACGGCTCCGACATCATCCATGCCGACCTGGCGCCCGGCCTGCCGCTGGTGATGGGCGACCCGACCCAGCTGCGCCAGGTGATCCACAACCTGGTGCAGAACGCGCAGGACGCGCTGGCCGACCGCGGCCCCGGCGCGCCGCCTCCACGGGTGGAAGTCACCACCGAGGCGATCCACTACGAGGGCGCGGACGGCGCCGACGGTACCGCGGTGCGCCTGGCGATCACGGACAACGGCCCCGGCTTCTCGCCGCGCATCCTGGCGCGCGCCTTCGAACCCTACGTCACCTCCAAGGCGCGCGGCACCGGCCTCGGGCTGCCGATGGTCAAGAAGATCATCGATGAACATGGCGGCCGTATCGACATCGGGAACCGTCCCGATGGATCTGGCGCGGCGGTATTCATTTTGCTGTTAAAGTTAGCCCCCGAGGCGAACTTGGCCGAAACTTAAAAGACGCTTAAAATCTCACTGGGTAGTTGGCGATAGCGGGCAAGAGATCAGGAAGGCGGACAGATGGCGAACATACTCGTAGTTGATGATGAAATGGGCATCCGGGAATTACTTTCGGAAATCCTGGGCGATGAAGGCCATGCCATCACACTGGCGGAAAATGCGCAGCAGGCGCGCGAGGCACGAGGCGCCGGCGCTCCCGACCTGGTGCTGCTGGACATCTGGATGCCGGACACCGACGGCGTCACCCTGCTCAAGGAGTGGCAGCGCGACGGCCTGCTCACGATGCCGGTCATCATGATGTCCGGCCACGCCACCATCGACACCGCGGTCGAAGCCACCCGCATCGGCGCCCTGAATTTCCTCGAAAAACCGATCGCCCTGCAGAAGCTGCTGAAAGCCGTGCAGCAGGGCCTGAGCCGCGCCCAGGAAGTGGCGCGCGCGCCGCTGGCGCCGCCGCGCCCGGTGCCGACCGCGATCCCGGTGCCGGATGCCGGCGTTCCGAGCGCCGCGGCGGCCGCGCCGATGTTCGCGCCGCCAGCCCCGCCGGCGGCCAACGGCTCGCGCATGGTGCATGCGACCTCGCAGGGCGAGGGCACCGGCTACACGCTGTCCTTCGATCTGCCGCTGCGCGAGGCGCGCGATGCCTTCGAGCGCATGTACTTCGAACACCACCTGGGCCGCGAAGGCGGCAGCATGACACGCGTGGCCGAGAAGACCGGCCTCGAACGCACCCACCTGTACCGCAAGCTCAAGCAGCTCGGCGTCGAGCCGGGCAAGCTCGCCAAGAAAGGCGTCTGATTGCGCGGACGCGTCGCGACCACCCTGGTCACGGGTGCTTCCGCGGCGGCGCGCGAAGCGGCCATCGCGAAGCGGCTCGCGGCGCTGCTGCCGGAACAGGCCGCAGCGGCCGAAGGCAGGATCGCCGTCATCCTCGAAGGGCTCGCCTCAGGCAGCAGCCCGATCCCCGAACTCCCTCCTGTCAGACTTGTCCGACTCGCACCCGGGTGCATGTGCTGTGCCGGGAACCTGGTTTTGCGTGTAACATTAAATCGACTGTTACGCCAAGGCCCTGAACGCCTGTTCATCGGTGTGGCGAACAGCGAACACCTTGATCAGTTGCGATCGTGGCTGCAGCAAGCGCCATACGATCAGCTGTTGGCACTGGAGCCGGACCTACGCACCTGACGCTGTGTCGTGACGTACTTGAAATCGGTCCAGCGAGCCCCACCTCTTAAGCGAAGTGATCAGTCAAGCGCCCGCCGCCAGGCGCCTGGACTGCACAATTACTCTGATCGAGAGAAGGAGTCATCATGAACATGATCTATAACAGCGAACAGTACAGCGTCGTGGAATTTGGCGTTGATCGCGACCTCGAAGCGCTGCGCTTCGGCGGGTACGAGATCGTCGACAAAGCCGGCCGGCGCGAAGCGTTCATCGGCGGCAAACTGGCTCAGTCTTTCCGCCGCGATGTGAACAACCTCATCGCCAGCGAGCCGACCATGGAAGAAATCGACGACTTCCTGGGGTCCTACGATACCCTGATGAGCCAGCCGGTCGTGCTGCACTGAGCTTCACATCCACCACCGCGGTTTCGAGGCGCGGTGGTGGCGGCACGGTGCCAATCCGTGTCACCGGCACCTCTGGCGTGGTAAGCTGCGCGCATGTGCCAACTCCTCGGAATGAACTGCAACGTCCCCACGGACATCGTCTTTTCCTTCACCGGCTTCGCCCATCGCGGCGGACGCACCGACACCCATCACGACGGCTGGGGCATCGCCTTCTTCGAGGGCAGGGGAGTACGCCACTTCGTCGACCACCAGGCCGCCATCGCCTCGCCGATCGCCGAACTGATCAAGCGCTACCCGATCAAGTCCACCAACGTCATTGCCCATATCCGCAAGGCCACGCAGGGGAGTATCGCCCTCGAGAACTGCCACCCCTTCGTGCGCGAACTGTGGGGCCGCTACTGGGTGTTCGCCCACAACGGCGACCTGAAGGAATTCGCGCCACAGCTGTCCGGCCCGTTCCGCCCGGTGGGCACGACCGACAGCGAACTGGCCTTTTGCTGGCTGATGCAGAACCTGCACGCGCAGTTCGGCGACGTCGCGCCCGCACTGCCCGCGCTGCGCGCCGCGCTGGAACGGCTGGTGCCGCAAGTGGCCGCGCATGGCACCTTCAACATGATGCTGTCGGACGGCACCGCGCTGTTCACCCACTGCTCGACCAAGCTGTGCTACATCGTGCGCCAGTATCCTTTCGCCGCCGCCCACCTGGCCGACGAAGACCTGTCGGTGGACTTTTCCGAAGTCACCACGCCGAACGACAGGGTGGCCATCATCGTGACCGAGCCGCTGACCAAGAACGAGACCTGGATTCCTTTCGCCCCCGGCGAATTGAAGTTGTTCGTGGATGGCATGCCACAGTCATGACAGGGGCTTATCGTCGCGGCAATAAATTAATGCCAAAAAGCCACTAAATCTGACGGATACGGTAAAGTAGGGATGTTCGCGAGCCCAACCACACGACATGACCGATACCGCCGCCAGCCCTGAGGGGGCTTCACAGCCTGCTTTCCAGTCTGCTTCACAGCCCTTGCGCAATTTCTATCTCGGGCGCCAGCCGGTGCTCGACCGCAACCAGGCGCTGTTCGGCTATGAACTGCTGTTCCGTGGCAGCGCCCAGGGACCGGCGCAGATCGACTCGGGACTATCGGCCAGCGCCGGCGTGCTGCACCATGCTTCCCAGCTCGGGCTGGCGCGCGCGATCGGCGACGCCACCGCCTTCCTGAACGTCGACACCGACGTCCTCATGAGCGACATGTTCGCCTTCCTGCCGCGTGAACGGACGGTGCTCGAGATCGTGCGTTCGGTGGTGCCGGACGATGCCGTGATCCGGCGCATGACCGCACTGTCGGCCCACGGTTTCCGTTTCGCGGCCGAGGCCTCGGCCCATGGACCGGGCCTGGCGCGCCTGCTGCCGGTGGTCGACTTCGTCAAGATGGACCTGCGCGAACTGCCCGTGGTGAGCCTGCTGTCGCTGGCGCCGCGCCTGCGCGGCACCGGCAAGCGCCTGGTGGCCGAGAAGGTCGAGAGCCACAGCGAATACCGCACCTGCCTCGACCTCGGTTTCGACTACTTCCAGGGCTATTATTTTGCCAAGCCGACCGTGATCGCCGGGCGCAAGCTCTCGCCTTCGCAGGCCGCCGTGATGGACCTGCTGCACCTGGTGGTGTCGGATGCCGACAATGCCGCGATCGAGCGCGCCGTGAAGCAGGACGTCACGCTCGGCCTGAACCTGCTGCGTCTGGTGAACACGCCGGCGGCGGGCGCGGGAAGGCGCATCGAGTCGGTCAGCCAGGCCGTGATCCTGCTGGGCCGGCGCCAGCTGCAGCGCTGGCTGCAGATCCTGCTGTATGCGGAGCCGGGCACGCGCGGCCACAACGCGAGCCCGCTCCTGATGCTGGCCACCACGCGCGCGCGCCTGATGGAACTGCTGGCCCAGCGCCTGCGCCCGGGACAGCGCAATGTCGCCGACATCGCTTTCACGGTGGGCATGATGTCGCTGATGGATACCCTGTTCTGCATTTCGATGCAGGACATCGTCGAACAGATTCCGGTGATCGACGAAGTGCGCCACGCGCTGCTGGTGCGGCGCGGCTTCTTCGGTGAACTGCTGCGCCTGGCGGAATCGCTCGAGCGCATCGACGGCGCCCAGGACGAGGTGACGCCGGCGCTCCACGAACTGTCGATGGACGGGGATGACCTGGCCGAGCTCGAGGTGTCGGCCTTCGAGTGGAGCGACAAGGTCGTTCGCTACGCGATCTGAGCTACCGGGTCCGTAGGGTGGGCGGCGTGCCGCCCACGCGGTCGAATGACGGTACAGCAGCTCGTGCGACGGTTCACATCACAACGATCACCGCGTGGGCGCCTTACCCGCCCACCCTACGATGGCCCTTCACTGACTGGCATACAGCGGCGGCTGAAGTCAGGACAGGTTCGGCGCCAGGTGGCGTTCCAGTTCCGCCTTGTCCATGCCACGGCGGCGCGCCATGTCCTCGAGCTGGTCGCCGCCGATCTTGCCGACCACGAAGTACTTCGATTCCGGGTGCGCAAAGTAGAAGCCCGACACCGCGGCCCCCGGATACATCGCGAACGACTCGGTCAGCTCCATCCCGATTTCCCCGGCCTGCAGTGTGCGGAACAGCTCGGCCTTGACCGTGTGTTCCGGGCAGGCCGGGTAGCCTGGCGCCGGGCGGATGCCCTGGTAGGACTCCTTGATCAGCGCCTCGTTCGACAGGTCTTCGCCCGCCGCATACCCCCACAAATCGGTACGCACGCGCTCGTGCAGGTACTCGGCGAAGGCTTCGGCCAGGCGGTCGGCCAGGGCCTTGAGCATGATCGAGGAGTAGTCGTCCAGGGCCGCTTCGAAGCGCTGCTCGTGCTTCTCGATGCCCAGGCCCGCCGTGACCGCGAACATGCCGATGTAATCAGGAATGCCAGAGTCCTTCGGTGCGACGAAGTCGGCCAGGCACTGGTTCGGGCGCTGCTCGCCGTCCACGACCGGCTTGACGCCCTGCTGGCGCAGGCCATACCAGGTGAAGGCGACCTGCTGGCGCGTTTCGTCCGTGTAGATTTCGATGTCGTCGTCGTTCACCGAGTTCGCCGGCAGCAGCGCGATGGCGCCGTTGGCGGTGAGCCAGCGGCCATCGATGATCTTCTTGAGCATCGCCTGGGCTTCCGCGAACACCTTGGTGGCGGCCTCGCCCACCACCTCGTCGCTGAGGATGGCAGGGTAGGGGCCGGCCAGGTCCCAGGTCTGGAAGAACGGACCCCAGTCGATGTAGCGCGCCAGTTCGCCCAGCTCGACGTTCCTGAAGAGGCGGCGGCCGATGAACTTCGGCTTGACCGGGGCGTAGTCCAGGCGTGCCTTGTTGGCGCGCGCCTGTTCGAGCGAGAGCATCGGCAGCGCCTTCTTGCCGGCGTGCTGCACGCGGATGCGTTCGTAGTCCTGGGCCAGTTCGATGATATAGGTCTCGCGCGTGTCCTCGGTCAGCAGCGACTGGCCCACCGACACCGAGCGCGAGGCGTCCGGCACGTAGACCACCGGGCCTTCGTAGTGCGGCGCGATCTTGACGGCGGTGTGGGCGCGGCTGGTGGTGGCGCCGCCGATCAAGAGCGGGATCTTCTTTTCGCGGAAGTAGGGATCGCGCTGCATCTCGCGCGCCACGTGGGCCATCTCTTCCAGCGACGGGGTGATCAGGCCTGACAGGCCAACCATGTCGGCGTTCTCTTCCTTGGCCTTGGCCAGGATGTCGGAGCACGGCACCATCACGCCCATGTTCACGATCTCGAAGTTATTGCACTGCAGGACCACCGAGACGATGTTCTTGCCGATGTCGTGCACGTCGCCCTTGACGGTGGCGATGACCATCTTGCCCTTCGGCTTGGCATTGACGCCGGTGCGGCGCTCTTCCTCCGCCTTTTCCTCTTCGATGAAGGGCACCAGGTGGGCCACGGCCTGCTTCATGACGCGCGCCGACTTGACCACCTGCGGCAGGAACATCTTGCCCTGTCCGAACAGGTCGCCGACGATGTTCATGCCGTCCATCAGCGGGCCTTCGATCACATGGATCGGGCGCCCGCTAGACGCCAGGACCTGCTGGCGCATCTCTTCGGTGTCCTCGACGATCCACTGCGTGATGCCGTGCACCAGCGCGTGCGCCAGGCGTTTTTCCACGGGCGCCGCGCGCCACTCGAGGTTCTGCTCCTGCTTGCCGCCGCCGGCCTTGAGGGTGCCGGCGAACTCGATCATGCGCTCGGTGGCGTCCGGACGGCGGTTCAGCACCACATCCTCGACACGCTCGCGCAGTTCGGGCGCGAGGTCGTCGTAGACGCCGATCATGCCGGCGTTGACGATCCCCATGGTCATGCCGGCCTTGATCGCGTGGTACAGGAAGACGGTGTGGATCGCCTCGCGCGCCGGGTCGTTGCCGCGGAAGCTGAACGAGACGTTCGACACGCCGCCCGATACTTTCGCGTGCGGCAGGTTCTTGCGGATCCAGGCGGTGGCTTCGATGAAGTCGTTCGCGTAGTTGTTGTGCTCCTCGATGCCGGTGGCAATCGCGAAGATGTTCGGGTCGAAGATGATGTCTTCCGGCGGGAAGCCCACCTGCTCGGTCAGCACCCGGTAGGCGCGGCCGCAGATCTCGGTCTTGCGGGCGAAGGTGTCGGCCTGGCCCTGTTCATCGAAGGCCATGACGATGACAGCGGCGCCGTAGCGGCGGCACAGGCGCGCCTGGCGGATGAACTCTTCCTCGCCTTCCTTCATCGAGATCGAGTTGACGATGGCCTTGCCCTGCACACATTTCAGGCCGGCTTCGATCACGCTCCACTTGGAGGAGTCGATCATGATCGGCACGCGCGAGATGTCCGGTTCGGAAGCGATCAGGTTCAGGAAGCGGGTCATCGCGGCCTGCGAGTCGAGCATCGCCTCGTCCATGTTGATGTCGATGACCTGGGCGCCGTTCTCGACCTGCTGGCGCGCCACCGACAGCGCTTCGTCGAACTGCTCGTTCAGGATCATGCGGGCAAACGCCTTGGAACCGGTGACGTTGGTGCGCTCGCCAACGTTCACGAACAGCGAGCTGTCGTCGATGGTGAAGGGCTCCAGGCCCGACAGGCGCATCGCGACCGGGATCTGCGGCACCTGGCGCGGAGGACGATCCTCGAGCATCTGCGCAATCGCCGCGATATGTTCGGGCGTGGTGCCGCAGCAGCCGCCGGCGATGTTGACGAAGCCGGCATCGGCGAACTCGCGCAGCAGGGCCGAGGTGTCGGCCGGGAGCTCGTCGAAGCCGGTGTCGCTCATCGGGTTGGGCAGGCCGGCGTTCGGGTAGATGCACACGAACGTATCGGCGATCTGCGACAGTTCTTCGGCATACGGACGCATCAGGGCTGCGCCGAGGGCGCAGTTCAGGCCGATGGTGATCGGCTTGGCGTGGCGCACCGAATTCCAGAACGCGGCGACGGTCTGGCCCGACAGGATGCGGCCCGAGGCGTCGGTGACGGTGCCCGAGATCATGACCGGCAGGCGCGGGACTGACGGGTGCTCTTCGAAATACTGGTCGATCGCGAACAGCGCTGCCTTGCAGTTCAGGGTGTCGAAGATGGTTTCGACCAGCAGCACGTCGGCGCCGCCCTCGACCAGGCCGCGCACCTGCTCGTGATAGCTCTCGACCAGCTGGTCGAAGCTGACGTTGCGCGCGGCGGGGTCGTTCACGTCCGGCGAGATCGAGGCAGTCTTCGGGGTCGGGCCGAGGGCGCCGGCCACGAAGCGCGGCTTGTCCGGGCTGCTGTACTTGTCGCAGGCGGCGCGCGCCAGCTTGGCGGCCTGCACGTTCATCTCGTAGGCGAGATGCGCCATGTGGTAGTCGTCCTGCGCCACACGGGTGGCGCCGAAGGTATTCGTCTCGATCAGGTCGGCGCCGGCGGCGAGGTAGCGCTCGTGGATCTCCTGGATGATGTGCGGCTGCGTGAGCGTGAGCAGCTCGTTGTTCCCCTTGACGAACAGCTCGCGCTGGCCTGCGCCTTCCGGCGCGCTGAAATCCTTGAAGCGCTCGCCGCGGTAGGCGGCTTCGTCCAGCTTGTATTGCTGGATGATGGTGCCCATCGCGCCGTCCAGGATCATGATGCGGCGCTTCAGGATGTCGCGCAGCTGGGAGTCGATCGGGGAGAGGGGGCGAAGAGGGGCGTTCATGGGTCGTCTTTCTACGGCTTGACAGGCCGTTTACTGTTGGGCGGTCAACGATTATACGTCAGGACGCCGCGACGCTCAGGCTGACCCGAAAAGCGCGCAAATAACGGTTTCGTGTATGTATCTTTATGTATGTATCGGCTGTATTGATACACAATGTTACAAAACCTGGCGCTTCCGCAATCTTTACGTTACATACACGGACTACAATTAACTCGTCGCCACATTGTTGGCGAAGCTTTTAACGGGATGATTGCATGAACAAAGAGTATGAGCCGGATTGGGAGCAACCGGTGAACCGTATCGAAGAACCGGCTGTTGCCCTGAAGTCGCCAGTCAATGGCGTCAAGCAGATCGTGACGATTCGCCTGGACGTGGACATGCTGGAGTGGTTCAAGTCGGCAGGCCCGGGTTACCAGACCCGCATCAACCAGGTGCTGCGCGAATACATGGATGCGCAGCGCGCTGCGGCATCGCAGCAGCAGTGAGCGATCGGGGCGAATGCCCCGATTTTCTTTTTTGGGAAAGCGAGCGTCGCAGCGCCAGCCAGCCAGTGCCGGCCGTGCTGCGACAGCGTGTACTACGAGAAGATTTTTCCGCTGAGCGGGAAACTCTTGAGGAAGTCCGGCGCCGCCAGGCGCTTGCCACCTGGCTTTTGCAGTTCGGTCATGCGCAACGCACCGCCGCCGCAGGCCACCACGACACCTTGCGTGTCGGCCGCCAGCACCGCGCCCGGTGCTCCGCTGCCTTCGGCCAGTACGGCATTCCATACCTTCACCGCCACGCCATCGACCATCCCGTGCGCACCGGGGAAGGGATTGAAGGCGCGCACCCGGCGCCACAGCAGCTCGGCCGGCAGGCTGAAATCGAGCTTCGCTTCTTCCTTGCTGATCTTGGCGGCATAGGTCACGCCGTCCGCCGGCTGCGGCACGGCCTCCAGCACGCCCGCTTCCATCCTGCGCAGCGCGTCGACGATCATGCGCCCGCCCAGTTCGGCCAGCCTGTCGTGCAGGCTGCCGGTGGTGTCGGTGTCGGCGATCGGCACGCGCTCCACCAGCATCATCGGGCCGGTGTCCAGGCCTTCCTCCATGCCCATGATGGTGACGCCGGTCTCGCAGTCGCCCGCTTCGATGGCGCGGTGGATCGGCGCGGCGCCACGCCAGCGCGGCAGCAGCGAACCGTGGATGTTGATGCAGGGCCTGATGTGGAGCGTGCTGCGCGGCAGGATCAGGCCATAGGCCGCCACCACCATCACGTCGTAGTCAAGCGCGAGCAGGCGTTCGTGCGCGGCGCGCGCTTCAGTTGCGCGCTGCGGATCCTTGCTGTCCATGCGCAGCGACAGCGGCTGCGCCACCTCCATGCCATGCTCCAGCGCGTACTGCTTCACGCTGGACGCCTGCAACTGCATGCCGCGCCCGGCCGGCCGGTCGGGCTGGGTCAGGACCAGGGGAATCTCGAAGCCCGCCTCGTGCAGGGCGCGCAGGGCGCAGGCGGCGAACTCGGGCGTGCCGGCGAAGACGACTTTCATCGGCACCCTGTCAGCGGCGGGCGCCGGCGCGCTGGGCGTCGCGCTCCATGCCGCGCTCTTCCTTCTGCAGCTTGGCCTTGATGCGGTTGCGCTTGAGCGGCGACAGGTATTCGACGAAGACCTTGCCCATCAGGTGGTCCATCTCGTGCTGGATGCACACCGCCAGCAGGCCGTCGGCCTCGAGTTCGAACTCCTTGCCTTCGACGTCATAGGCCTTGACTTTCACGCGCGCAGGACGCTCGACGCCGTCGTAAATGCCAGGCACCGACAGGCAGCCTTCGTCGTAGACCTGCTTTTCTTCGCTGGCCCAGGTGATGTCCGGGTTGACGAAGACCATCAGCTGGTCGGTGGTTTCGCTCACGTCGATGACGAGCACGCGCTCGTGCACGTCGACCTGGGTGGCGGCCAGGCCGACGCCCGGTGCATCGTACATGGTCTCGGCCATGTCCTTGACCAGCTGGCGCAGGCGTTCGGTGCCGAATTCGGTCACGGGCTTGGCCACCTTGTGCAGGCGTGGATCGGGGTAGCGGAGGATCTTCAGTAGGGCCATGGTCAAGAAATCAAGAGGAAATATCAGTTCAATAAGGTTCGCGCACGCGTACGGAAATGCAACACACTGGCGCCGCGGCAGGACGCGGTTTGTCTTGCTAGTTCAGGGATTTATGTGCAGAATTTGATTCAGTACGGCAACCTTTAGCACGCAAACTTTATCGATCACAGTGGAGCGCCGCGCTGCATTTCAGCGGGACGATCAGCGCCAAGGCGTGCGCCGCCAGCCATCCGGTGTCAAAGCCGCAATCCACGGACACATGACGGACGTAAGCAATGAAAAATTTTAGCACAGTCGTGACCCGCGCTGCTGCCACGGCGCTGGCCGCGCTTGCCGTGGCTAGTCCGGTCCAGGCTGTTACGCCGGCAAGTGCATGCAGCTTCCGCCCGAACGCTCCCGACCAGCACCTGGTCGTCAAGGGCGATACCCTGTGGGACATCTCCGGCACCTTCCTGCAGAATCCCTGGTGCTGGCCCCAGGTATGGGGCATGAACCGCGACGAGATCCGCAACCCGCACTGGATCTACCCGGGCCAAATCATTTATTTCGACCGCGCGCGCGGACGCCTGTCGCTGAGCCGTCCGGGCAGCGACGGGACAGGGCAGCCGCCGCTGCTGAAGCTGTCGCCGCAGGTGCGCACCGAGCCGCTCGAACGCGATGCCGTGCAGTCGATCCGGGCCGGCAGCATCGAACCCTACCTGACCCAGCCGCTGCTGGTGGAAGCCGGCGCCCTGGCCAGTGCGCCGCGCATCGTGGCGTCGCAGGAAGGCCGGGTGTACCTGGGCACGGGCGACCGCGTCTACGTCAAGGGCGCGCTGGGCGGTGGCCGGACCTTCCAGGTGTTCCGTCCCAGCGGTCCGCTGAAGGATCCGCAGACCGGCAAGGTGCTGGCGCACGAAGCGGCCTACCTCGGCAGCGTCACGCTCGACCGCGAAGCCGCGCCGGGCGTGGATGCGCACAGCTTCCGGGTCGCCGAGACGCGCCAGGAAATGGGCGTGGGCGACCTGCTGCTGCCGATGCCGCCGGCGCCAGTGCGCAACTACATGCCGCATGCGCCGGCGCAGCCGGTCGATGGGCGCGTGATGTCGATCTATGCCGGCGTGACCTATGCCGGCCAGAGCCAGGTCGTCACGGTCAACCGCGGTTCCCTTGACGGACTCGATGTCGGCTCGGTGCTGCAGCTTTATCATCTCGGAAGAACGGTGCCGGACCCGGACAGCAAGGGCGTGCTCGGCATGGGCAGGAAGCAGATCAAGCTGCCCGACGAGCAATATGGCAGCCTGTTCATCTTCCGCGTGTTCAGCAATGTCTCGTATGGTCTGATCATGCAAGTGTCGGCGCCGGTCGAAGTCGGCGACGTGGCCAAATCACCTGAATGAAACCAGCCTAGCGTGCAAGACACGGCCTTCCCTCCCTCCAGCCCCGCGGACCATCAAGCCTTCGCCGACTGGATCAGGCTGGAAGGCACGGAAGGGGTGGGCGTGCGCGGCGCGCGCAAGCTGCTGGCCGCCTTCGGCTCGCCCGCCGCGATCTTCAGGGCCGGCCAGGCGGCCCTTGCTGCCCACGTGCCGGCGGCCCAGGCCGCCGCCCTGTGCGCGCCATCCCCACCCGCGCTCACGGAGCGCATCGCGCGCACGCTGGACTGGCTGGCTGCGCCCGGGCACCACCTGCTCACGCTGGACGACGCCGATTATCCTGCGGCCCTGCGCCACATTCCCGATCCGCCCCTGCTGCTCCATATAAACGGCCAGCGTGAACGCCTGGGCGAACCAATGATCGCCGTGGTCGGCAGCCGCAACGCCAGCGCGCAGGGCAGGGCGAATGCGGAAGGCTTTGCCGAAGCGCTGTCGCACGCCGGCCTGTGCGTGGTGTCCGGCATGGCGCTCGGCATCGATACGGCGGCCCACGAAGGCGCACTGCGCGGTCCCGGTTCGACCATCGCCGTGATCGGCACCGGGGCCGACCGGGTCTACCCGGCGCGCAACCGCGCCCTGGCGCACCGCATTGCCGAGGGAGGCTGCATCGTCAGCGAATACCCGCTCGGCACGCCTCCGGCCGCGGGCAATTTCCCGCGCCGTAACCGCATCATCAGTGGCATGGCGGCCGGCGTGCTGGTGGTCGAGGCGGCGGCACAGTCCGGCTCATTGATCACGGCGCAGATGGCGGCGGAGCAGGGGCGCGAGGTGTTCGCGCTGCCAGGCTCGATCCATTCAGCGCTGGCCAAGGGCTGCCACCAGCTGATCCGCGAAGGGGCGCAGCTGGTCGAGACGGTGGACGAGGTGCTGGCGGCGCTGCGCTGCTCGCCCCTGGCGCGTGCCGCCGCGCCGCCGCCCGCGGCCGGCCATGACCGGCTGCTGGCGGCGCTGGGCCACGATCCGGTCGAACCCGATGCCTTGCTGGGACGGATCGGCGCCGATGCCGGCCGGCTCGCCGGCGAGCTGCTGGCGCTCGAGCTAGCCGGGCTGCTCGAGCGGCTGCCCGACGGGCGCGTGCAGCGGGTGGTCCGTGCCCGCGCTGCCGGTCCTTGCTGAGCAAGGCGCCAATACGGCCTCATGCGGCGCTGCCTGGCCGAAGCATACCTATGCTAGCGTATGCGATGCGCATGGGCAGATGCGAAAAAGAGTATTCTTCCTGAGTTATTTTTGTGAAATGCGCAGTCTCTATTTTGTTAAATCACGGTAAAACTGAATGAACGAATAAGGCCACGAAACAACGTTTTCCATCCCTGGCGCACGGCCGGACGTGTCAGGCTTGTGCCTCGGCGAGCTTAGCTGCTACAGTAGCGTCACTATGTTCGACATCCTGGTCTACCTCTACGAGACGTACTATCGTCCTGACGCCTGCCCCGAGCCGGCGGCCCTGGCACGCAAGCTGTCCGCCGTCGGTTTCGATGACATCGAGATTTCCGAGGCGCTGGACTGGCTGTCCGGGCTGACCGAAGCGGCAGTTTCCGACGCCATCGATGCCTGCACCGGCATCCGCTACTACGTGGATGAGGAGTACATCGAACTGGGCAGGGCCGCGATCGGCTTCATCCAGTTCCTCGAGAGCGCCAAGGTGCTGACCCCCACCCAGCGCGAGATCGTCATCGAACGCGCGCTGGCCTGCGACGAGTCGCCGGTGGCGCTGGGCAAGCTCAAGATCATCGTGCTGATGGTCCTGTGGAGCCAGGGCAAGGAGCCCGATGCGCTGATGTTCGACGACCTGTTCGGCGACGACGACGACCAGGAACCGCGCCTGCTGCACTGAGCACACGAACCACCGACACATCGACGGGGCCGCAAGGCCCCGTTTGCTTTTCCGTGTGGCCCGGCCTCAAGGCGGGATACTGGCATGCGCCTGTACGAACGCGGCCGCCGCAGCATGCTGCGGAGCGAGTTCGAGCACGCGCCGGTAGCTGCGCAAGGCGTCCGCCGTCTGGCCCGACTCCGCCTGCATCTCGGCCAGGCCCTGGTGCAGGAAGGGTTCGTCCGGATACAGGTGGGTGCCGAGACGGAAGATCTCGCGCGCCTGCGCGTAGCGCTCGCGCGCCGCCAGCGCCGAGCCCCAGCCATGGATCTCGTTCGCACCGAGCGTGAAGCCGGCCCCCTGCGCGGCGAACTGCCGGTGCAGGGCAATCGCGTGCTCGAAGCCTTCGCTACCCAGTCGCGCCACGAAGTTCTCGCGCGTCGGCGCGGTCTTGCCGCCATTGCGCCGCACATCGGTGAGGATCATGTGCGGCGGCGCGCCATTCGCGGCCGGGGTATTGTTCATGAACGCCAGGGCGCTGGCGTCGCCCTTGATGTAAGCGTCGAGGAAGCGCAGGGCGTAGCGCGCGGCCCAGCTGTGCGCGAGCGCGATCCCGGCGCGCGTGTAGTCGCCAAAGCTGCCTTCGCGCCCCACGCGCACGCTGTAGGACGAGAAGTCCATGTGTTTCATCGGCAGCATGGTCGTGATATAGACGTCGGACCAGCGCATCTCGTTCAGGAAGGAAAAACGTGTGTCGACCTCGGCGCGGTTCAGTTCTTCGATCGTGGGCGGGCGGCGGCCCACGAACAGCATCGGGATCGCCACCCGCGCCGGCGTCACGTACTTCGCCGCGTCCTTGCCGCCGTCGACCCATTCACGGGTGCCGCGCACCGAGCCGTCCAGGCTGACGATGGCCTTGATGCGGTCGTCCCTGGCCGCGGCCAGCACATTCGCCAGGCCGCCCCAGCTGAAGCCGACCACCGCCACCTGGTTCGTGTCCGCCCCCGGCAGGGTGCGTGCATGGCCGATCAGCCAGGCGATGTCGGCAACCTGCGCCTCGAGGCCTTCCAGGTCATCCGTCATCGAGCGGGTATGGGCGCCCATCGAGGCGGCGGCGAGCACCACGTAGCCATGGCTGGCCAGCAGTTCGCACAGGTCGCTGTTTTCCATGGCGCTGGCGGAAAAGCCTGGCGCATAGATCACGACCGGGAAGCTGCCGCTCGCCGGCCGGGCATCGCGCACCGCCAGCATCGGCCTGGCCAGTTCGCGCAGCAGCGCGGCGCGGCGCTTGCCGGCGAAGCCGTCGATGCGTGCATCGGTCACGCGCTTGATCTCGGCCGCGCTGGTCGTGAAGTCGTCTTCGGTGGGGACGGTCTCCATGTAATTCCGGAAGTTCAGCGGCGTGCCGCCGCGCGCGGCCGGATACCAGACCAGCGCCTGGACCGGGCGGGCACGCTCGCCCGAGACCGGCTCGCCGGTGCGCATGTCCACCCGCGGCTTGTACTGGCGCGTGTGGTCGTACTGCTGCACGATCCTGAGGCCGACGCCATGGCGACCGGGCGGCGTGGAAAAGCTGAACTCGTCGGCGGCCTGCGCCGCCGCGGCCAGGCAATACAGGAATGCGATCAGGAATTGCTTCATCGGGGAGCCGGTAGGGTGAAGGTTGTCCAGTCTAGCGTGCGGACGTCACCGAATTCTCACACATTGTCACGCGCAAGCATGGCCGTGGCGGGGCTGCAGGGCCGCGGCATGCTGGCCCGCGCGCCCGTGCGCACTTGCAGGAGGCGCGAGATCGCGCTTATCATTGGCCGCTCCATCGAGACTGTTACTATTCAGACACTACGGCTTTCACAACCGTCTCGCCCGGGAGCATGTATGATGCGCGGGCAAAAGCCACTTATATATAGAGCACCCGAGAAACACTATGACCAAATCCCTCATCATCGCCGAGAAGCCGTCGGTCGCGAACGACATCGCGAAGACGCTGGGCGGCTTCACCAAGCACGATGAGTACTTCGAATCCGACGAATACATCCTGTCGTCCGCCGTCGGCCACCTGCTCGAGATCACGGTGCCCGAGGAGTACGACGTCAAGCGCGGCAAATGGAGCTTTACGCACCTGCCGGTGATTCCGCCGTACTTCGCGCTGAACCCGATCGCCAAGACCGAGTCGCGCCTCAAGGTGCTGAACAAGCTGATCAAGCGCAAGGACGTCACCACCCTGATCAACGCATGTGACGCGGGCCGCGAAGGAGAACTCATCTTCCGCCTGATCGCCCAGAACGCGAAGGCCAAGCAGCCGGTCAAGCGCCTGTGGCTGCAGTCGATGACGCCGAACGCGATCCGCGACGGCTTCGCCCACCTGCGCAGCGACGAAGAGATGCTGCCGCTGGCCGACGCCGCGCGTTGCCGTTCGGAAGCCGACTGGCTGATCGGCATCAACGGCACCCGCGCCATGACCGCTTTCAACTCGAAAGAGGGCGGGTTCTACCTGACCACCGTAGGCCGGGTGCAGACCCCGACCCTGTCGATCGTGGTCGAGCGCGAAGAAAAGATCAAGAAGTTCGTTCCGCGCGACTACTGGGAAGTGCGCGCCGAGTTCGTGTGCGCCGCCGGCGTCTACGAAGGCCGCTGGCTGGACCAGAACTTCAAGAAGGACGAGACCGATCCGGAAAAGCGCGCCGAGCGCCTGTGGAGCCGCGCGGCCGCCGATTCGATCGTCGCCGCCTGCCGCGGCAAGCAGGGCGTGGTCACCGAGGAATCGAAGCCGACCACCTCGATGGCGCCGGCCCTGTTCGACCTGACTTCGCTGCAGCGCGAGGCCAACGGCCGCTTCGGCTTCTCGGCCAAGAACACGCTCGGCCTGGCCCAGGCGCTGTACGAGAAGCACAAGGTGCTGACCTACCCGCGTACCGATTCTCGCCACCTGCCGGAAGACTACGTCGCCACCGTCAAGAACACGATGGGTGCGCTGGGCGAGATGAACAACTACCACCAGTTCGCCAAGCAGGTGCTGGACAAGGGCTGGGTCAAGCCGAACAAGCGCATCTTCGACAACGCCAAGATCTCGGACCACTTCGCCATCATCCCGACCGGCGTGATCCCGAAGAACCTGAGCGAGCCGGAACAGAAGCTGTACGACCTGGTTACCCGCCGCTTCCTGGCGGTGTTCTTCCCCGCGGCCGAGTTCCTGGTCACGACCCGCTTCACCGAAGTCTCGGGCCACCAGTTCAAGACCGAGGGCAAGGTCATGACCAGCCCCGGCTGGCTGGCCGTATATGGCAAGGACACCACGGGCGACGACAAGGACGGCGCCAACCTGGTGCCGGTGCAAAAAGGGGAAAAGGTCCTGGCCGACAAGGTCACGCCGAACGGCCTGGTGACGAAACCGCCCGCACGCTATTCCGAAGCGACGCTGCTGTCGGCGATGGAAGGCGCGGGCAAGCTGGTCGACTCCGACGAGCTGCGCGACGCCATGGCCGGCAAGGGTTTGGGCACGCCGGCCACGCGCGCGGCCATCATCGAAGGCCTCTTGACCGAAAAATACCTGGTGCGCGAAGGGCGCGAACTGATCCCGACCGCGAAGGCGTCGCAGCTCATGACGCTGCTGCGCGGCCTGGGCGTGAACGAACTGACCGCACCCGAGCTGACCGGCGAGTGGGAATTCAAGCTCTCGCAAATGGAGAAGGGCAAGATCTCGCGCGAGGAATTCATGCGCGAGATCGCGCAGATGACGCAGATTATCGTCAAGCGCGCCAAGGAATACGACAACGAGACGATTCCCGGCGACTATGCGACCTTGAGCACCCCGTGCCCGAACTGCGCCGGCGTGGTCAAGGAAAACTACCGCCGCTTCGCCTGCACCAAGTGCGACTTCTCGATGTCGAAGACACCGGGCAGCCGCCAGTTCGAGATCAACGAGGTCGAGGAACTGCTCGAGAAGCGCACCATCGGCCCGCTGCAGGGCTTCCGCTCGAAGATGGGCCGTCCGTTCGCGGCGATCCTGCGCATCGTGCGCGACGAGGACATCAACAACTTCAAGCTTGAATTCGACTTCGGCCAGGACCAGGACGACGGCGAAGACGGTGAAGGCGTCGATTTCACCGGCCAGACCGCCCTCGGCCCCTGCCCGAAATGCGCTGGCTCCGTGTACGAGATGGGCCTGGCCTACGTGTGCGAGAAGACGGTCGCCAAGCCGAAAGGCTGCGACTTCCGCAGCGGCCGCATCATCCTGCAGCAGGAGATCCTCCCGGAGCAGATGGCCAAGCTCCTCAACGAAGGCAAGACCGACCTGCTGCCGGGCTTTATCTCGCAGCGTACCCGCCGGCCTTTCAAGGCCTTCCTCGTGCGCGGCAAGGATGGCAAGATCAGCTTCGAGTTCGAGGAGCGCAAGGCCAAGCCGGCCGCCAAGGGCAAGGCGCCGGCCGCCGAGGGCGGCGCTGAAGCCGGCGCCGAGGGCACGGCAGCACCAGCCGTGAAGGCGGCCAGGAAAGCACCGGCCAAGAGCGCGGCCAAGCCGGCCGCCAAGCCGGCCGCCAAGGCGGCTGCCAAGACCGCGGCGCGCAAGCCGGCGGCCAAGAAGATCGCATCGGCGGCGAAGAAATAAGCAAACCGCCCCGCCGATCACAGGAACGCGAACCCACGGGTTCGCGTTTTTTTTTGCTCGGGGCGCGTCTGCGTCAGCCATCTTGCATAGCGTCTGTCTCCATTTCCCACCACCACAAGAATTTGCTTTTCATTAATCCGATGTTCCGGTAATAATCGAGCGAATGTTTCAAACCTGAAGTTTCTTTCCTGGTCGCCTGCCTGCAGGCATTACTCCAACAAGACAGACCTGCCTGACATCCATGAAGCTCTCTGACCTGAAAATCGCGACCCGCCTCTATCTCGGCTATGGCATCCTGGTCGGCGTCACCAGTATCGTGGTGGCCCTCGCCTACGGCAATTTCACCGCCCTGGTCGCCGCCAACGAGACCAACCTGCGCGACCATGCGACCCTGGCCGAAATCGACGCGGCCCTGCTGGCGCTGGTGAACATCGAGACCGGCCAGCGAGGCTATGCGCTGACCGGCAAGGAGGCATCGCTGGAACCCTACACCGCCGGCAAGACCGCCTTCCAGCGCCACCTTGCCAGGTCGCTCGAGCTGACCGCCGGCGACGAGGCGCAGCGCGGCCGCCTGCAGCAGCTGGCCCGGCACCAGCGTGACTGGCTGGCGCAGGTGGTCGATCCTGCCATCGCGCTGCGCCGCGGCGCCGGCGATGCCGACCTGGCGGCCGTGGTCGGGGCCGAACACGAAGGCAAGGGCAAGGCCGGCATGGATGCCATGCGGGTCGTGATCGCCCAGCTGAAGGCGGACGAAACGGCGGAGCTGGCCGAGCAGGCGGCGGAAATCGCATCCCTGCAGTCGGCCATGCGCCGCACCCTGGTTGGGGGCGGCCTGGTCGGCGCCATCCTCGCGGTATTCATGGCCTACCAGCTGGGCCGCAACATCAGCGTGCCGCTGCGCCGTGCGGTCCAGCTGGCGCGCAAGGTGGCGCAGGGCGACCTGAGCACCGAGGTCAAGGTGCGTACCAATGACGAGGCGGGCGAGCTGATGGCCGCACTGAAGGACATGAATACCTCGCTGGGGTCGATCGTGGCCCAGGTGCGCGCCGGTACCGGCACCATCGCCAGCGCGGCCGGCGAGATCTCGGCCGGCAACCAGGACCTGTCGAGCCGCACCGAACAGCAGGCCAGCACGCTGGAAGAGACTGCCTCATCGATGGAAGAGCTGACCTCGACCGTCAAGCAGAATGCCGACAATGCGCGCCAGGCCAACCAGCTGGCCGCCAGCGCCGCCGACACCGCCGCGCGCGGCGGCGAAGTGGTGGCCGAGGTGGTGGTGACGATGGGCTCGATCAACGAGGCATCGCGCAAGATCGCCGACATCATCAGCGTCATCGACGGCATCGCCTTCCAGACCAATATCCTGGCCCTGAACGCGGCGGTGGAAGCGGCACGCGCCGGCGAGCAGGGGCGCGGCTTCGCGGTCGTGGCGGGCGAGGTGCGCAACCTGGCGCAGCGCTCGGCCGCGGCGGCGCGCGAAATCAAGGACCTGATCGGCGACTCGGTATCGCGGGTCGAGACCGGCTCGCGCCTGGTGGACCAGGCCGGCCGCACGATGGACGAAGTGGTGTCGAGCGTGAAGCGGGTCTCGGACATCATCGGCGAGATCGCGGCCGCCAGCGACGAGCAGCGCGAAGGCATCGAGCAGGTGAACCACGCGATCGTGCAGATGGACCACGTGACCCAGCAGAACGCGGCCCTGGTCGAGCAGGCCGCGGCGGCGGCGATCGCGATGCGCGAACAGGCGGATGGGCTGGCACAGCTGGTCGACACCTTCCGCCTGGCCGAGGGGGCACCGTCCCAGGCGCCAGTCCAGGCCCTGCCGCGCAAGCCGGCGCGGGCGGCGCTGGCAGGCGGTGGCCAGCCGGCGCGCGTGGCCCGCGCCGGGAGCGCCCGGCGCGCAGCCAAGCCCGCCCAGGCGGCTGCGGTGGCCGAGGCAGACGTGGCCCACTGAGGTCTACCGGGGCCGGCGCTGGCGGGCGCGCCGCGGCGGCGCGTCCGTGTAGCATCGAGGCCGGTTGCCGTGGCGCTGAAACGGCCGCACCACGCGACCAACCCCACGCGAAAGGAGCAGCCCGATGCCACCCAATGCCTTCCTGCGCCACGTGGTGCTGTTCGCATTCAAGCCCGAAGCCGGCCAGGATGCGATCGATACCGTCGTCGCCGATTTCGCCCGGCTGCCCGCCGCGATTGCCGACATTGCCGCCTATGAGTGGGGCACCAACGTCAGCCCGGAAGGCCTGAACGATGGGTTCACCCATTGTTTCACCCTGAGTTTCACCAGCGAGGCCGGACGCGACGCCTACCTGGCGCATCCCGCGCACCAGGACTTCGTCGCCACGCTGGGCGGCTGCCTGGCGCGCTCACTGGTGCTCGACTACTGGACGCGCGCATGAAGCCCGCGCCGCCGCGGCTGGCACTGGCGCTGGCGCTGGCATCGGCATGGTCGCTGCCGGTCATGGCCGGCGAGACGGTGCCGGCCCACCTGACCGGTGTCTGGGGCACGGCCGAATCGCTGGACGCCGGCACCACCGCGCAAGCCGAGCTCTATCTGGAGGCGGACGGTTTCGGCCTGCTGATCGGTTCCTCGCCACCGGGCGTCTTCACGGCGGGTCCGGACAAGGGCAAGCCGGTAGGACGGATCACGATGGGCCTGCCGTTCCGCGCGCGGCTGGAAGAGGGCACGCTGGTGGTCCTGCCTTTCAATCCGGGCAATCCGGACGACACGGGGCCGACGACGCGCTGCCGCTACCAGGCCGTGGACGCGGTCCTGCATTGCACCACGCCCGGCCACGGCACACTGCTCCTGAAGCAGCGCAGCGCGCCGATGGACGCGAACATGGCCGGCATCATCGACGAGATGCGGATCGCGCTGCGCGCCCATGCGGGCAAGGCTAGCGCACTTCGCCCCGCACCTCCCCCAGTGTCTGCCAGACTTCCCTGAACTGGCGCACCAGCTTCGGATCGTCCTCTTCGCCGGGGCCGCTGAATTCCGTGTTCGTGATCAAGAGGCGGCCGGTGCTGCTGGCCGGATCGATGAACATGAAGGCGGTCACGCCCGGATCGCTGCCGGTATGCCCGACCTGGCCATTGCGCCGGATGCGCCAGAATACCCCGCTGTTCGGCTCCCCGGCCGGACTGCCGGCGGGCAGGGCGTCAGGCGCGAACTGCGGGTCGAACAGCAGCGTGAAACCAGCCTTGCTCAGCACCCCCTCGCCACCCTTGTAACCCTTCACCATCGCCATCAGGAAGCGCGTCAGGTCGGCGGCGGACGTGGTCAGGCCGCCATCCGGATAGGTGATCAGCGCATACGGTGGATAGGGCTGGTGGCGGCGGTTGTAGGCCAGGGCCTGGCGTCCGGCATGCGCCGGATCGGCGCGCCAGGAGGTGGCGCGCATCTGCAGCGGTGCGAAGATCGTGCGCCGGGTGAACTCGTCGAAGCGCTCGCCGCTCCTGAGCTCCACCAGGTAGGCCGCCAGGGCGGAGCCGATGTTCGAGTAGTGGTAGGCGCTGCCGGGAGCAGGCTTTGCGAAGTTGCCCGGCTTGTAGTGGCGTCCGCCCACGGCCAGGTAATCCTTCAGAAAGGCGCCCAGGCCGGGGTCGGCGCGGCCCGGTACGGTGAATGTGCGCGCGAATTGCTCCCGCAGCGGACTCGTTTGGCCGGAGCCCGGCAGCACGATATAGGAGTGACCGTATACCTCGTCGTCATCCAGGATGCCTGAGGTGTGCGTCACCAGGTGGCGTACCGTGATGGGCAGGCCGGTATGCGGATGCCGCACCTTGAACGGCAGGATGCTGTCGATCTCGGTGTCCAGGCCGAAGTAGCCGAGTTCGATCGCCTTGACCAGCGCCACCCCGATCACGGTCTTGCTGACCGAGCCGACGTTCTGCACGGTATCCACCGTATACGGGCGCCGGGCCTGCAGGTCGGCGTAGCCAAAGCCGCGCTGGTAGAGCACGTCCTTGTCCGACACCACGGCCACCGCGAAGCCGGGCAGCCTCGAGGCCTGATGCAGGCTGGCCAGGCGGGCATCCAGGGAGGCATGGGTGGCATGGGCAGGCGGCGCCGCCTGGGCGCACAGCGCGGCCATGGAGAGGGAAAGCAGGGCGAACAGTCGTTTCATCGGCAGGATCCTTCGCCGCAAGCGGCCGGAAATGCAAAACCGCGGCCATGCCGCGGTTTCCGGGAACAGATACGGAGCAGGCGCTCAGTCCTGCCATTCCTGCAGGGCGCGCAGGGCGGCTTCGCCGCTGCGGATCGCCTTTACACGGCGTACCACCTCGTCGCGCCAGGCCTGGTCGGCATCCTCGTCCGCGACCTCGGTGTCCTGGAGGAGCATCCGAAGCAGCGCGTGTTGCTCGTCCGTGCTGAGCAGCTTGATCTTCTCTGCGATCTCGGCAACCAGGTTCGACA
Source organism: Massilia sp. MS-15 (assembly GCF_020176695.1). Taxonomy (GTDB): domain Bacteria; phylum Pseudomonadota; class Gammaproteobacteria; order Burkholderiales; family Burkholderiaceae_D; genus Telluria; species Telluria hydrophila. The sequence continues at coordinate 131,413 of NZ_JAIWIA010000022.1, read as the reverse complement.
TGATTCACCTCTGGGAAATATTTGGTAATAGTAACTATTGTTTCAGCGCTTGTCGACGGCGACCATGTTATCTGTTGGTTTTCGATCGATCAGCTTGTTGTCGGGATCGATCCCGGCGCGTGCGGGACGCGCGCCGACCACCAGCGTGACGTTCTGCTCGGCCCGGTCGACCAGGCGCCGCTCGCGTACCAGTGGATTGCCGTTGCGGTCGTCGACGCCGAATTCGATGTAGTCCTTCAGCGGCGCCGCTTTCTCGTCACCCAGCTCGCCGGCACGCACCTTGCCGGCATGGGCCTTGATGGTGACCTCGTACTTGCCGTCCGGGCGCTGGCGCGCGCTGGCGCTGTCGGCGCGGTTCTCGTACAGGACGATGTGCTCGAACAGGTCGTCGATCAGGTAGGCCTTGTCGGGCGGCGTCACGGCGCGCAGCGCGTCCACCAGGGCCAGTACGGTGGGGTAGGGCGCGCCCTTGAACGCATGCTGCTGCAGCAGGCTGCGCAGGACACCGTTGACCGTGTCCTCGCCCAGCAGGTCGGCCAGCAGGTAGAGCGCCAGGCTGCCCTTGCGGTAATGGACGTAGTCCTGGTTCTCGTTCTGGGCCAGCGGCAGTTCTTTGCGGCGCTCGGTGGCGCGGCCCATCAGGTAGGCGTCCAGGTTGTAGCGCAGGAAGCGGCGCATCTTGTCGCCGCCCACGGCGCGCTTCATCACCATCAGCGCCGTGTACTCCGACAGGCTCTCCGACAGCACGGTCGCGCCGCGCGCGTTGGCGCCCACCAGCTGGTGGCCCCACCACTGGTGCGCGACTTCGTGCGCGCTCACGTAGAACGGATAGTCGATGTCCTTGGGCGAATCGGCGTCGATGCGGGCGATGAAGCCCATGCTTTCCGAGAGCGGGATGGTGCCCGGGAAGGCTTGTCCGTAGTGGCCATAGCGCGGGAACTCGACGATGCGCAGTTCGCGGAACTGATAGGGACCGAAGCGGCGCGACGCGTAATCCAGGCCGGCCTGGGCGCCACGGATCATGCGCTCCACGTTGTAGCCGTGGCCCGGGTGGTAGTACACGTCGATGGTCACGTCCTGCCAGCGGTCGTGCCGCACCTCGTAGCGCGCCGACTGGACCGCGTAGAAGTTCAGGATCGGCTTGTCCACCCGGTAGTGGAAGTAGCGCCGTCCCTTGTCCATCCATTCCTTCTCCAGCGTGCCGGGCGCGATCGCGACCTGGTCCGGGCTGGTGGAAACCACCGCGTCGAAGCCGATCCAGTCGGCGTCCACGCCGAGGCCGTTGTTGGCGCGTGCGGCCGGGTCGTCGCGCGCGGGCATCGGGTCCTTGGGCGGCAGGCCGCGCCGCTTGCGGTCGCGGTCGTCCGTCAGTTCAACCGCGTTCTGGTAGCCGATGCGTGGCAGCACCTCGTTGGTGAAGAAGGTGCCATTGCCGACCACCGGGGTATCCTGGCCCAGGCCCAGCAGGCCGCCCGGCTGGTAGCTGACGCGAAAGTCGAAGCTGATGCGCCCGCCAGGTGGCAGGGGCCGCGCCAGGCGGTAGTGATAGAAGCCGCGCTCGGGATCGGCCAGGCGCAGCTGGGCCGGGGCCGAGAAGCTGGCCTCGAACCGGGCGCCGCGCTGCTGGTACAGGACCACGTCCGACAGCGGCTGGCCGCTGCGGTTCTCGAGCAGGTAGCTGCCCTGCACGGCCATGCTGCGCCCCTCGGGGCGCAGGTCGGCCTGCAGCCGCACGTCGGCGATGCGCGGCTGCGCCAGGCGGGCGTAGCGGTGGTAGCGCAGCTCGTATTCGGCGCGGTCGCGTTCCTGGTGGGCCGTGGTGCGGTAGCCGCCGGCATGCAGCTCGTAGGCCAGCAGGACGCCGCTGCCGGCGAACACCAGCAATCCGGCGCCGAAGCCGGCCAGCACCGGCAGCGACAGGTTGCGGCGCGCCAGGCGCAGGCGCTCGCGCCAGCCGCTGTCGACGCCGCGCGTCCACAGCACGCGCGCCGCCACCATCAGCATGAGGGCCATGCCGCCCCAGTACAGCTGGAACAGGTGCTCGCGCAGCAGATAATGGCCGAAACCGTTCATCGCCGAATAGGTGAAGGCCGGGGTGCTGCCGTACACCAGCATCGGGTGGTCATAGCCGTAGCCCTGGGCAGTGCCGAGCGTCAGGTAAAGCGTAATCAGGATGAAGTAGGCCAGGTAGCGGTTGTTGACGATCACCTGCACCGCCACCGCCGCCACCGCCAGCAGCGCGTACTGCGGCAGCAGCACCGTGAACAGGTAGCGCAGGTAGAGGCCCGGTTCGAGGCCGAAGTAGCCCTTGAACAGCTGGATCAGCATGCCGACCGCCATCGCCATCAGCAGCAGCAGGGCCTGCAGGCCGACCAGGGCCAGGGTCTTGCCGACCAGCGGCAGCCAGCTCGGCGCCGGCATCGCATCGAGCATCTGCGACATGCGCGCCTCGCGCTCGCGCCACACCATCTCGCCGGCGAACAGGGTGGTCACCACCAGCATGTAGAGCTGGAACACGTCGCGTATCAGTTCCACCACTATGTAGGTGACCGGATAGGTCGTGGTGCCGTAGATCGAACCGAGGTCGAGCGAGCTGGCGGCCAGGATCAGCGCGCCGGCCACGGTCAGCGCCAGGAAGTACACGTTCTTGCTCGATTCGCGCAGGTTGTACAGCACCGATTTGCCGAGCAGGATGGCCAGGCTGCGCTGCTGGAAGTCGGGCGCCTCGCGGGTATCGGCCGCGGTGCCCGACAGCGGCGGCGCCAGCGCATCCGTCACCTCGGCCAGCTGCGCGCCCTTGCGGTGGCGCGGGTCGATGCTGCCCACCGTATGGAAGCGCCAGTAGCCAAGCACCAGCACCAGCAGACCGAAGCCGGCCCAGATCGCGCGGTTCACCAGGTACACGCCCTCGAGCGTGACGGGGCGCGTGTTGCGCTCGGCGATCGGCCAGTATTCGGTGAGGCGGATCAGGGCCGTGGTGCCGAACGGATCGATCAGGGCGGCCAGGGTCTTGTAGTCGAGGTCGCGCGCCAGCGAGGGCGCGACGATGTAGCCGATCATCATGACGATGCTGGCCACGTAGACCGGCAGCATGCGGCGCGACAGCGCGGCCAGCACGAAGAACAGCGAGCCGAAGATGAAGGTGTTGGGCAGCAGCGTGAACACGTAGGGCAGCAGGTAGCTTGCCACCAGGTTCGGGCCCAGGCGGTCGGGTTCGATGCCGGGGATGAAGCTGCCCAGCCAGGCGCCCAGCACGATGCTGGACAGGATCACGGCCAGCGTGACGAAGGCGCCGATGAAGCGTCCCAGCACGTAGTCCGCCTTGCGGATCGGCGCGCTGAAGAAGAAGTGCTGCATCTCGTATTCGAAGTCCTGCTGCACCGAGCGGCCCATCACGGCCGCCACCACGATCACGCCGAAGCAGCCGAGGAAGGACGCGGTCAGCGCGATCTGGCGCGGCGCGTTGATCAGGACCCGCCCGCCGAAGGTGACCAGGGCATCCTTGAAGGCGCCGCCGGCGGCCGCCATCCACAGCATCGCCAGCGCCAGGAACATGCCGAAATAGATCCAGGTCGACAGCAGCTTGAGGCGCTGGCGCGCCTCGAAGCGGGCGATGGCGAACAGCGGCGCCATGCTAGCAGTCCCCGGCGGCGGCGTTGAAACGGCCCGCGATGGTGGCGAAGTAGACGTCTTCCAGGCTGGCGCGGGCCGGCTCGAAGCCGTCGCCCGGGTCGCTCTCGCTGTACACGTGGATCAGGGTGCGCCCGGTGAGCAGGCGGGTGGAAATCACCTGGTGGCGCTTCTGGAACATCGGCAGTTCCTGCTTGGTCACGATGCGCGCCCAGATGTAGTCTTCGATCTCGTAGGTCAGTTCCTGCGGATCGCCGCACAGCAGCACGTGGCCCTTGTGGATGATCGCCATGTTGGCGCACAGGTCGGCCACGTCGGACACGATGTGGGTCGACAGGATCACGGTCTTGTCTTCGCCGATGTCCGACAGCAGGTTATGGAAGCGTACCCGCTCCTGCGGGTCGAGGCCGGCGGTGGGCTCGTCGACGATGATCAGGCGCGGGTCGCCCAGCAGGGCCTGGGCGATGCCGAAGCGCTGGCGCATGCCGCCCGAGAAGCCGCCCAGGCGCTGGTTGCGCACCTCCCACAGGTTCACCTGCTGGAGCAGGCCATCGACCACCTCGCGCCGCCGGCCCTTGTGCGACAGGCCCTTGAGCTGGGCAAAATGATCGAGCAGTTCGTAAGCGGTCACTTTCGGGTAGACGCCGAAATCCTGGGGCAGGTAGCCGAGCATGCGGCGCACCGCGTCCTTCTCGTCGAGGACGTCGATATCGTCCAGGAAGACCGAGCCGGAATCGCATTCCTGCAGCGTCGCCAGGATCCGCATCAGCGTCGATTTGCCGGCGCCGTTCGGACCGAGCAGGCCGAACATCCCGGCCGGGATGGTCAGCGTGACGCGGTCGAGCGCGACCACGCCATTGGCGTAGGTCTTCGACAAATTGCGGATTTTCAATTCCATGCCTTGCTCTCCCAGCTTGCCTGACGGCTTTTTCAACACTTGCATTGTATTAAATTGTCCGGCCGGTCGTGGTATCTCTGCGACGCACCGGCCCTTCCGTGGTCCAGACTGCATTATCGGATGACAGGATGCATGACGCTGCGCATGTTTAGTTTCTATAGATAAATACCGTACGCATTCCCGATGGAAAAGTGGATAATGGGCGCATGAACAAGGCCATCCAGGACAAGCTGCTGGCGCTGATGCGCGAAGGCCGCGACCGCGCCGAATCGACCGACTGGTTCCGGGTCGCGCTCGGCCTGTTCTACCTCGCGGCCCTGATGACCGACGAGACCATCGATTTCAGGAAGGTCGACCGCGCCTTCAACCGTTTCATCTATCACACGCTGGGCCGGGGCCACACCATCACCAGCGTGCTGCAGTACATGAGCGGCGCGAAGGTGATGCCGACCGTCGAATCGGCGCGTTTCATGGACGCCTTCCAGCGCCATTGCCCGGAAGTGCCGGTGGCCTCGATTCCCTTCCTGCTCGAGCTGAACCTGGGGGTGGCGAAGAACCTGTCCGGCCTGGCGCCGGCCGGCCCGCTGGCCGACTGGATCGGGCGCCGCAAGGGCGAGGCGCCGGCGGCGGGCGCCTGAGCCCGGGCGCTGGGCCTATAATGGCGTTTTCGCCATTCGCATCGACGACATCATGAGTGCATACCGTTCCAGTTCTTCCCTCGACCGCCTGATCACCGGTTTCGACAAGGCCCTGCGCGTGGTCGGCGGCGTCGCTTCCGCTTCCCGCGCCAACCCCGGCATGCATGCCACCGATTGCGAGCTGAGCGACGACGAGCGCCGCCACAGCGCCGGCCTGATGCGCGTGAACCATGTGGGGGAAGTGTGCGCCCAGGCGCTGTACGATTCCCAGGCGCGCTTCGGCAAGAGCCCGGCGATCCGTGCCCAGTTCGAGAAATCGGCGCGCGAGGAAGAAGACCACCTGGCCTGGACGGCCGAGCGCCTGGCGGAGCTGGGTTCGCAGCCGAGCCTGCTCAATCCGCTGTGGTATGCCGGCTCCTACGTGCTGGGCGGGATCGCCGCCAAGCTGGGCGACCCGCACAGCCTGGGTTTCGTGGTCGAGACCGAGCGCCAGGTCGAAGCCCACCTGAACCGCCACCTCGACACCCTGCCGCCGCAGGACGCGAAATCGCGCGCCATCGTCGAGCAGATGCGGGTGGACGAGATCGCGCACGGCGCCGCGGCCCAGGCGCTGGGCGCGGCCGAGACGCCGCTGCCGGTGCGCATCCTGATGACGGCGATGTCGAAGGTGATGACCACCACCGCCTACCGCATCTGACCCGCAGGCGGCCGGCCCGCGGCCGGCTCACACCTCGACGATCTCGACCGTGTGCGTGATCTCGGCGGTCTTGGCCAGCATGATCGAGGCCGAGCAGTACTTCTCGTGCGACAGGGTGACGGCGCGCTCGACGGCCGCCGGTTTCAGCTTGCGCCCGCTGACCGTGAAGTGGAAATTAATTTTGGTAAACACCTTGGGCTCGGTCTCGGCCCGCTGCGCCTGCAGCGTCACCTCGCAGCCGCGCACGTCTTCGCGCCCGCGCTTGAGGATCAGCACGACATCGTAGGCGGTGCAGCCGCCGGTGCCGGCCAGCACCATCTCCATCGGGCGCGGCGCCAGGTTGTGGCCACCGCCTTCCGGCGCGCCGTCCATCGCCACCATGTGGCCGCTGCCGGTCTCGGCGCGAAAACTCATGCCCGACGGGCCGTTCCAGCTGACTTTGACTTCCATTGATCGTTCTCCGCTGAGGATGCTGTGCGGGGCATTGTAAGGCAGAAGGGGGCGCCGTGTTTGGCGCCCCCTTCGCTTCGCTGCCCGGTGCTGCGTGCTTACACTGCCAGCACGTAGCGCTCGCTCTTCATGCGCCAGCTGGCGAAGGCGATGATCAGGACGGCCGGGATGGCCGAGCACAGGAAGGTCAGCACGAAGGGCAGGGCGCCGATGCCGCCGGCCTTCGACATTTCCGTCACCAGGGTCTGGTTCGACAGCATCGGCACCAGGTACATCCACTGCGCGGTCTTGAGCTCCATGAAGGACACCACCAGGCCCGGGATGATCGGCACCAGCAGCACGAAGCTGATCATGGTCTGCGCTTCCTTGAACGACTTGGAATTCATCGCCAGGGTCACGTGCAGGGCGCCGCCCAGCAGCGCCAGCGGCACCGTCACCGCGCACACCAGCAGCAGCTGGCCCCAGCCCAGGCTCCAGGTCATGCCCAGTTCCTCCAGCGGCAGCCAGCCCAGGATCAGGTGCGCCAGGATCAGTTCGAGCGTGACGCCGACGATGGCCAGGGTGCTGGCGGCGAGCCACTTGCCGCACACCAGTTCCCAGGTCCGGGCCGGCTGCGCCATCAGCACTTCCAGCGAGCGCCGTTCGCGTTCGCCGGCGGTGCTGTCGACCGCCGCCGACATGCTCAGCATGAAGGCCGGGAAGAACAGGATGCCGATGATGCTGCCGATCAGGACCGCCGAGCGCGAAGCATTGGTGCCGGTGTCGTAGCGCTGCACCAGGATCGGGGTCAGCGCGGCCGGCGACACGCCGTGCGCCAGCAGGCGCGCGTTGGCGACGTTGGCGCCGTAGGCTTCCAGCACGTCTTCCACATCCTTGCGCTGGCGGTCGCGGTCCGAGGCCGAGTCATACCAGATCTCGAGGCGCGCAGGGCGCATGGCCTGGTAGTTCTCGGTGAAGTCCTCCGGCAGGCGCAGCACGGCCGCCATCTTCTTGGAGCGCAGCAGTTCGCCGATGGCCTCTTCGTCCATCGGCGCGGTTTCCTTCGCCGTGATGTTCTTCTGCGCCAGCTGCGACATCAGGGTCGGCGCCCTGGCGCCGCCGATCACGGCCAGCTCGATGCCTTCGCGCTCGGTCTTGGTGCTCTTCGCGATCCCCGTGTGCAGCATGAAGCCGATCATCAGCGGGTAGAACAGGGTGAACATGGCGAGCATGCCAAGCGAACGCTTGTCGCGCAGGGTCTCGCGCAGCTCTTTCCAGTAGATGACCCACAGCTTGGTCTTCATGCGATTCCTTCCTCGGTGCCGACCAGGCTGACGAAGGCGTCTTCCAGGTTGGCGATGCCGGTGCGCCGGCACAGTTCTTCGGGCGAGCCCTGCGCCACCGTGTGGCCGCCCGCGATCACGATCACGTCTTCGCACAGGGCGGTGACTTCCTGCATCACGTGGGTCGCCATGATCACGCAGCAGCCATCCGCGCGCAGCGAGTGCAGGGCGGTGCGCAGCGCGCGCGTGCTCATCACGTCCAGGCCGCGGCTCGGTTCATCGAGCAGCAGGTGGCGCGGCCGGTGCAGCAGGGTGCGCGCCAGTGCGACCTTGATGCGCTGGCCCTGCGAGAAGCCCTTGGTGCGGCGTTCCAGGATCTCTTCCATGCCGAGCAGCGCCGACACTTCCTCGATGCGCTGGTCGAGCGCGGCGCGCTTCATGCCGTTCAGCTCGCCGAAATAGACGAGGTATTCGCGCGTGCTGAGGCGCTCGTACAGCCCGAACTGGTCGGTGAGGAAGCCGATGTTGCGGCGTACCTCCATCGGGTCCTTTTCCGGATCGACGCCGTCGATCGAGATCGTGCCTTCGTCGCGCTTGAGCAGGCCGACCAGGGTGCGCAGCAGGGTGGTCTTGCCGGCGCCATTCGGGCCGAGCAGCGCGGTGATCTGGCCATCGCGCGCGGTGAAACTGACACCACCCAGCGCCTGGACGGCGCCGAACTTCTTGCGTACATCGTGAACTTCGATCATGGTCGTTGCCTTATGGTTGCGGGCCGGCGCTGCCGAGCTGGAAGGTCGGGGGCGGAATCTGTTTCAGGCAGCTGGCGTCCAGCTTGTCCTGCGGCTTGTCCAGGAAAGCGCGCAGCAGGCGCGGCGCGCAGCCGAGCTGCGAGACGCCGTGGCCGACGTTGTCCACCACCACGTGCTGGGCGCGGGCCATGTAGCTGGCGGCGCGTTCGGCGCGGCGCGGCGGGGTGACCGGATCGAGCGCGCCGGACAGCAGCAGGGCAGGAGCCTCGATCCGCGATGGCTCCTTGTAGGGCACGGCGGGCACGTTCATCGACTTGCACAGGGCCGGCATCTTGTCGGCCAGGGTCTTGGTCAGCTTGCCGGCGTCGGCCGCGAGGAGCTCGGGCGTCATGCGCGGCACGTCCTCGGCGCACACGACCGCGAAATGCAGCAGCGTCGCGATATGGCCTTCGCCGCCGAAGTCGCCCGCCAGGTTCTGGCGCGCGACGAAGGGGCGCCATTGTCCCTGCGCGGCATTGTGGATCAGGAAGGGCAGGCGGCGCGCGTCGGCCGGCGAATACAGGATGCCGTGCACGGTGCCGAGGAAGCGGGCGGCGGTCATGGTGTACTCGGCCGGCTGCGCGGTGCGCGGATCGGGCAGCGACAGTTTCAGGGGTGCCGCTTCGAGCTTGGCCACCAGGCCGTCGAATTCGGCGCGCAGTTTGGGGAAGGCCTTGCTGCAGCCGGCGTCCTGGGCGCACTGGGCGAACATCTTGTCGAGAGCGGCCTGGCCGTCGCGCGCGCCGGCCGGGATGACCTGGTCGGGCGCGGCCACGCCGTCCAGCACCAGCGAACGCACGCTGGACGGATACAGGCGCGCATAGGCCTGGCCGAGGCGGGTGCCGTAGGAGCCGCCGAACACGTTGACCGTGCGGTAGCCGAGCGCCTGGCGCACCAGTTCCAGGTCGCGCGCGGCGGCCTCGGTGGTATAGGCGCCGAACGGCACTTTCGCGGCCGCGATGCAGGCAAGCAGTTCCGCTTCCAGCTGGTCTTCACTCATGCGCTCGTGTTCCGGCTTGCTCTTGCAGTCGAGCTTGCCCGAGCGGCCGGTGCCGCGCTGGTCGATGAACACGATGTCGCGGGTGGCGCGCACCCGGCTGAAGGCGGTGCCCAGCAGGGGCGCGACGTCGCTGCCCGCCTCGCCGGGGCCGCCGGCCAGCACGAACAGCGGGTCGCCGCGCACGCCCTGGCGATGCGCCGGTGCGATCGTGACGTGCAGCTTCAGCTTGGGACCGGTCGGCTTGGCATGGTCGAGCGGCACGTCGATGCCGACGCAGCGCAGGGTCGCGGTGACGCCGGGCAGGTGGCAGTTGCGAACGGCGCCGGCACCGGCGGCGGGCGCCGCACCGGCCGTGGAGGCTGCCAGCCAGAAGGCGGCGAGCGGGAGTAACGATCTTGTCTTCACACAATCTCCTCAAAGGACGCCTGCATAGTAGAGTGGCATCGTTTTGGCGGTCAACGAATTAGTTGCGCACTCGCATGAATTTATGCGGAACGGGCGGGCTGGCCGAGGGAATGCGCGGCGGGCATGGCCGGGGCAGGGAAAATGCGACAGCAGGACCTTGTCCGCATTGACGGGCATGGCCCTGTTCGGCTATCATCGTGGGCTTTCCCTTTGCTCGGGGAAGATAATAAGGCAGAGTCCGCTGCAGCAAGGGCGGAACCACCACAGTGAGCATTTAACCTATTTAGGAAGTCATCATGAAAACTTTTTCCGCTAAGGGCCATGAAGTCCAGCGCGACTGGTTGGTGATTGACGCGACGGACTTGGTCCTCGGACGTGTTGCCAGCGAAGTGGCACTCCGACTGCGCGGCAAGCACAAGCCGGAGTTCACTCCGCACGTCGATACCGGCGACTACATCATCGTCGTCAATGCAGGCAAGCTGCGCGTGACCGGCACCAAGGCCACCCAGAAGACCTACTACCGTCACTCGGGCTACCCGGGCGGTATCTACGAAACCAACTTCCTGAAAATGCAACAGCGCTTCCCGGGCCGTGCCCTGGAAAAGGCTGTCAAAGGCATGCTGCCGAAGGGCCCGCTGGGCTATGCAATGATCAAGAAGCTGAAAGTGTACGCGGAAGGTTCGCACCCGCACGCAGCACAGCAACCACAAGCACTGACCCTCTAAGGAACTGACATGATCGGTAACTACAACTACGGCACCGGCCGTCGCAAGAGTGCAGTCGCTCGCGTGTTCATCAAAGCCGGCACCGGCCTGATCGTCGTGAACGGCAAGCCTGCGAACGAATACTTCTCGCGCGAAACCGGCCTGATGGTCATCCGTCAGCCGCTGGAACTGACCGGCAACGTCGAGCGTTTCGACATCAAGGTCAACGTGCACGGCGGTGGCGAATCGGGCCAGGCTGGCGCCGTCCGTCACGGCATCACCCGCGCACTGATCGACTACGACGCAGGCCTCAAGGGCGACCTGGCACGTGCCGGTTTCGTCACCCGTGACGCCCGTGAAGTCGAGCGTAAGAAAGTCGGCCTGCGTAAAGCACGCCGCGCAAAGCAGTTCTCGAAGCGTTAATTCGCCTCGCTGCCTGGCAGCGCCTCCGGGCGCTGTCGCGAAAGCCGTCCTCCGCAAGGTGGGCGGCTTTTTGCATTGCGGGCCTGGATATTGGTGCTTCCATGCGTCCTGACTTGCCAGATTCATCGTTATTCGCGAATATTCATCTTCCAAGTCTTGCATGAATCGCCAAGAATACGGCCATTCCATTGACGTTCAGGAAAGGTCGCTATGAATTTTGGTGAAAGACTCAAGCAGATCAGGACCGGCAAAGGCTTGACCCAGCCGCAGTTCGCGGAGATGGCGGGGATCGAGCAGTCCTACCTGTCGAAGCTGGAAAACGACAAGTCGGTGCCCTCGGCCGAGATGTTCGATACCATCGTGTCCGCCCTCGGGATGGATGCCGCGACCTTCCTGCAGGAAGTCGACCGCGAGGTGATCGACACGACCCTGCGCCACATACCCTCGGTCACACAGTTCAAGGCGCAGGCTGTGATGCAGCAAGTGCAGCATACGAAGCGCTGGCTGTTCGGCTCGGCGGCCGCATGGATGCTCGGCTTCGCCATGATGCTGGCGGCGAACGACGGTATCTTCTTCCCGAACAAGCTCTATAAATACACGTCGCAGGGCGTGATCCGGCCCGGCGAGGCCGAGAACGTGTTTCGCGACCAGCGCCAGATCCTGGAGCTCAGGATGCAGGCCAAGCTCATTACCTACGAGGAGATGACGAAGGCGCTGGCGGACTTCTACGAGCGCCGGCTGCAGCCGCTCACGGTGGAGTCGCCGGAAAACCGCGGCACCGGCTATTACGAAGCAGTGGAAAACGGCCGGCGCCGCTTCGAACTGGCCGACACCACCCACGTCAAGCTCCCGGGCAACCGCATCCTGCAATACCTGGGCGCGATCGTGTTTGCCTGCGGCTTTGTGGGCCTGTTCATCGAGTGGCGCCTGCGCCGCCTCAAAACGAAACTTGCAAAATAACTAACAAGGAGACCCCATGTCGCACATCCGCACCTTCTTCGCCGGCGCCACCACCATGGCCGCGCTTCTCGCCGCCATCACGACCTTGAGTGGCGCCAGCGATCCGGCACGCCGCGCCAGCTTCGACGAAATCACCGTCGGGCGCATCAACATCGTCGAGCCGGACGGCACGAGGCGCATCATCATTTCCAACAAGGCCCAGTTTCCGGGCGACTTCCAGCAGGGCAAGGAGCGCCCGCGTCCCGACCGGAACAGTTTTGCAGGCATGTTATTCATCAACGAGGAAGGTACGGAGAACGGCGGGCTGATCCAGAAGGGGAGCATCGGCGCCGACGGCAAGATCGACGCCGGGCTCGCGCTCTCCTTCGACCGCTTCCGCCAGGACCAGGCCCTGCAATTGATCAGCACCGACGGCGCGAGCCACCAGATGACGGCGATCCGCATCAACGATGTGCCGCATTATTCGCTTACCTCGATGGCGGACATGACGCGTTTTGGGGCGGAAGCGGGCAAGCTTCCCGAGGCGGAGCAGCGCGCTTACTGGAAAAAGCTGGCGGAGGAAGGCCGCCTGAGCCAGAACCGTATCTGGCTTGGCAACACTGGCAGCAAGAACTCGACCCTGCAGCTGAAGGATGCCAAGGGACGCACGCGCATGATGCTGATGGTCTCTGCCGATGGCAAGGCGGAAATCCAGATGCTCGACGAGCAGGGCAAGGTCAGCAAGTCCATCACGCCGGAGTCGAAGGACTGAGCCGGGATGCGCGCCTGGGCGGCGCGATATCCAGGGAATATTTGCATGCAAATATGCTTGACCCTGCCGCTAGCGTCAGCCCCGAGCATGCTGTTTCCGCGCGTATCGCGCTTTTTGAAAAGGAAACATCATGCTCCGCTATCCGACCCGCGCCGCCGCATCCATCCTGCTTGCGCTCGCCTTGCCCGTCCAGGCCCAGGACAATCCACTCGGCGTCAGCCCCGCCTGCGGCCCGGTGCAGGACCTGGCCGACGGCCGCTCGCCGCAGGACGTGGTGCAGGCACTGTACGACATCGTGTCCGGACCGGCCGGCGCCAAGAAGGACTGGGAACGGATGTACCGGCTGTTCGCGCCGGGCGCGCTGGTGACACCCACCAGCCATCAAGCGGACGGTTTCCTGGCCGCGCCGCAAACGCCGCGCCAGTTCGCCGCCCTGAACGAGCGCCTGCTCGGCCAGCGCGGCTTCTTCGAGCGCGAGGTCGCGCAGCAGGTGCACCGCTTCGGCCACATTGCCCACGTCTACAGCAGCTATGAAACGCGCGACCGGCCAGACGGTCCGGTGCGGGTGCGCGGTGTCAACAGCCTGCAAATGCTGCACGACGGCACGCGCTGGTGCTTGCTGTCGATTACCTGGGATGCGGAAACCGCCGCGCACCCGATCCCGGCCGCCCTCGACCGCCCGGGCAGCTAGTCTGGCCCGCCATCGCGGCGCTGTTCCTCGAGGAAGGCCAGGCGCGCGGCGGCGCTTGCGCGGATTTGCTGCAGCGCTTCGATGCGCCCGTCGAGTTCATCCAGCTTGCTGTGATAGAGGGCAATCACTTCCGGGCAAATGCTGCGCAGGTCGGCCGGCTGTGGTCCAAGCATCGATACCACCGGCCGGATCTCTTCCAGCGTGAAGCCGTTGCGCAGCAGGGTGCGGATGCGCTCGACGAAGCCGACCGCCGAGGGCGCGAAGCGCCGGTAACCGTTTTCGCCCCGCTGCGACGCCAGCAGGCCGGACTGTTCATAGTGGCGTAGTGCACGCACGCTGGCGCCGCTCTGTTTTGCCAGTTCACCGATCGATAGCATCGTCACGCTCCTCGTGTGATCATTTTCTTCAGGAAATTATAGTGTCTGGGCTGGCGACCGGGCCGGGCGCTGCGCAGCCCACCCGGCGCAAGGCTGTTAAAATTGCAGCCTCGTCCCGGAGGATATGCCGAAGGAACCTCATTACCCTTATCGAAGGAACAGACATGATCAAAGTTGGCATCGTTGGCGGAACCGGATACACGGGCGTGGAATTGCTGCGGCTGTTGGCCGTGCATCCCGACGTGCAGCTGACCGCGATCACTTCGCGCAAGGAAGACGGCCTGCCGGTGGCCGACATGTTCCCCTCGCTGCGCGGGGTCGTCGACCTGGCCTTCTCGAGTCCGGACAAGGCCGACCTGAGCCAGTGCGACGTGGTGTTCTTCGCCACCCCGCACGGCGTCGCCATGGCCCAGGCCCCGGCGCTGCTGGCGGCCGGCGTCAAGGTGATCGACCTGGCGGCCGATTTCCGCCTGAAGGACCAGGCCACCTTCGAAAAGTGGTACAAGATCCCGCACACGGCGCCGGAACTGATCGCGGAAGCCGTCTACGGCCTGCCGGAACTGAACCGCGAGGATATCGCCAAAGCGCGCCTGATCGCCAATCCGGGCTGCTACCCGACCACCATGCAGCTCGGCTTCGTGCCGCTGCTCAAGGCCGGCCTGATCGACGCCTCGCACCTGATCGCCGACTGCAAGTCGGGGGTCTCGGGCGCCGGCCGCAAGGCCGAGATCGGCACCCTGTTCTCGGAATCGAGCGACAACTTCAAGGCCTATGGCGTGCATGGCCACCGTCACACCCCGGAAACGGCGGCCCAGCTGGCGCGCTACACGGAGCAGAAGGTCGGCCTGATCTTCACCCCGCACCTGGTGCCGATGATCCGCGGCATGCACGCGACCCTGTACGCGCGCCTGACGAAGGAGATCGACGACGCGGCCCTGCAGGCCCTGTTCGAGGAGACTTACAAGGACAGCCAGTTCGTCGACGTGATGCCGTTCGGCTCGCATCCGGAAACCCGCTCGACGCGCGGCTCGAACATGCTGCGCCTGGCGTTGCACCGTCCGGAAGGCGGCGATACGGTGGTGATCCTGGTGGTGCAGGACAACCTGGTCAAGGGCGCATCGGGCCAGGCCGTGCAGTGCATGAACCTGATGTTTGGCCTCGACGAAGCGACCGGCCTGAAGCAGATCGCGCTCCTGCCCTGATGTCACCTGCGCGGCAACGCAGGCGACGCCTTGAATTGCGGCCGACCGGCCGCATCATGGGATCATCACGCGCAGGCGGCAGGACGCCCGCCCCGGTGTCTCATCCATCCGACGCCGCACGCGCCGGGGCATCCGGCCGGCAGCATGAGTTCCGCCAAGGGTCTATAATGGCCGCTATAGCGTAATTCACGTATTTCACCAGGAGTAATTCATGACCGCAGTCGCCGAAGTGCAAGAGCACGACACGATCCCTGTCCCGATCAACTTCACCGACAGCGCCGCAGAGAAAGTTGCCCAGCTGATCGAGGAAGAGGGCAATCCCGACCTCAAGCTGCGCGTCTTCGTGCAGGGTGGCGGTTGCTCCGGCTTCCAGTACGGCTTTACCTTTGACGAAATCGTCAACGAAGACGACACCACGATGGAAAAGAACGGCGTCCAGCTGCTGATCGATTCGATGAGCTACCAGTACCTGGTCGGCGCCGAGATCGACTACAAGGACGACCTCGAAGGCGCCCAGTTCGTGATCAAGAACCCGAACGCCCAGTCGACTTGCGGCTGCGGTTCGTCGTTCTCCGCGTGATGTTCGCTGTTCGGTAGTCATCCCCCCAGGCAGCCCGGTACGCCGGGCAGTCAACGGCCCGGTGCGTCCGGGCCGTTTCCATGCAAGGGCCCGGTTTCGCCGGGCCCTTGCTTTTGCACATCTGTTTTCGCCACTTAGGCTGGATACAGGGCCCCGAGGATGCGTGGGCCGCGCGCTCCGGTAACGGCCGGCAGGTTGCCTGGCTGGCGTTGCAGGAAGCGATGGCCGAGCCAGGCGAAGGCGAGCGCCTCGACCCGGTTCGGTGCGATGCCGAGCGCTGCGGTCGATGCCACGCTGGCGCCATCGAGCGCCGCGCCGAGTTCGCGCAGCAGGGTCGCATTGTAGGCGCCGCCGCCGCAGACATGGACGGCGTCGATTCCCGCATGCGCGGCACGGATGGCGTCGGCGATCGTCACCGCCGTCAGGCGTGTCAGGGTCGCCATCACGTCCTGGGGCGGCAGGGCGGCGAAGCCCTGCAGCTTTGCATCCAGCCATCCATCGTGGAACAGGTCGCGGCCGGTGCTCTTGGGGGCGGGCTGGCGGAAATACGGCTCGTCCAGCAATGCCTGCAGCAAGGGCTGGTGCACGGTGCCGCTGGCGGCCCAGGCGCCATCCTCGTCATAGGCTTTGCCCAGGTGACGGCCGATCCACAAGTCCATCAAGACATTGCCCGGGCCCGTATCGAAACCGCTGACGCGGCCGTCGCCATGCAGGATGCTGATGTTGCCGATCCCGCCGATGTTGACCACCACCCGCGCCAGCCCCGGCTTGCCGAAGGCGGCCGCGTGGAAGGCCGGCACCAGCGGCGCGCCCTGGCCGCCGGCGGCGATGTCGCGGCTGCGGAAGTCGGCGATCACGTCGATTCCGCTCAGTTCGGCCAGCAGGGCGGGGTTGTTGGTCTGGCGGGTGAAACCCAGTTCTGGACGGTGGCGGATGGTCTGGCCATGCACGGCTACCGCCGCCACCGGGCCGCCGGCCGCCGGCAGCAGCTGGCGCACGCAATCGGCGTAGCACAGGGCCAGGCCGTTGGCGGCCAGCGCTTCGCGCTCGAGTTCATTCTCGCTCGCGGCCTGCAGCGCCATCAGTTCGCTGCGCAGGGCGGCCGGGAAGGGCGTGAACGCGGCGGCGACGCTGCGGATGGCGCCGCCCTCGAAATCGGCCAGCACGCCGTCCACGCCGTCCAGGCTGGTGCCGGACATCAGGCCGATGATCAGGGAAGAGGTCTCGCTCATGTTCTTCTCACATTGAATTGGCAGCTTGGCTCAGCTGAGGTCAAGGCTGACCGGTCATGCAGTCTAAACGGTCGAGCCCGAAAGGGAAAGCGGCGGGGCGCTGCGAGGATCGGTGGATTTGCCCATCCGCTCACGGAGGCAACCATGGACGCGCCGCGAAAAACTGGCTGTGGACGCTGTGCCGGGGCATGCCGAGCTGTTCGGGCTTCTGCATCAGATAGGCGAAGCCTTCCCGGTCGCCCTTCAGGGCGCCGTTCAGGAAGTGAAGGACATAGCGCGCACTCTGCGCATAGGATTGGGCCACTTCATCACGGGTGTAATCGCCGAAGTCGAGCGGATCGAGGCGCAGGTAGCTGCTGCCGAAATACACGTGTTCCATCGCGTACATCGTCAGCAGGTAGACGTCGGCGCCCGTCATCTTCTGCAGGATGCTGCCGGAGTGGTCAGGCTTGTGCTTCAGGCCGCGCTCGAAGGGCGGCGGGCGCTGGGCCAGGTAAAGCAGGGGTGTGCGCAGCTGCGCCGGCTTCAGGTAGGGTACTTTCTCCAGCATGGCATGGCGGTAGCGCACCGTGCCGTCCAGGCAGACCAAAGCCTTGATGCGCTCGTCCTGGGCCGCGGCCAGCACATTGGCCATGCCGCCCCAGGAAAAGCCGGCGACCGCCAGGCGGCTGGTGTCGGCCTGGGGCAGCGACTGGGCATAGCCGACCAGGAAACGGATGTCGGCCGCCTGGGTCTCGGCATGTGCCAGGTCGTCCTTCTGCCAGCGCCCGTCCACGCCCAGTGCCGGGCTGGCAATCACGACATAGCCGTGGCTGGCCAGGAGTTCCATCATCTCGGCATTCTCGAACACATTGCTGCTCAGGCTAGGCGAATAGATCACTACCGGGTACTTGCCCGGCAGCGCCTTCGCCTCGCGCACGGCCCAGCGCACGTGCCTGCGCTCCGCAGCGATCTGTTCAGTGGATCGACCTTCGGTGACGATCCTCAGCCATTCCGCGAGCACCTTGTCCCGCTCGGCAGGGGAGCGGTCGAAATCGTCGTCCCAGCCCAGCAACTGGAGATAATCGTCATAGCGCATCGCCTGCCCGCCTTTGACCGCCGGATACCAGATGGCGGTCTGGATCGGGCGTGGCTTGCGTGCACCGGCCGGCGCGCCCGCAGGATAGCTGCGACTCGGATCCACCTGCCCGAGCACGCGGAAGCCCACCGCGAAGCTGCCCGGCTTGTCATGGAAGGGAAAAGCCTGCTGGGCATGGGATGGTGCGCCGATGAGAACGAGCAGGATGATGCCGATGAGCCTGAGCACGGTAAGCCTCCAATAGTGTTGGTCTTTTCTTACTCTAGCATTGAAGGACAATGCCAAGTAACAAAAATTCCATGCAATAGCAAAATAATTGCTATTGCATGGAAGGGCTTATCGACCCCTTAACAAAACGCCCCGCGGCATGCTCGATGCGGCGGGGCGTTGAATGAAGCGAAAGCGCTTAGTGGGCAGCCATCGCATTGCCGCTCGGTGCGAGCAGCGAGAAGCGGTGCTTCATGTCGGCGGCGGCCATGCGGAAACGGGCCGCTTCGGCCTGGTTCAGCGGCTGCTGGACCAGCGACTTCAGCTTGCCCGGATCCTGGGCCTGGCCGGCTACGCGGAACTCGTAGTGCAGGTGCGGGCCGGTCGACCAGCCGGTCGAGCCGACGTAGCCGATCACTTGTCCCTGGCTGACCTTGGCGCCCTTGCGCATGCCCGGCGCGATGCGGCTCATGTGGGCGTAGGCGGTGCTGTAGCTCGACCAGTGCTTGAGGACGACCTGGTTGCCGTAGCCGCCGCTGTTGCCGGCGAAGTCGACGGTGCCGTCGGCCGAAGCGCGGATCGGGGTGCCTTGCGCGGCGGCGTAGTCGACGCCCTTGTGCGCCTTCCACTTGCCCGATAGCGGATGCACGCGCATCGAGAAGCCGGAAGAGATGCGCGAGAATTCCAGCGGGGACTTGAGGAAGGCCTTCTTCAGCGCCTTGCCGTCCAGGCTGTAGTAGCCGCCCTGCTTGGTGACCGGGTCTTCGTACCAGACCGACTGGTAGGCGACGCCACGGTTGACGAACTCGCCTGCCAGGATGCGGCCGGTCTTGACCAGTTCGCCATCGAGCCAGAAGGTCTCGTACACCACATTGAACCTGTCGCCGCGCTTGATGTCGGAACGGAAGTCGATGTTGGTCGAGAACATCTCGATCATCTGGCTGACCACCGAGTCCGGCATGCTGCCGCCATCGACATTCGAGTCGGTGGCCGAGTACAGCGAGCTGGCGATGACGCGCGAACGCATCTCGACGCGGCGTTCCAGCTTGGCTGGCGCATCGGTGGCGACGAAGCGGTCGCCCTGGCGTTCGACTTCCACCTGGCGCGCTTCGCCAGCCTTGCCGTCGGCGATCACGGCGCGCAGCGACAGCAGCAGGCCATTCTCATCGGTCTCGGCCTGGATGCGCTTGCCGGTCTTGAGCGACAGCAGGCGGCGGGCGGTCTTGTTGGTACGGACGAATTTCTGGGCATCGGCGTCATCGACGCCAAGGCGGGTGAACAGGGAACCGAGCGAATCGCCGGGGCGGATACGCTCTTCACGGATGAATTGCTGCTCGTCTTGCTGGAGGGCGGCGATCTGGTCTGCCAGGTTCGGCAGTTCCAGGGATTGCTCGATCGACCTGACCGGCATATCCGCCACGTCGGGAGCGATCGGGGCCACTGCGACGGCACCGAAGGCGCACACGCTCAGGAGCGCGGCGCCGGCGCTGAGGATACGCGCCTTGCGGGTCCGCGGCACCAGCTGGAGCAGGCTTTGACGGGTGATTTTCTGTATAGGGTTCATGCAATCAGTTAAAATTTGCGGCTGAACTTCCACGACCGAATCTTTTATGTGTCTGCAAAGTTTTCTGCAGGAAACATAAAAACGATCGTGAATTATACCAAAAGATCTGGTCCTACAACCGTTTTAGCTTATTTCCTACACGAATTTATGACTTCCATTGCCTCGTCCGGTAAGGGCGCCCCGGTGACGTCTTCCGCCCCTATGCCATTGACCGACAAGGTGCAGGAAGCACTGGCCATCGCCAAGCGCGGTGTCGATGAACTGCTGATCGAAAGCGAATTCGCCCAGAAACTGGCCCGTTCCGAACAGAGCGGCAAGCCGCTGCGCATCAAGCTGGGCCTGGACCCGACCGCGCCCGACCTGCACCTTGGCCACACCGTGGTGCTGAACAAGATGCGCCAGCTACAAGACCTGGGTCACCAGGTGATTTTCCTGATCGGCGACTTCACCTCGATGATTGGCGACCCGTCGGGCCGCAATGCCACCCGCCCGCCGCTGACCCGCGAGCAGGTCGAGGAAAATGCCATGACGTATTTCCGCCAAGCATCGCTGGTGCTGGATGCCGCGCGCACGGAAATCCGCTACAACTCCGAATGGTGCGACCCGCTGGGCGCGCGCGGCTTGATCCAGCTGGCCTCGCGCTATACCGTGGCCCGGATGATGGAACGCGACGACTTCACCAAGCGCTACAAGAGTGGGACCCCGATTGCGGTCCATGAGTTCCTGTATCCGCTCATGCAAGGCTATGATTCCGTCGCCCTGCACGCGGACCTTGAGCTGGGTGGAACGGATCAAAAATTCAACCTGCTGGTCGGCCGCGAGCTGCAAAAGGATTATGGCCAGGAGCAGCAGTGTATCCTGACCATGCCCCTGCTCGAAGGCCTGGATGGCGTCGAGAAGATGTCCAAGTCGAAGAACAACTATATTGGCATCACGGAAGCGCCGAACACCATGTTCGCCAAGCTGATGAGCATCTCGGACGAGATGATGTGGAAGTACTACGACCTGCTGTCCTTCCGATCGATCGGCGAGATCGCGCAGGTCAAGGCGGAAGTGGCCGGCGGCGCCAATCCGCGCGATGCGAAAGTTGCACTGGGCAAGGAAATCGTCGCGCGCTTCCATTCGGCGCAAGCCGCCGAGGATGCGCTGGCCGACTTCGTCAACCGCGCGAAGGGCGGCATTCCGGACGACGTGCCGGAAGTCAGCCTGTCCGGCGCGCCGCTGGGCGTGGCCCAGCTGCTGAAGGCCGCCGGCCTGTGCGCCTCGACCTCGGAAGCCATGCGCATGGTCGACCAGGGCGGCGTGCGCATCGACGGCGCCGTGGTGGGCGACAAGGGCTTGCAGGTCGCGGCCGGCAGCTTCGTCATACAGGTGGGCAAGCGCAAGTTCGCGCGCGTGACGCTGGCATGATTGCCCTGTTGCAGCGCGTCAGCGAGGCCAGCGTGCGCGTCGACGGCGACACCGTCGGCGCGATCGGGGCCGGGCTGCTGGTGCTGGTGTGCGCCGAAAAGGGCGATACCGAGCGGGAAGCCGAGGCGCTGCTGGCCAAGCTGCTGGGCTACCGCGTGTTCCCCGACGCGGCCGGCAAGATGAACCGCAGTCTCGCCGACACGGCCGGTGGCCTGCTGCTGGTGCCGCAGTTCACGCTGGCGGCCGACACGAAGTCCGGTACCCGGCCGTCGTTCTCGCCGGCCGCCGCGCCGGAAGACGGACGGCGCCTGTTCGAGCATGTCGTGCGACAGGCGCGCGGGCGTCATGGCATTGTCGAAACCGGCAAATTCGGCGCCGACATGAAAGTTTCACTTGTCAACGACGGCCCTGTGACTTTCTGGCTGCAGGTTGATCCGGTCGCGGTTTCCGTCGCAGGCCGATGAAACCCGCGCCGTCAACGAAGGTCAATACGATGAAGGGGCAGGGAGGACGTATGCGAATCTGGAGCGAGTCATTCACCGAGGGCGGGGTCATTCCGCCCGCCTGCGCGTTTGCCGTGATCGATCCCGGCAGCCACGTCAAGCTGTCCAGCAACCGTAGTCCGCACCTGGCCTGGGCTGACGTGCCGGACGGCGCCAAGTCGCTGGTGCTGATCTGCCACGACCCCGATGTCCCCTCCGTCGGCGACAAGGTCAACCAGGAAGGCAAGACGGTCCCGGCCGCGCTGCCGCGGGTGGATTTCTTCCACTGGTCGCTGGTGGACATCCCGGTCTGCCTGGAATCGCTGGCCGAGGGCATGTTTTCCGACATGGTCACGCCGCACGGCAAGACCGGTCCCCTGGTCCCCTTCACGATCAAGAACGGTACCGAGCACCAGTTGCGACAGGGAGTGAACGACTATACCGGCTGGTTCGCCGAAGACCCGACCATGGCCGGCGAATACTATGGCTATGACGGTCCATGCCCACCCTGGAACGACGAGCGCGTGCATACCTATGTGTTTACGCTGTATGCGCTCGACATCCCGCGGCTGCCGCTGGTGGGGCGGTTCACCGGCGCCGAACTGCGCCTGGCGATCCGCGGCCATATCCTCGACGAGGCACGCACCTTCGGCGTGTACTCGCTCAATCCCGCCGTCGCGGCGACACTCATCTAGAAAATAGCGCCCCGAGGTTCGGGCGAACGAACCTTCATGCTTTTGAATGACAAGGCAGGCTTGCCTGCCACCATCCTCCTGATCCGCCATGGCGAAACCGCCTGGAACGCCGACAAGCGGCTGCAGGGGCACCTCGACATCGCCCTGAACGCCGAGGGCGAACGCCAGGCGGCGCTGCTGGGCGCCGCCCTGGCGTCCGAGCCGATCGACCACATCGTCTCCAGCGACCTGCTGCGCGCGCGCCAGACCGCCGAAGCGATCGCGCGCCGGCGCGGCCTCGCCATCGGCATCGATCGCGCCCTGCGCGAGCGCTGCTATGGCGGCTTCGAGGGCTTGTTGTACAGCGAGATCGCTTCCCGTTTCCCGCTCGAGTTCGCCGCCTGGCAGGCGCGCGACGTCGATGCCGCGCTGCCGCTCGGTGCCAACCGTGGCGAGAGCTTCCGCCAGTTCTTCGGGCGCACTATGCGCGCGATCATGGCGCATGCGGCGGCGCACCCGGGCCAGACCATCGCCCTGGTCGCGCATGGCGGGGTGCTGGAATGCGCCTACCGGGCCGCGCTCGGCCTGCCGCTGGAAACCCCGCGCGACTTCAAGGTGCTGAACGCGAGCGTGAACCGGTTCGTGGCGGAGCAGGGCCGGCTGCGCCTGCTGAGCTGGGGCGAAGTGGCCCACCTGCAGCCGGCGGTGCTGGACGATATTGGCTGAGCGGCGCGCGTGAAACACGCGGGCGGCTTGCCGTGCCGGTGCGCGCGGCGGCCGCCCCTACGCCTACTGCCGCCGCCTGCCAATATCACACACGCAACAATACCAAAAATTCTGCCGCTATTTTGAGCAGCGAATAAGGTAAAATAATAGGTTCCCCGAGAAACTTCCATGATCGCCCGCTGTGCAAATCGGTCCTTATATCCTGCGTAACAATGTCTTCGTCGCTCCCATGGCCGGGGTGACGGACCGCCCGTTCCGCCAGCTGTGCAAGCAGCTGGGCGCGGGCTACGCCGTGTCCGAGATGGCGGCCTCGAACCCGCGCCTGTGGGCCAGCGAAAAAACCTCGCGCCGCATCGACCACGCCGGCGAAATGGAACCGAAGGCGGTACAGATCGCCGGTGCCGATCCCCAGGACCTGGCCGACTGCGCCAGGTTCAATGTCGAGCGCGGCGCCCAGATCATCGACATCAACATGGGTTGCCCGGTAAAAAAGGTGTGCAACAGCTGGTGCGGTTCGGCCCTGCTGCAGCACGAAGACCTGGTCGAGCGCATCCTGCACGCCGTGGTCGAGGCGGTGGATGTGCCGGTCACCCTGAAGTTCCGCACCGGCTGGGACCGGCAAAACAGGAACGCCCTGAACATTGCCCGCATGGCCGAGCAGGCCGGCATCCAGATGCTGACCCTGCACGGCCGCACCCGCGCCGACGGCTACAAGGGCGAAGCCGAATACGACACCATCCGCGCGGTGAAGGCGGCGGTGGGTATCCCGGTGGTGGCCAACGGCGACATCACGACACCGGAAAAGGCGAAATTCGTGCTCGACTATACCGGTGCGGACGCGGTGATGATCGGCCGCGCCGCCCAGGGCCGTCCCTGGATCTGCCGCGAGATCGACCATTACCTGCGCACGGGCGAGCATTTGCCGGCGCCGCTGGTCGAAGAGGTACGGGCCCTGATGAACGAGCACCTGCCGGCGCACTACGCCTTCTATGGCGAATACGTCGGGGTGCGCACGGCCCGCAAGCACATCGGCTGGTATGTCGAGGACTTGCCGGGCGGCGAAGCATTCCGCCAGCGCATGAATCTGTTGGAATCGACTGCCGAGCAACTCGCGGCCGTCGACGCGTTTTTCAAATCGCAACACCAGTATGGCGAGCGGTTACAATACCGGCCCGCGCTTTCGGCCGAATCGTCGGCCACTTCTGCCGGCGCGCATCTCGACCATCCTGCGATGGCGGCCTGAAGGCGTAATAACAAGCAGTGCACAAGAATCAGAATAAAACGGGGACGCGCTGCGCCAGCGGCGAGCAATCATTAACCAGGATGAAGCAGCAGAGAACATGAGCAAAGAAAGTATCCAGGAAGTCGTCCAGAAAAGCCTCGAGGACTATTTCAACGATCTGGGCGAGCAGAAACCGACCAACATCTACGACATGATGGTGCTGACGGTGGAAAAGCCGGTCCTTGAAGTGGTCATGACGCGCGCCGATGGCAACCAGTCGCACGCGGCGCAGATGCTGGGCATCAACCGGAACACTTTGCGCAAGAAACTGCAGGAGCACGGGCTCCTCTAGGCTTCACTGCATGGCATGGCCGTGTTCTGGAGCGCGGCCTGGTCGCCGTGCGCCCGCCCCGTCCTCCGGGGGCGCCAGAATTCTCAACAACAGGCCTCACCATGATCAAACAAGCACTGATTTCCGTTTCCGACAAAACCGGCGTCCTTGATTTCGCCAAGGCACTGTCGGCGCTTGGCGTCAACATCCTGTCCACCGGCGGTACCGCAAAGCTGCTGCAGGAAAATGGCGTGCCAGTCACTGAGGTTGCCGACTACACCGGCTTCCCGGAAATGCTGGACGGCCGGGTCAAGACCCTGCATCCGAAAGTCCACGGCGGCATCCTGGCCCGGCGCGACCTCCCGGAACACGTCGCCAAGCTGGAAGAACATGGCATCCCGCAGATCGACATGGTCGTGGTCAACCTGTATCCCTTCCAGCAGACCGTCGCCAAGGATGCGTGCGCGCTGGAAGACGCGATCGAGAACATCGACATCGGCGGCCCGACCATGCTGCGCTCGGCGGCCAAGAACCACCGCGACGTGGTCGTGATTGTCGATCCAAGCGACTACGGCGTGGTATTGGCCGAAATGAAAGGCGTCGGCAACGCCGACGCGGTGGGTGGAGCGCCGGTCAGCTACGAAACGAAATTCCGCCTGGCCAAGAAAGTGTTCGCCCACACCGCCCAGTACGACGGCGCGATCACCAACTATCTGACCAGCCTGGGCGAAGACCGCCAGCACGCGACCCGCTCCAGCTATCCGCAGACCCTGAACCTGAGCTTTGAAAAGGTGCAGGACATGCGCTATGGCGAGAACCCGCACCAGGGCGCCGCCTTCTACCGCGACCTGGTGGCGACCCCGGGCGCGCTGGCCAGCTACCGCCAGCTGCAGGGCAAGGAACTGTCGTACAACAACATCGCCGACGCGGACGCGGCCTGGGAGTGCGTCAAGACGCTCGGTGGCCTGGGCCAGCCGGCCGGTTGCGTGATCGTCAAGCACGCCAATCCCTGCGGCGTGGCGATCGGCGTCGATGCGCTGGATGCCTACACCCGCGCCCTGCAGACCGATCCGACCTCGGCTTTCGGGGGCATCATCGCCTTCAACGTCGAGGTCGATGGCCGCGCGGCGCAGGCGCTGTCGAAGCTGTTCGTGGAAGTGTTGATCGCCCCGCGCTTCACCGAGGAAGCGCTGCAGATCATGGCCGCCAAGCAGAACGTGCGCCTGCTCGAGATCCCGCTGGGCGAGGGCCAGAACGCCTATGACCTGAAACGCGTGGGCGGCGGCGTGCTGGTGCAGGCGCCCGATGCGAAGAACGTGGGCCTTGGCGAACTGCGCGTGGTCAGCAAGAAGCAGCCGACCCAGCAGCAGCTGCAGGACCTGATGTTCGCCTGGCGCGTGGCCAAGTTCGTCAAGTCGAACGCGATCGTGTTCTGCGCCAATGGCATGACCCTGGGCGTCGGCGCTGGCCAGATGAGTCGCATCGACTCGGCGCGCATCGCTTCGATCAAGGCGCAGAACGCCGGCCTGTCGCTGAGTGGCTCGGCGGTGGCGTCGGACGCTTTCTTCCCCTTCCGCGACGGCCTGGACGTGGTGGTCGATGCGGGTGCGACCTGCGTCATCCATCCGGGTGGCTCGATGCGCGACCAGGAAGTGATCGATGCGGCCGATGAGCGTGGCGTGGTCATGCTGTATACCGGCACCCGCCACTTCCGTCACTGATCCGGTAGGGTGGGCAGGTCTCCTGCCCACGCGTCCGACGCACGCTGGAATGGACGCGCTCCGGTTTTCACACGTCGTCCGAACGCGTGGGCGGAAAATCCGCCCACCCTACGTGGCAACATTGAGCGCGCACTGTGTTTTTGCACAGTATTTTTTCCCACGAACCTGCGCCAGCCGTATATCATTCCACAATGATTATTCTCGGCATCGACCCAGGCCTGCGCACGACGGGCTTCGGCGTCATTGAAAAACACGGCAGCAAGCTGCGCTACATCGCCTCCGGCACCATCAAGACCGGTACCGAGGGCGCCTTGCCGCCGCGCCTGAAGGTGATCCTGAACGGCGTGGGCGAAATCGTCGCCGCCTACCAGCCGGCCTGCGCGGCCATCGAAAAGGTCTTTGTCAACGTCAATCCGCAGTCCACATTGCTGCTGGGCCAGGCGCGCGGCGCGGCCATCACGGCCCTGGTCGGCGCCGACCTCGACGTGGCCGAATACACGGCGGTGCAGGTCAAGCAGGCCGTGGTCGGCACCGGCAAGGCGGCCAAGGCCCAGGTGCAGGACATGGTCTCGCGCCTGCTCAAGCTGCCCGGCCTGCCCGGCACCGACGCCGCCGACGCCCTCGGCGTGGCGATCTGCCACGCCCACAGCATCGATACGCTGTCGATGATCGGCGCGCTGGCGCCCACGACCGCCACGCTGCGCATGAAGCGCAGCCGCCTCGTTTAAGAACATAGGAACGCACACAGGAACATGCGATGATCGGCCGTCTCTCCGGAACCCTGCTCGAAAAAGCGCCGCCCCACGTGCTGGTGGACTGCAACGGCGTCGGCTATGAAGTCGACGTCCCGATGAGCACCTTCTACAACCTGCCGCACACGGGCGAGAAAGTGGTCCTGTTTACCCACCTGATCGTGCGCGAGGATGCGCACTTGCTGTTTGGCTTCGGCAGCGCCTCCGAGCGCGCGCTGTTCCGCCAGCTGATCAAGATCACCGGCATCGGCGCGCGCATGGCGCTGGCCATCCTGTCGGGCATGACGGTGGCCGACCTGTCGCAGGCCGTCACACTGCAGGAAGCAGGCCGCCTGGTGAAGATCCCCGGCATCGGCAAGAAGACCGCCGAGCGCCTGCTACTGGAACTGAAGGGCAAGCTCGGCGCCGACATCGGCGTGGTCGGCGGCGCGGTGCGCGACGACGCCCAGGCCGACGTGCTCAATGCGCTGGCCGCGCTTGGCTACTCCGACAAGGAAGCGCTGCTGGCGACCAAGAACATGCCGGCCGGTAGCAGCGTCTCCGATGGCATCAAGTTCGCCCTCAAGGCCCTGTCGAAAGCATAACGAGGTTAACAAGCAGCATGAGCATCCAGACCGACAACTTCACCGAGCAGCGCGTGATCGACGCCGCGCCGGCCTCGCCCAACGAAGAGGCGATCGAGCGCGCCCTGCGGCCCAAGCAGCTGGACGAATACGTCGGCCAGGCCAAGATCCGCGACCAGCTCGAAATCTTCATTTCCGCCGCGCGCAAGCGGCGCGAAGCGCTCGACCACACGCTGCTGTTCGGCCCTCCGGGCCTGGGCAAGACCACGCTGGCCCACATCATCGCGCGCGAGATGGGCGTGAACCTGCGCCAGACCTCCGGCCCGGTGCTGGAACGCCCGGGCGACCTGGCCGCGCTGCTCACCAACCTCGAGCCGAACGACGTGCTGTTCATCGACGAGATCCACCGTTTGTCGCCGGTGGTCGAGGAGATCCTGTACCCGGCGCTGGAGGACTACCAGATCGACATCATGATCGGCGAGGGCCCGGCCGCGCGTTCCGTGAAGCTCGACCTGCAGCCGTTTACGCTGGTCGGCGCCACCACCCGCGCCGGCATGCTGACCAATCCGCTGCGCGACCGCTTCGGCATCGTCGCGCGCCTCGAGTTCTACAACGTCGAGGAGCTGACCAGGATCGTCAGCCGCAGCGCCGCCCTCCTGGCGGCCCCGATCAACGAGGACGGTGCGCGCGAGGTGGCCAAGCGCGCGCGCGGCACGCCGCGTATCGCCAACCGCCTGCTGCGCCGCGTGCGCGATTACGCGGAAGTGAAGGGCACCGGCGAGATCACGGTGGACATGGCCGACCGCGCGCTCAAGATGCTCGACGTCGACACGGTCGGCTTCGATGTCATGGACCGTAAACTCCTGGAAGCGGTGCTGTTCAAGTTCGCCGGCGGTCCGGTCGGCATCGGCAACCTGGCCGCGGCGATCGGCGAGGCGGCCGACACCATCGAGGACGTGCTCGAACCCTACCTGATCCAGCAGGGCTACCTGCAGCGCACGCCGCGCGGGCGGATCGCCACGCCGCTGGCGTATCAACACTTCGGCGTCACGGCGCCGCGCATCAGTCCGACGGGGGATTTGTGGGATAGTTTGCCGCCTGCCTGAGAGGCATCCAGTAGCGGCTCAGGCCTCAATTTCGTCCTGCTGAATACAATCGACTGTCCCAGCATAGCCTTTGTATGGAACAAAGGCCAGCTGCGCTGAGGAACCTGATCGCACGAAGCTAACAACTTAGCTTGTACAAGTCAGCCTAGATTAAGTGGGTTCCCGTCACGGAGTTCAACTTGCTAAGTATGCCGACTTGCGGTACTTGCGGTCGGCATTAATAGCAAATAACCCTAGCCATATCAGAAGGATAGTGCTTGGTTCCGGTACAGCCGTTGTCGACGCTAGTTCCAGTGATGTAAATGCTGCTGATGCGTGCACCTGACTACCGTCGCTTCTCCGCAGCCATGCGTAGTCGATGCTAGCATAATGAAATGCGTCGAGGTTAAGCGACCGCGGCATCGTTCCCACACTGAACGCGAGGCCTGAGCGGTCCATCAGGCTTACGGTGGTCGATTCAAAGGTCAAAGGGTCCCAACCACGACTCAGGCTCATATAGAAAACATCGAAGCCCTGCCCAGCCGGTCTATTCGCGACTTGAAAATGGCTGTTGCGGAAAGTAGGATCGGACTGAAATTGATAACCGTCATGATCAAATATCAGCGCTAGCTCGTTCATACCAGCACCCCCGTAGACCAAGTAGGAGCCGCCCGCCGGCTGTTCGGGTTGAAAATACGGCGACAGCGCTGTATTTGTGTCATAGGTTAGTTTCCCATGAATTGTATTACCCATTGCCATCTGACGGCCTGACATGCTGCTCGCGTCTACGTTGTGAATTTGTTGGCTGGTCCCATCATATTCAAACATTGAAGTGACAGTCGCGGTGAAGTTGTAAGTTATAACAGCGCTTTGTGCTGTAGGAACCGCAGCAATAGCTAATGCAATAACGATGAGCAGCCTGAGCATAAGAGATTTCCGGTTGTTTAATGTTTCATTTTAACCAATTAAATAGTTGTAGGTAAACATGTTAATCGACTGTAGGTAAAAATGGCATGCTCTCCGCAATTGCGCAGGATCGCTATGTAGTTTTAAAAGTGCTACGCGAAGGAGGTGATAGTGGATAAAGCTGAATGGATGACAATTGTCATGCCAATCTGCTGGCACCCGCTTCTACCGTCATCACCGCCGTTTTCGCATACTGGCTTCACATCCATCCTGCGAGGAAGCCATGCAACCCACCGCCCTGAAAACCCTGTCCACTGCCGCCATCCTGATGCTGGCCGCTTGCGCCAACGCCGCTCCCACCCTGGTCAAGGACGTGCGCGTGTTCGACGGCGAGCGCGTGCACGAGCGCCGCTCGGTCCTGTTCGACCAGGGCGTGATCGTCGACGCCGACTTCCGCGGTCCGGCGCCGCGCGATGCGCGCATCGTGGAGGGCGCCGGACGCACGCTGCTGCCGGGCCTGATCGACGCGCATACCCACGCCTTCCGCTTCCACGAGCTGCCGGTGCTGTTCGGCGTGACCACCCAGGTCGACATGTTTACCGAAGTGAACATGATGAAGCAGGCCAGGCAGGACATGGCGGCAGGCGGCAGGCACGCCCATGCCGACCTGTTCTCGGCCGGCACCCTGGTGACCGCGCCGGGCGGACACGGCACCCAGTTCGGCATCGCGATCCCCACCATCACGAAGCCGGAAGACGCCCAGGCCTTCGTCGACGCCCGCATCGCCGAGGGCTCGGACTTCATCAAGATCGTGATGGAAGGCGGGCATGGCTACAAGCCGCTCGACCTGGCGACCGTGCGCGCGGTGATCGCGGCGGCCCACCTTCGCGGCAAGCTGGCCGTGGTCCACATCGGCAACGAGCGGGACGCGCGCGCCGTGCTGGAGGCGGGCGCCGACGGCCTGGTGCACCTGTTCAGCGGCAGCGCGGCCGATGCGCAAGGACTGGCGCGCCTGGCCCGTGCCAAGGGGGCTTTCGTGATCCCGACCTTTGCCGTCCTGGAAAGCATGGCCGCCTACCGCGGCGACGACCTGCTGGCCAACCCCGCTTTCGCCGCGCTGCTGGACAAGGACGCGCAGGCGCCATTGAAGGCGCGCTACGGCAATGAAGCCAGGCCGGACCTGCTGGCCGCCCCGAAGGCGGTGACCGCGGCGCTGGTGAAGGCGGGCGTCCCGGTGCTGGCCGGAACCGATGCCGGCAATCCCGGCACCCAGTACGGCATCAGCATGCACCGCGAGCTGGCGGCCCTGGTCGAAGCGGGATTGAGCCCGGCGCAAGCCCTGGCCGCCGCCACCAGCGCGCCGGCCAAGGCGTTCAGGCTGGGCCAGCGCGGTCGCATCGGCAAGGGCTACAAGGCCGACCTGCTGCTGGTGGAGGGCAACCCGGCGGCCGACATCCTGGCCACCCGCCGCATCGTCGAGGTGTGGAAGGATGGCGAGAGCGCCCGCGCCCTGGCCGACGACCAGCGCCGCCAGGTGGCCAGGGCGGCGCAGGGAGCGCAGCCATTGCAGCTGCCACCAGACGGGCGCATCAGCCTGTTCAGCGAACAGCGCCTGGCCAGCCCGTTCGGGATGGGATGGGGACCATCGACCGACAGCTTCGCCGGCGGCAAATCCACCGTGAAGCTGGCCGCGCAGCCGGCGCTGCCGGACGGCCAGGTGCCGCTCGCGATCGATGCGACAGTGGCGCCAGGATTACCGTTCGCGTGGGCCGGGGTGGCCTTCATGCCGGGCGCGCAGCCGATGCAGCCGGTGAACCTGGCGGCCGCGAAGATGGTGCGCTTCAGGGTGCGCGGGGACGGCAAGACCTACCAGATGATCGCCATGGCCCAGGGCGTGCAGATGCCGGGCGCGAAGCCCTTCACGGCAGGGCCGGAATGGACCGAGGTGACGATTCCCTTCAGCGAGCTGAAAGGCATCGATCCGGCCGCCGTCACCATGTTAGGATTCAACGCCGGCCCGCAGCCGGGCGACTATCGCTTCGAGATCGCCGACGTGCGCCTGCTGGACCGCTAACAGGAGCTCCCGCGACATGAACAGGATCAGTCAGCTGCTGGCAGGACCATGGCTTCCGCCGGAGCACGGCCGGATGCCGTATTTCTGGCTGCTGAGTCTTGCCTACATGGGCTGGAAGTACGCCTACGTGACGCCGGGCGCGCTGGAGCTGGCCATGCTGGTCCTGACGCTGGCCGTGTTCCTGCCCCTGTACCTCGCCAGCTACTGGGCGCGCGGCTGGCAGGTATGGGCCTGCATGCTGGCCGGCTGCCTGCTCGGCGCCGCCTGGGTGCGCTGGCACCCGGGTGCGGCCACCTTCTTCATCTTCGCCTGCGCCATGGCCGCCGGCATCGAGCGCATGCAGCACGCCATGCTGGCGATCGGTGCCGTCATCGCGTTCGGCCTGCTGGTCTCGCTGCAGGCCGAGGGCAACATGCGCTTCATGTTCCTGATGCCGATCCTGACCGCCGGCCTGCCGGTGGGGGTGGGCGCCGTCATGGATGCGCGCCTGCGCCGCTCGCGCCAGGCGCTGGTGCGCAAGCAGGAAGAGGTCGAGCACATGGCCACCATCGCCGAACGCGAACGCATCTCGCGCGACCTGCATGACCTGCTCGGGCATTCGCTGTCCCTGATCGCGCTGAAGGCGGAACTGGCGCGCAAACTGGCGCACCGCGACGCCGATGCCTGCGCGCGTGAAGCCGCCGACATCGAAGCCAGCGCGCGCCAGGCCCTGGCCGAGGTGCGCGCGGCCGTCACCGGCTACCGGGAAAAGGGCCTGGCCAGCGCGCTGGCGAGCGCGCGCGCCAGCCTGGCGGCGGCCGACGTGCGCCTGGAAGAAAAGCTCGAGCGCGTGGAACTGGCGCCGGCCGCCGAGAACGTGCTGGCGCTGGCCCTGCGCGAAGCCGTCACCAATATCGTGCGCCACGCCGGCGCGCGCCGCTGCCGCGTGTCGCTGGCGCTGGAGCAGGGCCTGGCCGTGCTGCGCATCGCCGACGACGGCCAGGCGCGCAGCGAGGCCGACATCCGGCACGGTAACGGCTTGTCCGGCATGCGCGAGCGGGTCGCCTCGGTCGGCGGCAGGCTGGCGCTGCGCGCCCAGGGCGGGCTCGAACTCGAATTGCGGGTGCCGGCCGCCATCCCTCAAGGAGCTCACCGATGATCCGCATCCTGCTGGCCGAAGACCAGGCCCTGGTACTGGGGGCGATGGCCGCGCTGCTCAGGCTCGAAGC
This sequence comes from Massilia sp. MS-15, assembly GCF_020176695.1. GTDB lineage: Bacteria > Pseudomonadota > Gammaproteobacteria > Burkholderiales > Burkholderiaceae_D > Telluria > Telluria hydrophila. Next base: position 98,722 of record NZ_JAIWIA010000022.1, on the reverse strand, counting down.
CGACTTCGACGTGGTCGGCACCGCCACCAACGGGCGCGAAGCCCTCGACCTGTGCGAGCGGCTGCGGCCCGACATCGTCCTGACCGACGTCGAGATGCCGTTGATGACGGGGCTCGAGCTGGCGGCCCAGCTGCAGGAGCGGCGCCTGGCTGCGAAGGTGATCGTGGTGACCACGTTCGGGCGCAGCGGCTACCTGCGGCGCGCGCTGGAAGCGGGCGTGCGCGGCTACCTGCTCAAGGACGCGCCGGTGGACGCGCTGGCGGCCGCGATCCGCGCGGTGCACGGCGGCGGCAGGGCGATCGCGCCCGAGCTGGCGCTGGAGAGCTGGAGCGGCGGCGCCGACCCGCTCACCGAACGCGAACGGCAAGTGCTGCGGCTGGCCGGGGAAGGGCGGGCCAGCGCCGACATCGCGCGCCAGGTACACCTGTCGGAAGGAACGGTGCGCAACTACCTGTCCGAGGCGATCAGCAAGCTGGGTGCCGCCAACCGGGTCGAGGCCTACCGCATGGCACGCGACGCCGGCTGGCTGTAGTTCCCGCGGCGCCGGGGGCCAGCCGGGCCCGGTCCTAGCGCAGGCTTGCCAGCTGCGGACGGCGGCGGGCACGCAGCCGCCCCGCGCTCGGTTCCTGCAGCAGGGGCGCGATCAGCGCCACCAGCACGACCATCGTAAAGCCGATCAATCCCGCACTCATCCACATGGCCAGCGGCTGAGTGCTGATCCACAACGCCAGCACGCCGGCCAGCAGGGGCGCCAGCAGCAGCTGCACGCACTGCTGGGTGAGCGCGGGCGAGAGCCGGCCGTGGTGGACCTTGAGCGCGATGAAGAAAAAGCTCAGCGCGGCCAGCAGCAGCGGCGCCGGCAGGGCGGCCGCGCTGTCCATGCTGTGGAAGCCGACACCTTTCGGGAACAGCAGGGCAGGCGGTACGACCAGCACTGCCATGCCCGCCGACAGGCAGGCGAGACGCAAGAGGATCATGGTGGTTCTCACTCCGGATGCTTGTGCGTGTAACGCAACAGTGAGGGCAGGATAGCGAAGCTGACGCCCGTGCGGCGCGCGGGAGGGGCCTTGTCGGACCAGGGCCAGCCGGCAGCGCCCTGTGCCGGTGCCACCGATTTATATTGACAGTGTCACTGTTATTAATTACTGTATATAAATCGACGAACCGGAGATCCCGTGGACACTGAAGACCGCCCTGGCTTCACCCTGGACGAGCTGTGCGCCCTGACGACGCTCGGCAAGCGCACCGTGCGCTACTACATCCAGATCGGCCTGCTCGACCGCCCGGAAGGCGAGACGCGCGCGGCCCGCTACAGCCAGCACCACCTGGAAACGCTGCTGAAGATCCGCCGCTGGTCCGAGGCCGGGCTTTCGCTCGAGCGCATCCGCGAACTGCTGGCAGGCGGTGACGCGCCGCCGCCGCCGCGCCGCCATGGCGAGATCGAGGTGTGGAGCCGGATGGCGCTCGCCGACGGCGTCGAAGTCAGCCTCGATCCCGCACGCGCCGGACTCACGCCGGAACAGGCGCGCCGCTTCTTCGCGGACGTCCTGTCCGCCTTCGAACACATCCAGCAACAGGAGCCATGAGCATGAGCGCCATTTCGCCCAGCTGTCTCGAGAACGTCCCCGCCTTTCGCGAAGCCGGCCGCCCGTCGGGCTGCCAGCCCGTCCTGCAATCCGTGCAGGCCCGGGGCACCGTGCATGGCCTGCTGCTCGAGGTGTCGATCGAGCAGGCCTATATGAATCCCGGCAGCGTGAACATCGAGGCCGTGTACAGCTTCCCGCTGCCGCCGGGGGCGGTCCTGCTCGGCCTGGAATTCGAACTGGGCGGACGCCGGCTGCAGGGCAGGGTGGCCGAGCGGCCCGACGCGGAAGCACGCTACGAAGCCGCGCTGGAGGCGGGCGACACGGCCGTGCTGCTGGAACGCGCCACCGACGGCCTGTACACGGTCAATGTCGGCAACCTGCTGGCGCGCGAGACCGCCGTGGTGCGCCTGCGCTATGCGCTGCTGCTGTCGCTGCGCCAGGGCCAGGTGCGCATCACGCTGCCGAGCGTGGTGGCGCCGCGCTTCGGTGACCCGGCGGCGGCGCGCCTGCGCCTGCACCAGGTGCCGCTGCAGGACGTGCGCGCCAGCTACGCGTTCGGCCTCTCCCTGCGCCTGCATGGCCCGCTCGCCCGTGGCGAAGTCAGCTCGCCCTCGCACGCGCTGGCGGCGCGCCACGCGGACGGACATTTCGACATCAGCCTGGCGCAGGGCCAGGCGGCGGTGCTCGACCGCGACTTCGTGCTGCTGGTCGACGGCCTGGCGGACAGCCCGGTCGCCACGCTCGGCCGCGATGGCGATGGCTACGTGGCGCTGGCCAGCTTCTGCCCGGCGCCGCCGTCCGCGGGCCCGGAACTGCCGCTGCGGCTCAAGATCCTGGTCGACTGTTCGGGCTCGATGAACGGCGACGGCATCCAGGGCGCGCGCAAGGCGCTGCACGAGATCCTGGCCCGGCTGGGTCCGGACGACCGCTTCAGCTACAGCCGTTTCGGCAGCCGGGTGGCGCACCACAGCCATACCCTGCTGCCGGCCACGGCGCGCAGCGTGCGCGAGGCCAGCGACTGGATCGCCGGCACCCGCGCCGACATGGGCAATACGGAGCTGCGCGAGGCCCTGCTGTCCACCATCGCGCTGGGCCAGCCGGTCGAGGCGGACATCCTCCTGGTGACCGACGGCAGCGTGTGGGACACCGACCCGCTGGTAGCGAGCGCCGCCCGCAGCGGGCATCGCATTTTCGCGGTCGGCGTCGGCGCGGCGCCCGCCGCCAGCCTGTTGCAGCGGCTGGCCAGGGACACCGGCGGCGCCTGCGAACTGGTCGGCGCCAACGAGGAGGTGCAGGCCGCGGTGCTGCGCATGTTCGTGCGCATGCGCCAGGCGCCCGCGCGCGCGGTGAGCGTGGCCTGGGACGGGCCTGGCGCGTGGCAAACCGCCCCGGGCAGCGTTGTCTTCAGTGGCGAAACGGTCCATGCGCTGGCGGGCTTCGCCGATATGCCGCCAGGCAGCGCGCTGCTGGCCTGGACCGATGGCGAAGGCAGGGCGTGCGAGCAGGCGCTGGTGTTCGACGGCGACCCGGTCGAGGGCGACACCCTGGCCCGCCTCGCCGCCGCGCAGCGCCTGGAGACGCTGCCGGCGCCGGAGCGGCACGCGCTGGCCATGCGCCATGGCCTGGTCAGCGACACGACCAGCTATCTCCTGGTGAAGGAACGGGCCGGGGACCAGCGTCCGGCCACCATGCCGCTGCTGCGCGCGGTGCCGCAGATGCTGGCCGCGGGCAGCAGCGGCATGGGCAGCGTGGCGCGCGAGGCGGGTCCACGGCAGCCGGCCGTGTGGCGGCGCGAGAGCGCGGCCGGGCAGGTGCAGGCGATGCTGCGCAACGGGGTCGAGGACTACGAGCGGCCAGCCTTCCTGCGCAGGAGCAACGAGGGCGATCCTTTCCTCTACCGTGGGCAGCTGCGGGTGTTCCTGGCCACGCACGCCGCCGCGCTGCACGGCGGGGCCGGCCCCGCCACGTTCGCCGACGTCGAGGATGCGCTGCCGGCCTCGGTGCTGGCGGAACTGCGCGCGCTGGCGGAACTGGGCTTCCCGGTGCGCGAGCTGCTGCTGTGCTTTATCGCGGCCCTGCACGCCTGCTTCCACCGCGACAGTCTGGCACTGCGCCTGCTGAAGCGGATCGGCGGCATCGGCGCAAGGCGCCGCCAGCCCGGCGAGCTCGGACGGCGCGTGGCGGCGGTCGCGAAGGGGGCGTTCGAAGCCCGCCATGGCGCCGTCGCGGCGTACGACATACCGGCGTTCCTGCGCAAGCAGGCAGATTGAAGGGCGGGCGGCCCGTTCTTCAGTGGCTGAGGCTTTTCGAGAACAGGTTGATGACGGCCACGCCCGCGATGATCAGTCCGAGGCCGGCGATGGCCGGCCAGTCGAGCCGCTGGCCATGGACGAACCAGCTGATGGTGGAAATCAGGACGATGCCCACGCCCGACCAGATCGCATACGCGATCCCGGTCGGCAGCACCTTCAGGCAAAGGCTCAGCAGGTAGAAGGAAATGGCGTAGCAGACCGCCGTGACCAGGCTGGGGACGGGCCGCGTGAAGCCGTCGGCCGCCTTGAGCGCGGTGGTGCCGATCACCTCGGCCACGATGGCGAAGGCGAGGCAGAGGTAGGCCTGGGAAAGGGACATGCGAAAAAAAAGCGGCCCGCAGGCCGCCCGGGGGATTACTGTTCGCGGACCCAGGTCTGCGAACGGCCGAACATCGGCGCGCCGATGTAGCCGCGCACTTCGAGCTTGCTGCCGTTGTCCTTCAGGGTCGCCTTGCTCTTGTAGGTCTTGCCCTTGGCCGGATCGAGGATCTCGCCGCCGGTGTACTCGTTGCCGTCCTTCTTCAGGCCGGACAGGATGGTCATGCCGATCAGCGGCTGGTCCTTGCGCGCGCCTTCGCAGGCGGTGCACTTCGGGTTCTGGTCCTGGTCGGCGGGACGGAACAGCTTTTCGATCTTGCCGGTGAGGACGCCATTGTCCTCGGTGATGCGCACCAGCGACTTCGCCTTGCCGGTTTCGTCATCGATCGTCCTCCACGTGCCCGCCGCCGAGGTGCTTTGCGCCCATGCCGCCGGCATCGCGAACATCATGGCAACCAGGCCCGCTTTCATCAGTTGTCGCATCTTGGTGTCTCCAGAATCGTTATTGGTATTGCAGAGTGTAGCAAACAGTGCCCGCTTGGTGCTTCGCCGAATCCGAGGATGTCTTCGAATTGCCACGGACGCGCGGATCGGCTGTCTTGACAATGTTGCGACATTTTGATGACATCTCGTCATTTTGATGCCGATACAATGCCGCTTTTTCGTTGAGGATCCAAGACCGTGAAGCGCCTTTCCCGCATTCCCTCGCTGCTGCTGGCTGCTCTGCTCACTGCCCTGCTGGCCGCCGGCGCCGCCCATGCCGGCACGCCCTCCCTGCCACCCGTGATGACCGTACACGACCTGGCCGGCCCCTTCGCCGACGTGTGGGCGCGCAACGTGGGCAAGCCGGACGAGGCCTTCCTGCGCGACTTCAAGACCAGCGTGGCGGCAAAATTCCCGGCTTTCTATGGTGTCGGGCGCTACGAGGGCAACAAGACCGAGGCGCAGCGCGACGCCGAGATCCTGGCGGCGCGGGCGGCGTTCCCGGCGCTGCGCGAGACCTACCTCGACAAGGTGGCCCGCTTCAAGCAGGAGCTGCCGGGCCAGATCGCCAGCTTCCGCCGCCTGTTCCCGGACTACGAAGCGAAGAACGATCTCTGGTTCATCCACTCGCTGGGCGAGATGGACGGCGGCAAGCGCCGCCTGGACGGCGAGCTGGTGTTCATCTTCGGCGCGGACATGATGTCCAGGAGCGGGGGCAAGTATGCCAATGCCTTCTTCTTCCACCACGAGCTGTTCCACGACTACCAGCCGATGCAATGCAAGACATGGCCGGTGTGGGCCTCGCTGTGGCAGGAAGGCATGGCCAGCCACGCGGCCAGGCAGCTCAACCCCGGCACCAGCGAGGACGAGATGATGCTGAACCTGCCGCCCAACATGGCGGCCGACACCCGCAAGCAGCTGAAACGCGCGCTCGACGACCTGTACGCCAAGCTGGACAGCACCGATCAGGACGCCTACAGCGGCCTGTTCCTGCGCCGGGGCGACCAGACCGGCATGCCGGCCCGGCGCGGCTACTATCTCGGGATGCTGGTGGCGGAAGAAGTGGGCCGCACGATGAGCCTGCAGGAGATGGCCAGGCTGCCCTGCGAGGACGTCCGCCCGGTGGTGGTGGCGGCGGTCGAGCGCCTGCGCAGCGCGCATGCGACAGCGAACTGATTACCTTTCCATCCCAACCGGAACGACCATGAAAACACTGCTTCCCCTGATCTTCGCCGCGCTGTCGGCCAGCTCCGCGGCCGCCGCCGGGCCGGCGCCCAAGGTGCACGACCTCGCCAGCACCTTTGCCACCGTGTTCGACCGCAACGCCGGCAAGCCGGAGGGGGCCTTCATCCAGGACTTCAAGGAGACGGTCGCCACGCGCTTCCCGGGCTTCTATGGCATCGCGCGCTTCCATGGCCAGCGTACCCAGGCCCAGTACGACGCCGCCCTGGCGAACGCCTACGCCGAGTTCCCGGCCATGCGCGAGGCCTATGTCAGGAAAGTGGAACGCTTCGCCGGCGAGCTGCCGGGGCACATCGCCAGCTTCCGGGCCACCTTCCCGGATTATCCGGCCACCACCGATGTCTGGTTCCTGCACTCGCTGGGCGAGATGGATGGCGGCACCCGTACCATCGACGGCAAGGTGTACTTCATCTTCGGCGCCGATGCGATGGTCAAGTACCATGGCGAGGGCGACGAGGCCGCGTTCTTCCACCACGAGCTGTTCCACGACTACCACGACATGGGCTGCCCGCGCGACAAGCGGCCGGTATGGACCTCGCTCTGGGCTGAAGGCCTGGCCACCTATGTGGCCAAGCGCATGCACCCGGACGCGGACAACTCCCAGCTGCTGCTCGACGTGCCGCGCAACCTGGTCGCCGACACCCGGCGCCAACTGGGCCGCGCGTTCGACGACCTGCACGCAAAACTGGAGAGCGAGGATGCGCTCGCCAAGGCCGGCCTGTTCCAGGGCCGTGGCGACAGCACCGGCCTGCCGGCGCGCCGCGGCTACTACCTGGGCTACCTGGTGGCGGAGGAAATCGGCAAGCGCATGAGCCTGCAGCAGATGGCGAAGCTGCGCTGCGAGGCGGCGCATACGGCGGTGGTGGACGCGGTGGACAAGCTGCGCGCCGCATCTGCATCCGGCAAGGTGGCCGGGATGTAAGGAACGCGGCCAAGGCCCGATGCCAGTCAGTGAAGGTGTATCGTAGGGTGGGCGGCTACGCCGCCCACGCGGTGATCGTTGTGGTACGAACAGTCGCACGGGCTACAGTACCGCGGTTTGACCGCGTGGGCGGCAAAGCCGCCCACCCTACGGATGAGCGGTAGCTCCCAGGTGACTGGCATCGGGCCAAGGCCGCGCTGTCAGTCGATTCAGGCTGCCGGCAATTTCGCCAGCTGCTCCTGCATCTTGGCCAGCGTCGCCGAGAAACTGGCGACGCGTTCCCTTTCCTGCTCCACCACCGCGGCCGGGGCGCGCGCAACGAAACTCTCGTTGGACAGCTTGCCGCTGGCCTTGGCGATCTCGCCCTGCAGGCGCGCGATCTCCTTCGACAGGCGCTCGCGCTCGGCGGCGACGTCGATCTCGACCTTCAGCATCAGCTTGGTGGTGCCGACGATCGACACGGCTGCCGGCGACTCCGGCAACGCGTCCACGATCTGCACTTCCGCCAGCTTGCCCAGCGACTGGATGTAGGGCGCGAAGGCCGCCATGCGGGCGCGGTCCGCCTCGTTGCCCGGCTCCACGATCAATGGCACGCGCACCGACGGCGACAGCGACATCTCGCCGCGCAGGTTGCGGGTGGCGTCCACCAGGGCCTTGAGCTGCTCCATCCAGGCTTCCGCCTCCTCGCTCACGAGCGAGGTGTCGGCCAGCGGGTAGGGCTGGACCATGATCGAGTCCCCGTCCTTGCCCGACCCTTTGCCGGCCAGCGGCGCGATCGCCTGCCACAGCGATTCGGTCACGAACGGAATGATCGGGTGCGCCAGGCGCAACACCACTTCCAGCACGCGCAGCAGGGTGTGGCGGGTGGCGCGCTGCTGCGCTTCCGTGCCCTGCTGCACCGAGACCTTGGCCAGTTCCAGGTACCAGTCGCAGTACTCGTACCAGACGAAGTTGTAGATCGAACTTGCGATGTTGTCGAAGCGGTAGTCGGCAAAGCCCTTGGCGATGTCGAGTTCCACGCGGTTCATCAGGGAGACGATCCAGCGGTCGGCCGGCGACAGGTCTTCGGCGTTCGGCTGTCCGCAGTCCTTGCCCTCGGTGTTCATCATCACGAAGCGGGTCGCGTTCCACAGCTTGTTGCAGAAGTTGCGGTAGCCTTCGCAGCGGCCCAGGTCGAAGTTGATGTTGCGGCCCAGCGAAGCGTAGCTCGCCATCGTGAAGCGCACGGCATCGGTGCCGAAGGCCGGGATCCCTTCCGGGAATTCCTTGCGGGTGGCTTTCGCGATCTTCTCCGCCGCGCGCGGGTCCATCAGGCCGGTGGTGCGCTTGGCCACCAGCGACTCGACGTCGATGCCGTCGATCAGGTCGATCGGATCGAGCGTATTGCCCTTCGACTTCGACATCTTCTGGCCTTGGCTATCGCGCACCAGGCCGTGCACGTACACGGTCTCGAACGGCACCTTGCCGGTGAAGTGGGTCGTCATCATCACCATGCGGGCGACCCAGAAGAAGATGATGTCGAAGCCGGTCACCAGCACCGAGGACGGCAGGAAGTGCTGCATGTCCTTCGTCTGCTCCGGCCAGCCCATGGTCGAGAAGGGCACCAGGGCCGAGGAGAACCAGGTATCGAGCACGTCGTCGTCGCGGCGCAGCGCGCCCGTGATGCCGGCGGCCCTGGCCTTTTCCTGTGCTTCTTCTTCCGTGCGCGCGACCACGATCTGGCCGTCGTCCGCGTACCAGGCCGGGATGCGGTGGCCCCACCACAGCTGGCGCGAGATGCACCAGTCCTGGATGTTGCCCAGCCACTGGTTGTAGGTGGTGGTCCAGTTCTCCGGCACGAACTTGATCTCGCCGTTCGCGACCTTTTCCAGCGCCACGTCGGTGATCGACTTGCCCGGGTTGAACGTGCCTTCCGGCGCCGGCTTGCTCATGGCGACGAACCACTGGTCGGTGAGCATCGGCTCGATCACGACGTTGGTGCGGTCGCCGCGCGGTACCATCAGCTTGTGCGGCTTGACCTCGGCCAGCAGGCCTTGCGCGTCGAGGTCGGCGACGATCTGCTTGCGCGCGGCGAAGCGGTCCAGGCCCTGGTACTGCGCCGGGCCGTTTTCGTTGATCTTCGCGTCCAGCGTGAAGATGTTGATCGGCGCAAGGCCGGCGCGCTGGCCGACCGCGTAGTCGTTGAAGTCGTGGGCCGGGGTGATCTTCACGCAGCCGGTGCCGAATTCCTTGTCCACGTAGCTGTCGGCGATGACGGGGATCTGGCGCCCGGTCAGCGGCAGGCTCAGGAGCTTGCCGTGCAGGTGGGTATAGCGCTCGTCGGTCGGATCGACCGCCACGGCGACGTCACCCAGCATGGTTTCCGGACGGGTGGTGGCCACGGTCAGGTGGCCCGAGCCGTCGGCGAGCGGGTAGGTGATGTACCACATCGAGCCGTCTTCTTCCTGCGAGTCGACTTCGAGGTCCGACACGGCCGTGCCCAGCACCGGGTCCCAGTTGACCAGGCGCTTGCCGCGGTAGATCAGGCCCTGTTCGTACAGGCGCACGAAGACTTCCGCCACCACTTTCGAGCGCGTCTCGTCCATCGTGAAGTATTCACGGGTCCAGTCGGGCGAGGTGCCCATGCGGCGCATCTGGCCGGTGATGGTATTGCCCGACTTTTCCTTCCATTCCCAGACCTTCTCGACGAAGGCTTCGCGGCCCAGGTCGTGGCGCGAGATCTTTTGCGCGTCGAGCTGGCGCTCCACCACGATCTGGGTGGCGATGCCGGCATGGTCGGTGCCCGGGACCCAGGCGGTGTTGTAGCCGCGCATGCGGTAGTAGCGGGTCAGGCCGTCCATGACGGTCTGGTTGAAGGCATGGCCCATGTGCAGGGTGCCCGTCACGTTCGGCGGCGGCAGCTGGATGCTGAACGACGGCTTGCCGTCCTCCATGGTGGCGGTGAAATAACCGCGCTTTTCCCACTCGGCGCGCCAGTATTGTTCAATGTCTGCGGGCTCGAAAGACTTGGCTAGTTCCATGATGTGGTGGCGTCGTAAAAGGATGCGAAACGAACATTATAGAGGAGGGCGGGGCGGATGCGGTCGCCGGCGCGGCAGTTGCGTCAAAGAAACAGCCAGCCTCTCCGCTGCTTATTTCTCATAGGAAAAATTGTATAATGCAGCGACTCGTATTTATCATTCACGGCCGATGACGCCACCGCCGCCGCCCTGGCCGGCGCATCCGGCCCTCTTCCGCGGCATCGGAGAATCCAATGACACACATGAAGGTAGGTACCCGGCTGGCCCTCGGTTTTGCCCTGGTACTGGTGCTGCTGCTGGCCATGATCGGCGTCGGCATCGCCAAGCTCGGCACGCTCCATGAGGATACCCGTGCGATGGCGCTCGACGCCTACCCGAAGGTGGTGGTGGCCCAGGAACTGGCCGACCGCATCAACCGTACCGCGCGCACCGTACGCGACCTGCTCCTGGTGAGCAGCGAGGAATCCGACAAGAAGAATTTCGCGACCATCGCCAGCGCCCGCAAGGACAGCGACGCGATGTTCGCCCAGCTCGCGGCCAGCGTCGGTTCCGGCGCCGGCGCCGGCAAGCTGCAGGCCTACAAGGCCGCCTACGTCCAGTACATCGGCGCGCTCGACCAGGTGCTGCGCCTGCACGCGGCCGGCGAGCGCGATGCGGCCATCGCCCACCTGCTGGGCCCCGCGCGCAAGCTGCAGAGCAGCACTTTCATCGCCTCCAACGACCTGATCTCGCACCTGGGCGGCAGCATGCAGGCCACCTACGAGGGCGCGGTGCAAACCTATGCGGCGAGCCGCAATGCGCTGCTGGCGCTCGGCGTACTGGCCCTGCTGGCCGGCGCCGTCGCCGCCACCGTGATCACCCGCGGCCTGCTGCGCCAGCTTGGCGGCGAGCCGGGCTACGCGGCCGAGGTGGCGGGCCAGATCGCCGCCGGCAACCTGGCGGTGCGGATCGAGACCGACCCGAAGGACCGCGGCAGCCTGCTGTTCGCGATCCGCGGCATGCGCGACAGCCTGGCCGCCGTGGTCAGCCAGGTGCGCAGCGCCACCGATGCCATCGCCACCGCGTCGGCCGAGATCAATGCCGGCAACCAGGACCTGTCCCGCCGTACCGAGCAGCAGGCCTCCTCGCTCGAGGAAACCGCCTCGTCGATGGAAGAACTGACCTCCACCGTGCGCCAGAACGCGGACCATGCGCGCCAGGCGAACGGCCTGAGCACGGCCGCCTCCAGCGTGGCCGTGCGCGGCGGCGAAGTGGTGGCCCAGGTGGTCGAGACCATGGGCGCCATCAACGATTCCTCGCGGCGCGTGGTGGACATCATCGGCGTCATCGACGGCATCGCCTTCCAGACCAACATCCTGGCCCTGAATGCGGCGGTGGAGGCGGCGCGCGCGGGCGAGCAGGGACGCGGCTTCGCCGTGGTCGCGAGCGAAGTGCGCAGCCTGGCGCAGCGCTCGGCCGCGGCTGCCAAGGAAATCAAGGCCCTGATCGGTGCCTCGGTTGAACGGGTCGATTCCGGCAGCGCGCTGGTGGCCCAGGCCGGCGCCACCATGCAGGAAGTGGTCGAGAGCGTGCGCCGCGTGACCGGCGTGGTGGCCGAGATCAGCGCCGCCACCGCCGAGCAGAGCGGAGGCATCGAACAGGTGAATGGCGCGATCGCCCACATGGACGAGGTGACCCAGCAGAATTCGGCCCTGGTGGAACAAGCGGCAGCGGCCGCCGCCTCGATGCAGGAGCAGGCGGGGCGCCTCGGCGAGCTGGTGGCGGTGTTCCGCCTGGCCGAGGAAGAACCGGCGCGGGCCGCCCCGGCGCTGGCCGGGAAGGCGGCGCGGCGCGCCATCGCGCACGCCGGCTGAGCGGCCTGCCGCCACCGGGCAGATTGCATACAATAGGCGCTTCTATCTCGCCGACGGAGCACCGATGCGACCCCTGCGCCTGCTCATCCATACCAGCCGCCACCCTTCCGCCATCCTGCTGCTGGTGCAGCTGCTCGGCATGCTGCTGTATCCCTTCATCGAAGGCGAGCCGGCCGGGCACGGGGTGCTCAACGTGTTCGGCGTGCTGGTGCTGGCGCTGACCATCCGTATGGTGCGGCGCACGCCGGGCGAGACCCGGGTCAGCATCGCGCTCGCCGTGCCGATCGTGATCCTGCTGCTGCTGCAGAGCGTGTTCGACCTGCGCAGCACCCTGCTGGCCTGGTCGTCCGCCCTGGAAGCCCTGTTCTACTTCTATGCCGCGGGCAGCCTGATCGCCTACATGATGGGCGACCGCCAGGCCACCACCGATGAACTGTTCGCCGCCGGCGCCACCTTCACCCTGCTGGCCTGGGGCTTCACCCACCTGTACCTGATGGTGCAGGAACTCCAGCCGGGCACCTTCGCCGCCGCCGTCAACGCGGGCGCGCCGCGCACCTGGAGCGAACTGAATTACCTGAGCTTCGCGCTGCTGTCGAGCACCGGCATCGGTGACGTGATTCCGCTGACCGTGCATGCGCGCGCCTTGTGCAGCATCGAGATGCTGGTCGGCGTGATGTACCTGGCGGCGGTGGTGGCGCGCCTGATCGGTTTCACGACCCAGGGCAAGATCCAGCGGCGCGCGCCGAAGACGCCGCGCGCATCCTGGGAAGACGACTGAATCCTACGCGGCCCGCATATTCTGCGCCACGCGCGGACCGGCGCGTGCGCCATTAAGCTTTCGATAAGACTGGTCCAGTAAGTTGCGCCTGTCGCGCACCGGCATCCCGCTGGCGCGCCATACCGCGAGAACGATCTTGACCCGACCTGCCATCCGTCCCGGCCGCGCCATTGCGGGCTTCCTGAAAACCTGCCTGGCCGGCCTGCTGGCCGCGGCCAGCCTGTACATGGTGATATGCGCCTTTCCAGAACCGGCGTTCGCGTATCGCAGCACCTACCAGAACTACCATGTCTGGTCGGACCGGCCGATCCCGGGCGAGATCACGGACGTGCTGGACGACGTGACGCGGCGCCTGCGCACCTCGTCGCTGCACGCGCGCGCGGTCCCGGTCGAGATCTTCTTCTGCAACGACGACTGGCGCCTGTGGCTGTACGGCCGCCATTTTCACGCGCGCATGGGCGGCGCGGCCGACGTCTGGCTCACCCGGCAGGTGTTCATCCGCGCTTCCGACATCCCCGCCAACCGCATCCTTCCGCCGGGAGACCGGCCGCTGGCCGACGCGGCCGAGCGGCCGCTGTCCTACTTCATCGCGCACGAGATCACCCACGTCGACGTGTCGCGCGCTTTCGGCCGCACCGTCATGCTGCGTTATCCACGCTGGCTGCTGGAAGGCTATGCGGACTATGTCGGCAAGGCCGGCGACTTCGACTTCGACGCCAACCGCGACCTGTTCGCGCTCGGCACCTGGGCGCTCGACCACGACAGGAGCGGCCTGTACCGCGAGTTCCACCTGAAGGTGGCCTACCTGCTCGACAGGAAGGGCTGGACCCTGCAGCAGGTATTCGCCAATCCGCCCGACGAGCAGGACCTGGACGCGCGCTTGCGCGCCGCGCCGTGAGCATGGCCACGCATATGCATCCGATTCTGCCCGGCGCGGATTGACCGGGCGTGGGGCGCCATGCGATATTGCCTTTCTTGCCATTCACTCGAAAGCAAACGCATGCGTCTTCACCTTTCCGCCCTCGTCCTCGCGCTGGCCGCCGCCGGCTGCACCCAGCTTCCGACCGCCGCCACCAGCCCGGCCACCGCCCCGGTCGCGGCAGGCGCCTACCTGTCCAGCATCGCTCCGGACGCCCTGCGCGCCCACGTCAAGTACCTCGCCTCGGACGAACTGGAAGGCCGCGGCACGCCCTCGCGCGGCCAGGACCTGGCCACCGACTACATCGCCGCCCAGTTCCGCAAGGCGGGGCTGGAGCCGGCCGGCGACGACGGCTACTTCCAGACCGCGCACTGGCAGTACGCCGAGCGCAAGCCGGAAGACGTGAGCCTGAGCGTGAGCGCGGGTGGCAGCACCGTCACGGTGCCGGCCGGTGGCGCGACCGGAGGCTTCCTGGACGCGGTGTCGCTGGCCTCCACGCCGGCGGTCTACATGGGCTGGAAGGAAGCGCTGGAAAACAGCGAGGCCGCCAACGGCAAGGTGCTGGTGGTGCCGGCCGCGCCGGTGCCGGGCGCCGTCCGCCAGCTGCAGGAAAAACTGAGGAGCAAGCCGGCCCTGGTCATCATGATCGACCGCGAGAAGCGCCACGGCGCCGGCACCGGCGGCTGGCTGGTCAATCCCGAGCAGCCCGCGGTGAAGGGCGCGCCGCAGGTGCTGGTGCTGCATGCGGCGGATGCCGCGGCCGCGCTGGAGAAGGGTGGCGCCAGCGTGACGGCGCGGGTGGCGGCCGTGGCGCTGCGTTCGGTCAAGCTGCGCAACGTGGTCGGCGTGCTGCGCGGTTCAGATCCTTCGCTGAAGAACAGCTATGTGCTGATGACGGCCCACCATGACCATGTCGGCATCCGCAACGGCGAGGTCTACAACGGCGCGAACGACGACGCCAGCGGCGTGGCCTCGGTGATTGGCGCGGCCGAAGCGCTGGCCGCGCGCAAGGAGCGTCCGCGCCGCAGCATGGTCTTCATGACCCTGTGGGGCGAGGAGATGGGCATGCTGGGATCGAAGTACTATGCGCGCCATCCGGTGTTCCCGCTGAAGGATACGGTGGCCATGATCAACCTCGAGCAGACCGGCCGCACCGACGACAGCGAAGGCCAGCAGCTCAATTCGGTCGCGATGACCGGATTCGATTTTTCCACCGTGGGCGAGATGCTGAAGAAGTCGGCCGAGCAGACCGGCATCCGCCTGTGGAAGCATGCCTCCTTCAGCGACCAGTTCTTCGGCCGCGCCGACAACCAGTCGCTGGCCGATGCCGGCGTGCCGGCGCACACGCTGTCGGTGGCGTACGGCTTCCCCGACTACCACGGCAAGGACGATACCTGGGACAAGCTCGATTACGACAACATGGCGCGCGTGACGCGCATGCTGGCCCAGGGCATGTACGACATCGCCGACAACCCGGTGCGCCCGGCCTGGACCGACGCGCCGAAGGCGGCAGGCTACGCCGCCAAGGGCCGCGCGCTGCTCGCCGCGCCTTGAGCGCAGAGGCACTGGTGCGCCGGCTGGCGCCCGGCGACTGGCAGGCCTACCGGGCGCTGCGCCTGCGCGCACTGGAAGACGCGCCGGAGGCCTTCGGCGCCACGCTGGACGAAGCGCTGGCGCGCCCGCCGGAAGACTGGGCCGCTCGCCTGGCGCAGGCAAGCGTCTCCGGCATCGACTGTCCGCTGGCGGCCGAAGCGCCTGGCCGGCCGGGGACGCTGGCCGGACTTCTGTGGGCCAGGGTCGATGACGACGATCCTGGCACCGTCAACCTGTACCAGATGTGGGTGGCGCCCGAATGGCGCGGGCAGGGCATGGCGGCTGGACTGCTGGCGGCCGCCCTTGGCTGGGCGCGGGACCGCGGAGCCCGTACCGTGGGCCTGGGCGTGAACTGCGCCAATGCGGCGGCGCTGGCGCTGTACCGGCGCGCGGGTTTCAGCATACTGGGGGAGGCGTATTCGATGCCGGGTGTGCCCGGACGGATGGAATGCGCGATGCGCCTGGCGCTGGATGCGCCGGGGCGGGGCAACCGGCCGGGGCAACCGGCCGGCGGCGGCCAGGCCTGAGGGGCCGGGCCGCGCGATACCCGGATCAGTTACCGCAGCCCAGCGACGCGATGCGGTCGCGCGCGGCCTTGGCCTGCACCAGGCCGAAACCGTACTTGGTGTCGCGGCCGGCCGGGCCCAGGTCGAGCGCGCTCTTGGTGAGCGTGCTGCGGATCTGGGCGGCGGTGCAGCTCGGGTAGTAGCTCCACACCAGGGCCGCCACCGCCGACACGTGCGGCGTCGCCATCGAGGTGCCGTCGTAGTAGGCGTAGCTGGTGGCCTGGATGCCGACCGTCGCGCTCTGGCCCAGCTGCGCCTTCATCGCCGTGCCATCGGTATCGGTGGCGGTCACCGACGGGATGCTGGTGACGGTGGTGCCGAGCGTGCCGCCAAAGGCCCCGGCCACGTTGTTGTACACGATCGCGCCGACGCCGCCGCTGTTCTGGCAGTTGCTGACCTTGACCGCGAAGTCCACGGTGCCGCGCTGGATCAGGCAGACCTTGCCCGAGACGGCCGTGTTGACCTTGTCGCCCAGGCCAAAGTCGGCCAGCGGCGCGGTGGCGGTCTTCACCGGCGAGCCTTCCATGGCGCCCGCCACGTAGGCCACGCCGCCGACGTTCAGTACCGCTTCCTGGCCGCCGCCCATCGGCACGGTGGACAGCACGCCCACGCCCGGGCCGGCCAGTTCGACCTTGCTGTTGTACTGCGAGAAGCTGGCCCACTGCTTGTTCTCGTCGACCGCGCCGACCATCACCACGCTGGTATAACCGGCCGGGTAGGAGACCACGCTGTTGCCATCGTTGCCGGCGGCGGCGATGCTCAGCACGCCCTTGGAATACAGGCTGTCGAAGGCGCGCTGCTCGGTGGTGCTCTTGCGTCCGCCGCCGAGCGACATGCTGATCACGTTGGCGCCGGCCGCGCCGCACTTGTTGGCGGCCGAGGTCAGGGTCGAGGAATAGGCCCAGCCATCCTTGCCGAACACCTTCACGATGTGCAGCTTGAGCTGGCGGTTCGGGTTCACGCCGACCACGCCGGTGCCGCTGTTGTTGATGGCGGCGATGGTGCCCGCCACGTGGGTGCCGTGGTGGTTCTCGTCGGTGTACCACCAGCCGGTGCCAGCGTCGTATTCGCCGGTGACGCTGTTGGCGGACAGGTCTTCGTGGTTGCGGTCGTAGCCCGAGTCGATGATGCACAGCTTGCGGTTGGCGGCCACGCTGTCCGGCAGCTGGTCGGCTTGCACCTGCTTGATGCCGTAGGGGACCAGCTGGCCGCTCTGGTAGGGCGTGCCGGTGGAAGGGCTGGTCAGGGCGAAGGGCCTGCGCACCACGTCTTCTTCGATGTACTCCACGTTCGGGTTGTTCTCGAGCCCCTTCAGCGCCACTGCCGGCACCTCGATCGCCATTGCGTTCATGCCGAAGATCTCGTGCTTGACCGCGCCTTTCGAAGCGGCCACCAGCGATTTGACCTTGGCCGCGGCGCCCGGCTTGAAGGCGACGATGACGCGGGTGGTGTCGGGCGCCGCGGCCTGCGCCTGGCCGAATATGCCGGCGGCGAGCATGGCTGCCAGGCAGGCCTGGAGGGAAGAGCTGCGAGTGTTCTTGTCTGCCATTACGATTCTCCGTGTAAGTACTTGTTGTCGCGTCGAGGCTCTGGCGGCGTCGTACGCGGATTTTTATGCCGCATACATACATCTGCGGTGAAACAAGTCTATGTCAAAAGTGAGAACTCGTGCATACAAAATTTGAACGGTGCGCTGGAAAGCGGGGAGCGTCGTATCCGACCGTTCCTTGTTATGATGTCAAACTTGGCGGCGCGGCATGCTTGCCGCGCCACGTTCTGGTTCAGGAAGGATACACATGAAGACCAAGGCAGCAGTTGCATGGAAGGCGGGCCATCCGCTCACGATCGAGGAAGTCGAGCTCGAAGGCCCGAAGGCGGGCGAGGTGCTCGTCGAAGTGAAAGCCACCGGGATTTGCCACACCGACTACTACACGCTGTCAGGTGCCGATCCGGAAGGCCTGTTCCCGGCCATCCTGGGGCATGAGGGCGCGGGCGTGGTGGTCGACGTCGGCCCGGGCGTGACCAGCCTGCGCCGTGACGACCACGTGATTCCGCTGTACACGCCGGAATGCCGCCAGTGCAAGTTCTGCCTGTCGCAAAAAACCAACCTGTGCCAGGCGATCCGCTCTACCCAGGGTCGCGGCCTGATGCCCGACGCGACGTCCCGTTTTTCGCTGGACGGCAAACCCCTGTACCACTACATGGGCACCTCGACCTTCTCGAACTACATCGTGGTGCCGGAGATCGCGCTGGCCAAGGTGCGTTCGGACGCGCCCTTCGACAAGATCTGCTACATCGGCTGCGGCGTCACCACCGGCATCGGCGCCGTGATCTTCACGGCGAAGGTGGAGGCGGGCGCCAACGTGGTCGTGTTCGGCCTGGGCGGCATCGGCCTGAACGTGATCCAGGCGGCGAAGATGGTCGGCGCCGATAAAATCATCGGCGTCGACCTGAACCCGGAACGCGAAGCAATGGCGCGCAAGTTCGGCATGACCCATTTCATCAACCCGACCAATGTCGAGAACGTGGTCGACGCCATCGTCGGGCTGACCGACGGCGGCGCCGACTACAGCTTCGAGTGCGTGGGCAACGTCACCACCATGCGCCAGGCGCTGGAGTGCTGCCACAAGGGCTGGGGCCAGTCGATCATCATCGGCGTGGCGGCGGCCGGCCAGGAAATCTCGACCCGCCCGTTCCAGCTGGTGACGGGCCGGGTGTGGAAGGGTTCGGCCTTTGGCGGCGCGCGCGGCCGCACCGACGTGCCGAAGATCGTCGACTGGTACATGGAAAACAAGATCAATATCGACGACCTGATCACCCACCACCTGCCGCTCGAGCGCATCAACGAGGGTTTCGACCTGATGAAGTCGGGCGAGTCGATCCGCTCGGTCGTGGTCTACTGATCCTGTCCCGTGCATGCGGCGGCGCCTGCCGCCCATGAAAAAAGCCTGGCGCCGCGAAGTGCGCCAGGCTCTGCCTGGCCGCGCGGGCCAGGCGGATCAACTTAGTGCTGTGCGATCTTGCCGCGCCAGGCGCCGGTTTCCGAGCCGCGCTTCTCGAGCAGTTCCTTGAAGTTCTGCAGGTTGCCGCGCAGTTCCATGCGCACGGCGCCCATCGCGTCGCCAATGGACTCGACGGCGTTTTCCGTTTCATAGTCCATCTGGACCATGACGCGGCAGCAGTTGTCCGAGATCTTGTGGAAGGTGGCGACGCCGCCATTCCTGACGCCGGTGACGCTGCGCCAGGCGATGCGCTTGTCGGGGATCTGCTCGGTGATCTCGGCATCCCATTCCTTCTCTTCGCCAGCCACGTTGGCGCGCCAGTGCAGGTGCTTGTCGTCGAGCTGGCGGATTTCCTTGACACTCTTCATGAACTGCGGGAAGTCTTCGAACTGGGTCCACTGGTTGTAGGCGGTGCGCACCGGGACGTTGATCTCGATCGACTCCGATACCGACGAGCTGGCACCATAGCCGCTGCGGTTCTGTTTCAGTTTCTTGGACAGCATCATGCCGCCGACGGCGAGCGCGGCAACGGTAACTACGCGGTTCAACATATGAAATCTCCTTTGGCTAGAAGCCGCTCCACACACCGGACAAGTCTGGCCCAGGACTGGGCATGCGCAAGCGGACTTCATGAACTCATGGTCTTGCGGGCCACGCGATCTGTCGCGAATCTCTGGTTAAAATAAGCGAAAAGACAATCGGGCGGCGCGCGAAAGGATGGGCCGTTTATACTGAAGAGCCCGATGTTGAGCGCCTGAAAGGAGACCGACATGCATTTGGAGGGAGGATGTTTCTGCGGCGCCGTTCGCTACGTCGTGAGCGGCGAGACCTTCAACAGCACCCTGTGCCACTGCAGCGACTGCCGCAGGGTATCCGGCGCGCCCGCGCTGGCCTGGTTCAGCGCGCGCCGCGCCGATTTCCGTTTCACCAAGGGCGAACCGGCGCGTTTCGCTTCGAGCGCGCATGTGCTGCGCGGCTTTTGTCCCCTGTGCGGCACCACCCTGACCTTCGAGGACGCGCGCTGGCCGGAGGAACTCGATATCGCCAGTGCGACCCTCGACGATCCGGAACAGGTGCCGCCCGGCGACCATACCTTCGTACGCAGCCGGCTCGACTGGATGCGCACCGACGACGGCCTGCCCGAATACCCGAGCACGCGTTCGGCCGGCCGCTGAGCCGTGTGCGCGAGGCTGGATGGGCATACAGTAATCCCGGCGTTATAATGGCCGGATGCAGAATCTCCTCCATAAGCTCAATCCCGAACAGCTCGCCGCCGTCACCCTGCCGTCGCAGAGCGCGCTGATCCTGGCCGGCGCCGGTTCCGGCAAGACGCGCGTGCTGACGACCCGCATCGCCTGGCTGATCCAGACCGGGCAGGTGTCGCCCGCCGGCATCATGGCGGTGACCTTCACCAACAAGGCGGCGAAGGAGATGCTGACGCGCCTGTCCTCGATGCTGCCGATTAATACGCGCGGCATGTGGATCGGCACCTTCCACGGCCTGTGCAACCGCCTGCTGCGCACCCACTACAAGGACGCCGCGCTGCCGCAAGCCTTCCAGATCCTCGATTCGCAGGACCAGCTGTCGCTCATCAAGCGCATGCTGAAGGCGCACAACGTGGACGACGAAAAATACCCGGCCAAGGCGCTGATGTACTTCATCAACAACGCCAAGGAGCAGGGCCTGCGCGCGAACCGGCTGGAACCGAACGACCCGATCGAGCGCCGCATGATCGAGCTCTACGAACTGTACGAGGGCCAGTGCCAGCGCGAGGGGGTGGTCGATTTCGCCGAACTGCTGCTGCGTTCCTACGAGCTGCTGGCCAGGAACGGTCCGCTGCGCCACCATTACCAGATGCGCTTCCGCCACATCCTGGTGGACGAGTTCCAGGATACCAACGACCTGCAGTACAACTTGTTGAAACTGCTGGCCGGCCACGATGAGGAAGGCGGCGGCGCCATCTTCGCGGTGGGCGACGACGACCAGAGCATCTATGCCTTCCGCGGCGCCAACGTCGGCAACATGCAGGCCTTCGAGCGCGAGTTCCGCGTCAAGAACCTGATCAAGCTGGAGCAGAACTACCGCTCCTATGGCCACATCCTCGACTCGGCCAACTACCTGATCGCCAACAACACCAAGCGCCTGGGGAAGAACCTGCGTACCGACGCGGGGCAGGGCGAGCAGGTGCGCGTGTACGAGGCTTCGTCCGACCTGGAAGAGGCGCAGTGGATCATCGAGGAAGCCAAGAGCCTGATGAACGAGGGCATGGCGCGCAGCGAGATCGCGATCCTGTACCGCTCCAACGCCCAGAGCCGGGTGATCGAGCACGCGCTGTTCGCGGCCGGCCTGCCGTATACCGTGTATGGCGGCCTGCGCTACTTCCAGCGCGCCGAGGTCAAGCACGCCATCGCCTACCTGCAGCTGATGGACAATCCGCACAATGATTCGGCTTTCCTGCGCGTGGTGAACTTTCCCACCCGCGGCATCGGCGCGCGCTCGATCGAGCAGCTGCAGATGGCGGCCGACAGCTACGGCATCTCGCTGTACGCGGCCGTGCCCTACATGACGGGCAAGGCCGGCAGCTCGCTGGGCAACTTCGTCAAGCTGGTCGAATCGGCACGCTTCGAGACCCAGCAGCTGCCGCTGCCGGAACTGGTGCGCGTGGTGCTCGAGCGCAGCGGCCTGTTGCTGCACTACCAGAACGAGAAAGAGGGCGCCGACCGCATCGAGAACCTGGAGCAGATGGTGAACGCGGCCACCCAGTTCGTGCAGGAAGAAGGTTTTGGCCAGGGCGCGCCGGCCCATCTCGGGCCGCCGGCACTGCCCCAGGCGGGCGAGGCGATCGTCAACCAGGACGGCATCGAGATCCTCGACTCCGACGCGCCGCTGGCCAATGTGATGTCGCCCTTGTCGGCCTTCCTCACCCACGCTTCGCTGGAGGCGGGCGACGCCCAGGCCCAGGCCGGCCAGGATGCGCTGCAGCTGATGACGGTGCACTCGGCCAAGGGCCTGGAGTTCGACGCGGTCTTCATTACCGGCCTCGAAGAAGGCCTGTTCCCGCACGAGAGCAGTGCGCGCGAGCTCGACGGGGTGGACGAGGAACGGCGCCTGATGTACGTGGCGATCACGCGCGCGCGCAAGCGTTTGTACATGAGCTTTACCCAGCAGCGCATGCTGCACGGCCAGACCCGCTTCAACATGAAGTCGCGCTTCTTCGACGAGTTGCCGGAAGAGTCGCTGAAATGGCTGTCGCCGCGCGTGCAGACCAACTGGTTCGCCGGACGCAAGCAGACCACGGCCTGGGACGACGCGGCCTTCCGCGACGGTTCCGACAACAAGATCGCCCAGCAGATCACCCAGAAGTCGGGCAATGGCTCCGGCTGGCGCGTGGGCGAGACGGTGGCGCACGCCAAGTTCGGCGAAGGCGTGATCGTGAATATCGAGGGCGGGGCGGGCGCGGCGCGCGCCCAGATCAACTTCGGTTCGGCCGGGATGAAGGTGCTCGACCTGTCGATCGCGAAGCTGGAGCGGGTTGGCCGTTGATCGTAGGGTGGGCGGCTTTGCCGCCCACGCGTTCAACCAGCCAACGAGCAGCTGCGCCGATTCAATTCACAGGTGATTTGAACGCGTGGCCGCCCCGTCATTCCGGGCCATGCCCGACATGAGCCCCCCACCTACTTGCTCAGGTCGACGCCACCGGCGCGCGCATCGTCGGCCGGCT
The DNA here is from genome assembly GCF_020176695.1 of Massilia sp. MS-15. Taxonomy (GTDB): domain Bacteria; phylum Pseudomonadota; class Gammaproteobacteria; order Burkholderiales; family Burkholderiaceae_D; genus Telluria; species Telluria hydrophila. The sequence continues at coordinate 76,407 of NZ_JAIWIA010000022.1, read as the reverse complement.
TGCCGAAGATCTGCCGGTACCCGGCATACATCGCGCACTGCAGCAGCAGCACGAACAGGAAGATCAGCCACATGATCACCACCCGCGTCATGTTCGATGCGCCCAGCAGCAGCGTGATGACGATGGTGATGCCGAAGAAGATCGCGAACCAGGCCAGCAGCAGCACGATGAACACGCGCGCGCTGCGCACCACGGCGAAGAAGCTGTAGAAGATGGCCTTGCCTGGCCCCATCTTCTGCCAGTAGGTGAGCGGCGCGGCGAAGCTCAGCGCCATCAGGGCCGCCACGTCGAGGGCGAAGATCAGCATCATCGCCAGCACGTCGGAGCCGGCCACCTGCGGCTGGCCCCCTTCGCGTCCCTGGCGCGCCATCTGTTCCCAGAAGCCCGGATCGATCGTGAAGCGCGTGACCAGCGCCATCAGCAGCGACACACCCAGGTAGACCAGTCCCACCTTGCACAGCGACTTGAGCACCGGCTGGCGGAAGCCCGTCAGCAGCACGGCCGGCGTGACCCGTTCGCCGTTCTCGATCATCAGGCAGGCCTTCATGAAGGCCATCGAGAACGAGGGGATCAGGATCACCGCGGCCATCGGCCCGAGCAGGGGCACGGCGCTGATCCCGATGCTGATCAGGATATTCGCGAACAGCAGGGTGGTGAGGGCAGCCGGTTGTTGGCGGAACAGGCTGGCGCCTTGCTTGAGCCAGTGCCAGCCGGTGATGGCGGGAATCGAATTCATGTGGGCAGCTCCGGCGCGCCGTGCTCGATGCGCGCGCGCAGGATGCGTTCAAAATGGGTGGGGTCGTGGGGCGTGAGCAGTTCCGCCGCACGCGGGCAATGGAGGTCGTACAGGCGCGACAGCCAGAAGCGTAGCGCGCCAGCGCGCAGCAGCGGCAGCCAGGCCACGCTTTCCGCCGGCGTGAACGGACGCGCCGCATGGTAGGCGTCGAGCAGGGCGCGCACGCGGGCCGCGTCGAGGGTGCCGCTGGCCAGGTCGACGCACCAGTCGTTGACGGTGACGGCCACGTCAAACAGCCAGGTGTCGACCCCGGCGAAATAAAAATCGAAGCAGCCGGTCAGGCGCTCGCCTTCGAACATCACGTTATTGCGGAACAGGTCGGCGTGCACCGGCCCGCGCGCCAGCGCGGCATAGGTGGCGCTGGCGGCGAAGTCCTGCTGGAAGGCCACCTCGGCGCGCAACAGCGCGGCCTCGGGCGCGGACAGGAAGGGCATGACCGTGGGCGCGGTGGCGCTGATCCAGTCCAGGCCGCGCAGGTTCGGCTGCGCCAGCGGGAAGTCGCGTGCGGCCAGGTGCATGCGCGCCAGCAGGCGGCCGACTTCGGCGCAATGCGTCGGCCCCGGCGCCAGCTGCGAGGCGCCGCTCAGGCGGCTGACGATGATGGCGGGCTTGCCGTGCAGGGTGACCACCAGTTCGCCCGCATGGGTGGGCACCGGCGCCGGTACCGGGATGCCGCGCTCGGCCAGGTGGCGCATCAGCTGCACGTAGAAGGGCAGCTGCTCGACACGCAGGTTTTCGAAGATGGTCAGGACATAGTCCCCACACTCGGTGGTGAGGAAAAAATTGCTGTTGTCGATGCCGGAAGAAATGCCCTCGAGGGCGCGGACCTCGCCCAGGGGGAACTGCTTGATCCACTGGGAAAGGTCGTCCAGCGAGACCGCGGTGAAAACTGCCATGTGCTAGCGGAGATGGTGAGGGGCGCCAGCCCCGGGATTATTTTTTCTCGACCGGTTCCAGGCGCGGCGGCGGCGGCGCATCGGCGCGCGGCGGCACGCCGGCGCGGGCCGGAGCCGGCGATGGGGCGGCGGTGGCCGGGTCGGGAGCCTGTTTCTTCGGATTGCCGATGTCAAATTCCATGACCTGCCATTGGGGAGCGCGGATGGCGCTGCTCTGGGCGTCGCCGGGTTGGGCATTGCCTGGCGCGACATTCGGTTTCATGATGTAGCGGCTCTTTCCGCTTTGCACTTCCACCTCGGTGACCATGCCGTCATTGCCCCGTTTTTCGGTGATGCGGGTGCGTTCGCGCGGCGGAATCGTGGTGGCTGGCACATCGCTGCCCGGTTCGATGCGTTCGAGCTGGGGCGGTGCCTGGCTGGGACGCTGGCTTGGCTGCTGGGCTTGTTGCTGGACCTGCTGCTGGGTTTGCGCCGCGGCGAGGCCGGAATAGGCAGCGAAAGCGGGAGCAGCGAAGCACAGCGACAGGAGTTTCAGGCGGGAAGATGTGCGCAACATGATGGTCACCTTGGGACGTTTGGTTCATTGTAACAAACCGACACGCTTCCCTGTGAAAAGTATGAGAACGCCAGAGCGGCCGCCCGTCCTCGGCGATGCGCCGCGCAGGCCGATTCTGCGATAATGCCGGACGCCCATCTTTTACTATGTCGTCCCATGGAAAATACACTGCTGCTCGTCGACGGTTCCAGCTACCTCTACCGCGCCTACCACGCGCTGCCCGACCTGCGCAGCCCGGAGGGGTTCCCGACCGGCGCCATGCACGGCATGGTCAACATGCTGCGCCGCCTGCGCGCCGACTACCCGGCGGCCTACATCGCCTGCGTGTTCGACGCCAAGGGCAAGACCTTCCGCGACGACCTCTATCCGGAATACAAGGCCACCCGCGCCTCGATGCCGGAAGACCTGGGCAAGCAGATCGAACCGATCCACGAAGTGGTGCGCCACATGGGCTGGCCGATCCTGATGGTCGACGGCGTCGAAGCCGACGACGTGATCGGCACCCTGGCCGTGCGGGCCGCCGCGCGCGGCATGAAGACCATCATCTCGACCGGCGACAAGGACCTGGCCCAGCTGGTCAACGACAAGGTCATGCTGGTCAATACCATGAGCAACGAGAAGCTCGACGAGGCCGGCGTACTCGCCAAGTTCGGCGTGGCGCCGAACCGCATCATCGACTACCTGACCCTGATCGGCGACACCGTCGACAACGTGCCGGGCGTGAGCAAGTGCGGCCCGAAGACGGCCGTGAAGTGGCTGACCCTGCACGGCTCGCTCGACGGCGTGATCGAGAACGCACATGCCATCGGCGGCGCGGTCGGCGAGAACCTGCGCGCGGCGCTCGAGTGGCTGCCCAGGGGCCGCGAACTGATCACCGTGAAAACCGACTGCGACCTGGTGAACCACGTGGTCTCGTTCGAGGAAACCCTGGTCGGTCGTCCGGAAGACGCCGAAGCCCTGCGCGACTTCTTCCAGCGCTACGGCTTCAAGACCATGCTGCGCGAACTGGGCGGCGGCGGCCGCGCCGATGGCGCAGTCGCTCCGGCGCGCGGCACGGGGCCGGGCGGCGCGCCGCTCAATTCGCCGGAAGGCGCCTCCAGCGGCGCGGGCACGCTGCCGGGCATGGCCATCATCAAGGGCGAATACGAGACCGTGCTCACCGATGAACAACTCGACAAATGGCTGGCGCTGATCGACGCGGCGCCGCTGACCTCGGTCGATACCGAGACCACCTCGCTCGACCCGATGACGGCACAGATGGTCGGCATCTCGCTGTCGGTGGAAGCGGGCAAGGGCGCCTACATCCCGGTGGCGCACCGCTATGCCGGCGCGCCCGACCAGCTCAATCGCGAGCATGTGCTGGCGCGCATGCGTTCCTGGCTGGAGGACCCGAACAAACCGAAGCTGGGCCAGAACCTGAAGTACGACATGCACATCTTCGAGAACCACGGCGTCAGGCTGAAGGGGATCGTGCACGACACCCTGCTGCAGTCCTACGTGTTCGAGTCGCACAAGCCGCACGACATGGACACCATGGCGATGCGCCACCTCGGCTACACCACGATCCCGTTCGTCGACGTGTGCGGCAAGGGCGCCAACATGATCTGCTTCGACCAGGTCGAACTGAACCGCGCCACCGAATACGCCGGCGAGGATTCGGACATCACCCTGCGCCTGCACCAGACCATGCTGCCGCACGTCGAAAGCGACGCGGGATTGAGCCGCATCTACCGCGAGATCGAGATGCCGACCATGGAGGTGCTGCAGAAGATCGAGCGCAACGGGGTCCTGATCGATGCCGAGCTGCTGGGCGTGCAGTCGGGCGAGCTGGGCGCGCGCATGCTGGAGCTGGAGCAGCAGGCCTATGAACTGGCGGGCGGCCCCTTCAACCTTGGTTCGCCCAAGCAGATCGGCGAGATCTTCTTCGGCAAGCTGGGCCTGCCGGTGATCAAGAAGACCGCCACCGGTGCGCCGTCGACCGACGAGGAAGTACTGCAGAAGCTGGCCGAGGACTATCCGCTGCCGAAGATCCTGCTCGAGTACCGCGGCATGTCGAAGCTGAAGTCGACCTATACCGACAAGCTGCCGAAGATGGTCAACCCGGCCACTGGCCGCGTGCACACCAATTACGCGCAGGCGGTGGCGATCACGGGGCGCCTGTCCTCGAACGAGCCGAACCTGCAGAACATCCCGGTGCGCACCGGCGAAGGGCGGCGCATCCGCGAAGCCTTCATCGCGCCGCCGGGCAGCAGCATCGTCTCGGCCGACTACTCGCAGATCGAGCTGCGCATCATGGCGCACATCTCGGGCGACCCGGCCATGCTGAAGGCCTTCGCGGACGGCGAGGACATCCACCGCGCCACCGCCGCCGAGATCTTCGGCATTGCGCCCGATGAAGTGCAGAGCGAGCAGCGGCGCTACGCGAAGGTGATCAACTTCGGCCTGATCTACGGCATGAGCGCCTTCGGCCTGGCCCAGAACCTGGGCATCGAGCGCGGCGCGGCGGCCAGCTACATCGACCGCTACTTCGCCCGCTTCGCCGGCGTCAAGCAGTACATGGACGAGACCAGGTTGCAGGCCAAGGCGCGCGGCTACGTGGAGACCGTGTTCGGGCGGCGCCTGTGGCTCCCCGAGATCAACTCCGGCAACGGCCCGCGCCGCGCCGGCGCCGAACGGGCGGCGATCAACGCGCCGATGCAGGGCACGGCGGCGGACCTGATCAAGCTGGCCATGATCGCGGTGCAGGGCTGGATCGAGCGCGAGCAGCTGGGCACGCGCATGATCATGCAGGTGCACGACGAACTGGTGCTCGAGGTGCCGGAAGCGGAACTGGACCTGGTGCGCACGAAGCTGCCCGAACTGATGGCGGGCGTGGCGACGCTGAAGGTGCCGCTGGTGGCCGAGACGGGCGTGGGGCCGAACTGGGAGCAGGCACATTAAGGCCGGCGAGCCGTACGCGATACTGCTGCGCGCAGTCGCGTGACGGCCACCAAATCCTGCACATCTGTAAAGACTGTAAGCAACTGTTTCAACGTGCGCTAACCCACACAAAAGTTGATTTTTGGAATGCTAGGATCCTGGCGACTGCTGCTGTTGGCAGAACCACGAAAGGTATCCATCACATGTTCCAGACTTCACCCCGCTTCGCCCTGATGGGCGCCACCGCCCTGAGCGCCATCGCCCTTTCCGCCTGTGGCGGCGGTGGCGGCAGTGATGCCCCGGCTACTCCGGTCAGTACCATGGGCACCCTGGCCGTATCGCTGACCGATGCGCCTGCCTGCGGCTTCGACGCCGTCAACGTTACCGTCAGCAAGCTGCGCGTGCATCGCAGTGAAGGCGCGTCGGATCTTGACGCCGGCTGGACCGACATCACCCTGAATCCGGCGAAGAAGATCAACCTGTTGAACCTGACCAATGGCGTGCTTGAAGGGCTTGGCCAGACATCGCTGGAAGCCGGCCGTTATACCCAGCTGCGCCTGGTCCTGGACGCCAACGGCAACACCGTCGTGCCAACCGTTGGCAAGACCGAACAGCCGCTCGAGACCCCGAGCGCGGTCGCGAGCGGCATCAAGCTGGTCGGCAACTTCGAGGTCAGTGCTGGCCAGAAGACCGATGTCGTGCTCGACTTCGACGCCTGCAAGTCGGTGCTTACCCGTGGCAAGGGCAGTTATGTGCTGAAGCCCGTCGTGAAGGTGTTGCCGGTGACCCTGAACGGCATCTCCGGCTATGTCAGCACCGCGCTGCTGGGCCGCAGCGTGCAGGTGTCGGCGCAGCAGAACGGCCAGGTCGTCAGCGCCACCACGCCGAATGCCACCACCGGCGAGTTCTTCCTGTCGCGTCTTGCCCCGGGCAGCTACGACGTTGTCATCACTGCCAACGACAGTGCGGCCAGCGTCGTGGCGGGCGTGCCGGTGGCGTCGACCAGCACCACCACGGTCCTGAGCACCACGGCGGCACCGATCCTGCTCGCGCCGGGCACCAATGGCGCGATCGGTGGCACCGTCACCATGAACCCGGCTGGATCCGATGCCGCCTACGTCTCGGCCAAGCAGAGCTTCGCGGCGGGTCCGACCGTCACGATCAGGTACCAGGGGGCGGACCTGGCTACCGGCGCCTACACGATCGCCAACCTCCCGGTGACGGCGCCGCAGTTCGCGACCTATACCAGCACGCTGCCGCTGTCCTTCAGCGCCAGCACCGCCGCGCCGGCCGGCAAGTACCGCGTGGAGGCGGCGGCCGCGGGCTACGTGACGAAGTCGGTCGAGAATGTCGACATCACGACCGCCAACCAGTCGAACGTCAATTTGCTGCTTACCCGCTGATCGCTCATCCGCGAAGCGTGCGCCCCTCCGGACTTTGCTAAGATTGCAAGCCTGTCCAACACAACCGGAGGGGTGCACATGAAAGATCTCATTCGCGATGCCCAAAGCCTGCTGTCCGCCAGTTCGTTCGGCGAGGGTGTCGACCGCCGCGTCTTCCTCAAGGCCGCCGCCGGAGGCGGCTTCGCCGTCGCCGCGCTGCCGGTGGTGGCGCAGACCCAGGTCCAGACGGGTACCGACGGCCTGGACGCCGCCGACCACATCGTCGTGGTCAACGGCCAGGACGTGCCGGTCTACCGCGCCCAGCCCAAGGACCGCAGCAACCTGCCGGTGGTGCTGGTGATCTCCGAGATCTTCGGCGTGCACGAGCACATCAAGGACGTGGTGCGCCGCTTCGCCAAGGCCGGCTACCTGGCCGTGGCGCCGGACCTGTTCGTGCGCCAGGGCGACGCCACCAGGACCCCGATGCCGGAGCTGATGAAGAACATCATCGCCAAGGTGCCGGACGCCCAGGTCATGAACGACCTCGACACGATCGTCAAGTGGACCAGGCAGCGCGGCGGGAATACCGCCAAGCTGGGCATTACCGGTTTCTGCTGGGGCGGGCGCATTACCTGGCTGTACGCTGCGCACAATCCGGACGTCAAGGCCGGCGTGGCCTGGTATGGCCGCCTGGTGGGCGAGACCAATCCGCTGCAGCCGCGCCATCCGATCGACGTCGCCCAGAACCTGAAGGTGCCGGTGCTCGGCCTGTACGGCGCCAAGGACACCGGCATCCCGCTGGAGTCGGTGGAGCGCATGCGCAAGGCGCTCGACGCCGGCAACAGCCGCTCGCGAATCCACGTGTATCCGAACTCGGGCCACGCCTTCCACGCCGACTACCGCCCCAGCTACAACCTTGAAGATGCGAAGGACGGCTGGAGCAAGGCGCTGAACTGGTTCTCGCAGCACGGCGTGGCCTGACACCGCACGGCCGCGGGCCGGGAGCGGTACAATGCCCGGTTTGCGGCCCGCCGGCGGGGCCTCGACGCACCAGCACCAGTACAAGAGGCTTTCAAATCGACCCCATTCTCTCTTCCATCCTGCTGGCGACCCTGGTCGCCGGCGTCGTCAGCATCAGCGGCGCTGCCGTGTTCTCGTTCGCGCTGCTGTCGAAAGTGGTGGAGAGGATGGTCAGCCTGTCGGTGGGCATCATGCTGGCCACCTCGCTATTGCACGCGCTGCCGGAAGCCTTCGAGTCGGGGGCCGACCCGCGCAGCCTGTTCGCCACGCTGCTGGGCGGCCTGCTGGCCTTCTTCGTGCTGGAAAAGCTGGCCATCCTGCGTCATTCGCATCACCACGAGGGCGACGGCCACCACCATGCGCACGGCCACGACGCCCACCAGGCCGGCAAGTCGGGCTGGATGATCCTGCTCGGCGACGCGATGCACAACTTCACCGACGGCATCCTGATCGCCGCCGCCTTCCTCGCCAACCCGGAGCTGGGCATCGTTACCGCGCTGGCCATCGTCGCGCACGAGATCCCGCAGGAGATCGGCGACTTCATCGTGCTGCTCAACGCCGGTTTCTCGCGCCTGCGCGCTTATGTCTTCAACCTCCTGTGCAGCCTGATGGCGGTGCTGGGCGGCCTGCTCGGCTACTTCACGCTGGACCAGGCCAGTGGCCTGATTCCCTACGTGCTGGTATTCGCCTCTTCGGGCTTCATCTACATCGCGGTGAGCGACCTGATGCCGCAGATGCAGCGCCGCGCCACCGTGCGCGAATCGGTGCCGCAAGTGGCCCTGATCGCGCTCGGCGTGGCGATCGTGTTCGCTCTCAACCACGCCTACTGAGCGGCCCGGCCGCATCCTTCTACCTGCTCCGGAAGTTGCGCGCCCGCCGCGGGGCAGGGCGGCGCACGGCTGTCGTCCTTGCCCTATTAATGAGAGTGGATTATCATTATGGACCGAATCCACTCCAAGCTTGCCAATGTCGACCCTGAACCGTACCCCGCTCGCGCTGGCCATCCTGTTCGCCTTCAGCGCCCCCGCCCTTGCCCAGAGCAGCAACAGCCGCCTCCAGACCGATCCGGATACCGTCCCCACCGTGGTGGTGTCCGCCAGCGCGCTCGGCGTGGTGAGCGACGACATGATCACCCCGGCCACCTCGCTCGGCGGCGGTGAACTGGTGCGCACGCGCGAGTCGACCCTGGGCGAGACCCTGGCCAACCAGCCCGGCATCAGTTCCAGCCACTTCGGCGCCGGCGCCAGCCGCCCGGTGATCCGCGGCATGGACGGCCCGCGCGTGAAGATCCTGTCGGACGGTGCCGAAGTGCAGGACGCCTCCACCATCAGCCCGGACCATGCGGTCGGTTTCGAGCCGGTCCTGGCCGAGCGCATCGAAGTGCTGCGCGGCCCGTCGGCGCTGGCCTATGGCGGCGGCGCGGTCGGCGGCGTGGTCAACATCCTGGACCGCAAGATCCCGACCACCGTCCCGTCCCGGCCTGAAGGCAGCGCCGAACTGCGCGCCAGTTCCGTGGCGCGCGAGAAGACCGGTGCCTTTGAGGTGACCGGCGGCGCAGGCGGCATCGCCGTGCACGCCGAAGGGGTCAAGCGCGACGCCGGCGAATACCGCGTCGGCAGCGGCTGGGACGGCGGCAAGCGCGTCCCCGGCAGTTTCAAGGAAGGCGAGAGCGGCACCGTCGGCCTGTCCTGGGTGGGCGAACGCGGCTACCTGGGCGCGGCCTACACCAAGGAGCGCAGCGCATACGGCGTTCCCGGCCACCGCCATGAATTCGAGGGCTGCCATCCGCACGACGGCCACCTGGACTGCGGCGCCCACGAAGAAGAGGGCGGCGACCATGGTTCCGAGGATGAGCACGGGCACGAAGACGAACATGGCGCGCAGGACGTGCCGACCGTGAAGCTCGACAGCGACCGCTGGGACCTGCGCGGCGAATACCGCAATCCGCTGCCCGGCTTCGCCCGGCTGCGCATGCGCGCCTCGCTCACCGACTACCGTCACGACGAGCTGGAAGACGGCGCGGTGTCCACCAGCTTCCTGAACCGCGCCCACGAGGGCCGGTTCGAGCTCGAACACCTGCCGCTGGCGGGCTGGCGCGGCGTCGCCGGCCTGCAGACCACCCGGCGCGACTTCCGCACCGTGGGCAACGAAGCCTACGTACCGCCGACCGTCACCCGGAAGCACGCGGCCTTCCTCACCGAGGAATACAAGCTGGAGAACTGGCGCTTCGAGGCCGGTGCCCGCCACGAGTGGCAGGACATCGCGGTGGACAGCAAGGACCAGCGCGACACGAAAGCGCGCGGCACCTCGGTGGCGCTGGGCGCGGTATGGAAATTCCGGCCGCAGTACTCGCTGCGCGCGGGCCTGGCACGCAGCCACCGCCTGCCGACTGCCGAGGAACTGTACGCGGACGGCATGCACCTGGCCACCGCCACCTACGAGATCGGCAACCAGGACCTGGGCAAGGAAACCTCGACCAACATCGACTTCACCCTGCGCAAGTTCGAGGGCGACACCAGCTTTTCGCTGAGCGCCTTCCGTAACCGCGTGGCCAACTACATCTATGCGCATACGCTGGACGAGCACGAAGGCTTCCAGCTGGTCGAGTACGCGCAGCGCGATGCCGTGTTCACCGGCCTGGAGGGAGAATTGCGCCACAAGTTCTCGGACGTGGTGGAGGCCACGCTGTTCGGCGACCTGGTGCGTGCGCGCTTCGCGGGCGGCGGCGAAGGCAGCCGCAACATCCCGCGCATCCCGCCCTACCGCGTCGGCGTGCGCCTGAATGCCGACTGGCAGGCCTGGCACGGCATGGCGGAGCTGGTGCACACCGGCAGCCAGGACCGGGTGGCCGCCTTCGAGGGCCGTACCGGTGGCCACACGATGCTCAACCTCGGCACCCACACCACCATCCGCGTGTTCGGCGTGCCGGCCCAGCTCTACGCCCGCATCAACAACCTCACCAACGAACTGGCCTACAGCCATGCTTCCTTCGTGAAGGAAGCCGCGCCGCTCCCGGGCCGCAACCTCACCGCCGGCCTGCGCTTCGTCTTTTGATGAAGAACCTGATCCGCTTCGCCGACTATGCCGGCATGGCCGCCTCGGCGCTGTGCCTGGTGCACTGCCTGGCGACGCCGCTGCTGATCGCCGCCTTTCCGCTGCTGGGGCTGGGCGGGGAGCACCATGCGCTGCACGATGCGCTGCTGCTGGGCGTCACGGCGCCGGTGCTGCTGGCGCTGGTGCCCGGTTACCTGAAACACCGCGATCCCATGGCCCTGCTGGTCGGGCTGGCGGGCCTGGGCGCCTTCCTGCTGGCGGTATTCGTGGTCGGCCCGCGCTTCGGGGACGAGGCGGAGACGGTGGCGGCGGTACTGAGCAGCCTGCTGCTGCTGGCGGCGCACCTGCGCAATCACCGCTACTGCAAGGATTGCCGCAAGGCGTAGGGTGGGCGGGTCGTCCCGCCCACGCGGTGATCGTTTGCGGCACGGTCATCCGGCGCGATAACGCAGCCGCCAGCGATCACCGCGTGGGCGGAAATCCGCCCACCCTACGACCCCACAAAGCGCGGTACTGACGGTACGTTAGCGCAGCCGCCAGCGATCATCACATCGGGCGGCAAGCCCCGCACAGTCCGTACAAGGTCAGCTCGTGCGACTCCAGCACGAAGCCATCCGGCGTGAGTTTCTGCATGTCGCCCGGACAGGCATGCACCTCGAACACCTTGTCGCAGGCGCGGCAATGAAAGTGGTGATGGTGCCCGTGGCCGGCGATCTCGTAGCGGTCGCCGCCGCCCGGCAGCGAGACCGTGGTGATCTCGCCCGCTTCCAGCATTGACTTGATGTTGCGGTACACGGTCGCCATGCCCATCCCCGGCACCAGGGCCTGGGCCTGGTCCAGGATTTCCTGTGGCGCGAGCGGGCGCCCGGCCTGTTCCAGGCAGGTGTGGATCGCCTTGCGCTGGCGCGTATTCCTTTCCATCGTCGCCATCCTCAGTCGGCACCGGTGGCGACCGGCCGGCCGGTGGCCTGTTTGCCATCGCCCACCCATTCGCTCCACGAGCCCGGATACAGCGCGGCGCCCGGCAGGCCCGCCACTTCCAGCGCCAGCAGGTTGTGGCAGGCGGTCACGCCCGAGCCGCACTGCATGATGGCCCGGGCCGGGTCGGCCACCAGCGCGGAGAATTCGCCGCGCAGCGTGGCCGCATCCTTGAAGCGCCCGTCCGCCTGCAGGTTGTCCTTGAAGAAGCGGTTCTTCGCGCCCGGGATGTGGCCGCCCACCGGATCGATGCTCTCGTTCTCGCCGCGGAAGCGGTCACTCGCCCGCGCATCGATCACGATGCGTTCGCCCTTGTCTACGTTGTCCAGCACCTCGCCAACCGTCACGGTCGGCACGAAGGGTGCGCGCAGCGTGATGGCGCCGCGCACCGGGGCCGGCACCTCGGCCGTGAGCGGCTGGCCGAGCGCCTGCCAGGCCGCCATGCCGCCGTCCAGCACCGCCACCGCTTCGTGGCCGAGCCAGCGCAGCAGCCACCACAGGCGCGCCGCATACATGCCACCGTGGGCGTCGTAGGCAACCACCTGCGAGCCGTCGTTGACGCCCCAGCCGCGCAGGGTTTCGAGCAGGGCTTCCTTTTCCGGCAGCGGATGGCGGCCGCGGAAGGCGCCGTCCGGGCCGTACTTGGCGCCCGACAGCGCGGTTTCGATGTCGCCGAACACCGCGCCCGGCAGGTGGCCGGCGGCATAGGCGGCGCGGCCGGCGGCCAGGTCCATCAGGTCGTGGCGGCAATCGACCAGCACCCAGTCCGGCGCACCCTTGTGGGCGGCCAGGTCGTGGGCGGAAATCAGTGTGGCGTAGATGCTCATTCGGTTCTTCCTCAGGTTTCGCTGGCGATGGGATCGGTGTCCTTGACCACGGCGCCCCGTGCCGTGCTGCGCGTATTGTAGAACGTCGCGGCCACGCCGGAGGCGAGGATCACCCCGATGCCCAGCCAGACATGCCAGTCGAAGGCATCGCCCCACAGCGCCAGGCCCCACAGGCTGGAGAACACGATGCCGGTGTACTGCAGGTTGGCCACCACCAGCACCTTGCCGACACGGTAGGCGCGCGTCATGGCGATCTGGGCCAGCAGGGCGGCGATGCCGACCGCCAGCAGCAGGGCGGCGCTGTATGGCGTATGGCCGCTGAACACGGCGTCGCGCGGCCCGTCGCCCGCCAGGGTGCCGGCCAGGCCCGCCAGCGTGGTGGTGAGAGAGAAGTAGAACACCACGCGGTATTCCGGCTCGCCCAGCTGGCCCAGCCTGCGCACCTGCATATAGGCCATGGCCGAGATCACCGACGAGCACAGGCCCGCCAGGCCGCCAAGCCATTGATTGCTCTCGACCGCCGGCTGCAGCACCAGGGTCACGCCAAGGAAGCTCATGCCGATCGCCAGCACCAGCGGCCAATCGGGCAGCTTGGTGCCGCGCCACCAGCCGGTGGCGAACATCCAGGCCGCGATCCAGATCGGCGCCATGTAGTTGAGGGTGACGGCGGTGGCCAGCGGCAGGCGCGTGATGGCGAAGAACCACAGCCATAGCGAAGTCACGCCGACCGCGCTGCGCCACAGGTGGGCTTTGGGGAAGGACGTGCGCAGGCTGGCGCCCTGGTGGCGCACCGCGGCCGCCAGCACCAGGGTGCCGATCAGGCCGCGGTACATCAGCAGTTCGGAGGTGGAATAGAACCCGGAAGCCAGCTTCACGCCCGCGCTCATGGCGGCGAACGCGAAGCTGGCGAACAGCATCCAGAGGGAAGGCATCAGCGGGGCGTCGGCCTTAGAGTGCGAGCTTGCTGCGGTACCACTCGTGGAAATGCTGCATCCCGTCTTCCATCGGCGACTGGTAGGGGCCGACTTCGTTGACGCCGCGCGCCAGCAGGATCTTGCGGCCGGCGTCCATGCGCAGCGCGATCTCGTCGTCCTCGACCGCGGTTTCCATGTAGGCGGCGCGCTCGGCTTCCACGAACCCGCGCTCGAACAGCACGAATTCTTCCGGATAGTAGAACTCGACCACGTTGCGGGTCTTCTGCGGACCGACCGGCCACAGCGTCGACACCACCAGCACGTTCGGGTACCACTCGACCATGATGTTCGGATACAGGGTGAGCCAGATGGCGCCGAACTTCGGCGGCTGGCCATTGTTGAACTTCAGGACCTGCTCCTGCCATTTCTTGTACGCCGGCGAGCCCGCCTTCTGCAGCCCGCGGTGCACACCCACGGTCTGCACGCTGTAGTCGCGGCCGAATTCCCACTTCAGGTCGTCGCAGGAGACGAAGTTGCCCAGGCCCGGGTGGAAAGGCTCGACGTGGTAATCCTCCAGGTAGACCTCGATGAAGGTCTTCCAGTTGTAGTCGCACTCGTGGATCTCGACGTGGTCGAACATGTAGCCGCTGAAATCGAGGTCTTTTGTCACCTCCATGTGCTTCAGCTTGTCCATCACGTCGTAGCCGTTCTGCTCGAACAGCAGGCCGTTCCAGTTCTGCAGCGGCGTCTTCGACAGATTCAGGCAGGGCGTCTCGGCGAAATGCGGCGCGCCGATCAGCTGGCCTTTCAGGTCGTAGGTCCAGCGGTGCAGCGGACACACGATGGTGTTCGCATTGCCGCGCCCATTGAACATCAGCGCCTGGCGGTGACGGCAGACGTTGGAGAGCACCTCGATGCCGCCTGCGTTGCGCACCAGCATGCGGCCTTCGTTTTCGGACGGGAGTGTCGCGAAATCGCCTACCTCAGGCACCATCAGTTCATGGCCCACATAGCGCGGGCCCTTCAGGAACAGCGCTTGCTGTTCGCGCTGCAACAGCGCATCGTCAAAGTAGACGTTTACCGGAAGCTGCGCGCACGAGGCCGCCAGCTTGGCGTGGGTAGCCAGATCGGACATCCCAACCCCCCTTTAATCAAGTACTACCAAAGAAGAGAAAGAATCCAAAGACCAGTATCTTAGGATGAGGAATACGGTATTTCGGACAGAACCGGAGATTATACCGTGGAAACACGGCTCAGGGGCGTGGCCCGTCGCGGGGCAGCAGGCAAACCGTGCAAACAAGTTGTTGAATAATCACGGTTTTCATGGGGGAAAGGCGCCGTTGCACGAGGATGTTTCTATGGGGCAAGTTGTGACGGGTGCATTGTGCGCCCCTTGTGGGGAAGGATTGATCTAAAATACGCGATTGGACTGACCCATGGCGCACCCTTGCGCCGCCCATATCACTCGCTATGTCAAACAATACGAACGGAGCGCTCGCGCCCGAATCCTTCGAAGGCGCGATGGCCGAGCTGGCCCAGCTCGTGTCGCAGATGGAGTCCGGCCAGATGCCGCTGGAAGCCTCGGTCGCCGCCTATGCGCGCGGCTCCGAACTGGTGAAGTACTGCGCGGCCCAGCTCGAAAAAGTCGAGTCCCAGGTCAAGGTGCTCGAAGGCGACATGCTCAAGCCCTTCTCAGCCGAAGGCGAGGGCGATCAATGACGGACCAGGATTTCCAGGCCTGGATGCAGGAGGTCCAGGCGGGCGTCGAGACCGCGCTCGAGACCCTGCTGCCTCCCGCAAGCGCGGTACCGCACCGGCTGCACGAAGCGATGCGCTATACGGCGCTGGGCGGGGGCAAGCGCGTCCGTCCGCTGCTGGCCCATGCCAGCGGCGCGCTGTTCGGCGCCGAGGCCGGCGCGCTGGCGCGCGTGGCGAGCGCGGTCGAGATGATCCACGTGTATTCGCTGGTGCACGACGACATGCCCTGCATGGACGACGACGACCTGCGCCGCGGCAAGCCGACCGTGCACGTGGCCTATGACGAGGCGACCGCGCTGCTGGTCGGCGACGCGCTGCAGGCCCAGGCCTTCGCGGCCCTTGCCGGCATCGACAGCCTGCCGCCGGCGCGGCAAGTCGCTATGCTGCGCCTGCTGGCCGAAGCGGCCGGGTCGGGCGGCATGTGCGGCGGCCAGGCGATCGACCTGGACAGCGTGGGCCTGGCGCTGCAGCGCGAGGAACTGGAGCGCATGCACCAGCTCAAGACCGGCGCCATGCTGCGCGTGTCGGTGATCCTGGGCGCGCTTTGCGGCAAGGACCTGGCGCCGCCGGAACTGGAAGCACTGAACGCCTATGCGAAGGCGATCGGCCTGGCTTTCCAGGTGGTCGACGACGTGCTCGATGCGACCGCCGATTCGGCCACGCTGGGCAAGACCGCGGGCAAGGACGCGGCCGACAACAAGCCGACCTATGTGTCGATCCTCGGGCTGGACCAATCGAAGGAACTGGCCGAGCAATTGCGGCGTGAAGCGCACCAGGCGCTGGCGCCATTCGGAGAACAAGCACAGCGGCTGCGCGAACTCGCGGACCTGATCGTGCAGCGGAAGGCATAAATGAACCTGCTAGAGAACATCAACGACCCCGCGGACCTGCGCAAGCTCCCGCGCACGCAACTGACCCCGCTCGCCACCGAGCTGCGCCAGTTCCTGCTCGACTCGGTGTCCAAGACGGGCGGCCACCTGTCCTCGAACCTGGGCACGGTGGAGCTGACCATCGCGCTGCACTACGTGTTCAATACCCCGCACGACCGCATCGTGTGGGACGTGGGCCACCAGACCTATTCGCACAAGATCCTCACCGGCCGCCGCGGGCGCATGCCGACGCTGCGCCAGCTGAACGGCCTGTCCGGCTTCCCCAAGCGCGACGAGAGCGTGTACGACACCTTCGGCACCGCGCACTCCTCGACCTCGATCTCGGCGGCGCTCGGCATGGCCCAGGCGGCCAGGCTGAAGGGCGAGGAGCGCCATGCGATCGCCGTGATCGGCGACGGCTCGATGACCGCCGGCATGGCCTTCGAGGCCCTGAACAACGCGGGCGTGGAAGAAGACTGCAACCTGCTGGTGGTCCTGAACGACAACGACATGTCGATCTCGCCGCCTGTGGGCGCGCTGAACCGCTACCTGGCGCGCCTGATGAGCGGCCAGTTCTACGCCGCCGCCAAGTCGGTCGGCAAGACCGTGCTGCCCGGCCCCGTGCTCGACCTGGCGCGCAAGCTCGAGGAACACGCGAAGGGCATGGTGGTCCCGGCCACCATGTTCGAGGAATTCGGCTTCAACTACATCGGTCCGATCGACGGCCACGACCTCGATTCGCTGATCCCGACGCTGGAGAACATCAAGAAGCTCAAGGGCCCGCAATTCCTGCACGTGGTCACGAAAAAAGGGCAGGGCTACAAGCTGGCCGAGGCCGAGCCGATCCTGTACCACGGCACCGGCAAGTTCAACCCGAACGAGGGCATCAAGCCTGCCACGGCGCCGAGCAAGATCACCTACACCGAAGTGTTCGGCAACTGGCTGTGCGACATGGCGGCAGTGGACAAGCGCCTGGTCGGCATCACGCCGGCCATGCGCGAGGGCTCGGGCATGGTGCGCTTCCACCAGGAGTATCCGGAGCGCTACTTCGACGTCGGCATCGCCGAGCAGCACGCGGTGACCTTCGGTGCCGGCATCGCCACCGAGGGCCTCAAGCCTGTCGTGGCGATCTACTCGACCTTCCTGCAGCGCGGCTACGACCAGCTGATCCACGACGTGGCCCTGCAGAACCTGGACGTGACCTTCGCGCTCGACCGCGCGGGCCTGGTGGGCGCCGACGGCGCCACCCACGCCGGCAACTACGACCTGGCCTACCTGCGCTGCATTCCGAACATGGTGGTCATGGCCGCGTCAAGCGAGAACGAGTGCCGCCAGATGCTGACCACGGCCTACCACTATCCCGGCCCGGCCGCGGTGCGCTATCCGCGCGGCGCGGGCGTCGGCGCAGGCATCGTGCCGGAGCTGACCTCGATCGAGATCGGCAAGGGCGAAGTGCGGCGCGAAGGCAAGGGCATCGCGATCCTGGCCTTCGGCTCGATGGTGGCGCCGAGCGTCGCCGCCGGCGACGAGCTGGACGCCACGGTCGCCAACATGCGCTTCGTGAAGCCGCTCGACGTGGAACTGGTCAAGCGCCTGGCGAAAGACCATGACTACCTGGTGACGGTGGAAGAGGGCTGCGTGATGGGCGGCGCCGGCGCGGCCGTGATGGAAGCACTGGCGGCGGCGGGAATCGCCAGGCCGGTGCTGAACCTGGGCTTGCCGGACAAGTTCATCGACCAGGGTGATCCGGCGGCGCTGCTGGCTTCCGTTGGGCTGGATGCCAAGGGCATTGCTGCGTCGATTCGTCAGCGGTTTGCTGTCGGCGAACCGCGCCTGGTCGTCAACAACACGTAGCAATTCGTAGGGTGGGCGGGTCTCCCGCCCACGCGTTCAAACCAGGCAAGAACAGCCTGTGCGGTACGTCAGCCGCAAGCTATCACCGCGTGGGCAGGAAACCTGCCCACCCTACGATCCAAACAACGCTTCCGCCCGCTGGAACAGGATCCACGAAGTGGCGATGTACTTGTCGCTGCTGCGCGCCACATGCCCCTTGTGGGTATGCGTGAAGCCCGCCGGCGCGATCACCAGCCGGCCCTTGCGCGCCTCCACCTTCCGCTCCTGGTACAGGAACTCGGTCTCCCCGCCATCCTCCACGTCGTTCAGGTAGAACTGCCACAGCAGCACCCGGTGCAGGGTCTCGCAGCTGGCGTTCTGCGGATAGATCTCGGAATGCCAGTGGTGGTAGCCGCCCGTCCCCTGCAGGTACTTCTGCAGGTTGATCTGGCCGACCCGGTAGATCGACTGCATCAGCTCGACGACGTTCGGCGTGCCGAACGCGTCGAAGTTCGCCAGCGATAGCGTTACCGGCTCCCCGGTCTGCAGGTGCGCCACCTGCGGCGACAGCGCGCCGATAAGCAGCATGCGGTACTTGTCCATGTACTGCGCCAGGTGGCGCGCCATCGTTTGCGTGAGCAGGGCGCCGATGTCGTCCCACTCCGGCTGTCCATTGATGGTCAGGTCGAAACTGTCCTTCTTCTCGACATCGACCCCGTTGCCGGTGCGCCCGCGCGCCACCTTGGGACTGGCGTCGAAGCGGGCGCGGATCGCATCGCATTGTTCCGCGTCCAGTGCGTGGTCGTAGATGCCGATGAAGTCTTCCATGGGCCTACCCGCGCTTGCGTTCGTGCTGCCACAGCACGTCGCTGCCGCCGGCGAAACGGTTCAGCACGCGCGCCAGGATGAACATCAGGTCCGACAGGCGGTTCACGTACTGGCGCGGATGCGGGCGGATCTGTTCGGCGTGCGACAGCGCCACGATGCTGCGCTCGGCGCGCCGGCACACGGTGCGGCACACGTGGGCCAGGGCGGCCGCGCGCGAGCCGGCCGGCAGGATGAATTCCTGCAGCACCGGCAGCTCCTCATTGTAGTGTTCGACCAGGCCGTCGAGGCGTGCCACGTGCTCGTCCTTGACCAGCTCGTAGCCAGGGATGCACAGCTCGCCGCCCAGGTCGAACAGGTCGTGCTGGATCGTGACCAGCGCTTCGCGCAGCGCGGGCGGCATGTCTTCGCACAGCAGCAGGCCGACGAAGGAATTCAGTTCGTCCACTTCGCCCAGGGCGTGGATGCGCGGGCTGTCCTTGCCGGTGCGGCTGCCGTCGCCCAGGCCGGTGCTGCCGTCGTCGCCGGTGCGGGTCGAGATTTTCGAGAGTCGGTTACCCATGATGCTGCCTTATGCAATAGGTGAAAAAAACGATGGAGCGAGGATACGACAAAACCCGGTAATTGTGCCTACAATTGACGGATGACCGCCACCCCATCCTCCCTGGCCGAACGGCGCGCCCAGGTCGCGGCAAGCCTGCGCGCGCGCCTGCCCGACGGCTGCGTCCTGTCCGATCCCGAAGACACCCGTCCCTACGAATGCGACGGCCTGGCCGCCTACCGCCAGCTGCCGCTGATCGTCACCCTGCCCACCAGCGAGGAGCAGGTGCTGGCGATCCTCGACACCTGCCGCGAACTGAAGGTGCCGATCGTGCCGCGCGGGGCCGGCACGGGTCTCTCGGGCGGCGCGCTGCCGATCGCGGACGGCGTCGTGCTCTCCACCGCGCGCCTGAACCGCATCGTGAAGCTCGACCCCCATGCCCGCACCGCCGTGGTCCAGCCGGGCGTGCGCAACCTGGCGATCTCGGAAGCGGCCGCGCCCCACGGCCTGTACTACGCGCCCGATCCTTCCTCGCAGATCGCCTGCACCATCGGCGGCAACGTGGCCGAGAATTCCGGCGGCGTGCACTGCCTGAAGTATGGCCTGACCGTGCACAACGTGCTGCGCGTGCGCGTGGCCACGATCGACGGCGAGATCATCGAACTGGGCAGCGAGGCGCTCGACGCGCCCGGCCTCGACCTGCTGGCCGTGTTCATCGGCTCCGAGGGCATGCTCGGCATCGTCACGGAAGTCACCGTGAAGCTGGTGCCGAAACCGGCGGTGGCCCAGGTCGTGATGGCTTCCTTCGCCGACGTCGTTACCGCCGGCAACGCGGTGGCCAGCATCATCGCGGCCGGCATCATCCCGGCCGGCCTCGAGATGATGGACCGCACCTCGGTGCGCATGGTCGAGCCTTTCGTGCACGCCGGCTACGACCTGGACGCCGCCGCCATCCTGCTGTGCGAGGCCGACGGCACCGCGCTCGAAGTGGCCGAGGAAATCGAACGCATGAAGACGGTGTTCGAGGGCGCCGGCGCGACCGCGATCGCGGTGTCGCAAAGCGAGGCGGAGCGCATGCGCTTCTGGTCGGGACGCAAGAACGCCTTCCCGGCGGCAGGACGCATCTCGCCCGACTACTACTGCATGGACGGCACCATCCCGCGCAAGCAGCTGGCGCGCGTGCTGCAGGGCATCGCGCAGATGGAAGAGACCTTCGGCCTGCGCTGCTCCAACGTGTTCCACGCCGGCGACGGCAACATGCATCCCCTGATCCTGTTCGATGCCAACCAGCCGGGCGAATTCGCGCGGGCCGAAGCCTTCGGCGCCGCCATCCTGGCGCTGTGCGTGGAAGTGGGCGGCACCATCACCGGCGAGCATGGCGTGGGCATGGAGAAGATCAATTCGATGTGCGTGCAGTTCGGCCGCAAGGAGCTGGATGCCTTCTTCGCCGTCAAGCGCGCCTTCGATGCGCCCATGCTGCTCAACCCCGACAAGGCGATCCCGACCCCGCACCGCTGCGCCGAGTTCGGCAAGCTGCACGTGCACGGCGGCGCGCTGCCTTTCCCCGACCTTCCACGTTTTTGACCATGCAAGCGATCGAACAATTCCAGGAACGGGTGCGCGCCGCCGCGGCCGACAGGACGCTGCTACGCATCCGCGGTGGCGGCAGCAAGGACTGGTATGGCCAGCGCCTCGAGGGCGAAATCCTCGACACCCGCGGCTACGCCGGCATCATCGACTACGAGCCGACCGAACTGGTGATCACGGCGCGCTGCGGCACGCCGCTGGCCGAGGTCGAGGCGGTGCTCGCCGAGCGCGGCCAGATGCTGGCCTTCGAGCCGCCGCACTTCGCCGCGGCCGGCGCATCCGGCGCCACGCTGGGCGGCGCCATCGCCGCCGGCCTGGCCGGTCCGCGCCGCGCCAGCAGCGGCGGCGTACGCGACTTCGTGCTGGGCGCGCGGCTGCTGGACGGGAAGGGCGAGGTGCTGCGCTTCGGCGGCCAGGTGATGAAGAACGTGGCCGGCTACGACGTCTCGCGCATGCTGGCCGGTTCGCTCGGCACCCTTGGCCTGCTGCTGGAAGTGTCGGTCAAGGTGCTGCCGCGCCCGGTCGCCGAAACCACCTTGCGCCTGGAAATGGGCGAGGCCGAGGCGATCCGCAGGCTCAATGAATGGGGTGGCCAGCCGCTGCCGCTGTCGGGCAGCTGCTGGCACGATGGCCGCCTGTGGCTGCGCCTGTCCGGCGCGCGGGCGGCGGTCGATGCGGCGCTGCGCCTGATCGGCGGAGAAGTGGAGGAGGAGGGCGCCGCCTTCTGGGAGACCTTGCGCGAACAGCGCCTGCCCTTCTTTGCCGGTGAGGACGTGCTGTGGCGCCTGTCGCTGCCATCCACCACCGGCCCGCTGCTGCCGGGCAGCGCCCAACTGATCGAGTGGGGCGGCGCCCAGCGCTGGCTGCGCGGCAGCCTGGACGCCGCCGCCATCCGGCGCGCAGCCGCGGATGCCGGCGGCCACGCGACCCTGTTCCGCGGCGGCGACAAGGCGGCCGGCGTGTTCCACCCGCTGCAGCCGGCCGTCGCGCGCATCCACGCGGGCCTGAAAGCCGCCTTCGATCCGGCCGGCATCTACAACCCGGGACGGATGTTCTGACATGCAAACCAATCTCGCCGATTTCATCAAGGACAGCGCCGACGGCAAGGAAGCGGAAAGCATCCTGCGCGCCTGCGTGCACTGCGGCTTCTGCACCGCCACCTGCCCGACCTACCAGCTGCTGGGCGACGAACTCGATGGCCCGCGCGGGCGCATCTATCTCATCAAGCAGGTGCTGGAAGGGGCCGAGCCCACCCGCAAGACCCAGCTCCACCTGGACCGCTGCCTCACCTGCCGCAACTGCGAAACCACCTGCCCCTCGGGCGTGAAGTACGGCCGGCTGGTGGACATCGGCCGCCGCGTGGTCGAGGAGCGCGTGCCGCGCCCCCTGAACGACCGGATCAAGCGCAGCACGCTGAAGGAATTCCTGCCGCGCACGGCCCTGTTCAAGCCCGCGTTCCGGGCAGGGCAGCTGGCACGGCCGCTGCTGTCCAGGCAACTGCAGGCCAAGCTGCAGCCGCCCCGCAATGCCGGCGTATGGCCAGCGCGGGCGCATGCGCGCAAGATGCTGGTGCTGGAGGGCTGCGTGCAGCCGGCGATGGCGCCCAACATCAACGCCGCCACTGCGCGCGTGCTCGACGCCTTCGGCGTGCAGCTGATTGCCGCGCCCAGGGCCGGCTGCTGCGGTGCCGTGCGCTACCACCTCAACGACCAGGCGGCGGGTCTGGAGGACATGCGCCGCAACATCGACGCCTGGTGGCCTTACGTGGAGCGTGAAGAAGTCGAAGCAATCGTCATGACCGCTTCCGGCTGCGGCGTGACGGTCAAGGAATATGGCCACCTGCTGGCCCACGACGAGGCCTATGCGGCCAAGGCGGCGCGCATCGCGCTGCTGACGCGCGACCTGTCCGAGATCCTGCCGGAGTTCGAGGAAGCGTTGGCGGCCAGGATGCAGGGAAAGGCGGCGCGCCGGGTCGCCTGGCATCCGCCCTGCACCCTGCAGCACGGCCAGCAGATCCGCGGCAAGGTCGAAGGCCTGCTGCGCGCGGCTGGAGTGGACGTGCAGCTGTGCGCCGACAGCCACCTGTGTTGCGGCTCGGCCGGCACCTATTCGGTGCTGCATCCGGAGATCGCGCACGCGCTGCGCGAGCGCAAGCTGGCCAGCCTGCAGGCGACCCGGCCGGACGAAATCGTCTCGGCCAACATCGGCTGCATCAGCCACCTCCAGGCCGGGACGGACACGCCGGTCACGCACTGGATCGAACTGCTCGACCGCGCGCTGGCTTGAACACGGCGCCAGGCGTGTGCGGCGTTTTCCTGCTTTGACTATAGTTGAGCGACAGGCGCTGCCTGGCAGGGGGCGCCGCATCCAACCACAGGAGGATGTCATGGAATCGATCAGGATGTTGCAGGTAGCGGTGTATCTGCTTGCCCTCGCCGCGCTCGGCGGGATCGTCATGGGCTGGATCCGCTTCTCGGGCGGCAGGAATCCGCCTTCCTCCCTCGCCATGGCCCACGGCTTCCTGGCCGCCGCCGGCGTCACCCTGCTCGCGTACGCGGTGTTCGCGCTCGCGGCGCCGGGGACGGCGCTGCTGGCGCTGCTGCTGTTCCTGGCCGGCGCGCTGGGGGGCGTGGTGCTGAACCTGCATTACCACCTGCATGGAAAGCCGCTGCCGAAGGGCATCGTGGCGGCGCACGCGCTCATCTCCGTGTTTGCCTTCGTACTGCTCTACATGGCCGCGTTCGGCGCGGGGTGAGCGGTGCCCGGGTGCCGGAACGGGCGGCGCTATACTGGCGCTTTCATTGCGATTCGCGTTTCCATGCACGTCCCAGCACCCTTCAGCTTCCTGATTCCTTTCGCCATGCCGGAGGCGCAGCCGTGAGCTTCCAGTTCCAGCTCATCCGCGAAGACGAGGACCTGCCGCCAGCCATTGTCTTCGAGGATTCCACCACGCCGGGGCTGGTGCCCGTGTGGGAAGCCGCCGGCGTCTATGATGCGCTGTACAACAGCGACGGCCAGCGCGCGCGCGCGGTGTCGCGCGCCATCGCCCATGGGCTCGACCGGGTGAGCGGGGATGCCTCGCTGGCTGGCCTGCTGCCGCCGGGCGTGGCCCAGGGCGAGGCGATCCGCTTCCTGGAGAACGTGCACCGCGCCTGCGTCACGCACGGGGCGGCCTGGATCAGGACCCGCTGAGCGGGGCGCTTGCTAGCCCAGCAGCTTCTCGATGTCGCCGGCGATCTCGGCCGGGTTGGTCTGCGGGGCGTAGCGCCTGGCCACCTCGCCATCGCGCCCGACCAGGAACTTGGTGAAGTTCCACTTGATGCCCTCGGTGCCGAGCACGCCCGGCTTCTCGCCCTTCAGGTGCTGGAATAGCGGGTGCGCGCCTTCGCCGTTCACGTCGACCTTGGCGAACATCGGGAAGCTCACCCCATAGTTCTTTTCGCAGAAGGCGCCGATCTCCGCTTCCGTGCCCGGCTCCTGTTTGCCGAACTGGTTGCAGGGGAAGCCGAGCACCACCAGGCCGCGTTCGCCGTACTGGCGGTACAGCTCTTCCAGGCCCTTGTACTGCGGCGTGAAGCCGCAGGCGCTGGCGGTGTTGACGATGAGGAGCACCTTGCCGCGGTAGCGGTCCAGGGATACCGGCTGGCCGTCGAGCGCGGTGGCGCTGAAGTCGAATACGTTCATGGTCGCTGTCCGTGATTGAAAAGCACAGTGTATGACAACACGGCGCAACACGTATGCATGCCTCCAGGGGCGAGAGGGCTTGCCTGTTATCTTTTGTTACACAGATAAGCATCTGCGCGTGCGACAATCACGGATGCACAAACTGTCGAGCAGCCTTCATGTCCACCAATCGTTCTCCTGAATTCCATCCCCGCCTGTCCCTGATCGCCCGCCTGGTCGCGGGCACGCTGCTGATGCCGCTGGCCGCGGTGGCGCAGCAGGCTCCCCAGCAGCAGGCCGGGCAACAGCCCCAGCAACAGGCACAGCAGCCGGCCGCCAAGCCCGCGGTCCCGGCCCAGGCCCAGCCGCAAGCGCAAAGCACCACCAGCGCGCAGCCGTCGGCCCAGCAACAGGCCCCGGCCGTCGAGTCCACCGTGACCGTCACCGCGACCCGCACCCAGAACCGCATCGACCGCCAGACCTATGACGTCAAGGCCGATCCGGCGACGTCCAACGACAGCGTGGCCGACACCCTGAACAAGGTGCCCTCGGTGGCCGTCGATGCGGACGGCAACGTCACCCTGCGCGGCCGCAACAACGTGCAGATCCTGGTGGACGGCAAGCCCTCGGCCATGATGCAGGGCGAGAACCGCGCCGCGGCGATCGCCGCGCTGCCGGCCGCCGACCTCGATTCGGTCGAGGTGATCAACAATCCGGGCGCCCAGTTCGGCAACGAAGGCGGCGGCGGCCCGATCATCAACCTGGTGATGCGGCGCGAGCGCAGCCCGGGCGGCTTCGGCGTGCTGAACGCGAACGTGGGCACCGAAGGGCGCAACAACGTTTCCGGCTTCGGCAGCTACACCCAGGGCCGCTACAGCGTGCAGGGCGCCGTGTTCCGGCGCGAGGACAAACGCGAGAACAGCGGCGAGAGCCGCCGCGAGCGCATCGACCCGGCCACCGGCGCGGTCGCGCCCAGCACCCAGGTGACCGACGGCGTGGACCGCCGCCTGGGCACCGGCTTCAATGCCGGCATGACCTACAACCTGGGCGAGAAGGACGTGCTCGGCGCCACCGCCAGCTATTCCGAAAATTCGAACGACAACGCGTCCTCGCAGAACTACCGCAGCGTGACCGCGGCCGGCACGGTCGACAACGAATACCTGCGCCGCAGCCTGAGCGAAGCGAAGGGCCGCAACTACAGCCTGGGCGCCCGCCTCGACCACAAGGGCGATGCACCGGGCGAGATCTTCAAGCTCGACCTGCGCCTGTCGGGCGCCGAGGGCGATCGCGATGCGCGCTCCAGCAACACCTACATCGTGCGCCCGCCGCTGGCCGGCGCCGCCAACAGCCGCCAGGCCTATCTCACCGACACCCGCGTGGCCGACTTCACCGGCGACTACGAGCTGCCGGGCGAGCACGGCGTGATCAAGCTGGGCTACAAGCTGGCGCGCAACAGCAATACCTTCGACAACAGCTACTTCGACATCGCCGGCGGCGTGGAAAGCGTGAACCGCAACCGCACCAACCGCTTCGAGCTGGACGACACCACCTATGCGGTGTACGGCAACTACCAGTGGCGCGTCAACGAGAAGTGGGGCGTGCTGGGCGGCCTGCGCGCCGAATACGCGGACCTGGACATGCACCAGGTCACCACCGGCCAGCGCATCAGCAACCATTACTTCGACGTGATCCCGAGCGCCTTCGTCACCTATGGCCTGTCGGACGACACCACGCTGCGCCTGAGCTACGCGCACCGCATCCGCCGTCCGGGCGCGGGGGAGCTGAATCCCTTCGTGGTCTACATCGACGAGCTGAACTTGTCCTCGGGCAACCCGAACCTGCAGCCGACCAATACCGACTCGCTGGAACTGGGCGTCGAGACCAAGCTGGGCAAGGTCGACACCAACGTGCGCCTGTATGCGCGCCGCGACAGCGACCTGATCTCCGAGCGCCGCTTCCTGCAGGCCAACGACGTGCTCTTGACCACGCGCGAGAACGCCGGCAGCGCGCGTTCCGGCGGTGTCGAGTTCAACTTCAGCGGCCGTGCCACCGAGAAGCTGATGATCATGGTGAACGGTAACATCGGCTATGCGGAACAGGACGTGCTCGGTTCGGTGCGCGACGACAAGCGCAGCGCCACCTCGGTCACCGGCCGCGCGCGTCTCATGTACCAGATGGACCGCAACAACAGCTTTGCGCTGATGCTGAATGCCCAGGGCAAGACCCTGTTCGGCGAAGGCTACCGCAAGCCGGTGCAATCAGCCGATTTCAACTACCGCCGCACCCTGACGCCGGCCCTGAGCCTGGTGCTCAACATCAACGACCTGTTCGATTCGCAAAAGGCGGAAACCTTTACCGAGACCGATCGCCTGCGCGAATACAGCGTGCGCCGCGGCAGCGGGCGCACCGCCTACGTCGGCCTGACCTACCGCTTCGGCGGCTTCGGCAACATGGGCGGACGCCGTCCGATGTTCATGGGGCCGGGCGGCCCCGGTCCGCACGGCGGTGGCGGCGCTGGCCCGGTCTTCATCGGGCCCGGCCGCTAAGGGAGAGGGAAGGGCGGCGCGCGCGCAAGGCCGCGCCGCTTACTTGAAGTCCGGCCGAAAGGGCTTGGCCGGTGCTTCGCATTGCTCGACCTGCTTCGGCTTGACGCCGTCCCGGCTGCGCAGGTAGCACTCGTCGAACACCGAGCAGTAGCAGGCCGTCAGGCCGATGTCGTTCATGCTGCGGTGGAGGGCGTCGAACACGGGATTGGCCACGGCCGGCTCGTCCGCGGCGAACATGGACATCATGTCGCCGGGCCGCACCAGCGATCCGACCACGTTGCCGCGCCGGTTCATCCCGATGTCGGTCTGCGCGTTCGCATCGCAGCAGGCCGCCAGCAGTTCGCTCAGGTCGGCCATCGGCCTGTCCTTGTAGCGCAGCTCGACCCATTCCACGCGGGCCGGGCCGATGCCACTGTTGACCAGCAGGTATTCGACGCGCCGGTGCGACCGCCCGGTGGCCGCATCCTTGTCCATGCTGCTCATGTTGCGCATGATTTCGAGATAGGGAAAGCTGTTGGCCGCCACCAGCTTTTCCATCGAATGGGCCGAATGCAGGCCGAGCCAGAGCGAGACCAGGGACACGATGCCGGCGGCAACCGCCAGCGAGATGTCGAGCCAGCGGATGCCGGTGCCGTGGGGGTGGTGGTGAGGGTGGCTTTCGTGTTCCAAGGACTGTCCCTTTAACAACGCATGGGGGCTTGCAGTCTTGTGGTTGAGAATTATGCTGCGAGCATGGCCGGCTGTCGTGTCGAACGGCTTGGACGCTGTCCCAGGGCAGGGCTGTCGGTGGTCGGGGCCGCGCCGTCGAGCTTGAACACCGACACCAGTTGCACCAGCTTGCTGGCCTGGTCCTGCAGCGATTCGGCGGCGGCCGCGGCTTCTTCCACCAGCGATGCGTTCTGCTGGGTCACCTGGTCCATCTGGCTGACCGCCACGTTGATCTGCTCGATGCCGGAAGTCTGTTCCACGCTGGCCGAGCTGATCTCGCCCATGATGTCGGTAACGCGGCGCACACTGTCGACGATCTCGGTCATGGTGGCGCCGGCATGGTCCACCAGCCTGGCGCCGGCGTCGACCTTCGACACCGAATCGTCGATCAGGAGCTTGATTTCCTTGGCTGCCGCCGCCGAGCGCTGGGCCAGGGTGCGCACTTCGGAAGCCACCACGGCGAAGCCGCGGCCCTGCTCGCCGGCACGGGCCGCTTCCACGGCCGCGTTCAACGCCAGGATGTTGGTCTGGAAGGCGATGCCGTCGATGACGCCGATGATGTCGACGATCTTCTTCGACGAGTCGTTGATCGACGCCATGGTATCGACCACCTGCGCCACGACGGCGCCGCCGCGCTCCGCAACCTGCGAGGCCGTGGTGGCCAGGCCGTTGGCCTGGCGGGCATTGTCGGCGTTCTGCTGGACGGTCGAGGTCAGCTCTTCCATCGACGAGGCGGTTTCTTCCAGCGAACTGGCCTGCTCCTCGGTACGCGAGGACAGGTCGAGGTTGCCGCTGGCGATCTGGCGCGACGCCGAGGCAATGGCGTCGGTGCCGTTGCGGACTTCGCCGACGATCCGGGCCAGGCTGTCGCGCATCGTCTTCATGGCGAACAGCAGGCTGGTCCGGTCACCCTGGCGCAGCGCCACATCGATGCTCAGCTCGCCCGCGGCGATGCGGCTGGCGATATCGCTCGCGTAGGCCGGTTCGCCGCCCAGCTGGCGCGTCAGGCCGCGGGTGATCAGGACGCCGAGCCCGATGCCGAAGACGGTGCTGCCCAGCACCAGCATCAGCATCATCGCGCGGCTCGACGCGTACAGGGCGGCGGCATCCTGGGCCGCCTGCTGCGCATTGCGTTCCTTGATGCGGGTGAGGTCGGTCATGCCCTTGTCGACGGTATTCGACCTGGGCGCGACCGTGTCCCGCAGGAAGTCGACCGAGGCGCGGCTCTCCTGCAGCCCTTCGGCCGACGCCAGCTGGAGCGCCTGCTCGACGGCCGCTTCGTACTCGCGCATGCCGCGGTCGACCACGGCGAACATGCGCTTGCCTTCCTCCGAGAAGAACAGTCCGCGTGCCCGGTCGAGATTGTCTTTTACCTGGCCGCGCGCGGCGCTAATGGCGGCGGCGGCCGCCTGGTGATCCTGTTCGCTCGACGCCAGCATGGCGTTGCGCAGGGCGCGGCCGATGGCGATCAGGTTGATGTTCGCTTCCTTGACGTAGGAGATGCCGAGCGTCTCGCGGGTATACAGCCGCTCGGCGCGCGCGTTCATCTCCGACATGTTGTAGATGCCGATGGCGGCAACGATGCCGCCGAGGAGGGACAGGGTCAGGAAGCCCGCGAGCAGGCGTGTGCCGACTTTCATGTGCTTGAACATGGTTGAGACTCCGTATTGGGTGAGGGTTATGCGGCGAGGCGCTCGATCAGGCCGAGCTCATCGGAGGACATCAGGCGCTCGATATCGAGCAGGATCAGCATGCGGTCGTCGACGGTGCCGAGGCCGAGCAGGAATTCGGTGTCGAAGGCGCTGCCGGTCTGCGGCGCCGGGCGGATGTCGCCGGGGGCGAGCCGGATCACATCGGACACGCCGTCGACCACCATGCCGACGATTCGGCCGCCGATGTTCAGCACCATCACGACCGTGGCCGGCGTGTCATCGGCGGCGAGCCCGAAACGCCGGCGCAGGTCGACGATCGGCACGATCACGCCGCGCAGGTTGACGACGCCGTGGATGAAATCGGGGGACTGGGCGATGCGGGTGACCCGGTCCTGGCCACGGATCTCCTGGACCTTGAGAATATCGACGCCGTACTCTTCCTGCCCGAGCCGGAAGGTGAGCGCTTCGAAAGCGGTGGTTTGCGTAGTCATGGAAACTTTCAATGTGGAATTGCCGGCGTTGGCCGACGCAAGTGCACAATATCAGTCCACGACAATCATTCCAAGTGGAAACAACTATTGCTCAATTACAATTTAACCGGGATATTTGAATTTAATTCTATGAATATAAAACTCTAATAAATTAAATTTGCATTTAAATGTTAAATACCGCACATAATTTAATTATCAAAATCTCAAATTTGTTTCGTCGACGCAACGCTAGCGACTTCAGACGATCCCCAGATGATCCATCCCGGTCGAGAAATCGCGGTTCTTCGCGTGCTTGCTGTTGAGCTTGATGTTCAGGCGCAGGTCGTTCACCGAGTCCGCATTGCGCAGCGCATCCTCGTACGAGATCTTGTCGGCCTCGTACAGGTCGAACAGGGCCTGGTCGAAGGTCTGCATGCCCAGCTCGCGCGACTTCTTCATGATCTCCTTGATCTCGTGCACGTCGCCCTTGAAGATCAGGTCGGAGATGAGCGGAGAGTTCAGCAGGATCTCCATCGCCACCACCCGGCCCTTGGCTTCCTTCTTCGGAATCAGGCGCTGCGAGATCAGGCCCTTCATGTTCAGCGACAGGTCCATCAAGAGCTGCTGGCGGCGCTCCTCGGGGAAGAAGTTGATGATGCGGTCGAGCGCCTGGTTGGAACTGTTGGCGTGCAGGGTGGCCAGGCACAGGTGCCCGGTCTCGGCAAAGGCGATCGCGTGTTCCATGGTCTCGCGGTCGCGGATCTCGCCGATCTGGATCACGTCTGGCGCCTGGCGCAGGGAGTTCTTCAGCGCCGCCTCGAAGCTGTCGGTGTCCACGCCCACTTCGCGCTGGGTGATCACGCAGTTCTTGTGCGGGTGGACGAATTCGACCGGGTCTTCGATGGTGATGATGTGGCCATGGCTGTTCTCGTTGCGGTAGCCGACCATCGCCGCCAGCGTGGTCGATTTGCCGGAGCCGGTGGCGCCGACCATGATCACCAGGCCGCGCTTGGTCATGATCACGTCCTTCAGGGTTTCCGGCAGGTCGAGGTCCTCGAATTTCGGGATGGTGGTGGTGATCACGCGCAGCACCATGCCCACGCAGCCCATCTGCATGAAGGCCGAGACGCGGAAGCGCCCCAGGTCGCCCGGGCTGATCGCGAAGTTCGATTCCTTGGTCAGCTCGAAGCCGGCGGCCTGCTTGTCGTTCATGATGGCGCGCGCCAGGTCGGCCGTGTGGCCGCTGCTCAGGGCCTGGCTCGACACCGGCGTCATCTTGCCGTCGATTTTCATGGCCGGCGGGAAGCCGGCCGTGATGAACAGGTCGGAGCCGCCCTTGCTGACCATCAGGCGCAGCAGGTCGAACATGAACTTGGTCGCCTGGTCGCGTTCCATCGCCATCTTGCTCAACCCGGGAAGTTGTCAGGGATCTTGGCGGCGGCGCGGGCGGCGCTGCTCGAGATCACGTTGCGGCGTACCAGGTCGGTCAGGTTCTGGTCGAGCGTCTGCATGCCGACATTGCTGCCGGTCTGGATGGCGGAATACATCTGCGCGATCTTCGCTTCGCGGATCAGGTTGCGGATCGCCGGGGTACCGATCATGATCTCGTGCGCGGCCACGCGGCCCGAGCCATCCTTTGTCTTGAGCAGGGTCTGCGAGATGACGGCCTGCAGCGATTCCGACAGCATCGCGCGCACCATTTCCTTTTCCTCGGCCGGGAACACGTCGACGATGCGGTCGATGGTCTTGGCCGCCGAGGACGTGTGCAGGGTGCCGAACACCAGGTGGCCGGTCTCCGCCGCCGACAGCGCCAGGCGGATGGTTTCCAGGTCGCGCAGCTCACCCACCAGGATCGCATCCGGGTCTTCGCGCAGCGCCGAGCGCAGCGCGTTGTTGAAGGACAGGGTGTGCGGGCCGACTTCGCGCTGGTTGATCAGGCACTTCTTGGAGTCGTGCACGAACTCGATCGGGTCCTCGATGGTGAGGATGTGGCCATATTCGTTCTCGTTCAGGTGGTTGACCATGGCGGCCAGCGTGGTCGACTTGCCGGAGCCGGTAGGACCGGTCACCAGCACCAGGCCGCGCGGGCGCAGGGCCAGCTCGGCGAAGATCTTCGGCGCGTTCAGTTCTTCCAGCGACAGGATCTTGGACGGGATGGTGCGCAGCACCGCCGAGGCGCCGCGTTCCTGGTTGAAGGCGTTGACACGGAAACGCGCCAGGCCCGGAATCGCGAACGAGAAGTCGCACTCCAGCACTTCTTCGTACTGCTTGCGCTGGCCGTCGTTCATGATGTCATAGATCATGCCGTGCACGTCCTTGTGCTCCAGCGGCGGCAGGTTGATGCGGCGCACGTCGCCATGGACGCGGATCATGGGCGGCAAGCCAGCCGAGAGGTGCAGGTCCGAGGCCTTGTTCTTGACCGAGAAGGCGAGTAATTCCGAAATGTCCATTGTCTTATAATCCCGTTAGCGTGAGTAAAGCGGGGAAAGACCTCGTCCCGACTCAAAATATTTCCTACAGAAAATCATTATGTCCACAATCGCTGCGAACTTGCAAGCTGTCGAAGCGACAATCGGGGCCGCCTGCGCAGCCAGCGGACGGCCCCGCGAGACGGTGCAGTTGCTGGCCGTTTCCAAGACGTGTCCGGCCGAAGCCGTGCTCGAAGCGGTCGCTGCCGGACAACGCGCCTTCGGCGAGAACTACCTGCAGGAAGCGCTCGACAAGATGCAGGAAGTTGCGCGCCTGCAACCAGACAATGCCGACATCGTACTGGCCTGGCATTTCATCGGCCCGATCCAGAGCAACAAAACGCGTCCCATCGCCGCCCATTTCGACTGGGTGCACACGGTGGAGCGCCTGAAGATCGCCCAGCGCCTGTCCGAGCAGCGCCCGCCGGAGCGCGGGCCGCTCCACATCTGCCTGCAGGTGAACATCAGCGGCGAAACCAGCAAGAGCGGCGCCAGCGAAGCGGATGTACCGGCCCTGGCGCGCGAAGTGGCGCGCCTGCCGAACCTGCGCCTGCGCGGCCTGATGGCGATTCCCGAAGCGAGCAGCGACCCGGCACGGCAGCACGCCGCCTTTGCGCGCCTGCGCGCGCTGTACGAGCGGCTGCGCGCCGATGGCCTGGACCTGGACACGCTGTCGATGGGCATGTCGGGCGACCTGGCCGCCGCGGTGGCCGAAGGCGCGACCATCGTGCGCATCGGCAGCGCCATCTTCGGTGCCCGCCACTACGAATGATTCACAAGGAACCGGACATGAAGATTGCGTTTATCGGCGGCGGCAACATGGCCTCGGCCCTGATCGCGGGCCTGGCTGCCCACGCCAGCATCCACGTGGTGGACCCCGACCCGGAGGCGCGCGCGCGCCTGGCCAGCCGCCACGGCGTGGACACGGCGGCGGCCATCGACGCGGCGTCGCAAGCGCTGGAGGCGGCGGAGGTGGTGGTGCTGGCCGTGAAGCCGCAGCAGATGCGCGAGGTGGCGGCGGCCCTGCGGCCCCATCTCGGCCGGCGTCCGCTGCTGCTGTCGATCGCCGCCGGCATCCGCATCGCGGCCCTGGCGCGCTGGCTGGGCGGTTACGGCGCCATTGTGCGCGCCATGCCGAACACCCCGGCGCTGATCGGGAAGGGGATCACCGGCATGGTGGCCGGCGCCGGCGTGGACGCGGCCGGCCGCGCGGCCGCGGATGCGGTGATGCGCGCGGTCGGGCCCACCGTCTGGCTCGAGGACGAGGCGCTGATCGACCCGGTGACGGCAGTCTCGGGCAGCGGCCCGGCCTACGTCTTCTACTTCCTGGAAGCGATGCAGCAGGCGGCGCGTGAGATGGGCCTGGATGCGCAGCAGGGCCGGCAGCTGGCGCTGGCCACCTTTACCGGTGCGGCCCAGCTGGCGGCGCAGTCGGACGAGCCGGTGGAGGTGCTGCGCCAGCGCGTGACCTCGAAAGGCGGCACCACGCACGCGGCGATCAGCAGCATGGATGCGGCAGGGGTGAAGGAAGCGATCGTCGCGGCCATGAAGGCCGCGGCGGAGCGGGGACGCGCGCTCGGGGACGAACTGGGCAAGGACTGAGCATGTCCGGGGCCGGGGTGTGACATTCGGCGAGATTATCGTGCGGCCGGTCTCCTATACTCGGAGGTTTCGAGAGGAGAGAACATGAAACGACCGACTGCCGTTGCCCTTGCGCTTGCGCTTGCCCTGCACCTGTTGCCCATCCAGGGCGCGCTGGCCGCGGATGCCGCTCCGGCCGCTCCCAGGCAGCAGGCCGAGCAAGAGATCGCGCGCGTAGTGGAACAATTCCGCCGCGCGATCATCAACAAGGACAAGGATGCCTTTCTCACGCTGTTTCTGAAAGAAGACATCACCTGGTCGGGCGTCACGGCGGACAAGAGCATCGACATGCTCTATGCAAACCGGCCGAATCCTGCCTTGCGGCGTCCGCCGAAGGTCTTCAGCAGCAATCCGCGCGCCTTCATCGAATCGATCGTCGCGGAGCGCGAGCGCAGCGAGGAAACCTTCGCGAACCTGCGCATCGACAGCGATGGCGACGTGGCCCAGGTGTGGTTCGACTACAGCTTCCTGTCCGACGGGCGCAAGCAGAACTGGGGCAAGGAGAGCTGGCAGATGGTGCGGACCGAAGCGGGCTGGAAGATCGCGGCCGTGGTCTGGTCGCAGGAACTGAGCCCGATGCCGCCACGGTTGCCAGAGGCCCAGGCCCAGGCCAGGTAGGGCAGGGAAGCAAGGGAAAGAAAAAACGGCCGGCGCGCGCGGCGCCGGGCCGTCAATGGACCTCGAAGCCCTTCCACCCGAGCACGGGCAGCAGCTTCTGTGCGAACTTGTAGGCCGACACCACCGCCGTCACGCTGCCCACCGCCCATTTCGGCCGGGTGAGGAACAGGCCGGCGGCGACGCCGGCCACGACCAGCGCGGTCTTGCGGTGGCGCGCCGCGTAGGCCGGGATCAGGCCAAGCGTGCGCGGCGAGGACAGCTGCGCCACTTCGTGCGCCAGCTGGGCGCGCTGGTCGGCGCAGCGTTCCACCAGGGCCGCGCGGCGCGCCGCCAGGGTATCAAGCTTGGATGGCATCTTCCTGCTCTCCCTTCAGCGCCGCCGCATCCTTGCGCAGTTCCGCCAGCGTGGCCGGCAGCATCGGTGGGCGCTGGGCCAGGCCGGTGCGCAGCTTGAGCGCCGCGAACAGGGTGGCGAGGATGAACAGGACAGCCATGCCGCCCACCGCCGCCAGCCGGTGCGTGTCCCAGAACAGCACCAGCACGAACAGGATGACCAGCCCCAGCGCGTACAGCCCGCACAGCGCGGCCGCGATGGCCCAGCCGAGGTAGCCGAACAGGCGGTGCGCGCCTTCCTGCAGTTCGATGGCGGCGAGCTCGAGGCGCGTGCGCGCCAGGTCGAGCACGTCGGCCCCGATCCTTCTCACTGCCGCCGTGATGCTCATCTCAGCGACGCGCGATCAGCATGCCGATCACGACGCCCACCGCGGCGCCCAGGCCCACCGACTTCCACGGGTTCTCGTGCACGTACTCGTCGGTCACGCGCGCCGCTTCCTTGGTCTTCTCGACCACGGTGTGCTGGTATTCGCCCAGGCTTTCCTTGGCGGAGGATAAGGTCTGTTCGAACTTGGCCTTGGCGGCTTTCAGTTCGTCACCGGTCAGCTGGCCGCCGTTGCGCAGCCAGACTTCGGCGTCGTGGATCACGCTCTTCAGGTCGGACAGCAGCTGTTCGCGGGTACCGGTTTGGGTAGGGATCTTTTCCATCATGGTGGGGCCTCCTCAAAGTAAGGGTGAATGCTTTTTGTGCAATATTACCTGAATGCATAATCAAGTGCGACACCGCTGAACAGTGCGGCGCCCAGCCAGTTGTTGTGGCGGAAGGCATGGAAGCAGGCATTGCGCTCGCGTCCGCGGATCAGGGTGTAGTGGTAGAGGGCGATGCCGGCGGCGACGGCGACGCCGGCCACGAACATCCAGCGCAGGCCGAGGTACCAGCCGCACACCAGGTCGATCGCCAGCGCGGCGCCGTAGCACAGCATGACGGCGGCCACGTCAAAGCGCCCGAAGGTGATGGCCGAGGTGCGGATGCCGATCTTCAGGTCGTCGTCGCGGTCCACCATCGCGTATTCGGTATCGTAGGCCACGGCCCAGAACACGTTCGCCAGCAGCAGCCACCAGGCCACCGCCGGCACCATGTCCTGCACGGCGGCGAAGGCCATCGGGATGCCGAAGCCGAAGGCGATGCCCAGGTAGGCCTGGGGAATCGCGAAGAAGCGCTTGAAGTAGGGATAGGTGGCGGCCACCACCAGGGCCGCCACCGACAGCTGCTTGGTGAGGGCGTTGAGCGGCAGGATCAGCAGGAAGGAGACGAAGGCCAGCACCGCCGCCACCATCACCGCTTCCCAGCCGCGGATCTTGCCGCTGGTGAGCGGGCGGTCATTGGTGCGCTTGACGTGCTTGTCGAAGTCGCGGTCGGCGTAGTCGTTGATGGCGCAGCCGCTTGATCGCATCAGGGCGGTGCCGAGCACGAAGATGAGCAGCACCTGCAGGTCGGGCACCCCGCCTGAGGCCATCCACAGCGCCCACAGGGTGGGCCACAGCAGCAGCAGGATGCCGATCGGCTTGTCGGCCCGGACCAGGCGGAAGTAGAGCGCCAGCTTGTTCATGAATCGTCTTCTCTTGGCTAGCAAGAACTGTTGAGCAGAAGACAGCGATTCTAAAGCCTTTTGGCGCACGGGGCTTGCCGCTACAATCGGGGCCTGACTAACTAGCCTGTATTCATCATGCACATCTGGGTCGATGCCGACGCCTGTCCCGGCGTGATCAAGGACATCCTGTTCCGCGTGGCGGAGCGGCGCCAGCTGCCCCTTACCCTGGTCGCCAACCAGCTGGTGCGGGTGCCGGGGTCGCGCTTCATCCGCGCGCTGCAGGTGCCGGCCGGCGCCGACGCGGCCGATGCCGAGATCGTGGCGCGCGTGGGGGAGGGCGACATCGTGGTGACCGCTGATATTCCGCTGGCGGCCCAGGTGCTGGACAAGGGCGGGCTGCCGCTCAATCCGCGCGGCGAGTGGTACACGCGCGACACCATCGCCCAGCAGCTGACGATGCGCGCCTTCATGGAAGAACTGCGCGGCAGCGGCGTGGATACCGGCGGCCCCGCTGCCTTCAGCCAGGCGGACCGCCAGCGCTTCGCCAACGCGCTCGACCGGCAGCTGGCGCGCCTGCCGCCCCATGCGGGCCAGCAGCCGTAGGGTGGGCGGGTTTCCCGCCCACGCGTCCAAACCAGGGAAGGGCCGCCAATACGCCTGTTCGCAGGCAGCCCGAGAGCGCCTGATCAAACCTCCTGCTCGCTCTGTTGGCGACAACTTCGTACACTGAGCTGACGGCTGCTATCGGCCACAAGCGGACGTTTGTAGCCAGGCGTGTTGCGCAACGATCATGACAAAACGACGACAATTGGGTCAACCACCGTCGCTATAATTTTTCGTCATGTAAATTCCTGCCGATCAATCCTCATGCTGCGCATTTCATTCCTCGCTTTGTTTGCCGCTTCTGCAATCGTGTTGACTGGTTGCGCCGTCCTGCCCGCCGCAGAAATGCGCCTCCCCCCATCGATTGCCGCAGAACGTGTTGAAACCGTGCAGGGCCTTGGAGGGTGGCGCAATGGAAGCTTCTCGCTGTCTCCGGAGACGGGCACCTTCAGCCGCGGGCGCGATCGCGTCGAACTGTTCTCTGTGGTGAACTGGAGCAGTGCCTCGACGCGTTACTCGCTCGTGCTCGCAGATGGCAGTCGCACCGAAGCCGCCTGCAGCGGCAAGCTGGTCGAGGTGACGTGGAAGGCCATGGCAGCCAGCGCAAAACCGTTCTCGTTCGACTGCGAGTGGCGTGGGGCGCGCAGCGCGCAGCTGAAGATGAACGCCCCCGTGGTCAGCCTGACGATGAAAGCCGAGCGTAGCGGCCAGTTCGTCATGGGGGGGACCACGCTCGAGGTGCAATCGGTCCACGAGGTGCGCGGCTCATCGCTCCCGCTCGAGGCACCAATCGGGTACGTATTCAAACATGATGGGAAAGCGGTCGGTGCCATCGAACTCAATGGCATGCCCCCCCGCCTGTGGCGTCCAGCATCCGGCAATGCATTGCGCGAACCGGTCACCTTGGCCGCGCTTGCGCTCGCGTTGTTGTGGGATCCCGCGACTTGATTGCCTTCATGGGGGGGCGATCCCTTGCGCTGAGCTGTGGATGAGCACCGGCTAGTATGAGCGCGTTGACGGTCCGCAATGTAGGGTCTTTCCCCTATACTGTCGGCAACTTTGTACAACAAAGCCGGCCCGTATAACAAGGAGACAAGTTTGAAATTGCCACGCCTATCCCGTCCCGCCGCGCTGTTCGCGCTGACCGCCATTGCCGCTGCCACCAACGCGCTGGCCGCACCGAAAGCGAAACCGACAGTCGCCGACGCCGAGAAGTTCATATCGGCCACTGAAGCGCGCTTCGCGAACGAATACGAGAACATCGTTCGTGCCCAATGGATCGGCGCCAATTTCATCACCGACGACACGGAAGCAATCGCAGCCTATTTCGGCGAAAAGGCCTTGAACTCGCAGGGCGAAGCGGCCCTGGCAGCACGCCGGTACAACGGCCTCAAGCTCAAGGACGACGCGGCGCGCAAGCTCAAGCTGCTGCAGCTAACGCTGATGCTGTCGGATCCGAAAGAGCGCGCCGACTACGCGAGCAAGCAGGCGACCCTGTCCGGCGCCTACGGCAAGGCCAAGTACTGCCCGAGCGGCGCGCAGGACAGCTGCCTCGCACTGGGCGAGCTGGAAAAGATCCTCGCCACGAGCCGTGATCCGGTCAAGCTCCTGGACGCCTGGACAGGCTGGCACCAGCAGGCCCGTGGCTACAAGCAGAGGTATGTCGACTACGTGACGCTGTCCAACAAGGGCGCGCGAGAAATGGGATTCGCCGACACGGGCGCCCTGTGGCGCTCGCAGTACGACATGAAGCCCGAGCAATTCGCCGCCGAGATGGAGCGCATGTGGCAGCAGGTCAAGCCGCTGTATGAATCGCTGCATACCTACACCCGCCTCAAGTTGCGCCAGAACTACGGCGCGGCTGTGGTGCCGGCCAGCGGTCCGGTACCGGCCCATCTGTTCGGCAATATGTGGAGCCAGGACTGGCAGCACATCTATCCGCTGCTCAAGCCGGCGACCGGCGCCAGCGGCTTCGACCTGAGCCGCGTGCTGGTCGAGCGCAACACCTCGGCGAAGGAAATGACGCAGTACGCCGAGCGTTTCTACACCTCGCTCGGCATGCCGAAGCTGCCGGCAACCTTCTGGACGCGCTCCCTGCTGACCAAGCCGGCCGACCGCGAGGTGGTGTGCCATGCATCGGCCTGGAGCCTGGACCGCCTGGACGACGTGCGCATCAAAATGTGCATCAGGCCGACCGCCGAAGACTTCAAGGTCATCCACCACGAGCTGGGTCACACCTACTACCAGCTGGCCTACAAGCAGCAGCCGATCCTGTTCCAAAACGGCGCCAACGATGGGTTCCACGAAGCCATTGGTGACACGGTCGCGCTGTCGATGACGCCAAGCTACTACCGGCAGCTGGGCTTCATGGACAAGGCACCGGAGCCGAATGCCGACATCGGTGAACTGCTGCAGGTGGCCCTGTCCAAGGTGGCCTTCCTGCCGTTTGCCTACTCGGTCGACAAATGGCGCTGGGATGTGTATGCGGGCAAGGTCAAGCCTGAAGACTACGACAAGACCTGGTGGCAGCTGCGCGAGCAGTACATGGGCGTGAGCCGCCCGGCGCCGATGACCGCGGGCGGTTTCGATGCCGGCGCAAAGTACCATGTGGCGGCCGACGTACCGTACGCACGCTATTTCCTGGCCCACCTCCTGCAGTTCCAGCTGCACCGTTCGCTGTGCGCGGAGGCTGGCTACAAGGGACCCCTGCATCAATGCTCGATCTATGGCAGCCAGAAGGCGGGCGCCAAGCTGCAGGCCCTGCTGGAAATGGGAGCGAGCAAGCCCTGGCAGGAAGCACTGAAGGCGGCCACGGGCGAAGACAGGATCGACGGTTCCGCGTTGCTGGAGTATTTTGCACCGTTGAAAACCTGGCTGGACGAGCAGAACAGGCAGCTGGCCTCTGTCGAGGTCAAGAAGTAAGACTGTCAAACCGATGAACCCCTAGAGGTAGCTGGGCGCAAGCACTCGCCCAGCTGCTGCTGTCTCATTTGGCGCGAATTGGTCGCTTTGACACTGATTGTTCGGGCGCAGCAGGCGCTTGGCAACGGCTGCTGCCGGCCAAGCGTTGGCCTCGTAAGCCCGAACTCAAATTCAAGGAGGCGGAACGGAGAGCGCATTTGGGGGTTGAATGCGTTGTTTTCGGTATTACTCGACGTGCTGACCTCGGCCGTTCCAGCAAACAAGTCGACTGTGAATTATGAGGCAATCAAACGCGACAAACTGGAACGCTCTGCTGTTGGCAAGTTTCGCGATGGCAGTCGTTGCCTGCTCGAACGACTCTGAAGTTGGGCACGCGATTGGTAAACTGGTACGCGCGCGCCATGTGACGGAACTGCGTCTCGCCGACGCTACCAAATTCGATTGGGAACAGGTGTATATTTTTGCCCCCTACACGCCGCGCACGGCTGTTTGCGACACCTTGGGCATCCAGGTAAAGTACTGTGCGCGCTTTATTCCTTTTGAGTCGACAGACGACGGCGAAATGTCCTTGGCTTTCGTGACACGCGGTCGTCTGGTTCACTATGCGCGGCACAGCCGATTCAACGGAGACTTCATGCCTGTGCTGGCCAAACAGCCACTGTTGCGCACGAATGCGGTATTCCAGGTAGTACCCGATGGCACGGCAAGTGACGGAAGGACCTGGTTCAAGCTCGTAGCGAAATAGCGCATTCAACCATAATGCTTGTTGCGGGTGCGTATGGCCGCCGTCCGCACGCGCATCTGTCGGCGCAACCACGAGAAGTCTTTCCGGGACGTTCCACCCTTCAGGCTGCCGCCTCCAGCGTCACCATCTCCACCCCCGGCAGCCGGCATTCGCCCACCGCCTGCGCCACCGCGTCGATCGCCGCGCGGCGAGTAAAACTCTTGCGCCAGACGATCACCACCCGGCGCGAGGGCGCCGGCGCGGCGAACGGGACGTAGGTCAGCAGGCCATTGGGGTCGTGCATGTCGGCCACCGAGGCGCGTGGCAGCACGGTCAGGCCGATGCCGCTGGCCACCATGTGGCGGATGGTCTCGAGCGAGGAGCCCTCGAAGGTGCGCTGCATGCCGTTGCCGGGGGAAGAGTAGCGCGCCATCTCCGGGCACACTTCCAGCACCTGGTCGCGGAAGCAGTGGCCGGCGCCCAGCAGCAGCATGGTTTCCAGCTTCAGGTCGTCGGCCGGGATTTCCCTGCGCCCGGCCCAGGGGTGCGAGCGTGGCATGGCCACCACGAAGGGTTCGTCGTACAGGGTCTGGGTCGACATGCCGTGTTCCGGCAGCGGTAGCGCCACGATGGCGGCGTCGAGTTCGCCCTGGCGCAGAAGTTCCAGCAGTTTATGGGTGTAGTTCTCCTGCAGCACCAGCGGCATCTGCGGCACCGTGTCGATCAGGCGCTTCACCAGCGGAGGAAGAAGATAAGGACCAATCGTGTAGATCACGCCGAGCCTCAGGGGGCCGGCGAGCGGGTCCTTGTTCTGCTTGGCCAGTTCCTTGATGGCGGCGGTCTGCTCCAGCACCCGCTCGGCCTGGGCCACGATCTGCGCGCCCAGCGGGGTCACGGAGACTTCCGATCCGCCCCGCTCGAACAGGGTGACCCCGAGCTCGTCCTCGAGCTTCCGGATCGCGACGGAAAGGGTAGGCTGGGCAACGAAGCACGCTTCCGCCGCATGCCCGAAGTGCCTGGCGCGCGCGACGGCGACGATGTATTTCAGCTCGGTCAGTGTCATAGGGTCTCTAGTACAGGATGCACGGCTGTTCTACCGCCATCCTGACACATTGTTGGCTTTTCGTCAGCCAGGATTTGTCTTGCCATGCCAGATTGCGGGTGTCACGATCAGCCTGGCGGTTAGCCCGAATGTTAGCCTATATAATTGCCATGCAGGATTTTCGCCTGCGTCCTTGCGAGGTAGCCATGTCGTCCACCTTCGGTCCGGAGCAAGCCCAGGCCTATATTCACAAGTTATTGACGGTCATGCACCAGCAGGGCGGCTCCGACCTGTTCATTTCCAGCGATTTCCCGCCCAGCATGAAGCACCAGGGGGCCATGAAGCCCCTGAGTCAGCAGCGCCTGAGCGGAGACGTCACGCGCGCCCTGGCCCTGTCCCTGATGAACGAGCGCCAGCGTCTTGAATTCGAGGCCGAGATGGAGTGCAACTTCGCGATCTCGCTGCCCGGCGTGTGCCGCTTCCGCGTCAACGTCTTCGTGCAGCAGCAGAGCGTGGGCATGGTGGTGCGTACCATCGCCTCCGAGATCCCGAACTTCGACAAGCTCGACCTGCCCGAGGTGCTGAAGGACGTGGTGATGACCAAGCGCGGCCTGGTGCTGGTGGTCGGCGGCACCGGTTCCGGCAAGTCCACCACGCTGGCGGCCATGATCGACTACCGCAACAGCCACTCGCACGGCCACATCATCACGGTCGAAGACCCGGTCGAGTACGTCCACAAGAACAAGAACTGCCTGGTCACGCACCGCGAGGTCGGGGTCGACACCCATTCCTGGCACAACGCCCTGAAGAACACGCTGCGCCAGGCGCCGGACGTGATCCTGATCGGCGAGATCCGCGACACCGAAACCATGGAACACGCGATCGCCTTCGCCGAGACCGGCCACCTGTGCCTGGGCACCCTTCACGCCAACAATGCCAACCAGACCCTGGACCGCATCATCAACTTCTTCCCCGAAGAACGGCGCAACCAGCTGCTGATGGACCTGTCGTCGAACCTGCGCGCGGTGGTCTCGCAGCGCCTGGTGCGCCTCGAGGACGGCAAGGGCCGCAAGGCGGCCATCGAGATCCTGTTGAACACCCCGACCATCGGCGAGATGATCCTGAAAGGGAACTTCCAGAACATCAAGGAGATCATGCACAAGTCGCGCGAACTCGGCATGTGCACCTTCGACCAGGCCCTGTACGAACTGTATAACCGGGGCCATATCGGCTACGACGAAGCGATCCGCAATGCCGATTCGGCCAACGGCCTGCGCCTGCAGATCAAGCTCTCCGGCGAGCGCGGAGGGCCGGACGGCGCGGGCCAGGCGCCCGCGCTGTCGATGGCGATCGAAGAAGAAGCGCAGGACGACAGCCCTGCCACCTGAACCAGCTATTTACATACCAATATGCCCGCATTCGAAGAGAAGATCTGCACCCGCGCCGAACTGGCCGCGCGCATCGCCCAGCTGCCCAAGCCCGTGGTCCTGACCAACGGGGTGTTCGACATCCTGCACCGCGGCCACGTAACCTACCTGGCGCAGGCGCGCGAACTGGGCGCCTCGCTGGTGGTGGCGGCCAATACCGACGCTTCCGTCAAGCGCCTCGGCAAGGGCGACGAGCGTCCGCTCAATACCCTGGCCGACCGGATGGCGGTGCTGGCCGCGCTGGAGTCGGTCAGCCTGGTG
The DNA here is from genome assembly GCF_020176695.1 of Massilia sp. MS-15. Taxonomy (GTDB): domain Bacteria; phylum Pseudomonadota; class Gammaproteobacteria; order Burkholderiales; family Burkholderiaceae_D; genus Telluria; species Telluria hydrophila. The sequence goes on along the minus strand of NZ_JAIWIA010000022.1, from coordinate 32,982 downwards.
GTGGATTTCGACGAGGACACCGCCCTCGACGTGGTGCTCGAAAGCCGTCCGGAAATCTACGCCAAGGGCGGCGACTACGACATGGCCCGCATCCCGGAAGGGCAGGCGGTGTTGGCCTATGGCGGGCGGGCGGTCGCGATCGACTTCCAGCACGACCGCTCGACCAGCAAGCTGGTGGCCCGAATCCGCGGCTAGGGCATCCCGGCCAACACAGGAGAACGGCATGCTGATCGCACAAGTCACCGACCTGCACCTGCATGCCGATCCGGGCCATCCGAACCTGGCGCGCTTCATCCGCGTGCTCGCGCACCTGCGCGCCATGCATCCGCCCCCGGACCTCTTGGTGCTGAGCGGCGACCTGGCCGACGACGGAGACATCGACAGCTACCGCCAGCTCGCGCAGGCGCTGGCGGCCTGGCCGGGGCCGGTGCGCTTTGCGCTCGGCAACCACGACCGCCGCGCGCCTTTCCGCGCCGTGTTCGGCGACAGCCATTTCACGGAAGGCTACGTACAGGGCGTCGCCGATGCGGGCGGACTACGCGTGCTGCTGCTCGACAGCGTCGAGGAAGGACGCCATGGCGGCGCCTTCTGCGCCGAGCGCGCCGCGTGGCTGCGGCGGACGCTGGCGGCCGGGGATGCGGGGCCGGCGCTGGTCGTCCTGCACCATCCGCCGGTCGATGTCGGCCTGCCCTGGATCGATCCGGGGCCGGGCCAGCCCTGGATAGGCCGCCTCGACGCGGCCCTGCAGGAGGGCCGCGTGGCCGGCATCTGCAGCGGCCACGTCCACCTGGGGGGCGTGTTCCCCTGGCGCGGGCGGCTGGTCGTGACCTGTCCCTCGTCGTCCTCCGACCTGAGCCTGTCGTTCGCGCCGATGGCGGCCGCGCACCCGGATGGGCGGGCGCTGGTGGAGCAGGGCGAGCCGGCCTTCGCCCTGCACCGCTGGCAGGACGGTGGCCTGGCCACGGTGTTCGGCCGCGTGCCCCAGCGCGTGCTGGCGCACTGGGATGCGCGCACCCGCCAGATGGTGGCCGACATGCTGGGTGAAGCGGACGACAAGAGTGATACCGGGCCGGCGCGCGCCTGACGCGCGGCGCGGCCATGTGGCGCGGCCCTGCCCATCCATGGCATGATGGCGCATCCCGCTTGCTGAGGAATCCGGATGCGCATCCTGCTGGCCGAAGACGACGCCTCGCTCGGCGACACCATCCAGTCCTGGCTGCGCCTGGACGGCCACGCGGTGGACTGGGTAAGGCGCGGCGACGCCGCGCGCAGCGCGCTGGCCACCCACCACTACGACTGCGTGCTGCTCGACCGCGGCCTGCCGGGCGTGTCCGGCGACGCGCTGCTGGCCGGCCTACGCGCCAGTGGCAACAGGGTGCCGGTGCTGATGATCACCGCCTTCGACGCGCTGGCCGACCGGGTCGGGGGCCTGGACCTGGGCGCCGACGACTACCTGGTCAAGCCCTTCGAGCTGGAAGAGATGTCGGCCCGGATCCGCGCCGCCGTGCGGCGCGGCGCCAGCCAGGCCAGCAACCGGCTTGCGCACGGCGGCATCGCGCTCGACCTCGAGACACGCCAGGCAAGCCTGGACGGCCAGCCGGTGGCGCTCACCGCGCGCGAGTACCACGTGCTGCTGGCCCTCCTGCAGCGCCGCAGGAGCATCGTGACCCGCGCCCAGATCGAGGAGAGCCTGTACGGCTGGGGCGAGGAGGTCGAGAGCAATGCCATCGAGGTCTACATCCACAACCTGCGCAAGAAATTCGGCAGCGACAGCATCGTCACCGTGCGCGGTCTCGGCTACCGCCTGAAGCCGGATGCCTAGCGCGGTCTGGTCGCTGCGGCGGCGCCTGCTGGCCGCGATCCTGGGCGCCAGCGCCGTGCTGTGGCTGGCCAGCCTGGGCACGCTCACCGCGATCGCCTGGCAGGAGACCGGCGAGGTGTTCGACGATGCGCTCGAAGAGTCGGCCTACATGCTGCTGGCGGCCGGCGGCGAGCTCGATGCGCGCGGCCTGCTGGCGCCGCTGCCGCCGCCCGCGCAGGACAGGGTGCGCCGGGTCGACATGCAGTACCAGCTGGTGGAGGCGGGCCGGGTGGTCCAGCGCAGCGCGGATGCGCCGGCGCGGCCCTTCGTGGCCGGCTTCGGCGACGACCACGGTTTCGCCGACCTGCGCCTGGACGGCGAGCGCTGGCGCGTGTTCGTGGTGCGCGACGCGGCGCGCGGCTTCGAGGTGCAGGTGGGCCAGCGCGCCGCCAAGCGCCTCGACATCCTGGAAGAACTGGCCGAGGCCCTGTGGCTGCCGGCGCTCGGCTTCCTGCTGCTGCTGGCGCTGGTGTGCTGGTGGCTCACCGGGCGCGTGCTGGCGCCGCTGCGCCGCACCGCCGCCGCGCTCGCGGCCCAGACCCCAAACGACCTGGCTCCGGTGGCCACCGATGGCCAGCCGCGCGAACTGCTGCCCATCGTCGGCGCCCTGAACGGCGTGCTGGCACGCCTGGACGCCGCGCTGCAGGCCGAGCGGCGCTTCACGGCCGATGCCGCCCACGAGCTGCGCACGCCGCTGGCCGGCCTGCACATGCACGTGCAGCTGCTGCAGCGCCAGCACCCGGCGCTGGCGGCATCCTTCGGCAGGTTGCGCCAGGACGTCGGGCGCCTGGCGGCGCTGGTCGACAGCCTGCTGACCCTGGCCCGGCTCGACCCGCTGGCCCGGGCCCAGCTGGCCAGCGGCGAGCTCGCCCTGGCGCCGCTGTTTGCCGAGTTGGCCGCGGAATTCGCCGACGAGGCGGCGCGGCGCGGCATCGTGCTCGATGTCGCCCTCGCGCCGCAGGGCGCGCCCGCCACGGTGCGCGGCGATGCCCAGATGCTGGGCATCGCGCTGCGCAACCTGGTCGGCAATGCGCTGCGCTACTGCCCGGCGGGGAGCCGGGTCGAACTGCGCGCCGGCACGCGGGCGGACAAGGCGTGGATCAGCGTATGCGACGACGGGCCGGGCGTGGATGCGGCCAGCATGTCGCGCCTGACGGAACGCTTCTTTCGCGTACTGGGGCAGGAAGAGGGCGGCAGCGGGCTCGGCCTGTCGATCGTGCGCCGCATCGCCGAGCTGCACGGCATCGCGCTGCGTTTCGGTCCGGGCCTGGACGGACGCGGGCTGGGCGTGACGCTCGATTGGCCAGCCGCGCCCTGGAGCGCCTGACGAAACTTCTCGACCTGCCTCCAACAGGTAAGCGTACAGGTTAGCGAAAGGAATGCCTGGTGAATATCGGCCCGGCCTTTCCCGCGACGCTGCACCGAGCCTGCGAAAGCCGTCCCGGAGGTCGTCATTCGTGACAGCGTCGGGAAGGGAAAGACCGACCGATTACCGCTCCCCCCTGAGGGTATAGACTGGCTTTTCGGTCTCTCCTTTCTCCACCATGGTGAGAAGGCGTTGCAGTTCCGTACGCTCGCTATCGTGTTTTGCGGATAAGACCAGGTTGCGCAGGATGGCGACATGTGCCGTCTGCAGGGCCTGTGCCGCAGGCACGGCGATGTCCGGTTTCACGCCGACGTGTTCCCAGTTGGTTTTGGTGATGAAGTTGGTCGTGCGCGAGGTCGGAATCGCGACAGCAATATCGTTCCCTACGCTGTACCAGCCAACGGGATTCGAACCTCCGCCAGTGGTTTCGCCAATCAGCGTCCCGCGCTTCTGCACCTGCATGCCATACGCAAAATCCTCTCCACCGGAAAACGTGCGCGCCGAGGTCAACACGTACACTGGCTTGTCGTAACGCTGTGCGACCGTCGGCACCGTCCAGTACTGCTGCGTCGTATTTTCCGGGCGGTTATACATGTCGATCAGGTGTCGCTCGTCGCCAAGCGGAAAGAAATGACTGATCAGATAGGCCACGCTGGCCGGGCTCCCGCCACCGTTGCGGCGCAGGTCGATGATCAGCGCGTCCGTCCCGGTCATGAGCTGCATCGCTGACGTATACGCCTGGGCGACAAACGCGGGTGCTCCGAAGGCGCGCAGCTCAATGTAGTCAATGTTCCCGGGCAGGCGTTCGATTTTCTGGATGTCGTAACCCCGCCGTGCCGTCCGGTCGCGCCGTTCTTCCATCTCGGCGCGGCTGGGCGGTTCGGAGGTACTGCTAAATTCACGAAAACCTTCGATCACTCGGGCGCCGAAATGCTTGTCGCCGCTGAATTCGCGCAAATCCTTCGCCAAGGCCTCACTCAGCGCTTGCGCGCTGGCGCAAGACGCATAGCCTCCCTTGGCATGTTTGCTTGCGATCGCTCGGCCGACTCGTTCAGCCACGTTGGGCTCGATGTAGTTCTCGCTAATTTTCGCTACCAACGTCTGCACAATCGCAGCGCGATCGGTTCCTTTCAGCGGGGCGACCTCGGCCGAGACGGCGGGAATCGACAACAGCATGCTCACCACCAAACCTACAACAAACTTTTTTCCACCCAACATACATCCGCTCCTGGTTGATGACGAATCCGATCTTGCCTCGATCTATTACAGTGCTGCCGCCATGGCGGGCATACAGGTGTGGCTGGCGCGTCGCACACTGCCATCGCGCAAGCGCGGCTGGCCGAGAGCGGACGTTCAGAATGGCTCAGTGTAAGGTGTTGCCTTCCAGGCAAGCAAGTGGTTTTGCCAGGCGCTCTTAAGATCGGTTTAATGTGCGGCCGGATAATCCCTTGTGTCGCGGCGCACGCCGCTCATCACATTCAAGGAGCGCACATGAAACGCATTTTCCAGGCTTCCCTCGTCACTGCCGTCCTGGCCGCATCGGCCTTCGCCATCGCCCAGCCGACCGGCTATGCCGGTCCCTCGGCCAAGCCGGCACCTGGCGCGGGGCGCTATGCCGGCCCGTCCAGCGTGCCGCTGGTGACGGTCAAGCACCTGCTCGACAAGGGCAAGGACGACCAGGTCGCGCGCCTGCAGGGCAAGCTGGTCAGCCACAAGGGCGGCGAGGACTACGAGTTCGCCGACGCCAGCGGCAAGATCACGGTGGAGATCGACGCCAGGCACTTCCCGGCCGGGGTCACGGTCGACCACAACACCGTGGTGGAACTGACGGGCGAGTTCGACAAGGAACTCGTGGGTGAACCGGGCTTCGAGGTCGAGCAGCTGAAGGTGGTCGGCAAGTAAGGCAAAAAACCGCGGCAGGGCATGGGATCCGTGGCAATATTGCAAGACAATAACTCGGAGGAGAATCCCATGCCTGTCCTGTTGCGCCTGTTCGGCGCCGCCACGCTGGCGCTGGCTGCCGGCGCCGCCATCGCCGGCCCGCCGGTCGCCCGCGTCGAGCCGGTGACCGACACCCACTTCGGCGAGAAAGTGGTGGACCGCTACCGCTGGATGGAAAACGACAAGGATCCGGACTGGCTGCCTTTCCTGAAGAACCAGAACGCCCACACCCGCTCGGTGCTCGACGCCCTGCCGCAGCGCGCCGGACTGCTGGCGCGCATCCAGCAGCTGTCGGGCGACGTCACCGCGGTGAGCCGCATCGAACGCGCCGGCGGCAAGACCTTCTACCAGCAGCGCCCGGCCGGCAGCAACAATTTCAAACTGTTCGTGCAGGACCAGGGCAAGACCCGCCTGCTGGTCGACCCGACCACCCTGGACAGCGCCACCAGCCACTATTCGCTGGACTGGTGGAGCGCCTCGCCGGACGGCAGCAAGCTGGCCTACGGCCTGTCGAAGGATGGCAGCGAGGATTCGGTGCTGCACATCATGGACGTGGCCAGCGGCGCCATCCTGCCCGAGCGCATCGCCAACACCCAGAACGCCAGCCCGAGCTGGCTGGCGGACAGTTCCGGGTTCTTCTACAACCAGCTCACCGGCAAGGTCAACACGCCGGAACGCTTCCTCGATGCGCGGGCCCGTTTCCACCGCATCGGCGACGACCCTTCCAAAGACCGCGTCATCATGGCGCGCGGCCAGGACCGGGCCGTCAAGTATGACAAGATCCAGATGCCCTTCGTGTTCGCCACGCCCCATTCGCGCCATGCGCTGCTGATGCTGGGCGACGTGCGCCAGGAATACCGGATCCTGGTCGCGCCGCTGCAGGACGTGCTCAAGGGCAGGGCGCGCTGGACCGCGGTGGCCGACTTCGCCGACGAAGTGACGGGCGCCGAGCTGCAGGGCGACGAGCTGTACCTGCTGTCGAACCGCGGCCATCCGCGCGGGCGCATCGTCAAGGTCAGTGCCCAGTCGCCGTCCGTGAGGAATGCGCGCGAGGTGGTGGCCGAATCCGGCCTGGTGCTGCAGAGCATGGCGCGGGCCCGCGACGGCCTTTACCTGCGCGCCATGGATGGCGGCATCGGCCGCGTGCTGCGCCTGGAGGCGAATGGCAAGCTGACCCGCATCGCCTTGCCGTTCGATGGCACGGTGCCGGCGCTGGCGACCGATCCGGAGGCGCCGGGCGCCCTGATGCTGCTGTCCGGCTGGCTGACCCCGACCGCGGTCTGGAGCATCGATGCCGGCGGCAGGGTCGCCGACACCGGCCTGACGCCGAAGCCGGCGATCGATACCAGCCCCTACACCACCGAGCGCCGCTTCGCCGTGGCCAGGGATGGCACGAAGATTCCGTACAGCCTGGTCTATAAAAAGGGACTGAAGAAGGATGGCCGCAACCCGGCCTTCATCTCGGCCTACGGCAGCTACGGCGCCGCGGCCTATACCCCGGCCTTCGTCGGGCGTTCGCTGGCCCTGATCGACCAGGGCGCCATCGTCGGCTTCGCCAATGTGCGCGGCGGCGGCGAATACGGCCGCGACTGGCACCGCGCCGGCCAGCTGGAAAACAAGCCGAACACCTGGCGCGACCTGATCGCCGTGGTCGAGGACATGCACAGGCAGGGCTACAGCGCCCCGGCCCATACCGCCATCGGCGGACGCTCGGCGGGCGGGATCCCGACCGGCATGGCGCTGGCCGAGCGCCCGGACCTGTTCGCGGCCGTGGTATCGGGCGTGGGCTGGCACAATCCGCTGCGCTACGTGGCGGAGCAGAACAGCTTTGCCGAGGAACCGGAATGGGGGGCGATCCGCGACCAGGCCGGCTTCAGGGCCTTGAAAAGCATCGACAGCTACCAGGCGGTGAAGGACGGCGGCAAGTATCCGGCCGTGCTGCTTACCACCGGCGTGACCGATCCGCGGGTGGCGCCCTTCCACCCGGCCAAGATGGCGGCGCGCCTGCAGGCGGCCAGCGCCAGCGGCAAGCCGGTGCTGCTGCGGGTCGATTTCGACGCCGGCCACGGCATGGGCTCGACCCGCGCCCAGCAGGACCAGGAGGCGGCCGATACCTATGCCTTCATCCTGGGGCAGACCCGGCCGTAGGGTAGACGGCTCCACCTGGCGGCCTGCGCGTGTCCGGGTCGCCTGCGCTTGACCGCGTGGGCGGCGCGGGTGGCCGGGCGGCTCGCCCTGCAAAGGTGGAGCCACCCACCCTACGCTTGACCGCGCCCGTCTAATGTCCCTTCCCTGACCCGGTTTTCCACCGGGGCGCCATTCGTGCGCCCCGGCCGCGCATTTATAGTCGATCACGTTGGAATTGTTGCCGTCATGGCGGTTTTCCCTGCCAGCACCGGCACCCGTTTTCCTTGAGCGCTCCTGCAGCATTGAACCGGCCAAAGCGGTTCATTATCTTCGCTTGCGCGCGCCGTGAACCGATGTTAAACCGATGCGGAGAACTTTCATGAAGATCCGGAATTTCCTGAAAATGGGCCTGGCGGTGCTGGCCCTGTCCACCACCCTGGCCGGCTGTGGCGGCGACGATGACGACGACATGCCGCCGATGGCGGCGCAGAAGAACCTGGCCGAAGTCGCCAGCGAGCAGGGCTTTACTGCGCTGCAGGCGGCGGTGACCAAGGCCGGCATCGCCGGCACGCTCACCGATCCGAACGCCCAGCTGACCGTGTTCGCGCCGACCAACCAGGCCTTCAACGACCTGGCCACGCGGCTCGGCTTCGCCGACGCCAACGCGATGGTGACGGCGCTGCCGGCCAGCGCGCTGCAGAGCATCCTCACCTACCACGTGGTGAGCGGGCGCAAGCTGGCGGCCGACCTGAGCACGGGCGGCGCCACGCAGCCCACCGCCTACAGCTTCGCGGGCGCGCCGGCGCGCCTGAACTTCGACTTCAGCAGCGGCGTGAAGATCACCGACGCCGCCCTCACCACCGCCACCGTGAGCACCGCCAACGTCGCCGCCAGCAATGGCGTGATCCACGTGGTCGACAAGGTGCTGGTGCCGCCCGGCGTGCTGAACGTGGTGCAGATGGCGCAGGCCAATCCGCAGTTCAGCTCGCTGGTGAGCGCGGTGGTTGCCGCCAACCTGCAGGGCACGCTGAGCGGCGCCGGGCCGTTCACGGTGTTCGCGCCGACCAATGCCGCCTTTGCCGCGGCCCCGCAGGGCCTCACCCCGGCCCAGCTGCGCACCGTGCTGACCTACCACGTGGTGAGCGGCCAGGTGCTGTCGACCCAGATCCCGTTCGGCAGCCCGGTGGCGACCGTGGCCGGCCAGAACATCGTGATCAATGCCGGCACCCCGCCGACCATCCGCGACACCACCGCGATCGCGGCCCGCATCACGGCCGTTGACGTACGCGCCAGCAATGGCGTGATCCACGTGGTCGACAAGGTCCTGATCCCGGCGCTGTAAGACAGGAGATACGAAGACGGCCAGGCACGCGCGGGCGTGCCTGGCCGCTTTTTTTGCGCTCAGTTGCGCTTATTTGCGCTTGCGCCCGCCCGAGGCGAACAGCTCGATTTTCTTGGTGGGACCGGAGACGATCAGCAGGTCGGCCGGCAGGATATGGGTTTCCGGCTGGGCATGCTGGAAATCCTGGTTGGCGCGCTTCACGCCCACCACCGTCACCCCGTGGCGCGAGCGCACCTGCGAGTCGGCCAGGGCCTGGTGATGGGTTTCGGCCGGGGCGTGGATCTTGGCGATCGCAAAGCCATCCTCGAACTCGATGAAGTCCATCATGCGTCCCGTGATCAGGTGCGCCACCCGTGCACCCATATCAGCTTCCGGGAAGATCACGTGGTGGGCGCCGATGCGCTGGGCGATCTGGCCGTGTTCCGGTGTCTGCGCCTTGACCCAGATGTCCTTGATGCCGAGCTCGGTCAACACCATCAGGGTCATCAGGCTGGCGGCGAGGTCGGAACCGATCGCCACGATGGCATGGGAAAAGTCGGCCACGCCCAGCTGCAGCATCACACTCTCGTTGGTCGAATCGGCCTGCACCGCATGGGTCAGACGGTCGCCAAAGAACTGCACCAGGTCTTCGCGCTGGTCGATGCCCATGACGTCGTGCCCGAGGCGGATCAGGGATTGCGCGACCGAGCCGCCAAAGCGTCCCAGTCCAATGACGACGACGCTGTCGCTCGCCGAAAAGGCAAACTGCTCTGTAAAAATCCTACCCAACAATTGGATGCTCCTCAGGATAGCGGTAAGGCATGCGCCGCTCGCCCAGGACGAGCGAGGTTGCGAACGTGATGAGGCCGACGCGGCCGATGAACATGAGCATGACCAGCAGTAGCTGCCCGCCCACCGGCAGGCTGGCCGTAATGCCGGTCGATAGCCCGGTACTGCTGAAGGCCGAGATGACTTCGAAGATGACCTGGTCGGTCGGCAGCCGGGTCATGCGCAGCAGGATCACGGTGGACAGCGCCACGATGATACTTCCCAGTACCAGGACCGTGATGGCCTGTCGCTGCGCCGACGCGCCGACGCGCCGTCCGAATGCCTCGGTATCGCTGTGGCCGCGCGCTTCGGCCAGCACCAGCAGGAGCAGGACGCCGACAGTCGCTACCTTGACGCCCCCGGCCGTACCGGCGCTGCCGCCGCCGATGAACATCAGGAGGTAATGGACGGCCCAGGATTCCTGCGTCAGCGCGCCGATGTCCAGTGCATTGAAGCCGGCGGTGCGCGCCGAGACCGACATGAACAGGCCGTTCAGCAGCTTGTCCGCGAGTGGCATTGGACCCAGCGTGCGCGGATTGTTCCATTCGAGCAGGGACAGGGCGGCAAAGCCACCCGCCACCAGCAGCAGCGTCCCGGTCAGGGTCAGCTTGGTGTGCAGGGACCAGTGGCGCGGGTCGCGCAGGCGCAGGCGCAGGTCGTGCAATACCGGGAAACCGATGCCCCCGACGACGATGGCGCACATGACCGGCGCCAGGATCAGCGCATCGCCGGCGTAGCGCGTCAGGCCGTCCGCGTGGATCGAGAAGCCGGCATTGTTGAACGCCGAGGCCGCGTGAAAAAGGCCGCTCCAGGCGGCGTCGCGCCAGTCGACGCCATGACCGAGGCGCAGCCTGAGCGTCAGGACGATGAACAGGACCAGCTGGGACAGCGCCGTCACGACGAACACGACCTTGGCGACGCTCGAGACGTCGCCCAGTCCGATGGTATGCGTCTCGGTCTGGGTCATCAGGCGGGTACGCAGCCGCGGCGAACGGTTGACCATCAGTCCAAGCAGGGTGGCGGCTGTCATCAGGCCGAATCCGCCCAACTGGAATAGCAGCATGATCGTAACCTGCCCGAAGGAGGACCAGTAGGTGCCTGTATCCACCACGGCCAGGCCGGTCACGCAGACCGCGGAGACCGCGGTGAACAGGGCCACGCTCCACGGCGCGGCTGCGCCCGACGCCTGCGCTGCAGGCAGCATCAGCAGCAGGGTGCCGCTCAGGATCGCCGCCAGGAAAGCGAGCACGACGGCCCGGGCGGGATGGAGGACCGCTTTCATGCGCCGGTCGGATGGCTGGCTTGCATCATTCGAGTGTCAATAGGGAGTTCGGCTGGGGATTATACGCATCCCTGCCGGGCCCGGTCCAGCCACGCCGGTCTGGCGTGCCATGCCTATGCACCGCCGGCGTAGCCGTTCTGGCGCCAGGCCTCGTAGACCACCACCGCCACCGTGTTGGACAGGTTCAGGCTGCGGTTGTCCGGCATCATCGGCAGGCGGATGCGCTGGGCCGGCGGGAAGCTTTCGCGCAGCGCCGGGTCCAGGCCGCGCGACTCGGCGCCGAACACGAACACGTCGCCCGGCCGGAAGCCCGCCTGGGCGAACGGCGCGGAGCCGTGGGTGGTGAGCGCGAACATGCGCGCCGGATCGGGGCGGGTATCCGCCAGGAAGGCGTCCCAGTCCTTGTGCACCTTCATGGTGGCGTAGTCGTGGTAGTCCAGGCCGGCGCGCCGCATCTTGGCGTCGTCGAGCGGGAAGCCGAGCGGCTCGACCAGGTGCAGCTGCACCCCGGTATTGGCGCACAGGCGGATGACGTTGCCGGTATTCGGCGGGATTTCCGGTTCGACCAGGACGACGTGGAACAAGTGGTTCTCCTTCGGGTTCAGTGGGGCGGCGTGCGCGCGAACACCAGGTTCGTCACGCGCGCCGCGCCGGCGCGCTTGAGCACGCCGGCCAGTTCATCGAGTGTGTGGCCGCTGCTCATGACGTCGTCGACCAGGCCGACGTGCCGTCCCGCCAGCGCGTCCGGGCTGCCCGCGAGGGCAAAGGCGCCGCGCACGTTGCGGCGCCGTTCGCCGGGCGCCATGCCGGACTGGGCCGCCGTATCCTGCGGCCGCGCCAGCAGCCGCGGCGCCAGCGCGCTTCCCAGCGTCCGTGCCAGCGGCCGCGCGATCTCGAGCGCCTGGTTGTAGCCGCGCTCGACCAGGCGGCGCGGCCCCAGCGGCACCGGGCACAGCAGGTCTGGCAGGGCCAGGCCGGGGCGGGCCAGCAGCGCATCGTGCAGGCGGCGCGCCATCCAGGGCGCCAGCGCCAGGCGCGCGCCGAACTTCAGCTGCAGCACCAGGCGGTCGACCGGGTCGGCATAGTCGCAGGCGGCCACGGTGGCGTCAAACGCGGGCGGCGCGGCCAGGCAAGCCCCGCAGCGGCGTGCGTCTTCCGGCGCGCCGGGCGGATTCACGCCGAACGTCTTCACGCCGAGCGTCTTCACGCCGAGCGGATTCGCGCAGCAGGGGCAGCGGCTGCGACCGTCCAGCACATACGCCGCGGTACAGGGCGCACACACGGCCGCGTCGCCCAGCGCGCCGCACAGCACGCAGCTGCAGGGGAGCAGGGCGCCGAGCCAGGTGCGCGGCCAGTGCCGCAGCGACAGTTGCGAGAGTTGCGGCAGGGACATCGGCTCGGCTCCGGGCAAGTTCGGCGCAAGCATGTACACTGCCGCCATTATCTCATTTGTCAGCCCGACCACCATGGCTTCACCACAACCCTCCCGGATGAGCGCACCGATCGACCCGGCGCGCGTCCAGGCCCTGTTCGCCCAACCCGCCCGCGTCGCGCCTTCCGACTTCCTGCGCCGCGAGATCGCCGCCCGCATGCACGAGCGCCTGCAGCTGGTGAAAATCGTCCCGAAACAGGTGCTCGACGCCGGCTGCGGCGCCGGGGCCGACCTGGCCCTGCTGCAGAAAACCTATCCGGCCGCCCAGATCCTGGGCATCGACGCCGCGCCGGCCATGGCGGCCGCCGCGCGGGCGCCGGCGCCGGCCACCCGCTCGCTGAACCAGATGCTCAGCCGCCTGCTGCCGGCCAAGGCCGGCGTCGACCTGCTGTGCGGCGACTTCGGCAATCTCCCCTTCGGACCGAACGCGCTCGATCTGCTGTGGTCGAACCTGGCGCTGCACTGGCACCCGCAGCCCGACCGCGTGTTCGCCGAGTGGCGCCGCGTGCTGCGGGTCGACGGCCTGCTGATGTTTTCCTGTTTCGGTCCGGACACCTTCGCCGAGCTGCGCACGGCCTTCGCCGCGCTCGACGAGGGCCCGCATACCTTGCCCTTCGTCGACATGCACGACTTCGGCGACCAGCTGGTGGAGGCCGGTTTTTCGACCCCGGTAATGGACATGGAACGCATCACGGTCACCTACGACAGCGCAGCCAGCCTGCTGGCCGACGTGCGCGCACTGGGTGGCAATCCGCTGGCCACCCGCCGCCGCGGCCTGGTCGGACGGGCAGCCTGGCAACGCGTGCTGGACGCCTTCGAGGCCCAGCGCCGTCCCGACGGCAAGCTCGGCCTGAGCTTCGAAGTCATCTATGGCCATGCCTTCCGTCCGGCGCCGCGCACGACAGCGGCAGGGGAGGCGATCGTGCGTTTCCAGCCCCGCAAGCCTTAATAACTTGCGGCAACAATGGCGCCCGATTTTCCTTGAATAAAAATTACTGATTTGTTTATAATCAGTGGCTATTTTTGTCGCCTGCACGAGAAAAACGCTGAAAAAAGCAGCAGTCCAGGCGCAAAAATAGAATTGAATTGCAGCATTAGCAGAGCCGTCCGCAGCCGCTAGCATCGCGCTAGCGTAGTGGACGTGCAGGTTCCCCACCGTTTCCGCAGCGCAATTTCGCGGTGCAGGTATGAACCGTTCTGCGAAATATGTTTCGGAGCGGCGGCAGTTCGTTCATGGAGCGGCCGACCGTTAAAAATATTTTTATTTTGGGTGGTTGGGGACAACATGACATACGCATCGCGACTTGGGGCCTGGATGTTCGGCCTCGCAGCAACGGCCGGCATCCCGGCATGGGCGGCTCCGGAAATCACGGGCCGGCCGGTCGAACACCAGTTGAACATGCAGACCCCGGTCAACGCCCTCGGCGCTGACATCTACGGCCTGCACAACGGCATGATGCTGGTCTGCCTGGCGATCTTCATCGGCGTATTCGGCGTCATGTTCTATTCGGTGTTCAAGCACCGCAAGTCGCTCGGCCACAAGCCCGCCACCTTCCACGAATCCACCGCGGTCGAGATCGCGTGGACCGTCGTTCCCTTCCTGATCGTCATCATCATGGCCTTCCCGGCCACCAAGGCCGTGATCGCGCTGAAGGACACCTCGAACGCCGACATCACCATCAAGGCCACCGGCATGCAGTGGAAATGGGGCTACGACTACCTGACCGGCGAAGGCGAGGGCATCTCCTTCCTGTCGAACCTGGCCACCCCGCGCGCCCAGATCGGCCTGCCGGGCCAGGAAGCCACCGAAAAGAAGACCGAGAACTACCTGATGGAAGTCGACAACGAGATGGTGGTCCCGGTCGGCAAGAAGATCCGCATGGTGTTCACCGCCAACGACGTGATCCACGCCTGGACCATCCCGGCCTTCGCCATCAAGCAGGATGCCATCCCCGGCTTCGTGCGCGACGGCTGGTTCACGGCCAACAAGGTCGGCGTCTACCGCGGCAACTGCGTCGAACTGTGCGGCAAGGACCACGCCTTCATGCCGATCGTGGTGCGCGTCGTCACCGATGCCGAATACACCGCCTGGGTCGATACCAAGAAGAAGGAAATGGCCGCCCTGGCCGACGACCCGAACAAGGTCTGGACCATCGATGAACTGAAGACCCGCGGCGAGCAGGTGTATGCCGCCAACTGCGTGGCCTGCCACCAGGCCAATGGCAAGGGCATCCCGAACGCCTTTGCTCCGCTGGACGGCTCGCAGGTGGTGCAGGGCGCCAAGGCGCATCAGGTCGAGGTGCTGCTCAACGGCCAGGACACCCCGGCCTACCCGTCGGCGATGCCGGGCTGGAAGCAGCTGTCGGATACCGAGATCGCCGCCGTGATCACCTATACCCGCAACACCTGGTCGAACAAGGCCGCGGAAAACATCGTGCAACCGGCAGAAGTGCTGGCCGCGCGCAGCAAGTGATATAGCTATCTAGCTTCAGGGAAATCGCCATGACTACCAGTACCATCGATCACGCACACGACGGCCACGACCACGCTCACGATCATGCGCACGACCATCCGCACGGCTACCGCCGCTGGCTGTTCGCCACCAACCACAAGGACATCGGTACCCTGTACCTGTGGTTCTCGTTCATCATGCTGCTCTCGGGCGGCGTGCTGGCGCTGATGATCCGTACCGAGCTGTACCAGCCGGGCCTGCAGTTCTTCCGTCCCGAGTTCTTCAACCAGCTGACCACCATGCACGGCCTGGTGATGGTGTTCGGCGCGATCATGCCGGCCTTCGTCGGCTTCGCGAACTGGATGATCCCGCTGCAGGTGGGCGCTTCCGACATGGCCTTCGCGCGCATGAACAACTTCTCGTTCTGGCTGCTGCCGCCGGCTGCGATCCTGCTCGCGGGTTCGTTCTTCTCGCCGGGCGGCGCCACTGCCGCCGGCTGGACTTTGTATGCGCCGCTGTCGACCCAGATGGGCCCGGGCATGGACATGGCGATCTTCGCCATGCACATCATGGGCGCCTCGTCGATCATGGGCTCGATCAACATCATCGTCACCATCCTGAACATGCGCGCGCCGGGCATGACCCTGATGAAGATGCCGATGTTCTGCTGGACCTGGCTGATCACCGCCTTCCTGCTGATCGCCGTGATGCCGGTGCTGGCGGGCGCGATCACCATGACCCTGACCGACCGCCACTTCGGCACCTCGTTCTTCAACGCGGCCGGCGGCGGCGACCCGGTGATGTACCAGCACATCTTCTGGTTCTTCGGCCATCCCGAGGTCTACATCATGATCCTGCCGGCCTTCGGCATCGTCTCGCAGATCATCCCGGCCTTTGCCCGCAAACCGCTGTTCGGCTACGCCTCGATGGTGTACGCGACCGCCTCGATCGCGATCCTGTCCTTCATCGTCTGGGCCCACCACATGTTCACCACCGGCATGCCGGTGACCGCGCAGCTGTTCTTCATGTACGCCACCATGCTGATCTCGGTGCCGACCGGCGTGAAGGTGTTCAACTGGGTCGCCACCATGTGGAAGGGCTCGATGACGTTCGAGACCCCGATGCTGTTCGCGGTCGGCTTCATCTTTGTCTTCACCATGGGCGGCTTCACCGGCCTGATCCTGGCGGTGACCCCGATCGACATCATCGTCCACGACACCTATTATGTCGTCGCGCACTTCCACTACGTGCTGGTGGCGGGTTCGCTGTTCGCCCTGTTCGCGGGCTTCTACTACTGGGCGCCGAAGTGGACCGGCCACATGTATCCGGAATTCCGCGGCAAGGTCCACTTCTGGGCCTCGCTCATCACCTTCAACATCACCTTCTTCCCGATGCACTTCCTGGGCCTGGCCGGCATGCCGCGCCGCTATGCGGACTATGCCACCCAGTTCACCGACTTCAACATGATCGTGTCGATCGGCGCCTTCGGCTTCGGCCTGACCCAGGCCTACTTCCTGTTCTTCGTGATCCTGCCGACCATCCGTGGCGGCAAGAAAGCGGAAGCCAAGCCATGGGAAGGCGCGGAAGGCCTGGAGTGGACCGTGCCGAGCCCGGCGCCTTTCCACACCTTCGAAACCCCGCCGCTGGTGAAATAAATCATGGCTACCCAGGCACAGAAGAAGAGCAACCTGAAGACGGCCCTGGTGCTGGGCGGGATCGCGCTGGTCTTCTTCGCCAGCGTGTTCGTCAAGTTCACCTGGCTGAGCTGAGATGGCCTCGATCAGCCAGCGTGTTCGCCGCCTGAACCGCTCCACCCTGGGCAAGCTGGTGGTGGTGGCGGTGGCGATGTTCGGCTTCGGCTATGCGCTGGTGCCGGTGTACCGCCAGATCTGCGAGGTACTCGGCATCAACGTGCTGACCCAGAAGGGCGACTTCGTCGCCGCGCCCGTGAACTCGCAGGTCGACCAGACGCGCAGCATCGTCGTCGAGCTCGATGGCAATTCCCAGGGGCCGTGGCGCTTCCGGCCGACCCAGCGCAGCATCACCGTGCATCCGGGCGAGCTGGTCACGGTCACCTACGAGGTAGTCAACAAGCAGGGCAGGGCGATCAAGGCGCAGGCCATCCCGAGCTATGCGCCGCATAGCGTGACGCCGCATTTCAAGAAGGTGGAATGCTTCTGCTTCCAGGAGCAGACCCTGCAGGCCAACGAGGCGCGCCAGATGCCGGTGGTGTTCTTCATCGACCCGGCGCTGCCGCGCGAGGTGAAGAACATCACGCTCTCGTACACCTTCTTCGAGATCGGCGCAGCGGTGCAGACCGCGGCGGCCGGCGCAGGGAAGGTACGGTAGATGGCGGACCAACCGCAGCAGCAGGTGCACAAGCGGCCGCCCAGCTTCCTGGCCACGATGAAGGCCGTGTTCTGGTCCTTCTTCGGCGTGCGCAAGCGCCGCGACTATGAGCAGGACGCGGCCAGGCTGAACCCGGTGCACGTGATCATCGCCGGCCTGCTCGGGGCGGCCCTGTTCATCGGCCTGCTGCTGCTGGTCGTGCGCTTCGCGGTGGCGCAGTAAGCCGGCAGGCGAGCAAGGCCTTAACAAGTTTCAGCGACACACGAATCACCCAAAAATTCAAAGAGTAGATTGAGGAGATGAAAATGAGTTCGCCACATACCGCGCCCTATTATTTCGTGCCGGGCCCATCGCGCTGGCCGATGTTCGCCGGCCTTTCGCTGCTCGTGACCATGGCCGGCGCCTCGGGCTGGGTCAACAGCGCCCCCTGGGGACCGGCCGTGTGCCTGGCCGGCATCGCCGCCACCCTGCTGGTGCTGTATTTCTGGTTCGGCGACGCCATCGGCGAATCCGAGTCGGGCATGTACGGCAAGCGGATCGATGTTTCCTACCGCTGGTCGATGAGCTGGTTCATCTTCTCGGAAGTGATGTTCTTCGGCGCCTTCTTCGGCGCGCTGTTCTACGCCCGCGCGGTGAGCATGCCCTGGCTGGCCGACCTCGACCACAAGATCCTGTGGCCGGACTTCGCGCCGACCTGGGGCAACACCGGCCCGGCCGGCGTGGTGGACAGCTTCCAGACCATGGGGCCGTTCCCGATCCCGACCATCAACACCGCGCTGCTGCTGATGTCGGGCGTGACCCTCACCATCTCGCACCACGCGCTGCGCCTCGGCCAGCGTGGCAAGACCGCCTTCTGGCTGGCCGCCACCATCCTGCTGGGCGCGGTCTTCATGGGCTTCCAGGTGTACGAGTACATGCACGCCTACCAGGAACTGAACCTGAAGCTGACCTCGGGCATCTACGGCTCGACCTTCTTCATGCTGACCGGCTTCCACGGCTTCCACGTGACCATGGGCGCGATCATGCTGTCGGTGATACTGTACCGTGTGCTCAAGGGCCACTTCACGGCGGACAACCACTTCGGCTTCGAAGGCGCGGCCTGGTACTGGCACTTCGTCGACGTCGTGTGGTTGGGGCTGTACGTGGTCGTGTACTGGCTGTAAGCAGGGTGGGCGGAGCGCTCAGCGGAGACCGGTGGGGGCGATCCACCCCATCTTGTAGGCGGCCAGCAGGCACAGGAACAGGGTGATCGACAGGCCGACCCGCATCGCCAGCGCATGCACGGTCCGGTTGCTCTGGCCCTTGTCGCGCATCAGGAAGAACAGGGCCGAGGCCAGGCTGGCCAGGATCAGGATGAAGGCAATCGCAACAAACAGTTTCATGGTCGGCCCGGTCAAGGTGAAGGTTGCATTGTAATGCGGTTCCGTTTCCATTTTCGCCTGATTCCCTTCATCGCCGCATGCCTTCTCGCTACGCTGGGCATTGCGCTGGGTAACTGGCAACAGGGCAGGGCCGCCGCCAAGCTCGCCATCCAGGAACGGCTGGCCGCGCGCGCCAGCCAGCCCCCGGTGAGCCTGCACAGCGCCATCGCCGGCGCCACGGCGCCCCTGGCCGACGCGCTCGCCTACCGCCGCGTGCGCCTCACCGGACGCTTCGTCGCCGACTGGCCCCTGTTCCTGGCCAACCGTCCGATGGCCGGCCGCGCCGGCTATTATCTCGTCATGCCTTTCAAGGTCGCGGACTCGGCCGTTTCCGTGCTGGTGCTGCGCGGGTGGTTGCCACGCGCCGCGGAATACGGCAAGCTGCCGGCGTTCGACACGCCCGCCGGCGACATCACGATCGAAGGGACCGTGGTGGCCTCGGCCGGCCAGGTGATGGACCTGGGCCGGCCGGCGCCGCTGGCGCCGGGCGCCATCGTCCAGAACATCGACACCGCCGCCGCCGCCGCGGCCACCGGCATGCTGCTGCAGAACTTTTATGTGCAGCAGACCAGCCCGGACCAGACGGACGGGCCCGAGGTGCGCCTGTTGCGCACCTGGCCCTCGCCGGCGAGCGGCATCGACAAGCACCGCGGCTACGCCTTCCAGTGGTATGCGCTGGCGGCCATGGCCGTGCTCTTCTTTGTAATCACAGGATTCCGACGTGGATCAAAACAAGCTAAAGCAGGAAAACGTGAAGCACACCATGCAACAGGCGATGCCGGGCCCTGATCCGGCCGCCGCCCCGGCTAGCGACCAGATGAAAGCGCGGCGCTCGGGCCGCTGGAAACTGCTGGCCGTGCTGCTGGTGTGCGCGGCGCCAATCATCCTGTCCTACCTGACCTATTACGTCATCAAGCCGGAAGGGCGCACCAACTACGGCACCCTGATCGACCCGCGCACCCGGCCGATCCCGGCGATGGCCAGCACCACCCTCGACGGCCGTCCCGAGACGCTGCAGCAGTACGCCGGCAAATGGATCATGCTGAAGGTCGGCGGCGGCGAATGCCTGGAGGCCTGCCAGAAGCAGCTGTTCGCGATGCGCCAGTGGCGCCTGATGCAGGGCAAGAACATGGACCGCATCGAGCGGGTCTGGCTGGTGACCGATGCGCGTCCGCTCGACACGATGACGATCCGCAACTACGACGGCATGCGCCTGCTGCGCGCGCCGCAGGACAGCGTCAAGGCCTGGCTGCCGGTGGAAGCGGGCGGCACGCCCGAGCAGCACATCTACCTGATCGACCCGCTGGGCAACCTGATGATGCGCTTCCCGGCCGATCCGGACGTGCGCAAGGTATACAAGGACATCGCCAAGCTGCTCAAGGCATCGGCGATCGGCTGAAGGCGGACTGGACAATGCAAGCGTCTTCCCTGCTGCAACTGGGCCTGATGGGCCTGCTGGTGGCCATCCTGCCGCTCTCGATGGTGTGGATGTCCTCGGATCCGAACAAGTTCCGCAAGCTGGTCTGGGTCGCCGTGTTCCTGACCTTCGACCTGATCGTGTTCGGCGGCTTCACCCGCCTGACCGATTCCGGCCTCGGCTGCCCGGACTGGCCGGGCTGCTACGGCATGGCCAATCCCTTCCTGGCGCACGAGCAGATCGCCGCGGCCGAGGCGGCGATGCCGACCGGCCCGGTGACCGTCGCCAAAGCCTGGATCGAGATGATCCACCGCTACCTGGCGATGGGCATCGGCGTGATCATCATGGCCCTGCTGGTCACCGCCATCGTCCAGTGGCGCAAGACCAGGATGCAGGCCTTCAAGCCGGGCATCCCGCTGGCCCTGTTCGTGTTCGTCTGCATCCAGGGCGCCTTCGGCGCCTGGACCGTCACCCTCAAGCTGCAGCCGGTGATCGTCACCATCCACCTGCTGCTGGGCATGGGTCTGCTGGCCCTCTTGACCTGGCTGGGCGGGCGCGAAGATTTCCTGATGCATCCGCCGCCGCCCTCGGCCGCCTCGGATGGCGGCGACGCGCGCCTGCGCGCGGTGCGCCGCCTGGCCATCCTGGCCGCGGCGGTGATCACGCTGCAGATCGCGCTGGGAGGATGGGTGAGCACTAACTACGCTACCCTGGCTTGTGACGAGTTCCCCTTGTGCGACGGCCGCGTGGTGCCGGAAATGGATTTCGAGCACGGATTCCACCTGTGGCGCGAACTGGGCAAGACGGCGGCCGGGCATTACCTGCCGTTCTCGGCCCTGGTCGCGATCCACTGGGTGCACCGCAATGCCGCCCTGGTCGTGGTGGCGGTCGTGGGGCTGCTGGTGTGGCGTGCAGGGCGCCATGCCTACCTGGCCAAACATGCGCGCTGGCTCGCCATCGTGCTGGGGGTGCAGCTGCTGACGGGGATCGCCACCGTCTATCTCGATTTCCCGCTCGCTATTGCTGTAATGCATAACGCCGGGGCGGCGCTGCTGGTCCTGCTGGTGACCATGTTAAACTATCGGGTGAAACAGCAACTTGACGTGAACCGCGCAGCGCGGCCCGCAGCATGAGGCCCGCCGCGTTTCCGCCCGCCGCGGCGCTGCCGCGTTCCGAGCCAGCCAGTCCCCCATCGATGACGACCCAGACCGCCCTCCATAAACCGCCGAGCCGCGCCGCCCAGTACTGGAGCCTGACCAAGCCCCGGGTCACGCAGCTGGCCGTGTTCTGCGCGGTCATCGGGATGTTCCTGGCGACCGACGGTTTCCCGGGCTGGCGGGTGCTGGTCGCTGGCACGGTCGGCATCTGGCTGCTGGCCGGCGCCGCCTTCGCCGTGAACTGCCTGGTCGAGGCGCAGATCGACGCGCGCATGGCGCGCACCGCGCGCCGCGCCACCGCGCGGGGCGAGCTCACCAGCACCCAGACGATCGTGTTCTCGACCGTCATCGGCGGCCTCGGCATGTATGTACTGTATGCCTTCGTCAATCCGCTCACCATGTGGCTGACCTTCGTCACCTTCGTCGGCTATGCCTTCATCTACACCATGCTGCTCAAGCCGGCCACGCCGCAGAACATCGTGATCGGCGGCCTGTCCGGCGCCATGCCGCCGGCCCTGGGCTGGGCCGCGGTGGCGGGCGAGGTGCCGATGCAGGCCTGGCTGCTGGTCCTGATCATCTTCGTCTGGACCCCGCCGCACTTCTGGGTGCTGGCCATGTACCGGCGCGAGGATTACGCCCGTTCCGGCCTGCCGATGCTGCCGATCACCCACGGCATGGCCTACACGGGCCTGCAGGTCTGGCTGTATACCATCGCGCTGGCGGCCACCACCCTGCTGCCCTTCGCCGTCGGCATGAGCGGCCTGATCTACCTGGCGGCGGCGGTGGCGCTCAACGCGGTCTTCCTGCGCCACTCCTGGCGTGTGCATAAGCACTACAGCGACCTGGCCGCGCGCAAGGCTTTTGCCTGGTCGATCGTCTACCTGTCGCTGCTGTTCGCCGCATTGTTGGTGGACCATTACTTCAAGTTCTAAGCCATGAAAAAACTGCTGAGTGCGCTGATGCTGGCGGCGGCTGTCCTTGCCGCCGGCTGCGACAAACTGACCACCAGGACGCCCGCTTTCCACAGCACCGACATCACCGGCCTCGAGTACGCCAAGGGCTTTGCGCTGACCGACCACACGGGCAAGCCGCGCACGCTGCAGGACTTCCGCGGCAAGCTGGTGGTGCTGTTCTTCGGCTACACCCAATGCCCGGACGTGTGTCCGACCACGATGGCCAAGATGGCGGCCGTGATGAAGGATCTCGGCCCGGCGGCGAAGGACGTGCAGGTGCTGTTCGTCACCCTCGACCCGGAACGCGACACCCGGGAGCTGCTGGCCGCCTACGTGCCCGCTTTCGACCCCGGCTTCATCGGCCTGTACGGCGACGGGGAGGCCACCGCCCGCACGGCAAAGGAGTTCAAGGTCTTCTACCAGAAGCGTCCGTCCGGCGACGACCCGAAGAACTACACGGTGGACCACATGACGGGCAGCTACGTGTTCGACCGCGAGGGCAGGGTGCGCCTGCTGGTGCGCCACGAAGCCGAACCGGGGGCGATCGCCGCCGACCTGCGCCAGCTGCTCTGAGGCCGGGCCCGGCCCGGCCGGTCTGCTGTTATGATGGCAAAAACGCCACTCGACAGGGACCGCATGGAAGCACGCCCAGGCCGCAACTACACCCGCATCGCCATCGTCGTCCTGCTGACGCTGGGCTGCCTCTACGTCCTCAAGCCCTTCCTGGCCGCGATCCTGTTCGCGGCCTGCGTCGTGATCTCTTCCTGGCCCCTGTACCTGCGCCTGCAGGACGCCATGCGCGGCCACCGCACGCTGGCGGCGCTCACCATGACGCTCTCGCTCACCCTGCTGATCATCATCCCGCTGTCGATGGTGGCCTACAACCTGGCCGATGACGTCGCGCGCGGCTTCACCGAGCTGCGCCAGGCGATCGAACACCGCGCGCTGATGCCGCCGCCGTGGGTGCGCGACATTCCGCTGGTGGGCGACTCCATCGATATCTACCTGCGCCGGCTGGTCGCCAGCCGCGAGGAGATGATCGCGCTGGCCCAGCGCATGCTGGAACCGGCGCGCCGCTACCTGCTGGCGGGCGGCCTGATGCTGGGCACCGGCGTGGTCCAGCTCAGCCTGGCCGCCTTCGTCAGTTTCTTCTTCTACCGCGACGGCAAGGCCCTGCTCGAGGTGGTGACGGTGATGATGCAGCGGGTGATGGGCGCGGATGCCGAATCGGTCTCGAACACGGTCGGCCAGACCGTGCGCGGCGTGATGTATGGCCTGCTCGGCACCGCGCTGGCGCAGGCGCTGGTGGCGGCGATCGGCTTCACGATCGCCGGCGTGCCGGCGGTGCCGCTGCTGTCGGTGATGGTGTTCATCTCGTCCCTGATCCCGGTCGGCCCGCCCATCATCTGGGGCGGCGCGGCGTTCTGGCTGTTCCTGCAGCATGAAACCGGCTGGGCGATCTTCATGGTGATCTGGGGCGCGGTATTGATCAGCGGCGTCGACAACATCGTGCGTCCGATGCTGATCAGCCGCGGCAGCAGCCTGCCTTTCCTGCTCACCTTGCTCGGCGTGCTGGGCGGGGTGATCGCCTTCGGCTTCGTCGGCATGTTCATCGGCCCGACCCTGCTGGCCGTGGGCTACTCCCTGATGACCGACTGGACCGGGACGCCGGACCGCGTGATCCGCCAGGACACGGGCGCCTGAAGCACCCCTGAGCCGTTTGCGCTACCGCTTCAGGGGCGGCATGGCCCGCTTGCGTCCTGCACGACAGTGGATATATACTTTGTATATGGATCATATATGGAGTATATAGAATGGGCATCGTTAATATCGACGAAGAAGTGCACGACCACATCCGCAAGGCCAGTTCGGTATCCTGCCGCTCGATCAACGGGCAGGCGGCGTTCTGGATCAAGATCGGCATGCTGTGCGAAATGAATCCGACCCTCAGTTTCAACGAGATCGTCACGCGCGAACTGCGGGAAGCGGGCGTGGTCCCCGAGGCGGTCCGGATGGCGGGAGGCGTGCCCGCGGCGCTCAAGGCGCCGGCGGCATGATCAAGCGGCCCGAGGAGATCGCGCTGATGGCCGAATCCGGCCGGCTGCTGGCGGCGGTGTTCACCCACCTGGACGGCCTGGACCTGGCCGGCATGTCGACCATGGCCATCAACGACCTGGTCGAGCGCTTCATCGTCGACACGCTCGGCGCCCGCCCGGCCAGCAAGGGCCAGTACGGCTTTGCCTATGTCCTCAACAGTTCGCGCAACCAGGTCGTCTGCCACGGCGTGCCCTCGGAGGGAGAGACCGTGCGTGACGGCGATATCATCAACCTCGACATCACGCTGGAGAAGAACGGCTACATCGCCGACTCCAGCAAGACCTACCTGGTCGGCGCGGTGGCGCCGGCGGCCAGGCGCCTGGTGCAGGTATGCTACGAGGCCATGTGGAAGGGCATCCGGGCCGTGCGCCCCGGCGCCCGGCTGGGCGAAGTCGGACACGCGATCGAGCGCCACGCGCGCCGCCATGGCTATGCGGTGGTCAGGGACTACTGCGGACACGGCATCGGCCGCGCCATGCACGAGCCGCCGCAGGTGCTGCACTGGGGCCAGGCGCGCAGCGGCCCCGTGCTGCGCGAAGGGATGACGTTCACGATCGAACCGATGCTGAACCAGGGCGGGCACGCGGTGCGCACCGAAGCCGATGGCTGGACGGTGGTGACCTGCGACGGCCAGCTGTCGGCGCAGTTCGAGCACACCGTGGCGGTCACCCGGGATGGCGTGCGGGTGCTGACCCTGCGTCCTGGCGAGCGGCCCTGAGCCGGCCTCCGCGCGGCTAGGCGGGAAGGGCGGCGATGATGCGCGCGGCGAGTGCGCGCAGCTCCGCGGCATCCGCGTGCACCGCCGCATGCGGCTTGAGCGCCGCCGCCGCCTCGCGCGGGACAATGTGGCAGTGCACATGCGGCACGGTCTGTCCCGCCGCGCTGCCGTTGAACTGGGCAATCATGATGCCCGGCGCCCCCAGCGCGGCCTTGACCGCCGCCGCGACTTTCTTCGTGGTGCGGATGCAGGCCGCGGCGCCCTCGTCGGAGAGCGCGAACAGCTCGGCCGCCGGCTCCTTCGGCAACACCAGCACGTGACCGGGCGCCTGCGGCATGATGTCCATGATCGCGAGCGTGAGTGCGTCTTCGTAGACCTTCACGCAAGGCAGTTCGCCGCCCAGGATCCTGGCAAAGGGGTTGGTGTTGTCGTAATCCATGTCCGCTCCATCAAACGGGTGTGCCGCCGTTGTCCTGTGCCTGCGCCTCCACATGCCAGCTCATCATGCCCCACATGAAGCTGTAGAACAGCCCGAACACTAGCACGCTGGCGAAGCCGCCGGCCACATAGAACCACATCGGCAGCGCGACCTGGCCCAGCCAGGAGAAGGTCTTGAGCGCCGCGGTGGAGAAAGTCAGGGCGAAGGCAAAGAAGGCCAGCTGGACCGGCAAGGGAGGGATAAAGCGCGGGAAGGGACGCATCGGTGAGGCCATATCGACATAAAACCCGACGATAGCACGCGCGCAGGGCGCCAGGATTCACGCATTGTCACGGCCGTGGCGCCGCCAGCACGCTGCGCAGGCGTTCGAAGTCGATCGGCTTGGTGAGGTGGTGGTCAAAGCCGGCATCGAAGGCGCGCTGGCGGTCTTTTTCCTGGCCCCAGCCGGTGGCCGCGATCAGGCGCATGCCGCGCCCGGCGTCCAGCGCGCGCAGGCGCTGCGCCAGTTCATAGCCGTTCAGGTCGGGCAGGCCGATATCGAGCAGGGCTACCTCGGGAGCGAACTCCTGCACCAGCGCCAGCGCCGCGCCGGCGCTGTTGGCGGTGCGTACCTCGCAGCCGAACTGCTCGAGCGCCATCAGGAGCATGTCGGCGGCGTCGGCATTGTCGTCCACCACCAGGATGCGCGCCGGCGCAGGCCAGGCTGGCGCCGCCGCCTGTGCCCGCGCCCGTGCTGCATCTTGCGCCAGCGGCAGGCGCACCGTGAAGCGGCTGCCCCGGCCTTCGCCTTCGCTGTCGGCGGCGATGCTGCCGCCATGCAGCTCGACGATGCCGCGCGCCAGCGACAGCCCGATGCCGAGCCCGCCGCGCGCGCGCTTGAGCGCCGGTTCCAGCTGCGAGAACATGTCGAACACCGTGCCCAGCGCATGCGGCGGCAGGCCGATGCCGTTGTCGCTGACCGCGAGGACGGCGTGCGCGCCGGTGCCGCGATCTTCCTCGACCATCAGCGACAGCCCGATGCGCCCGCCCGGCGGCGTGTACTTGGCGGCGTTGGTAAGCAGGTTGACCAGTACCTGGTTGATGCGGGTCGGGTCGGCATCCACCGTGACCGGCTGTTCCGGCAGCGCCAGTTCCAGGCTGTGCTGCGCCTGTTCCATCAGGCCCGCGGTGTCGCACACGGCGGCGCGCGCGAGGGCCGCCAGGTCGACGGCTTCGCGCCGCAGCTCCATCTTGTCCTGGGTGATGCGCGAGACTTCCATCAGGTCGTCCACCAGGTGGGTCAGGTGGTGCAGCTGGCGGTCGAACACGCCCAGCAGGCGTGCGTTGGGTCCCTCGGCCGCGGGCGTGCGCCGCATCACCTCGAGCGCGCTGCGCAGCGGCGCCAGCGGATTGCGCAGCTCGTGCGACAAGGTGGCCAGGAATTCATCCTTGCGCCGGTCGGCGGCGCACAGGGCGTCGTTCAGGTCCCGCAGCTGGCGTTCGGCGTCGCGCCGCGCTTCCAGCGCTTCCTCGGCCAGCTTGCGCGCATGGCGCAGTTCGCGTTCATAGGACTGGCGTTCGGTGGCCATGAACAGGGCCCACTGGTCGCGCAGCCGGCCGCCTTCGCGGCGGCGCACGATGTTCACCAGCATCGGCAGGCGGGTGCCGTCGCGGTGGCGCAGGTCGATCTGCAGCTCCGCCACCGAGCCGCGGCCCTCCAGCACGGGCATGCAATGGGTGTAGTGAAACAGGCGCGCGCCAGCCGTCATCAGGTCCTGGATGCGCACGATGCCGGCCAGTTCGGATGGCGCGAAGCCGAGCCAGCCGCAGGCGGTGCCGTTGGCGCGCAGCAGCAGGCCATCGGTATCGGCCAGCAGCAGGCCGCAAGGGGCATGTTCATACAACTTGTCGCCGTCGTGGCCGTCGTGGCCGTTGCGGCCAGCCTGGCCATGGTGCTGATCGTGGCCCTCGTGGCGGGCCCGGCCCATCGCGCTGCTGTTGCGGACTTGCATGCTCATCGTCGCTCTCCCGGTCGGGCTGCGGTGGGGAATGCCTCAACGCTGAGTATGCGTCAAGAATATTGCAAGCGCAACAACTTTGTGACCTCGGTCCACTTGCGACCCTGCGTGACAATCTGCGATGTTTTTGGCTGTTGCCGCTTGTTATGCTGAGCATCGTTAACAGGTCAGCTACCGTGCCATTCACGCTTGGCTTCCGAGGAACCACATGCCCAACACGCGCTTGACCCATGCACTCGCCGCAGTCCTGCTGACCGGTACGCTGCAGGCTGCCGCCCAGGAACTTCCTCTCCCCAATCCGCAACTGCGCGACTGGGACAAGGCGCAGGGCGGCCCGGTGTTGTGGAAGACGGGCCTGAACGGCTATCTGGCTGAGCAGGTGTGCGATGCGGCGCCACCGGCGCCCTGCGCCGTGAAGCTGAGCGCAACGGCGGGGCGGGCGGCCGGGCAGCTCGGGGCCATGTACCATGATCTGCCAGTCGCCGCGGCGCGCGCCCGGACGCTGACGCTGTCGGGAAGGATACGGTCCCAGGGGGTCAACGATGGCTGGGCCGGCTTGTTCGCGAGCGTGCGCGCGAACGGCAAGGTAGTCGCCTACAAGAATTCGGCGGAAGAGGGCGCGCGCGGGGACAGCGAGTGGCGCCCATTCAGGATCGTCGTGCCGGTCGCTTCAAACGCGGAAACGGTGCGGGTTGGCGCCATGATGACGGGAAGCGGCAGCGCCTGGTTCTCCGACCTGAAGCTGGTGGCGAATGGAGAGGGCAAGCTGGCACCTGCCGTTCCCGGGGATGGGCAAGTTCCGCCACAGCCGGCGCTCCCGCAAGCCTTGCTGGACGACGACGCGCTGCGCTTGCCGGCGGCGGCCGTGCCGGGCGTTCGTCCCGACTGGCGTCGCGACGTGCTGGCACATCGCCATCCGATCCGCTCCCTGTTCAGCGAGGATTTCTCCGATCTTGCCTTCCTCGGACCATTGCTCGGCGATCGACGCATCGTCCAGCTGGGCGAGAGCAGCCATGGCGTCGCCGAGTTCAACTGGATGAAGGTGCGGCTGATCAAATTCCTCCACGAAAAGCTCGGCTTTGACGTGATTGCGTTCGAAAGTTCGATGACGGACTGCGACGCTGCCGGCGCAGCGGCTGCGGCGGAAAGCCCGGAGAAGACCATGCGCTCCTGCCTGTTCGCTATCTGGCACACCGACGAGGTGCTGGCCCTGTTCGATTATGTACGCAAGACCCAGGCCAGTTCGCGTCCGCTGCGTGTTACCGGTTTCGATAACCAGCCAAGCAGCGGCTCTGGCGCCACCAGCGGTCGCTTCCGCACGATGCTCGAGATCGTCGATCCGGCCGCCGTGCCTGCCCTGTTGCAGCATGAAGCCAAGCTGAAGACGATCGACAAGGACAATGCGGAGGGCTTGCTTGCCTACTACACAGGCTTGCTGCGCACCCTGGAACAGCACCGCGCACGCCTGCTGGCGCACCTGGGGGACCGTCCCAACCAGGTCGACCTCGCCATCCGGGAAGCGCGCTCGCGGATCGCCTTCGTCCACATGCGCATGGTGCCGGCAGCGGAAGGCAACGGGGTGAGGGATCGCGCGATGGCCGACAACCTGGACTTCGTGCTCGACAAACTGTATCCGAAGCAGAAAGTGATCGTGTGGGCCCACAACGCGCACATTGCCCACGCCCCCGAGCACGCCGAAAGCTGGAAACCGATGGGCGCCTGGCTGGCGGAGCGGCGCCGTTCCGAGCTTTACACGCTGGGCCTGTACATGGGACGCGGCGCTGGCGCCTTCAACAATCGCCGCACCTACGGGATCCTGCCTCCCGCGGCCGATTCGTTCGAAGCGCTCCTCGCCAATGGCGGCTACAAGATGAGCCTGATTGATTTCTCCCGTCCGCAGGGGCAGCCGGACGCCGCCTGGCTGAACACCAGCCTCGGGGCCAGGTCATGGGGAGTCAGGGCCGTCCAGCTCGTGCCGGCACACCATTATGATGGCGTGCTCTACATCGATACCGTGAAGCCGCCGCAGTATCGCTAGTCTTGCCCTTGGGCCAACTGCCGGCAGCCCGATCCTTTCCTGTGCGGGCCAGGCCATGTGTTTCGATTGCCAGGAAAGTTGAGCTTGTGACGAGGCGAGAGCTTGCAGGGTGGTGGTGGCAGCGGAATTCGCTCCATTACAGCAGGGATTTCGTACAGGCAGACGAAGGAAGAACGTGCGGTTCACTTCCTGTGCAAGCAGCATGGCAACCACGTGGTGAGCATGAGGAACAGGGCTCGCAACTGGGATGGCCGGCTTGCGTTGGCCCAAAATGATCCGTCGACAGCGGCTGATAACAGGTTAAATTGGCGATAAGTGCATATCTGCATTCGGCCAGAAGCTGGCCTGCCAAGACATAAGCAATAGAGGAGTAACACGCTTGTTTTTCATTAAATTCATGGGTTTTTCTGCGATCGGCTCAGCATTTGTTGTGTGGTGGTTCATGCTTGAAGGTCTTTGGACAGGTCGTATCGAGTTCACGACAAAAGGCAGCATAGGGGAAAGTTGGTATTCCAGAATCGATTCGCCGAATGCTTTCTGGATCGTCATCGGTCTGCACTTTTTGTTTGGCGTGCTATTTCTGAGTATTGCCTACTTTATCCTGCGGAATGATCAGCCTCGCGCATCATTGGACTGAATCGCGTGCCGGTTCAGGCGAATCCTGCGCTAAGGTCTGCAATGGGTCGATGGCAGAGTTTTGGTAGGTTCGTCGCTTTGACAATCGTAGCAAGGTATGGTCCGCAGGGCCCATGGAGACAGGTGCGGCCAGCGACGGACGCGAAGGATGCGCATGGCTCCGCGGACTTTTACGCTGTATGGGGTGCACCGGCATGCTGATGAAGCGACGGATTTCACGAAATCAGCTGCTGGCGACCATGCTCCTGCTGGGCTCGTCGCCAGCGCTCGCCATTCCGCCACCGCCGCCCGAGCCTGCAAGGCTGCGCATCGCCAGGATGACCGCAACGGTTCAGCTGATCGAAGCGACGAATGGCATAGTCGCCAGGATCACCGAGCTATGCAAGGTGAGTGGCAGGATCCCCGTCTATTCCGACGATGGCAGGCGCGCCTACGCGCACGGCTGGCGTATTCCGGGCTGCAGCATGTCGTGGAATGGACGGAAACTGGATGTAGACGTCCGGGGAGCGAAAGCGGTGTCGAAGCGGCGCGCTACCTATGCGCGTGCCAGCGTGTCTGTCGTGCCACCGGATGCCAAACCGCTGTGTCCGGATATATGCGGCCCACAGCCCCTGGCCGACGCGATGGCGGAAGTGCGGGTCAGCGGCACGCCGAAACGGATGGCGTTCAGCTTGAACGCCAATGCCGTGTCGATGCTGAACGCCAGGCCCACCGTCTGGCTCGAGGCCGAGGTGGAGATCGCTGACTGAGCCGCCGCCGGCAGCGCGGCACTGCTCAGTCGTGTTCCTCGTCCACGTCGGCGCGCTGCACGTGCGGATAGACCTTCACCAGCAGGATGCGTGGCCCGTTCATCTTCTTGACCACCACGTCGAAGTGCGGGAAGCCGATGCGCTGGCCCTGTTTCGGGATGTCGCCCAGCTTGGCCATCAGGAGGCCGCCCACCGATTCGACGTCGTCCAGGCCCATTTCCTCGTTGTCGATGTCGATCCCGAGCAGGCGCTCGAGCGAGAAGATCGGCAGGCTGGCCTTGCCGATAAACGTGCCGTCGGGCTGCGACATCCAGTCGTTCTCGTTCATCCGGAACTCGTCGCGGATCTCGCCCACCATCGCGCCCAGCAGGTTGTCGAGCGTGATGAAGCCGACCGGGCGCTTGCCCTTCTCGCCGATCAGGGCGAAGTGCGGGGCGCCGCTCCTGAAGCGGCGGAAGATGTCCTGGGCCGGGGTGCGCGCCGAGATCGTCTCGACCGGGCGCAGGTGCTGGGTCAGGTCGGTGATGACGCGCCCGGCCTGCTGGGCGAAGAACAGGTCCTTCAGGTGGATCACGCCCAGCACTTCCTCGCCCTCCTCGTCGAAGTAGGGGTAGCGCGAGAAGCGATTACGGCGCACCGTCTCCATGTTTTCCTCGAGCGATCGGCTGGCGTACAGGGCGCTCACCTCGTTGATCGGGCGCATCAGGTCGGAGACCGCAAGCTGGCTGAAATCGAGCGACTGGGCCAGGATGTTGCGCTCGTCATTCGTGAACTTCTCGCCCGGCGCGCTGGTATTGGAGCGCAGGATCATCTTCAGCTCGTCGGTGGAATAATGGGTCTCGTGGCTGCCGCTGCCGGCCAGGCCGGCGATGCGCAGCACCATGTTGGCGCTGGCATTGAGCAGCCAGATCGCCGGGTACATGGCCCAATAGAATGCGTACAGGGGAATCGCGCACCACAGCGCCACCACTTCGGGAATCCGGATCGCCAGCGATTTCGGGGCCAGTTCGCCCACCACGATGTGGAGGAAGGAGATCACCGAGAAGGCCACCACGAAGGACACGCCATGGATCAGTTCGGGGGAAGTCACGCCCAGCATGGCGAACACCGGTTCCAGCAGGCTGGCGAAGGCCGGCTCGCCGACCCAGCCCAGGCCGAGCGAGGCTAGGGTGATGCCGAGCTGGCAGGCGGACAGGTAGGCGTCGAGCTTGTCGTGGACCTTGCCGAGGATGCGTCCGCGCACGCCGCTGGTCTTGGCGATGGCGCGCACGCGGGTCTTGCGCAGCGTGACGATGCTGAATTCCGCCGCCACGTAGAAGCCGTTCAGCGCCACCAGGAACAGGGCAAGAACGACGAAAAGAAAGTTTTGCATTGAAGAGTGTGAAATTAAAAAATGGCAATAGCCGCCAACATTGTAACGTCATGTGCCAGCCAGAACCCCTTTGTGGACGGCCGAGAGGATGGCTTCCACCGCCGGGTGCTTGATCTTGCGCTCGTTCGAGACGGCATAGAAGTGTTCGCGCACTTGCGGCACGCGGCCCACCAGCACGGCGCCGAACTGTTCCTCGATGTCCTGGGCCAGCGCCGCGGGCGCGAAGAACAGGCCGAGGCCGCGCCGGCCAAAGGTGGTGAGCAGGGCGTTGTCCTCGAACTCGCCGACCACGTCCGGCCGCACGCCGCTGAGCTCGAACCATTCGTCGATCTTGCCGCGCAAGGCATTATTCCGGGTCGGCAGCAGGAAGGGCGCGCCGTTCAGCGAACGCGGGAAATCCGCGCCCCAGGCCCCGGCCAGGCCGGGCGCGCCGGCCACGATGGTCTCGCTGTCGCTCAGCAGGTGGCTGAACACGCGCAGAGTGGTGCCCGAGCGCACCGCGCGGTCGGTCAGCACCACGTCCAGCTTGTGCAGGGCCAGGTCGGCCAGCAGTTCGTCGAATTCCCCCTCATAGCACACCATGCGTACCGGACGCGGCAGCTGGGTCGCGATCTCGAGCAGGCGGTAGGCGGTCAGCTTGGGCAGCGAATCGGAAATCCCGACCGTGAGCCGGGTGCGGCCGCTGTCGGACTCGCTCAAGGCTTCCTGCATCTGCTCGCCCAGCAGGAAGATCTGGTCGGCATACGAGAGCGCCAGGCGCCCGGCCTCGGTCAGGTTCAGGCGCCGGCCCTGCTGGGTGAACAGGGATTTGCCAAGAGACATCTCCAGCTGGGACAGCTGGGTGCTGACGGTCTGGATGGCAAGACCCAGCCGCTCGGCCGCGCGCGTGATGCTGCCCTCCTTGGCGACTACCCAAAAGTAGTAGAGGTGGCGGAAATTCGGGGGCGTATGGTTCATCGCTTCTGTTTTTGCGAAGTAATTGTTCGATTATCTTCGCTTTTTAATGATGAAGGCAAGCCTCATACTGCG